>UGGS01000001.1:0-1235626 GCA_900450595.1 [Flavobacterium] thermophilum
CCCTCAATTATTGAAAAAACTTGTGTATCAAGGGTTCTTTTCATTTTTCTCACTCTTTGATCAATTACTACCGAAAACGACCCGAGCTATCGTGCTGACTATGGATATTATATAAATGATCTCATTTTAGGTCAATAATTTTTCTTGCTTTTTTTCTGCATTATTGGGAATTCATAAATTATTCTGTACTAAATAAAATTGAGCATGTGGTAAGCAAGCAAAAACTCTCGGAAAATTTTTTAGACTCAAGTGTTTTTTTTGTTCTTCAACAATCGCTTCTATAGTTCTCTCTCTTTTACGCACTTTTAGTAAAGCACTCGTTAACCACCCATGAAGCGATCTTCACCACATTTATGGAAGTTAATTCGTTCTTCCATGGGAGATAACCATGCCGTATCTATACGGCACCATCAAAAAAGAAAAAAAATTTTCAAGGATAGTTAAATAAGCTTCTTTGCAAATCCAATGCTTTTTTGTTCATAACCCATATTAATATAAAATTGATGAGCAGTTAAACGTTCTGTACGATTTCCACTATTTACTCCAATACTGATAGCTCCTTGTCTTTTGCCCAACTTCTGCTTCTTCTATTAACTTTCTTCCTATACCTTTGCTACGATAGTTAGAATCTACAACTAAAGCTACGATTCTAACATAAGAACCATCCAATTCATAAAAAACCCCAGTACATAATCCAATCATTCCAACAACTTTTCCATCATATTCAGCAACTAAAGTATGATAGCTTGGGTTTGATTCAATATTACTAAATCTAATTCTCATCTGTTCAACAGAGGTTGGATAACCAAGTTGCTCCATTAAAGATGCTAATTCAGGAATATCATTAGAAGTAGCTTTTCTAATTTCCATACGATTCCTCCTTCATTTAATGTTATTATTGAATTATTTCCTCATTTCTAAATAGTTTTCCTTCTTAACTCACATTTCGCACCCTAACAAGGTCAAAACAAAGGATTTTTTATTTAGTTTTTCAGAATAACTTTTTGACCAACACGACAAGCGATGGCAATCCTTTTTTTACCATCGCTAGTCGTTCCGTATAACCTTTACAAGTAAATGCTCTCATCCATCCTAATCCTTGCAGAATCCTTCGCTGATCAGGGGTGAGCGGTTTCCCCAGCCTGCGTTGGATTTGCCCATCCGGCAGTTCCAACAGGACGACTCTGACATACCAAAACAATTGAAAAAATCGCTTGTCCGGTTGGCCGGGTCAATTTCCGGCCTCCTGCGCCCTTTAACGGGCGTTCAGGTGTGATGAACTGACGCACTCGGCGCTGGAAGACGCGGTAAATGGCCAAGGCCAGCAAAAACAAATAGCCCAATACCGCCACTCGTTCGGGTTTTTTGACGTAAATTTCGTCCGTAAAGAACGGATCTTTTAGGAAGGAGAAGTTCATTTCCACCGAGATCTGCCCTTTATACAGCTTCAAGATCTCTTGGGCATCCATGGGTTGGCCCTTCCATTCCTTCGGAACGGTCGTGACGAGAACAAACCGGGACGCTTTCCGTCTCGCCTGCTCCCACGCGTCTTGGTTGAATTCCACGCTCAGCCGAAGGGTGTACAGCGTCTCCATTTCCGGTTCCGCCCCTTTTTTCGGCCGTCCACGCCGTTTTTTCGGACGCACGATCTCTTCGACGACGGCCTCCACTCGATGGAACCGGGGACGAAGGGATGCCTTCAAGGAGGCCAAGGCTTGTTCGGCGTCTTCCCGGCAAGAGAAAGGATGACGCTCCCAACGGGCTTGTTCCTCGCGAAGAAGCTCCGCTTCTTTGGTTCGTTCTGTTTCGAGCGTCTTTCCTTTTCGCTGGTCGAGCGCACTCGATTCGACGACGATCAGTCGTACGGGCTGGCCTTCATATGTCGAGGCCGTTTCCCATACCCGGTACGTGGCGCCGTTTTTCTCGGCCAGCGCAAAGGGGGCGCTCCACGCCGAATCGGGTTGGGCATCCGCCTCCGAAAGCGCCGTTTTGACAATCCGGAGCGACGACGGCCCTCTCGTGATCAAAAAGGCGTTGGCGGCTTTCGTTTGCGCCAGCGTGTCCTTCGTCATCGCAGCGGAATCTGCCACGTAAATCCATTCGTCTTCGATCTTCGCTTCCCTCAGCTGCTCATGGACACGGGAGAGCACCTCGGGATTCCACGTTTTGTCCGGCGCGTTGCCGTCGTGCACGTCGCCGTAAAACGGGATGCCGTCCTCGTTGCCGATCAGGCCGAATCCGATCTGCTTTTGCCAGCGATGATGGCGGTTATAGCCATAGGTGATGTGCAACCCATCCGACGAATCGGATTCATACGCACCGTAAACCGTCTTGTCCGTCGTATCCGCGTGAAAGACACGGAGAGGGAGGCCTTCTTTCTTGTAGATTTGCACCAGGCAAGACGAAAGGACTTGATGGATATTGGCCTCATACAGCCGGTCCAAATGGCGAGCAATGGCATCGTCGTTGAACCAAGACGGATCCAATCCTGGCCGGATCAGCTTGGGCAAGTCGATGTCATGCGCCCACCGTTCCAAATGAACGAGGGCTTGCCGGCCGCTCAAGATATCCAAGAGAAGCAGCCCGACCACATCACTGGCTCGGGTTTGGCATTGAGGATCCACCGGAACCAGCCGGTCAATCAGCTGAGGGAGGCCAAGATCTTTGAAAATGGTACTTATTATATTCAAATAGAAACTTTCATAAATCGCCCGAATTCGAACGTCCATGATGGAAAAACTCCTTTGCATTCCTTGTGTGTCAAGGACCTATTCGACACCGGGATGAAAAAATCCTCCCGATTTTGGTCGAGAGGGTGCGAAATGTGAGTCTTAAAATAAACTACCCTGTTAGTTCAATAAAAAAAGCGATACCCTCTTGTTGAAGTATCGCACCCGTTAGCCAACCATAAAGCAAGCTTCACCACAGATGATGGAAATTAATTTGTTCTTCCATGGGAATTGAATAAGGGATTATTCTTTTTAAGCTCATCCCATTCCTCTCGAAGAATACCCATCCGAATGGAATCATAGTATTCGCCATTATAGTAGCGGCATTTTCTCATTCTCCCTTCTAATCGCATTCCCAATTTTTCCGCACATCTGATCATTCGTGGGTTTCCAGACCAAGTCGTCAGACCCACTCTCTCAATGGGTAGATTTTCAAAGAGATAGTCAATCCATATAGATAATGCTTCTGTTCCAAATCTACCATTCCAATGTTCAGGAGAATATATGACGATTCCCATTTCAAGCCATCGTGTACGTTTATCCTCCCAATAATAGCTAACCATACCTATAATTTGACTTTGATATTCTATAATCATTTGACTTGGTACATCCGTAACATTCATTCTTTCTTCCATTTTCTTAGAAAACTTTTCAAAGGTACAAAATTCAAGCGGATAATAAGGAGCATCGTACTTTTTCCATTCTGGATTCTCCACACCATATATCAGGTTATACAGAATTGGCAAATCATCGTGCGTTGGTGTCCGCAGAAATATTCTTTTTCCTGTCAGCGACAACTTTTGCAACATAGATCCACCCCCTATCTTACAGAATTCAACAATCCATGTTATTATCCCTTTTCTAAAAGGCTCTATTATCAATGGTTGATTTTCGACCGATGAAAAAGCCACCTTGTGATGATAAGGCAGCTTTTTGTACATATTTTATTTAACTATCGCACCATTCGTTCAATAACCCTTCGTTACTTTCTTTAAATCCCGAGTATATATAATGGTTCTTACCGAAAATAAATACTTCTTTTTCCTTAATGAAACCAATCTTCTCTGCCACACGAATGGATGGAACATTTCTTGATCAATAATACTGATCAGCTTATTTAAACCCAATTTATCAAACGCATATTCCTTGCACGCTTTAGCTGCTTCTGTCGAACCCCTTTGACCAATACTTTTTATTAATGTGATATCCAATCTCCACTTCTATACCCTCATTTATTTTTTGTTTAACAAGACCCACAATCCCCGATCAATTCATTCGTTTCCTTCAAACAAACCGCCCATAATCCATAACCATCATTCCGATATCTATCTTGATTTCGTTTAATCCAGTCTTGAGTTTGCTCAATACTAAAGGGAGCTGGATTAAAACTTCATGGTTTCTGGGTCAGAAAAAATACTATGTAGAGGAGTTATATCTTCATCTTCATATTGTCTTAATATCAACCTTTGTGTCTCAAGAACAATCATTTCCCCATCCCCTTTGTTTAATCTCACGTTTTGACTAATATTATTTGACTTAAGATTAAATTCCTTGCTCCTTCAACCATCCTACCCCTTAGCCACCCATGAAGCGAGCTTCGCCACAGATGACGAAGTTAATTCGCTCTTCCATAAGAGTTGAAGAACACTTGAAACTAATTCACAAAATAAGCCATTAAGATCAAGTCATAATAAGTCTGTTCATCTATCTTAATCGCTTTTGTTTTAAGACCTTCTTCCACAAACCCAAAATTTCTGTATAAACGAAGGGCACTCGTATTGTTAGCAAATACTTCAAGACAAACCTTTTCAATTAAAGGGTTTTCCTTTGCCCAATCTAATAACACAGTTAGCAATGCTTTGCCTACTCCTTGGTTTCTGAAATCTTTTTTAACGCTCATACCAAAAGAGCCTTGATGTTTTATTCGCTGCCTATGTCCATTATGAAAATCTAAAAATCCAATAATTTCTCCATCATACTCAGCTAAAATAGCCAATTTTCCATTGTCATCAAGCATTTGCTGCAACAATTGTTTTTGCTGTTCACTTGTTACCTTAAATTCTGCTTCGGTAGTAAGTAAATAAGGTGCTTCACAGATAACGGTTTTGATAAATGTTACCACTTTATCTGCATCTCTGGGCAAAGCAGTTCTTACTACAAATTTTTTACCGCTCTTAGTCATAAATTGCTTTGTTTGTATCTCTCCCATAGATACCACCCTATTATTTATTTAATTCGGTTCCTCGGATTAAGTGGTGGAAACGTTAATTTCGGAATTATATAAAAAAATAAGATATTCGGATTATATGGTGGAACATCTATTGAGTTTTATATTTTGAAATAACGTTATTGAACATTTCGTCGTACTGTTCACCAAATATTTTGTTTTCTTTGAAGATACATAAAATATGTTAAATAACCACGAGTGTTGATTATCCAAAATTAACGCCTTCCATAAATTTGGGCATACTCAAACAAAGCAGCGGCCATCCCGGATTTCCAATCGAGAGGAAGCTGCCCAGAGAAAAAACGGCGAACGAAATGAAGGAAAGAGAGACGTTCGTCTGTTTTTTGGTTTGATCATACAGCCATCGCAGCAACACATACGCGATGAACGCCGCAAACAGTTGGTTGTATACCGCATTTTCCGTCGTGCCAAACAAGGTCGGGACATTCAGATATTGCTTCACCCAACGGAAAAAGACCTCAACAGTCCAACGTTGTTGGTACATGTCGGCAATGGTTTCCGCAGACGCATGGAAGAGGTTCGTCACGACCCGAATGTCGCGGCCATTCGCATCTCGAAAGATCACCACCCGGTGACGCTTGGTGGAGCGGCATTGTTTCGTCCCCAACTGGCACGTGAAGTCGGCTTGAACCGATGAAGATGTGCTGGAAAGGCGTTTCAAGCTTTTTTTCTGATGAAGTTCGATGTTGTCCTTCATCCGAATGACAAAGAGCTGATGCTGCTCTACAAATCGATCGAGGCGTTCGATTTTGAAATACGCCCGGTCTTCCACCAGCACTTGTTGAGCGTTCGTCAACTGTTCTCCCACCGGGCCATCATGACGCAGTCCGATGGTTTCCACCACGTCTGCCGGCAGCGAGGATTCCGGCGAATACGCGACGTGCAGCTTCACTCCGGCGCGTTCGCCGTGATATGGCGCCCATGGCAGGCGGTTTTTCCCGACCGTGACGGTCGTCGAATCCACCACCCGAAGCGGTTTGGGAAACCGAAGCGAACGGCGGGTTTGGCGGTTGCACTTGGAAATGATCAACGTCAACAAGCGTTTCATGATGTCATAGGGAACTTCTTTCGCTTTCTTGGATACAGTTGAATAATGGAATCGCGGCAATCCATACAGAGGCCCCACATCGGCTCCGTGGCGAAAGCTTTTCCATTGATGCATGGCGGCCAGCAGGAAGAAGTGAATCAACTCGCGCAACGTAAAGGTTCGAGACGAATCACGATACCCAACCGCTTCGGCAATCAGTTGAATCTCTTCATCCGAAACAAGTTTTTGCATCAAATTCGGGAGTGTGGTATGCTTGTTCATAGAGAGCACCTCCTGGGTTTGTTTGTGTCGCTACTCACATTCTACAGGAAAGGTGCTCTTTTTTCTATACCCTTTGGATTTTATTGGATAATCAACACGCCTGTTTTTAATATATTATTTCAAATTGAGTGATTTATAGAAGGAAAATATTTAATTGATGCGGAATTTTTTATTGTTGAATAACAAAGAGAGGGGTAAAAAATTGAAAAAATATGTATTTTTAGGAATTTCGTTATTTTTGACGGCTTTAGGAGGGGCATATTTTTATTTCAACATAGGCGAACCAATAACAAAATCAAAAAGCCACGAGGAAACCACAAATACAAACGAAAATTTATCTAAGAAACAGTCAAACGATATATCTGCTCAAGAAAATGCAAATGAAGCGATTTCAATCACTCACGATTCTTAAATGATTTGTTAGGTTGGGGTGGTGCAAAAACTTTCGATTTTAAAGACAATAAAGAAAATATGGGAAAATTACATACATACATTAAAGAGGCAATCAGTTTAGCATCAAACGAAACAATCAAATCGGATTTAAATAATGCTTTAAAAGCGGTAGAAAAAGCGGAAAAGAATAAAGATGTTTATGGTCTACTCGTTGCCCATCGTATTTTCCATGATCTTGACGGATATCTAAACAATGACCCATTAGATGGAAATGTATGGGGATACACTCAAACAGCAAGCGGAAGTTCTAAAAAAGCTGAAAAATACCTTAAATAATGAGAAAAAGCGGGAGCAATCAAACACTCCCGCTTCATTTTTGTAATAGTTCAATCGCTTTATTTAGCCGTTCTTTAAATTTATTCAATTTTGGTTCAATGTCAGCACGAGGAGAAGTCTTTTTTATTCTTCAAATACTTCAATTTCTTTTTTCAATACCCTAATTTCCTCCGTATTTTGTCTAACTTAAACGCCTTACTTATATCGATTTTTTTAATGTAAACTTATATATAATATATGGTTAACTTATTACTGCTCATATTAAATCTACATATTAGAGCTAACTCTAAGTCAAGAGGTTCTTTGACAAACACACAAAATTATAATTGTATTCACGGTAGACCAAAAGAAGTTATTTACAATTGACAATATGAACTGTAATCATTATTATTACAGTTAGGAGGAAGGTTCATTATGAATAGCGATTTTTCGATTGCCGTTCACTGCGTTGCTTATCTAGCCAAAAAGCAAAATCAACGAGTGACCAGTGAAGACATTGCTCAAAGTGTTTCTGTCCACCCAGCAAGATTAAGGAAAATTTTGAGCATATTAAGGAAAGAAAATATTATTACTTCTAAAGAAGGGGCAAAAGGCGGATTTTCTTTAAACGATCCACCTGAACATATTACGTTAGACAAAATATTTAAAATCACTAGTGAGGAAACGCTTGTACCGAAATGTCCTGATTCCAATGAGAATTGCCCAATAGGCAGAAACCTGTCAGATATACTCATTCGCGTTTGTCACAATGCGGAACAACACTTTTTAAACTATTTAAAAGGTGTGACGATCAAAGATATCATTGATGAAATTAATAATAGTTAGTTTTCATACCTGAAATAAAAGTACAACCAATACTTTGTGTTAGTTGTGCGTCATAAATTTTTTTTGAACATAACTGTAACAAAAAACATTTCAGTTTAAGAGGGTGAATAAGGTTGAAGAAAAAACGAGTTGTCGTCGGAATGTCTGGTGGAGTTGATTCCTCTGTGGCAGCCTACCTTTTAAAACAAGAGGGGTATGACGTAATCGGTGTATTTATGAAAAATTGGGATGACACTAATGACGATGGTGTATGTACAGCAACGGAAGATTACGAAGATGTTAAGAGAGTTGCCAATCAACTCGGGATTCCTTATTACAGTGTGAACTTCGAAAAAGAATATTGGGATCGAGTATTTACGTACTTTATAGATGAGTTGAAACGGGGGCGAACACCAAATCCAGATGTTTTATGCAATACAGAAATTAAGTTTAAAGCGTTTGTTGACTACGCTCTTTCACTAGATGCTGATTATATCGCGACAGGCCATTACGCAAGAATCAACAGAGAAAATGGCCAAATCGCCTTATTGCGTGGAAAAGATCCCAATAAAGATCAAACGTATTTTCTTAGCCAATTAACAGCAGAGCATTTGTCAAAAGTCCTGTTTCCTATTGGAGAATTAACGAAAGATGAAGTACGAAAAATCGCTCAAGAATTGAACCTTGTTAACGCCAATAAAAAAGATAGTACAGGAATCTGTTTTATTGGAGAAAGAAATTTCAAAAACTTTTTAAAGAATTATTTACCGGCACAGCCCGGAGAAATTCGTTCTCTAGATGGAGAAGTGCTAGGTACTCATGATGGGTTGATGTACTATACGATTGGCCAACGAAAAGGACTTGGAATCGGTGGAAAAGGAACAGGGGAACCTTGGTATGTCGTCGATAAAGATTTAGAAAACAACGTTTTACTCGTCGCTCAAGGTAAAAATCATCCTGCTCTGTTTTCTACCGGTCTTATTGCATCGAACATTAGCTTTATTAACGGGGATGTTCGTCCACGTACATTTGCATGTACAGCTAAATTCAGATACCGTCAAGAAGATCAGAAAGTAACCGTTCATATTCGTCCGAATGGAACGGCTTTTGTGGAATTCGAAAAACCAGTTAAAGCCGTTACTCCAGGACAAGTAGCGGTATTTTATGACAATGATGTTTGTCTTGGCAGTGCGATTATTGACGAAGTGATAAAAATGGATGCTTCAACTGCCACTGCGGCATCTTAAAACTCACATTTCGCACCCTCTCGACGAAAATCGGGAGGATTTTTTCGTTCCGATGTCGAATGAATCCTTGACACACAAGGAACGTAAAGGAGTTTTTCTCTTATGAACGTTCAAGTCAAAAAGGTCTATCGTAATGATTATTTGAATATAATAAGTGCCCTATTCAAGAAACTGGGTCTGCCTCAATTGATTGACCATCTCGTGCCCGTCGATCCGCAGTGCCAAACGCGAGTCAGCGATGCCGTTCAGGCCATCATCTACAATATGTTTGACGGCCGGCAAGCCCTTGTTCACTTGGAACATTGGGCTCAGGAGGTCGATCTAGAGAAACTCATCCGTCCCGGTCTCCATCCTTCCTGGTTGAACGACGATGCCTTGGCTCGTCATCTCGATCGCCTGTATGAGGCTGGCATTCACAACGTCATCAGCACTTGCTTGATTCATATTTATCGCAAAGAAGGCCTTTCCCTCCGAGCCTTCCACGCCGATACGACGGACAAGACGGTTTACGGCGCGTATGAATCGGCCTCGTTAGAGGCCTTACAAATCACACATGGCTATAACCGCCATCATCGTTGGCAAAAACAGATCGGTTTCGGACTGGTCGGCAACGAGGACGGCATCCCGTTTTACGGCGATGTGCACGACGGCAACCTGCCTGACAAAACGTGGAATCCGGAGGTGCTGTCCCGTGTCCACGAACAGCTCAAACAAGCGAAGATGGAAGACGAATGGATTTACGTGGCCGATTCCGCCGCGATGACAAAAGACACTCTGGCGCAAACCAAAGCGGCCAACGCCTTTTTGATCACCCGAGGCCCTTCGTCGCTTCGGATCGTGAAACGGGCATTAGCGGAGGCCGATTCGCCTCACATCCCGTGGAGCGAACCCTTTACGCTGGCGGAGAGAAACGGCGCCACGTATCGGGTATGGGAAACATCCTCCACCTATGAAGGCCACCCCGTTCGGCTGATCGTCGTCGAATCGAGTGCGCTCGATCAGCGAAAAGGAAAGACGCTCGAAAAAGAACGAACCAAAGAAGCGGAGCTTCTTCGCGAGGAACAAGCCCATTGGGAGCGCCACCCTTTCTCGTGCCGGGAAGACGCTGAACAAGCCTTGGCGTCCCTCAAGGCGTCCCTTCGCCCCCGGTTTCATCGGGTTGAGGCCGCGGTCGAAGAGATCGTACGCCCGAAAAAACGGCGCGGACGGCCGAAAAAAGGGGCGGAACCCGAGGTGGAGACGCTGTATTTCTTGCACCTTGACGTCGAATTCGACCAAAACGCGTGGGAACAGGCAAGACGGAAAGCGTCCCGGTTTGTCCTCGTCACGACCGTTCCGGAGGAATGGAAGGGCCAACAAATGGATGCCCAAGAGATCTTGAAGCTGTATAAAGGGCAGATCTCGGTGGAAATGAACTTCGCTTTTTTGAAAGACCCTTTTTTCACGGATGAGATCTATGTCAAAAAGCCAGAACGAGTTGCGGTATTGGGCTATTTGTTTCTCTTGGCCTTGGCGATTTACCGCGTTTTTCAGCGCCGAGTGCGTCAGTTTATTACTCCAGAACACCCGTTGAAGGGTCCTGGAGGCCGCAAGCTGACCCGGCCGACGGGACAGGCGATTTTCCAGCTGTTTCAATATGTGAACGTCGTCCTGTTCAAGCTGCCGGATGGGCGCATCCAACGCTCACTGGATCGCTCCCTTACCCCTGATCAGCGAAGGATTCTGCAGGGATTGGGCATGGATGAGAGCATTTACGTGTAACGTCATACGGAACGACCAGCGATGGTAAAAAAAGGATAGCCATCGCTCGTCGTGTTGGTCAAAAAGTTATTCTGAAAAACTAAATAAAAAATCCTTTGTTTTGACCTTGTTAGGGTGCGAAATGTGAGTTAGAATCTTATGGAACTGACTTAAATCCAGTAGCTGTAATGTTAACTAAATCATTAATTGAATTTCCATACAAAGTCAAAAATAGACCTCCAGTAAATCCAAAATCAAGAATACAATTGGATAGTAAAAGTTGGACGAACGCTTCAGGATTAGCTGAAGATATTCGATATTATGGGGAATGGATGAAACAAGAAGCCTATAAAAGAATAGGAAATTTATATCCTGATTTAATGCTTCCTAGTAAATATGGAGGTGGAAAAGCAAAGGTTATTGCGTGGTTATATTGTAGAAGTGTTAAATGTAAGAATCCAGCATGTGGAATAGACATGCCATTAATAAGTAAATTTGATTTATGTGTAAAAAAAGGGAAAGAAATGCATGTTGAACCATTAGTTGAGCCTGATACTAATCGTGTTCGCTTTATTGTGAAAGAAGGACCATCACCTGAAAAAAAGGGAACAGTTAATCGAAGAGGTGCACGTTGCATAAATTGTAATACAGCTGTGTCACTGGACTATATACGTGAAGAAGGTAGAAAGAAAAGAATAGGTATTATTCCGATAGCTATAGTAATTGAGGGTGTGAGAGGAAGAGTTTATATTGACCCGCATCCAAGTCAGTTTCCTGAAATTCAACAGTCTGATTTTTTAGAGGACATTCCTGCTACTCAGATATCAGGTTATTTTAACCCACCAATCTATGGTTTTAATACAATTGGTTCTATGTTTATTCCTCGTCAAAAAATTGCTTTAGAAACATTCGCTGGTTTGGTGCAAGAAGCAAAAATGAAATGCATTGAAGATGGGGCTGACGAAGAATATGCGAAGATTGTCGCTACTTATCTTACTCTAGGTGTTGGTCGGCTAGCTAATCGATTAAGTGCCTTTGCAATTTGGAATACAACAGGTGAAAAAATTGAGCAAACGTTTTCTGAACAAGGTGTTGCTATGGCATGGGATTTTGCGGAAGCGAACCCTTTTGGAAATTCTACAGGTAGTTGGATAAGTACTTTAGAGTGGATTCCTAAATGTTTAGAACAATTACCAGCGAATTTTGGAGCATCATATCAAAGAGATGCCGCTAGTAAGGACGAACGATTTAACAACGTATTAATTTCTACAGATCCACCTTATTACAATAGCATCACTTACTCTGATTTTGCTGACTTCTTTTATGGGATATTTAGATATTCGTTAAGAAATGATTTTCCAGATATTTTTTCCACTCTAATGACACCAAAAAGTGAAGAAGCTGTGGCAGCATGGCATAGATTTGATGGAGATAGAACTTTAGCTAGTCACCATTTTAAAAATAAGTTACATGACGCTATAAAAGTTCTAGTATCGCAAGCTAATGATGAGTACCCTATTACTTTTTATTATGCATTTAAAGAAAAAGATATAGAAAAAGAGAACGAGGAAATGTTTACTGCATGGGAAAGCATTCTTTCGGTATTAATAGAATGTGGATTAAGAATTGTTCATACTTGGCCATTAAGAACAGAAAGACCTACAGGTAGAAAGGCTAGGAAAAACTCACTTGCTTCATCCATACTTCTCGTTTGTAGAAAGAGAAAGGAAAAAGAGTTGATAACAAGAAGAGAATTTATTAAAGAACTTAAAAGTCAATTGCCAAAGGCTATAGAAAATCTAAAGAAGACAAATATTGCACCGGTAGATCTTGCTCAGGCAGCGATTGGACCTGGTATGGCCATATTTTCAAAATATGAAAAGGTTTTGGAGGCAGATGGAAAATCTATGACAATTAGATCTGCCTTACAGGTTATTAATCAGGAGTTAGATTCTTTTCTTTCCTCCTCAGAAGTCAATATGGATGCCGAAAGTCGTTTTTGTGTTTCATGGTACGAACAATATGGAACAAAGGAAGGAAATTCTGGAGAAGCAGACGTACTAGCTCGAGCAAAAAATACGACAATATCCAAACTTTTGGAAAATAAAGTGTTAATTGCGGAAAAAGGTAAGGTAAGATTATTAAAACATGATGAATATGATGCTAATTGGGATTTAGATAGCGTACGCATTCCGTCTGTATGGTATTGTACTAGTATTTTAGTAAGAGCTTTGAAAACAGGCGGAGAAATTGAAGCGGCAAGACAAGCGAGTAAACTACGAAGTGACTTAGCTGAAGCTGTTAAAGGATTAGCATATCGTTTATTTACTATTGCTGATAAGAATGGTTGGACTGATGAAGCAAATGACTATAACAATCTTGTAATTGCTTGGTCAGAAATTCAGAAAAAAATGGTAGAGTTTTTAAACGATTCAAGTGAACAACTAAAGTTGTTTGAGTAGGAGTGAGAGAAATGTTGGATAATTATCAACTTGTAACTAAAGGATTTCAGTTACTGACTGAAATCCTTGCTCCATATGTATGTCAACAACTTCAGGCGGAATATCGTTCGAATTGGTGGTATGAAGGTGTTATACAAAAACTTCATGACGTGCAAAAGCGTGATTTACCTGATGATGGGGATTTTTCAACTTTAGTAGACTCTTTAGATGCTGCAAGATGCCTAATTCTAATGGATATACATTGGGGAAATATATTTAAGAAAAAACTAAGTCGAGATCATCTTAATTGGATTAAAGAGCTGATTGCGACTCGTAATAAATGGGCACATAAAGGACCAGGAGATATATCAGACGAGGATGCGTGGCGAGCACTAGATACTATGGCAAGACTTTTAGAACAAATTGATTCCGAAAATACAGAAGCCATTCGAGAGTTAGCCAGACGGGTTCGTTACGGGACTACAGGTGCTTCTACCTCAGTTTATGAAGAAAAAGGATCAACGCTAAATGTTCTAAGTCAGTCACCAAGAAAAGGGTTATTACCATGGAGGTTTGTAATTGAACCACATCCAGATGTAGCTCAAGGTAGATATACACAAGCTGAGTTTGCCGCTGATTTAGCTCAAGTAGTAAGAGGAACGGCAGAAATAGAATATCAAGACCCTGTTGAATTCTTTGGGCGTACATATATTACAGAAGGTATGCGTAGTTTGTTAGTGCAAGCAATACGGAGAGTTTCGGGAATTGGCGGAGAGCCAGTTGTACAACTAAAAACAGCCTTTGGTGGCGGAAAAACACACACTATGCTAGCTCTCTACCATTTATTACGAAAGAAAAAAGGTAAAGCCGCAGCTTTGGAGAAAATTAAAGAGATTAACTCTATATTACAAGAAGCGGGAGTAGATAAATGCCCAGAGGTCAATGTTGCGGTATTAGTAGGAACAGCATTAAATCCTTCAAAAATTAAACGCCCGCCTAATTTTCCTGGAATTACAATTAGAACTTTATGGGGAGAGATGACCGCTCAATTAGCTGAACAGGCAGGAAGACCTGAGTTATATGATATTATTCGAGAAGCAGATAAATTATCTGTTTCGCCTGGTTCGGAAACGCTTACTGAGCTTTTTAATGAATGTGGTCCATGTCTAATTTTAATTGATGAAATCGTTGCCTATGCTCGAAAAATATATGGTGTTTCTGGTTTACCGGCAGGAAGCTTTGAATCTGTTCTTAGCTTTATTCAGGAATTGACTGAAGCGGCTCGTGCAAGTAAAAATTGTCTAGTCATTGCATCTATTCCAGAATCAGATATTGAGATAGGTGGTGAAGCAGGAAAGTTAACGTTAGAGTTTATTGAGCATACGTTTGGTCGAATGGAGGCAATATGGAAACCTGTTAGTGCAGAGGAAGGATTTGAAATAGTTAGAAGACGTTTATTCTTGCCTGTAAAAGATGTTGCTGCACAAGAAGAGGTTTGTCGTGCATTTAGTGAAATGTATAGAGAAGGTGGGCAGGATTATCCTATTGAATGTAAAGAACTTGCCTATTTAGAGAGATTAAGATCCTGTTATCCTATACATCCGGAAGTTTTTGATCGATTATATAATGATTGGGCTACATTAGAGAGATTTCAGAAGACTCGTGGAGTTCTTCGTTTAATGGCGACGGTAATTCACGATTTATGGATTAGACAGGATGCGAGTCTGCTTATTATGCCTGGAAGTATTCCGTTTGATACAGTTAAGGTGAGAGAAGAGGTTACTCGATATTTACCTGATGGGTGGAATACAGTAGTGGAAAATGATGTAGATGGCCCTAGGTCCCTGCCTTACCGTATTGATAATGATAATCCTCGATTTGGACAACTTATGGCTGCAAGAAGAGTAGCAAGAGCAATTTTTCTTGGGAGTGCTCCTTCAGTTAGAGAACAAAGGATTAGAGGGATCGAGGATGTAAGGATACGCCTTGGAGTAGTTCAACCTGGGGAGTCAGTAGCAGTATTTAATGACGCATTAGGTCGTTTAGTAGATAAGCTAGCCCATTTGTATGTAAGCAATCAACGTTATTGGTATGACTTACCGCCTAATCTCCGTAGAACAGTTGAAGATAGAAGCCAGCAAATTACCGATCCTGAAGTTGAATCAGAAATTGAACGTCGTTTAAAATCTATTCGTGAACGAGGTGAATTTGCGGCGGTTCACAATTGTCCAAGCTCATCTTTGGATGTACCAGATGAACAGCAAGTGCGTCTGGTTGTTCTAGGTCCTAAATATACACATAGAACGAATAAAGAAGCTAGCTCAGCAATTGAAATGGCATTGGAAATTTTAATGAATCGAGGAAATAATCCTAGAATATATCGGAATATGTTGGCGTTTGTGGCTCCGGATCGTGAGTTAATAAATACGCTAAAGAGAGAAGTTAGGAAGTTCCTTGCTTGGAAATCAGTAGTTGACGATGCAGAAGGTTTAAACTTAGATGCAAATCAGCAAAGACAAGCTAAAGAGAATCTCAAAAGGAGTGAAGAAACTGTAGAGCTTCGATTGAAAGAAGCGTACTGTTGGCTTTTAGTTCCGATTAGCAGTGATATAGGTGAAATAGAATGGGAAGTATCACAGATTAGTGGTGGAACGGAAAGTCATATAATAAAAGCATCTAAGAGAATGAAATCGTCGGAACAACTTATTACAAAATGGTCAGCTGCATTACTTCGAATGGAATTAGATAGATGGTTATGGAAAAACAGTGAATATATTTCTATCAAACAATTATGGGAATATCTAAGTAGCTACACTTATTTATCAAGATTAAAAAACATTGATGTGCTGTTAGAGACAATTAAAGAAGGGCTAAATTTCCAAGAATTTTTTGCATATGCAAGTGCTGTGAGTGATGATAAATATTTAGGTTTAGTTTTCGGAGATTCTAATAAAGTTCATTCTGTAAATCATAATGGATTTTTAGTTAAACCTGATGTAGCAAAGGAATATATTGAAAAATCAAAGCAAACTCAAACTGCATCAATTTTGAATAATTCAACCAATCAAATAGGTAGGCATTCACATATTATTGAAGAGTTTGAGGATTTTGTAACATCTAATAATAATCCAGGCATTTCAGCTACTTCGATGGAGGAGACAAAACCGAATAATACCCTTCCACGTCGGTTTTATGGAGTCGTAAAATTGGACAGTAATAGAATAGGAAGAGATGCAGGAAGAATTGCAGAAGAGATTGTTCAGCATCTGACAGTATTACAAAATGCAAATGTTGAAGTAACACTTGAAATACAAGCTGAAATCAAGGATGGAGTTCCAGAAGGAACAATTAGAACTATAATTGAAAATTGTAGAGCATTAAAATTTAAGGATTATGGGTTTGAGGAGTCTTAAATCAACAATAAATAAGAGTATTCAATGGTGGCAAAATTCATTGTATTGCCACCAATTTTTTATATTTAAACACTGATACCCTTTAGATTGTCAACAACGATTTAAAATTGGCTCTTACGCAATCTTGGTGATAGGGAGGAACTAATTGAGAAAATTAGTGTGCAAATTAGAATTTTTTAGCTTCTCATTCTCAATTATCTCGACTTTTCACCAAAAGAACGTAAGAACCTTAAAATTCCCCAATTTCAACGAAATGAAATTCCCCATTTAATTAGACAACTGGGCAGGATAAACCCCTGCTTTTTTCTTTTCCCGTAGGCGGTGTTTTTGCTCACATAAAATTGAGCCACTTCGCTCATGAAAACGTGAGCCACTCCATTTCCATCGAAAAACACCGTCTTGATATGGAGTGAGAGGCATGATAGGCTTGTTGCCTATCGAAACACCTTGATGTGTCGCCTTTCGAGTGAAATCATGCCTCTGGAGGCTCCATGTCAAGACACCCCAGATTTACCATTTGCCAATTTCGAAGTGTCTCAAAATTCAATTATCAAATACAGTGGTAAGAATCGCCTTTGATGTTAAAGATAATGGCATGATGTAATAAACGATCTAAAATCGCTGTTGCAAATACATCGTCGCCGAATACTTTTCCCCATTCGAGATAAGATTTATTCGATGTGAGAATCATAGAGCCATGTTCATAGCGTTTCGATACGACTTGAAAAAAGACATTGGCAGTTAGCTCATCAAAAGGAAAATAACCTACTTCATCAATAATGAGTACATCTGGCCGACTCGAACGATTCACTAATCGCTGGAGCGTCCCTTTTTCGTTTGCCTTTCGGCATTCGGCTACTAAATCGTCTGCCGTTAAAAATAAAGCTGTATATCCTTGAGTAATGGCTTCTACCGCAAAAGAAATCGCTAAATGAGTTTTCCCAACGCCCAAAGGGCCTAGTAAGATTCGATTTTCCCCATTGGCAATAAATCGACAGGTAAGTGTTTCTTTCACTCTCCTTTCACTGATGCTTGGTTAAAAGGAAAAGTCAAAGTCATGGATCGTTTTGATATAAGGCAATTTCGCTCTTTTCATTCGTTTGGCTAGTTGCTGGGACTCTTGATATTCGATTTCTTGTAAAACAATAGTGTTTAAAAATGCAGAATATGATACATTATCTCTAGAAGCGTCTTCTAATAAACTATCTAGTTGGTGGGCTGTGTGGTGCCAACCAAGCTTTTTTAAGCGTTCGATTAACAGCTTGTTCATCATACAGTCTCACCTTCTTCTAATGCTGCGTAAGCAGCGAGAGGGCGTTGTTCTACTTTAGGAGATGGGGCAGGAGAATAAAGATCGTTGGTCGCCAAACCTTGGACGTCTTTTATTCTCTGTCCTTTTTCTTTTGTATGTAAGCCCTCATAATGTTCCATTTTAATATGGGCAGTTGCTTTTCCTGTCAAAATCGGATGTTTGGCAATACACTCATGTTCATCATAAATCTCGATATGATGGTCAAGAGTTTCTTTCACTTTTACAACCTGTCCTGCATAGCGATACGGAACGGAATATTTTTTCCCTCTGTATGAAACAAAACAATCTCGACTTACCTCTCGTGTCTCCCAGCGATATGTGGGGAATAATGGTTTGATTCCCCATGCTTGAAGGAACTTCTGTTACTGTTCAAAACGTTGAATTGGTGGTTCATTCGTCGTTTGATTCGGCTTTTGATTGGCGACTTGATCCAGCCACGTACGAACGTCTTCATTTAATGCATAGAGAGTAGGTTCATGTTTTCGCTGAAAGAAATTATCTTTCAAATACTTTACCACTATTTCTACTTTTCCCTTTGTTTGTGTACGTTTCGGCCGACATGCTTTTGGAACAATACCGTAATACGCTAGAAAATCCTCGAACGTCCGGTTAAATCGAATTTCGATTGGACTATGTTTCAGGACAACGGTTTTCATATTGTCATAGAGTATCTGTTCGGGAATGCCGTTAAAGTAAGCAAATGCGTTCATATGACATTTCATTAATGTTTCTACATTCATATTGGTCGTAAACTCCACATATTTCATCCGAGAATAACCTAGTACCATAACGAAAGCATAAATATCTTGATATTGACCATCCACCAAATACTTTCCCACATAGGCCCAGTCCATTTGAGCTTGTTTGCCCGGTGGTGTTTCATACCGCAAGGTGGCTTGTTTCTTTGGCTGTTCTCGATACGGTCGAACAAAATCTCTTAATATCGTCATCTTGCCGGTGTATCCCATCGCTTGAATCTCCTCAAAGAGAACAACACAATTCGTTGTACCTTCTTGTATTCGTTGAAGTAGATAGTTTTTATAAGGATCTAGCTTACTTGCTTTCTGTTTCCCATTGGCTTTACGTTCTGGAAGCTTGTCTCCCTTTAGATACTTCCGAATGGTTTTCCGATCAAATCCTGTTTCTTTGGCAATCGCTGTTTGAGTCCAGCCTTTCTGATATAACTCTCGAATCATAAAAAACTCCCCTATCTTCAGCATCGTTTCTCCACTCCATCTAAGATGTTGTTTTGAAACGATTATCTGTTATTTTTGGGGAATTTTAAACCGCTGTTATTGGGGATTTTATCGGTTCTTACGCATCTTTGGTGAAACATCGAATTACATTTAAAATTATTGAATTATCATTCGTCTCTTACTTATTATCCGAAACTAAATCGTCGAAAACGCCATTAGTTATTTACTCTATTACGCACATTTTTTGAGCTATCACCAAAAGAACGTAAGAACCATTTTATCACCGTTGATTACATTAGGCTAACATCAAATTTTAGTATCATTTGGTTAATGGTCGATTTTAAACATTTATTTCCCCCTTTTCTAAAACTAACTAATTACAATAACTGTAGATGAGCATTTTTCATTACAATAATTTCCATGGTTAGAGAGACAAACAGGGTACCCCTTACGCGATACGGAGCTGTTTTTTGATCACATCAATGGGAATATCTTGCTTTGCAGCGTCATAAATGAACTCGACGACGCTGTGGTCTTTCCGCGACCGAAGAAGCTCCAGCCCGGTGGAGAGGTTTTGTCGGGATTCGGCGATGCTGTACACGCAGGCCAACAGCACCACCGCCCAATACCGTTTCACCGCCCGAATGTGGCGAACGCGGTATCCATCCAGCTTCAGTTGATCTTTCGCCTGCCGGAAAAAGCACTCGATCGTCCAGCGCTGGGCGTAGTAACGCAAGATGTCTTCGTCCCCGAGTTCCCGGTCGGTGCTCAAGATGCAATGAAGATGTTCCGGCGCCATCGGCTGATCCGCCTTCCAAGCCAGCAGCACCACCGCGTCATCGAGGCCATGGATGGCCCCCTCATAGCGATACACGCGATAACGCTCCTGCCCCACCGTGACGAGGCGGGTGTCTTTGGACTCGATATAGCGGGCAAACTGCTTGGCTTGGATGGCGATGCCTTTCGGGTAGAGAATCCGGTTCGTCTTGAGCATCGCGATGACATGGAATCCCTGTTTCAGACAGGCTTCGATGAGCTTTTTGGACGGATACCACGAATCCATGAGCACATACACCGGCTGAGCCCGCTTCACCTTGAGCGAGGAAAGCATCTCGATCGCCAGGTCGATCTTGCTTTTTCCCGCTTTCTTGTCATACAGGCGGAACGCAAATGGGAACGCCTGCGTGAAGGTGTGCACCATCAGCCAAACGAGCGAATGCCCCCAGACCGATTGATGATCTTTATGCGAGTAGTGCCAGTCGCACCCTTGAATGGCGTGCGCAGCCCGTGACGAAGGCTTTGTTTTTTGGCAAATCGTATCATCAATCGAAACAAAAAGGGGTTGATTCTTCCGTTTGGCCAGTCGTTCGACCTGGGAAAGGATCCACTCTTGAAGCTTCCCAAGCAGCCTTTCCTCGTTCCAAGGGCTTTTCGTGAAAAAGTGACTGAGCGTCGTTCGATGATTCGGATGAAAGCTCCAGTAATGAATATCAGTCAATGTTCCCGAGAATCCCTTGGTGGTCAAGGCATCGACAATATGAATGAGATGCTTGATGACCGGTTTGGAAAGCTGCAGCGTCAACCCCAGCGTGAAGAAAAACTTGTGGATTCCTTGGTGATGTGCTAATCTATTCATGAGACATGAACCTCCTTGTGTGAATGGGTTTTGAACACATCTATTTTACCCAAGGAGTCCGGTTCATGTCTCCTTTTTTGTTTAGTTGTCAATTTATGTCAGTGAATTTGCTCATCTACAGTACAATAAGTTAATAATGTAGGTTGTCGGAAGGTGATTTTTTCTTTTATGATACTGAAACGTCAGTGAAAATAGAGTATAAAGTTAGGAGCATTTCAAAAAATTGTTCAAATGTTATAAATCAATAAAAGAGTTTAAGTAAATTTGTTTCCTTTGGTTTAGTAACCAAGGGATTATTTTTTGTTACAGCTTTAATGAGAGCTTTCAATAATGTGATAACAATTGAAAGGGTAGTACATACTTCCCAAAACAGATGTTGACATGTTGAATGGGAAATAGAAAGATCAGGAAAAGGATAATAAATTTTTATATATTCAGGTATTGGCAATCAACTAAGATGGGTTGCATCACAAGGAAATGAGGTTTTTAATTTTAGGAAACGCTATTTAGAAATTTTATTATGAGCAAATGTGAGTTTTCTCTCCTTTTTCTATTATATTTTGGTGTCTGAACGAGGTAGAAACTCAAACGTATTGATAAATATACATAATTTTCCTTATAATGTAACTGTAATTAAGGTAAGACAAAATAAATTAACTTTAATGAGGATTAAAATAAGAAAATACCGCATAGAAAATACTATTCCTTTGTATTTTAATTAGATTTTAGGATTGTAAAGAGATTTTGATAGAAGAATTTTTTAAATAAAAGAGGGGTACACTATGTGGATTGAAGATTATTTAAAATCGGTAGATGAGACTGAACTTAGAAGGATTTATTTAAAAATGCGAAAAAAGTTAAATCCAGACTATATTAAATTAATACATAGTCCAATTGAATTTGGTAGGGATATTATTGAATTAACTGGTAAACAGCTAAATATGTATCAAGTTAAGGTGGGGGATATTGATACTAAGAAATGGGATGTTGATGTGGCTCACCAAATCATGAAAATGTTCACTTGTCGACTTGATGATCCTAGAATAAAAGAAGATGAAATTCAAAAGAAGGGGGTTATATTACTTAATGGACAAATAAATATATATGCTGATAAACCAATTGATTCTCTAATAAAATTTTACAAAGATAAATTTGGTTGGGATATTAGTATTATAGATTTAACAGGATTAGTAAAGGAAATAATTGATAATGATGCAGAAGATGTATTGTTTGAAGAGGAGCTATGGTATGAGTATCAAGCATTGATGGCTAAAATCAAAAAACGAATTTCGGATGTTAATGATTTAGATAATTATATAATTGATTCGTTGCAAACCTCGAAACATTATCGTCATGAAACCTTTAAAAATTGGTTTATAAGTGATGTTATTACAAGGTTGGACAAATTTATAAAAGGTGCTAAAACGGACGAGGAAAGGGACTATTTTAAATTTTATAAGTTTTGTGTCTTAGAGATTTCAATTGCTTTATTTGACCAAACTGAAAGATTAAAACAATATTTTTGGATCTTCACCAAAAGTTGTACTTGACTGTTTCAGATCATGTCTTGCTTACATGCATAAGGAAAATCAGTAAATCAACGATTTTCCTACATGGTGACACGAGAAAAAGCCTTGCTTGTCAAGTACACGTTGTGGTGATGAACCATATTTTTCTCTATCTGATTTTGGAGATTTAATGGTAATTAGTCATCAACTAATTGGTTCTATATCAACCGAGTTTAAAGAGGTTAAGAGAATATTTGGTTTGGAAAATTTAGTAAAAAGCGCAAAGGGTTTCTATAATTATTCAAATGATAATGATATTTTTGGTCATGTAAATAAAGCTTTTGATGACTTGTGGTTCTCAACAACTAATCTAGGAAGAAACGTGATGGCTGATTTTGAAGAATTAAATACAATTGATACTTTTTCTGGGTTTTTATTACTACTTTTTATATACATGCAACATGAAGAGTTAACTTCTCAGTCATCCTGCACACCCTAAGCGCTGCAGCACTTCCTCCGGACGTTCGTGGATGTAGTTGACAAACCGAGTAATGGCTTGAATGATATCGTTGCGATCCTTGTGAAATACATTGGCAATCACCGTATCTTTCAGCCATTTCCATAAGCGTTCGATCGGGTTCAGCTGTGGCGAATAGGGAGGAAGGTAAATAAAGTGAAAACACTGCCCTTCTTCCCGCAAAAACTCCTTGACCATCTTGGCATGGTGAATGCGGGCGTTATCCAACACCAAGACCATGAGACGGTCTGGATAGCGCTCTTTGAGCATTCTCAAGAAATCCAAGAACGTCGCAGCATTGGCGGCAGTTGTTTGATGAAGCACCGTTTCACCATCATGGACGTTGACCGCGCCAAACAGCGATACGTGGGCATGATGGCCAAACGTCGGCACTTGTTTTTGGCGGCCGACTTCCGACCATGTGGACCGCAAGACATGGTAAGAGCGGATATGGGTTTCATCGATGTACAGAAGAACAGCATCTTCTGTCTCCTTGGTGATCAAGTTTTTTTTTATCAGATCCATTTGTTTTTCAAATTGCTTTTGCTCATCCGGATTTCCTTTCGCCAGTGTGTACGTCGGTCGTGTCCACGACAGCCCTTTGCGGTGCAGGAGTTTTCGCAACGCTTCGCGGGAAATGGAAACACCGAATTGCTTTGCGACATAGGATTGCAGGAGTTTGGTGTTCCACGCCGAAGCGACGTCCCAGCCCAGTTCCGCGGGAGTGGTGGTCAATACAAGCTGTTTGATCTTTTCTTGCTGTTCTTCCGTGAGAAACGGCTCCCGCCCAGGGGCGAAATCCCGATGAAGCAAGAGCTCCAGACCGCCTTCGTTGAACAGCGACACATAATGGGAAACGGTTTGTCGGCACACGTTGACCATGGAGGCCACCTCTTTGCCCAAATAGCCTTCCATGACCAGGCGGACGGCCATCACACGTTGGCGAAGAAGGGTGTTTTTGATTTTCCGTTCCTGTTTGCGAAGTGTCCGAGGTGTCCATCCGTGATCGTTGGTGATTTTGAGACGTTTCATGCAGAATTCCGCTCCTTTTCCATGTTTTTCATTAGGAGCAGTATAACCAGAGTGGGCACCGCTTATGCGAAGGTTAACTTTTCAATGAGCATGTATATAGAAAAAAGAAAGTCGATATTGCAAAAGAATGGCTTTTAAAACTTGGGGATTATTTAGTAGAGGCAAATAAAGTGGGGGCTTTAACTGACCATACATCCTTCGCTAATTTTTCGTTTTTAGAATTTTTGCTCTTATTCAATTTCCAAGATCTTTTCGAAAAATATAAGATATTATTTAGTGGGGAATTAAATTATTTATGTAATGATAACCAAGAAAATATTATATTTGAAAAACCAGATGATTATCAAAGTGTATTAAATCAATATAAAGATATTTGGGATAAAAGCTATCTTGCAAATACAAATGCAGAAGAAATAGCAATTGTAATAATTAAGGTTGCCTATTCTTATAGGTTTAACCGAGATGCTGGTTATGGTATTGAGGATATTCAAAAATTATTAAGAAAAGAAATAATTAATCAATATTGAAATTTTTCTAAATAAAATGTTTAAGCACTAAAAGATTCAGCTGATACGACTTTTTTAAAGTTATCGGAGGTTTACGGTCAATATTGTTATAACAAAAAACTATAAAGCCGCTCAAATAACATGAGCGGCTTTAACAGTTTATTCTCCATCTTCCAAAAAGGTATTCAATTTGCACATTTCATCATGATATTTTCTTTATACGTCTTTTCCCAAAATTGATTTCTTGTAAAGCATTAATTAGACTTTGTAGTTTATTTTGAATAAGCATAAAATTGTAATCAGGAATAATATCTTTTTCCTCTATTGTATTATTATGATGCTTAATCTCTTCTAGACTTTTTACAATAGAGTCGGTCAAGAATATCACATGTTCCTTTTGTTCTTTGATAAACTTCTTTTCATCTTCTATCTGGCTTGATCATATATTTCAATAACGTATCTCCGATGCTATCGCTCATCTTAAACGCCCTCTTTCAATTTTAATATTGCCAGGAAGCCTGTCACGTCAACCTTTAGAGGACTTTTTGTTGGTGCCATAAGTGGTGCCGAGTTTGGTGCCCAAAATGGTGCCGTTCGATAAATTCGGTACAACCTAGCGAATTTTTAAATTAGCAAAACCTTGATATATCAACGTTTTTCAAATGTTAAAGGTCTTATCTTTCTCCAATAAAATTCAGAAAATCAACTGTTTCACCTTGACAGGGTGGAGGTCGCTGGTTCGAGCCCAGTCGGAATCACTAAAGTGAGAGGCTTGAAATCCTTGTGTATCAAGGGTTTCAAGCTTTTTCGTTTTATTGGCAATTGTGTTAAAATCTCCGTGATTTAAAAACTTGCACAAAACTTGCACCTTTAGTTAACTAAAGGTTTTTGACTCTGTTTTAAGAAGGGCATTTTCAAATTTCTCTGCCGCTTGTTCTTGTAAATCATCACTGACATGTGAGTATAAATCTAAAGTTATACCGACGCGGGAATGCCCCAAGCGCTCGCTAACCACTTTTGGATTTTCGCCTTGCTGCATTAAGATGGTTGCATGTGTATGCCGCAAATCATGGAAGCTTATACGCGGTACGTTTGCTTCTTCGATCAAGCGATAAAATTGTCGTAACAAGTTTCGTGGATCAAGAGGTTTTCCGTCGTCAGTGCAGACAATTAAATTGTTGTCTTGGTATTGAGTACCCAATTTCTCCTTCTGAAATTCTTGTTTTTGTTTATGTTTCTTTAATACATTTACAACATGTTGAGAAATTGAAATTTGTCTTTTCGATTTTTTTGTTTTAGGCTCTTTAAAAATTAATCCTTTGCCTGAGACAAAGCATAAGCTGCGCTTGATGCGGATTTTCTTATTCTCAAAATCCACGTCATCCCATTTTAGTCCTAAAACTTCTCCACGTCGCATTCCTGTAAAAATCGCAAGAAGGTAAGGGATCTCCATAGAGCTATCTTTAATCAGATTCAGAAATCGATTTACCTCATCCACTGTCCATGTAATTTTTTCTTCACTTTTCACTTTGGGCGGTTTAGCATTCTTTACAGGGTTCACTTTAACCAATGACCATTTTACCGCTTGATCAAATGCTTGATTGAGCAGATTATGCATTTGTCGGATATATGCGCCTGAATACCCGTTGTCTAACTTGTCTACATAGAAACTGTCAATATCAAATGTTGTAATTTCATTAATTTTTTTATGTTGGAAATATTTCATAATATGATTTCTGATTACATATTCCCTGCTTTTTGCGGTAGTTATTTCTACTGTTCTTTTATAAGAGGTGTTAAACCACCGCTCCATGAACATTGAAAAATCTTCTGTACTTTCTTTAAAATAACTTCCATCATCGACTTGGTTTTTAATTTTAAGAAGTTCTTTCTTCGTTTCAGTCTTTGTACGAAACGGTCCGAAACTTGCTTGCTTTCTCTTACCGGTAACTGGATCTTTCCCTACATCAATTCGAAAATAAAATCCTTTTTTCTTTTCTTTAATTAACTTGTCAAGTTCATCATTACACCCCATTCCTAGTTTGAAACTGGAATAGTGTGTAGTATGTGGTTAAGTAAATACTATCAAAATAATACTTTTTAAGAAAGCGTTAAATTATAAAAGGTGGATATCACTAGTATGAAAAAGCATACATTCCAATCTTGTAACGGGAATATATCTGTACAGCCATATTATTAAGATTACAAATGTAGATTTAACTTATTATAGGTAGAGAAAATGGGGTGAAATGTTTTGTTCAGAGGCTATGAAAATCTGAATTGAAAAGTGGGGTACAGGAGAATAGTTAAGTCTTAGTAACTGTAGTTGAGCAATTTTCATTACAATAATTACCATGTAAAAAGAGACAAACGGGGTACCCCTTATGCCACATGAAGCTGTTTTTTAACGACATCAATGGGAATATCTTGTTTCGCTGCATCGTAAATAAACTCCACGAGGCTATGTCCTTTCTTCTTTCGAAGGAAGTCAAGCCCGGTAGAGAAATCGCTGTTGGATTCGACCATACTGTACACATAAGCGAGTTGCACCAAGATCCAATACCGTTTCACCGCCCGACGTTGACGAACGCGGTACCCATCGAGCTTCAGCTGGTCTTTCGCTTGTCGAAAAAAGCATTCGATCGACCAACGCTGGGCATAGTAGCGCAAGATCTCTTCATCGCTTAGCTCCCGGTCGGTGCTCAAGACGCAGTGAAGATGTTCAGGTGTCATCGGCTGATCGGCTTTCCAAGCCAACAACACAACGGCATCATCGAGACCTTTCAGCGCTCCCTCGTAGCGATACACGCGATAACGCTCTTCTCCCACCGTGACGAGATGGGTGTCTTCCGGTTCGATGTAGCGTGCAAACTGCTTGGCTTGGATCGCAATGCCTTTTGGATAGAGAACCCGATTCGTCTTGAGCATCGCAATGACGTGGAATCCTTTTTTCAGGCAGGCTTCCACGAGTGTTTTCGATGGGTACCAAGAATCCATCAGCACATAAACAGAACCGTGCACATCCAAAGAAGAAAGCATCTCGATGGCCCATTGACCCTTGCTTTTCCCATCCGCCTTGTCGTAGAGGCGAAACGCAAAGGGAAAGGCTTGCGTCATCGTATGAACCATGAGCCAGACGAGAGAGTGTCCCCAAATCGACTTTTTGTCCGCGTGAGAATAATGCCAATTACACCCTTCAATAGCGTGTTTCGCCTGTGACGAAGGCTTCGTTTTTCGGCAGATCGTATCATCGATCGAAACAAAAATGGGGTGATTCTCTCGCTTGGCCGTTCGTTCCACATGACGAAGCATCCACTGCTGGAGTTTGCGAAGCAAGATTTCTTCATCCCAAGGGCTTTTCGTGAAAAAATGGCTCAGTGTCGTTCGATGGTTGGGATGAAAGCTCTCGTGATGCAGATCGGTCAAGGTTCCCGCAAATCCTTTCGTTGTCAGCGCATCGATAATATGAATGAGATGCTTCATGACCGGCTTAGAGAAATAAAGGGCAGCCCCAACATTGCGAAAAACTTGTCGATTCCTTGGTGATGTGGTAGTCTATTCATGAGACATGAACCTCCTTGAGAATGGTTTGGTGACACATCTATTCTAATCAAGGAATCGGGTTCATGTCTCCTTTTTTGTATGGATGTAAATTTATGTTAGTGAATTTGCTCATCTACAGTTATTGTAATTATTTAAACAAAGTTTCGAATAACAGTCTCTATTATCTTGGTGATTGGCATACTCACTTGTCCAGTAACCTTTTGCCTAGTCCTACAGACTATAAAGCAGCTCAAACTTTGGCTTCATATTTGCCTGAAGATATTAGGTTTTCTCTAATAACAGTAATTTTTAATCATTTTTTCACCAAAAAATTTTAAAGTGTATAACTATACACAAAAGAGGATTTTAAAAGAAGTAAACTGTAAAATTATTTGATTACAGATTTATGTATGCAATGGCAATGTTCTTTCTGTTCTCAAAGCAATGTTCTTTTCTATATCACCGTAAAATAAATCCCGTCCTGGGAAAATAAAAAATGTCCAAGAAGCCGAGCGTGATCAGGGTTTTACCTGATCTTATGTTCGGTTTCTTCTTTGGAAAGGTGATAGGGGATAGGGTGAAAGGGGGTAATACGGTTGTATGTACGGATTTAGACTATAAGAACAGGGAGGTGTTAGATAAATTATTTTATTGGTGTGTCAATTCTAAACATTATGGAAGTATTGTTACCAAAGATGCATAAATTATTTTTTTAAAGTAATAAATAGGTGCTTGATGTTTCTGGTAATATGTGACAAAGAAAAGAATTAAGCTTTTAGCATAATCTCTTGCTAAAAGCTTAATTCGATACCTGTAGTTCTAAATTTTTTACTCTTTTGGGAAAAACACTTTCATATTCCTCATAAATATATTTTGCCCAAAAATTTTGGTCCCATATGTTGAGCCCATTCAATATCTTCGGTGATTTATTTATAATTTTTGGATCCCAAACTATTTCTTTTGCCTTTGAAAAATCCATATTGTATTTATCTTGTAGAACCTTTGCAATTTCATTTCTAAAAGAAGGATAGCCGTGCTCGTGCTCATAATTCAATTTATTTCTTAACTGTTCTCTTGTCATTGTACGTTTGTTGTTGATCATATGCTTTCACCACCTTTTGAAGGGTAATCACATTATATGTGAAAATGTTTTGGTTGTGAATAGATAGCTGGTCATATGTTGCATACTGAGCAATTTCTTCATAAAAACAATTCAATATCAAGCTCTCCACTATCGACCAAATTAACAAGGTCAAAAATTTTTCCGTCAGCTACGCCGCCAAATACATAATCGTAACGGTGAGTAAAGCATTGTTTTTTTGAGCGATTGTTATATATGAATTTTGCCCATTCTAAATCCATCTTATGCAGTATATATCCATTATATTCCTTTTTTAACCTTGATATGTCTAACACATATACGAACACTATTGGTTCTTCGCCTTCTAACTTAGCTCTTTTCTCTGCATGTTTACTTGCTTGGATAAAATTGGATGTCAAATAAAAACCTTTTCCAAAATCGGTATATTCTTGACAAAGATCAATATTGACTCCTTCTTGAAGCGAATCAAAATGTTTTTGAAGTAGTACCATGGTACAAAATTTTTGAAAATTGATTAAAATTTTTAGATAATACTGCACTCGAAAACCATAAAACATCCCATTTTTCTTTTTTGTTTAATTATACCGTCTGTTCATAATAGGTGTCAATTTAATATAGATCCTGGAGTCAGTCAAGACTTTGTGGAGAACATTTTTTCGGTTCACTACGGGCGTTGTCAATCACTAGTTAGCGGAACCATTTTCAGGAATTCATATCGTAAGCGGCTTTCGGACTCTCATCCCTCATCTTGAGGCGATGATACGATATTCCATTTTTTTTACACCCAACCACCATCCCGGGAGCGCCGACAAACGCTTGATGGATCGGTGTCCCGGATGACCGCTGCAGACACGGTAGATTCTGACGCACCACATCTGCCCATAACCGTCCGGCCTTCCGTTTGGCCTGTTCGATCCGCTTGGACTTTGTTGAGGCCGAGGCCGCCGTTCGGGTCTCTTCTTCCTCCACCAACTGCCCATTTCTCCGCCAAATCCCGTCGATTCGGGCCGCCATCGCCCTCAGAAACGCCCGAAGCCCTTGGTCTTTCCAGCTGCGGCGGGATTTCACCCGATGCGCAAACCGGCTCATCACGCTCTCGGCGTGGCCCATCGGACGCATGCCGGTCGTCTCCACCCCTTGCTCCGACAGCCACTCCCGATAGTCCCGGATGCATCCCGGCATCGACTCGATCCGACGGATCATGGCAGCCATCTGCTTCTCTTTCGCTTCGTCCTCCAACGTGCCGACCGCGCTGTTCAGCTCCACCAGAAGCCCTTCTTCGTCTTGTTTCGCCAGCTTCTTCCGCACCTCCCGCCAACGCGGATGGCCGGACAGACACTGACGCAGCTCCCGCGCCACATGAAATCGATCCAGCTGAAAGCAGGCTCGCTTTCCAAAATACTCCCGGCAGGCTGTGATCCACGACGCCGCGTCGCCGTTGATGATCAAAAGGTCCCGGCACGGGTCATAGGCATATTCCTTCATCAGCCACTCTTCAAACCGTTCCCACACGTCTCCCTCCCCTTCATGGAGGTAGTGGCGCCGGTTCACGAACTCGAGCTACGAACCGTTTCGTTTCCATCCCTCGTGAACCGCCAGGATTTTCTCTTCTTTCGCCCGTTTCCCTTTCCCCTGGCGGGAAATAAACAGTCCATCCGCCTCCACAAACAGCACCCGGCCGTGCCGTTGGGAAACAGGGCGGTGCAGCGAGACAGGGGCCTCCAGCACCAGTTGGCGAATCGCCTCGTGGCTCATGACCGCATACCCCACGATCGACTCCAACGTACGGGCCGCTTTGCGGTAGGAAGAGCACTCTACGGCCAACTCGACCGCCGTTTCCTCGAGGCAAGGACTGATCGATCGGGCCCCATCAAAGCCTAATTCGGCATCCAGCAAGAAGGTATAGTTCCCCGTTTGCCGGTCATAGTAGTAGTTCCGTCGAAACGTCACTTCTCCAAACAGCGTTTGGATCGTGGTCGGCCGTTTGTCTTTCAGCTGATACCGGCGCTTGTCCCGCGCTTCCGCCAGTTGTTGATCAATCTCCTCCAAAAGGGCCGCCAACAAGACAGCGAACACCTTTTGAAGAGTTCTGACTAATTGTTCCTCCAGCTCTTTTAATAAAGGCCATTCTGTGGTAAGATGTTTCATGGACTCTCTCCCTCCTGTTTTATGGATGTTGGTCATCACCATCATAGCAGGGAGAGAGTCCTTTTTGCATGACATTTGCTTTTTTCTACCGCGCTTCGCTTGGTGGCCCCGACGAGCGTCGCGAACAAAAGTTCGCAACCCTCGTCGGGGAATCATTCCTGAATGTCACCCACAAATATTTTACTCACACTTCGGATGAAGAGATTCAACGGATTGCCGAAGCGGTTGGGGATCGTGATTCGTCTCGAACCTTTACGTTGCGCGAGTGGATTCACTTCTTCCTGCTGGCCGCCATGCATCAATGGAAAAGCTTTCGCCACGGAGCCGATGTGGGGCCTCTGTATGGATTGCCGCGATTCCATTATTCAACTGTATCCAAGAAAGCGAAAGAAGTTCCCTATGACATCATGAAACGCTTGTTGGCGTTGATCATTTCCAAGTGCAACCGCCAAACCCGCCGTTCGCTTCGGTTTCCCAAACCGCTTCGGGTGGTGGATTCGACGACCGTCACGGTCGGGAAAAACCGCCTCCCATGGGCGCCGTATCACGGCGAACGCGCCGGAGTGAAGCTACACGTCGCGTATTCGCCGGAATCCTCGCTGCCGGCAGACGTGGTGGAAACGACCGGACTGCGTCACGATGGCCCAGTGGGAGAACAGTTGACGAACGCTCAACAAGTGCTGGTGGAAGACCGGGCGTATGTCAAAATCGAACGCCTCGATCGATTTGTGGAGCAGCATCAGCTCTTTGTCATTCGGATGAAGGACAACATCGAACTTCATCAGAAAAAAAGCTTGAAACGCCTTTCCAGCACATCCTCATCGGTTCAAGCCGACTTCACGTGCCAGTTGGGGACGAAACAATGCCGCTCCACCAAGCGTCACCGGGTGGTGATCTTTCGAGATGCGAATGGCCGCGACATTCGGGTCGTGACGAACCTCTTCCATGCGTCTGCGGAAACCATTGCCGACATGTACCAACAACGTTGGACTGTTGAGGTCTTTTTTCCGTTGGGTAAAGCAATATCTGAATGTCCCGACCTTGTTTGGCACGACGGAAAATGCGGTATACAATCAGCTGTTTGCGGCGTTCATCGCGTATGTGTTGCTGCGATGGCTGTATGATCAAACCAAAAAACAGACGAACGTCTCTCTTTCCTTCATTTCGTTCGTTCGCCGTTTTTTCTCTGGGCAGCTTCCTCTCGATTGGAAATCCGAGATGGCCGCTGCTTTGTTTGAGTATGCCCAAATTTATGGAAGGTGTATGTATAATTTTGGATAATCAACACTCGTGTAAAAGTAATAACAAATGGGGATAAATACAATAAAGAAAAGATTCTTTCAAGGAGGATTACATATGATCAGTAAATTACTTAGGGGAGTCCTAGTAGCTGTGCTACCTATCTTTATCATTACCGGATGTAACAATCAAAACAATGACCATAATCAGATGGATCATGATTCGAAAGAAATGGATCATGCAAATATGAATCATGAAGATATGGATATGTCCTCCAATGATAAAGACAAAGATAACAAAACAAATGAAATGGAGTTCGCGAAGCCGCCAAACTCATTCAACCGTTTAGCAAGCCAAAACATGATCGTAACAGCGACGAAAAACGTTACTCGTATCAACACGGATGATCCTATTGAGTTATCCGTCATGGTTTCACAAACGGTTTGGCCTGCCACTCATAAAGAAAACCAGCCCGGCGGAATTATTTTAGTGCCCGTTGAAAGTTGGCAAATCGCATTGGCAAGTGTAGACTTAATTCATCATCCGAGCAACGGCCCTGTTTTATTTACAAAAGATCAAAAAATACCGGATGCCGTCTTAAAGGAAATAAACCGCCTTCAGCCTTTAGGCACAGCTGACGGTACGCAAATTATGGTGATGGGAAATCTTAGGAAAAGTGAACTAGATAAATTAAAGAATTTTAAGATGAAACAAATTAGTGAAACAGATCCGGCTGCGTTTGCGAAAGAAATTGACCAATTTTACAGCGACATTGCCGGCAAGACTCCACAAAGTGTGATTATTGGTTCTTTGGAAGATAAGGCAAAATTGTACACTCTTATAGCTGCCAATTGGATTGCCCACATGGAAGAACCGTTGTTGTATGTTACGGCAAATGACATTCCGCAACCAACGAAAGAGGCGTTACAGCAAAGAAAAGGAAAAGCAAATATATACCTTTTAGGTCCCGAATCAGTAATCTCTAAAGAAGTGGAAAACGAACTAAAATCATTTGGCACTGTTGTCCGAATCGCGGGCGATACACCGGTGCAACAATCCGTTTCTTTTGCTACTTATAAAGATGAAAAAACAAAATTTGGCTGGGGGCTAAATAATCCGGGGCATGGCGTATCATTTATTTCAACGAAAACCCCTGAATTAGCGATTGCAGCTGCGCCATTTTCTCATCTAGGAAAGCACGCACCTTTAATATGGCTAGAGAATGGAGCATTAACGACGGATGTATATGAATTTTTAGCTCGTTTAAAACCAACTTTTACTGTTGAGCCAACAGAGGGACCGTATAACCATGCATTTTTATCTGGCACATTCCGCTCCATCCCTTATCAAACGCAAGGAATTATTGACGAAAAGCTCGAAATTGTTCCGGCAACCGGAGAAGGACATGCAGGGCATTAGAAGCACGTAAATCTATATACGCAAAACAGCTTGCAAGCCGAGCAAGCTGTTTTTTTTATTTTTGAAACTTGTGGTGTTAATATGATGATGCAAACATATGGCATTCAACTAACATCAAAGGTTCTTGAATTATTCGCATATCATCACATACAACTTCTACAAGCTAATTTGTAATGATTCATGTTGTTTAAGAAACATGTAAGCAACAAAGTATGATTATGATGACAGAGCCATTAGGCCATTAGAAATTCTAATCGATTTTTGAAAATATCTAATTACTAATGATAATTCGCGACAAAAATTTGTAAATTTTTATGAACACTTTCTCCATACTTTTCCTTTATTCTAAAACCAGAAAAGGATGGAGGTGTTGAAAATGAAAAAACTTATTTCAGGTTTGTTCGTCCTTGTTTCAGCTTTTGTATTAGCTACAGCTGTTTTTGCAGCAAATAAAAATGATAATAATGATTGGAAAGAAATGTTGCCAATGATGAAACAAATGCATCCAAACTTCTCAGAGGAACAATTACAAAAAATGTATGAACAGTGTCGAAATACTAAAAATATGGATCAAATGATGGAACATATGATGAATAATAGCAAAACGAATCAACAAATGATGAAACAAGGATATATGATGTAAAGATCAGTTATTGAAACACTGTAGGCTTAAAACTACAGTGTTTTTTTCGTCCGCCTATTGTTGTATGGATATTTGCAAGGCAATATTCGTGTGTATTTTTCACTGTAAAATCCATCGATTCTGCAAATTTATGTTGTAAAATAAAAAGTGCTCTACATAAAAGCAATAATGAGCTCTTATAAGGAAGGGACAAAAGTGCGAAAAATTTCGTTTAAGTTAGGGCTATTATTTTTTGTCTTTGTGTTAGGAATCGAAACGGTTTTATTTGCGTCGTTATATGTGACACTCGTTAACGCTAGAATTAATGAAGAATTTGAGCAGCTGTTAGCGAGAGGGAACAATCACCGTGATGTATTGGAAAAAAGCTATCACCCTTCTACGTTAGAACATGTCACCATGATGGAGTCTGAAGCGGAGACCGACGTCGTTATTACCAATGACAAGGGGAAGATACTATATTTTTCAGATCATATTTTACCGTTTGCTAAAAGAGTAATAAAAAAATCAAATAAAAACATTCCCTATGGCGGAATGATTGTGCAAAAAAATTGGCAAAGAGAGTCGTATATTTCGACAGTAAGCCCGATTCGGATTGACGGCAAGATCAAAGGGTATGTGTACATGTTTCAGCATACGGCTTCCATTCAAAACATGATTGATAGGCTAAAACATCATTTTCTAGTCGTGGGCATTCTTTCCGTCTTTTTGACCATTATGACGATTGCTTTTTTATCAAGAGTCATTACGATTCCGCTCATTCGGATGAAACAAGCGACCGAAAAACTGAGCAAGGGGGACTTTTCTGTCCGCTTGCAAGTAAAAGGAGAAGATGAGTTGGCACAGTTAGGAAAAGCGATTCAAACATTGGCAAGGGATTTGGAATACTTAAAAAAAGAAAGAAACGAATTTCTCGCTAGTATTTCTCATGAACTTCGTACTCCGCTCACGTATGTCAAAGGATATGCGGACATCGCGAGAAGGCCAACTATCGAGGAGGAAGAAAGAGCGAAATATTTGTCCATTATTTATGAAGAAGCAGAGCATATGCAAAAGTTAGTGAAAGACTTGTTTGAGCTCGCGAAAATGGATCAACATTCGTTTCAAATCGAGAAAGAGCCAACTCCACTGTGCCTTTTTTTGAAAAAAATATACGAGAAAATGTATCCTGCTTTTCAGACGAAAAATATGTCTCTTGTCTACCACTGCGATGAAAACATTACCGTCCATATCGACCAACAGCGTTTTGAGCAAGTGATGATGAATCTTTTGGACAATGCGTTAAAATATTCTCATCAAGGTTCTACCGTTTCCATTGATGTAAGAATGGAGAAAAAGAACGTGATGATCATGATTTCCGACGAAGGAATAGGAATTCCTGAAGCAGATTTGCCGCATATTTTTGAACGATTTTACAGGGTGGATAAATCAAGATCGAGAACAGGCGGAGGGACGGGATTAGGCTTGGCGATTGTGAAAGAAATTGTCGAAGCGCACGGCGGTTCGATTTACGCAACGAGCCAATGTAGAAAAGGGACGACGATGATCATTACGTTACCGAAGGGAGATGAACATGTACACGATATTACTAGTTGATGACGAAAAACGAATGTTGGATTTATTAGAGCTGTATCTTGCACCGAAAGGGTACCGTTGTGTGACATGCGAGTCGGGAGTAGCGGCGATCCGCTATTTGGAAAACAATAAAGCGGACCTCGTTTTGCTTGATGTGATGATGCCAGAGATGGACGGATGGGAAATGTGCAAACAAATACGAGAGTTTTCGAATGTCCCAATTATTATGGTAACAGCAAGAGGAGAAACGACAGATGTTGTCCAAGGGTTGAAAATCGGAGCAGATGATTATATTACAAAACCATTTGACGAATCTGAGCTGCTCGCTCGGATCGAAGCGGTATTGCGCCGTTCTGTAGGAAAACAAGCGAAACTGGAGTTTAACGGCTTAGTTTGGGATGAAGCGCAGCATAAAGTCCAATATGCTGGGCACGATATTTTTCTCACGCCAAAAGAGTTTGCCATTTTAGGACTTTTTCTCAAAAATCCAAACAGGGTATTTAGCCGAGAGCAACTCATCGTGACATTATGGGGGTATAACGCCAATACAAAAGAACGGACAATCGATTCGCATGTCAAAAATATTCGCGAGAAGCTCCGCCAAGCCGGTTTTCCGATCGATCAATTTCTGCAAACCGTTTGGGGTGTAGGATATAAATGGGGGGATAAGGTAAAAAGAAATGGAAGAGAAGCTCATTACATTGTTTCATACATATGAAAGCGTTGCTTATCTCATTAGTATTGCGATCAATATTGTGATCAGTATTTTAGGCGTTGTACCGAGCGTATTTCTCACTGCAGCTAACTTGGCGGTATTCGGTTTTTGGAAAGGCACCTTTTTATCGTTTGTAGGGGAAGCTGTTGGGGCGATTGTTTCTTTCGTTTTATATCGAAAAGGATTTCACAAACTTTCGGAAACGAAATGGTTTTCCTATCCGAAAGTGAAACGTTTGCTTGAGGCAGAAGGGGTAGAAGCCTTTTCGCTTATTTTGTCTTTGCGTCTTCTTCCTTTTGTTCCGTCGGGACTTGTGACGTTTGTGGCAGCGATCGGACACACCTCCTTACTGATCTTTATCATTGCCAGCTCGCTTGGAAAGCTGCCAGCACTTTTGTTAGAGGCATATTCGGTTTATCAAGTGATGAATTGGACATGGCAAGGGAAAGTGATATCGACACTTCTATCTGTTTTTTTATTATATTTACTTGGAAGAAAATCACTCGAAAAAAGGCTTAAACGAATGAAAAAGGGGTTTGCAATTCCATACATTCTGCAAATATCTGTTATAAAATGTGCGAAATCTACATTATACAAAGGAGAGTCGACCATGACAAAAATGACGAAAGCAATCATCATTACATCATCCATTCTTCTTCTAAGCGCTTGTTCATCATCCAATGAAAAAAAACAGGCCTTTATTACAAGCAAAGAACAAGCAAAATCGAACGTATCTGTTACCAATAATCCTTTCTTTCAAGAAAAAAAAGAAGGAAAGATCGAGCATTTACATGGAATCGGTTATGCAGGCAACCAAAATGCGATTTACTTTGCTACACATGAGGGGTTACTCGTTTACCAAAACAATAAGTGGTATGAAACGACTTCGTATAAACATGATTATATGGGCTTTTCTGCCACAGACGACGGCTTTTATTCATCAGGGCATCCGGAAGAAGGTTCATCTTTAGGAAATCCACTTGGTCTTGTGAAAAGTTTTGATAATGGACAAACATTGATGAATTTAGGATTTTATAAAGAATCTGATTTTCATTATATGACAGTTGGCTATAAAAGCCATACCATTTATGTTGTGAACCAAGAAGAAAATAAAACGCTCGGACAAGGGGTATTTACAGTAAAGACGACGGCCAAAACGTGGTCGCCAAGTCAATTGAACGGCCTGCCGCAAACGGGCAGCGGGAACGATTGCTGCCCATCCAACGGACGAAAATATGGTCGGAATTAGTACATCGGAAGGAATTTTGTTTCGAGAGATAATGGGAATACGTTTGAACGGTTTACTCGAAAAAATCAATACGACGACGTTTGCGTTCCAAGAAAAATTCATTGTATTTGCAGCTGTAGAGAACGATAAACCTATCCTAATCAAACAATCATTAGACACAAAACAAGAGGAAGTTCTTTCTGTTCCTACGCTCGATGAAAAAGACCATATCATGTATATGGCCTCTAATCCGAAAAATGAGAAGGAAATTGTGATCGCCACCATGAACGGGGATATTTTCATGACAAAAAATAACGGTGAAAGCTGGACAAGGATAGCATCGAAAGGGAAAATAAATTTTAATAAAAGACATGCGGAGGCATGTCTTTTTGCTTAAAATATACCACTCCACAATTTCTGCAAAATTCATTGCTACAATATAGACATCAGATAGAGAAGAAGGTGAGAAGAAGGGTGTATTCGTTCTTGAGTCAAATCAGTAACTTTCTAAGTCAACCGTTTCTTAATATGGCAAATAGCATGACAGAGATTCCTATTTTGTCAGCCTTTCTTCTTGGCATCGTGGGAGCGATGGCTCCGTGTCAACTCACTGGTAATTTAGGAGCGATCACTTTATACAGTAATCAGTCCTTGCAAAAAGGAATTGCGTGGAAAGAGTTGTTCCTATTTATTTTTGGTAAAATTATTGCTTTTTCCGGTTTAGGTTTCATCGTTTGGCTGATGGGGAAAGAGATTCCAAAGTACGCTAACATGTATTTCCGTGGTTAAGAAAGCTTATTGGTCCCATTCTCATTCTTGTAGGCTTATATTTGTTAGGGCTTTTTAAAATGTATTGGAACGTTACCTTGTTCAAAGTGCCTGAGAGATGGCGAAAAGGAAAAATCGGTTCGTTTTTCATGGGATTTGGCTTTTCATTAGCTTTTTGTCCAACGATGTTTGTGCTGTTTTTTGTCACTCTCATGCCTCTCGTCTATTCAACGTCTTATGGGGGTACTATTACCGAGCATCTTTGCCGTTGGAACTTCTGTACCTGTTATTTTCTTTATCTTTATCCTTTGGTACTTAGGATTTAGCGGCACTGTAATGAAAAAAGGAAGACAAGTAGGGGGGATTGTTCAGAAAACAGCCGGAATTCGTGATGGTTTTACTTGGTATATTAGATACGATCACTTATTGGTTTTAAAGTTAGGAAAAGGAGGGAAACTCAATGATGTTTGGCGGTTCTTTCATGATGGTTGGGATCATGTTATTTTGGGTTGTATTAATCGCCGTTGGTTTTTATCTCTTATATCGTTTTATCAATGGTCGTAAAGAAGAACTCTCTCCGATAGAAATATTGAAAGTACGATTAGCCAAAGGAGAGATCTCTTTAGATGAATTTGAACAGCTATCCAAAAAATTGTAGTCGTTATATTGTATACAGGAGATGCGATTTACCATTGCTCCCCCCTTTTTTCATTTCATATAGATGAAGGAAGTGTTGATTGCATTGTCAACAACTTCTTTTTATCTCCATAATAAATTCATATTTTTTGGTTCATCACCACAACGTGTACTTGACAAGCGAGGCTTTTTCTCGTGTCACCATGTAGGAAAATCGTTGATTTACTGATTTTCCTTATGCATGTAAGCAAGACATGATCTGAAACAGTCAAGTACAACTTTTGGTGAAGATCCTATTTTTTATTTATAATAAGCCAACTACATAAAATTTGGAGGGATGCGTATTGCAATTCGGCAATATTGTAGTTCAAGGCGAAAATCTTTTGCTCGTAAGCAGCTTACTGATTAGCTATGTTATGTTTATTACGGCATTAAGATATTAAAAATAGAACGAAACATCATGGATTTAATTTTTAACAGTTTTATTAACGGTGTGGCTCTTCACCACAAAGTGTACTTGACAAAGAAAGACGATTATGATAAAGAAAATCAAAACAGCATTTTTCCTTTTTATACCACACATCTCTTTGAGCAACATTGCTATCATGTTTGGTCTTTAAAAGTCAAGTACATCTTTTGGTGATGAACCAACGGTGTACTCATTTGGAAATTTAGTTATGTCTTTTTACATCCGAATTCAGTTTTACAAAATCCGATGACAATCCTTTATTTTAACGGGGGATATGTTGGCATTAGTATGGGGATTGTTTTTATCACGGTCTATACTTGGTTATACGTAAAAAAGCAGAATATTCCTGTGGCTTCTTACACACGAGCAGTAGTTCCGGTATATTTTGGCTATTTTAGTACTTTTGCATGGATTCGAGTAATGGAAAATTCCCAAAATTATTTCATCATTTTGCAAGCAATAGTAGCGATTTGTTTTTTTATAGTAGCATCACGAGTCAAAATTCAAAAAACTTTATTGCAACTTCTTATATGGTTCCATCTCATTCAATTCGAACTAGCCCTGTATAAAAAATATTTTGTAAATACAGGAATCATATCAAAAGAAGTATGGTTGTATGGCTCTCTCGTTATCGTTTTTATATGTATTTCATATTGGTTAGAGAGGCGAGAAAGAGAAGCGGCTCTTGGGGACGAGAACAAGGGGCGGAGAAACGCAATGACCCAACTCGCTTTAGGTGTGATGATGGTAAGTATTGCTGTAGCTTCTATTTTTAACAATCAACAGGAAGAAGGAAAGATCAAACCAAAGCCGGTCGTGTCTACTTCATTGGATTCGGGAAAAAATCGGCACGAATAAAGGAGAAGTTGCCCCGGATTTTGAATTACTTTCAATTACAGGGGATAAAATAAAATTGTCTGATTTGCGTGGAAAAACGGTGATATTGAATTTTTGGGCTACTTGGTGTCCGCCTTGTAGAGCTGAAATGCCAGAAATGCAAAAGTTCTACGAAAATAATAAAAATAACAATGTAGAAATTTTAGCAGTCAACTTAACGAATAGCGAAAGAGGTCCTGATGCGGTGAACGATTTTGTGAAAAATAAGGGAGTGACATTTAAAGTTGTGCTTGATGAGCAAGGGGACATTGGAAATCTATACGGTGCAATAACGATCCCCACTTCGTATATCATCGATAAAAACGGGGTTATTAGAGATAAGTATATAGGTCCTATGTCTTATGAAACGATGGATCGCATGATCTCGAATATTCAATAAAAACTAAATAATGATCCCTCCTGAGTGGACAGTAACAAGAATTGTTGCTATTCACTCAAGGGGGGATTTCGGGAGTATATTAAAAACCTGTGAACCCACCAAACAAATCTGTAAAAAAGATAATGATCTTTGTCATCCAATCAAAAAACAGCATAATTCCCATGATAATCATAAGAACCCCTCCGACTTTGACGATGACAGCGTTATATCTTTTTATCCAATTCAACTTGCTGATAAAAAATGACATGATGAAAAAAGGTACAGCAAACCCTAATACATATGCGAACATATATAACATAGCTGCACTCGGTTTGGTAGCTGCTAACGCGATCACTGATACAAGAATTGGACCTGTGCAGGGAGTCCAGCCCGCTGCGAATCCTATGCCAATTAAAATAGAGCCAAAATAACCGGAAGGCTTGTTGCGGAAAACTAACCGTTTATCTTTCATCATAAAGGAAGGTGAAAATACACCTAAAATGACGAGACCAAAAAAGATAATGAACAAGGCACTAATTTGTCTGATTAAATCTTGGTAATCAACGAATAGTTTTCCTATTACAGAAGTACCAAAACCAATAGCGATGAAGATGACGGAAAAACCGAGCAAGAAAAAGAATGTATGGAGTATTGCGCGTTTTTGAAGCATCCCATTTTCTTTCTTTATTTCATCAACGGATACCCCAGTAATGTAAGATAAAAAAGCTGGATATAGCGGTAAACAACAAGGGGATATAAAAGACAGTAATCCCGCTCCGAAAGCTAGAAATACATTGATATCGTTCATATTGATCGATCCTCTCTCTTCAATCTTGATAACGATACTGTAAAATAAAATTGTGAATTTTTTGTGGAAAATTGGATTTTTCCTACTTAGTGTTTATTATGGATTGTTGGCGAACATGATTTGTGAGATATCCTAGTTGCGCTTTATACCCATTACCGGTATAATGTAATTAAAAGAGGTGATGTTTGATGAACCATTATGAAGATCATAATATGGATAAAAAAATGGTTCCACGAACGGAACAGGAAATCGAACGCATCATCAAGCGCTTGAAGCGCATCGAAGGACAAGTGCGCGGTGTGCAAAAAATGGTGGAGGACAATCGTTATTGTATTGATATTTTAGTGCAAATTTCAGCGATCACGGCAGCGTTAAATAAAGTAGGATTGAACTTGTTAGAACGTCATGTCAGCCATTGTGTGTCTAAAGCGATCCGCGAAGGAAGTGGAGAAGAATCCATTCGCGAATTAATGGATGTCATTAAACAGTTCTCAAAGTGAAAGGAGTGGGAAGCATTATGAGTGAACAAAAGCATGTCACACTTAGAGTGACCGGCATGACATGTGCCGCGTGCGCCAATCGGATTGAGAAAGTATTAAATAAGATGGATGGCGTCAAAGCCAATGTCAATTTGGCAATGGAAAAAGCAACGATTAAATATGATCCATCGAAGCAAAATATAGCCGATATCGAAACGAAAATTGAGAATTTGGGGTATGGCGTTGCGACGGAAAAAGTGACGCTTGATATTGAAGGAATGACATGTGCGGCCTGTGCGACGCGGATTGAAAAAGGGTTAAATCGGATGGAAGGTGTGACAAGCGCTGCTGTCAACTTGGCGACAAACAGCGCGGTGGTCGAATACAAGGAGGGTGTCACATCTGTCGAAGACATTTTAGAGAAAATCAAAAAGCTTGGGTACAGGGGGCAAATTCGAAACGAAGAACAAGACGATGCCGTCCGGAAAGAAGAGCGGCTGAAACAGAAGCAACGGCAACTCGCGATTTCCATCATCTTATCGTTGCCGCTGCTCTATACGATGCTGGCTCATATGCCGTTTGATATCGGCTTGCCGATGCCGCATTGGCTGATGAATCCGTGGTTCCAGCTTCTTTTAGCTACACCGGTTCAGTTCTACATCGGCGGTCCCTTCTATGTCGGGGCGTACCGGGCGTTACGAAACAAGAGCGCGAACATGGACGTCCTAGTGGCGCTTGGAACATCGGCCGCGTACGTTTACAGCTTGTATGAAGCGTGGCGGACGCTTGGGAATCCTGACTATATGCCGAGGCTGTATTTTGAAACGAGCGCCGTCTTGATTACGCTTGTGCTTGTCGGCAAATACTTTGAAGCGCTTGCGAAAGGGCGGACAACCGAAGCGATCTCGAAGCTAGTCAGCCTGCAGGCGAAGGAAGCGACCGTCATTCGGAATGGGGAAGAAATGAAAGTTCCGCTGGAGGAAGTGGTGATCGGCGATACGATCGTTGTTAAGCCGGGAGAAAAAATCCCGGTAGACGGTATGGTCATCGCCGGAGCATCTTCCGTAGACGAATCGATGATTACCGGTGAATCGATCCCGGTTGATAAAAAGGAAGGCGACTATGTGATCGGGGCGACGATGAATACGAATGGCGTACTGACCATTCGTGCCGAAAAAGTCGGAAAAGATACCGCGCTGGCCAATATCATTAAAATCGTTGAAGAGGCGCAAGGGTCGAAAGCCCCGATTCAGCGGATGGCGGATACCATTTCCGGTATTTTCGTACCGATTGTTGTCGGAATTGCGGTTGTTTCCTTTCTAATCTGGTACTTCTTCGTTGCGCCGGGTGATTTGGCGAAAGCGCTTGAGGCGGCCATCGCTGTTCTTGTCATCGCGTGCCCTTGTGCGCTCGGTCTTGCCACGCCGACATCGATTATGGTCGGTACAGGAAAAGGGGCAGAACAAGGAATTCTCTTTAAAGGAGGTGAGTACCTAGAGGGAACGCATAAAATCAATGCCGTATTACTCGATAAAACAGGAACCGTGACAAAAGGAAAACCGGAAGTCACCGATGTGCTAGCCTTCCGCGAGGACATGCTCGATTATGCGGTTTCCGCCGAGAGCGCTTCGGAGCATCCGCTGGCTCATGCGATTGTTGAATACGGGAAGAAACAAGCGATTTCGATGAAGCCATTGGAGCACTTCTCCGCCATTACCGGCCACGGAATTGAAGCGGTCATTGACGGAAAAAGCATCCTTATTGGGACGCGAAAATTGATGAAGGAGCGCTCTGTAGCGATTTCTGTGCATGAAGATAAAATGGGTTCATCACCAAAAGATGTACTTGACTTTTAAAGACAAACATGATAGCAATGTTGCTCAAAGAGATGTGTGGTATAAAAAGGAAAAATGCTGTTTTGATTTTCTTTATCATAATCGTCTTTCTTTGTCAAGTACACTTTGTGGTGAAGAGCCATAAAATGGTAGAGCTTGAAAAACAAGGGAAAACAGTGATGCTCGTTGCCATCGATGGACAGCTTGCCGGCATCATTGCTGTCGCGGATACGGTGAAAGAAAGCTCGAAAGAAGCGATTCAAACATTAAAACAAATGGGCATCGATGTCTATATGGCAACAGGGGACAATCAACGGACAGCGGAAGCGATCGCCAATGAAGTCGGCATTGAGCATGTGTACGCCGAGGTGCTTCCGGAAGACAAAGCGAACATCGTCGAGGAATTGCAAAAACAAGGAAAACGTGTGGCGATGGTCGGTGATGGAATTAATGACGCTCCAGCTCTTGCGAAAGCGGATATTGGGATGGCGATTGGCACGGGAGCTGATGTCGCCATCGAGACCGCGGACGTGACCTTGGTCGGCGGCGATTTGCGCCATATCCCGAAAGCCATTGAGTTGAGCCGCAAAACGATGAAAAACATTCGGCAAAATCTGTTCTGGGCGTTGTTTTATAATACGATTGGCATTCCGGTCGCCGCTTTCGGATTATTAGAACCATGGATCGCTGGAGCGGCGATGGCATTCAGCTCTGTGTCGGTTGTCGCCAACGCGCTTCGTTTGAAACGCGTGAAACTATAAACATTCAAGGAGGAATGGACGATGACCATTACATTACAAGTACAAGGAATGACATGCGGACATTGCAAAGCAGCGGTGACCAATGCCCTTCAAGCGTTGGATGGCGTCAGCCGTGTAGAAGTGCATTTGCAAGAAGGAACTGTCGATGTGGAGTATGATGAAACAAAGGTCAGCGTAGAAAAACTGAAAGAAGCGATTGAAGAGCAAGGATATAATGTGAAGTAACATGAAAGAGAGAGGGTGTCTCAAAAGTGATCACTTTTGAGACACCCTCAAATAGTATTATGATGACATTTTACGGCATTCTTCAGCACACTGACGGCATAAATTGGCACATTCCTGACAGTGTGTATCTTGGAATTTTGCACATTCAGCGGCACAAGCATCGCAAATTGTCGCGCAAAGTTGGCAAAACTCCTTCGCATACATGCTTCCGCGAGACATCCATTGAGCCGCCATGGCACAAATATCTGCACAATCCCTTAAAATGTTGATACAATGTGTTCTAGCCTGTACGTCAGCTGCTTTTAAACATGAAGTCAGACATTCTTCACATGCTTGCATACATTTGTTACAAGCATCAATACACGTTTGAAATTGTTGAAATGATGAATCAATAACCGTTGTCATATATAATCACTCCTTTTGATTTAAATTCATTTTTATTTTTTCTAACTCATATTTCGCAACCTTTGCATAATATACAAAAAATAACCCAAATATTCGCATAAAAATAAATTTTTATACAAATATTGTAAAATAACTAATTTTTATTCGATCAAATCAGGCTTATTTTGAATTTTTATTCAGGGTGCGAAATGTGAGTTCTAACTAAAAAATAATATACTGGAAATACGAACCAAGGACAAAAAATAAGAGGCTGTCTCAAAAGGTTGCTAAATCGACCTTTTGAACTCAGCCTCTTTTACTTACTACGATAAATCGTTATTCACCTTTATTCGTTGTGTCATTCGGATCTGGGGTATAGTCCGATTTGTAATCGGTATATTTTACTTCTGTGACCATTCCGGCTGAAGCATGGTGCAAGTCATGGCAATGGAACATCCAATTTCCCGGATTATCTGCTTTAAATGCGACTACATATTCTTCACCCGGTTTTAAATTCAAGGTATCCTTAATCAATGGGGAGCCTGTAATTGGCTTACCATTTTTACTTAATACTTGGAAGAAATGTCCGTGTAAATGCATAGGATGTAAATCTTTCGGTGAATTGTTCACCAATTTTACTTTTACTAGATCTCCTTTCTTCACATTTACGGGTGCTGTTTCAGGATACGTTTTCCCATTAATCGTGTAGACCATGCCATCTTTGCCCATGGCTGTTCCTAAATCCATTGTGTACTCTACATCATATTTTTGGTCTAGTGTAAATTGACCTACTTCATATTTTCCGTATGTTGTCATATCCACAACAGGGAGGTTTTCTTTTGCATTTTCTTTATCCGTATTGTTTGTCTGGTCTTCGTATTGAATTTTCACTTTCATGCCATCGGTGCCTTTCATATTGCCGTGGCATTCCAGCAGCCATTCACCCGGGTTATTCGCGATAAATTCAATATCATAACGTTCACCCGGAGCAATATTTAAAAGTTCATCTTTGATTGGTTGCGGATCTTTTAACGGCTGCCCGTCAGTTGCGACAATTTTAAACTCATGACCATGCAGGTGAAGCTTGTGAGGCATGTATCCTGCGTTTACAAGGCGAAGCCGCACCTTTTCGCCTTTCTTCACTTTTAAAGGTTTGACAGCGGAACCGCTTTTCCCGTTAATCGTGAAAATATCGTACATATTCATCATATCATGGCCCATGCTGCTCATATCCATTTGTTGATTATCAGAGCTATTTCCATTATTCATATTACTATGATCCATTCCACTCATATCCATATTTCCTTCATCCGGATTGCTCATCCATTCATCTAACACAAGTGTATAATCTCGATCGACTTTTTCTTCATTTTTCGGTTCTACGATTAATGTTCCGTACAGTCCTTTGTCCACTTGTTCGGCGCTTTTTTGATGGGAATGATACCAATACGTTCCCGGCACGGTTGCTGTAAATTCATACGTAAACGTTTCACCCGGTTTAATGGCGTCCATCGTGACACCCGGTACTCCATCTTGGTTATTTGGAACAGGGTAGCCGTGCCAGTGAATCGTGATCGGTTCTGGCAATTCATTTTTTAAAACAATTTTCACATTATCCCCTTGCTTTACGCGGATTTGCGCACCGGGTACCGATCCATTGTACGTGTAGACCGGAAGTTTGACTTGATCATTTATTTGTAATAATGCTTCCTTAGCAGTAAGATTAATCTCTTTACCGGATAAAACTTCTGTGTTTGTTGCCAAAGGCAGTTTCTTACTGGAGTCCTGTGCGGTGTTTTCTTCCTTCATATTCATGTTGGACATGTCGTGTCCTTGCATCGAAGAATTATTTGAGCAAGCTGCACCAATCGCAACAACTCCTGCCAAAACAGTTCCTAACAATAATTTCTTCATCGCTTTCCCTCCATAAACTTGTGATGTAAGTCATAGTAACGTCATCATAAAAAGTAAATGTGCAAAATTTATGGAGAAAAATTATATTTTTTTTCACACGAAGTAGTTCGAAGATTAAATTATTGTTTGACATAAAAAAGATAAGCCACTACCTATAACCGGTTAATTGCGGTTATAGGTAATAGCTTGTTTGCCCATTTGTATCCAAGCTTGAATAAATTCAGACTTAGGTGCTTTTTTATTTTTCGTACCTGTCAATGGGTCATTAAAATAAATATATACCCGTGGTGCTAGATAAAACTCAGACAAGCATAAAAATAGCCCTTGCTGGCGGATCTCCAGTAGAATGAAAGTGTCACCCAACATTCGAAAGGAGAGATCCCCCATGCAAGAGCACTTTCATTTTACTACAGATCCAGCCAAACTTCAAAAACAATATGCCGCTATTTTCTGTTTTGTTTCTGCCCAACTGTCGTTGATTCAAATGTATCTTCATCGCCGCAACCGTCACTTGGTCAAGCAAGAAGACGAAGTGGTCATGGCGGTTCACCTTTTGGGGAAGCTGCTGGGCTTTTCTTCCGAACGAGCCTGGCATCGTTTTGTCACGGGAAATTTGTTCACAAACGGCTCGTTTCTTGAACGCTCCCGATACAACCGCCGCTGCCGGGCGCTTGGTTTCGCCATCAAATGGATCCGTCATGAGCTGGCGAAACGTGGCCAACACCATGCTTATGCGGTCGTCGACAGCTTGCCTCTTCCGTTGTGCCATCCCGCAAGAATGCAGCGCGTCAAGCGGTTTCGAGAGATCGCGGATATGGGGTATTGTGCTTCCAAAAAGCAATGGTACTACGGTTTCAAGCTGCATCTTCAAGTGACCAACCAAGGGCTGGCCATGGGCTATGTCGTGACGGAAGCGTCCTGCCACGACGTCAAAGCCGCTGAAACGGTGATGACTCAAATCCCTCATCCCTACAACTTTGGGGACAAAGGGTACATCAGCCACGCTCTTCGAGAAAAGCTGTACGAAGAACACCAAGCCGCGTTCTGGACACCGTCTCGACACAATCAAAAGCACGGCCCATCCAAGGCATGGGAAGAATGGATCCAAAAAAAACGCAAAGTCATCGAGACGGTGTTTTCGATTCTCGTAGACCAATACCGGATCACCGACATTCGAGCGAATTCCATGGCCGGGTTTGAAGTGGCACTCGATGGCATCTTGTTGGCTTATTCCTTGGTCACACTAGGGCTGGTTGAGCGCTGACACTCAACTAGCACCACGGGTTTACTTAACGTTTTTTTTTGGTACGAAAAATACCGCCAGCAATAGTGGAACTATAGGATAAAACATAATTAACTTAAAAGCATTCTCTGCTCCACTGAAATAATAAGCAATAGGTGAAAATAGTAAAGCACTAAGTACAAAATGAATTGCCCTTTTTTTAATCAATCCCCAAATGAGAAAGAAAATCGAAACACCGATTAACAACCAAAATAATAATCCTGCCCAAAAAAATTCACTTTTTTCACCCTCCCTTTATCCTTTATCTAAATTTTAACATAAATTTGTATGGATTTTAATAATAACCTCCCATTTTTTTACTCAATTACTGTAGATGAGCATTTTTCATTACAGTAATTTCCATACCCTAAGAGACAAACAGGGGACCCCTTAGGCAACATGGAGCTGTTTTTTGATCACATCAATGGGAATCTCTTGCTTTGCGGCGTCATAGATGAACTCGACGACGCTGTGCCCTTTCCGAGACCGAAGAAGCTCCAGTCCGAAAGAGATGTCTTGTTGGGATTCCGCGATGCTGTATACGCAGGCGAATAGCACCACTGCCCAATACCTTTTCACCGCCCGAACGTGGCGAACACGGTACCCATCGAGCTTCAGCTGGTCTTTGGCCTGCCGGAAAAAGCATTCGATCGCCCAGCGCTGGGCATAGTAACGCAAGATGTCTTCGTCACTCAGCTCCCGGTCGGTGCTCAATATGACATGGAGATGATCCGGCGTCATCGGTTGATCCGCCTTCCAAGCCAGCAGCACCACCGCGTCATCAAGACCGTTGAGCGCGCCTTCGTAGCGGTAGACACGATAGCGCTCGTTCCCCACCGTGACGAGGCGGGTGTCGTTTGGCTCGATATAGCGGGCAAACTCCTTCGCTTGGATGGCGATACCTTTCGGGTAGAGAATCCGGTTCGTCTTGAGCATGGCGATGACATGGAATCCTTGTTTCAGACAGGCTTCGATGAGCGCTTGGGACGGATACCATGAATCCACGAGCACATACACCGGCTGAGCCCGCTTCCCCTTGAGTGAGGAAAGCATCTCGATCGCCAGGTCGATTTTGCTTCTTCCCGATGTCTTGTCATACAGACGAAAGGCGAACGGAAACGCTTGGGTGAAGGTGTGCACCATCAGCCAAACGAGCGAATGCCCCCAAACGGATTGATGATCTTTGTGCGAGTAGTGCCAATCACATCCTTGAATGGCGCGGGCAGCCCGTGACGAAGGCTTCGTTTTTTGGCAAATGGTATCATCAATCGAAACAAAAAGGGGTTGATTCTCCCGTTTGGCCAGGCGTTCGATCTAGCGAAGGATCCATTCTTGAAGCTTCTCAAGCAGTTTTTCCTCGTTCCAAGGGCTTTTCGTGAAAAAATGGCTGAGCGTGGTTCGATGATTCGGGTGAAAACTCCAGTACCCGACATCCGTCAATGTCCCCGAACATCCCTTGGTCGTCAAGGCGTCGACAAGATGAACCAGATGCTTGATGACCGGCTTCGAGAAATAAAGCGCCAATCCCAGCGTCATGAAAAACTTGTGGATTCCTTGATGATGTGCTAATCTATTCATGAGACATGAACCTCCTTGTGGGTAGTTGGTGGCACATCTATTCTAACCAAGGAATCGGGTTCATGTCTCCTTTTTTTGTTTAGTTGTCAATTTATGTTAGCAAATTTGCTCATCTACAGTAAAGAGTTGCTTTTACTGCAAACTTAAATTTTTTGATGATCTGGGTGAGGCTATGTTTAGCGAAAAAATTTACAAAGAGGTCGATAGTGCTATAAAAAAGGTTTGGTTGGAAGATATCAAAAAAGATTATTTGCAGTATAGTTTGCTGAAGGAGGATTCATTGAAAAATGCTTTTTATTATCACTTGAGAAGGCGATTGGGTGATCATTACTTATTGAATAATCATTTAAGGATATATACAGAATTTTATTATGTAGGTTTGCGTGCAGATTTGGTTGTTGTCAAACTGAATGAAAATCCGGGGGGAAATGGCCATTTGAAAAACGACATAGACGAAATCATTGCAGTGGTTGAAATGAAATATAAATATGATTTGTCAGACAAACCATTTCTAAGTGACATTGAAAAAGTGCGGAGGAGTATTGAAGAATATAAAATAAATGCTCTCTATTATTTAGCGTTTATCCATGAAGTTGAATCTCACATTTCGCACCCTAACAAGGTCAAAACAAAGGATTTTTTATTTAGTTTTTCAGAATAACTTTTTGACCAACACAACGAGCGATGGCAATCCTTTTTTTACCATCGCTGGTCGTTCCGTATGACGTTACACGTAAATGCTCTCATCCAGCCCCAACCCCTGCAGAATCCTTCGCTGATCAGGGGTGAGGGAGCGATCCAGTGAGCGTTGGATGCGCCCATCCGGCAGCTCCAGGAGGACGACGTTCACATATTGAAACAGCTGAAAAATCGCCTGTCCCGTCGGCCGGGTCAGCTTGCGGCCTCCAGGACCCTTCAACGGGTGTTCTGGAGTAATAAACTGACGCACTCGGCGCTGAAAAACGCGGTAAATCGCCAAGGCCAACAGAAACAAATAGCCTAATACTGCGACCCGTTCTGGTTTTTTGACGTAAATCTCATCCGTGAAAAACGGATCTTTCAAAAAAGCGAAGTTCATTTCCACCGAGATCTGCCCTTTATATAGCTTCAAGATCTCTTGGGCATCCATGGGTTGGCCCTTCCATTCCTTCGGAACGGTCGTGACAAGGACAAACCGGGACGCTTTCCGTCTTGCCTGTTCCCACGCGTCTTGGTCGAATTCGACGTCAAGGTGCAAGAGATACCGCGTCTCCACCTCGGGTTCCGCCCCTTTTTTCGGCCGTCCGCGCCGTTTTTTCGGGCGTACGATCTCTTCGACCGCGGCCTCAACCCGATGAAACCGGGGGCGAAGGGACGCCTTGAGGGACGCCAAGGCTTGTTCGGCATCTTCCCGGCAGGAGAAGGGGTGACGCTCCCAACGGGCTTGTTCCTCGCGAAGAAGCTCCGCTTCTTTGGTTCGTTCTTTTTCGAGCGTCTTTCCTTTTCGCTGGTCGAGCGCGCTCGATTCAACAACGATCAGCCGAACGGGGTGGCCTTCATACGTCGAGGCCGTTTCCCATACCCGGTACGTGGCGCCGTTTCTCTCCGCCAACGTAAAGGGATCGCTCCACGGGATGTGAGGCGAATCGGCCTCCGCTAATGCCCGTTTCACGATCCGAAGCGACGAAGGGCCTCGGGTGATCAAAAAGGCGTTGGCCGCTTTGGTTTGCGCCAGAGTGTCTTTTGTCATCGCGGCGGAATCGGCCACGTAAATCCATTCGTCTTCCATCTTGGCTTGTTTGAGCTGTTCGTGGACACGGGACAGCACCTCCGGATTCCACGTTTTGTCAGGCAGGTTGCCATCGTGCACATCGCCGTAAAACGGGATGCCGTCCTCGTTGCCGACCAGTCCGAAACCGATCTGTTTTTGCCAACGATGATGGCGGTTATAGCCATGTGTGATTTGTAAGGCCTCTAATGAGGCCGATTCATACGCGCCGTAAACGGTCTTGTCCGTCGTATCGGCGTGAAAGGCTCGGAGGGAAAGGCCTTCTTTGCGATAAATGTGAATCAAGCAAGTGCTGATGACGTTGTGAATGCCAGCCTCATACAAGCGGTCGAGATGACGAGCCAAGGCATCGTCGTTCAACCAGGAAGGATGGAGACCGGGACGGATGAGTTTCTCTAGATCAATCTCCTGAGCCCATCGTTCCACGTGAACGAGGGCTTGCCGGCCGTCAAACAGATTGTAGATGATGGCCTGAACGGCATCGCTGACTCGAGTCTGGCACTGTGGATCAACGGGAACGAGATGGTCAATCAATTGGGGCAGGCCCAGTTTCTTGAATAGGGCACTTATTATATTCAAATAATCATTACGATAGACCTTTTTGACTTGAACGTTCATGAGAGAAAAACTCCTTCACTTTCCTTGTGTGTCAAGGATTCATTCGACATCGGAACGAAAAAATACTCCCGATTTTCGTTGGGAGGGTGCGAAATGTGAGTTACACAGTGTTTAGCTTTCGAACAGTACGACTTGCGGCTCAATTCGATGGCGGAAAAGCGTTTAGCGGACGTGATTGAGCTGATCGAAGGAACGTGATGGTTTTCATGGTTCTATCGCTCGATGCAAAACGAATGGCAAGGGACGTAAAAAAGAAATGCGCAATCATCCAACAGTTTCGCCCCTCGGGAGTCGATCAAAGGCATCTTATAGATACCGTTGTGTCGTCTGCCGATTTGACTTTGGTCGGAAACACCCCCACTTCCACGCAATCCATGTAAGTGGGGGAACCTATGGATAAAGCCGATTGGTTTTGGTTGTACCTCAAGAAACTGACCTGACCAGACCGATCTCGGCTGCAAAGCGCGAAAGGGGCGTCATTCACGCCGCCCTATGCAATCTGCGAATGACAAAACTTGCAAGCAAAATGAGGATAACGGAACCGATCAGCGCGGGGATGATGTCAAATCCGCCGATGGTCGGCCCCCAGTTGCCAAAGAGCGCCGTTCCAAGCCAGGCTCCGATAAACCCGGCGATCACGTTGCCAATGATCCCTCCTGGAATATCGCGGCCCGTCAGAAGACCGGCCAGCCAACCGATGACGCCCCCGACGATTAAGCTCCAAAGAAACGACATGGATGATTCCTCCCTCAAATCATGAAAAGGATTCTTTTGTAATTTATATTGTGCGTCAAAAGGAGCATCAATTATGCACGCAAAAGCCCCATCATACTTTATCGGCGCGCATTCTCTGTTTTGGGCGTTTTGTCCGGGGGCAGAGTTTTGGCTGCGTATTGGAAACCATTGTGTTCATGATAACGGATAAATCGCCAGCTTCTCTTCCGCCTTCGTGCGCGGCCGAGCAGGGGGGATTTGATCCGGGATCAAAGAAGCCGAGATGCAAAAATCAAAGCCGCGCTTGACTCGCAGTCAAACGCGGCTTTCGGATGAAGGAAAACTAGCGAATGGATTCAAGCTGCTTGGCAAGATGGTGGAGTTTTTTCTCATGCTGGATGGTTTTGGACGCGAGGAAATGGACGGTTTCTTGCGTTTCTGTCAGCTCCACGCGCAAGCCGGCGAATTTTTGCTCGAGTCGGTCGAACCGCTCGTTCACCTCGGCGCGAAATTGCTGCATTTCCGCCCTCAGCTGATTAGCAGTGTCTTGGATTTCCGCCCTCAGCTGGCTTCCCATTTCGTCAATTTGGGTGCGGATGTCGCGGGAGAATATTTTCAGCGCCTCAACCACTTCTTTCACAACCGTATCGCGTTCCATGCTTGTTCACCTCCTCTTTTTTGATTATACAACGTGGAGCAGGGAAAGAAAACTATGTTTTGAACAAGCTTTTTCTCCGTTTTCATTTGATTGATCGTTGGCTCGAGTTGCGGCGTCGTGAGTGAGGTTGGAAAGTTCATGTCAATGATCATGGCGGCGTTTTGAGGGAACGGGTGGATCTGCCTCTTCGTTAATCAAAGTATTTGTTTCTCGTTTATCACTTTTAGGAATTTATAATAAGTTATTACTTATTATAAAAATAATAAACTTTTATTTTACTTATTGACAGAAGGGACATATGATAAAAACAGTTATGTGATACCAATAGGGGGGATTCGAGTGGAGAATCAAAATATGAATGCTTGGCAATATTCGACTGCCCATGAAAAAAGTAAACGTTTTTGGTTAGGAGGAGTGGCCTTTACGTTTTTGGTGGCCGCCGTTGGAATGGCATTGGCATCCATACCTGGACTGGATCATTTAGGTCCGCTCGCTTGTGCCATTTTGCTTGCTGTGATGTATCGGCAGCTGTTTGGCTATCCAGAAGCGATTCGACCGGGCATCCAATTTGTCTCGAAATATTTGTTGCGATTGGCCATTATGTTATTTGGTCTAAAGTTGAATATGGATGTTTTGATTCATCAAGGATGGGGGCTTGTCATTCGTGATGCGGCGGTCATTGTGTTTGCCATTCTAATGACTATTTGGGTTGGAAACGTGTTGAAAGCAAGTCCTTCTTTATCCTTATTGCTGGGCATTGGAACAGGGGTATGCGGGGCGGCCGCGATTGCCGCCGTTTCTCCCATTTTAAAATCGAACGACGACGAAACGGCTATCTCGGTTGGAATGATTGCACTTGTCGGCACGGTGTTCTCGATCGCGTATACACTGATTCGTCCTGTTTTGCCCATTTCATCTTTACATTACGGTATTTGGAGCGGGATGAGTTTGCATGAAATTGCCCACGTCGCGTTAGCGGCCGCTCCAGCTGGGCAGGATGCATTGGCTATGGCGTTGCTGGCAAAGTTAGGAAGAGTACTTTGGCTTGTGCCGCTCAGTTTTGTCCTCATTTATTGGAGAAGAAAAAAAGACGATGGCCAGGAGGGGGGAGAAACGAAAGTAGAATTTCCTTGGTTTTTGCTTGGATTTATCATGATGAGTTTGCTTGGCAGTTATGTGCTTGGAAACGCCATTCCTGTTTCTCAAAACGTCTTACGCTATATCTCTTCCTTCACCTCATTTCTTTTGACGGCGGCAATGGTCGGCCTTGGATTGAATGTTGATTTGCGAAAATTGCGGACAAACGGATTGCGTCCTCTTCTTGCCATGTGTATTGTGTCTCTTTTATTGTCTTTTTTATCTTTTTTTATCGCTTAACGTTCAAGGAAAAAGACGGCCCGCAAACGCTGCCGGTCGTCTTTTTATTAGGGAGATGGTGGTTGTGGTGAATGGCTGATTGAAGGTTGGTGAGTACGTACTATGGTTAAAAACACTTCCATGGCTTTTGTATAAAACGGAGTTTTCGGTGTAACGAGAGAAAAGTGGCGAAAAAATGGTTCATCATTGATCGGGATGATTTTTAACGTACCAAATGAAAGTTCTTTTTTTATCGTCCAGAGAGAGAGAAAGGTCAGCCCCAAACCAGCTTCTACCGCTTCTTTAATGAGCTGTGTACTGCCGAATTCCATGATTGAAGACGGAAAGAAGTTGTGTTTGAGAAAAAATTCGTCCGTTGCTTTTCTTGTTCCAGATCCTGTTTCGCGAACAATCCATGTGGCGTTGCGGAGGTCTTCCATCTGCACCGTCTCTTTTTGGGCATACGGATGATGAGCAGAAGCAACGACAACCATTTGATCTTTGGCAAATGGTTCAATATATACATTTTTCGGTTCGATATCCATTTCGATAATCCCCACATCCAGCTGATGGTCGCGCACCATTTCAACAATTTCATTCGAGTTCCCGATCGTGATGGTTGGTTTGATGAGTGGATAGTGTTGATGCAATTTTGCGATCATCTGTGGAAGAACATACTCGCCATACGTGTAGCTGGCCCCAATCGACAGCTCCCCGCTGGCTCGATTCATTAAATCATCAAGCAGTTGATTCATGCGTGTATACAGTCCGAGTATTTCTTTCGCATAGTGATAAACAATTTCGCCGGCTTTATTCAATTTGACGTACTTGTTTGTCCTGTCCAGAAGTTTCGTATCGAATAATCGCTCTAGCGTTTGGATGTGCTGGCTGACAGCAGGCTGTGTCATATGCAGCTCCTCAGCTGCTTTCGTGAAGTTTCCTTTTTCCACTACTTTTACGAACACGTATAGCAACTGATCCAAGGTTGTCCCTCCAAACTTTGTTTGAATATACGCTTAGTTTATCATGCGTTTCGGTTAACGCCAATCGATTAGATGCGGCAACCATCGACTTTTTGGATCAAGTGATCGAACGGTTTGTGCAATGGATTCATACGCATCGCGAACGGTGAGCGCGCCGTTCGGTTTTTCTTTTCAGTGCAAGTGTTATATCTTTCGTAGTTTTGCTATTTTAAAACGCCTGATTGAATACTCGACTGCTGAAGTTCAATGATGTTTGTAGCGAAAGAGCAGTGCGCGAAAGCGACGAAGCATTTACGTTAGATGATCCGCGAGTTCTTCTAAATCATTGACAATGAAATCGGGACGGCTATCTAACTCATCAAACGTTTGATGAAAACGGTTGAGCCAGCAGACTTGAAATCCGAACACTTTCGCCCCTGCTGCATCCCATGAATTGGATGATACAAATAATGTCTCTTCTTTAGGAATGCCCAGTTTGGCCGGCGCCAGTTGATAAACTTCCATGGAAGGTTTAAATGTTTTTCGTTCGTCTACGCTAATCACATAGGAAAAACAATCGCTTAACTCGGCGTTTTGAATTACGGCATGTAACATGTTTGGTGAACCATTTGAAAGGATGGCTAACGTATAAGCACGGCTGAGTTGTTTTAATAAATCCGGAACTTCACGATACGGTTTTAAAGAGAGATACGTGTGGAGAATATCAGTGCGAACGTCCATGGTCGTCTCCAATCCGAGCTGCTTTAAGGCGAATGTTAAAGCGTCTTCAGTGACGCGCCAAAAATCTTCGTATCTTCCCATCAGTGAACGCAACCAAGTATATTCTAACTGTTTTTGCCGCCATATTTCGCTGATCATTCTTCCTTTCGTCGGGAAATACTTCTCGCATTTTTCCACGACTGTGTGTACATCAAACAACGTGCCGTAGGCATCAAATACAATGGCTTTAATCGCAGCCAAATTCGTTTCCCCCCTCTCATTTTGCCAGAAAATTGAAAAACAGGTGTCTGCGTCGAAATGTTTATTGTTCATTTTACTACGTTTTTGCTTTGCAGATCAACGTTGCGCGTTTCGAGTGTTTCACGAAAAGAGAAGAAAAAACGGTAGCGATGCCGTTTTTTCTTGAATGCTCATCTATTTCGCATAGCGGACTATCGTAAGCATGCCGCCCATTCCCTCCATTGCATGTGCGTTCGTTGTATGGTGAGGTTTATGACAGTGAAAGACCCAATTTCCCGGATTGTTGGCCAAAAATTCGATGTTCCATGTTTCTCCTGGCGCTACATTAATCGTGTTTCGTTTTAATCTTGCCATCATAGGAATCGGATTTCCGTCAACCGCGGTGACACTAAACTCATGCCCGTGAAAATGCATCGGATGAGAATCCATACTTAAATTGCCAAGGCGAATACGGACGCGCTCGCCATATCGGACAAATAAAGGAGCGGTATCAGGATAGGCTTTGCCGTTAATTGTGAAAAAATTAAACATCATTGACATTGGATCGATGTCATATATATTTGAAGCCGATCGTTTGGAAGGGTGATCATTCATTGGATGGCTGCTAGTTTGCTGACGCATCTCCATCTGCACAGCCCACTCTTGAAGCAACAGAACATAATCGCGGTCCACAGGTTCTTCGTATATGCCGCGCGAAATAAGCATGCCTGCTAATCCCATTAACTCTTGTTTTGCATCATGGACATGGCTGTGGTACATAAACGTTCCTGACTGTTGGATGCGAAATTCATACGTAAAACTTTCCCCCGGTTGGATAATCGGGCTGCCCCCAGGGCCGGGTACGCCGTCCATTCGGTTGGAAACAATTAATCCGTGCCAATGGACGGATGTCGCTTCTGGCAAACGGTTTTCGACTGTAATTTGAACATAGTCCCCTTGATTGACAAGAATCGTCGGCCCGGGAATACTTCCGTTGTATCCATACCCGCGGATTTTAATTCCGTTTACCAACTCATGCACGACCGGTTCCGCCCGCAAGTGAAATTGTTTTACCCCGTTTTTGAGAACCCGAAATGGCGCATCTTTTACATTGGGCGTGATAATAGGCGTTTGAGGATTTCCCGGCAAGTAACCATGCATTCCCTCTTCCCCCTTTAGAGAAGGTATCACAATTTCATCATATGCTGCGGCATGTGTGGATAGTCGTTTTATGAACAGAATACATGCAGGTGTAAATACAAAAAGCTGTAATCGGATGACACGCTCTCTGTTTTCGTTCAAACTCAGCCGGTATGTTCACTGACATGGACTAACCTGTTATTTGCACACATATATGTGTACAAATAAACATTTGCAGGAGGGATCATCCGTTGCCGATGTTATTCACTGGGGGAATCGCGGCGGTTTTGTCTTTCATTGTGATTGCTTTCATCTTTATCAAAAGGAAGAAAATCACATGCATGGCTGGAATGATGGCGGCGATGGCGTTAGGAATGTTGGTTGGGCTGACAGGCGGCCTGCTGGCTGGGATTTCTTACAACGGCAATCTCTTTTTGTCAACCATTTTAGGAATGGCTTTTGGGTTTTTAGCTGGATTTTTAGCTGGGATGCCGATTAGCATCATGGCCATCATCGACGGTGTTTTATCAGGAGTCATGGGCGGCATGATGGGAGCGATGTTAGGAGAAATGATTGCGCCTGAATATCGGGATTCTACGGTTCACATCATGCTTGTTCTATTTGTTGGAATGGCTTGTATTGTTCTATACATGCTTCAACAAGAAACGGGTTTTAACCGTGCGTTTTTGATAAATAAACTATTCCATAACCCGCTATGGTTAGCAATCGTCCTTCCGCTGTTTTTCTATTTGTATAACCATTTATATAATGAATTTTCTCGATCTTCTAATCTTCCGATAACGAATCCGCCTATGAACCATTTTATGGAGGACCACAACCAAACTGCATCTCCGTTAAGCATCGAAACAAAGGGGAAAAAGGTAGTGGTTGAAGCGACTGAATTTTATTACTTTCCTGAGAGTTTGCAACTGACTGTAGGACAGCCTGTTACCTTAATTCTGAAAAATAGCGGTCAAATGGAACACGATATCGAATTCGAAAATATGAAGATTTTGTTACAGCAGAATGACCATGGAAACCATGCAGAAAATGCGGGTGTTCATGTTCATTCCTTGCCGGGGAAAACAGCCGAGGTGACGTTCATACCAATCGAAAGCGGTGTGTTTCGATTTTATTGTACGGTTCCAGGGCATAAAGAATCTGGTATGGTTGGATTTGCGAGAGTTTCATAAGATGATGGCTGCCGAGATCTCTTATGTTGAATCGACGAGAGTTTCTTAGCAGGTCGTTAAAGGGGGGCGGCTGGACTGCCTCTTTTTCTTTGGTTTGGCTTTGTCTTGAGACAAATTGGTGCCCCCCCCCCCCGAGAACAAACGCCAACATCGCCAATAACGATAACCATACAATCGCGGTTTTGCGCATGAGCGGTTTCCTCCTTTTGCTTTAGGTTGAGTCTACCGACATGATAGTGGCAAATGGGGGAGGTTGCTGTGATTAATTTCACAATAGCAATAAAATCTCTTCAAATCGTTACAGTTTATTGAAATCCATACATTCTGCAAATTTATCCGATAAAATATAAAAGTATGCGACGATTTACACTATGCATGAAGGGGAATGAACATCTATGGCAAAAATGAAGAAAGTCATCATCATCACATTCGCTCTTCTTCTAAGCGCCTGTTCATCATCCAACGAAAAAGAACAGGCTTTTATTACGAGCAAGGAACAGTCAAAATCGAATGTATCTGTTACCAATAATCCTTTCTTTAAAGAAAAAAAGGAAGGGAAGATCGAACATTTGCATGGGGTTGGTTATGCAGGCGATCAAAATGCGGTTTACTTTGCTACTCATGAAGGGTTGCTCGTTTACCAAGACAATAAGTGGTATGAAACGGTTTCCAATAAACATGATTATATGGGCTTTTCAGCTACGGACGACGGCTTTTATTCATCGGGACATCCTGAAGAAGGTTCATCGTTAGGAAATCCACTTGGTCTTGTGAAAAGTTTTGATCATGGCCAAACATTAATGAATTTAGGATTTTATAAACAGTCCGATTTCCATTATATGACGGTTGGTTATAAAAGCCATACCATCTATGTGGTGAACCAAGAAGAAAATGAAACGCTTGGACAAGGGGTATTTTACAGTAAAGACGACGGCAAAACGTGGTCGCCAAGTCAATTGAATGGCCTGCCGCAAACGGCAGCGAGAACGATTGTGGCTCACCCAACGGATGAAAATATGGTCGGGATTAGTACAGCCGAGGGAGTTTTCATTTCGAGAGATAACGGGAATACGTTTGAACGGTTTACGAGAAAAATTGATACGACGACATTTATGTTTCAAGAAAAGTCGGTTGTATTTGCAGCTGTAGAGAATGATCAGTCTATACTCATCAAACAATCATTAGACACAAAACACGAAGAAGTTCTTGCTGTTCCGCCATTGGATGAAAAAGATCATATCATGTATATAACTTCTAATCCAGCAAACGACAAAGAAATTGTGATCGTTACAATGAACGGGGATATTTTTATGACAAAAAATAACGGTGAAAGCTGGACAAAACTAGCAGCGAAAGGGAAAATATAAAAAGACATGCGGGCGCATGTCTTTTTGTTTGCCTAAAAATATATCGCTCCATAATTTTTGCAAAATTCACTGCTACAATATAAGTAACGGATGGAGAGGGTGAGAAGAAGAGTGTATTCATTCCTAAGCCAAATCAGCAACCTGCTGAGCCAGCCGTTTCTGAATATGGCCAACAGCACAACAGCGCTTCCTGTTTTGTCAGCGTTTCTTCTTGGCATCGTCGGAGCGATGGCTCCGTGCCAGCTGACTAGCAACTTAGGAGCAATCACGTTGTACAGCAACCAATCTCTGCAAAAGGGGATCGCTTGGAAAGAACTGCTTTTATTTATTTTCGGAAAGGTCATCGCTTTTTCCGGGTTAGGCTTGATCGTCTGGTTGATGGGGAAGGAGATTCAAAGTACACTGACACTATACTTTCCATGGTTAAGAAAGCTGATTGGCCCGATTCTTGTTCTCGTAGGCTTGTATTTGTTAGGGCTTTTTAAAATGTATTGGAATGTCACTTTGTTCAGAGTGCCGGAGAGATGGGTAAAAGGAAAAATCGGTTCGTTTTTCATGGGATTTGGCTTTTCGTTGGCTTTTTGTCCAACGATGTTTGTTCTATTTTTTGTTACTCTAATGCCTCTCGTATACTCAACGTCTTATGGAGTGTTGTTGCCGAGCGTCTTTGCCGTCGGCACTTCTGTACCGGTTATTTTCTTCATCCTCATCCTTTGGTACTTAGGATTGAGCGGTGCTGTCATGAAAAAAGGAAGACGGGTAGGGAAGCTCATTCAGCAAACCGCTGGAATTGTGATGGTATTGCTTGGCGTGTTCGATACCATCACTTATTGGTTTTAAAGAAGATGATGCAGTAACAATGTTTGGAAGAACGTTTCAAGATGGTTAGGGTGATGTAGTTATAGTTGTATTTTTTTCGTCGCAACGAAGAATCCTTTCTAATACCGATAGAAATATGAATTTTGGGGGAATGTATATTGCAATTCGGCAATATAGTCGTTCAGGGCGAAAATCTTTTGCTGATCAGCGGCTTATTGATCAGTTATGTCATGTTTTATTATGGTATTAAAGTATTAAAATTGTGAATTTTTTGTGGAAAGCGGGCTTTTTCCTGCGCAGGTATTGATTACGGTTTTGTGGTGAACATGATTTGTAGAGGGGATCTCTGTTTCATTTTATACCCATTACCGGTATAATGTAATGAAAAGAGGTGATGTTTGATGAACCATTATGAAGATCATAATATGGATAAAAAAATGGTTCCACGAACGGAACAGGAAATCGAAAGCATTATCAAGCGCTTGAAGCGCATTGAAGGACAAGTGCGCGGTGTGCAAAAAATGGTGGAGGACAATCGTTATTGTATTGATATTTTAGTGCAAATTTCAGCGATCACGGCAGCGTTAAATAAAGTAGGATTGAACTTGTTAGAACGTCATGTCAGCCATTGTGTGTCGAAAGCGATTCGCGAAGGAAGCGGAGAAGAATCCATTCGCGAATTAATGGATGTCATTAAACAGTTCTCAAAGTGAAAGGAGTGGGAAGCATTATGAGTGAACAAAAGCATGTCACACTTAGAGTGACCGGCATGACATGTGCCGCGTGTGCCAATCGGATTGAGAAAGTATTAAATAAGATGGATGGAGTAGAAGCCAATGTCAATTTGGCAATGGAAAAAGCAACGATTAAATATGATCCATCGAAGCAAACGATCGCCGATATCGAAACGAAAATTGAGAATTTGGGGTATGGCGTTGCGACAGAAAAAGTGACGCTTGATATTGAAGGAATGACATGTGCGGCCTGTGCGACACGGATTGAAAAAGGGTTAAATCGGATGGAAGGTGTGACAAGCGCTGCTGTCAACTTGGCGACAAACAGCGCGGTGGTCGAATACAAGGAGGGTGTTGCATCTGTCGAAGACATTTTAGAGAAAATCAAAAAGCTTGGGTACAGGGGGCAAATTCGAAACGAAGAACAAGACCATGCTGGTCGGAAAGAAGAGCGGCTGAAACAAAAACAACGGCAACTCGCCATTTCCATCATCTTATCGTTGCCGCTGCTTTATACGATGCTGGCTCATATGCCGTTTGATATCGGCTTGCCGATGCCGCAGCTCTTGATGAATCCGTGGTTTCAGCTTCTTTTAGCTACACCTGTTCAGTTCTACATCGGCGGTCCTTTCTATGTCGGGGCGTACCGGGCGTTGCGAAACAAGAGCGCGAACATGGACGTCCTAGTGGCGCTTGGAACATCGGCTGCGTACGTTTACAGCTTGTATGAAGCGTGGCGGACGCTTGGGAATCCTGACTATATGCCGAGGCTGTATTTTGAAACGAGCGCCGTCTTGATTACGCTTGTGCTTGTCGGCAAATACTTTGAAGCGCTTGCGAAAGGGCGGACAACCGAAGCAATCTCGAAGTTGGTCAGCCTGCAGGCGAAGGAAGCGACCGTCATTCGGAATGGGGAAGAAATGAAAGTTCCGCTGGAGGAAGTGGTGATCGGCGATACGATTCTTGTCAAGCCAGGAGAAAAAATTCCGGTAGACGGTACAGTCATCTCCGGCGCTTCTTCCGTAGACGAATCGATGATTACCGGTGAATCGATCCCGGTTGATAAAAAGGAAGGCGACTATGTGATCGGGGCGACGATGAATACGAATGGCGTACTGACCATTCGTGCCGAAAAAGTCGGAAAAGATACCGCGCTGGCCAATATCATTAAAATCGTTGAAGAGGCGCAAGGGTCGAAAGCCCCGATTCAGCGGATGGCGGATACCATTTCCGGCATTTTCGTACCGATTGTTGTCGGAATTGCGGTTGTTTCCTTTCTAATCTGGTACTTCTTCGTTGCGCCGGGTGATTTGGCGAAAGCGCTTGAGGCGGCCATCGCTGTTCTTGTCATCGCGTGCCCTTGTGCGCTCGGTTTGGCCACACCGACATCGATTATGGTCGGTACAGGAAAAGGGGCAGAACAAGGAATTCTCTTTAAAGGAGGTGAGTACCTAGAGGGAACGCATAAAATCAATGCCGTATTACTCGATAAAACAGGAACCGTGACAAAAGGAAAACCGGAAGTCACCGATGTGCTAGCCTTCCGCGAGGACATGCTCGATTATGCGGTTTCCGCCGAGAGCGCTTCGGAGCATCCGCTGGCTCATGCGATTGTTGAATACGGGAAGAAACAAGCGATTTCGATGAAGCCATTGGAGCACTTCTCCGCCATTACCGGCCACGGAATTGAAGCGGTCATTGACGGAAAAAGCATCCTTATTGGGACGCGAAAATTGATGAAGGAACGCTCTGTAGCGATTTCTGTGCATGAAGATAAAATGGTAGAGCTTGAAAAACAAGGGAAAACAGTGATGCTCGTTGCCATTGATGGACAGCTTGCCGGCATCATTGCTGTCGCGGATACGGTAAAAGAAAGCTCCAAAGAAGCCATTCAAACATTAAAACAAATGGGCATCGATGTCTATATGGCAACAGGGGACAATCAACGGACAGCGGAAGCGATCGCCAATGAAGTCGGCATTGAGCATGTGTACGCCGAGGTGCTCCCGGAAGACAAAGCGAACATCGTCGAGGAATTGCAAAAACAAGGAAAACGTGTGGCGATGGTCGGTGATGGAATTAATGACGCTCCAGCTCTGGCCAAAGCGGATATTGGGATGGCGATTGGCACGGGAGCTGATGTCGCGATCGAAACGGCCGATGTTACCTTGGTCGGTGGGGATTTAGCCCATATTCCGAAAGCGATTGAGTTAAGCCGCAAAACAATGAAAAACATTCGGCAAAATCTGTTCTGGGCTTTGTTCTATAATACAGTTGGCATTCCTGTAGCCGCTCTCGGGCTGTTGGAACCTTGGATCGCTGGGGCAGCGATGGCATTTAGCTCTGTATCGGTTGTGACAAACGCGCTTCGTTTGAAACGCGTGAAACTATAAACATTTAAGGAGGAATGGATGATGACGATTACATTACAAGTACAAGGAATGACATGCGGACATTGCAAAGCGGCGGTGACAAATGCCCTTCAAGCGTTGGATGGCGTCAGCCGTGTAGAAGTGCATTTGCAAGAAGGAACTGTCGATGTGGAGTATGATGAAACAAAGGTCAGCGTAGAAAAACTGAAAGAAGCGATTGAAGAGCAAGGATATGATGTGAAATAACATACGGAAGGTGCCCCGAAGTGATGACGGGGCACTTTTTTATCTAGAACGTAGCGGGTCTCGGCTGGGGAAAGTTTTTTCTCTTCTTGAAGAATATCGAGAAAGCGAGATGTTATAATGAAAGTAACAGGCGCGGAAAAAAAGAGGGACTGACCCAAAACGCATTTGTGTTTTGGGTCAGCCCCTTCAGCTTTTTTATTCACCTTTATTGGTTGTGTCATTCGGATCTGGAGTATAGTCCGATTTGTAGTCGGTATATTTTACTTCTGTCACCATTCCGGCTGAAGCATGGTGCAAGTCATGGCAATGGAACATCCAATTTCCCGGATTATCCGCTTTAAACGCGACGACATATTCTTCACCAGGGTTTACATTTAAGGAATCCTTTATCAATGGAGAGCCTGTGACCGGCTTGCCGTTTTTGCTTAACACTTGGAAGAAATGGCCGTGTAAATGCATCGGATGTACATCCATCGGCGAGTTGTTCACGATTTTTACTTTTACGAAATCTCCTGTCTTCACATGAATAGGCGCTGTGTCAGGATACGTTTTCCCATTAATCGTGTAGACCATGCCATCTTTGCCCATGGCTGTTCCTAAATCCATTGTGTACTCTACATCATATTTTTGGTCTAGTGTAAATTGACCTACTTCATATTTTCCGTATGTTGTCATATCCACAACAGGGAGGTTTTCTTTTGCATTTTCTTTATCCGTATTGTTTGTCTGGTCTTCGTATTGAATTTTCACTTTCATGCCATCGGTACCTTCCATATCACCATGACATTCTAATAACCATTCACCCGGGTTATTCGCGATAAATTCAATATCATAACGTTCACCCGGAGCAATATTTAAAAGTTCATCTTTGATTGGTTGCGGATCTTTTAACGGCTGCCCGTCAGTTGCGACAATTTTAAACTCATGACCATGCAGGTGAAGTTTGTGGGCCATGTATCCTGCGTTTACAAGGCGAAGCCGCACCTTTTCGCCTTTTTTCACTTTTAACGGTTGGACAGCGGAACCGCTTTTCCCGTTAATCGTGAAAATATCATACATATTCATATCATGGCCCATGCTGCTCATATCCATTTGTTGATTATCAGAGCTATTTCCATTATTCATATTACTATGATCCATGCCGCTCATATTCATGTCCATATGGCTTTCGGCGTCCGGGTCGCTCATCCATTCATCTAATACAAGCGTGTAATCTCGATCGACTTTTTCTTCATTTTTCGGTTCTACGATTAATGTACCGTATAATCCCTTGTCCACTTGCTCGGCGCTTTTTTGATGGGAATGATACCAATACGTTCCCGGCACGGTTGCTGTAAATTCAAAAAAGGCAAGCGATTCGGATTCACCGATGTCTAACGGTGGTAGGTAATCGCCTGCCGTCCCATTTGAACCCAAGCGTCGATAAAGTCTTGTTTCGGCGCTTTTTGGTTTTTGACAGCGGTCAATGGATCATTGAAATAAATGTACTGCTCATCGTATCCCGTAATGAGCACCGCGTGTTCCCGGTACGTGATTTTGATCGGGCCTTGCGGGGTTTGCCATTCCCGAAAGGCAGAGGGAGGAAGAGGACGAAAGGTGGTGTTGGTGATCACCCAAACCGGTGTGCCTTTGGCCAAGTATGTATAGATGTTCTCAAACGATTGCCCTGTTAAGTCGATGATTTGGTTCGGCAAGTACCGCTCAGCCAACTGCTTGATCGGCTTATGGTACACGCCGTATCCAGGCTTCGATAACGTATACATATCGCCGACAAACCCTTCATTTGGGTGGCCGTAAAACACTTGGCCATTTCGCACTTGATACGGAGTAGGATTTTTCTTGATTTGTTTCGCCAACGTCATCTTATCGACGCGAATGCCCGCATGATTCAAGAGCATGGCCAAGCTGGTCACTTCGCATCCCCTCGGCAGTTCCGGAAGCTGAGACAAAAGGGGGGCGTCAATCAGGACGGATGTCCTTAGCGCTTGTTTCTTTGAAGAGGCAACTGATCGATTCGCCTCCTTTGCTTGATTGCTGGGGGACGGATTGGTTTCTCTGCTGTTTCTGTTCTGTATGAAGGCTTTGATGGCATCGCCTGTCTGGGCCGAACTTGCATAATAGGATAATGAGGCGGCCAATAGCAAGAAACAGGAAATATACAATCCGAGCGACAGTTGATCCATCCTCCCGTTTAGAGGTCTTCTCAAGAGAACAAAACAAAGGGAAACGATGAGAAAAGTCAAAAAAAGGATAAACGCTAACAAGCCATTCTCAACTCCTTTATAACACGTGTGTGTTTTTATCGTAACAGATCGATGTGCAAAAATGGTGAAATTCACACTTTCTCCATATTTTATCGTTAATATTATGAGGAACTGAAAATCTTGCAAGCAGTTTTCCTGAAAAAATGGAAACAGATTGTTTTTGAAACTCACATTTCGCACCCTGAATAAAAATTCAAAATAAGCCTGATTTGAGTGAATAAAAATTAGTTATTTTACAACATTTGTATAAAAATTTATTTTTATGCGAATATTTTGGTTATTTTTTGTATATTATGCAAAGGTTGCGAAATATGAGTTGAAACTTGACGTTGTGTACGATAGAATGAAAGTATCTTTGTATCCATCATTTTAGTTTTAAACAAAAAGGTTTTTCGTGTAGTTTTTGGATTCTTCTTAGCAAAGTGGAGGGACAATCATCACCATGTGCGGTTTTATTGGCTGTATTCATGATCGCCCGAGAGCGATTGAGCAAACATGGAAAACAACGTTGATGGAGATGAACCGCCTGATTACCCATCGCGGCCCCGACGATGAGGGGTATTTTTTTGATGACTACGTGAGTTTTGGTTTTCGGCGTTTGAGCATCATCGATCTGGAGGCGGGGCATCAGCCGCTGTCTTATGAAAACGATCGATATTGGATCATTTTTAACGGGGAAATTTACAACTATCTTGAATTGCGGGAAGAGCTGGCGGCGAAAGGATATTCGTTTGCGACGCATTCGGATACCGAGGTGATTGTTGCCCTTTACAGCGCGGAAAAAGAAAAAGCGGTCGAAAAGCTGCGCGGGATGTTTGCGTTTGTCATTTGGGACAAGCAAGAGAAAACGGTGTTTGCGGCGCGCGATCCGTTCGGCATTAAGCCGTTTTTTTATGCGGAGCAAGGAGATCGCACGTTTTTCGCTTCGGAAAAGAAAAGCATCTTGCTGGCCCTCAGACAGGAATCGCCAAACGGTGATTCCCTGCAGCATTATTTAACATTCCAATATGTCCCTGAGCCGCTGACGATGTCGGCCGGCATTTACAAGCTGGAGCCGGGGCATTATCTCAAGAAAAAAGTCGGAAAACCGCTCACCATTCATCGTTATTGGAAGGCATCCTTCGACCCCATTCGCCAATCGGAAGAGGAGCTTGTCAAGCAAATCCGCGATGCGCTGTTTGATTCGGTCAACGTCCATATGCGCAGCGATGTGCCGGTCGGTGCGTTTTTGTCGGGAGGCATTGATTCATCGTTCATCGTCGCCATCGCGAAACAATTCCATCCGCACCTGAAGACCTTTTCCGTCGGGTTTGAGCGGGAAGGGTTCAGTGAAATCGATGTCGCAAAAGAAACCGCAGAGAAGCTTGGGGTAGACAACATTAGCTATGTCATCTCACCGCAGGAGTATATGGAAGAGCTGCCGAAAATTATGTGGCATATGGACGATCCGCTTGCCGATCCTGCGGCTGTGCCGCTGTATTTTGTCGCTCGTGAGGCGAGAAAGCATGTCACGGTTGTGCTTTCCGGCGAGGGGGCGGACGAGCTGTTCGGCGGTTACAACATTTACCGCGAACCAGAGTCGTTGCGGCTGTTTGCGCGCATGCCAAACATCGTAAAAGCGGTGTTGCGGGTGATCGCGAAGATGCTTCCGGACGGAATGAAAGGAAAAAGCTTTTTGGAGCGCGGAACGACGCCGCTTGAAGAACGGTATGTCGGCAATGCGAAAATCTATAGCGAAAAGGAAAAAGCGGCGCTGCTCAAAACGTACCGAGGAGGGTGCGAATATACGGCGGTGACGGCTCCTTTTTACCGCGAAACGCTTCATTACCCACCCGTCAACCGGATGCAGTATATTGATCTTCATACATGGCTAAGGGGCGATATTTTAGTCAAAGCGGACAAAATGACGATGGCCCATTCGCTTGAGCTGCGCGTTCCCTTTTTAGACAAAAAGGTATTTGAGGTTGCTAGGCAAATCGCCCCTGATATGAAGATAGCCAACGGTACGACGAAATATATTTTACGTAAAGCGGCCGAGGGCATCGTACCGGATCATGTGTTAAACCGGAAAAAATTAGGGTTCCCCGTGCCGATTCGCCACTGGCTGAAAAACGAAATGTATGACTGGGCGAGACAGCTCATCCACGAAAGCGAAACCGATCATCTGTTCCATAAGGACGTGCTCTATCGGCTGCTGGATGAACATGCCCGCCACAAGGCGGACCACAGCCGCAAGCTGTGGACGGTGTTGGCGTTTATGGTTTGGCATCAAGTGTATGTGGAAAAGAAGTACGATTTTGCTCAATCCGTACAAAACGAGAAGCGGCCAGCGTCTGTTTTGGAGGCGTAGCAGGGAAACGACAGGGCGTTCTAAGGGCGACACCTAGAACGCCTTTTTCGATGGTGCGGACAGTTTCCTTGCCTTTGGCGAAGCGAAAGAGAAAATTTGCTTTCTCCCGCTCTTGCAATTCTCCCGGTTTTGGTATATGCTTGTTCCATCAGGATGATCATCTACTATATATTGTTTTGTTCTATTTTTTAAACAACTATATATCGTTGCGCCAAGCAATGGTGTCCATCAGGACTTAATAGGGAATCCGGTGTGAATCCGGAACTGCCCCCGCAACTGTATGTGCGGACGAAATGGGATGGCCACTGGCGGCAAGAGCTGTTCGGCGCGCCGCTGGGAAGGCCCCAAAGTAGGACGATGCACGAGTCAGGAGACCTGCCTTGCTTGGAACGTTTCATGTTCTTCGGGGTGTGAGAAGATGAAACGATAGGGGAAAAGAACAAGGGGTTCGTCTGCCTTTTTCCGTCTGTCGTTTCATCCGCTCGCCTGCCCGAGCGGATTTTTTTATGGAGGAGAGAAGAAACGAATGACCACATTGACGAAAACGGTCATCCTCGATGATCAAGGGAAGTCGGTTTCGTTTTCACGTGAAGAGTTTGCGGCGCTGATTGAGCAAGCCGCGGCTGGATTCGGCCGTCTGTCGCTTGATGAATACGTCGAGCGTGTTTGGCAGCTTCTTAGCCGAAAGGAGTCCGTCACGGTAGAACAGCTGCACCAAACGGCTATTTTGGAAGGACTTTCTTACATTGATGAAGATGAGCCGGACTGGACATTTGTGTGCGCCCGGCTGTATTTGCGGCAATTGTACCGTGAAGCGGCGCGGCAGCGCAGGTACGATGAACGCGAGCGGTATGGCGATTTCTACTCGCTGCTTGTTGCGCTGACGGAACAAGGGGTGTACAGTCCGTTCTTGCTTGAGCGTTATACGAAAGAAGAAGTCGACGCCATCGGCGCGTTTCTTGATCCGGAGAAGGACAAGCTGTTTACGTACATTGGGCTGCGCACGCTCGCTGATCGGTATTTGGCCCGCGATTATGAGCGGCGGTTGTATGAATTGCCGCAGGAGCGGTTTTTGGTCATTGCCATGACGCTCATGGCGAATGAACCGCAAAAGCGGCGCCTTGCGCTCGTGAAGGAAGCGTATTGGGCGTTAAGCAACTTATACATGACCGTGGCGACGCCGACGCTTGCCAACGCTGGGAAGTCGTACGGCCAGCTCTCAAGCTGCTTTGTCGATACGGTCGATGACAGCTTGCAAGGAATTTATGACAGCAACACCGACATCGCCAATTTGTCGAAATCGGGCGGCGGCATCGGCGTCTATTTAGGCAAAATCCGTTCGCGCGGCAGCGACATTAAAGGGTTCAAAGGGGTCTCTTCCGGCGTCATCCCGTGGATGAAGCAGTTGAACAATACAGCGGTGAGCGTCGATCAGCTGGGGCAGCGCAAAGGGGCCATTTCCGTCTATTTGGATGTATGGCATAAAGACATTTTTGCGTTTCTCGATGCGCGGCTCAACAACGGTGACGAACGGCTGCGGACGCATGATTTGTTCACCGGCGTTTGCATCCCTGATTTGTTCATGGAGCAAGTCGAACAGCGCGGCGACTGGTACTTGTTTGATCCGCATGAAGTGCGGAAGGTGATGGGGTTTAGCTTGGAAGACTTTTATGATGAGGAAAAAGGGTGCGGCAGCTTTCGGGAGAAATACTGGCAATGTGTCAACGAACCAAGACTGTCGAAAGAAAAAGTGCCGGCGATCGAAGTGATGAAAAGCATTATGCGCAGCCAGCTCGAGTCGGGGACGCCGTTTATGTTTTACCGCGATGAAGTGAACCGGCAAAATCCGAATCGCCATCTCGGGATGATCTACTGCAGCAACCTTTGCACGGAAATCGCGCAAAACCAAAGCCCAACGGTGATGAAGCGGCAATATGTAAAAGACGGGATGATCATCATTGAGAAAATCCCAGGCGATTTTGTCGTCTGCAACTTATCGTCGATCAACTTGGCGCGGGCGGTGACCGACGGCGTTTTGGCGCGGCTGATCCCGATTCAAATGCGGATGCTCGATAATGTCATTGATTTAAACAATATCCCCGTGCTGCAAGCCGGCCTGACGAATCAAAAATACCGCGCTGTCGGGCTTGGAACCTTTGGCTGGCATCATCTTTTGGCGTTAAAAGGCATTCGCTGGGAGTCGGACGAAGCGGTCCGCTATGCCGACGAGCTGTATGAAACGATCGCGTATTTGGCGATTCAAGCGAGCATGGAGCTCGCCAAAGAGAAAGGGAGCTACCCGGCGTTTCCAGGATCGGATTGGCAGACAGGCGCTTATTTTGAGCGGCGCGGCTACGAAAGCCACGGTGAATTGGATTGGGATCGGCTGAAGCAAGACGTGGCCCGCTATGGGATGCGAAACGGCTATGTGATGGCGGTGGCGCCGAACGCCTCGACGTCGATCATCGCCGGCAGTACAGCGAGCATTGACCCGATTTTCTTAAAAGTGTACGCCGAGGAAAAGAAAGATTATAAGATTCCCGTTACGGTGCCGGATTTAAACGAACAGACGACATGGTATTACAAATCGGCGTACCATATCGACCAACGTTGGAGCATCAAGCAAAACGCCGCCCGCCAGCGCCATGTCGACCAAGCCATCTCCTTTAACTTCTACGTCATGAACACGATTAAGGCAAAAGAGCTGCTCGATTTGCATTTGACGGCGTGGAAGTCGGGGCTGAAAACGACGTATTACGTGCGTTCGACATCGGGGACGATCGACGAGTGCGATTCTTGTGCGAGCTGACCATGGGGCGCAACAAACGCCTTTGGTCGGGCTTTCCCTTCCTTGTGCGGGAGGGGCGTCCGCGGTTGGCCGCGCACATGATACTAGAAAACGAAAGGAAGGAATGGACGATGACGATCGGCTTAGTCAAACGGCCGATTATGGATCCAGAGGCGCCGAACCGTTCGACAGGCATTATCAACGGCCGCTGCTCGAATGTGTTGAACTGGGACGATATCGCCTACCCATGGGCGTATGCGAAATATAAGCGAATGCTCGCCAACTTTTGGACGCCATTTGAAATCAATATGGCGCAAGATGTGAAGCAGTTTCCGCAGCTGACCGCCCGCGAACAGGAGGCGTTTTTGAAAATCATTGGACTCTTGGCGCTGCTTGACAGCATTCAAACCGATTACGCGGGACGTGTGGCGGATTACATTACCGATCCAAGCATCAATGCCTTGATGATCATGCTTGCCCAGCAGGAAGTCATTCACAACCATTCGTATTCGTACGTGCTCTCGAGCCTTGTGCCGAAAGCAAAGCAAGATGAAGTGTTCGACTTTTGGCGAAACGAACCGACGTTGCGCAAGCGGAACGATTTTGTGACGAACGGCTACAAGGCGTTTGCCGAAGAGCCGAATGTGGAGAACTTGCTGCGGTCGATCGTCTTTGACGTTATTTTAGAAGGATTGTTTTTCTACTCGGGGTTCGCCTTTTTCTACAACCTCGCGCGCCAGCAAAAAATGGTGGCGACGAGCACGATGATCAATTACATCAACCGCGACGAGCACATTCATGTTGATTTGTTTACAAAAATTTTCAAGGAAGTGTTGAACGAATACCCAGAGTATCGGACGCCGGAGCTTGCCGATTTCGTCCGGAACACGTTTATGAAAGCGGCAGAGCTGGAAATCGAATGGGCCGGGGAAATCATCGGGAATGACATCGATGGCATCGACTTGGCTGATTTGGAAGCGTACATTAAGTTTTACGCCAACGTCCGCGCTCATCAGCTCGGTTTTGACCGCCCGTTTGACGGCTATCGGACGAACCCGCTCCGCTGGATTAAAGCGTATGAAGAAGTCGACCTCGGCAAATCAGACTTCTTCGAGCAAAAACCGCGCCAATATACGAAAGTGCAAGTGGACAACGGATTTGATGAGTTATAAATGAGAGAAGCCACGTTTGACAACGGTCAGCGTGGCTTTTTTGTCAGGCAAGGCCGTTCGCCTTTTGCTTGACTTGCCGTTTTTTGACCTACATTTCGCACCCTGAATAAAAATTCAAAGTAAGCCTGATTTTAACGAATAAAAATTAGTTATTTTACAATATTTGAAAAAAACATTTATTTTTATGTGAATATTGAGGTTGTTTTTTGTATATTATGCAAAGATTGCGAAATATGAGTTTTGAACGAACAGCAGCGGGCGTTTTAGCAGGACAGATGATGCCAAGCAGTCTTGAAATGTGAGCGAACGATGTATCATTCAATGGGGATGGGACTTGGTGTTGCTGGCGCGCACAGCAGCCCACCTGATTCAAGGGTGAGCTGCTTCCGTTCAGAGCAGACATGGTTTGTGGCGATATCTCGTTTCCTGTTTACGGGAAATGACGATATTAAAGCAACTGTTCAAATGATATCTCCGAGCCACTTTTGGGCGTGCTGACGGCTGACGAGTTCGTCGAGCTGGCGGATTTTTTTCCACGCTAAGTCGTCGCTGATCGTTCGATAATGGTGGCGGCCGCCGGGCTCCTCGTCGGCTTCGTCGGCCCATTTGACGATGGCTTGGAGCGGCGTTCGTTTCCATTCTCCTTCTGGAAGGTAGGAATCGGTATGAAGCAAAATCGCCAGGGCAATTTCCTTAGCGTTTTGCGGATGTTCGCCAAGGCGGATCAGCAGCTTATGGGCGCGCTCGGCCCCTTTGATGGCATGGATGTCGTTTTGCCGGTATTGTTCGTAGTCCCAACGGCCGTTTTTGTACCATGTGTAATGGCCGATATCATGAAGCAGTGCCGCTTTTGTCGCCAAGTCGACGTTCACTCCGTGGCGGAGGGCAAGGTGGTAGGCATGGTACGCCGCGGTGATGGCGTGGGCGAGGCCGGATCGTTTTAAATATTTTTGCGCAATCGGATGGGCAAAGACGTCGGTTAAGGTGACCGTTCTCATAGGCATCCCCTCCGTTTTTTGTATTTCTCACCATCATACCATGGCGTAAAGAGTCAGGCAATGAGAGAAAGTAGGTGGGAGCGGTTGCATGGGAAAAAATAAGCCGATCGTGCTAAAATAGCGCTCGGCTTATTGGATTTGTGCTTGGCAGGCAAGCCGTTTGGCTGGTTGATCCGTTTTTTCGCGCTCGCGCCGCGTTTTCGGAGCGAGAAGGTGAGCGCCGGCGAGAACGGTGACCATGCAACGGCCACACGTTCCTTTTTTGCATTTGTGATCGAGCAGAACACCTTGTCCTAGGGCGGCGTCAAGAAGCGAAACGCCGGGGGCTGGCTGCACGGTGAACGTTTTCCCTTTTTGTTCGATTTGAATGACAGACGGCCGCACGGCGGACGGCCCATCGGGCTTAGGCGGCGCGGCAGAAATGGAGCGCTCCGATGGCCGGACGGCAGGCTTCAGTGAGCCGACCGTGAATGTTTTACCCATTTTTTTACACATCTCCTTTAAATTACATGGTTAGTTTGAAAATGAATCTCATTTACATCCGAATGAATGATTGGTATCATAATAGTAAAAGGAATTGCGAAAACGCCATCTTGGCTAGGGACAAGGGGGAGACACCATGGGCATTCCGATGAACGGACTGCGCGATATGAAAGCGATTTTGGCCAACGAGCGAAAAGTCGGCGGCGCGGTGGAAGCGGCGCTTCTCCGCCTCCGTTCCGGCGAAGAATATCGAAACGTCTGCATCGTTCATATCGATCAACTAGGCGCCCAATACTATTCGGTCGGTTTTGTGACCGAACAAGGGGAACGGCTCATCGTCAACGTTCATGACATCAGCGTCATCTCTGCGCCTGAACATAAAAAAATTCGTGAGCTGAACAACGTCGCTTATAAACGGGAAGCCATCAACAACAAGCGGCGCTATTTAAAACGCCTCTTTGAGATTTATGAAGGCAGTTATACCGTTCATTTTTGGCGGGAAGCGAAAATGATTATCGATGACATCGGTGTTGAGGCGCTCAGCCCCGAATTGTCGCTGCTCGTCTCCAACGTTCAAGGACAAACGGCCCGCACCGCTTAATGGGAAAATCAAGAAACCGCCCGGCGATCTCCCCTATCGTCCGGGCGCGTCTTCGTTAAAGGGAATTTGCTGTAGCCTCGTTTTCATGGCGCGGATCGCTGGCCATATGCCGTTCTTGCTGTTTGATGGCAAGGGAAGCCCGCGTGTCGCTTCTCCGGATCAGGCGCTGCTCATGCTGACTCGTTCGGATCCTCGAGCGTGCAGATGGCGCTTGGACGTTTGATGCGCGGTACGACGGACTCATAGACGCGGAATAGGTAGTTCATATTTTCTGTGTCTAAAAACGCAGTTTGCATGTCGGCCGCGACAGCGAGGTCGATGTTTTGCCGGCCGGTGTCAATGACGACGCCGCGTTTGCCTTTAATGACCGGAGTTTGGTAAATGCCGGCGGTCATCAGCTCGCGGATGTGCTCAATTTCAAGCACGTGCGTTCCTTCATGGACGCGGTGGATCAACGCATACAATTCCGGCGACAAGACGAGCGCGTATGGGCCGGTATGGCCGAGCTGAAGCAGCTTGTTGCGTGCTTCGACGACGTCAGTAAAGGCGTTGCCCGATTTCATCCAATCGCTGCGAATGTGGGCGATTTTTCCTTTGACGTTCATAATGCCCGGCACATCAAATTCAGTTGAACCATTGAAAATCAAATCGTCCTCGAGCAGCGCGCACTACTGGGCGGCGTTGGCGGCGGCGGAAAAGTCGATCGGGCTGCCGAGCTGTTTTGCCTGCTCAATGTCACGCCAGTACAAAATAAAGTCTTTATACAAAAGCGGGATCGTTAAATGCACGCGGCGCGCCGGCTCGGAAAGGCTCAGCTCTTTGCCGTGGAAGCTCATGTCCCCCTGTTCCGGGTTCATATAAATATCGTTGGCGACCGACTGGACACCTTCGCCGAGCGGACCGTACAAATCGATAAATCGGCGGCCGACGAGCTGGCGCCGCGCCGTTTCAATGACCAGTTCGTCAAGCTCGCCCCATTGGCTGCTTGTGAGCGGGGCTTCTGGATACAGCTTCGTTTTATCCATGTTTCCTCTCCTTTCTTATCCGTGTTTTAAGCTGCCGACTGTCAGTTGCCGTCTCGTTCCGGTCGATGGGCGGACAGGCGCCGGGTCGGAAGGAGGGACGGCGTACTGAGCCAGTTTCAAATGGTCTTTTTGATGCTCTTTTTCGTCAGTCGGCACCGAAGCAGCGAGGGAAACCGGCGCATCCAGTGCACGGTTGAGCATTTCAAGGGCGGCTTTCATCTGTTGGTAGTCCGCCGCGGTCATGTCGCGCAGTGCCGCAATCGCCGGTTCATGTTCCGTCCCTTTATAATGAAACAACGACAAATCGAGATGCTCCAAAAAGTTGTGCAAGCCGAATTTTTCAAGGCTGATGTCTTGCAACAAGCGCAAAAAGTCGCCGTTTTCCCGCGATAAGAATGCTTCGTCCGCCAATGCCTCCTCCAACTTTGGAAGCAAGGCGGTCAAACGGTCAAACCGGTGTTCCTCTTCTTCGTAAATATGATGCCAATACAGCCGTTCATGGTCGTCCGCGGCTTTTTCAATCGTCGGCTCTAAAATCGCTTGAAACTGGCTGAGCGCCTCTTTCGACCGGCCGAGAATGGCGCTGACTTCCGCTAATGTGTCGTACAATGGACTCCCTCCCATGAAATCGTTGTTACCATTTTTTCCATATGAGTAGGATTGTAAACATATCTGGTCTCATTCATATCGCACGTAGACGATGCGTTGCAGACATCACTCGCGGACGGGTGATTTGGTGTTGATGGGAAAAAGACGCAATCAGTGCAGCAGCTAATGGAATGGCGTTTCAAATATGGAGACAACTGAGCTAGATCAGAATTCAAATGCGCAACAGCCCATTGCTGCGGATGAATGTTCGGTTTTCACCTAAAATTTTTGTTTTGAACGATATATCGGGGAGACAGCGGAATGAAGTGCCGAAAGTAAAAGAGATAGAGCATTATCTTTATTTGTCGAATATTTTTGTATTTACTGTCAAATGTTATTTTGATATATTCAAAGTGATGAAAGATATCGCAATCTAGGGGGGAGACAATGGATAAAGGGGTATCCAAGCGGGTTTTAGTCGCCAGCCTTGTTGGCAGTTCGATTGAGTGGTTTGACTATTTTCTGTATGGAACAGTCGCCGCGCTTGTATTCAACCAACTGTTTTTCCCAAGCGAGGACCCGACCGTCGGTTTGCTCTTATCCTACGCATCATTTGCCCTTTCCTTTTTTATCCGTCCGCTAGGCGGCATTGTGTTCAGCCATATCGGTGACAAAATCGGCCGTAAGAAGACGCTCGTGATGACCTTGAGTCTTATGGGGATTGCGACGGCCGGAATGGGGCTGTTGCCGACGTATGAAACGATCGGTATATGGGCGCCGGTGCTGCTCATTTTGCTTCGCCTCATTCAAGGGATTGGTCTTGGCGGTGAATGGGGAGGGGCGCTGCTATTGGCGGTGGAATACGCACCGAAAGAAAAGCGCGGACTGTTCGGCAGCATTCCACAAATGGGAGTGACGATCGGACTGCTTCTCGGGACGTTTGTTATGTCGCTTATGACGCTTATGCCGGATGAGACGTTTATGTCATGGGGATGGCGCATTCCTTTTCTGTTAAGCGCGCTGCTTGTCGTTTTTGGGTTATGGGTGCGCCATGGCATTGATGAAACGCCTTCGTTTAAGAAAGTAAAAGAAACTGGTCAAGTGGCGAAAGTGCCGATTGTGGAGACGCTGCGGACTCAATGGAAGGAAGTATTGATCGCCATTGGCGGCAAAGTTGTGGAAACTGCTCCGTTTTACATTTTCGGGACGTTTATCGTGTCGTATGCGACAACGAACTTAGGCTTTTCAAAAACAGCTGCCTTAAACGCTGTCACCATAGCGACTGCGGTGACGACGGTTCTGATTCCGCTGATGGGCAAGTGGTCAGACCGGTACGGCCGCAAGCCGCTTTACATTGCCGGGACTGTTGGGATGATGATCTATGCGTTTCCGTATTTTTGGCTCTTGCAACAAAAATCAGTCGCCTTGTTGATAATAGCGACCGTCATTGGTCTCGGCATTATTTGGGCGCCGATTACGGCTGTGCTCGGCACGATGTTCTCGGAAATTTTCCCGTCCAATGTTCGATACACAGGGATTTCGCTCGGCTACCAAATTGGCGCCGCACTAGCGGGAGGAACGGCGCCGCTCATCGCTACGGCACTGCTGGCGGCGTATAGGAACTCTTATGTGCCGGTGGCTTTATACATTGTGCTTGTCTCGCTTATTTCCCTAGTTGCGGTCTGGTCTGTGCGCGACCGCAAACATGAAGAACTTGATGAGCAAGACGGAATCGCGTAACGCGGTTCCGTTTTTTCAGCGTATTGAAGGAGGGGGATTATGCTTATTTTGTCAGAACAAGAAATTCAACGCATGTATACGATGAAGGATGCCATTTCCGATGTAAAAGAAATGTTGCGACAAAAACAAGCAGGGAAAGTGATCACCCCTGATCGCACGGTGCTTCCATTTCCGAATCATGATGCTTCGATTTTGTATATGCCATCCGCTGAGGAGGGGGCAGCAGTGGTGAAGGTGGTCAGCATTTTCCCCCATAACCCTGCAGCAGGAAGATCGACCACCCAGGGGATCATGGTGCTTACGGATGCGAAAACGGGGGAACATCGGATGGTTTGTAATGCCACGTATTTGACGAGACTGCGCACGGGGGCGTTATCCGCCATTGCAGCTGATTATTTGGCGACACAGGCGGCGTCGCGGCTAGCGGTGATCGGAACAGGGGCGATGGCCAAAGAACAAGTGGTTGGCATATTGGCAGTGAGAGCGATTGAACGTATATTTCTGTACAACCGAACGAGGAAAAAAGCAGAAGACTTGGCGGCGGGACTGCATCAACTGGTTCGGGAATGGACAGGGAAGGTATATGTGGTCGATGAGGCGGACGAAGCCGTTCGCCAGGCCGACATCGTGGTATGCAGCACGCGCTCGGAACAGCCGGTGTTTTCCAGTCAAATGTTGCGGCCAGGCATGCACATTAGCGCCATTGGCTCGTACTTGCCACATATGCGCGAGTTGGATGTGGAGACTATTGTCCAAGCGGACCGCATTGTCGTCGATACACTTGAGGGCGTCAGGCATGAGGCAGGAGAACTCATTCAGGCGGCTGAAAGTGGAAGATGGTCTTTTTCTCAAATTGATGCCGAAATCGGGGAACTCGTCACCGGAGAGAAAGCTGGGCGGCAACACGATCAGGAAATCACCTTATTTAAATCGGTCGGAGCGGCTTTCTATGATTTGGCTGTGGCGATTGGCGTCTATCAAAAAGCGAAGGAGCTCGGAGTAGGACAAGAAATAGAATTATAGGGGATGGGAATGAGGATATGCTGCTTTGTTTCTGCCATTTTGGCGAGAAACAGGAATCCATTTTCCGGACGGTTGCCCGTCCGGTTTTTTGTTCTTTTCCATCCGACGTCACCTTTTGGCCCAGTCCGGAATAAAACAGAATAAGGAACATTGCCCACTTGATATGCGGCGCGATTCCGGCGATAATGGAAACGATGTGGAATGAATGCCGCCAAGCGGCATGGAATGAGCGAAGAAGGTGAGACAGAACGATGAAACGTGCGGAACATATTTATCAAAGACTCGTAGAGATTTGTGGGGAAAGAAACGTCCTGCGCGATGAGCCGATGAAAAACCATACATTAGTGCGGATCGGCGGCAAGGCTGATTTTCTCGTCTGGCCGGAGACGTACGAGCAAGTCATCGAGGTGTTGCGGCTGAAAGAGGAGTACGGCCTGCCGTTTACCCTTCTCGGCAACGGTTCGAACGTCATCATCCGCGACGGCGGGCTGCGCGGCATTGTCATGCAGCTGAAGCATCTCAACCGCATTTGGCGTGAAGGAAACAACGTGATCGCCCAAAGCGGGGCGGATATTAAAGCGGTGTCGCGGTTCGCGCTCGAACAACATCTCACCGGGTTGGAGTTTGCCTGCGGCATTCCGGGGTCGGTCGGCGGGGCGATTATGATGAACGCCGGAGCGTACGGCGGGGAAGTGAAAGATGTGCTTGACCATGTCAAGGTGGCGACGCTCGCCGGCGAGTTGAAAACATTGACAAACGAGGAACTGGAGCTCGGTTATCGAACAAGCATCATCAGCCGGACGCATGATATTGTGCTTGAAGTCGTCTTTTCCCTGCAGCCGGGCGACTATGCACAAATCAAGGCGAAAATGGATGATTTAACATTTCAACGCGAATCGAAACAGCCGCTTGAGTATCCGTCGGTCGGCAGCGTGTTTAAGCGGCCGCCGGGCTATTTTGCCGGCAAGCTCATCCAAGACAGCGGCCTTCAGGGAAAAGGATTCGGCGGTGCGGAAGTGTCGACGAAGCACGCCGGATTCATCATTAACAAAAACAATGCGACGGCTGCCGATTACATCGCGACGATCGACATGGTGCGCAAAACCGTAAAGGAGAAGTTCGGAGTTGATTTAGAGCTGGAAGTGAAAATTATCGGTGAGGAATGATGACTGATCCGAATCCGGTTTGCGGGTTCGGATTTTTCTTATTTCGCCGAGAGGAAAAATGAAACAAACCGCCAATAGGTAAGAAAAGGGATTATGAATGGGGGAAGAGGATGAACCTTTATTTCATGATCAATCCAGCCGCCAAAAACGGCCGGTCCGTGTCCATTTGGAAGCAGCTGCAGCCGCTGCTCGATCGGGAAGGAATCGCCTATCAGGCATATTGGACGAGCCGAAAGGGAGAAGGAAAGGAAATCGCCCGACGAATCGGCGAGGAAAGCGCTGAGCCGACGGTGATTGCGGCGGTCAGGGGCGATGGGACCGTGCATGAAGTGGTGAACGGAGCGGGTTCGTTTCCGCACGTTGCGATTGGCTGCATTCCCGCCGGAACGGGAAACGACTTTGTCCGCGGCTTCCGGCTTGCCCGAACATCGAAACAGGCGCTCCAACGGCTGTTGAGTGACGTTCGGCTAGGCAGGGTTTTGTCTTTCGATCTCGGCCGTTTTGCCAGCAGCGCCGTGCCCGACGGCGCGTTTGCCAACAGCATCGGCTGCGGTTTTGACGCCCATATCGCCCGCATGGCCAACCGTTCAAAATGGAAAGGGAGGCTGAATCGTTTTGGACTCGGTTCGTTCATTTATGTGTTTTATTTAGTAAGAGAGTTGTTTCGCTATCAACCGGTTGACCTTGATATTTGTGTGGATGGACAGAATTATTCGTTTTTGAAGGCCTGGCTGGCAACGGTTTCGAATCACCCATACTACGGTGGGGGAATGCGCATCGCTCCGTCCGTCCGGGCCGATGACGGCTTGCTTCATGTGACGGTCGTCGGGCCGATGCCGCGTTGGAAAATTCTTGCGCTGTTTTTAACCGTATTTTGGGGCGGGCATGTACGAATGAAAGAAGTTTGCGTGTTCACTGGTCGGAACGTGCACATTCGCCCCGCCGCTCCCGTCCCCGTTCACGCTGATGGAGAAGAAGCGGGGGTGGGAGAGGTGTCGGCTTGGATTGAGGCTAAAAGGATGCGAGTCATTGGCGCGGAACTTGGTGAATGATGAGGGCGTATGTGAAAAGAGAAAGGGGGAGTGAGGAGACAAGTGGTGGGGAAGCGGATGGTCATGTTTGATGTCGTATTCTATGTGGTGTTTCCGATCGTGCTCTGGCATGCGTTGCGCAGCCCGGTCGGGGAGTACGGGGCGATGTTGATTTGTACCGTGCCGGGAGCGGTTTATACCGTTTATCGCTATTGGCGTATTCGCAAAGTGCAATGGTTCGGCACGTTTTTGATTGTTAATCTGGCCGTTAGTACGCTGTTGAACATATTCGCTGGCTCTGCGTTGCAGATGTTATGGAATGACGTCTGGTACTCGATTGTTTTGTCTGTCTTTTTTTTGGTGACGGTCGTTGTCAAGCGCCCGTTGTTGCTTTATTTTTCTCTTGATTTTGTGGAAATGCAGGGGGCTCCGCGCTCGGTCATGAAAAGACGGTTTTTGGAACGTGATGTCTTTTCACTTTTTCAATGGATCACTGTTGGTTTTGCTTTGCGCGACGGGCTGTTGGCGGCGATTAAGGCGTACTTGATCGTTCGCTACGACGTCGAAGCGTTTGACCGTGCGATTGTCATTCGCGAAGTCATTGGTTGGGGGATCACGATTCTCTGTATGTTGGGGTTTGTCCGTATTTCGAAAATCATCTCGGAGCGGGAGAACCGCCATCATTCGACGTGAGCGTAAAGGAGAGAAGCGGTCGAAAGCAAAACGGGCAACTGAAGAAACAGGGAAAAGGGAGCGGCGTTGCACATGGCCAAACGCCAAGACCCCCACCTGTAGAGGTGGGGGACTTCTGGCTGATTTATGTTAAATGAAGAACTCATAATACGCAGGTGGCGGGAGTATGTCATTCGGAACTCATTTTCTATTGTTTTCTTGCTTGTTCTGTTTCCCTTGGTCTGCCGGATGGTCGGCTTTCACTTGCGGTGCAGCTGCCTGCTTCAGTTGTTGTGAATGGGAAACCGAGACACGAGACTCTGTTTGTTTGTTCACAGCAACCGCCGCTTGGTGTTTTTGACCGTTTGCTTTGGCGCTGGCAGCAGTTTTATGGTACATATTCCCTTTTGTTTCTATCTTGATCGCTTGCGTGGGGGACGAGTTCGTTTCTATTTTTGTGCTGGTGTTCGTTTGTTCATTTTGTTGAACCGCTGTCTCGTCTTCCGCCGGTGCGCTATTTTTCGACTGTGGGAGCGAAAAATCAGGCGAAAGAAACAGAAAAATAGGAAAGAAAGGGAAATGGTGAGAGTTCCTTCACGGTTTGGCAGTCAACCGCTTGTTTGCTATAATGGAAACAAGTTTGACAAAGACGATATCCGAGGCGGCTCCTGCCAATTTGTTTGGTAGGAGTTTGTTTTTGCGATGAGCGCCCGGCAGGGGAAAACGGGATGGCCAATGCCATGCCGGGCGAAAACGAAAGGAGCAAACCGGTCATGACGGAGCGGGTGGATGACATTGTTGATGTTCGTTTATTAGCGGGAAAATTGATGCTTGAAAGCGGTGGGGAGACGTACCGGGTGGAAGATACGATGGGGCGCATCGCCGCTTCGTTCGGTGTTTCCCGCTCTCACAGCTATGTGACCCCAACGGGCATTATGTTTTCCGTTGAGGGAACGAATGTAACAAGGTTTATTCGCATTTCCGAGCGTTCGACCGATTTATCCAAGGTGGCGCTTGTCAACCACATTTCCCGCCGCATCAGCAGCGGCGAACTGTCGCTCGACGGAGCGCGCAAAGAACTGGAACGCGTTCAGCAGCTGCCACTCGGTTATCCGCTTTGGCAGCAAACCGCTGCCGCAGCGGCGGCGAGCGCTTGTTTTGCCTCGCTGTTAGGCGGCATGAATCATTTTCTCCCTTCCCTTCTTTCTGGTGGAATGGCGTTTTGGTGTTTTGAAATGATGCATCGGTTCGTGAAAATCCGATTCTTCGCTGAATTTTTTGCCGCTTTTGTCGCCGGTGGGATCGTGCTGTTGATGGAAAGTGCCGGATTTGTCAGGGACGTAGGAAACATGATGATTGGCTCGGTGTTGCCGCTCGTGCCGGGGCTGGCCATTACGAACGCGGTGCGTGACTTAATGGCCGGCCATCTCATCGCCGGATTGTCGCGCGGGGCCGAGGCGTTTTTGACGGCGTTTGCGATCGGCACTGGCATCGCCTTTGTTTTATCTATTCGATGATAGGGAGCACAGGTCATGATTGTTATGCAGTTGCTGCTTAGCTTTGTGGCGTCAACGTTGTTTGGCATGATTTTTAATGTTCCGCCGCGGCTGTTGCCGCATAGCGGATTTGTCGGGATGAGCGGATGGGCGGCCTATACGTTTGCTGTACGTTCGAGCGTAGACAGTGTGATTGCGACGTTTATAGCCGCGTTTTTCGTCGCCTTTTTAAGCAATGCGTTTGCTCGGCGCTATCGGGCGCCGGCAACCATTTTTATTGTTCCTGGCATTCTCCCGCTCGTTCCAGGTGGGACGGCATTTGAAGCGATGCGTCATGTCGTCATGAACGACTACAATGCAGCGATTCCGTTGGCGGCAAAAGCGTTCATGATTTCCGGGGCGATTGCGATGGGGCTCATTTTTTCTGAGGTCGTCAACCAGCTGGTAAAGCGCCGCCCGTAATGGCACGTGTCTGTTTTTTCCAATCATTTGCCTATCGTTGTATTTGTTTGTCTGAATATTATAATGAATATAACGATGTTTTTTCTATCGATTTTGAAACAGCGGGGGAGAGCGGAATGAAAGACATTATCGAGCAGATGAAAGCGGAGCTATGGGAGGTTTTCGATCACCTTCACCGCCATCCAGAAATCAGCTGGGAAGAGTGGCAAACGACTGAATTTCTCTGCCGAGAGTTGGAGCGCGAAGGATATCGGGTGCGGACGTTTGCCGATTGCCCGGGTGTGGTGGCGGAAATCGGCGCCGGGCCGTTTACGGTTGGGGTGCGCAGCGATATGGATGCGCTTTGGCAAGAAGTGAACGGCGTTTGGCAGCCGAACCATGCGTGCGGGCATGATGCCCACATGACGATCGTGCTCGGGGTGGCGAAGCTGCTTCGCCGCATCGGCTATGAGCCGCCGGGGACGCTCCGGTTTTTGTTCCAGCCGGCTGAGGAAAAAGGCACGGGGGCGCTGAAGATGATCGAAAAAGGAGCTGCTGATGGCCTAACGTTTTTGTACGGCGTTCATTTGCGCCCAATTCAAGAGGTAAAAGGCGGTTATGCGTCTCCAGCGATCATTCACGGAGCGGCGCAATGCATCGAAGGGCGGATCCGCGGTGTGGCGGCGCACGCGGCGCGGCCGCATTTAGGCGTCAATGTCATTGAAGTTGGCAGCGCCATTGTGCAGGAGCTCGGCAAAATTCATATCGACCCACAAGTGCCAGCGTCGATCAAAATGACGAAGTTTCACGCCGGTGAAAAAGATGCGAACACGATCCCGGACTACGCGGAATTCTCCCTTGATTTGCGGGCGCAAACGAACGAGGCGATGGAGCGGCTCGTTGAAGGGCTGCGTCATGTGATCAACGGGGTCGCTGCCATTTATGGGGCGGAGATTGAACTGGTGGAACGGACGCGCATCGTCGCCGCTCATCCTGATCCAGATGCGGTGCGGCTGATGGAGGAGGCGATTATCGCGGCCTTGGGGACGGAAAAATGCGTTCCGCCGGTTGTGACATCGGGAGGAGAGGATTTCCATTTTTATTCCTTTCAAAAACCGGAGCTGAAGACAACGATGCTCGGGTTAGGCTGTGACTTGCGTCCGGGGCTCCATCACCCGAACATGACGTTCCGGCGCGATGATTTGCCTTCCGGTGTGGAAATTTTGGCGCGAACGGTCATCAATACGTTTGCGACGTTTGCGCTGCAGGGGGAGAACGGGCGTGTCTCTGTCACTGCAAATCATTGAGACGATCGAACAGTTGAAAGAGATGGCCAAGCTTGAGGAGGAGATTTGGAAAACAGCGCCGGTTCCGCTCCATCAAACGTTGACGGCGGCAAAAAACGGCGGCATTGTGATCGGCGCGTATATGGACGGGAAACTCGTCGGCTTTGTGTATAGCTTCCCTGGGTTTCGAAACGGGGAAGTGTATCTTTGTTCCCATATGATGGGGATTGATGCTTCCTTTCGCGACCGAGGAATCGGCTGCCGTCTGAAAAGGAAGCAGGCGGAAGAAGCGCGGCGGCGCGGCTACCGAGTCATCCGCTGGACGTATGATCCGCTGCAAAGCCGCAACGGCTATTTGAACTTGGCGAAGCTTGGGGCTGTTGGCGTCGAGTATGTGGAAAACTGCTACGGCGAAATGAATGACGCGTTGAACGGTCAACTGCCGTCTGACCGCTTCATCGTCGAATGGCGGCTTGATGAGCGTCCGACCGGGGAGCGGAGCTTGGCTAAAGCTGATCTTCTCAAGGCCAGAAGTCTGACGGTGCTCGAGGCAGGGCAAAGGGCTGACGGTCTGTTGCAGCCGGTGCCGAGAGACATCGATGAAACAGCGGCGCCGTTGTTGTTGGCTGCGGTTCCGCTCGACTTTCCGCAGCTGAAAGAGCGGGATTTCGCGCTGGCGCTTGAGTGGCGGCTGGCGACGCGCGCCTTGTTTCAGCGGCTGCTTGTGGAAGGATGGATTGCCGCCGGCGCTTGGCGCTGCCTGGAGGAAGGGGTGCTTTATTACATATGGAAGCGGCGGAGTGAACGATGGCAGCAGAAAGGGGAAGAAGAATGACGATCAACATCGAGTACGTCATATTGCGCCATTTGCAAATGGAGTTGAAGGCGCCGTTTACGACGAGCTTCGGCACGTTTCAAAGGAAAGAGTTGATTTTAGTGGAAGTTGTCGATCGCGACGGCGTTTCCGGCTGGGGTGAATCGGTCGCATTTTCCGCCCCGTGGTACAGCGAGGAAACGGTGAAAACGAACTGGCATATGCTTGAAGAGTTTCTCGTGCCGCTCTTGTTTTCGGAGCCGCTTAGGCATCCAGCGGAATTGCCAGAGCGATTTGCCGCCATCCGCCAAAACAACATGGCAAAAGCGGCGCTTGAAGGGGCGGTATGGGATTTGTACGCCAAGCGGCTCGGCGTCCCGCTTTCTCAAGCTCTCGGAGGAACGAAAAAGGACATTGAAGTCGGCGTCAGCATCGGCATCCAGCCGACGGTTGCCGATCTGCTCCAGGTGATTGAGCGGTATGTGGCGCAAGGGTACCGGCGGATCAAGGTGAAAATCAAGCCGGGCTGGGACGTTGATGTCATCCGCGACGTGCGGCGCGCGTTTCCCGACGTGCCGCTCATGGCGGATGCCAATTCGGCGTATACGCTCGCTGACGCCAAGCGGCTTCAGGCGCTCGATGAGTTTGGGCTGATGATGATCGAACAGCCGCTCGCCGCTGACGATCTTGTCGATCATGCCCGGCTGCAGTCGCTTCTTCAGACGCCGATTTGCCTTGATGAAAGCATTCGTTCCTATGACGATGCGCGCAAGGCGCTTGACCTTGGCAGCTGCCGCATCATCAACATCAAAATCGGGCGCGTCGGTGGGCTTTGGGAGGCGAAGCGCATCCACGATCTTTGTGCTGAGCGCAGCGTGCCGGTGTGGTGCGGGGGGATGCTCGAAGCGGGCGTTGGGCGTGCCCACAATATCGCCATCACGACATTAGAAAACTTTACCCTTCCCGGCGATACCGCCGCGTCGTCCCATTATTGGGAGCGGGATATTATCACACCGGAAGTCGAGGTGCAAGGCGGCTTGATCCGCGTGCCGGACGCCCCTGGCATCGGCTATGATGTCGACCGCCGCCAAGTCGAGCGGTATACGCAGTTTGCGAAGGTGTTTCATCGTACGGCGACGGCATAAAGGATGATAAAGGGAGAAAGAAAAAATGATGATAAGACCGATTGAAGTTCGCGATGCGGAAAATTTCTTGGAGTTGTGCAAAAAAATTGATGAATCTGGTTTTATGTTATTTGAGCCTGGCGAACGGCAAACAACGGTTGAGCAACAAAGTAAATCGATTGAAAGAATGTTGTCTGAGCCGAATAAAATGATCTTTGTTGCTGAAACGGAAAACAAGCTTGTCGGGTTCCTTGCTGTCATAGGAGGCGATGTAAAACGAAATCGACATTCTGCCAATGTTGTTTTGGGAGTTCTTGAAGACTATCAAGGACAGGGCATTGCCACGAAACTATTCAACAAAGCGTTTGAGTGGGCAAAGGAAGTTGGAATTTTGAGATTAGGACTTACGGTCATGAAAGGGAACGATAAGGCGTTCAACTTATATAGGAAGATGGGGTTCGTATTAGAAGGCGAGAGGGTTCAATCATTAAGAGTGGGCGGAGAATTTGTCAATGAATATTACCTATACAAACTGTTGTAACGCCAATTTGGGGCTGACCCAAAACGCATTCGCGTTTTGGATCAGCCCCTTCTTCGTTGTGTTACACGCGTCCGATCCCAGTATTCGCCTTGACGACAATTTCCGTATATTTCTTTTCATCCGCTTTTTTCGACGAGACGAGCGTTCCGATGATGGCGCCGATAAAACCGAGCGGAATCGAGATGATGCCTGGGTTGGCGAGCTTAAAGAGCGGTTCGCCGACGAAAATGGCGGCTCCTGGCTGCGGCGACCAGACGTTCGGGCTGAAGAAGACGAGCACCAAGGCGCTGATCAAGCCAACGAGCATGCCAGTAATGGCTCCTGTCGTATTAAAGCGACGCCAGAAGATCGTAAAGACGATCGTCGGCAAGTTGGCGCTTGCAGCGACGGCAAAGGCGAGCGACACAAGGAAGGCAACGTTCATTTTTTGGGCAAACAGCGCTAACAAAATCGACAACACCGAGACGCCGACCGATGCCCAGCGGGCGGCGAGCATTTGTTCTTTTTCCGTCGGCTGACCGCGCCGCAAAATATGGCTGTAAAAGTCGTGGGCAAACGCCGAGGCCGCTGACAACACAAGCCCGGCGACAACCGCCAAAATCGTGGCAAAGGCAACCGCGGCAACAAAAGCAAATAAGAAATCTCCACCAAGCGCTTCGGCCAACAGCGGGGCGGCCATATTGCCGGCCGGGTTGGCGGCGACGATTTTGTCATAGCCGACGAACGCGGCGGCGCCAAACCCTAAAAAGATCGTCATGACGTAGAAAAGCCCAATGATCCATGTCGCATACACGACCGATTTGCGCGCGGTCGGCGCGTCTTTGACCGTAAAGAAGCGGATCAAAATATGCGGCAGCCCGGCCGTCCCCAACACGAGCGCCAAGTTTAATGAAATCGTATCGAGCGGGTCTTTAAACTTGTTGCCCGGGTTTAAAAACGCTTCGCCAAGCGGTGTCGCGGTTTTGACTTCATGGAACATTTTGGCGATGCTGAAGTCGAATTTGGCAAAGACGATGATGGAAATGATAAACGTACCGACCATCAATAAGACGGCTTTGACGATTTGCACCCAGCTCGTGGCCGTCATGCCGCCGAACACGACATACACGGTCATTAAAATGCCGACGATCAAGACAGAATAAACGTAGTCTAAGCCTAACAGAAGCTTGATGAGGCCGCCGGCGCCGACAAGCTGGGCGATCATATAGAAGATCGAGATGGCGATCGTATTTAACGCCGCGACGCCGCGCACTTTTTTATCATCAAAACGGGCGGCGATCATGTCGGCCATCGTGTACTTGCCAAGATTGCGAAGCGGCTCGGCAACGATGTACAAGACGACAAGATAAGCGACAAGGAAGCCGATGCTGTAAAAGAAGCCGTCAAATCCAGCCAGGGCGATCATGCCGGCAATGCCGAGAAAAGAGGCGGCGGACATATAGTCGCCGGCGATGGCGAGCCCGTTTTGCCAGCCGGTGAGGCTGCTGTCAGCGGTGTAAAATTCGCTCGTTGTTTTCGTGCGCTTGGAGGCGTAGTACGTAATGACGAGCGTCAAGGCGACGATGACGAGGAAGAGGAAAAAGGCTAATCCGTTCATTAAGCGTTTCCTCCTTCCTTCGCTTCTTGCTTCACTTGCTCGACGATGGCATCAAATTGTGCTGCGCGTTTCGAATAAAGGATGCATAAGGCCCATGTCATGATAAATTGCGCAAAGGCAAACAGCCAAGCCCAGCTGACCGGCCCGATCGCCGGCGCATTGAGTGCTTTCGAGTACGACGTTAATACCGGAAGGGTGAAGTAAAAAACGAAGAAAAAGACGGTCGCCGGAACGATAAAGCGTTTCTTCGCTTGGATGAGGGCGCGAAATGAAGCTGATTGGGCGATCGCTTCGTAATTAGCGCCGACCGGATCGGAAAACGACTGCTTTTTGACGGCCATGAAAATCCCTCCTTGATTTGAATTTAAGCGTTTTCAAAATGAGATATCGATGCATGACGATGATCGGAAGAACCATCCTCCTTTCTGTCACAAATTTGTCACATATTCATTATATATTTATCTGAAAAATTTGTAAATTGATGTTTTTTGTTATTTTTAAAAACTATTTTTTGCTTTGCCGCATAAAACGGAGAAAATTTTTTGCTGTTTTTCTTATTTTCGCACTTTACAAAAAAACAAAGATCATGTAAAATGCTCACTGTGCCTGTCGATCAAATTCGACAATTTTCTACAAAAAACAACAAGGGGAGACATCCGATGAATTTGTTTCGTAAAAAACCGATTCAGGCGCTTTTAAACGAATCGGGGGCGAAAGGAGCCTCGCTGCGGAAAGAGTTAGGGGCATTCGACTTAACGATGCTCGGCATCGGTGCCATTATCGGGACGGGCATTTTCGTCCTGACCGGGGTGGCTGCGGCAGAGCATGCCGGTCCGGCGCTCGTTCTCTCGTTTATTTTATCTGCCTTGGCGTGTGTGTTTGCGGCGCTTTGTTACGCTGAGTTTGCTTCGACCGTACCGGTGTCGGGAAGCGCGTACACATATAGCTATGCCACATTTGGTGAACTGTTCGCTTGGATTTTAGGTTGGGACTTGATTTTGGAATATGGGGTCGCTTCATCAGCGGTCGCCGCCGGCTGGTCCGGCTATTTCCAAGGCCTGCTCGCTGGGTTTGGCATTGAGCTGCCGAAGGCGCTCACGAGCGCATATAACCCGGAGAAAGGCACAATCATCGATTTGCCGGCTATTCTCATTATTTTGTTCATTACGTTTTTACTGAACATGGGTGCGAAAAAATCGGCCCGTTTCAATACGGTCGTGGTTTTTATTAAAGTGGCTGTCATCTTGCTTTTCTTGGCGGTTGGCGTTTGGTATGTCAAGCCGGAAAACTGGACGCCGTTTATGCCATATGGATTTGCAGGTGTTGCGACCGGCGCTGCAACAGTGTTTTTCGCTTACATCGGGTTTGATGCGGTGTCGACCGCGGCGGAAGAAGTGCGCAACCCGCAACGCAATATGCCAATTGGCATCATCGTGTCGTTGCTTGTCTGCACGTTATTGTACATCGCTGTTTCGCTCGTGCTGACGGGCATCGTTCCGTACGATCAATTGAACGTAAAAAACCCGGTGGCGTTCGCGTTAAACTATATCAATCAAGACTGGGTCGCCGGCTTTATTTCGCTCGGGGCGATCGCCGGCATTACGACCGTGCTCCTTGTGATGATGTATGGGCAGACGCGTCTCTTCTACGCCATCAGCCGCGACGGTTTGCTGCCGAAAGTGTTTGCTCGCATCAGCCCGACGCGCCAAGTGCCGTATGTCAATACGTGGCTGACGGGAGCGGCTGTAGCGGTATTCGCCGGCATCATCCCGCTCAACAAATTGGCGGAACTGACGAACATTGGCACACTCTTTGCCTTTATTACCGTTTCAATTGGCGTTCTTGTGCTGCGCAAAACGCAGCCGGACTTAAAGCGGGCGTTCCGCGTCCCGTTCGTTCCGGTCATCCCGATTTTAGCCGTCTTGTTCTGCGGCTACTTAGTTCTTCAGCTCCCGATGACGACATGGATCGGTTTTATCTCGTGGCTGCTGATTGGTTTGGTCATTTACTTTGTCTACGGCCGCAAGCATAGCGCGCTTAACGAAATAGCTAAAAGTGAAGAAAAAGTCGGTTAATTGGCCAACTGAAAAAGAAGAGGCTTTCCTGAACCGAGAGGTGGGAAAGCCTCTTTTTCGTTCGGTTACATGCGAATGGCAACGAAACAATCTACTCCATCATAGACAGGAAAATGATGATATGGACGAACGAGGAAGTTTGTCACCGTATTGACGACCGAGGGGGAATTTCTCCGGGTGAAAAAGGAAGGGGAGTATGAAGTTGGAGAAGAGATTGAAGCAGGTGCAGTAAAAAAAACCTTTCCATTTCACCGTCGTTCGTTTCGATATGCATTGGTGAGCGCTTTGGCAGCGGCCGTACTGCTTGTCACCACTTGGATTCAGTGGCCTTCCGGCGCGGTGTACGCATATATGTCGATCGACATTAATCCGAGCATTGAAGCGGGGGTCGACGATGATCTGCACGTATTGACGTTAAAGGCGTATAATGAAGAAGGAAAAAACGTGCTCGCCGCGCTCCCTGCATGGAAAAATAAACCGTTTTCTGCGGTGGCGGAACAAATTATTGTATTAAGCGAAAAAAAGGGCTATTTAAAGGAAGGCGGCGAAGTGCTCATTACAACGGTGGAAAAAGAGCGTAACGCCTCCTCGGCGCGGAAGCTGTCCGCTGAGCTTGCTGAAATCGAGCGGTCGGTGGCGGACGACCGGATCGTTATCAAAACGGCAAACAGCACAATGGAAGTGCGCAGCCGGGCAGCTGAGCAAGGAATGACGACCGGAAAACTGTTGCAGATCGAGAAAAAAGCAAAACCGGCCTCGTCCACATCCACCAAGCCGGACAAAGAGAAAGGACAAAGCGGAAAGAAGGAAAAGAAACCATCACCAGTAAAAGGGCAAAAACTAGAGCAGCCGGCGCAAATGAAACAAAAGCATGGCGAACAGAAACCAAAGCAGCAGAAAAAAGAAAAACAGCCGTTGCACGAGCGAAAAAACACCGATTCAAATAAAGAAAGTCCCCCGTCGGACAAAGAGATTTCTCCGAAAGGGAAAAACCATGGGAACGCCCGTCCGTCGCGGCCGGGCGGTCATTATGTAGAGAAAAAGGCAGCGGATGGCCGGCACGACCGCAGCAACAAGAAAGATCGCCGCGATCCGGCGAATGTCCACCGCCAACCGACAATCATCGATTCCAAAACGAAAAAAGCCGAGTGATCACGCTCGGCTTTATTCTGTTCTCCGTCCTGCCAGCTCGCTTTGCGCTTGGGCGACGAGCCGTTTCGTAATTTCCCCGCCGACGGAGCCGTTGGCGCGCGAAACAGTGCCAGCCCCGAGCTGCACGCCAAACTCTTGGGCGATTTCGTATTTAATTTGTTCCAATGCTTGTTCAATGCCTGGAACAAGCAGTTTGTTGCTTCCACGTGCCATTCTTTTTGCCTCCTTCGTCATGTTTCGATGTGGCATCATTAGTATAAGCAAACTGTTGGTGGGGTATAGGTGGGAATTAAAGGGAGAGTTTATCACAAAAAAAGATTGCAAACGTTTTCGATCCCGGATCGTCCTGCCGCTCGCCCGTCCGGCTCTGGCGGCTCAGGCCATTTTCGTCTTCATGGGTTCGTGGAACGATTTCATGCGCCCACTCATTATTTTGTCAGATCCGCAATTGTTTACCTTGCCGCTGGGCCTGAACAGCTTCAAAGGACAATATATCAGCTATTGGAACTACATCATGGCCGCTTCAATGGTGTTTACCTTGCCGGTGTTGGTCATTTATACGTTTTTCAATCGCTATTTCATTAAAGGAATTTCGTTTACGGGCGGGAAATAAAGGTGATTTGTTTCTGTCTGCGCGTTGAGAACGGAAGAAGGGCTGTGATAAGGCTGTTTGCCAAGGTCTTTCCGACCTTGGCGAACAGCCTTTTTTCATGCGGCATAGGCGTTGAAAAAATGAGCATCATATAGGTGAAATACCAACTCTGCGAGGAAAGGAATCGGAGCCATGGAATGGACGATGCGGCTGCCGAGTCAGGAGGGAAGGCGGGTGGGGCGGGGGTGGCCGTCGGTCCGCCGTTGGCGGCGTGGCTCATGAGCAGCGGTGTCGCCCCGCTCCTTTTCTTGCTTAGTGCGCTGGCGCTCGTCGGCGGAGGGCTTGCCTTTTGGCTCATACATCCAGAAATGGACGGAGGGAAAGAAAATGAAAGCGGTGACATATCAAGGCATTAAAGATGTCGCGGTGAAACAAATGCCAGATCCGAAAATTTTGAAGGATGATGATATTATTGTAAAAATCACAAGCACCGCCATTTGCGGCTCTGATCTTCATCTCGTGCACGGCATGGTCCCGAACATGCCGGAAGATTTCATTATCGGCCATGAACCGATGGGCATTGTCGAGGAAGTCGGCCCGGCGGTGACGAAAGTGAAAAAAGGCGACCGGGTCATCGTGCCGTTTACGATCGCCTGCGGGCAATGCTGGTATTGCCAGCACGGGCTCGAAAGCCAATGCGATGCGTCGAACCCAAACGGCGAATCGGGGGGGTATTTCGGCTATTCCGAGACGTTTGGCGGCTACCCGGGCGGGCAGGCTGAATATTTGCGCGTTCCGTTTGCCAACTTCACTCCGTTTGTCGTCCCGGAAAACTGTGAGTTGGAAGATGAAAAATTGCTGTTTTTGTCGGACATCATCCCGACCGCGTTTTGGGGCGTTGATGAGGCAGGGGTAAAAGATGGCGACACTGTTGTCGTGCTCGGCTGCGGGCCAGTTGGGCTGCTGACGCAAAAGTTTGCCTGGATGAAAGGGGCGAAACGCGTCATCGCCGTTGATTACATCGATTATCGGATCGAACATGCGAAAAAGACGAACAAAGTCGAAACGTTAAATTTCACTGAATACGAGAATGTCGGAGAATATATTAAAGAAATGACCGGAGGCGGGGCCGATGTCGTCATCGATTGTGTCGGGCTCGACGGAAAGATGACGCCGCTTGAGCTTATTGGCTCAGCGCTGAAGCTGCAAGGCGGGGCGATGGGGGCGATCGTCATCGCTTCGCAGGCGGTGCGCAAAGGCGGAACGATCCAGCTCGTCGGGGTATATGGCGCCCGCTACAACCAGTTTCCGCTCGGCGATTTGTTCTCACGCAACATTACGCTGAAAATGGGGCAGGCGCCGGTCATTCATTACATTCCGACGTTATACGAGTGGATCGTGGAAGGGAAGTTCGATCCGACCGATATCATTACCCATCGCCTGCCGCTTGATGAGGCGCAATACGCATACGAAATTTTCGACGAAAAGAAAGACGGCTGTATTAAAGTCGTGCTCAAGCCGTAACGTTCTAGCGATGCATAAAGGCAGTGCGGCCGAGACACGATAAGAAAAAATGTGGGAAGGAGGATGCGGGTGAACAATGTAGCGTTCCCGGTCGCCCGTCTCCATGACGGGACGATCCGCCAGCTCCAGCAACTCGAACAGCGGCTGCGTGAAGAAACAGGAGAAGAAATTGTGCTTGTCGCTTATGAGCGGAAAACGGTTGATGAGGAGGAGACGAAACGATGATGAAGCGAAAAGTGAAATTTGACGCAGCGAAAAACAACAATAAAACGCCAACGGAAAGTTTGCCGGATACCGAATTTGCGGCACAATATGCCGGCGAGGAGGACATGATCCGCGGCGCGAACCGCAATTCGAAAAAAGGGAGACAAGGAGGCGGCGATGGGTAAAGAGCATAAGAAGCGGCCCGCTCGAACGAATGAAGAAATGGCGTTTGAATGGGGCGATTTCGCTGCCCACGAGCCGCTTTGGATCATGGAGGAACAAAAACGGGCGAAAGAAAATGAAAAGAAACGAAAAAAGCAGGGATAACGCTCCCTGCTTTTTCGCGTGGTGCACAAAAAAGCCGTGCCTCCGGCGTTTGGCCGTTAGGCGGATGCCGAAGCGGACAAGGCGGACAGCGGCGCGGAAAACAGCGTTGCGCCGGTGCCGGACGGATCAAAATAGGCGACGATGACGGTTGGCGCAAACGAGAGCTGCTTCGCGGCGATATAGCGGCCGACATCAACCGGCACGATTTCCACGACCGTATGTTTAAACAATTCCTTTTCCCCGAGCCCAAGGGCGGCAAAATCCGCTCCGAGCGCCTCGGGCCGTTCGAGCAGCGCACGGTAGACGGCCGTGCGCGCCGTTTTGTCCGTTTTCTCATTCCACCACGGTTTGCGCGGCTTATATTTTTGATTGCGCAAGTAATCGTATTTCATGAGCGACTCGGCGACCGGCAGCGCGTCCGGGACGGCTGTGCGCAAAAATTCATGCAGGCGGCGGAACAAGTCTTCCAGTTGGTGGCCGATGCGCGCCCAGCCGCGCTCATCCCAATACGTGCCAAACTGCTGGAAAAAGTCAAACGGCGACGGGAACACATCGGTCACCAAGTACTCGATCGTTTCGTCCATTCGATGGGCGTTCCAATATTTTTCAAGCACGTCTTCCACTTGCTTGATGCGGATGACGTCATCAAACGACAAGACGTTGTTGGCGAGCACTTCGTATGGCGCATGGTCCATATACACATAGCCGTACTCCTCGGCGCGCAGGCGCAACCCAGTGCCGCGCAGCAGTTTCAAAAAGCCAAGCTGCAGTTCTTCCGGACGGAGGGCGAATACGTCGTTAAACGTCTTTCGGAACGAGTTGTAGTCTTCTTCGGGAAGACCGGCGATCAAATCCAAATGTTGGGCGATTTTCCCGCCCTCTTTAATCATCGTTACCGTTCGCGAAAGTTTGGCGAAGTTTTGTTTGCGCATAATGAGCCGATTCACTTCGTCGTTCGTCGACTGGACGCCGATTTCAAAGCGGAACAGGCCGGGCGGCGCTTCGCGGTTTAAAAACTCGATCACCTCGGGACGCATAATGTCGGCGGTAATTTCAAACTGAAAGACCGTTCCTGGTACATGTTCGTCAATCAAAAAGCGGAACATGTCCATGGCATAGCTGCGGCTGATGTTGAACGTCCGGTCGACGAACTTGATCGTCCGCGCCCCGTGCCGCATTAAGTAGCGCAAGTCGTCTTTGATTTTTTCGCGGTCAAAGTAGCGGACGCCGACTTCGATCGAGGACAGGCAAAATTGGCAGCTGAACGGGCAGCCGCGGCTCGTTTCAACATACACGACCCGGTTCGGAAGATGGGGAATGTCTTCCGGAAAGCGAAACGGCGACGGCATGTCGGCAAGGCGGACTTTGTTTCGCTGCGGATTGATGACAATGCGGCCCCCGTCGCGAAACGCGAGACCGGCGATATCACGGACGTCTCCATGGCCGTCTAAAGCGAAAAGCAGCTGTTTAAACGTTTCCTCTCCTTCGCCGACGACGATAAAGTCAAACTCCGGCACCCGCTCCATCCATTCGCGCACATCGTACGACACTTCCGGGCCGCCGGCGACAATGACCATATTCGGCGCTGCTTTTTTTAACATTTTGGCGACTTTGATCGTCTCTTCAATGTTCCAAATGTAGCAGCTGAAGCCGATGACATCCGGCCGGCGCTGGTACAAATCGGCGACGATGTTCAGCGCCGGGTCTTTGATCGTATACTCAACGAGCTTGACGTCAAACTCCGGCATTGCGTATGCTTTTAAATAGCGGATGGCGAGGTTCATATGAATGTATTTGGCGTTCAATGTCGTGCAGACAATATTCATAGAAGCAAAACCCCTTTGATTAGCGTACTAACCTCTCATTATAACGCAGTTTAACCAAACGAAAAAGAAGAAAAACTTGTCGAACGGTGGAGAAAAGAATTCGCAAAATCTTCATGAGCGAAGGGAGGAGTAAATTTTTCCACATCGAATATATATTTCGTTGAATGGTTTGAATAGACAAGGAGAGATGGATATGGCCCAAAGCCTTTCTCCGCGGGAAGAACAAAATGCATCGCCGGATGTGCGGTCGCTTGAAGAGGAAAATCGGCGGTTAAAAGAGCGGTTGAACAGTTATTCGATCATTTTTGAGCGGTCGCTCGATGCGATCGTGATTTTAAATAAAAACGGTGAATTTGTCGATGTGAACGAAGCGGCGTGCAAGCTGTTTGAGATGGATAAGTTTGACTTGATCGGCCGTTCGTTCTCTTCGTTCCTCGAACTCGTGCCGCCGGATATTTTGCTGTTTCAGCAGTCGATGCTGCAAAAGTTCGGCTCGTTCAGCGACGAGCTGCTCATTAAGCTGCCGGACGGCAAGGTGAAGCATATCGAATTTTCGATAAAAAAAGACGTGTTTCATGAATTTGACCTCGTGATGATGCGCGACGTTTCGGCTCATAAGGCGCTTGAGCGCGAACGAATCATTCATGAGTTTTTGTTTCGCGACGTATTCAACCGCGCCGTCGACGGCATCGTCATTTTCGATGAATTTGGGCGGTTTATCGATGTCAATCCGGCGTTTTCGATGAGCTTGAACTTGGAAAAAGGAAAACTGCTCAATTTGTCGTTTCAGCAGTTCGTCGCCCGCGAATGCGCCAATGAGTTCGCACGGCTGCTCGCGGAAGTGAAAGAAAAGGGAACGGCCAAAGGCGAGTTGTCGCTTGTCCGCCCGGACGGAACGGTGAAAATGTTTGAACTGACGGCGACGTCGAACGTCTACAGCGGCTTTTACATGGCCATTATGCGCGACGTGACCGAGAGGAAAAATATGGAAATCAAGCTACAAAAAAGCGAAGAGCGGTTTCGGGCCATTTTCGAGCAGGCGCATGAGGCGATTCTCATTTGGGATGATTTTGGCTACATATTGAACGCCAATCCGGCCGCGAGCCGGACGTTTGAGCTGCCTTTGAATTTGCTTGTGCGCCGCAATTTGCTCGATTTTGTGGAATATGGGGATGAAAAGGTGAAGCGGATTTTCAGCGAGTTCCGCCAAAAAGGGGAAATTCGCGATGAGCTGACGTTCCATATGCCAAACGGCGAACAGAAACAGCTTGAGTTTACGATGAAAAAAGGGGCGATTGACGGCTACCATTTGACCATTTTCCGCAACGTGAGCGAGCGGCGGAAAATCGAGCGCGAACTGCGGGAAAGCGAACAAAAATTCCGCAGCATTTTCGATCACTCGATGGACGGCATTTTGCTTTGGGATGAGCAGCATCGCATCATTGACGCCAATCCAATCGCCTGCGGCATTTTTTCTGCTGAAAAGGAGGCGCTTCTTGGCCGGAAGGTCGGCGAACTTCTTCCGGACCGGGCGCGCCGCCAGTTGAATAAGCTGATGGCTGAGTGTCAGCGCGCTGGCGAGGCGAGCGGCGAAGTCGAGTTTTCCGATGAGACAAAGGGGCGAATCATCGAGTTTTCGTTGAAAAAAGAAGTCATTCCCGGCGTTGGAATGATGACGTTTCGCGATGTGACCGAGCGGAAGGAGATGGAGCTGCAGCTGCGCAAATCGGATACGCTCAATGTCGTCGGCGAGCTCGCTGCCGGCATCGCCCACGAAATCCGCAACCCGATGACGGCGTTAAAAGGGTTCATCCAGCTGCTGCAAGGAAGCATTGACGGCGATTATTCGATGTATTTTAATGTCATTATGTCGGAATTGAAGCGGATCGAATCGATCATCACCGAGTTTCTCGTTTTGGCCAAACCGCAGGCGGTGCAATACAAGCAAAACGACATTTGCAAAATCATGCAGGATACGATCGATTTGATCAGCGCCCAGGCGATGATGCATAACGTGCAAATCATTGCCGATTTCGACCGCGGGCTGCCGCCGGTGTATTGCGAGCCGAATCAGCTGAAGCAGGTGTTTATCAACATTTTGAAAAACGCCATTGAAGTGATGCCAAAAGGCGGGGACATCACGGTGCGGATCGCCCGCATGGGCAAAAATGTTCGCATTTCCATCACTGACCAAGGCTGCGGCATTCCGAAAGATAAAATCAAAAAACTCGGCGAGCCGTTTTATACGACGAAAGAGCGCGGCACCGGACTCGGCTTGATGGTCAGCTATAAAATCATAGAAGAGCACCAAGGGAAAATTGACGTGGAAAGCGAAGTCGGGGTCGGCACGACGTTTCATATTACGCTGCCGATTGAGCGGACAGAGAGGGAAGACGACGATGGCGATTGAATATGCCGTATACCGGTCGGAGCTGCTTGGCGATCTATACATCGCTTCCGACGGCGAAGCGATCATGAAAGTTGAACTGTTTCCGGAAGAATGGCGCGCGTTTGCGGGCGGGCATCCGGTTGTCCAAAGCCGGTCGCCGTTGCTTGAACGCGCGCTTCGACAGTTGGATGAGTACTTTCACGGCCGCCGCCGGACGTTTGATTTGCCGCTGAAATGGAAAGGGACGCCCTTCCAAGAAGAAGTGTGGGCGGCGCTTTGCCGCATCCCATACGGCGAGACGGCGACATACGCTGACATCGTTGCGCAAATCGGCCGCCCGAAGGCGGTCCGCGCCGTCGGCCAGGCGAACCGGGCGAATGAGCTCGCCATCATCGTCCCGTGCCATCGCATTGTCGGCAAAAACGGCGCCCTCGTCGGCTACGCCGGAAGCCGAACCGATGTAAAAGCAAAGCTGCTGGAGTTGGAGCGGCGCTATCAATCGCGCTTCAGCTGATCGGTGGGTGTGTATGCCTCCCAAAATGGCGCCCGCCCCCATGACGCGAATCCATGGGGGCAGGGAACGGGACATTATTTTTTTTGCCAATGCGACAACGCGAGGGCGCCGACTAAAATGGCGCCTTTAATAATGTCTTGGGCGTAATACGGGACGTTCATCATCGTCAAGCCGTTCAACAACACGCCCATCAAAATCGAACCGAACAGGGTGCCGATGACGTTCGGCTTGCCGGCGCCGAAGACAGAAAAGCCGATGTAGGCGGCGGCGACGCCGTCCATCAAAAACGAAGCGCCGGCCGACACTTGCCCGGTGCCGATGCGCGAGGCGAGCACGATGCCCCCCAAGGCGGCGAAAAAGCCGCTGATGACGTACGCATACGTCCGGTAACGGTTGACCGGGATGCCGGAGAGCCGTGCCGCTTCCCGGTTTTCACCCGTTAAATAAAAGAGACGGCCAGGTTTGGTGTATGTTAAAAACAAGTGGGCGGCCATGACGACAACGAGCATGAGCAAGACCGAAAACGGCACGCCAAACAGCTCCCCTTGGCCGATAAATAAAAAGGAAGGAATAAATTTGCCCGGCGCCGTGCCGCCATCAGGCAGCGGCATGTCGTTATAAATCGAAAATCCTTTTGTATACGTAAGCTGCACGCCGTTGATCGCGTACATCGTCGCCAACGTGGCGAGCAAATCGGGCAGTTTGAATTTGACGATCAACAACGAATTAAGCAGCCCGACGGCGACGCCGAGCAACAGCGGCACGAGCAAGGTGACGAAAATTTCTTGGCGATGCAAGACAAGCGCCGCCGCACTGGCAATCGTCGCCAAGCTCACTGTCGAACCGACCGACAAATCGAAGCCGTCGACGATGAGCGAAAATGTAATGCCAATGGCCACCAAGGTGACGATGGAAATGGAACGCAAAATGTCGCTGAAGTTTTCATAGGTGAAAAACCGGTCTTGTGTCAGGCCAAAATAGGCGATTACAGCCAAAATGGCAAGCAGTGTGCCATGTTTATACAAAAATTCAAGAATGAACGGCGCCGTTTTTTTCGACGGCGCTGTGGAAACGGCTGGCTGGCTCATCGATCTCACCTCCGCTGCAATAGTACACAAGCTGTTCATAGGTTAGTTCTGCGGCCGGCAGGCGGGTGAGCAGCCGGCCGTCAGCCATGATGTAGATGGTGTCGCACACCTCAAGAAGCTCGTGAAATTCACTCGAAAAATATAGTACTGTTTTTCCTTCATCGGCGAGAGCACGGATGATGGAAAACACCTCTTGTTTGGCGTGGACATCGATTCCTTTCGTGGGCTCGTCGAATAGAAAAACACGCGCGTTTGTGTTCAGCCATTTGCCGATGACGACTTTCTGCTGGTTGCCGCCGCTTAAGTGGCGGACAGCGGTCGAAGGCGACGGCGGATGGATGCCGAGCGAGCGGACAAGTTCGTCGGCGGCGTCCGTTTCCTTCCTCCGGCTGATCCATTGCCAGCGCGACAGCCGGGAAAGGAGGCGGACGGTGATGTTGGTTTTCACTGACTCGGGCAAGAACAGCCCTTGTTTGCGCCGTTCTTCCGGAATAAGACAAAGGCCGGCGGCAATCGCTTCATGCGGCGATGAAAATGTATAGCGCCGGCCGTCAAGTTGCCATTCGCCAGACGTCTTCCGGTGGGCGATGAGGCTTTCAGCGAGCTCCGTTTTGCCGGCGCCAACCAAGCCGGCGATGCCGACGATTTCGCCGCGATGGGCGTAAAGATCGACCGTCGTGCCGGTTTTTTCGATCGTGATCCCACGGACGGCAAAGGCGATGTCGCTTCCATGCGCGCGCGTTTGTTTCATGGCGGCGGCTCGCCTTGTTCCGGTCATATGAAGGACGATGTCTTCAAGCGGCAAACCGCGGGCGGAACCATGGTAGACGACGCGGCCGTCGCGCAAAATCGTCAGCCGGTCGGCGATTTCCTGCACTTCTTTCAGTTTATGAGAGATGTAAATAAAGCCGACGCCTTGCTGTTTCAGTTCCGTGATGATGGCAAACAGCCGCTTCGTTTCGGCTTCGCTCAAGGCGGCGGTCGGTTCGTCCAAAATGATGTAGCGCGCATTCGATGACAACACTTTGGCGAGCACGATCAGCTGTTTTTCATGGAGCGAGCAGTCGCGCACGAGCTTCGTCGGCGGGATGGAAAGGCCGACGCGGCGAAGCAGAGCGGCGGCCCGCTCTTTTTCTTGGCGCAGCGAGCGGATCGGCCGGTTTTTCACATCAGCGAGCTCGTCAGCCGCCAAGTTTTCGTAAACGGGCAATCCTGGGAAAAGCGCCGTGTCGACCTCTTGGACGACGAAGCCGATGCCGGCTCGTTTCGCGTCAAGCGGCGACGAAAAGGTGCAGTTGACGCCATCGATCGTGATCGTGCCGGCGTCGGGAGGAATGGCGCCGGCCAAAATGTTCATGAGCGTGCTTTTGCCGGCGCCGTTCATGCCTAAAAGGGCGTGGACTTCGCCCGGACGGACGTCGAAGTCCACGCCGTCAAGCACGCGCACGGCGCCAAACGATTTTTCCATGCCCCGCATTGACAACCCGTTCATTTTTTGTTCACCTGAGCTTCCAGCGTTTTCATCCACGGCGAGATGGCGACGTTCGATTGCCCCCAGCCCGGGATGTATTGCGAGAGATCGCTCATCGATACTTGTTTGTCCGGCAGGTCAGACCGTTTCACTAAATGCGGCTCGAGCGAGTAAATGTTCGGCGTTTTTTCACCAGCAATTTTTTGATAGGCGAAGCGAACTTGAACGCGGCCGACTTCCGCCGGATCCGTCGCCGTCGTCGCCACCCACGGACTGTTCGGTTTTTGGATCATTTGCAAGTCTTCGTCACTCAAATCGATGCCGTATACTTTGATTTCCGTACGCCCGGCTTGCTCGATGGCGCGCGTCGCTCCTTTGGCGAACTCGTCCCAAGTTGCGAAGACGGCGTCAATGTCGCCTTTGTTCGGATATTTTTTCAAAATGGCCTCCATTTGCGTTTGCGTGTCCAAAGCCGTGTTGGCGCTCGCCGTACCGAACTTGGCGACTTCTTTTATGTTCGGATAGCGTTTTTTGAACGCCTCATAAATGACGTGGCGCCGCTCCATTGGAGTAAAACCGCCGACCCAAATCGTGACGATGTTGCCCTCTCCATTTAAATCTTCGGCGAGTGTTTTTAACGTTTTCCAGGCGAGGCTGTAGTCGTCTTGGTCGATGACGGTGACGCCGGGAACGTTCAAATCGTTGTCAAAGGCGACGACCGGGATGCCTTTTTCAACCGCTTTTTTCACCGGGCCTTCGAGCGCATCAGCGCGGCCGTGATCAAGCAGAATGGCATCAACGTTTTGCGTGATGGCCGTTTCTACGTATGAGGCCATTTTCGTCAAGTCGTTGTCGGCGTTGTAAATTTGCACTTCGCCGCCGAACTTTTGCACTTGTTCTTTGACGCCGGCGATGTATTGCGACGAGAACGTGCCGATGGACATTTGCATAATGGCGGCGATCTTCACCGGTTTTTTCAGCTTCTCCGGGATGGCCGCCTGTTCGCTGCTCGATGCGGTTTGGCTGTTGGATGAGACGGTGTCGCCTTGGATGGCCGTTTGCTTCGTTTCGTTGGCCGGCTTGGCGCTCATGGCATCTTGCTCATTTGTGCAGCCGGCTAAGATGGAGAACACGGCAAAGAAAAGAAGAAAAAGGAACGATAAGGCCTTAAATTGTTTCATGGTGCTCCTCCTTTGTGAATAACGATGGCAGCGCCGTTTCGTAATGGCCGCGGACGATGCCTTTTTCAGTAATGATGGCGGTAATGAGCTCGTTTGGCGTAACATCAAACGCCGGGTTATACACGTTGACGCCTTCCGGGGCGACGCGCACGCCGGCCAGATGGGTCACTTCATCCGGATGGCGCTCTTCAATCGGGATGTCTGCCCCTGTCTTTGTCGCCAAATCGATGGTGGACAACGGTGCGGCGACGTAAAACGGAATGCCAAACGATTTGGCGAGCAAGGCGAGGCCGAACGTGCCGATTTTGTTCGCTGTATCGCCGTTTTGTGCGATCCGGTCGGCTCCGACGATAATGGCGCGAATCCCTTTCGCTTTGATCGTTTGCGCCGCCATGTTGTCCGTAATGAGCGTGACGTCGACGCCTGCTTGCATCAGCTCCCAGGCGGTCAGACGCGCTCCTTGCAAAACGGGGCGCGTCTCAAGGGCGTACACGGATAACTCGATCCCTTTCTCTTTCGCCAAATAAAACGGGGCGAGCGCCGTGCCGTAGCGGGCGGTGGCGATCGAGCCGGCGTTGCAAATCGTCATCACCCGGTCGCCTGGGCGAAAAAGCGATAACGCATGTTCGCCGATGCGGCGGCAGACATCTTCGTCCTCGATTTGGATGCGGATCGCCTCGTGAATAAGCGCCGTTTTCGCTTCGTTGACCGAGGCGGCGTCTTTGGCGGCGGCAGTGAGCCGGTCAAGCGCCCAAACCAAATTGACGGCCGTCGGGCGGGCGCTTGCCAAATAATCGCGGTCTTGCTTTAGGCGGCTATGGAACTCGTGGACCGTTTCCGCTTTATAATGCGAGGCGGCGAGCGCCAGACCATAAGCGGCGGTGATGCCGATCGCCGGCGCTCCGCGCACTTTCAGCGAGGCGATCGCATCGTACACGTCTTCAAGCGTATGCAGGTCGATATATTCTGTTGCTAATGGCAATTTTTGTTGGTTTAAAATCGTGATATGCGTCTCGCGCCACTCGACAGAGCGCGGGATGGCAAAGGTGTCCATCGTCGTCTTCCTTTCTTTTCACATTTTCCGTTGATCCGGGCCGGCACTGGGCCGGTCGTCGCCGTGTTACTATTCGGTTTCTGCAAACACTCGGCGGAAGCCGTCCGTTCCGGTCAGCTCGTTGCGCTCGACAATCAGGCGGCGGCCGAGGCGGAGCGCGTGTCGTTTGGCGGCAAGGCGGGCTTCTTTCTGCTCGATGCCGTCAAGGTCGGCCACATGGGCGAGGCCGATCGTCCGGCGGATGACTTCGCAGCCGGCAAAGCCGACAGCATCGACGAACGCATGCCGGAGCACATCGTCAAGCAACCCCGGTGTCGCGGCGTACGTCTCGATGCTTTTGGTACGCCAAAGCTCCGAGAATATGGACGCAAAGACGTCCCATGTCCGGTCGATGTGATCAAAGAGCGGCTGGCGCTCAAATTCAGGGCGGGACAACGCATTTAACAGCAAGTTGGCGAAAAACTGCCCAAGGTCAAAGCCGATCGGGCCGTAAAAGGCGAATTCCGGGTCGATTACTTTCGTTTCGTCGGTGCTTGCGAAAATGCTGCCGGTATGCAAATCGCCATGCAGAAGCACATCGGCTTCGGTTAAAAACTTGCGCTTCAACTTCGCCGCTTCCAAACGGAGGCGGTCGTCATTCCAAAGCGTTTCGACGTCCGGCCGCAGCTCGTCTTCGAAGTTGTTCGTGTCATGGTCGAAAAATGGATCGGTGAAGACGAGATCTTCGGTGATTTTGCACAGTTCCGGATTGACGAAGCTTTGCGCCAATTTCTTTTTCTCTTGCTGGTTCATGCCGAAATCGGATGTGTAAAACGCTGTTTTGGCGATAAATTCGCCGATATGCCGGGACAAAAGCGGATACGTTTTTCCTTCGATCAACCCTTTGCGGGCGATTTGCAGATGGGACAAGTCTTCCATCACGGTAATGGCAAGCGATTCGTCAGAATAGTAGACGTTCGGCACGTATTGCGGCACGAAGCTGGCAAACGTGCGCAACGCGTTGCTTTCAATAACCGCGCGCTTTAACGTGAGCGGCCAGCTTTCGCCGACGACTTTCGCGTACGGGAGCGCCTGTTTGATGATGACGCCTTGCTTCGTTTCCTGATCGACGATATGAAAGACTAAGTTTAAGTTTCCGTCGCCGATTTCGCGGCACACAAGCGGCGCCCCGTCTCGGAATAGGCCGAGGCGGACGGCGAGGGCGGTCGCTTTTTGTTCGGTGAGCGGTTCGTAAACAGTGGATTGGACAATCGTCATTTTCACGTTCCCCCTTTAGGTTTTGGCAAATGAAAAAGCCTCTTTCGCATACGGAAAGAGGCTTGAAGATGCATCGTCTTCGCGCCTCTTATCTTTCAGAAAGACATCGGTCTTTCTGTTGGACTTAGCACCGTGCCCTGCGGAAGCGGTTCGCTTCCGGCGCCGCCTTTGGCGTGCGCCCTATCTCACGATAGCATTACGGTCGGTTGCTGGGCTTCATTGGGCCAATTCCCTCAGCCAACTCTTGATAAGAGTACCGATCAAACGTATTTCGTTTTTGCAATTTTCACGATGTTAACAATCGTTTGGTTGCTTGATTCGAATGATACAGGTTGGGCTGGCGGATTGTCAATACGTTTTGAAAAATTTTTTTGCCGCCTCTTCATAATCGTGCGGCCGGCGGTCGGCAAACACCGGGATGCGTGCGCGGACGTCTTGGATGAGCGACGGGTCGATGGAAGCGGTTAAGATACCCGGCTGTTCGTCGGCTTCGGCGATGATCTCGCCCCACGGGTCAATGACGAGCGAATGGCCGGCGAACACGTTGTTCGGGTCGCGTCCGGCCCGGTTGCAAGCGACGACATAGCATTGGTTTTCAATCGCCCGCGCCATCAGGAGCGTCCGCCAATGGTGAAGGCGGGGAAGCGGCCATTCGGCGACGACAAACAGCACTTCCGTTCCGGCCAACGCATGGGCGCGAATCCACTCCGGAAATCGGATGTCATAGCAAATGACCCCAGCGCACGGCAGCCCGTCAAGCGAGAACAAGCCTGGCTCGTTTCCCGGCTGCAAATACAAATGTTCATCCATCAATTGGAACAGGTGAAGCTTGCTGTATTCGCCGACGATTTGGCCATGGCGGTCGGCCACGATCATCGTGTTTGTCACGCCGGCGGCTGTTTTTTTGGCGACCGAACCGGCGACGAAATGGACGCCGTACGTTTGCGCCAATCGGGAAGCGAGCGCCTTCGCCCGTTCGGCGCCTTCGTCGGCAATTTCATCTAGGCGCGTCAAATCGTAGCCGGTCGTCCATAACTCTGGCAGCACGATGATGTCAGCGCCGTCTTTGGCAGCGGATTCCACGGCCTGTTCGGCTTGCTGTTCGTTTTTTGCTGGATCGCCAAATGCAATGTCAAGCTGCAGGCAGGCGATGCGGATCGTCATGAGCGTTCACCTCGGAAAAAATTTTTCTTTACATTTTGCTTTTAACGATATATGATGTTGCACTAGAATTTCAAGAATGTTTGAGAAGGTGTGGACGATGACGATCGAATTTCCCTTTTCCGAACTGCTTGAACAGCTGCCGAAGCAGTTTTTCGCCTCGCTCGTGGCGAAAGTCGGTGCGAAGATCAAGGCGGGTTATGATGTGATCAACTTAGGGCAGGGCAATCCGGATCAGCCGACGCCGGCGCACATTGTCGAAGCGATGCAGAAGGCAGCCGCGAACCCAAAATACCATAAATATTCGCCGTTTCAAGGCTACTCGTTTTTGAAAGAAGCCGTAGCGGCGTTTTACGCGCGCGAGTACGGGGTGACGATCGACCCGGCCCGCGAGGTCGCCATCTTGTTCGGCGGCAAAGCCGGGCTTGTCGAGCTGCCGCTTTGCCTCGTCAACCCGGGCGATGTCGTGCTCGTCCCGGACCCGGGTTATCCGGACTATTGGTCGGGAATCGCGCTCGCCCGCGCGCGGATGGAAATGATGCCGCTTGTCGCGGAGAATGGGTTTCTGCCGGATTATTCGGCCATTCCCAGGGCGGCGGCCGACCGGGCGAAACTGATGTTTTTAAACTATCCGAACAACCCGACCGGCGCGACGGCGACGAAGGAGTTTTTTGCTGAAACGGTGGCGTTTGCGGAAAAGTACGGCATAGCCGTTGTGCATGATTTTGCCTATGGCGCGATCGGCTTTGACGGCCAAAAGCCGGTCAGCTTTCTAGAAGAGGACGGGGCGAAAGACATTGGCGTTGAAATCTACACGTTCTCGAAAACGTACAATATGGCCGGCTGGCGCGTGGCGTTCGCTGTCGGCAATGAGCGGATCATTCGTGCCATTGAGTTGTTGCAAGATCATTTGTACGTCAGCTTGTTCGGCGCCGTCCAAGAAGCGGCGGCAGCTGCGCTCCTCGGCCCGCAAGACTGCGTCGCGGAGCTCGTTGCCTTGTACGAGGCGCGCCGCAATACGTTTATTCATGCTTTGCGCGCGATCGGCTGGGAAGCGCCGGCGCCGTCTGGATCATTTTTCGCCTGGCTTCCGTTGCCAAAAGGCGCATCATCCGCCGAATTTGCCGATCTGTTGCTTGAGCGGGCGCACGTCGCCGTCGCCCCAGGCATCGGTTTTGGAAAACACGGCGAAGGGTATGTGCGCGTTGGATTGTTGACCGATGAAGCGCGGCTTCGCGAAGCAGCGGAGCGGATCGGCCGGCTCGGATTGTTTTGAAAAAAAGAGCGGCAATGAACCGTTGACGGGACAACGTTGACCAGGCTGTTTTGAAAAAAATGATTGACAACGGCGGCAAAGGCTGTCATAATTCAAAGTAAATTTGCCAATCGTTTGACAAGTGCATAAACGAGCAGGCTTTCTTATCAAGAGCAGGCGGAGGGACGAGCCCAATGAAGCCCGGCAACCGGCTTGGCGCACGCTAAGCACGGTGCTAATTCTTGCAGCGGAAACGCTGGGAGATAAGAAGAGCGCCATGAATGAATGACGCCTCTTCTTAGGAAGGGGCTTTTTTATTTCGCCATATATTGAAAGAGGGATGGACGATGAGTGCAGTCATTGCGACGTATTTGCTTCATGATGAACACGATATTCGCCAAAAGGCGGAAGGAATCGCGCTCGGCTTGACAGTCGGCACATGGACCGACTTGCCGCAGCTAGAGCAAGACCAGCTTCGCAAGCATAAAGGGGAAGTCGTTGCGATCGAAGAGCTTGGCGAGAGCGAGCGGGTAAACGCCTATTTCGGCAAGCGGTTGAAGCGGGCAATCGTCAAAATCGCTTACCCGACCGTCAACTTCAGCGCCGATTTGCCAGCATTGTTGGTGACGACGTTCGGCAAGCTGTCGCTTGACGGGGAAGTGCGGTTGCTTGATTTGGCATTTCCGGAAGAATGGAAGCGGCAGTTTCCGGGGCCGCGCTTTGGCATCGCCGGCATTCGCGAAAAGGTCGGAGTGTACGACCGCCCGCTGTTGATGAGCATTTTCAAAGGCATCGTCGGCCGCGATTTGGCGTATTTGACATCAGAGTTGAAAAAGCAAGCGCTTGGCGGCGTTGACTTGGTCAAAGATGACGAAATTTTGTTTGACAGCGATCGTCTGCCATTTGCGAAGCGCATTACAGAAGGCAAAGCGGCGCTCGAAGAGGTGTACGAACAAACAGGCAAGCGGACGCTGTATGCCGTCAACTTGACCGGCAAAACGTTTGAACTGAAAGAAAAAGCGAAACGGGCGGCTGAGCTTGGCGCCGATGTGCTGTTGTTCAACGTGTTCGCCTATGGATTGGACGTCCTGCAAGGGTTGCGGGAAGATGAAGAGATTTCCGTTCCGATCATGGCCCACCCGGCGTTCAGCGGCGCGATCACGCCGTCGGAGTTTTACGGCGTCGCCCCGTCGCTCTTGCTTGGAAAGCTTTTGCGGCTTGCCGGCGCCGACTTTGTTCTGTTCCCGTCGCCGTACGGCAGCGTCGCCTTGGAGCGCGAGCAGGCGCTTGGCATCGCCCGGGCGCTGACCGATGAACAAGAGCCGTTTGCCCGGGCGTTTCCAGTGCCATCGGCCGGCATCCATCCGGGCTTGGTTCCGCTCCTTGTCCGCGATTTTGGCCTTGACAGCGTCGTCAACGCCGGCGGCGGCATCCACGGCCACCCGGACGGGGCGATCGGCGGCGGAAAGGCGTTTCGCGCCGCCATCGACGCAGCGCTGGTCGGCCGTCCGCTTCGTGAAGCGGCGAAAGACAACGAGGCGCTGCAAAAGGCGATCGACCGCTGGGGCGCTATTGAGGTGGAAGCATGACGAAACAACTCGTTCTTTTTTGCGATTTTGACGGCACGATCACGGAAAACGACAACATCATCGCGATTATGAAACAGTTCGCCCCGCCGGAGTGGGAGGCGCTAAAGGACGACATTCTCGCCCAGCGCATCTCCGTTCAGGAAGGCGTCGGAAAAATGTTTTCGCTTCTTCCGTCAGCGCTGAAAGGGGAGATTGTTGACTTTTTGCTTAGCACCGCCCGCTTGCGCGAAGGGTTCCGCGAGTTTGTCGCATGGACAAAAGAGCAAAGCATCCCGCTCTATATCGTGAGCGGCGGCATCGACTTTTTCGTCTATCCGCTGCTTGAAGGGCTCATTGAACCGGAGCGGATTTTTTGCAACGGCTCCGATTTCAGCGGTGAGACGATCCGCATCACATGGCCGCATGCATGTGACAGCCGGTGCCAAAACGGCTGCGGCTGCTGCAAGCCGTCGCTATTGCGCAGGCTTGCCCGCCCGGACGGGTATCACGTCGTCATCGGCGATTCGATCACCGACTTGGCGGTGGCCAGGCAAGCCGACTATGTGCTGGCGCGCGATTTTCTGCTTGAAAAATGTCAAGAGCTTGACCTGCCGCACGCGCCATTTGCGACGTTTTTTGACGTGATGGATGCGTTGCAGCGAATGGAGGTGATCGTATGAGCATCGTCGTGAAAAAGTGGAACGAGCTTGCGGAAGTGAAAGCCGAGCTCGCCGCCCGCGATTGGTTTTTCGCAACAAGCGGCAATTTGTCGATCAAAGTGACGGACGACCCGTTGACGTTTTTGGTGACAGCGAGCGGCAAGGATAAGCGGAAGCAAACGGATGAGGACTTCTTGCTCGTTGACGCTGCCGGCCGACCAGCGGAGAAAACACATTTAAAGCCATCAGCGGAGACGCTGCTGCATGTGGAAATTTACAACCGCACAAACGCCGGTTGCGTCTTGCACGTTCATACCGTGGACAACAATTTGATTTCTGAACTGTATGCGTCAAACGGGGAAGCAGTCTTTTCCGGCCAGGAAATCATCAAGGCGTTTGGCATTTGGGAAGAAAACGCCGCAGTGCGCATCCCGATCATTAACAATGACGCCGACATCCCGACGCTGGCTCGGGAGTTTGCGAACCATGTTCATGGCGACGCCGGCGCCGTGTTGATCCACAACCACGGCATTACCGTCTGGGGACGAACGGCGTTTGAAGCGAAAAAACATTTGGAAGCGTGGGAGTTTTTGTTCCGCTGGCAGGTGAAGCGGCTGCTTTTGCAACGGTCCGGCCTGCCGGTTGGCTAATCCATATACATTTTTCCAAAGGAGGATGTGAACAATGGCAGTCATCAAAGTGAGAAAAACGGGCCAAGTGATTGAAGGAGAAGACAATGTGCGCGCGTTTTTGAACAGTCAAGGGGTGTTGTATGAACATTGGGACATCACGAAACTGCCGGAGCATTTGCGCGATAAATATGTTCTGACAGATGAAGAAAAAAATGAAATTTTAGCGACGTTCAAAGACGAAATTGAAGACTTGGCGGCGCGCCGCGGCTACAAAACATGGGATATCGTCGCTCTGTCCGATGCGACGCCGAACTTGGATGAACTGCTGAAAAAATTTGAACAAGTGCACATCCATACGGAAGACGAAGTGCGCGCCATTACGGCCGGCCATGGCATTTTCATTATCAAAGGCGACAAAGAGACCGGCTATTTTGACGTCGAGCTGGAAGCCGGCGATGTCATTTCCGTGCCGGAAGGGAATCCGCACTACTTTACGCTCATGGACGACCGCCAAGTCGTAGCCGTCCGCCTGTTCATCGACCCGTCCGGTTGGGTCGCCCATCCGTATGAAGAGAAAGAAGAGGCTGTCCAATAATGAGAACACCCCGTTGCCAGGCAAGGCAGCGGGGTGTTTCGTTCTGTATGGAGAGGAGCGCTTGCCTCGATGACGGAAGGAGAGACCGCTAAAACGATTCGGTTAACAAAATCATAAACAAAATGCCGATAATAAAGGCGTACGTCGAGATCCATTCGTTGCCGTCGCCATGGCTTTCGGGAATGAGCTCTTTGTAAATGATGAACAGCATCGCCCCGGCGGCAAACGCCAACCCGTATGGAACGAGGCCGCGGAAGAGAGAGGTTAAATAAAAGCCGAGCAAAGACGTCACAATTTCGACCGCGCCGGTTAACGTGGCAATGACAAACGCTTTAAAGCGGCCAATCTGCTGATTGACTAAAAACAAGGCGACCAAAAATCCTTCCGGCGCGTTTTGCAAGCCGATGGCCAATGCGATCAAATTGCCGATTTGCGAAGCGCCGTCTGAGGCGTAGCTCACCCCGACTGACAGCCCTTCGGGGAGATTGTGCATCGCAATGGCGGCGATGATGAGCATCGCCTTTTCGTCGAATTGCAAGCCGCTTTTCGTATGCTCCAAGTCGATATGGGGGACGGTCATCTCAAGCAACGTTAACACGAGCACCCCCGCCGCCAATCCGATGGCGAGCGCCTCAAAACCGCCGGACCGCAGGGCCTCGGGAATAAGACTTGTCATCGAGGCCGCCATCATAATGCCGGCTGAAAACGCGAGGAGCACATCGCGCCAGCGGTGAGTGAGCGATTTGGCCATAAACAAAATCGGCACAGCGCCAAGTCCGGTCGATAAGGCGGACAGCACACTGCCGGTCAATACCTCGTTCATCCAATTCCCCCTTCATCAGCCTTTATTTTTTCATATGCGCCGTTTCCACAAATGTGACAATCGCCCAAGCGCTGCCCTATCACAAAATTATCATAGCGAAAGGAACGGCCGCTGGCGAGAAAAATGGACCAGCGCCTGGCAAAAACGGTTGCCTGCCTGTTTGCTGTTCAAGTATAATGCAAGTAAGAAATGGTTAAATGCAAAGGGTTGGATGGCATGGAACAAAAAGAGCAAGAACTCGAGCAATCGCTAAAGTTGTTTATCGTATTGTCGCGGGCTTACCGCGCCGTAAGCGACCAAGTGAACAAATCAATCCACTCATTCGGGGTCAATCCGACCGAATTTGCCGTGTTAGAATTGTTATACCATAAAGGGGATCAGCCGCTCCAGCAAATTGGCGAAAAAATTTTGCTGGCGAGCGGGAGCATCACCTACGTCATTGACAAACTGGAAAACAAAGGATTGATCGTCCGCCGCGCCTGCGAAAAGGACCGGCGCGTCACGTACGCGTCCATTACAGAAGAGGGGCGGCGGTTTATTGAGCGCGTATTTCCCGAGCATGCGGAAAAAATTCACGAAACGGTTTCGGCGCTGACGGCGGCAGAAAAAGAGCAGGCGATTGCGCTGCTGAAAAAATTAGGATATGGGGCAAAAACAAGGGGCTGACGCGAGGTCGGCCTCTTTAATTTTGCCGGAAATGGATACGTTATATAAAGAACATACCATAGCCAGCAAAAAAGGAGAGATCACCATTGATGGTTCCAGTAGGGGTATCGAATCGCCACATTCATTTATCAAAAGAACACATGGCGGCGCTGTTTGGCGAAGGCGCCGAGCTGACGGTGCTCAAGCCGTTGTCGCAGCCTGGCCAGTTCGCCGCCAAGGAAACGGTGACGGTCGAAGGGCCGAAAGGGAAAATTGAAAACGTCCGCGTCCTCGGACCGGTCCGTTCGCTCACCCAGCTTGAAATTTCGAAAACCGACAGCTTCAAGCTCGGCGTCGCGCCCCCGGTCCGCTTATCCGGCGATATTGACGGAACGCCGGGCATTACGATTCACGGACCGAAGGGGACGGTGACCGTCGACAAAGGGGTGATCATTGCCAAGCGCCACATTCATATGACGCCGAAAGATGCCGAGACGTTTGGCGTCCGCGATAAACAAGTTGTGAAAGTAAAAACGCAAGGGGAGCGGGCGCTCATTTTTGACGAAGTGATCGTCCGCGTCAGCGAAGATTTTGCATTAGATATGCACATTGACACCGATGAAGCGAACGCGGCCGGCTTGAAAACGGGCGATTATGTCGAACTGCTTCCATCGTGAAACCATCCGCGCCAAAGGCGGACAAAGCGCCCTCTCGGTACAAACGAGAGGGCGCTTCCCATTAATGCGGCCGCTTCTTCTCTGATGCTAGTGTGCCGACAAGATGAAACGGCGCATCACGCCGAATGGCGTCAATGACGCCGCTGCTGATTTCTTGATGGGTGAGCCAACGCGTGCTGTGCTCTTCGATCACGAAGCCAAGCTGAATTTGCCGGTACAGGCAAGCGGAAGACAAACGGAGTTCCCGCTTTGCCTCGGCCGGATGGGCCCGGCTGCCGAGCACGTGGAACAGACGCCAAGGACCGGGATGTCTGCTATTTTCCCGGATGATGGCCGGAAACGCCTGTTTCCCGTCGCTGTGCACCCATGCGACAACAAGGTCGAAGGCTCTGTTTTCATTGATTGTTTGGTGAATCAAGGAACATAGTACATCATGATCGCGATAATCGACCAAAAGCGGGGTAATGGCCTCCAGATGTGCGGCGCGGGCGATGAGCCGTTCCATCCGTTCCCTGTTCCGGGCGACGATGGATACATGGTACCCTTCTCGCACGAGCCAAAGCGACACGTCGGTTAACATGCCTGTCCCGCCGATGACGAGTGCGTGCATGGTGGTTCTCCTTTCGGATTAATGCGATGCTCCTTTCAAATAGCGGTCAAACCAGTCGACGATATGGCGAAGACGCTCAAGCCGAAGAGCAGGGTTGCCGGTGCGCGACAAATCGTGGTTGGCGTCCGGAAAGCGGACGAGCTTTGTTTCCCGCCCGAGCTGCTTTAAGGCGACAAACAGCTGTTCGGCCTGCTCGATTGGGCAGCGGTAATCGCGTTCGCTGTGCAAAATCAAAAGCGGTGTGCGCATGTGTTTGACGTATTTGAGCGGCGAATGATGCCAAAGCCGCTCAGCGTCTTCCCAAACGTCGCAGCCGACTTCCCATTTCGTGAAAAAGTAGCCGATGTCGCTCACGCCAGAGAAGCTGAGCCAGTTGGAAATCGAACGTTGAGTGACAGCCGCTTTGAATCGGTCGGTATGCCCAACGATCCAGTTCGTCATAAATCCGCCGTAGCTGCCGCCGGTGACGCCAAGCCGTTCTTTGTCAATAAAGTCGAACTTGCTGATGGCGGCGTCGACGCCAGCCATAATGTCTTCATAATCCATGCCGCCATAGTCGCCGCGCACCGCATTGACAAACGACTGGCCGTATCCGTGGCTGCCGCGCGGGTTCGTAAACAGCACGGCATAACCGGATGAAGCGAGCAGCTGCAATTCATGGAAAAACGTAAATCCATACATCGCATGCGGCCCGCCGTGAATTTCGACGACAAGCGGCGCCTTTTCCCCTTCGTCAAGCTCAGGCGGTTTCATGATCCAGCCTTGAATCTCCAAACCGTCCGCCGATCGATACGTAAACGGTTCGGCATCGGCGAACACCACTTCGTTTTCGAGCGCTTCATTGGCACGCGTAAGCCGCGTTTTCGTTCCATCGGCAAGCGAGACCGCATATAAATCGCCAACGGACGTAGGCGAGCTGATGGCGGCGATGGCTTGCTGTTCACTTGGGTGGATGGCTAAACCGTATAAATGGAAGTTGCCTTCGATCACCGGAACGATCGGGCCGTCGAGCGGGACGAAATACAAGTTGACGCGTCCGCGCTCTGAGGCGGTGACATACAGGCCGCTTCCGTCGCTCGCCCAAATCGGGCCCGGGCCTTTCGCATCAGCGTGCATGTCGCCGACCATGGCGTCACCGAGATGGACGTCCCAGTCGGCGGTCAACACCCGCTTCGTTCCACGTTCCGGCTCAAAGACGTAAAGCCGGTGAAGCGTCGCCCCAAGATAAGCCAAATCATGGCCGATGGCCGCGAGCTTCATTCCGTCCGGCGACCAGGCGAGTGAAGCGAACGCGCCGCAGCCGTTCGTCAAGTTCGTTTCTGTTTTTTTCTCGAGATCGAGCAAAATGATGTCGCGGGTAAAGGCGGTGTCCGGATCCTCGTTTCGGTTGGCGACAAAGGCAAGCGTCCGTCCGTTTGGCGAAATCGCAAACGAACCGATTTCCTCCTCGCGGCCCGTCAACGCTTCGATTTTTCCTGACAGCACATCGATGCGCGTGAGCACCGCCCGTTTGCCGTCAAGAAAACCAGCCGCGTCCGATTTGTAATACAGCCGCTCGATCACGCGCGGTTTCAGGTCGGCTCGCTTCACTTCTGCCTTTTCCGGTTCTTCGCGGTCTTCAATCGTTTCATCATCGCCAAGCGTCGTTAGGGCGATGAGAAACGTTCCATCCGGCGACCAGACGTAATCGCGCACGCCGTTTTTGAAAAACGTCAGCTGGCGCGCTTCGCCGCCATTGGCAGGCAGCAGCCAAAGCTGCACACGCCCCGAGCGGTCAGACAAAAAGGCGATCGTTTCGCCGTCCGGGGAAAAGAGCGGCTTCGTGTCGCGACAGCGCCCGAACGTCCATGGACGGACGGAGCCGTCTTCCGTCCACATAGATAGATGGGAGCGGTATTGGTTTTCTTCGTCGATCGATTTTTCCACAAACACGACGCGCGTTCCGTCCGGCGCGTAGTGCGGGTCGCGCACCGAGCGGAGGCGAAGCAAATCTTCCGCCGTCATGCCGCGGCGTTTTGTCGGTTGTTCGTTGTTGTTCATCAGTTGGCCCCCTCTTTCTTTTAAGTAAAATGGAACTACATTGTATATTTCGTCTTCCGAAAGACAAGATCCTGCCTAAAACAGAAAAAACGAACGCCCCCATAATGGACGTTCGCTTTTTGGCTATGCCGATAATTTTTGTTTTTCTTTCGCCTGCTGTGCCGCTTTTTTTACTTGCGGATAGAAGATTAGGCCGCTAGCGAGCAGGACAACACCGAGTAGGAAGGTTTTGATGTCTGCCGTGCCAGCGATAACGACCCAGATCGAATACACCGTCGCTAAGGCCGCAATGATTCCGTCAACCATCCGCTCGCGCGCCTCCATGTACGTTTCGCCGGTGAGCGTGAGTTTCAACTGAAAGACGGAAGCGATCAAATACGGGATGAGGTAGGCGAGCGTAGCGATGTAAATGACAAAATCGAACGCTGCCGCCATCGAATGGGAAATGGTCGAGAAAATGAACAGCTGGGCTAATGCATTCGATAGCGTCAACGAGAAGCTTGGCACGTTTTTCTTGTTTTCTCTCAAAAAGGCCGGCAGAAACAGCCCTTGTTTCGCCGCCTGGTACGGCACCTCAGCGCTCAGCAAGATCCAGCCGAGCGTCGAGCCGAGCAGGCTAATGAGCCCAAGACCAGCCAACACGTAGCCGCCCGCCGGTCCGACGATGGCAATGATGGCATCAACGAGCGGTTTTTCCGATTGAATGAGTTTGTTTTGCGGCAAGACGCCCATTACCAAAAAGCTGATGCCAATATAAATGGCCAAAGCGATCAAAAGACCGGCGATCGTCGCCCGCTTCACATCCGCCTGTTTGCGCGCCCGCGAAGCGAACACCATCGCCGATTCAACACCGACAAACGCCCAAAGCGTCGCTAACGCGGCGTTGTTAATTTGTCCAAGCAGGCCGAGCGGCTGTCCGTCTCCGTCATAACGCGGGGCATCAAGCGGACCGACGACCGCTCTGTCAAAAGCGAACAAGGCAATGACAATAAACAGGAAAAAGCCGAGCACTTTCGCCGCTGTCGCCGCGAAATTCAACTTGCCGGCATCTTCTACGCCGCGCAAAATAATGGCGTGCATCACCCAAAGAAGCGCCGTGCAGACGAGAAAGGTAAGCAAATTCCCAAGCTTTAGCGTAAACGAGCCCATCGTGAGAACGGTTTTGTCGCTCGTTAATACAGGGAAAAATGTCGACAAGTAGCTCGCAAACGTCGTGATGATGGCGACATTGCCGGCAAAGTTGCCGACCCAGTAGCCCCACGATGACATAAATCCCGATAAAATCGAGAGATTGGAGCCTTTCGGAAACAGCTCCTTCGCGTAAATTTGCGGACCGCCGCCTAAGTCGGGCTTGCGGATTGCCAAGTTGCCAAACACAAGCGCCGTCATGAGGACACCGGCTCCGGTCAGCAGCCAGGCGAACATGACGCCGATGGGGCTCGCCGCCTCCGCCAACGAGCGCGGCAGCATAAAAATGCCGGATCCGACCATATTGCCCACGACAAGCGCGGTTAACACCCAAATGCCAAGTTTTCGTTGCTGATCCAAGGTCAAAACGCTCCTTTCGAAAAAAGAAAGCACCCGCGCCTTTTCAGCGGGTGCATGATCGATTCGCATCCAACTGAATGGCGATAGCGCTCCATCGCCCAAGGGCGATGGCAGTCCTGCGCCTGTTCGGCCGCAGGCCCAGCTTGCGCCGCCGGAGCGCGCCGCAAACTTCGGCGGTGAACCCTTTCCCGCTGCGTCATGGACCGCTCCGAGCCTCGGCAGCGCTACTTTTGTTCACCGCAACCTCTATCCCATTGAAGTGGAGAGGGGGTATATGGTTGCCGACATTATATTACCCAATTCGACAAAAACCGTCAATATCTTTTGGTTGGAAGAGTGAGTCAAGACGTTGGATTTTCATGGACACTCTCCTCTACATACCAGACATGATCATTGCTTCGTATTCCTGAATCCGTGATAAAAACGCGTTCAAACTGCTGAGAAAGCTTGATAAATCAACAAATATCACACTTTTTGCTTTTCACTCAATAAGTGAACATCCGAAACTGGGCTAAACCCTTGATATGATTACGTTTTCCGGTGCTTTTGATGAGCTGCTGTCACGGATTCAGGGTATTGTTTGTGTGGGGTAAAATGGAAGTGTATTTAAGGGGTTGGAAAAGGAGGATATTTTTGAAGTTCGACGAATATACAATTGGTCAGTGAAACATGGAAAAGGTTCATTTCACTGGGGATGGATCTTTTCCCATCATCATATTCCGTGAAAAAAAGAAGGGGATGAGCATGAAGTTTTCTGAGTTTCGTTATGAGCGGCCGGACATCGCTCAATTGCAAGCATCGTTTCAAGAAGCGCTTGATTCGTTCCGCCGTGCCGGGAGCGCCGCCTTGCAGCACGAGGCGATGAAGCGGATCAATGCACTGCGCCGCCGCTACAGCACGATGGCGAACCTTTGCCATATTCGCCATACGATCGATACAAACGATGAGTTCTATAAGAAAGAACAAGACTTTTTCGATGAAACGGAGCCGATCGTCAAGGGGCTTGTCAACGATTATTACCGCGCGCTTGTTTCCTCGCCGTTCCGCGCTGAATTGGAACAAGTATGGGGGAAACAGCTGTTTGCGTTGGCGGAAACGCAACTGAAAACATACGCGCCGGCGATTGTAGAGGACTTGCAAAAAGAAAACAAGCTGGCAAGCGAATATACGAAGCTCATCGCATCGGCGAAAATCATGTTTGAAGGGGAAGAGCGGACGCTTGCCCAGCTGCAGCCGTTTGTCGAGTCGCCGGACCGCACGATGCGCCAACGGGCGAGCGAAGCGCGGTTTTCGTTTTTCACGGACCACGAAAAAGAGCTAGATAAGCTGTATGATGAGCTCGTCCACGTCCGCACGGCGATCGCCCGCAAGCTCGGTTTCCAAAACTTTGTGGAACTCGGCTATGCCCGTTTAGGACGGACCGATTACAATGCCGATATGGTCGCAGGCTACCGCCGGCAAGTGAAAACGCACATCGTCCCGCTCGCGTCCAAGCTGCGCGAGCGCCAGCGGCAGCGGATTCAGGTCGACCGGCTTACGTATTATGATGAGCCGTTCATGTTTCCGAGCGGCAACCCGGCGCCAAAAGGGGACGCCGCTTGGATTGTTGACAACGGCCGGCGCATGTATGAAGAGCTGTCGCCGGAAACAGGCGAGTTTTTCCGCTATATGGTCGAACATGAATTGATGGACCTCGTCGCCAAAAAAGGAAAGGCGGGCGGCGGCTATTGCACGTATATCGATGATTACAAGGCGCCGTTTATTTTCTCGAACTTTACCGGCACATCCGGCGACATTGACGTATTGACCCATGAAGCCGGACATGCGTTCCAAGTGTATGAAAGCCGTCATTACGACATTCCGGAATACAACTGGCCGACGCTTGAGGCGTGTGAAATCCATTCGATGAGCATGGAATTTTTCACATGGCCGTGGATGGAGCTCTTTTTCGGCGAAGACGCCGACAAATACCGGTTCGCCCATTTGAGCGACGCGCTCTTGTTTTTGCCGTACGGCGTGGCGGTCGATGAATTTCAGCACGCTGTCTACGAGAACCCGGATATGACGCCAGCGGAGCGGAAGAGTGTCTGGCGCAACATCGAAAAAGCGTATTTGCCGACAAGAGACTACGCCGGCCATGACTACCTTGAGCGCGGCGGGTTTTGGCAGCGACAAGGGCATATTTACACCGATCCGTTTTATTACATCGATTACACCCTTGCGCAAGTGTGCGCGTTCCAGTTTTGGAAGCGGGCGCAGGAAGACCGGGAATCAGCCTGGCGCGACTATGTGGCGCTTTGCCGATTGGGCGGCAGCCGGCCGTTTACTGAGCTCGTCAAAAGCGCCAACCTAAAGTCGCCGTTTGCTGACGGGGCGGTCGCTTCGGTCGTCGGCCATATCGAGCGGTGGTTGGACAGCGTCGATGACAAAGCTTTGTAAAAAGAAGCAAAGAAGGCGGGCGGGAACAGCACCGCCCTGCTTTTCTTTATCATCTCGCGCCGAGAAGACCCCCACTTCCACGTGTTGGGCGGGGATGGCTTGGTTGACAGCCTGCTGTGGGGCGGGTGTTTCCAACAATCTCTCACCTCAAAGCTCAAGCGTAGGTGGGAGAGCGTTCAATTTGAAAACTTCTATCAAACTGGGGAAAAGGGGGAAAACGATGATCCGTAAAGCCACATGGGTCGACGCACTGGCCATCGCTTCGGTCCACGTCGAAAGTTGGAAGACGACGTACAGCGGCATCGTGCCGGACGCGTACTTGGAGACGTTGGCAGTGGGAGAAAAACAAACGTTATGGGAGAAGGTGCTCAGCCAATCGGACCATTCCGTGTTTGTCGCCGAGGAAAACGGACGCGTCGTTGGATTCGTCTCCGGCGGACCAAATCGGGCAGCCGACGGTCTGATAGCGAAGTATGACGGGGAGCTGTATGCGATTTATTTGCTTAAAGAGGTGCAAGGAAAAGGGCTCGGCCGGCAACTCGTTCAAGCGTTGATCCGCCATTTGGCGCAAAAAGGCATTCATTCGCTGGTCGTCTGGGTGCTTGCCGACAATCCGTCACGCGGTTTTTACGAACGGCTTGGCGGTGAAAAACTGGCCGAGGAAAGGGTGGAAATCGGTGGAAAAGCATTATGGGAGTGGTGCTACGGCTGGCGAGACGTCCAATTGATGGAACAGTAGGTGGACTGCCGAACCGTCGGCAGCCCGCTTTCTCCTTTTGCCTGACCACCATTGGGACGATGAGGCGGAGATGGAGCGGACGATTCACGTGTTGATGAACGGTCTGCGGCGCTAACCGGCCGGCTTCCGCACTGAAGCCGGCCTAGCTGTTTTTCTTAGCATAATCGAGGATGGCTTTCGTAAATTGTTTGAAATCATCAAGATGGTGTTCGACGATGGCTTGCAAGATGCCAAGGTTCAGTTGTTGATAGTCGTGAACGGCGATGTTGCGGAATCCGACCATCGCCTTCATCTTTTTGCTTATGGAAGGGGAGATGACCCCATGTTCTTCGAGGAGAGCGAATGCATCGCGGCTATGCTGCGGCAGTCCGAATTTCTGCTCGGCCACAATATGCATGGCCAAATCGATGCATGCCTCGCACGCCCGCTGTAAATTCAGAACGATCGAATCTTGTTTTGTGGTTCATCACCAAAAGTTGTACTTGCACCTGTCATGAAAGTATGTTAGCTGTTTCTAGCCGAACCCGCAGTGCAAAACGCTGGATATTTCTGTATCCGTATCCCCGGCGTTTCATCAGCTTGATCTTGTTATTTGTTCCCTCCATTTTCCCATTTGAATAAGGGGATAAAATGCACGATATGATTTCGTCTGTTCGTTTGACGAGTGATTTTGCGATGGCGCGAACAGCAGAACAAGGACAAAACAAATACCGATGAACCCAGGCGTTCAAACGACGTTTCGCCTGTTGCTCATCTTTGCTTTTGAACACATAGCGAACATGTTGGAGCGATTGGTAAACAGACTTTAAGTAATCGCTTTCATTACACCATTCTCGTATGATTTGACGTTCTTCCTCCGTCAATTTCTCTGGACATTGGCTCAATAAACGGCAAACGTAACGGACATTTCCGTGTTTCTTGCCTCCTTTGCCCAAATATTTGCGACAACGTTCTAAAGCATCGGTAAACAGCTGAATGACATGGAAATAGTCGACGACATGTGTCGCCTCTGGGCAAACCCGTTGAATCGCTTTTTTCATCGCTGGAGCCAAGTCACTCACGACATACTGAACGGAACGAGACACATGAGCCAATGCACGCCCAATGGCTTCCTCGTTCTTTCCTGCTTCCATGGCATACACTTCTCCCGTTTCGGCATCCATGATCGCCACTCCATAGTCGTGCCCTTTTCGAAATGCAAACTCATCGACACAAACCGCCTTTGGTTGGACGTCATTCGATAGGAAGGAAGGGGCATGGGTATAAAACCATCGTTCAACGGTCGTGTAAGGAAGCTTGAGCATACGAGCCACCGCCTGAATGGATGTTCCGATGCAAGATTGCGCGACCCATCGCTGAAACGCATCCGTCGCCACACTTCGCGGAGAGATGGCTGGATACGACGTGCTGAACGTCACGCCACACGTGCTACAACGTCTGCGCTCGATAGGAAGTTCGATCCAAAAAATCCCTATTCGCTGAGCATAGCCATGCATCCATTGCTTCTTTTTGACTGTCATTTTGATCGTGCGCTTCAAGCAGACAGGACATAACGGGCATTGTTCGGGTAGAGAAAGTTCGAAAATCCAACGTTCCCCTTCTTTCCGCACCTTTTGAATCAAAACATCTGGTAAATCGATGAGTTCTTTGATAAACTGAGAGTACATGCGAATTTCCCTCCATGGTTTGGTTTGGTCACCTTTACCATACAGGAAAATTCGCATTTTTTGTACCCTCTATTTCCTCTATGCACACCTACCTTAAATGATCAAGTACAACTTGTGGTGAAGAGCCTGTTTTGTGTAATTTTGTAAATTTTTTGGATCGCCGTTATATTCTTCACGAATTCGTTTCAGGCAGCGTTCGATCACGCTGATCTTGTTTAAAATGACATCACTTTTCATATATGCTCCCGCTTTCCGTAATTTGTTTTAACACCGGTGCTCTCTCTTCGTTTAGTTTCACATACATTTTCAATGTTTTCATTTCGAACTCAGCCCGTTTCCGCTCGTCGCGGCAATCAATGGCTTTTCCCGTCGAGACGACTTGCGCTTGAAACACGGTGCTGGCTTGGCGCAAATCGACAAGATCGACATCGCGCCCTAACTTGTCAGCCAAATGCCCCGCGAGCCGAAACAGCTCATACGGATCATGCGGTTCGCCGTCGCTGACAAAGGCGATGTCGACATCACTGTCCGGGCGCAGCGTCCCACGGGCGGCTGAACCGAACAGGTAGATGACGAACGGGTGAAGAGCCGGGCGGAGCGTCTGAATGATGATCGTCTCCATTTCGTTTGGCAATCGCGATGCCCCCTTGCGTTTTTCTTCATTATAGCAAAATCTTATTGTTCTTGGCGAAAAGATGGAAAAAGAAAAAGGGATGGCGATGATGCGCCAATCCCTCTGAGCGAAAGAAGCAGGGGCTGATTGATTCATTTCCTCCTTACATACAAACTTCGGGGCGGCTCTTTTTGCTGCTCTTCCCTAAAACACTTCCTCACCCCGAAAACGGGATGGGGCGATGTTCGAGTCATTCGGGTGATGGATGATATAGGTGTGCGCGTTGGTCGTTACGCCACAATTAGGCGATTTCCGCCACAATGGCATTGTCCTTGACATCGATACGGATCGCACGCACCGATTGATCCGCGTCAAGCAGGCAGTCGGCGATGTTGTCTTCGACATGCTCTTGGATGACGCGGCGGAGCGGGCGGGCGCCGAAGGCCGGATGGTAGCCGAGTTCGGCCAGTTTTTCTTTCGCCGCTTCCGTCACCTCGAGTTCAATGCCTTGCTCGCGCATCGCCGCTTTGACGTCAGCGAGCATCAGGTCGACGATCTCAAGCAAGTGTGCTTTTTCGAGCGGCTTGAACTCGATGATGGCGTCGAAGCGGTTCAAAAATTCCGGCTTGAAGTAGGCGCTCAAAGAGTCAAGGACGCTTGTTTGCCCGTTGCCCTCTTTTTCAAAGCCGACGGTGATTTTTTTGTCGGTCGCACCGGCGTTGCTTGTCGCGATGATGACCGTGTCTTTGAAGCTGACGGTGCGGCCTTGGCTGTCGGTTAGGCGGCCATCTTCTAAAATTTGCAAGAAGATGTGCTGTACATCCGGGTGCGCCTTTTCAATCTCGTCAAGCAAGATGATGCTGTACGGATTGCGGCGCACTTTTTCCGTCAGCTGGCCGGCTTCTTCAAAGCCGACATAGCCCGGCGGCGAACCGATCAGCTTCGAGACCGAATGTTTCTCCATGTATTCGCTCATATCGAGGCGAATCATGGCGTCTTTTGTGCCAAACAGCTCCTCGGCGAGCGTTTTGGCGAGCTCCGTTTTCCCGACGCCGGTCGGGCCGACGAACAAGAACGAACCGATCGGGCGGTGTTTCGCTTTCAAGCCGGCGCGGCTGCGGCGGATCGCCTTGGCGACTTTTTTCACCGCTTCCGCTTGGCCGATCACTTTTTTCGCCAAGTGTTCTTCGAGATGTTTCATTTTTTCTTTTTCATCGGCTTGCAGTTTGCCGACCGGGATGCCGGTTTTCTCGGCAATGATTTGCTCGATGTCCGCCACATCGACTGTTGGGCGTTCTTGGGTGACGCCTTGCTCGAGTTGTTTCTCAAGCTTTAGCTCTTCATCGCGCAGTTTCGCCGCCAATTCGTAGTTTTCTTCTTTCGCCGCTTGTTCTTTTTCTTTCGCGATTTGGATCAACCGCTCTTGCAGTTGTTTTTCATCGGTCGAACCGAGGCGCAAGTTCGCTTTCGAGCCGGCCTCGTCAAGCAAGTCGATCGCCTTGTCCGGGAGGAAGCGGTCTTGAATGTAGCGGTGCGACAGTTTCACGCACGCTTCGATCGCTTCATCCGTATAGCGGACATGGTGGAATTGTTCATATTTTGGCTGAATGCCTTTTAAGATGACGATCGCTTCCTCAACGGTCGGCTCGTGGACGATGACCGGTTGGAAGCGGCGCTCAAGAGCCGCGTCTTTTTCAATTTGCCGGTATTCTTTGAGCGTCGTCGCCCCAACGACTTGCAGTTCCCCGCGGGCGAGCGCCGGTTTTAAAATATTGCCGGCGTCCATCGAGCCTTCAGCGGCGCCAGCGCCGACGAGCAGGTGGATTTCGTCAATGAACAAGATGATGTTTTTCCGCTCTTGCAGTTCGGCGATGAGCCGTTTCATCCGCTCTTCAAATTGACCGCGGATGCCGGTGTTGGCAACAAGCGAAGCGACGTCAAGCAAGTACACTTCTTTGTTCAACAGTTTTTCTGGCACTTGCCCTTCGGCGATTTTCAGCGCGAGCCCTTCAACGATGGCTGTTTTCCCGACGCCCGGCTCCCCGATCAACACCGGGTTGTTTTTGTTGCGGCGGTTTAAAATTTCGATCACGCGGGCGATTTCTTTGTCGCGGCCGATGACCGGATCGATCAAGCCCGCTTTCGCCATTTGCGTCAAGTTGCGGCCGAATTGATCCAAAAATCCGCCGCTATGGCTTTGCGGGCGCTTCGCCATCGTTTTCGGCGCGCTCATTCCGGCGTTGGCGGCTGTGAACGGGCTAGTAAAGAAGTCATCAAAGGAAAACGGTGAAAAGCCGAAGTTCATCGGAATGGACAGTTGTTGTTTTTGCTTTTCATAGCATTCATGGCACAGGTGAAGTTGTTGTTTTTCCCCGTTCCATTGCAAGTTGACAAACACTGTTGCTTCACGTTGTTGGCATGCTTGGCATAGCATGAGACATACCCCCTTTTCTCTTATTCGGGATTTGACTTTGACTTTCTTTGACTTTCTGACTTTATTATACTTTGACCTTTTTTGACTTTCAAGTGTTTTGTACAAAAAAATTGTAATAACGATGAAATGTTTTTGAAAAAATGGTGAATACTAATGTAGGTGCGGCAAAGCTATGATAAAGTGAAAAACAGAAAAAGAGGCGGAAAAGACTCCGTCTTTGGTGCTCATGATGATCATGAATTTGAAGGAAAAAGGAGAAAGGTGAAGATGAGAAGACAGGTTGGTTTCGCGTTTGCTGTTGTACTTTTGGGGATGATGATCATGGCTGCTTGTACAAATCACAACAAGCAAGCCGAGACGCCGGCCGTGCTTGACGTGAAAATCGATGCGCCGGATCATATCGATTTGAACAAACCGACCAAGCTCGCCTGCGTCGTGACGTACGGCGGTGAAAAAGTGGACGATGCGAACGAAGTCAAGTTTGAAGTATGGAAGCACGGAAGCAGCGAGCGGGAAATGCTTGAAGCGAAGCATGACGGCGACGGCCGATACTCGGTGGAAAAAACGTTCACCGAAGCGGGAACATATTCGGTCGTCGCCCATGTGACGGCGCGCGACATGCATAACATGCCGAAGAAAGATATTGTCGCCGGCAACCCGGAATAGGCGGCGACGGCTGACGGTGCGCGCGAAAATTCCCAAGGCAGTGCTGAAGAACACCATCATGGCGCCGTCGCCATTTCGCTGTCGTCCCGTTCGTTCGAAGCCGGAAAACCGGCGGCATTGACCGTTCACCTCACCAAAGATGGGAAGCCGTTGACAGGTGCGACCGTTCGTTTTGAGATTTGGCAGGCGGACAATAAGCATGAATTTGTCGATGCAAAGGAAAAAGGAAACGGCGAATACGAAGCAATGGACACGTTTGCCAACAAAGGAACGTATTCGGTGAAAGTGCATGTGGAAGCAGATCAATTGCACGAACATCAAATCGAACAAGTGACGGTTCAGTAACGAAGGATGCCGAGGGAGGCATCCTTTTTTTCTACTCGTCTTTCTTGTCCGCTGCGGACATATATATAGAAGTAAAGCAACGGACAAGGAGAAGGAGAGGGCAGTCAGTGAAGAAGAAAGCGGAATGGTCGGAAGCATGGCAAATCGCCGCTGTTTACGTCGGCACGGTGATTGGAGCGGGATTTGCGACTGGCAGGGAAATTATTGAATTTTTTACCCGCTACGGAATGGCTGGGACGATCGGGGTGGCGGTCAGCGGCGTTTTGTTCACATGGGGAGGCGCGCGGCTCATGGTGATGGCGCGCCGCATTGGAGCTGCGTCCTATGATGAGTTGAATCGCTATTTGTTCGGGAACATGTTGAGCCCGTTTGTGACGCTTGTGATGACGGTGATGATCGCGGGGGTGACGGCGGTGATGATCGCCGGGGCGGGTGCCGTGTTTGAAGAGCAGCTCGGCTGGACACGGCAGGCGGGCGTCGCGCTGACGCTCGGGTTGGCGCTTTTGGTCATGTTGTTTGACCGCAAAGGGCTGTTTGGCGTCAACGTGTTTGTCGCGCCGATGATGGTGCTGTTCAGCGCCATCGCCTTTGTGAAAACAATCGTGGCTGGCGATTTGTGCCGTCCGGACATGGCTGCGGTGGACTATTCCCTCAAGGCGATGTTGTCCCCGTTTTCCTATGCGGCCTTTAACTTGGCGATGGCCCAAGCGGTGCTTGTCCCCATCGCCCGCGAAGCGACCGATGAGCGAGCGGTGAGGCGCGGAGCGATGTTAGGCGGAATGGTGTTGACGGTTTTGCTGCTGTTGAACCATATGGTGCTGCTGTCGTTTCCACACAAGGACGATTATGATATTCCAATGGCCGAAGTCGTTCATACGTTTTTTACTGTGTTGTATTGGCTTTATGTCGTCGTCATTTACGGAGAAATTTTTACATCGGTCATCGGCGGCATGTTTGGACTTGCACGCCAAGTGCGCGTTTGGGCGCCGCTTGGCGGGAAATGGCTGGGCGTGCTGCTCGTTTTGCTGTTTGCGGCGGTCAGCCCGTTTCATTACGGGGAGCTGCTGTCATTCATCTATCCGCTGTTTGGTTATATGAGTCTTGTGCTTTTGTGGCTTCTTTGGCGCCGGCAGCTGCCGCGCCGGTAAATGAGCCCTTTCGTTCCCCAAAGTTTTTTGGTGAAGGGGGACGAAAGGGCTTCGTTTCGTTATGAGTGGAAGCGGGCGATCATTTTATTCATCATGGCCAAGGCGGTCGTCTAAAAAGGTGCGGATGCGGTCGAGCTGCTCTTCAAGCGGACGCGTTCGGTCGATCATCTTTCGCAGCGCTTCCGCCGTTTCCGTCACTTTTTTCAACGCCTGTCTCGCCCGGCGCCGTTTCGTCAGCTCACTCATTTACGATTCTCCTTTTTATTTTTTGTCTATTCACAATAATATATACAATATTCTGTCGAATCAATAGGGAATGCGAGGGATGCATAAAAATGCCCTTCTATTGGAAGACTATGCCGTAAACGGAAAGGCGAGGGGATGTTCGTGGGTTTATTCTCATTTTGGAAAAAAAAGAAAAAACACCCCCCTCAGCGACCCATTTCGCAACTTTGGGAAACGCTGCGGCAATCGAGCGATTTTGTTGAATTGTCGTTCATCGTTGGGGGCAAGGAGCTGTCGATTTATTATTTTGATTCGCTCGTCGATCCGCAAGTGCTGCAAGAGCGGATTCTTTGCCATTTGCAAAACGACATTCCAAACCATCCAACTGTCCGTTTGGAAGACTTGCAGCAAATCGTGCCGATTCAGCGCATTGAGGTGAGTGAAGACACGGCACTGATTGAAGAGAAGGTGCTGAAAGGGTTTGTCGCGGTCACCTTCCGCGAGCAGCCAAACAAAGCGGCGCTCATGAGCGCCGCGGCTGAAAATTTGGGGCTTCGGGAAAACAATGATTCGGAAAACGAATTCAGCGTCGTCGGACCGAAAGTCGGATTTGTGGAAAACGTCGGGGTCAACTTGCATCTCATCCGCCGGCAAGTGGTGACGCCGAATCTTGTGTTTCGGGAAATGTCGATTGGTTCGGTGTCGAAAACGAAAGTGGTCATCGCCTACATCGATGGCGTCGCCAATCCGGAAGTCATTCAAACGGTGACGCAGCGGCTTGAGTCCATTCATTTTGACCTCGTGTTTGACAACGCTATTTTGGATCAGTTGCTCGCGGACAATTCGCGGACACCGTTTCCTCTTTTTATCTCGACCGAGCGGATCGACCGGGCCATTTATGCGCTTGTGTCGGGTCAGGTGGCCATTTTTTGCGACGGCTCCCCGTATGCCGTGATTGGCCCCGCCGCTCTCTTCGATTTTTTTACGTCGCCGGAAGACTATTATTTGCCATGGGTGCTCGGCACGTTTTTCCGGCTCATCCGGTTTTTCGGCGTTGCGTTCTCGGTGTTAGCGTCGCCGATTTATGTGGCGGTACTGACGTATCATTATGAAATGATTCCCGAAGACTTGCTCGGCCCGATCATTTATTCCCGCTCGAACGTGCCGTTTCCGCCGATACTCGAGGTGCTGTTTTTGGAAATTACGATTGAGCTGTTGCGCGAGGCCGGGGCGCGGCTGCCGACGAAAGTCGCACAAACGCTCGGGATTGTCGGCGGGATTGTCATCGGGCAAGCAACCGTTGATGCCGGGCTGACGAGTACGATTTTGTTGATTGTCGTCGCGTTGGCGGCGCTCGCTTCGTTTACAACGCCGATTTTCAAAATGTCCAACACGATTCGGTTCATTCGGTTTCCGTTTATTTTGTTTGCTGCATGTTGGGGCGGGATCGGCATTATCTTCGCCGTGTGCGGGCTGCTCATTCATTTAGGGCGGCTGCAGTCGTTTGGCTATCCGTATTTGCTGCCGTTTTATCCATTTCGTGTGCGCAGCTTCCGCGATACATTCGTTCGTTCGCCATACAGTGAAACGGCGGAGCGGCCGATGTTTCTTCGTCCGCGGTCGCGGTTTCGTTACGATCCGAATGCGGCGAAGCAAAAACGCGATATTGATGAGTAAGGGGGATCGTGATGAGGCGTGGGCTTCTATGGCTCGGTGCGCTGCTGTTGCTTGGCGGCTGCGCCAGTTCGCGGCCGATTGATGAAATTCAAATTATCCAACAGATGGGGTATGATTTCGAGAACGGCCGCTACACGGGCACCGCGGTGTACCCGACGTTCAAGCAAGGGCCGATGACAAAGCCGAATATGCTGACGACGACGTCGCCGACGGTCTACGACTTGATTCCGCGCCTGTCATCGAAATCCGCGCTGCCGGTTGAGGAAGGGCAGCTGCGCTTGATTTTGTTCGGCAAGGAGTTTGCTCGGCGGGGGGTGACGCAAATTACGCACAGCCTCGCGCGCAACAACAAAGTCGGCAGTCATTTGCTGCTTGGCGTAGCGGAAGAAAGCGCGAAGGAGCTGCTGAAAATCACGGCGAAAACGACGCTGAGCGATACGTTGTATTTGCCGAATCTGGTGGAGCAGAATGAGCAGTCGATGAACTTGCCGAAAACGAATTTGCACTTGTTTTTGTATCGCTATTTTTCCCCGGGCAGCGATCCGTTTTTGCCGTATTTTGAGAAAAAAGGAGATTTCGTCAAGCTTGAAGGGGTCGCGTTGTTTCGCGACGACCGATACGTGGGGCATGTGAGTTTGCGTGATTCGTTTTTAATGAAAATTTTGCTTGGAGAAACGAAAAACGGCGTCTACCAGCTGAAGATTGGGAATCGCGGGAAACAGGGCGAGGATCGGGTGATGCTGCAAAACTTATGGGCGAAGCCGAAATATGAATGGAAGCGTGATGGAGGCCGCCATGTGCTTGATGTGTTCGTCCATATCCATGCGTCGGTGAGGGATTACCCGTCATGGCTCGATCAGCCGGGAGGTGATTTGTTTGCTGATGTGAAGAAAAAGATGCAAAACGAATTGGAGCATAATATGCGCCGGTTATTCCACTATTTTCAGAAAAAACGGATTGACCCGCTCGGCATCGGCGATTTTGTTCGCAGTGTGACAAGACATTGGGATTCCGACGCGTTTTACCGTGAATACCCGGATCTAGACATCCGCCCGCACGTCACGGTGGATATCGTCCATACCGGCATTGGCGAATAAGACGGGGAACATGAGGAGGGATTAGGATGAAGCAGGCCATTCAGGAACGGTTTCTCATCTCCCCGTTTCTTGTGTTTTTTGTCATTCATGCTACGCAAGTTGGGGTCGGGGCACTCAATTTTCAGCGTCCACTGATGAAAGAGGCGGGGCAGGATGCCTGGATGGCAGTCTTAATGGCCGGGCTGTCGGCGCACGTGTTGATTTGGCTCATGTATCGGCTGCTGTCGCATTTGCCATCAGGCGGAGACCTCGTGTCGCTTCATGAACAGTACTTCGGGCGGTGGATCGGCGGGGTGCTGAGCCTTGGACTTCTTTTTTACTACGCGTTGGCGGCGTTTATGGTGCTTCAATCATACATTGAAATCATTAAAGTATGGGTGTTCCCGTTGATGGGGGTGTGGCAGTTCAGCCTTATGTTTTTGCTGATGACGTATTACGCCGTCTCCGGCGGGTTTCGCGTCGTTGTCGGCTTATGCGTTTGGGGGGTGGTGATTCCGCTGTTGACGATTTTTCCGATGGTTTTCTTTCCGCTTGAGTATGCTCAATACCGGAATTTATTGCCGGTGTTCGACCATTCGTTTGGGCAATTGGCAAAAGCATCGAAAGAGATGGTGCTGCAATATTTAGGGTTTGAAATGCTGCTGATGTATTACCCGTTTTTAAAACAGGCTCCGTCCTCGCAAAAGTGGGCGCATGCGGCCAACGCGTTTACGATGTTCATTTATTTTGTTTTGATCCTCATTTCCGTCGTGTTTTATAACAAAGAGCAAATCCAGCATATTACATGGCCGACGCTGACGATGGCCAAAATTCCGGAAGTGCCGTTTATCGAGCGGATGGAGTATATTGTCATCTCGATTTATGTGCTCGTTGTGTTACCGATCATCGCGGTCTCTATTTGGGCGGCGACGCGCGTGATCAAACAGCTGTTTGCTGTTCAGCAGCGCCGTTCGCTTCCAGTGTTGCTCGCTTGCTTGTTTGTCGGGACGCTGTTTTTCCAAGAGAAGACAGACATTGAGCAGTTGATGCAATGGACAGCGAAGGCAGGGTTTTATCTTGTCGCGGTGTATGTTCCGCTTTTGTATCTATACGTATGGACGGCGGAAAAAGTGAAAAAGGCGCTACAACAAAAGCCATAAGTATGGTATAGTAAATAAAGAAAACAGAAGAATCACAATTCCGTACGCTTGTACGGGAGAGGTTTCTAGCAAAACCCTCTATAAAAAACTAGGGACGGCTGTATCCTAGGGGTATGGCCTTTTTTGTTTTGGAAACCTCTTCTTCTGCTGATTCAGAAGGAGGTTGATTGTGATGAAGATGAAGGAAGAAAAGGCGGTCGTCGTCTTTAGCGGCGGCCAAGACAGCACGACGTGTTTGTTTTGGGCGAAAAAACAGTTTGGTGAAGTGGAAGCGGTGACGTTTGACTACGGCCAGCGCCATCGCCGGGAAATTGACGTCGCTCAGGCAATTGCCGCTGAGCTTGGCGTTCGCCATACGGTGCTTGATTTGTCGCTTCTCGGGCAGTTGGCGCCGAACGCCTTGACGCGGCGCGACATTGCCATTGAACAAAAGAAAGGCGAGCTGCCGACGACGTTTGTGGATGGGCGCAATTTATTGTTTTTATCATTCGCTGCCGTGTTCGCCAAACAGCGGGGCGCGCGCCATATTGTGACGGGAGTGTGCGAGACGGATTTCAGCGGCTATCCGGACTGCCGCGATGTGTTTATCAAATCGTTGAACGTCACGCTGAATTTAGCGATGGATTACGAATTTGTCATTCATACGCCGCTCATGTGGCTGACGAAAGCGGAGACGTGGAAGCTCGCGGATGAGCTCGGGGCGTTCGAGTTCATTCGCACGAAGACGCTGACGTGCTATAACGGCATCATCGCCGACGGCTGCGGCGAATGTCCAGCGTGCGTGCTGCGCAAGCGCGGATTGGATGACTATTTGCGGGAAAAAGCGGGGGTGGAGCGGCCATGATGCACCAGCTTTATCCGCAAGTGATGCACCCTTACCGCTATGAGCTGAACAAAGATATGCACATCGCCGCCGCCCATTTCATCCCGCACGAAGCGGCCGGGAGTTGCGCAAACGTGCACGGCCACACGTACATCGTCAATGTGACGGTCGCCGGCGATGAGCTCGATGAGAGCGGTTTTTTAGTCAATTTTCAAACGTTAAAACAGCTCGTTCATCGCAAGCTGGACCATACGCTGCTCAACGACCATAGCGATTGGTTTGACGGTCATGACCCGAATCGGTTTCCGACGTCGGAAGTGGTGGCGCGCACGATTTATGAAACGATTCAGCGCTATTTGGATACGCTGCCGCACAAGCCGACATGTTTGCAAGTGTTTGTCCGCGAAACGCCGACAAGTTATGTCGTCTACCGGCCGAAAGCGGGGGAGCGGTAATGGCGCGCACGATTCCGGTGTTGGAGATTTTTGGTCCGACCATCCAAGGAGAGGGAATGGTGATCGGCCAAAAGACGATGTTCGTCCGCACAGCCGGCTGCGATTATCGCTGCCGCTGGTGCGATTCGGCGTTTACGTGGGACGGATCAGCGAAAGACGAGATCGAGCAGCTGACGGCAGACGAAATTTGGCGGCGGCTTGAAGCCATTGGCGGCCGCCGCTTCCGCCACGTGACGATTTCAGGCGGCAACCCGCTTCTGATTGCGGCTCTTGGGGAGCTCATCGCGCTTCTTCATGAAAAAGGGATGCGGGTCGCGGTTGAAACGCAAGGGAGCCGTTGGCAGGATTGGCTGCTTGACATTGACGACGTCACTCTTTCCCCGAAGCCGCCAAGCTCGGGGATGGACACCGACTGGGCGGCGCTCGATCAAATCATTGAACGGTTGCAGGCTGACCAAAGCCGAGTGCGGCGCATCAGCTTGAAAGTCGTCGTCTTTGATGACGCCGATTTGGCGTACGCGAAAGAGGTGCACCGCCGTTACCTAGGCGTTCCGTTTTACTTGCAGGTAGGCAACGCCGATGTGGCCGATTCAGATGTGGATGCACTCCGCACAAAGCTTCTCCATCGGTTGGAATGGCTGGTGGAGCAAGCCGCCGATTCGGAGGAGCTGGCCGACGTCCACATCCTGCCGCAGCTGCACACGCTTCTTTGGGGAAACAAGCGCGGCGTGTAAAGCGGGGTGCGGCGATTCGCCCGGCAATGAATAATGAGGGAGGAATGAACGAATGGCAGGAAGAAAAGAGGAAGAATTGAAAGACTTGACGCTGCTTGGCAATCAAGGGACAACGTATTCGTTTACGTACAATCCCCATCTTCTTGAAGTGTTTGACAACAAACATCCTGACCGGGATTATTTCGTGAAGTTCAATTGTCCGGAGTTTACGACGTTGTGTCCAAAAACCGGACAACCGGACTTCGCAACGATTTACATCAGCTACATCCCGGACAAAAAATGCGTCGAAAGCAAATCGTTGAAGCTGTATTTGTTCAGCTTCCGCAATCATGGCGACTTTCACGAAGACTGCGTCAACATCATTATGAACGATTTGATTAAAGTCATGGAACCGCGCTATATCGAAGTGTGGGGCAAATTCACCCCGCGCGGCGGCATTTCCATCGATCCGTACTGCAACTGGGGACGCCCGGGGACGAAATACGAAAAAATGGCGGAATACCGGCTGCTCAATCATGACTTGTATCCAGAAAAAGTCGACAACCGCTAGAGATAAAAAAAGAGGTAGTTTTTTCGCTCCAACTCCTATATAATGAACAATGAATGTTTGCCTTGGAGGTTTTGGCGTTGGAGCGAAGAACAGCTCTTTTGCTTGGAGCGAGCGGTTTGGTCGGCGGAGAGTTGCTGAAGCTGTTGCTGCAGTCGGATTTGTACCGCTGTGTGACGATTTTCGTCCGCACTCCGCTGCCGATTAAACATGAAAAACTGCAGCAAGTCGTCGCCGATTTTGCGCGGCTTGAATCGTACGAACGATATTTTTATGTGGACGATGTGTTTTGCTGCCTTGGGACGACGCGCAAAAAGGCGAAAACAAAGCAGCAGTTCATTCAAGTTGACTATGAATATACGCTGCGCGCGGCGGCGCTGGCGGAAAAGTGCCGTGCGAAAAGCTTTTTGACCGTCTCTTCGGTTGGCGCCAACCCGTGTTCGCCGTTTTTTTACCAGCGCGTCAAAGGAGAGGTGGAAGAGGCGTTGCAGCGGCTTTCCATCCCATCGCTTCATATTTTCCGTCCATCGTTGCTCGTCGGCAAGCGTCGGGAGTTCCGCCTTGGCGAGATGCTCGCCGGGTGGCTGTTATGCCGGCTGCCGTTTTTGTTCGTCGGCAAATGGAAAAAATATAAGCCGGTTGACGCCCATCAGCTTGCTTTGGCGATGTTTTACCGGGCGGCGTCCGCAGCGAACGGCGTCCACATCTATGAATGTGATGAACTCGCCCGCATTTCGTAAACAAAAAAGAGGCTCTTGGCAGCCTCTTTTTTATTCGATGATCTTATAGTTTTTATGATTGACGACTGTCCGTTCTTGCAAATCGAGTTCACGGTAGTTTTCCATATACGTTAAATCCACGATGACGGAGTTTTCATTCACCTTCTCCACAATGCCGCGCAATCCATTTTTAAATTCAATAATGTCCCCGACTTTTGCTTTTTTCACCATTCTATCATTCCCCTTTTTAAACCGAATATAGTCGTCGGCGGCTAAAACGGGCGTGATCGGCCGAAAAGGCGGCCGGCCGGTGCGCCCTGGCCGTTGTGCCCGCTCTTTATAAAAAGGAGCAGGCGCTTTTTTACTAGTTTGCCTTATTTTTATGCACAAGTAAAGGGGGTTCTTTCCTAAAATCTGATATTTAAAAAAAAACAAGGGGCGAAGCCGTCCCCTTGTTTTCGTCTACTTGGCAAACACATGGTTGCCGATGACGACCGTCACCGGACGGGAGCGCAGCCATTTGCTTTTCGCCGTTTTCGGATTGTAGAAATAGAGCGAGCCGTTTCCTAAACCGCGAAAAGCAAGTGCTTCTTCAACGGCGCGATATGATTCACGGTCAGCGGGTTCATTGATCGTTCCGTTTGCGACCGGCGTGAATGCATAACGGCCGCCAGAGCGCTCATAAATAACAGCGCGGATCGTATCCGGAAAATCCGGATGGTCGACGCGGTTGAGCACGACCGTTGCCACGGCTACTTTCCCGGCGTACGGCTCCCCTTTCGCCTCAGCATGGACGAGGCGAGCGAGCAAGTCTTTTTCCGCCGCTGTAATGCCTGCGTTCGGGATGATCAGTTTTTCGCCAGGATACAGCCAATCGTCTTTTCTATTTTTTTGCATCAGCTGTTTGAGCGGCACGCCGTATTGCTTCGCGATTTTCCAAAGCGTGTCGCCGCGCTTGACAGTGTGGATGGTTGCCGCATCGGCATGGCCGGCAAAGAAAAACATCCCGCACAACACCGCCATCACCCATGCTTTTCCTTTTTTCATCCTGATCCCTCCTCTCGTAAACTCGCTACTAGAGTAACAAGGATGGGAAGATGATTCATTATCGAAATGATGGAAAAAGTGCGCGAAGCATTGAAATGACTAGTTTCATAGGAGGAATGGAAATTTCTCCGCAAGCCAAAACATCCGGCTTTCGGGGCGGAAAGCCGGATGTGAAGCCGCAAAGACGGGAACGTTCAGCTGCGCGGAACATCTGTATAGTGATAAATAATGTGACCGCCGCGCTGGGCGATGCCGCGAAATCGTTTAAAATCGGGCTGTTTGACAAGCACGGCGCGAAAAACAGGGAAGTCCTCTTTTTTCACCAGCAGTTCGGAGATGATTCCGTTGCGCAAATCATGGATTTGTTTGGCCGCCAACGTTTCATCCATCTGATTCCCTCCCAACGACCATGTGAGGTTGCTGCTGTTATTTATCATAGCGCAACCGGCGTTTAGGATAAATACCTATATTTTGGCCGGGCAAACACCCTTTGCTTGTGCCGACATACAATATGGATGGGTACGCGCCCCGACAACTATGAGCGAGAAAGGGAGAGGACAATGAATCAATGGGACCCTCATATGAATGATCCGTTTCTGAACGCCTCAAACCAAGGCGATAAGGCCGAGCGAATGGACAATAATGCACCGCCCGTGGCGCCGCTGCCGACCGCACCAGCGGCAATGCCGACAGCGTATTATTCGCCGGTGACTCCTTATGGCTACTGGTGTCCGCCGGCTGTGCCGATGGCTCCTTTGGTCAGTCCGGCCCACCTTGACAGTCCGGACGAATTTGACAGCCCGGACAGCTCTGATATGATGCCCCCGGCGCCGCCGCTGGGCTTGGGAGCAGTGCCGAATGTGGCTCCGACCTTCACCTGGCCGGTAGGAGGGGAAGAAAATGCACCGCCGCTGCCCGCTGACGGTGCCGTTGCTCCATACGATATGGCAGCTCCGTATGCAGGGGTGGGAGCTCCTGTTGCCGGTATGACGCCCGGCGTCGTTCCTAGTGCGATGCCGACCATGGGTGTCACGCCCGGTGTTGCCCCTAGCATCGCCCCCGGCGCTGTTCCGTATCCTCCGATGTGCTATCCGCCGGCTGCGCCGCTGCCATACGCCCCGGCGGCACCGTACGGTTATCCTGCTGCACCGCTGCCGCCGTATTACGGTGGGGTAGCTCCATATGCGCCCGGCCTTCCGGCGCCGTACGGCCCATATCGGTAAACCGTCAAAAAGACCGCTTCCACGCGGTCTTTTTTTATGTTCCACGGGGGACGGGCCCAGCATAGAGGCTCACCGGCTTGCCAGACGGCCGCTTCCCGTACAGGCGCCAGCATCAACTGCATTGTTCCAAACGCTCCCTTATGGCGGCATATATGTGTTCCCATTGCTGTCAATGGTATAATAAGGAACGTAGTTTTTCCCTCAAGAGAGGGAGGAAAAGACGAGGTTGGAGAAAAGAAAGGAGAAGAGGCAAATGGGCATGGAGCGGAAAACAGTGATTGTCACCGGCGGAGCGAACGGCATCGGCAAGGCGGTCTCCGCGATGTTTGCCAAACAAGGTGCGAATGTGGCCATCGTGGATCGGGATGTCAAAAAAGGGGAGGCGTTTGCCGAACAGTTGCGGGCGGATGGACGACATGCCATATTTGTGGCCGCCGATGTCCGGAAAGTGAGCGACATCGAACGGTTTGTGAACGAAACAGCCAGCCGTTTTGGCCGCATCGATTATCTCATTAATAACGCCGGCGTCTCGCGTTGGAAATCACCGTACGAGTTGACGGTGGATGAATGGGACGATGTGTTGTCGACAAATTTGCGCAGCGCCTTTTTTGCTTCGCGCGAGGCGGCAAAATATATGCGCCGCAACGCCAAAGGAGGGGCGATCGTGAATATTGCTTCTACAAGAGCGTTCATGTCTGAACCAAATTCAGAGGCGTACGCAGCGTCGAAAGGCGGTCTTGTCGCTCTCACCCACGCGTTGGCGGTGTCGTTTTCCGCTGACCGCATCCGCGTCAATTGCATCAGCCCCGGCTGGATCGAGACGGGCGATTACGGACAGCTGCGGGATGTCGACCACGGGCAGCACCCGGCCGGCCGCGTCGGCAAACCGGACGATATTGCCCGCGCCTGCCTGTACTTATGTGAGGAGGAAAACGATTTTATCACTGGGGCGAATTTCGTGATCGACGGCGGGATGACAAGGAAAATGATTTATATTGAGTAGGAAGAGGGCGTTTGCTAAAATAAATGAATATGGAGAACGGCTTTGCAGCAAAGGTGGGAGGCAATGATGAAAATCCGCAAAACGCCGCTAGTCGACGGACAAGCTCCGGCTCATGTATATATTTACGAAAATCGAAAAGAGGAGTATATCGTTCTCGCCATTCCGGCGCTCGAGTGGTCCTTTTCATTCTTCTATGAGGAGGAAGCGGAGGCGGTGGCGCAACGGCTCGAGACGTCGCTGCAAAAGCGGATCGGCCATGAACGCGCTGCCATGCTGGCTGGCCGATTGCTAGGATGGGCGCGGGAAATGTAGCTTGGCGGATGGTGCGGCCGCCACTGACTTTGCATGTTAGGGGTTCGATGACAAAGTGGTAAACAAATCAAAAGTCATGGTAAGTTACGTTGCGGGCAGCGTTTTATGGCTAGCTGTCACCGACGCCCTGCTCAATGTGCTGCCGATCAGCCGCGGCGTGTATGTTGCGCTTAGCGCCGCCAAAGGGGCGGTCTTTATTTTGCTGTCGGCCGTGTTTTTATACCAGTTGCTAAAAAAGCGTGAACAGCTTGAAAAAGCGGAAGAAAAAGAACAGCAGCTGCTGACGCTCATCAACTCGATGCCCGACTTTGTTTGTTTTAAAGACAGTGAAGGGCGTTGGCTGCGCGTCAATGATTTCGGCCGGCGGCTGTACCATCTCGAGCATATTGACTATGTCGGAAAAACGGATCGCGAGCTTGGCGAGCTTGTACCGTTTTTCAAAGACGCGTTCGAGCAGTGCATTGAATCGGATCGCGAGGCATGGAAAAGCGGGACATTGACGCGTCGAGAGGAATCGTTCGAGACGTTGGATGGGGAGCGGAAGACATTTGACGTCATTAAAGTGCCGTTGTTTGAAGACAATGGCATGCGAAAAGGATTGTTGACGATCGGCCGCGACATTACCCAGCAAAAGCGGGCCGAAGAGCTGTTGCTCAAAAAAGAAAAACTGTCGGTGCTCGGAGAGCTGGCCGCCGGCATCGCCCACGAAATCCGCAACCCGCTCACATCGATGAAAGGGTTTATTCAAATGATGCAAGAAACGCGCGAAGTGAATGACGACTATATGCGCATTATGTTGAGCGAGCTTGGCCGCATCAATCAAATCGTCAGCGAGTTGCTCGTACTTGCCAAGCCGCAAAGCCATAATTACCGTCCATTTTTGTTAAGTGAGGCCGTTTCGTATGTCATCAGTTTGATCGGCCATGAGGCGACATTAAACAACGTTTTGATTTCTGTTCACAATAATGCCCCGAAAGCATGTGTGTACGGCGACCAGAACCAAATTGTTCAAGTGCTTTTAAACGTAATGAAAAACGCCATTGAAGCAATGCCTGGCGGCGGGAGTTTATACGTCCGCGTTTCCGAAGCGGGAGGAACGGTTTATTTGGATATTGCCGACACAGGCATTGGCATTTCCAAAGAGCGCCTGCAAAAAATCGGCGAACCGTTTTTTACGTTGAAAGAAAAAGGGATGGGGCTCGGGCTGACAACAAGCATGAAAATTATCCAGGAACATAAAGGGACAATGCAGATCGAGAGCGAAGTCGGAAAAGGGACGATTGTCCATTTGACGCTGCCGTCCAGCTATGCGGCCGACGCCGCAAGCGGCTGACAAAAGAGGCTGCTCCGACCAAACGTGTCCGCGCCCAAGGCGCGGACACGTTCTTGGTTATGAGCGGTTTTTTTTCGCTTGCTTGGCGGTGTCAACGCTGTCTTTGGCCATTTCCGCCTCTGTTTTCGAGACGGTCGGGTTGGCCACTTCTTGGCTTACTTTGTTTTGTCTCCCTTTTTTCGACATGCTTCCCCCTCCTTTCTTCCCATCGGTCACCGCCGGCCGTACATGCGCAAAATGCCATTTAACAACCCATACGCCGCAAGTCCCCCGCCTCTAAGCGAAGCGTAGGCGGGGGATACGCGGCGTCCTTTTTTTACTGGTTCATCACCAAATTTTGTGATTTAGTGACAAAAAAGAGAAAGCACTGACGAGATCCTGGCAATAATGTTAGCGGTGAAATAAACATTAAGGAGGTCTCGTAAGTGCTTTCGATACCACTAGGATTGCCAGAATTTAAAGTTATTAAACAAGAACTTCATTCCTATGGTTATGCGATTCATGTAGAGAAAACAGAGACCCAGGAGCGCTGCCCTCATTGTGGATTTGCCACTTCCTCTGTCCACGACAAACGGACAAGAAAAGTACGGGATTTGGCGATTTTCCATCAGCCGGTGTACTTGTTCGTCAAGGTAAAGCGCTATCGGTGCTGGAATTGTTCCCAAGTGTTTTCCGCCTCTTTGGAATCGATTTCACCCAATCAACATTACACCAATCGATTTTGTGGGTATTTGTATGAACTTTGCGAAGGCACCACCATTCAAGAGGTTAGTCGAAAGCACCGCATCCCATATACGACATTGGAACGCATCTACTACTCCATCGCATCAAAAAAAGCAAAAGAGCGTCAAACAGCGATAGAAGCATCTTCTCAAGAAGGAATGGTGCTTAGCTTAGATGAAATCGCGGTAAAAAAGGGACATCAGTATGAAACCGTATTGATGGATGCCAAAGCTGGATCGGTCATGGGAATGCATGCCGATCGCCAATGTGACTCCGCCATCCACTTGTTGAGCCAAAATATCCTGTCGAAAGAAAGGGTTCAAACGGTGATTCTGGACATGTGGGAACCTTATCATAAGGCGGTTCGCGCCCTGTTTCCATCTGCTTCGATTGTCATCGATAAGTACCATGTGGTTCAAAAAGTGACCCAAGCCTTGGATCAAGCAAGAAAGGAATTTTCTCCATGGAAAAAGGCTCGATATCACGAGTGTTGATTATCCAAAATTATACATACGCCTTCCATAAATTTGGGCATACTCAAACAAAGCAGCGGCCATCCCGGATTTCCAATCGAGAGGAAGCTGCCCAGAGAAAAAACGGCGAACGAACGAAATGAAGGAAAGAGAGACGTTCGTCTGTTTTTTGGTTTGATCATACAGCCATCGCAGCAACACATACGCGATGAACGCCGCAAACAGTTGGTTGTATACCGCATTTTCCGTCGTGCCAAACAAGGTCGGGACATTCAGATATTGCTTCACCCAACGGAAAAAGACCTCAACAGCCCAACGTTGTTGGTACATGTCGGCAATGGTTTCCGCAGACGCATGGAAGAGGTTCGTCACGACCCGAATGTCGCGGCCATTCGCATCTCGAAAGATCACCACCCGGTGACGCTTGGTGGAGCGGCATTGTTTCGTCCCCAACTGGCACGTGAAGTCGGCTTGAACCGATGAGGATGTGCTGGAAAGGCGTTTCAAGCTTTTTTTCTGATGAAGTTCGATGTTGTCCTTCATCCGAATGACAAAGAGCTGATGCTGCTCCACAAATCGATCGAGGCGTTCGATTTTGAAATACGCCCGGTCTTCCACCAGCACTTGTTGAGCGTTCGTCAACTGTTCTCCCACCGGGCCATCATGACGCAGTCCGATGGTTTCCACCACGTCTGCCGGCAACGAGGATTCCGGCGAATACGCGACGTGCAGCTTCACTCCGGCGCGTTCGCCGTGATACGGCGCCCATGGGAGGCGGTTTTTCCCGACTGTGACGGTCGTCGAATCCACCACCCGAAGCGGTTTGGGAAACCGAAGCGAACGGCGGGTTTGGCGGTTGCACTTGGAAATGATCAACGCCAACAAGCGTTTCATGATGTCATAGGGAACTTCTTTCGCTTTCTTGGATACAGTTGAATAATGGAATCGCGGCAATCCATACAGAGGCCCCACATCGGCTCCGTGGCGAAAGCTTTTCCATTGATGCATGGCGGCCAGCAGGAAGAAGTGAATCCACTCGCGCAACGGAAAGGTTCGAGACGAATCACGATACCCAACCGCTTCGGCAATCCGTTGAATCTCTTCATCCGAAACAAGTTTTTGCATCAAATTCGGGAGTGTGGTATGCTTGTTCATAGAGAGCACCTCCTGGGTTTGTTTGTGTTGCTACTCACATTCTACAGGAAAGGTGTTCTTTTTTCTATACCCTTTGGATTTTATTGGATAATCAACACGCCTGATAGATTTTCGATTATTCATATTTTATATTATAAGTAAGGAGGTGAAAGGATGTATCGAACGGTCAAAATACCTTTTCAAACATCAAAAAAAGATATCGATCGATTATTCGAATGCAACCGAATATCGGCTCAAATTTGGAATGACTGTTTAGTCATTGCCAAAAACTATGCATTAAAGAATAATGGAAAATGGATCAACCAAACCGAACTTCAAAAACAAACGAAGGGCAAATACCCGATCCATAGCCAAAGCATTCAAGCCGTATGCCATAAATATTTGAACGCCAGAGACAGCGCCAAAAAAGCCAAACAAAAAGGGCTAGATAACAAATATCCGTACAAACAGAAAAAATATTTCAACACGAAATGGGCAAATAACGGATTTATCATTCACCCAAATGGGACCATTGAACTGAAAATGGGTCGCTGGGAAAGAAAAAACCAACCTCCTATTGTAGTGAAAATCGATAAAGAACAAATTCCAAACGGCACTGTCAAAGAAATCGAACTCATTTTTGATGCGAAACATTGGAAACTCATGCTTTGCCTCAGTTATGAAAACGGTGAACAACCAACTACTAAAAAAGAAGGAACTATCGCTGCCGGTGATCCTGGCGAAATTCACGCCATTAGTGCCGTCAGCGAAAACGGAAGCAGCATCATCATCACCGGTAGAAAAATAAGAAGCATTCATCGCCTTCGAAATAAAAAAATAGCAGAACTGCAAAAAAAGATGTCCAAATGTAAAAAAGGTTCGCGTAAATGGAAAAAATATAACCGCGCGAAGCAATATATTTTATCGAAAAGCGAAGCGCAATTAAAAGACTGCTTGCATAAAACGACCAAACAATTGGTCGATTGGTGTTTGGAACAAAACGTCAAACATTTCATGATAGGCGATGTCGAAGGCGTCCAGCGCAACAAAAAGAAAAAGCGATCCAAATTGGTGAACCAAAAATTATCGAACTGGTGTTTTGGCAAACTCTACGACTATTTGAAATACAAACTAGAAGCTAAAGGCATCACTTTTGAAAAAGTGGATGAATCGTATACCACGCAAACATGCCCTGTTTGCGGGAAGAAGAAAAAACCTTCTTCTAGAAATTTTATTTGTGCTTGTGGTTATTCTCAGCATCGGGATGTCCATTCGGCATGCAATATTCTTACAAAACACTTATATGGAGAATTCCGACCGATGAAAATAACGAACCACAAGTATCTACGGATCGCGTAAGCGAGAAGTAGTAGATGGTGAGTTCCCACCCTTCATGCTTTGGCATGATGTTGCTTGCTATTTCTTTCTGTTGTGTTTCCGTGCTTGGTCACGAGATACACGGGAAACCCGGTGTATCGTGAAACACCCGGAAAGAAAAAGGCAAGAAACCCCCACTTCAACGCCTACAGGCATAAGTGGGGGAGGTTCATCTCCTCGCTATGTTTGGTCGGAATTTGATGGCGGGCCTGGTCGATCAACACAACACCAGCATGCGGCACATAGCGGCGAAATATGGTGATATAGAAATGAATGTAACGGTCGCGCGCTCCGTAAATGAGCAGCACCGGCAGGCGCAGGGAGGAGAGCTGCTCCGTGCAGCGGTAGACGAGCCCAGCCCGATACGCGGCCTCTAAATCCCGCTTGTTGGCCATCTGGGCGTACCGCCTCAACAGCCGCCGCTCGCGCTGGTTTGTTCCGTGCCCGAGGGCGAGCGCCAAGGAGAGCAGTGGGATGGCTCTGAGTTTGGCGGCGGAAATGCCAAGCCAAAACTCACCCCACAGCAGCGGGGTACACACTTCAGGAAATCCGCCAATCAAAATAAGTTGCTTCACATGCTGTGGATAGCGAAGGGCGAAATCAAGTGCGACCGACCCGCCGCTGGAGTAGCCGCAAATGATCGCGCGCCCGATGCCGAGGGAGCGAAGCAACACCGAGAGGTCATCGGCGAGCAGCGGCACCGTAATCGGTCCATCCGACGGACTGCTTCGCCCGTTGCCGCGCATGTCGTATAAAATGAGGCGAAAATCGCGGGCGAGCGGCTTTTGGCGGCAAAAAACGACATGCCCCATCCCAGGGGGATGGATGAACAATAGCGGTGTTCCGTTCCCTTTTTCTTCATAATAGAGACGGACACGGCTGTTGATGGAAATGTATGGCATGCGAATCCCCCCTTCACGGCATCGCCCTCTATAGTATGGAAAGAAGAACAGCCTCCCATCCAAAAAACCTCCATCTTTTTTTCATTGAGAAGGACGGCTTTCCGATTTATAATTAGTCACGTGGATGAACGGCGGACAGGCGGCACGGAAAGGAGGGGGCCCGATGGAGCAGTCGTTCCGTGTGGAAAAGGCGCTCAATAACAACGTTTTAATCGCTTTCCACCCCGAGTATGGCGAAGTCGTCCTGCTCGGCAAGGGGATCGGCTTCGGCAAAAAAAGGGGGGATGAAATTGCGGAAAGTGCCGTGGAAAAATGTTTCGTCCTCAAAAACGAACGCGAACAAGAGCAATACAAAAAGCTGCTTCCGGAATTGAGCGAAGAATTCATCGCCCTCATGAGCGAGGTGGTTCAACATATTCAGCAACGCGTGGGCGCACCGCTCGACGAGCACATCCATGTGGCGCTGACGGACCATATCGCCTTTACATTAAAGCGGCTTGAACAAGGATTGGACGTCAAAAACCCGTTTTTGGCTGAGACGAAAAGCTTGTATCCGTTGGAATATGAAATTGCCCATGAAGTGGCCCGCACGATTGAACAAAAGCTCGGAGTCTCCCTGCCTGAAGGGGAGACAGGCTTTATTGCTCTTCATATTCATAGCGCGATTTCGAAACAAAGCGTGTCGGAAGCGAATCGATATTCCCAGCTCATTGCTGACCTTGTCAAGATCGTCGAGCAACAGCTTGGCGTTGACATCGACCGCGAGAGCGTTCATTATTTGCGTTTCGTCCGCCATTTGCGCTATGCGATTGAGCGGATGAAAAAAGGTGAAAAAGTCGAAGAACCAAAAAATTTGTCGAAAATCTTGAAGGAAGCGTATCCATTGTGCTATAATCTAGCATGGAAGTTGGTTAAGGTCATGCAGCAAACGCTTCATCTGCCGGCGGACGATGCCGAGGCGGTCTATTTGACGTTGCATTTGCAACGGCTGGCGGAGAAAAAGAACAATACAACTGCATAGGTTGTCTCGCTTTACGTGTTACTGACTCGATCAGGCATGAGTAAAGAGGGCAAATAAGGCGGAAACAGTTGCGAATGTATGTGCGCTGTTGTAAGCGTTCTTTTTGCCTTTCTTTAGTCATGCCTTTTTTATTGCGCCGATGCCCCTCGGAAGCGTCCGCTCCATTTTCAATACATGAATCGGCTGTTTGCTGCAAAACTTAAGAAAAGGAACCTAAAGGAGGTTATGAAGATGAAGCGAGCGTTTGGCACGCTGCAAAAAGTCGGGAAAGCGCTCATGTTGCCGGTGGCGATTTTGCCGGCGGCCGGGATTTTGCTGGCGTTTGGCAATGCGTTGAAAAACCCGGCGCTCACGGATAAAATTCCCGCATTAAAAGCCGATTGGGTCGTGCTCGTCTCCAACGTGATGGAGCAAGCGGGCGGCATCGTCTTCTCCAACTTGTCGCTCTTGTTTGCGGTCGGCGTAGCGATCGGCCTTGCCGGCGGGGACGGAGTCGCAGGCTTGGCGGCGATCATCGGCTACTTGATTATGAACGTGACGATGAGCGTCATCTTAGGTGTAACGGCCGATATGGTCGGCGCTGACCCGTCGTATGCCAACATTCTCGGCATCCCGACGCTGCAAACCGGCGTCTTTGGCGGGATTATCGTCGGGATTTTGGCCGCCTACATGTACAACAAATACTTCAATATTGAACTGCCTCAATATCTCGGCTTTTTTGCCGGCAAGCGGTTCGTGCCGATCGTGACGGCGGTGTCTGCGGTCGTGCTTGGCATTATCATGACATTCATCTGGCCGCCGATTCAGCACGGGCTCAATGCGTTTTCGCACAATATGATCGATGCGAACAAACCGTTGGCCGCCTTTATTTTCGGCGTCATCGAACGGGCGTTGATTCCGTTTGGCTTGCATCATATTTTCTATGCACCGTTTTGGTTTGAATTTGGCGAATACGTCAATAAAGCCGGGCAAGTGGTCCGTGGCGACCAAAAAATCTTTTTCGAGCAGCTGAAAGACGGCGTGGAACTGACGGCCGGCACGTTCATGACCGGGAAGTTTCCGTTTATGATGTTCGGCCTTCCGGCAGCGGCGCTTGCCATCTACCATGAAGCGCGGCCAGAAAACAAAAAAGTTGTGGCCGGCATTATGGGATCGGCTGCGTTGACATCGTTTTTGACTGGGATTACCGAACCGATCGAATTTTCGTTCTTGTTTGTCGCTCCGGTGCTGTTTGCCATTCACTGCGTTTTTGCCGGCTTGTCGTTTATGATCATGCACTTGTTGAACGTCAAAATCGGGATGACGTTCTCCGGCGGGGTCATTGACTTCTTGCTGTTTGGCGTTCTGCCAAACCGGACGGCATGGTGGCTCGTCATTCCGGTCGGCTTGGTGTTTGCCGTGATTTATTATTTCGGGTTCCGCTTTGCGATCCGCAAATGGGATTTGGCGACGCCGGGCCGGGAAAAAACGGTCGAGGAAGCACCGAAAGCCGAGGCGGCCGCTGCTGGCGACCTGCCGTATGAAGTGCTCGCTGCTCTTGGCGGAAAGGAAAACATCGAACATTTGGACGCCTGCATTACACGTTTGCGCGTGTCGGTCCATGATATCGGCCGGGTCGATAAAGACCGCCTGAAGGCGCTTGGCGCTGCCGGGGTGCTGGAAGTCGGCAACAACGTGCAAGCGATTTTCGGTCCGAAATCGGATATGTTAAAAGGGCAAATTCAAGACATCATGCAAGGAAAAGCGCCGGCCCGTGCGGCGGAAGAAGAAAAGCCGAAAACAGCGGCTTCGGAAGCCGCGGAGTCCGAAACGATCGCTTCGCCGATGTCCGGAGAAATCGTTCCGCTCGCTGAAGTGCCGGACCAAGTGTTTTCGCAAAAAATGATGGGCGATGGGTTCGCAGTCATGCCGACGGACGGCACGGTCGTCTCTCCGGTTGATGGGAAGATCATCAACGTCTTTCCGACGAAGCACGCCATTGGCATTCAGTCGGCCGGCGGGCATGAAATTTTGATCCACGTCGGCATCGATACGGTGAAGCTGAACGGCCAAGGGTTTGAAGCGCTTGTGAAGGAAGGCGACGAAGTGAAAAAAGGACAGCCGATTTTGCGCGTCGACCTTGATTATGTCAAACAGAACGCCCCATCGATCGTCACACCGGTGATTTTCACGAATCTCCAAGCCGGCGAAACGGTTCACGTCAACAAGCAAGGCTCAGTTGCTCGAGGAGAAGACGCTGTTGTGACGATCCGCTAAGTTGCTTATTCGCCGCGGGGCGGGGACAAGCATTTTCCGTTGCCATCCCGCCCCTGCATTTGATATGATGGCAAAGAAAAAATTGAAGAAAAGGGGAATGATGAACATGGCAGAAAAAACGTTTAAAGTCGTTTCTGATTCCGGCATCCACGCTCGTCCGGCGACGATTTTGGTGCAAACGGCGAGCAAATTCAACAGCGAAATCCAGCTTGAGTACAACGGCAAAACAGTGAACTTAAAATCGATCATGGGCGTCATGTCGTTAGGCATTCCGAAAGGGGCAACGATCAAAATCACGGCAGAAGGGGCCGATGCGGCGGAAGCAATGGCGGCGTTAACCGATACGTTGGCGAAAGAAGGTCTTGCAGAATAATGGGAAACGCAATCCGCGAAAAAACGATCCATGGGATTGCTGCATCGAGCGGTATTGCCATCGCGAAGGCATACCGCTTAGAAACCCCTGATTTGGCAGCCGAAAAACGGGCTGTTGCCGATGTTGAAGCGGAAGTAGCGCGGCTTGAGGCGGCGGTGGCGAAAGCGAAAGAAGAGCTGGAAGCCATCAAGCAGCATGCCTTGGAAAAGCTTGGCGAAGACAAAGCTGCCATTTTTGCCGCCCACTTGCTTGTGCTTGACGACCCAGAATTGTTGAACCCGATTAAAGAAAAAATCCAAACGGAGCGCGTCAATGCCGAGTACGCTCTCGATGAAACCGCCTCGTTTTTCATCTCGATGTTCGAGGCGATGGACAATGAATATATGAAAGAACGGGCCGCCGATATCCGCGATGTGACGAAGCGCGTCCTCGCCCATCTGCTCGGTGTCACGATCTCGAACCCGAGCCTCATTTCTGAGGAAGTCGTGATCATCGCGGAAGACTTGACGCCATCTGATACGGCGCAGCTGAACCGCCAATATGTGAAAGGATTTGCCACCGACATCGGCGGGCGGACGTCGCATTCAGCAATTATGGCCCGTTCGCTCGAAATCCCTGCCGTCGTCGGCACGAAGACGGTGACGGCGGAAGTAAAAAACGGCGACATCGTCATTGTCGATGGGCTCGACGGCCAAGTAATCATCAATCCATCGCCGGAGTTGCTCGCCCAATATGAACAAAAACGGGCCCGCTACGAGGCGCAAAAGGCAGAATGGGCGAAACTCGTTCACGAGGCGACCGTGACGGCTGACGGCATTCATGTCGAGCTGGCTGCCAACATCGGCACGCCAGACGATGTGAAAGGAGCGTTGGCGAACGGAGCGGAAGGAATCGGATTGTATCGCACAGAATTTCTATACATGGGACGCTCGGAACTGCCGACGGAAGACGAACAGTTTGTGGCTTACAAAACGGTGCTGGAACAAATGAATGGCAAGCCGGTCGTTGTGCGGACGCTTGACATTGGCGGCGACAAAGAGCTCCCGTATTTACACTTGCCAAAAGAGATGAACCCGTTTTTAGGGTTTCGAGCCATTCGCCTTTGCCTGGAAATGCAAGACATGTTCCGCACGCAGCTGCGCGCCTTGTTGCGGGCGAGTGTGTACGGCAATTTGAAAATCATGTTCCCGATGATTGCGACGCTCGATGAATTCCGCCAAGCGAAAGCCATTTTGCTTGAAGAAAAAGAGGCGCTCCTCCGCCAAGGGGTTGCCGTTGCGGATGGAATTGAAGTCGGCATGATGGTGGAAATCCCGGCAGCTGCCGTCATGGCGGACCAGTTTGCGAAAGAAGTCGATTTCTTCAGCATTGGAACGAACGACCTGATCCAATATACGATGGCGGCCGATCGGATGAATGAGCGGGTTGCGTATTTGTACCAGCCGTACAACCCGGCGATTTTGCGGCTCATCAGCCACGTGATCGATGCCGCCCATCGCGAAGGAAAATGGGTCGGGATGTGCGGGGAAATGGCCGGCGACCCGATCGCGATTCCGATTTTGCTTGCCCTTGGCCTTGATGAGTTCAGCATGAGCGCCACCTCGATTTTGCCGGCGCGCGCCCAGCTGAAGCGGCTGTCAAAAGAGGATGCGGTCCGCGTGAAAGAGACAGTGCTGTCGCTTGGTACGGCTGAGGAAGTCGTGTCGTTTGTCAAACGAACATTTTCACTTGCCTGAATGAAAGCGTGGCGACGTTTACGTTCGCCGCGCTTTTTTCGTTTTGCGTTATGCCAACAGCGGCGTCGACGATTCATAGCCATACCGCTGCCGGACCGTAAGCGAAAGGCCGATAGCGATAACTTTCGCCATTTGGTAAACAATGTGCAAATTCGTGTACGGAAGTGCGCTTATATCGGCGGTATCTTCCATCACGACGCCCATCATGCTGATGTCGCCAATCGATGGAAGCGATTTGCCAAGCGCAGTGCCAGGGGAAAGGGCGCCAGGGCGGATGGCGATCGTATGGACAAACGGCTGCGGCCCGACAATGCTGTCGATTGCCACCACATACGCTCCGCGCTCGTGTTGCAGCCGCTCGGAAACACGATGAATGTTCGTTGCATCGACAGGCTTCCTAAGTGTACCGATGACGGTCAAATGATCCGGATAAGCGTTTTCCAGCAGCGTCCCGACGAACGGCCCTAAGCTGTCGCCGTTGATGCGGTTGCTGCCGATGCAAACGACGGTCAAACGGGAAATCATATGAAGCGTTTGATGTAGGCAATGTCACTTCCTGGAGTACAAAGGGGAAAAAAATCTGGCCGACCCCTTCTGAAATTAGCGCTGGAAGATACGACCTGCACCAAGATCAGTTAGGGACGGAGCTTGCTGTCGATCCTTCCCCGGTGTATCGAAATTCAGGAGGAAGTTATCCGAATAGCAAGAACTACTGGTTCCGAGTCAGTGCGATTTTTCCTCAAGGCGAAAGCGCCATGTCAGGCGCGTATATGCCGACCATTCCGAATTTGGCAAAACCATCTGCTCCGACGGGGGTAAGTTATACAAACGGAAATGGAACAGGATATATCGATTTCAAATGGAATCCTGTGAGTGGAGCGACGGGGTATAAAATTTGGATTTTTAACGGTTCCTACTATGAATCGTTAGATGTCGGGAACGTCACTTCTTGGACAACGAAAAACAAAAAGTATTGGCCAACATCCACGGAAATTCATGCAGGTAGATATAAGTTGCATGTAAACGATGGTCTTGGCACAGAATTAGCTGTTGACCCGTCTCCGGTCTATGCCAATGCAGGAACCAAATACGCAACGGCTGCCAACTACTGGATTCGGGTCAGTGCCTATAACTCTCAAGGGGAAACCGTCTTTTCTGACGCGTATATGCCTCGTATTCCAGATTTGCCAGTGCCATCAGCGCCTTCCGGATTTGCTTACAGCAATCAATCGGGGAGCAACTCTGGCTATGTCATGTTAAACTGGGATAAGATTCCTGGAGCGACAGGGTATAAAGTGTGGATTTTCAATGGACTTTACTATGAAGCATTTGATGTAGGAGACGTGGACCATTGGACGACACAAAACAAAGGAATTTGGCCAACTCCGGAGGAAATCCAACAGGGGGATTCCAGCACCTTAACGTTGCATCATGATGGAAAAGGATTGGAACTTCCGAAAGATCCTTCCCCCATGTATGAGAAAATGGGGACAAAATACGCCACAAGCACCCATTACTACTTCCGACTCAGTGCATACAATGCGGATGGAGAAACGGTATTTTCCAGCAATGCCTTGACGGTGAAAATTCCGGAGGCGAATGAGTATTTAGGAAAAGAAGAGTACTGGTCCATCATTGATGTTCCGTATGGCAGCGTGAATGCCGCTACCGGCAATCTGATTATAGACGAAGACGATGTTTCGATTTCCGGAAGAGGACCGGGGCTTGAAATCACAAGAACTTACAATAGTTTATCCACATCGGTTGGATTGTTTGGAAAAGGATGGCATAGCGATGCGGAAATGAACATCGTTGCCCAAGGAAATGAAGCAAGATTTACGGATGAAGATGGCACACTCCATATATTCACGAAATTATCCGACGGCACGTATAAAGCCCCGACAGGTGTTTACTTGGAGTTAAGCGAAACAACCGATGAATATATCCTGACGACAAAAGATCAAACGAAAATCCACTTTCAAAAAAGTGACGGCAAGTTAACGAAAATCGTAGATGGACATGGGAATGCCACTACCTACAGTTATTCTAACGGAAAGCTAGTGTCGATTACCGATGCATCAGGCAGAAAACTGAGTATGGAGTATAACGCAAGCGGAAGAATCCAGAAAATTACCGCCCCAATGAACCGGACAATCACGTATGAGTATAACAACGACTTGTTAACAAAAGTAACCCAGACGGGCGGGGAAGTAACGAGATACCAATATAATGAACTTGGTCGATTAGAGAAAGTATTGGAACCGACACATACGGAAGCAAAACCGGTCGTTAATCAGTTCATTTATCATGGCGACAGGCTAAGCCAAGCGATTGATCCTGAAAACCGCATCTATACGATGAACTATGACCAAACAAAACGACAACTTGTCGTAACGCAACCGAATGGCCGTAAAATTCAGTATAAATCTGTAGATGAGCAAATTCGCTAACATAAATTTACAACCAAACAAAAAAGAAGACATGAACCCGATTCCTTGGTTAAAATAGATGTGCCACAACTATCCACAAGGAGGTTCATGTCTCATGAATAGATTAGCACATCATCAAGGAATCCACAAGTTTTTCATAACGTTAGGGTTGGCGCTTTATTTCTCGAAACCTGTCATGAAGCATCTCGTTCATATCGTGGATGCGATGATCACGAAGGGCTTTTCGGGAACATTGACCGATCTTCATCATGGGAGCTTTCATCCGAACCACCGCACGACACTCAGCCATTTTTTCACGAAAAGCCCATGGGAGGAAGAGACGTTGCTTCGCAAACTCCAGCAGTGGGGGCTTCATCGTGTCGAACGCAGCTCGAAACGAGAGAATCAACCCATTTTTGTTTCGATCGATGATACGATTTGCCAAAAAACGAAGCCCTCGTCACGGGCAACACACGCCATTCAAGGGTGTGATTGACACTATTCTCACACAGAGAAAAAGTCGATCTGGGGACATTCTCTTGTTTGGCTCATGGTTCATACGATGACTCAAGCGTTTCCTTTTGCCTTTCGCCTCTATGACAAGACGGCGGGGAAAAGCAAAGGGGAACTCGCGATCGAGATGCTTTCTTCGTTGGATGTGAGTCGTCCCGTTTATGTGCTCATGGACTCTTGGTATCCATCGAAAACCCTCGTGGGAGCCTGCTTGAAAAAAGGGTTTCACGTCATCGCGATGCTGAAGACGAATCGGATTCTCTATCCAAAAGGGGCGGCCATTCAAGCAAAGGAATTTGCCAAATCTATGGAGCCACGGGATACCCGCCTCGTCACGGTGGGAAAAGAGCGTTATCGGGTGTATCGCTACGAAGGTGCTCTGAACGGTCTCAAGGATGCCGTGGTGCTCCTCGCATGGAAAGCCGATCAGCCGATGACGTCGAAACATCTTCATTGCGTCTTGAGCACCGATCGGGAACTTGGCGACGAAGACATCTTGCGTTACTATGCCCAACGCTGGTCGATCGAATGCTTTTTCCGGCAGACAAAAGACCAGCTGAAGCTCGATGGGTACCGCGTCCGCCACATTCAGGCGGTCAAACGGTATTGGGTGGCCGTTTTGTTGGCTTGCGTGTACAGCATAGCGGAATCCCAGCAAGACCTCTCTGCCGGGCTGGAGCTTCTTCGATCGCGGAAAGGCCACAGCGTCATCGAGTTCATTTATGACGCGGCGAAGCAAGAGATTCCCATTGATGTTGTCAAAAAACAGCTCCATGTCGCCTAAGGGGTATCCTGTTTATCTGTTGGGTTATGGAAATTATTGTAATAAAAAATACTCATCTACAGCTTAAATAAAAAGTTATTTTTCATACAAAGGAATGTAATTCGAATGATTAGAACTGTTGTTTTCGTCTTGGTTAGTTTACTCTTGACTGGTTGCACAGGAACAAAGTCTTTTGAAGGGACGCTTTATAGTATTGGAGAAAATTATTTTGTCGTGGACTGTTCCCATGAAGTAAAGAAAAGGAAAAATAACGTAGAGGATATAAGCTATCCTTGTACAGTCCGAATCACAGACCAAACAAAATTCAGTGATGAAGATGGCAACAAATTAAGTGTTGACGATTTTACGGAAGAAGTAACTGTGAGAGTCATTCTTGCCACTCCTCAGACTATGAGTCAAAGTAAAGAAAGCAGAGACATTGAGGCTAGGGAGATTATATTGCTTAATCGATAGAATCTGGTCCTTCAAACGAAAAAACTTCCCATTCGGTCGCAGAAATTGATAGGCTGGTTATCTATATACATGCAACATGAAGAATTAACTTCTCAGTCATCCTGCACACCCTAAGCGTTGCAGCACTTCCTCCGGACGTTCGTGGATGTAGTTGACAAACCGAGTAATGGCTTGAATGATATCGTTGCGATCCTTGTGAAATACATTGGCCATCACCGTATCTTTCAGCCATTTCCATAAGCGTTTGATCGGGTTCAGCTGTGGCGAATAGGGAAAAGTGAAAACACTGCCCTTCTTCCCGCAAAAACTCCTTGACCATTTTGGCATGGTGAATGCGGGCGTTATCCAACACCAAGACCATGAGACGGTCCGGATCGCGCTCTTTGAGCATTCGCAAGAAATCCAAGAACGTCGCGGCATTGGCAGCGGTCGTTTGATGAAGCACCGTTTCGCCATCGTGGATGTTGACCGCGCCAAACAGCGATACGTCGCATGATGGCCGAACGTCGGCGCTTGTCTTTGGCGGCCGACTTCCGACCATGTGGACCGCAAGACATGGTAAGAGCGGATATGTGTTTCATCAAGGTACAACAAGACCGAATCAGGATCCATTAAGTTTTTTTATGAAGTCGATCTGTTTCTCAAAATGCTTTTGTCGATCCGGATCGCCTTTCGCTAATGTGTAGGTCGGCCGTGTCCATGACAGCCCTTTGCGGTGCAGGAGTTTTCGCAACGCTTCGCGGGAAATGCAAACACCGAAGTGCTTTTCGACATAGGATTGCAGGAGTTTGGTGTTCCACACCGAAGCGACGTCCCAGCCCAGTTCCGCGGGAGTGGTGGTCAACACAAGCTGTTTGATCTCTTCCTGCTGTTCTTCGGTGAGAAACGGCTCCCGCCCGGGGGCGAAATCCCGATGAAGCAAGAGCTCCAGACGGCCTTCGTTGAACAGCGACACATAATGGGAAACAGTTTGTCGGCACACGTTGACCATGGAGGCCACCTCTTTGCCCAAATAGCCTTCCATGACCAGGCGAACCGCCATCACCCGTTGGCGAAGAAGGGTGTTTTTGATTTTCCGTTCCTGTTTGCGAAGTGTCCGAGGTGTCCATCCGTGATCGTTGGTGATTTTGAGACGTTTCATGCAGAATTCCGCTCCTTTTCCATGCTCTTCCTTAGGAGCAGTATAACCGAAGTGGGCACCACTTATACGAAGGTTAACTTTTCAATGAGCATATATATAGGCGACCTGCTTGCTTTATAGCAGTGTCGTCTTTTTTATAACAATTTAGATAAGCTATTGAATCATGCCATACTTGCAATAGGTAGATATGGAAATACTGATGATGCATCAAGACTTGAAAGAATTGTTGAGGAAAAAAAGCATTTAACAAAAAGGAAATTTTGGAAATGGTTAAGTGAAAGCGTGTTGTTAGACGATATTAACATCACAATAAAGAAATTGAAACGAAAGAAATAGACAATTCACACTCTAAATGAGCAACAAGGAAACATCGGGATCCGTTACCAATACGATGAGTGGGGAAATATTCATTCTCAATTCGGCGCTTTGGCGGACGAAAACCCATATCGCTATGCGGGATACCAATATGATGAGGAGACCGGGCTCTACTACTTGATCGCCCGTTACTACCACCCGACCCATGGCGTGTTCTTGTCCATGGACCCAGACCCAGGCGATGCCGATGATATTCTGACGCAAAACGGCTATACGTATGCGAACAACAACCCGGTGATGATGGTCGATCCGGATGGGAAGTTTGCGTATGCTGTAGGGCTTTATTTTGTTCCTGGTGTTGGACAAGTAATGTTAATTGGTACTGCTGCTGTTGTCGGGGCCTATGGAGCGTGGTATTTAGGAAAAAAACTTGGGGAGATAGACTGGGACCATATTAAAGAGGAGCACGGTCCTAAATCTAATAAAAAGATGAAAGATGGAAAAAAACCAAAAAGTAAGTTTAAAAGTAATAGAACTTTAAAGAGAACCACTAGAGCAACTGCGAGGACAAAGCCCGTAAGAACAGGTAGATATGGTAGAACTATCCATGAAAAAACATTTAAAAGACCCGTAGGAACAGATACTAGGGGGAAACCTACTAATAGAGTAAGAGTCATTCGGGAACCATCCGGTAAAGTTGTAACAAGTTTTCCTTTCTATATAGGTTGCAATAAAGATTTTCCGATTGTTCGATTCTGTTTTCCTTCATAACAAGTCATTTTGATAGAATGCAGCGGGCGCTCTACTGGATGTAAAACAAAGTTTCAACTTATATAGTTATATTATTTTCGGGCATTATTATTGTAAATTATCACTTTATTTCCGCACAAAAAAGACTCTTTTTTGCACATTCCTTCGGAATATCCCTCTCCCCCTTTCCGAAAGAATGTGCTAAATTTTTTGTGAATTATTTCGGAATGGGACATGGGTGATTTCCAGAGGGGGGACGAGGACGTGATTCGGTTTCATGACTTTCAGGTCGATGTCCAGACATATGCCCAGCGGGGAAAACAAAACGACTTTCCCCTTCTTAAGCGGTGCCCTCATTGCCAGGCAAAACGCCCTCTTTATCGCCATGGGTACTACGAACGAAATGCCGTGACGTCGCATCAGTCTTATCGCATTTGGATCGCTCGGTATCGCTGCCCGGAGTGCAGGAGGACGGTGGCCGTGTTGCCTTCATTTCTTCTCCCTTATTTTCAGTATACGTTGCCCACCATATGGAGAGTGGTGAAAGAACGGTTGGGCCTGACTCCGAAACGGGGGATGGAGGAGGCTCCACTCCCATACCCGTCAAGTTTAGCGGTATAAAATTTTTAAGACGATACTCGTGTTCATCCCCGCAGTGAATGATGGGGATCACATCCATTATTGGGCATACCAAATACCCCTCCAGAAGAGGGGTATTTGGTATTTATATCCATATCTAATTCTACCATATCTCTAATTTCGTTAAGATATCTGATGCCGTTTCTTCCCCTTTCCTTCGACCTTTCTTGGCATGTTTTCGTAACAGGGAAAGGAGAGAGAAAAGGTTGATTTCCGCCATATGCGAACGCAAAAGCAACTGGTGCCAATACGATTGGAGAAGATCGAGCGCTTTCCGTTCACTGATTTCAATGTCTTCCTTTTGATGCCAATACATCCGAGCTTGAAACAGAAACGTCTGGGTGACCAAAATGGCAATCAACGTCCCGTATAAATGGCATTCGAAACGTTCTTTTTTCATCTCCTTGACTTTTGTAAATTATCATTTTATTTCAGCACAAAACGCCCATTTTTTTGCACATTCTTTCAGAAAGCCCTCTCCCCTTTTCTGAAGGAATGTGCTAAATTTTTTGTGAATTGTTTCGGACAAAGATTTCCATTCGTTTCAATGAGGGGGAGGAAGTGTGATCCAGTTTCACGACTTTGGCATTGACATTCAAACGTATACGGATCGTGGGAAAGGGAACGATTTTCCCGACGTGAACCAATGCCCCCACTGTTCATCCCGCCGCCCCTTGCATCGTCACGGATACTACCAACGCTATGCGTTGACGGCAGAGGGGGAGTATCACCTTTGGATCGCACGATATCGCTGTCAAGAGTGTCGCAAAACCGTGAGTGTGCTGCCTTCTTTCCTCCTCCCGTATGTTCAATATACACGATCGGTTATTTGGCAAGCGGTCAAAGCATGGTTCGAAACGCCAAGGCAAGGAGCGAAGACCAAACAGGTTGTTTTTCCCACCAAGGAGGTCATCTTGTTTTATGTCCGACGATTTTGACGGAATCTCTCCCGCTTGCATCACGCGGCGGCGAGGAGATGGGGGATCATCGGCCCTGTAGGGAACGCAAGAACAGAACGGGCGGTTTGGTGGATGCAGACCTTGGAGGGACGGGGGGTGGGCTCGATCATCCAAGACCTGTGGACAAACGAAAGGTGGCATCCGTTTGCGGATCAAATTACTTCCTGATTTTCTACTTAACACCAAAAATGGAGATGGTTGATGTTCCCACAAACCCTTCCTCTCGACGAATCTCGAGCCGTTTCGTAAGATAGGGGGTAGAGGGGACCGGGACGGTCCAACATCACAGGGAGACAGGGAGGAGATCCAGATGGATGAATCGATGAGACACGACATCGCGCTGTTTCGGTACGGGCTGATCGCTCCGTTGGTGAATGGCCAGGTGGAGCCCAAAGCGTATTTGAATGAGGTGGGCGGGCGAGTGCACTCGATTCCCCATCAAGGGGACAAACCCATTGCGGCGAAGACGATTCTGGATTGGTGCGCCCGATACAAAAAAGGGGGCTTCGACGCCTTGAAGCCGAAGCGCCGTTCGGACCGCGGCCGCTCCAGACGTCTGTCCCCCGATGATGAGGATCATATTCTAGCATTGAGGAAGGAACATCCCACCATGCCCGTGACCCTATTCTACGAACAACTCACCAAGCAGGGGGACATTCCCACCACCCTCTCATACTTTACTATATACCGATTGTTGAAAAAACACAACCTGGTGGGAAAAGAAATCTTGCCGATGCCGGAGCGAAAGCGTTTTGCGTATGACCAGATCAATGAGCTATGGCAAGGGGACTTATCCCATGGACCCACGATTCGCGTCCATGGGAAAGCCCAGAAAACGTTTTTGATCGCGTATATCGATGACTGCTCGCGGTTAGTGCCATATGCCCAATTTTTCCCTTCGGAGAAGTTTGACGGGCTGCGGATCGTCACGAAGGAAGCGGTGCTTCGTTGCGGGAAGCCGAAACGCATTTACTCGGACAACGGGAACATTGATCGGTCCGAGGTGCTGCAGTATGCGTGCGCCGAGATGGGGATTACACTCATCCACACCCAGCCGTATGACCCGCAAAGCAAGGGAAAAATCGAACGGTTCTTCCGCACCGTACAGACACGGTTTTATCCACTGTTGGAGCTGAATCCGCCGAAATCGCTTGACGAGTTGAACGAGCGTTTTTGGAAGTGGCTTGAAGAGGAGTATCATCGAAAACCGCACGCCTCACTGGACGGAAAAACGCCGCATGAGGTGTTTCAATCGCAAGTGCATCTCGTGTCGTTCATCGAAGATGGCGATTGGCTGGATGCGATTTTTCTGAAACGGGAGCACCGCAAGGTGAAAGCCGATGGCACGATCACCCTGAATAAACAGCTATACGAAGTGCCGCCTCGGTTCATTGGGCAATCGATTGAGCTCCGCTATGACGAACGAGGCGTCTATGTGTACGAAGATGGCAAACGGGTGGCGGAAGCCATTCGGGTGCGTTTGGAGGACAATGCCTATGTAAAACGCCATCGGTCCCCGTTTGCGGCGATTCCGGCGAAGGAGGGAGAACACGGTGTATAAATCGTTTTACTCCCTTTCGCGGGAGCCGTTTGCGAAAGAAACAGACCCGTCCGAGGCGTATCAAGGGGCGTCATTTCAGGAAGCGTTGCGGGCGCTGGAGTACGTGAAACGAACCCGGGGGATCGGGCTGTTGATCGGAGAGCCGGGGGCGGGCAAGACGTTCGCCCTTCGGGCGCTGAAAGAGTCATTGAATCCATCATTGTATCATGTCGTCTACTTTCCGTTATCCACCGGAGGCGTGATGGATTTTTACCGTGGACTGGCCTTGGGATTAGGAGAGGAACCGAAGTACCGCAAGGTAGACCTCTTCCGCCAAATCCAGCAGGCGATCGAGCGATTGTATCATGAACGGCGGATCACGCCGGTGTTCATTTTGGATGAGATGCATTTAGCGAAGGATGCATTTTTACAGGACATCGCGATCTTGTTCAACTTTGAGATGGATTCGACCAACCCATTTGTCTTGATTTTGGCCGGGCTGCCCCATTTACAGGGGAAGCTGCGGCTCAATCAGCACTGCCCTCTCGACCAGCGGATCATCATGCGATACCGGATGGGGCCGCTGGAGAAGGAAGAGGTGGCGGGCTACATCGAGCATCGGATGAAACAGGCCGGGGCGAAGCACCCGATCTTCACCCCATCGGCGTTAGAGGCGATTGCCCTGCAGTCGCGGGGATGGCCTCGGGTGATCAACACGTTGGCCACGACGTGCCTGTTATACGGGTATCAGCTGAAAAAGGACGCCATTGACGAAGAAGTGGTGCGCATGGCCGCAGAGGAAATGGGGTATTAGCACGAAAGGGGCCGAATCGGCCTCTTTTGTGCTTTCACTTTTCCATTTTCCATCGGTCCATCAGGCGCGTTGGAAATCTTCATCTGAAAGAGCGTGCAAACGTTCCGAAAGAATGTGCAAAATCCGGAACAATCCGCAAAAATTTTGCACATTATTTCAGAATCCATCTGAAATAATTTGAAAAAGTGATTCTGAAATAATGTGCTAATTTACAACTTTCTCCAAATCAAATACGGATTTCCAGGCTTTAAACAACAATTCAATTTGCCAGCGCAGGGAATAGAGCTCATAAACCTGTTGACCATCAAACGACTCTTGTGGTAAATTCGTCAGTAAGATGTGGTATTTCTTTTGTTCGAGGGTTTGGCGTGCCAGCGCCTTCCCTTTTCTTTTTTCCTTTTTCCGCACATACGCCATCCGTTTTTGCCATTCTTCCGCCGTCAGACGGCGGAAAACCAACCGTGGAACATACAAGCGTTCATGTCCGATGTACACATGTTCCATTTCCACTGATTCCCCTTCCTCTAATTGATTCCCAAGGGATTCCCAATCCCATTCCTTCCACTGGCCATTCTCCTTGATATACACTTTCATATCGGAACGGAGCCGAGTCATATAATACGCTCCGCGGGCGTCGATCTCGGCCAGTGCGGCAACGGAGAAAAAGCCCAAATCCCGAATCCATAGGTCATTCGGTAAAATCGTATGCTGGGCATGATAGGCAAAACGAGCGTCCGAGTCATTGGCCGATTGAACGCATAGCTGAAGGCAGGCGCCGGATAACAAGTCATATTCAAACTGAATTTTCACCCCCGACGAAACGGAACCTCGATAGTCTTCCCCATAGTCAGCGGGAACCAAAAAGCTGGTTGAGTCCAAAATCCGCAGGCGGGTAAAACAAGTTCGATAGGTCTCCATGGCTGACAAAAGCAATGGACGTTGATGCAGGAGGAGAAGGAAAAACACTTCTCGCAAAAATGCCACGGCCCGATCGGTAAAACGCTGATTCAAGCCTTCGCTTGAAAGGGAACAGCCATGCCAGAGCGTCAAGGCCGCACACAACCGCTGAAGCGACTGTTTGGCCAGTGAGCCATCTCCCCATGCACAGAGAGTCAGAAAGGCTTCCGCCGTTAACGAACGCTGCCGCCGGATAAAGCCTGTTTTCCGTGCGAGACGGGTTAATTCTTCGGGAGAAAAGAGTTGACGAATGGTTTGAATCCATGCTTTCATTTGTTTTTCCATGAAAAAAATCCTTTCTAACGTGGAGTGTTCGTTAGAAAGGATACCATGTTTTTGACGATGCACAAAGACCAAAATTCTTAACTTGATGGGTATGGGCTCCACTCCTTCCTACGGATGAAGGGGTTTTATTTTATGTCCGACGTTTATTCCGAAATTTGAACCACCTTCATTGGTTTTTTGCGGAGCGCTGGAGAAAAATTGGTCCTGCCATCGCCCAAGCGAGAGAACGAGTCCTATGGTGGATCCAGACGATGGAGGAGATCGGCCTCTTTTTCGTCATCCAAGAGATATGGGAGCACCGATCGACGCATCTTTTTGCACGTACATTCAGTTCCTGATTTTACTTATATCCCCTTATATGGAATCATTTATAGATTCCACAAACCTTTCCTCTCGACGGTCGGGGGAATGATCCGATAGGATAGAGACAGGATGGACCGATAAGGTCCTAGAATGGGATGAACGAAGGAGGAGATCGAAATGAATGAGTCGATGAGACAGGAGATCGCTTTATTTCGGTATGGATTGATCGCTCCATTGGTGAATGGACAAGTCGATCCAAAAACGTACTTGAAGGAAGTAGCGGAACGGATCCATCAAGTTCCCCACCATGGAGAGAAACGCATCGCCGCCAAAACGATCCTCGACTGGTGCACGCAGTACAAAAAAGGGGGCTTTGAGGCGCTGAAGCCGAAACGACGGTCGGACCGTGGCCATTCCCGGAGGCTGTCACCTGAAGAAGAGGATCACATTTTAGCCCTGAGAAAAAAACACCCCCACATGCCCGTGACGGTGTTTTACCAACACCTTATCGAGCAGGGGGAAATCCAATCCATCTCTTATTTCACTATATACCGACTTTTAAAAAAATACAACCTCGTGGGGAAAGAAGAGTCAGTCAAGACTTTGTGGAGAACATTTTTTCGGTTCACTACGGGCGTTGTCAATCACTAGTTAGCGAACCATTTTCAGGAATTCATATCGTAAGCGCTTTCGGACTCTCATCCCTCATCTTGAGGCGATGATACGATATTCCATTTTTTTACATACAACCACCATCCCGGAGCGCCGACAACGCTTGATGGATCGGCGTCCCGGATGACCGCTGCAGACACGGTAGATTCTGACGCACCACATCTGCCCACAACTGTCCTGCCTTCCGTTTGGCCTGTTCAACCCGCTTGGACTTCGTCGAGGCCGAGGCTGCCGTTCGGGTCTCTTCTTCCTCCACCAACTGCCCATTTCTCCGCCAAATCCCGTCGATTCGGGCTGCCATCGCCCTCAGAAACGCCCGAAGCCCTTGGTCTTTCCAGCTGCGGCGGGATTTCACCCGATGCGCAAACCGGCTCATCACGCTCTCGGCGTGGCCCATCGGACGCATGCCGGTCGTCTCCACCCCTTGCTCCGACAGCCACTCCCGATAGTCCCGGATGCATCCCGGCATCGACTCGATCCGGCGGATCATGGCAGCCATCTGCTTCTCTTTCGCTTCGTCCTCCAACGTGCCGACCGCGCTGTTCAGCTCCACCAGAAGCCCCTCTTCGTCTTGTTTCGCCAGCTTCTTCCGCACCTCCCGCCAACGCGGGTGGCCGGACAGACACTGACGAAGCTCCCGCGCCACATGGAACCGATCCAGCTGAAAGCACGCCCGCTTCCCAAAATACTCCCGGCAGGCCGTAATCCAGGATGCCGCGTCGCCGTTGATGATCAAAAGGTCCCGGCACGGATCATAGGCATATTCGTTCATCAGCCACTCTTCAAACCGTTCCCACACGTCTCCCGCCCCTTCATGGAGGTAGTGGCGCCGGTTCACGAGCTCGAGCTGCGAACCGTTTCGTTTCCATCCCTCGTGAACCGCCAGGATTTTCTCTTCTTTCGCCCGTTTCCCTTTCCCCTGGCGGGAAATGAACAGCCCATCCGCCTCCACAAACAGCACTCGGCCGTGCCGTTGGGAAACAGGGTGGTGCAGCGAGACAGGGGCCTCCAGCACCAGTTGGCGAATCGCCTCGTGGCTTAGGACCGCATACCCCACGATCGACTCCAACGTACGGGCTGCTTTGCGGTAGGAAGAGCACTCTACGGCCAACTCGACCGCCGTTTCCTCGAGGCAAGGGCTGATCGACTGCGCTCCATCAAAGCCCAGTTCGGCATCCAGCAAGAAGGTATACGCCCCCGCCTGCCGATCATAGTAGTAGTTCCGTCGAAACGTCACTTCTCCAAACAGCGTTTGGATCGTGGTCGGCCGTTTGTCTTTCAGCTGATACCGGCGCTTGTCCCGCGCTTCCGCCAGTTGTTGATCAATCTCCTCCAAAAGGGCCGCCAACAAGACAGCGAACACCTTTTGAAGAGTTCTGACTAATTGTTCCTCCAGCTCTTTTAATAAAGGCCATTCTGTGGTAAGATGTTTCATGGACTCTCTCCCTCCTGTTTTATGGATGTTGGTCATCACCATCATAGCAGGGAGAGAGTCCTTTTTGCATGACATTTGCTTTTTTCTACCGCGCTTCGCTTGGTGGCCCCGACGAGCGTCGCGAACAAAAGTTCGCAACCCTCGTCGGGGAATCATTCCTGAATGTCACCCACAAATATTTTACTCACACGGGAAAGAAATTTTACCGATTCCTGAACGAAAACGATTCGCGTACGATCAGGTCAATGAGCTCTGGCAAGGTGATTTGTCCCATGGCCCGTTGATTCGCGTGAATGGCAAAACGCAAAAAACGTTTTTGATTGCCTATATCGATGACTGCTCGCGGGTCGTGCCGTACGCTCAGTTTTTCTCTTCCGAGAAATTTGACGGGTTGCGGATCGTAACCAAGGAAGCGCTGCTTCGATACGGAAAGCCGAAGCGAATTTACTCGGATAACGGCAAGATTTATCGGGCGGAACCCTTGCAGTACGCCTGCGCGGAGTTAGGGATCACCTTGATCCATACCCAGCCGTACGATCCGCAAAGCAAAGGGAAAATCGAACGATTTTTCCGCACCGTACAGACGCGGTTTTACCCGTTGCTCGAAATGAATTCACCGAAGTCGCTCGAAGAGCTAAACGAGCGATTTTGGAAGTGGTTGGAGGAAGATTACCATCGAAAACCGCATGCCTCGTTGAACGGGAAGACGCCACATGAAGTGTTTCAATCGCAAGTCCATTTGGTGTCGTTCGTCGAGGATTCGGATTGGCTCGACTCGATCTTTTTGAAACGCGAATACCGTAAAGTGAAGGCCGATGGTACGGTCACGTTGAACAAGCAGCTGTATGAAGTTCCGCCCCGGTTCATCGGACAATCGATCGAACTCCGTTATGATGAACAAGGCGTGTATGTGTACGAAGACGGTCAACGGGTCGCCGAAGCGTTCCTTGTTCGCTTCGAGGACAATGCCTATGTGAAACGCCATCGGTCACCGTTTGCGGCGGTTCCGGTAGAGGGAGGCGAAAACGATGTATAAAACGTTTTATTCCCTTTCCCGAGAGCCGTTTTCGAAGGAGACGAATCCACCAGAGGCTTATCAAGGGGCCTCGTATCAAGAGGCCCTCGCCGCTTTGGACTACGTGAAACGAACAAGAGGGATCGGGCTATTGATCGGTGAACCAGGGGCCGGCAAGACATTCGCCCTTCGGGCGTTTAAGGAATCCCTGAATCCGTCACTGTATCACGTCGTTTATTTTCCATTGTCAACGGGAAGCGTGATGGACTTTTATCGCGGCCTTGCCTTCGGGCTCGGGGAAGAGCCGAAATACCGCAAGGTCGACTTGTTTTATCAAATCCAACAAGGGATCGAGCGCTTGTATCATGAACAACGGGTAACGTCAGTGTTCATCCTCGATGAAATGCATTTAGCGAAGGATGCCTTTCTGCAGGATATCGCGATCCTGTTCAACTTTCACATGGACTCAACAAATCCGTTTGTCTTGATTTTGGCGGGGCTGCCCCATTTACAGGCAAAACTACGGTTGAATCAACACCGTCCGCTTCACCAACGAATCATCATGCGATACCAGATGGGGCCTCTTGATAAGGAAGAAGTGGTAGGATATATCGAACACCGCCTGAAACAGGCGGGGGCGAAACACCCGATTTTTACCCCAGCTGCCTTAGAAGCGATCGCCCTGCAGTCGCAGGGGTGGCCGCGGATCATCAACAACCTCGCCACCACTTGCCTGTTATACGGCGCTCAATTAAAAAAACATATGATTGACGAAGACATTGTGCGTATGGCAGCCGAAGAAATGGGGTACTGACACAGCAGGGGCTGATCGGCCCCTGTTATGTTTCATCCCGATCCATCCTCATTCTAGTTAATCATCCGAAATAATGTGCAAATGTTCGGAAATAATCTGCAAAACCTGGAATAATTCGCAAAGATTTTGCACATTATTTCCGAATCCGTCCGAAATAATTTGAAAAAGGGATTCTGAAATAATGTGCTAATTTACAACAAGGAATTCCACATAAGTGGAATCCCTTGTCCCTAAATCCTTTTCCTAATTTCCAGTGTCGATGGTGGGAGTCGAACCCACACGGGTAAAGCCCACACGATTTTGAGTCGATTATGAAACCGTGCATTCCCCTCAATTATTGAAAAAACTTGTGTATCAAGGGTTCTTTTCATTTTCTCACTCTTTGATCAATTACTACCGAAAACGACCCGAGCTATCGTGCTGACTATGGATATTATATAAATGATCTCATTTTAGGTCAATAATTTTTCTTGCTTTTTTCTGCATTATTGGGAATTCATAAATTATTCTGTACTAAATAAAATTGAGCATGTGGTAAGCAAGCAAAAACTCTCGGAAAATTTTTAGACTCAAGTGTTTTTTTGTTCTTCAACAATCGCTTCTATAGTTCTCTCTCTTTTACGCACTTTTAGTAAAGCACTCGTTAACCACCCATGAAGCGATCTTCACCACATTTATGGAAGTTAATTCGTTCTTCCATGGGAGATAACCATGCCGTATCTATACGGCACCATCAAAAGAATGAAAATATTAATTTTCAGGATAGTTAAATAAGCTTCTTTGCAAATCCAATGCTTTTTTGTTCATAACCCATATTAATATAAAATTGATGAGCAGTTAAACGTTCTGTACGATTTCCACTATTTACTCCAATACTGATAGCTCCTTGTCTTTTTGCCCAACTTTCTGCTTCTTCTATTAACTTTCTTCCTATACCTTTGCTACGATAGTTAGAATCTACAACTAAAGCTACGATTCTAACATAAGAACCATCCAATTCATAAAAAACCCCAGTACATAATCCAATCATTCCAACAACTTTTCCATCATATTCAGCAACTAAAGTATGATAGCTTGGGTTTGATTCAATATTACTAAATCTAATTCTCATCTGTTCAACAGAGGTTGGATAACCAAGTTGCTCCATTAAAGATGCTAATTCAGGAATATCATTAGAAGTAGCTTTTCTAATTTCCATACGATTCCTCCTTCATTTAATGTTATTATTGAATTATTTCCTCATTTCTAAATAGTTTTCCTTCTTAACTCACATTTCGCACCCTAACAAGGTCAAAACAAAGGATTTTTTATTTAGTTTTTCAGAATAACTTTTTGACCAACACGACAAGCGATGGCAATCCTTTTTTTACCATCGCTAGTCGTTCCGTATAACCTTTACAAGTAAATGCTCTCATCCATCCCTAATCCTTGCAGAATCCTTCGCTGATCAGGGGTGAGCGGTTTCCCCAGCCTGCGTTGGATTTGCCCATCCGGCAGTTCCAACAGGACGACTCTGACATACCAAAACAATTGAAAAATCGCTTGTCCGGTTGGCCGGGTCAATTTCCGGCCTCCTGCGCCCTTTAACGGGCGTTCAGGTGTGATGAACTGACGCACTCGGCGCTGGAAGACGCGGTAAATGGCCAAGGCCAGCAAAAACAAATAGCCCAATACCGCCACTCGTTCGGGTTTTTTGACGTAAATTTCGTCCGTAAAGAACGGATCTTTTAGGAAGGAGAAGTTCATTTCCACCGAGATCTGCCCTTTATACAGCTTCAAGATCTCTTGGGCATCCATGGGTTGGCCCTTCCATTCCTTCGGAACGGTCGTGACGAGAACAAACCGGGACGCTTTCCGTCTCGCCTGCTCCCACGCGTCTTGGTTGAATTCCACGCTCAGCCGAAGGGTGTACAGCGTCTCCATTTCCGGTTCCGCCCCTTTTTTCGGCCGTCCACGCCGTTTTTTCGGACGCACGATCTCTTCGACGACGGCCTCCACTCGATGGAACCGGGGACGAAGGGATGCCTTCAAGGAGGCCAAGGCTTGTTCGGCGTCTTCCCGGCAAGAGAAAGGATGACGCTCCCAACGGGCTTGTTCCTCGCGAAGAAGCTCCGCTTCTTTGGTTCGTTCTGTTTCGAGCGTCTTTCCTTTTCGCTGGTCGAGCGCACTCGATTCGACGACGATCAGTCGTACGGGCTGGCCTTCATATGTCGAGGCCGTTTCCCATACCCGGTACGTGGCGCCGTTTTTCTCGGCCAGCGCAAAGGGGGCGCTCCACGCCGAATCGGGTTGGGCATCCGCCTCCGAAAGCGCCGTTTTGACAATCCGGAGCGACGACGGCCCTCTCGTGATCAAAAAGGCGTTGGCGGCTTTCGTTTGCGCCAGCGTGTCCTTCGTCATCGCAGCGGAATCTGCCACGTAAATCCATTCGTCTTCGATCTTCGCTTCCCTCAGCTGCTCATGGACACGGGAGAGCACCTCGGGATTCCACGTTTTGTCCGGCGCGTTGCCGTCGTGCACGTCGCCGTAAAACGGGATGCCGTCCTCGTTGCCGATCAGGCCGAATCCGATCTGCTTTTGCCAGCGATGATGGCGGTTATAGCCATAGGTGATGTGCAACCCATCCGACGAATCGGATTCATACGCACCGTAAACCGTCTTGTCCGTCGTATCCGCGTGAAAGACACGGAGAGGGAGGCCTTCTTTCTTGTAGATTTGCACCAGGCAAGACGAAAGGACTTGATGGATATTGGCCTCATACAGCCGGTCCAAATGGCGAGCAATGGCATCGTCGTTGAACCAAGACGGATCCAATCCTGGCCGGATCAGCTTGGGCAAGTCGATGTCATGCGCCCACCGTTCCAAATGAACGAGGGCTTGCCGGCCGCTCAAGATATCCAAGAGAAGCAGCCCGACCACATCACTGGCTCGGGTTTGGCATTGAGGATCCACCGGAACCAGCCGGTCAATCAGCTGAGGGAGGCCAAGATCTTTGAAAATGGTACTTATTATATTCAAATAGAAACTTTCATAAATCGCCCGAATTCGAACGTCCATGATGGAAAAACTCCTTTGCATTCCTTGTGTGTCAAGGACCTATTCGACACCGGGATGAAAAAATCCTCCCGATTTTGGTCGAGAGGGTGCGAAATGTGAGTCTTAAAATAAACTACCCTGTTAGTTCAATAAAAAAAGCGATACCCTCTTGTTGAAGTATCGCACCCGTTAGCCAACCATAAAGCAAGCTTCACCACAGATGATGGAAATTAATTTGTTCTTCCATGGGAATTGAATAAGGGATTATTCTTTTTAAGCTCATCCCATTCCTCTCGAAGAATACCCATCCGAATGGAATCATAGTATTCGCCATTATAGTAGCGGCATTTTCTCATTCTCCCTTCTAATCGCATTCCCAATTTTTCCGCACATCTGATCATTCGTGGGTTTCCAGACCAAGTCGTCAGACCCACTCTCTCAATGGGTAGATTTTCAAAGAGATAGTCAATCCATATAGATAATGCTTCTGTTCCAAATCTACCATTCCAATGTTCAGGAGAATATATGACGATTCCCATTTCAAGCCATCGTGTACGTTTATCCTCCCAATAATAGCTAACCATACCTATAATTTGACTTTGATATTCTATAATCATTTGACTTGGTACATCCGTAACATTCATTCTTTCTTCCATTTTCTTAGAAAACTTTTCAAAGGTACAAAATTCAAGCGGATAATAAGGAGCATCGTACTTTTTCCATTCTGGATTCTCCACACCATATATCAGGTTATACAGAATTGGCAAATCATCGTGCGTTGGTGTCCGCAGAAATATTCTTTTTCCTGTCAGCGACAACTTTTGCAACATAGATCCACCCCCTATCTTACAGAATTCAACAATCCATGTTATTATCCCTTTTCTAAAAGGCTCTATTATCAATGGTTGATTTTCGACCGATGAAAAAGCCACCTTGTGATGATAAGGCAGCTTTTTGTACATATTTTATTTAACTATCGCACCATTCGTTCAATAACCCTTCGTTACTTTCTTTAAATCCCGAGTATATATAATGGTTCTTACCGAAAATAAATACTTCTTTTTCCTTAATGAAACCAATCTTCTCTGCCACACGAATGGATGGAACATTTCTTGGATCAATAATACTGATCAGCTTATTTAAACCCAATTTATCAAACGCATATTCCTTGCACGCTTTAGCTGCTTCTGTTGCGAACCCCTTTGACCAATACTTTTTATTAATGTGATATCCAATCTCCACTTCTATACCCTCATTTATTTTTTGTTTAACAAGACCACAATCCCCGATCAATTCATTCGTTTCCTTCAAACAAACCGCCCATAATCCATAACCATCATTCCGATATCTATCTTGATTTCGTTTAATCCAGTCTTGAGTTTGCTCAATACTAAAGGGAGCTGGATAAAACTTCATGGTTTCTGGGTCAGAAAAAATACTATGTAGAGGAGTTATATCTTCATCTTCATATTGTCTTAATATCAACCTTTGTGTCTCAAGAACAATCATTTCCCCATCCCCTTTTGTTTAATCTCACGTTTTGACTAATATTATTTGACTTAAGATTAAATTCCTTGCTCCTTCAACCATCCTACCCCTTAGCCACCCATGAAGCGAGCTTCGCCACAGATGACGAAGTTAATTCGCTCTTCCATAAGAGTTGAAGAACACTTGAAACTAATTCACAAAATAAGCCATTAAGATCAAGTCATAATAAGTCTGTTCATCTATCTTAATCGCTTTTGTTTTAAGACCTTCTTCCACAAACCCAAAATTTCTGTATAAACGAAGGGCACTCGTATTGTTAGCAAATACTTCAAGACAAACCTTTTCAATTAAAGGGTTTTCCTTTGCCCAATCTAATAACACAGTTAGCAATGCTTTGCCTACTCCTTGGTTTCTGAAATCTTTTTTAACGCTCATACCAAAAGAGCCTTGATGTTTTATTCGCTGCCTATGTCCATTATGAAAATCTAAAAATCCAATAATTTCTCCATCATACTCAGCTAAAATAGCCAATTTTCCATTGTCATCAAGCATTTGCTGCAACAATTGTTTTTGCTGTTCACTTGTTACCTTAAATTCTGCTTCGGTAGTAAGTAAATAAGGTGCTTCACAGATAACGGTTTTGATAAATGTTACCACTTTATCTGCATCTCTGGGCAAAGCAGTTCTTACTACAAATTTTTTACCGCTCTTAGTCATAAATTGCTTTGTTTGTATCTCTCCCATAGATACCACCCTATTATTTATTTAATTCGGTTCCTCGGATTAAGTGGTGGAAACGTTAATTTCGGAATTATATAAAAAAATAAGATATTCGGATTATATGGTGGAACATCTATTGAGTTTTATATTTTGAAATAACGTTATTGAACATTTCGTCGTACTGTTCACCAAATATTTTGTTTTCTTTGAAGATACATAAAATATGTTAAATAACCACGAGTGTTGATTATCCAAAATTAACGCCTTCCATAAATTTGGGCATACTCAAACAAAGCAGCGGCCATCCCGGATTTCCAATCGAGAGGAAGCTGCCCAGAGAAAAAACGGCGAACGAAATGAAGGAAAGAGAGACGTTCGTCTGTTTTTTGGTTTGATCATACAGCCATCGCAGCAACACATACGCGATGAACGCCGCAAACAGTTGGTTGTATACCGCATTTTCCGTCGTGCCAAACAAGGTCGGGACATTCAGATATTGCTTCACCCAACGGAAAAAGACCTCAACAGTCCAACGTTGTTGGTACATGTCGGCAATGGTTTCCGCAGACGCATGGAAGAGGTTCGTCACGACCCGAATGTCGCGGCCATTCGCATCTCGAAAGATCACCACCCGGTGACGCTTGGTGGAGCGGCATTGTTTCGTCCCCAACTGGCACGTGAAGTCGGCTTGAACCGATGAAGATGTGCTGGAAAGGCGTTTCAAGCTTTTTTTCTGATGAAGTTCGATGTTGTCCTTCATCCGAATGACAAAGAGCTGATGCTGCTCTACAAATCGATCGAGGCGTTCGATTTTGAAATACGCCCGGTCTTCCACCAGCACTTGTTGAGCGTTCGTCAACTGTTCTCCCACCGGGCCATCATGACGCAGTCCGATGGTTTCCACCACGTCTGCCGGCAGCGAGGATTCCGGCGAATACGCGACGTGCAGCTTCACTCCGGCGCGTTCGCCGTGATATGGCGCCCATGGCAGGCGGTTTTTCCCGACCGTGACGGTCGTCGAATCCACCACCCGAAGCGGTTTGGGAAACCGAAGCGAACGGCGGGTTTGGCGGTTGCACTTGGAAATGATCAACGTCAACAAGCGTTTCATGATGTCATAGGGAACTTCTTTCGCTTTCTTGGATACAGTTGAATAATGGAATCGCGGCAATCCATACAGAGGCCCCACATCGGCTCCGTGGCGAAAGCTTTTCCATTGATGCATGGCGGCCAGCAGGAAGAAGTGAATCAACTCGCGCAACGTAAAGGTTCGAGACGAATCACGATACCCAACCGCTTCGGCAATCAGTTGAATCTCTTCATCCGAAACAAGTTTTTGCATCAAATTCGGGAGTGTGGTATGCTTGTTCATAGAGAGCACCTCCTGGGTTTGTTTGTGTCGCTACTCACATTCTACAGGAAAGGTGCTCTTTTTTCTATACCCTTTGGATTTTATTGGATAATCAACACGCCTGTTTTTAATATATTATTTCAAATTGAGTGATTTATAGAAGGAAAATATTTAATTGATGCGGAATTTTTTATTGTTGAATAACAAAGAGAGGGGTAAAAAATTGAAAAAATATGTATTTTTAGGAATTTCGTTATTTTTGACGGCTTTAGGAGGGGCATATTTTTATTTCAACATAGGCGAACCAATAACAAAATCAAAAAGCCACGAGGAAACCACAAATACAAACGAAAATTTATCTAAGAAACAGTCAAACGATATATCTGCTCAAGAAAATGCAAATGAAGCGATTTCAATCACTCACGATTTCTTAAATGATTTGTTAGGTTGGGGTGGTGCAAAAACTTTCGATTTTAAAGACAATAAAGAAAATATGGGAAAATTACATACATACATTAAAGAGGCAATCAGTTTAGCATCAAACGAAACAATCAAATCGGATTTAAATAATGCTTTAAAAGCGGTAGAAAAAGCGGAAAAGAATAAAGATGTTTATGGTCTACTCGTTGCCCATCGTATTTTCCATGATCTTGACGGATATCTAAACAATGACCCATTAGATGGAAATGTATGGGGATACACTCAAACAGCAAGCGGAAGTTCTAAAAAAGCTGAAAAATACCTTAAATAATGAGAAAAAGCGGGAGCAATCAAACACTCCCGCTTCATTTTTGTAATAGTTCAATCGCTTTATTTAGCCGTTCTTTAAATTTATTCAATTTTGGTTCAATGTCAGCACGAGGAGAAGTCTTTTTTTATTCTTCAAATACTTCAATTTCTTTTTTCAATACCCTAATTTCCTCCGTATTTTGTCTAACTTAAACGCCTTACTTATATCGATTTTTTTAATGTAAACTTATATATAATATATGGTTAACTTATTACTGCTCATATTAAATCTACATATTAGAGCTAACTCTAAGTCAAGAGGTTCTTTGACAAACACACAAAATTATAATTGTATTCACGGTAGACCAAAAGAAGTTATTTACAATTGACAATATGAACTGTAATCATTATTATTACAGTTAGGAGGAAGGTTCATTATGAATAGCGATTTTTCGATTGCCGTTCACTGCGTTGCTTATCTAGCCAAAAAGCAAAATCAACGAGTGACCAGTGAAGACATTGCTCAAAGTGTTTCTGTCCACCCAGCAAGATTAAGGAAAATTTTGAGCATATTAAGGAAAGAAAATATTATTACTTCTAAAGAAGGGGCAAAAGGCGGATTTTCTTTAAACGATCCACCTGAACATATTACGTTAGACAAAATATTTAAAATCACTAGTGAGGAAACGCTTGTACCGAAATGTCCTGATTCCAATGAGAATTGCCCAATAGGCAGAAACCTGTCAGATATACTCATTCGCGTTTGTCACAATGCGGAACAACACTTTTTAAACTATTTAAAAGGTGTGACGATCAAAGATATCATTGATGAAATTAATAATAGTTAGTTTTCATACCTGAAATAAAAGTACAACCAATACTTTGTGTTAGTTGTGCGTCATAAATTTTTTTTGAACATAACTGTAACAAAAAACATTTCAGTTTAAGAGGGTGAATAAGGTTGAAGAAAAAACGAGTTGTCGTCGGAATGTCTGGTGGAGTTGATTCCTCTGTGGCAGCCTACCTTTTAAAACAAGAGGGGTATGACGTAATCGGTGTATTTATGAAAAATTGGGATGACACTAATGACGATGGTGTATGTACAGCAACGGAAGATTACGAAGATGTTAAGAGAGTTGCCAATCAACTCGGGATTCCTTATTACAGTGTGAACTTCGAAAAAGAATATTGGGATCGAGTATTTACGTACTTTATAGATGAGTTGAAACGGGGGCGAACACCAAATCCAGATGTTTTATGCAATACAGAAATTAAGTTTAAAGCGTTTGTTGACTACGCTCTTTCACTAGATGCTGATTATATCGCGACAGGCCATTACGCAAGAATCAACAGAGAAAATGGCCAAATCGCCTTATTGCGTGGAAAAGATCCCAATAAAGATCAAACGTATTTTCTTAGCCAATTAACAGCAGAGCATTTGTCAAAAGTCCTGTTTCCTATTGGAGAATTAACGAAAGATGAAGTACGAAAAATCGCTCAAGAATTGAACCTTGTTAACGCCAATAAAAAAGATAGTACAGGAATCTGTTTTATTGGAGAAAGAAATTTCAAAAACTTTTTAAAGAATTATTTACCGGCACAGCCCGGAGAAATTCGTTCTCTAGATGGAGAAGTGCTAGGTACTCATGATGGGTTGATGTACTATACGATTGGCCAACGAAAAGGACTTGGAATCGGTGGAAAAGGAACAGGGGAACCTTGGTATGTCGTCGATAAAGATTTAGAAAACAACGTTTTACTCGTCGCTCAAGGTAAAAATCATCCTGCTCTGTTTTCTACCGGTCTTATTGCATCGAACATTAGCTTTATTAACGGGGATGTTCGTCCACGTACATTTGCATGTACAGCTAAATTCAGATACCGTCAAGAAGATCAGAAAGTAACCGTTCATATTCGTCCGAATGGAACGGCTTTTGTGGAATTCGAAAAACCAGTTAAAGCCGTTACTCCAGGACAAGTAGCGGTATTTTATGACAATGATGTTTGTCTTGGCAGTGCGATTATTGACGAAGTGATAAAAATGGATGCTTCAACTGCCACTGCGGCATCTTAAAACTCACATTTCGCACCCTCTCGACGAAAATCGGGAGGATTTTTTCGTTCCGATGTCGAATGAATCCTTGACACACAAGGAACGTAAAGGAGTTTTTCTCTTATGAACGTTCAAGTCAAAAAGGTCTATCGTAATGATTATTTGAATATAATAAGTGCCCTATTCAAGAAACTGGGTCTGCCTCAATTGATTGACCATCTCGTGCCCGTCGATCCGCAGTGCCAAACGCGAGTCAGCGATGCCGTTCAGGCCATCATCTACAATATGTTTGACGGCCGGCAAGCCCTTGTTCACTTGGAACATTGGGCTCAGGAGGTCGATCTAGAGAAACTCATCCGTCCCGGTCTCCATCCTTCCTGGTTGAACGACGATGCCTTGGCTCGTCATCTCGATCGCCTGTATGAGGCTGGCATTCACAACGTCATCAGCACTTGCTTGATTCATATTTATCGCAAAGAAGGCCTTTCCCTCCGAGCCTTCCACGCCGATACGACGGACAAGACGGTTTACGGCGCGTATGAATCGGCCTCGTTAGAGGCCTTACAAATCACACATGGCTATAACCGCCATCATCGTTGGCAAAAACAGATCGGTTTCGGACTGGTCGGCAACGAGGACGGCATCCCGTTTTACGGCGATGTGCACGACGGCAACCTGCCTGACAAAACGTGGAATCCGGAGGTGCTGTCCCGTGTCCACGAACAGCTCAAACAAGCGAAGATGGAAGACGAATGGATTTACGTGGCCGATTCCGCCGCGATGACAAAAGACACTCTGGCGCAAACCAAAGCGGCCAACGCCTTTTTGATCACCCGAGGCCCTTCGTCGCTTCGGATCGTGAAACGGGCATTAGCGGAGGCCGATTCGCCTCACATCCCGTGGAGCGAACCCTTTACGCTGGCGGAGAGAAACGGCGCCACGTATCGGGTATGGGAAACATCCTCCACCTATGAAGGCCACCCCGTTCGGCTGATCGTCGTCGAATCGAGTGCGCTCGATCAGCGAAAAGGAAAGACGCTCGAAAAAGAACGAACCAAAGAAGCGGAGCTTCTTCGCGAGGAACAAGCCCATTGGGAGCGCCACCCTTTCTCGTGCCGGGAAGACGCTGAACAAGCCTTGGCGTCCCTCAAGGCGTCCCTTCGCCCCCGGTTTCATCGGGTTGAGGCCGCGGTCGAAGAGATCGTACGCCCGAAAAAACGGCGCGGACGGCCGAAAAAAGGGGCGGAACCCGAGGTGGAGACGCTGTATTTCTTGCACCTTGACGTCGAATTCGACCAAAACGCGTGGGAACAGGCAAGACGGAAAGCGTCCCGGTTTGTCCTCGTCACGACCGTTCCGGAGGAATGGAAGGGCCAACAAATGGATGCCCAAGAGATCTTGAAGCTGTATAAAGGGCAGATCTCGGTGGAAATGAACTTCGCTTTTTTGAAAGACCCTTTTTTCACGGATGAGATCTATGTCAAAAAGCCAGAACGAGTTGCGGTATTGGGCTATTTGTTTCTCTTGGCCTTGGCGATTTACCGCGTTTTTCAGCGCCGAGTGCGTCAGTTTATTACTCCAGAACACCCGTTGAAGGGTCCTGGAGGCCGCAAGCTGACCCGGCCGACGGGACAGGCGATTTTCCAGCTGTTTCAATATGTGAACGTCGTCCTGTTCAAGCTGCCGGATGGGCGCATCCAACGCTCACTGGATCGCTCCCTTACCCCTGATCAGCGAAGGATTCTGCAGGGATTGGGCATGGATGAGAGCATTTACGTGTAACGTCATACGGAACGACCAGCGATGGTAAAAAAAGGATAGCCATCGCTCGTCGTGTTGGTCAAAAAGTTATTCTGAAAAACTAAATAAAAAATCCTTTGTTTTGACCTTGTTAGGGTGCGAAATGTGAGTTAAAACAATACACTATTTGACTATAGAATGACACCCTGTATGCACGCTATCTTGTCAGGAATAATAAGTGCTGTGATAAGGAATAAATCTCGGGGAATTTTATCGGCTATCGTACAAAGAGTAACTACAAAACATCATACTACTGAATCATCTTTAAGATATTTTATGTTTTGATGGAACGCTTTTCTAGATACAACGAAATTAGGCTCTTCACCACAAGTTGTACTTGATCATTTAAGGTAGGTGTGCATAGAGGAAATAGAGGGTACAAAAAATGCGAATTTTCCTGTATGGTAAAGGTGACCAAACCAAACCATGGAGGAAAATTCGCATGTACTCTCAGTTTATCAAAGAACTCATCGATTTACCAGATGTTTTGATTCAAAAGGTGCGAAAAGAAGGGGAACGTTGGATTTTCGAACTTTCTCTACCCGAACAATGCCCGTTATGTCCTGTCTGCTTGAAGCGCACGATCAAAATGACAGTCAAAAAGAAGCAATGGATGCATGGCTATGCTCAGCGAATCGGAATTTTTTGGATCGAACTTCCTGTCGAGCGCAGACGTTGTAGCACGTGTGGCGTGACGTTCAGCACGTCGTATCCAGCCATCTCTCCTCGAAGTGTGGCGACGGATGCGTTTCAGCGATGGGTCGCGCAATCTTGCATCGGAACATCCATTCAGGCGGTGGCTCGTATGCTCAAGCTTCCTTACACGACCGTTGAACGATGGTTTTATACCCATGCCCCTTCCTTCCTATCGAATGACGTCCAACCAAAGGCGGTTTGTGTCGATGAGTTTGCTTTTCGAAAAGGGCACGACTATGGAGTGGCGATCATGGATGCCGAAACGGGAGAAGTGTATACCGTTGAAGCAGGAAAGAACGAGGAAGCCATTGGGCGTGCATTGGCTCATGTATCTCGTTCCGTTCAGTATGTCGTGAGTGACTTGGCTCCAGCGATGAAAAAAGCGATTCAACGGGTTTGCCCAGAGGCGACACATGTCGTCGACTATTTCCATGTCATTCAGCTGTTTACCGATGCGTTAGAACGTTGTCGCAAATATTTGGGCAAAGGAGGCAAGAAACACGGAAATGTTCGTTACGTTTGCCGTTTATTGAGCCAATGTCCAGAGAAATTGACGGAGGAAGAACGTCAAATCATACGAGAATGGTGTAATGAAAGCGATTACTTAAAGTCTGTTTACCAATCGCTCCAACATGTTCGCTATGTGTTCAAAAGCAAAGATGAGCAACAGGCGAAACGTCGTTTGAACGCCTGGGTTCATCGGTATTTGTTTTGTCCTTGTTCTGCTGTTCGCGCCATCGCAAAATCACTCGTCAAACGAACAGACGAAATCATATCGTGCATTTTATCCCCTTATTCAAATGGGAAAATGGAGGGAACAAATAACAAGATCAAGCTGATGAAACGCCGGGGATACGGATACAGAAATATCCAGCGTTTTGCACTGCGGGTTCGGCTAGAAACAGCTAACATACTTTCATGACAGGTGCAAGTACAACTTTTGGTGATGAACCCGAAATTAAAAAAATTAAAAAATAATTGGAAGGTAGATGTGAAATGGAAAAATTTAAAAATCACAAAGGGTATTCACGCATGTATCAAGAAAACAAACTAACTTTAGGATTGTTCTTTCCGATTGAATCGTATATGGGCGATGTCCCTGAGATGAATATAGAAAAGCAAATGAAGTTAGCCAAACGAGCAGAAGAACTCAATTTCGCTTCATTATTTGTGAGAGATGTACCGTTGCGCGATCCTAATTTCGGGGATGTCGGGCAAATATATGACCCGTTTACGTATTTAGGGTATGTTGCTGCCAACACAGAAAAGATTGCCTTGGGAACGGGAAGTATTATTTTAACATTGCGCCATCCTCTTCATGTCGCAAAAGCGGCGGCTTCTGTAGACAGATTATCTGGTGAAAGACTTATTCTCGGTGTCGCAACAGGTGACCGTCCAATCGAGTTTCCAGCATTCTCTGTGAATCCAGAAGATCGGAGCGAATTATTCCGAGAAGCAATTGGTGTCATGAAAAAAGCATGGAAAGAGCATTTTCCTGCCATTGACTCTTTACGAGTGCATATGACAAATGGAGATCTTTTGCCAAAACCGAAATTGTCAGACATACCAGTAATGGTGACAGGTCACAGTGGACAGTCTCCTGAATGGATTGCTGAACATAGTGATGGCTGGATTTACTATCCACGTGCACTCAAATTTCAAAGAGCATTAATCGAGAATTGGCGTTCGTTAACAGACGAATTTAAGCCATTTACCCAATCGCTTTATGTTGATTTGGCGGAAGACCCATATCATGTACCAATACCGATTCATCTTGGATTCCGCACGGGGCGAAATTTCGTTATCGAATTTCTTGCAGCTTTACAGGATGCAGGTGTGAACCATGTCATCATCAATTTGAAATATGGCCAACGTCCAGTAGAAGAAGTGATCGAAGAATTAGGTGAATTTGTGCTTCCACACTTTCCAGCTTTATCATGATGAGGACAATTCATTTGGTTGATAACCTTTAAAGACGTAAATATAAGAAAGGGAGGATGCGTATGAAAGTTTTGGTCATTGGCGCCAACGGAAAAGTAGGCAAACAAGTGGTGAGCATGCTTCATGCGCATGAGCGGCACACCGTTCGTGCAATGGTTCGAAAACAAGAGCAATTGGAGGCTTTTCAGAAAAAAGGAATTGAAGCGGTACTCGCTGATCTTGAAGGTACTGTCGATGAAATTGCCGAAGCAGCCAAAGGCTGTGACGCAATCGTATTCTCTGCCGGTTCAGGTGGACACACAGGAGCGGATAAGACATTGCTTGTCGATTTAGACGGTGCCGTAAAAGCGATGGAAGCTGCAGAAAAAGTCGGAATTAAACGATTTGTCATGGTGAGCTCATTCCAGGCCCACAACCGTGAGAACTGGCCAGAAAACCTCAAACCTTATTATGTCGCTAAACATTATGCTGACCGTATGTTAATGAATAGTGGTTTAAATTATACGATTATTCGTCCTGGATATCTTCTTAATGAAAAAGGCACAGGGTTGGTTGCTGTAGCAGAAAACTTAAATGTCGGGAGCATTCCACGTGAAGATGTAGCAAGAACAATCGTTCAATCTCTTGATGAACCAAATACGTATAAAAAAGCATTCGATTTAATGTCGGGGGATACAGAGATTGCGGAAGCATTGAAATCACTGTAATGAAGCATTCATCCGAAGGGAGAATTTAGAACCTGAATCCGTGATAAAAACGCGTTCAAACTGCTGAGAAAGCTTGATAAATCAACAAATATCACACTTTTTGCTTTTCACTCAATAAGTGAACATCCGAAACTGGGCTAAACCCTTGATATGATTACGTTTTCCGGTGCTTTTGATGAGCTGCTGTCACGGATTCAGGTTAGAAACATGGCTTACAAATTTTATGCAATGGAAATAGATACGTATAAAAGAGTGAACCTTATGCGGCAAGAGTTCGGCATTCCACCGGACTCTTGCTGTATTTTGTTTATATTCGTTTTTCGTTATAGTTGGATAGAGACAAGGGGGCTGACCCAAAAGTCCGCCAAAAAGCGGACTTTTGGAGTCAGCCCTCTCTGGTTTTTGTATATTTTACCAAACGGAACAAAATTCCGACTCTGTTCTCCCCCTCATTTACGCCACCAAGGACAATTGCTTGTCCCTAGCGGCTTTTTTGAGAAGATTGTGGGCAGCACAAACCAGCCCCCATTCGATGGAAACTTTTTGGAGGCCTCGCAGGACAAAGCGACGAAACCCGCGATTTTGTTTGATTTGCCCAAATACACTCTCAATGTCGGTTTGGCGTTGGCGGTATCGGGCTTGCCCTTCTTCACTCTCCAACCGTTCGCGGGCTTTCTGTTTTTGTTCATGATAGACGGGGTTCCATTGCGTGGTTCGTCCATACTTGGAAGTCGTGCAGGCCGAACGGAACGGACATCCTTCGCATTCATGGCATTGGTAGTGTCGGGTGACCGAGGTGTATCCTGATTCCGTGGTCTGTTTCGAAGTTCCGGTGCGAACCAGCTTTTTCCCATTGGCGCAAATCCAAACGTCTTCTTCTTCCACATAGGTCCAATTCTGCTGATGATGCGGATTTTTCTTGACCTTGCGCGTGTTCTCCTTCTCATACGTATGGTACTTGATCAAGGCCGATATGTGCTTCTCTTCCAGCTTCACGTAGTTCTCTTCCGAGCCATAAGCCGCGTCAGCGATCAAACGTTCGGGTTCCACGCCGTACTTCTCTCGAACGGTCTCCAAATGCGGGAGAAGACAACGAGTGTCGCCCGGCCTCTGATGAAGGGAATACCCCAAAATAAATTGGCCGGAAGAACCCACCTGTACGTTATAGGCCGGCTTGAGCTGGCCGTTTCGCATGTGATCCTCCTTCAACCGCATGAAGGTGGCATCCACATCGGTCTTGGAATAGCTGTTGCGATCCCCGCATACATGGAGTTGGTGTTCATACTTTTCACTGCGGGGCAAGTAGTCCTCCTTCATCTTCTTGATGGCCTTCTTCAACGGTTGGTTGTCCGGCTCGGCCTCCAACCGTTTTTCCCACTCCTCGGTTTTCTTTCGGATTTCTTCTGACGTAAAGGCCGGCGAAGGGTCGATGTCTTCCGCCTTTTCTTCTTCCACGATCGCCTCGATCTGGGCAATCAGCCGATCGACATTGGCTTGGAGTTTCTCCTGGTACTTCTCAGCCGATTTGCGCCAAACGAAGGTGTACCGGTTGGCATTCGCTTCAATTTTCGTTCCATCCACAAAATAATCTTCCATCTTGACATAGCCGTCGGCCACGAGCAGCGTGATCATTTCCCGGAACAGGTCGTCAATCAGGTCTTTCATCCGCTCCGAACGAAACCGATTGATGGAGCGGAAGTCCGGCTTTTGAAATCCACTTAGCCACATGAGGGGAAGGTGGACTTCGAGCTGCCGTGCAATCTCACGGCCATGATACATTTTTTGGGTGTAAGCGTAAAGGAGAATTTTGGTCATCATTTTCGGATGATAGGCGGAGGCGCCCCCTCCTTTGTAGTAAGCAAGAAACGTCTCCATCGGGATGCGTTCAACCATCTCATGAACCACGTGGGCCATGTTATCCCGTGGAATGAGATCGGCGATGTTGCTTGGCAAAGAGAGGTTGTCCATGGTATACTCTTTAAAGGAAATATGATCATGTTTCATAAAAGAATCGCCCTTCTTTCGGTGGTAGTGGTTTTGGTGACTCTATTCTACCAGAAAAAAGGGCGATTCTTCTATATTTGAGGCAAAAAAGTGGGGGCTGATCCCAAAACGCATTCGCGTTTTGGGTCAGCCCCTTGTTTTTTTATTTGCCGAATACGATTTCAGAGTAGAGATCTTTCACTATGTCGTAAATAAAGGAAAAAATCAATCGCCGTGCTAGGTGGTCTTTTTGGGACAGATCGTCTAGTTTCATCGAAGTTTCGGTATAGCGCCGAGGTGGGAGAGGTTCATGTATCGTATGCATTTCAAGGGACGATTTTTGCCGGATGGGATGGAAAAACAACCTTTTACCTTTATCATGAAGACAACAGCTAGCATAACGAATACAATTTAATAAAAAAGATGAATGTAAAGGAGGCGGGCAGAATGAAAGTGTCTTTGGATATTGACAGCGATTACGCTGAGACAATCGTGACCATTCACTGTAAGGAAGTAGATGACACGATTAAAGAAATTCTTGATTTTTTAAAAGGGATGGAGACGGAATTTATTGTCGGAAAAAATGGTGATATGCATTATATATTAAAGCCAAATGAGATCCATTTTTTTCGTGCTCATGGGGATAGCATCGAGGCGGTGACAGCCGAGGGAACATTTAAATTGAAGGAAAAGCTGTATGAGCTCGAAAAATTGCTTCCCTCTAACAAGTTTGTTCGCATTTCTAAGTCGGTCATTGTAAATCTCTATGAGTTGAGCCGGTTTGAAGCATCGTTCAATGGCACTCTATGCGTTTATTTTAAATCAGGAGTGAAAGAGTACGTTTCTCGACGTTATGTTCATGCCATCAAAAAAGCATTAAAAATGAATAGGGGGAAAAAAGAATGAAAAAATTCTTATACAGAAGCATCATCGGGATATTGATCGGTTCCTTTATCGCAGTAGTGGTAACTAGCTCTATCATCTATTTCGGTCATTTCCCTGTCATTAATGGTGAAGAATTTATAAAAAATTCATTTGGGAGCATATTTTGTGGATGGTTTTTTGCCGTATCTTCGCTTTATTTTGAATTAGAATCGCTCCGTCTGTCGCAACAAACGGCATTGCACTTTGTTACAGTAATTGTTTTATATTTTATCCTGTCCTTGGGAATTGGGTGGATCCCGTTTGATTTGAAAAACATCCTTATTTCAGCAGCTATATTTATTGTAGTCTATTTAGTTATATGGGGTTGCTACTATTTATATTTCAAAAACTTAGCAAATCAAATGAATGAAGATTTAGAGAAAATATAAATAAATATCCCCTTCAGTCAGGATCGGATTTTCACAGCTTGGTCCTTTGTTTGCTGATGCGGATAAAAAACATTAATAATAAAAGTGAAATAGGAGAGGAGTTGAAATGAACAATGGCAAACAAGCAAATGACTGCAGATGAAATTTTGGAAGCGATCCAAAAAATGAGCAATGAAGAACGTTGGAAATTGCTTGATAAGATGTACGACCTGTATTATTCCAAAGAGCATTTGATAATAAAAGCAAAACGTAAATATTTAGAAGAGGACGACTATTGAAGAGCAAGCCTAAGCTAATTGCCTAGGCTTTTCTTTTTTTGGATCTTCACCAAAAGTTGTACTTGACTGTTTCAGATCATGTCTTGCTTACATGCATAAGGAAAATCAGTAAATCAACGATTTTCCTACATGGTGACACGAGAAAAAGCCTTGCTTGTCAAGTACACGTTGTGGTGATGAACCTTATTTTTTTGCGTTCGTTGCCGACAATTCCTGTCATTTGGTGTCTGTTAATTTTTTTGGTCATCTGCCTAAATGGATTGCGCCATTCCATTAACACGGCATGGTTGAGCGATTCTTCGTCTTCTAAATAATTACGGACAATCGCAAGCGGCGTTCGCCCGCAACGGAGCAAAAACGTAATGACCGGATCGTTCAGCTCGCCAGCAACCACTTTGTCGATGTAGGTTTCGGGTGATAATTCATTAGCGTAACGATGGTAGCCAGGCATCCGCCCGCCGCCGAGCAGTCGGTCAAGGCCGAGATGGACGACAACTTCATACATCGACTGCATGAGCCACTTGCCGAGGCCGAGCTTCCGATACGGCGGGGAAACGCAAATGTCGACGACATAAAGCGTGTTGCCATCCGGGCGGTGGTTGCGAATGTAGCCGCTGTCCGTGATTTCTTCCCACGTATGATCGACATGAGCCGGATCAAAATCGACGATGAGGCCGGTCATGGACCCAACGATGCGTCCGTCAACTTCAACACAAAGCGCTCCTTCCGGAAACAAGGTGATATGGTTGTTCAGCTGCTCCTCATTCCACCACAGCTCGGACGGGAACGGGGGCGGAAAGCTTTCTTGCTGCACGCGGATGAGATCAGCGAAGTCGTCTGTCGTATAGTTGCGGATGACCGCTTCGCGCGGGGTGTTGCCGTCAAAGACGTATAAATGTTTATCGTACATGCCGATCCCCCTTGCTTTTTTACCTTCATCATAACGGAAAACTCGAAAAAATGGCAAGAAAAGCCTCCGACAACTAACAGCGGCCGGAGGTTTTTTGCTCGACATACTCGCTCACAAGCGCTTCGATTTGCTGTTCATCGGGCTTTTCGCCGCAAAATGCAAACTCAATTTCCTCAATCAATTCACCGTCGCGATAAACGTGCAGCGCCCCTTTTTGCAGCAAGACGCTGTATTCGATCTCAAATCGATATCCTTCGTGTTCGATGGCGCCCAATTGTCATTCACCTTCCTCTCGTTTATTGTCTCATGTGCGTCGATTCGTTATGTATGAATTAAGAAGGTCCTCCTATAGACGGGGGCCGATCGTCCTTTGTATAATGAAAATTAGTGCGACAAAAAGAGGAAACAGAGGGGAGAAATAGAGAGTGTTCCGGACATTGCGCAGCAAATTGATCGTCTTGATGGCTTTATTGTTAGTGATTTCATTGGCAGCAACACAACTCGTTGGGGTTGTGCAAATGCGGAAGATGGTGGATGCTGACGTGAAACAGCGGGCGCAGACGGCGCTTGATGGCCTGCTTGGCGATATTCGCGACAGTTTTCAAAGTGAGGAGAATAGCTTAGTGCAATTCAGTGAATCGCCGTTGGCTTTGCAAATGGTTCAAGATGAAAAAACGTGGCCGCAGCTTGAGAAACAGTTCCGCACGTTTTTGCGCCTGCATGAGAATGTGCAATTCATCTATATTGGCACGGAGCAGAAGAAAATGTACATATCGCCGATGACAGAGCTCCCGGATGGATACGATCCGACGAGCCGCCCGTGGTACAAGAAAGCGATGGAGCGTCCCGATGAAGTCGTGTGGACCGAACCGTACGTCGATGCCATTACCGGTAAGAACGTTGTAACATTGGCCAAGGCGGTGAGCGAAAACGGCCGCATTGTTGCGGTCATTGGGATCGACATGACGCTCGATGCGGTGACGAGAATCGTCAATGCGAGCGACGTTGGCTATCACGGATACCCCGTGCTGTTTGATGCGAAAGGGACGGCGGTCGTCCATCCGCAATACAAAGGAAAAAATATGGCGAAAAATGCGACGGTCCGCTACATGCTCGAGCATGAAAAAGGAATGCACGAATATGAGCAAGACGGCGAACGGCGGGTGATTTACTTCACTACGATTCCAGAGCTTGGCTGGAAAGTCGGCGCCGTCTATAAAGAAAAAGACTTATCGGCGATGAGCCGCTCGCTCGGAGCAACCATGCTTGTCATTACGGTGATTGCGTTCATCATCGCTTTGGTCGTCGTTTATTTCTTGGCGCGCTCGATCACAAGGCCGATTGTGGCGCTGCAAGAGCAAGTCGAAAAGGCAGCGGGTGGTGATTTGACCGTGCAAGTGCGCACCGTTGGCAAAGATGAAATCGGCCGCCTCGCTCGCCATTTTAACGAGATGATCGATCATATGCGCGCGCTGATCGGCGAAGTGAACCGATCGGTCAACGAGCTGGCCGCCTCGGCTGATCATTTAAGCGCCGTCTCAGAGGAAACGATGGCGACAAGCGAACAAGTGGCAAAAGCGATCGGCGAAATCGCCAAAGGAACGACCGATCAAGCAGGAAGCCTTGATACGATCAATGAGCGGACGACGGCGCTGTCGCAGCAAATCGAAGCGGTCACGAATGCGACGGCTGGCATGGAGTCGCTGTCCGATGAAACGAAAACCGCGAGCTACGACGGCTTGGAGCATTTAAACATTTTGCAGAAAAAATCGGAGGAAGCGAAAAATGAACTCGAGTCTGTAGAAAATGTCATTAGCGACCTTGTGAAAAAGATGGATGAAATTGACGGTGTCATTCAAACGATCACGGCCATTTCCGGACAGACGAATTTGCTGGCGTTAAACGCCAGCATCGAGGCGGCGCGCGCCGGCGAGCATGGGAAAGGGTTTGCCGTTGTCGCGGACGAAGTGCGGAAGCTGGCGGAACAATCGGCGAAAGCGACGGAAATGATCCGCGCGACGATCGCCGCCATCCAGCAGCAGGCCGGACTGGCGATCGAGGTGGTCGGCCGCTCCAAGCAGGCGTACGACGAACAGCGGGAAGCGGTGCACACGACCGGCGATTCGTTTGTCAAAATCACCGGCATGATGGAGCAAGTGGCTGATGCGCTTGCTGGGATTATGGAGGAAGCAAAGCGGATGAACGCGAGCAAAGACGATGTCGTCGGAGCGATGCAAAACATCGCCGCCATCGCCCAACAAGCAGCGGCAGCGGCGGAAGAAGTGGCTGCTTCGGCTGATGATCAGTTGCAGGCGCTTTCGACGGTGACCGAATCGGCGGAGGCGTTAAGCGAAATGAGCCGGCAGTTGAAACAACTGGTTGAGAAGTTTAAGATTTCATAAAAAATGGAAGGCGTCCTAGCGGCAACGGGGCGCCTTTTTTATCATCTCCAGCCGAGAAGGCTCCCATTTCCGCGTGCGTAAGTGGGGGATGAAGCATCAAGGATGTTCCCTAACGCCGCCCAAAAAAAGAAGGATTTCGCTTGCTGTCTTCGTAAGACAACGGAACCGTGGGACACACGAGGATGGCTTGGCTGGCAAGCCTGTCGTGGAGCGGTTGTTCCAAAGAATCTCCCACCGCTAAACGTTTGCGCAGGCAAGAGGCGTTCAATCATTTTCGAATAGGAGACTTTCACTTTCGCTTTGTACAGGGTGCAGTCCAAAATAAGCGGGAGATGAATGTCGGTCGGCGTTTGCTTAAAATCGCGAATGTTCCGCCGCCGTGCAGTCACGATCTTTTTTCTATTCATACAATGATAATAAGTGAAATTTTTTCAGCTTCTTCGTCGATTTTAGTGAGCGATAGTGCTAAAATAAACAGTGAAAACGTTTATACTGTTATTTTGCTGTACGTTTGGGGATACTGGCAGCTAAATGAGGACTTTCATGCATAGCTGTTGCCCAGCCCGAACGATGCGAAAACAAGGTGGAGGTTTTTTCACGATGGCAAAACAGACGAACTACGCTCAACCGTGGAGCCAGTTTTACGGGCCGAACCTCGGTTATGTCATCGACATGTATGAACAGTATCTCGATGACCCGGACAGTGTCGACCCGGAACTGAAACGATTATTCGAACAGTGGGGGGCGCCGGTCTTGGAAGAACCGGTTTCTCCTGCGGATGACGAAACAGCCAAAACGCATCAAACGTTCCGGCTGCCGGAGACGCCGACGATTTTCAGCAAGCTTGTCGCTGCCGTCAAGCTGGCGGACAGCATTCGCCATTATGGCCATCTGGCTGCCGACACGAATCCGCTTGTCAAAAAGGAGAAAAAGCTGCGCCGTCTCGAGCTTGACGAATACGATTTAACGGAAGAGGATTTAAAGCGCATTCCGGTCGCGTTTCTTTGTCCCCACGCTCCGGCGCATGTCAAAAACGGCTGGGACGCCATCTTGCATTTGCGCAAAATTTACACGGACAAAATCGCGTTTGAATTCTCGCAAGTACATAATCTAGAAGAAAGGAACTGGCTCATCCAGCAAATTGAGTCCGGAGCGTACTATCCGAGCCTGGCGAACAAAGAGCGGGTCGCTTTGTTGCGCCGCCTGACGGAAGTGGAAGGGTTTGAAAAGTTCATCCACCGGACGTATGTCGGGCAAAAGCGGTTTTCGATTGAGGGGCTTGACGCCATGGTGCCGCTTTTGGATGAGCTTGTCAGGCAGGCGATCGAACATGAAATCGATGCCGTCAACATCGGCATGGCGCACCGCGGCCGGCTGAATGTGCTTGCCCATGTGCTCGGCAAGCCGTACGAAATGATTTTCGCCGAGTTTCAGCATGCAGAGAGCAAAAACTTTATTCCATCTGAAGGAGCGGTGGCCATCACCTACGGCTGGACGGGCGACGTGAAATACCATTTGGGGGCGGCGCGCCGTCTGCGCAATCAAAGCGCGCATACGATGCGGATTACGCTCGCCAACAACCCGAGCCACCTTGAAGTGGTCAACCCGGTTGTGCTTGGCTACACGCGCGCCGCGCAAGAAGATCGGACAAAACCAGGCGTGCCGGTGCAAAATACTGATGCGTCGTTTGCCATCTTGATTCACGGCGATGCCGCGTTCCCGGGACAAGGGATCGTCGCGGAAACGCTCAACTTAAGCCAGCTGCGCGGTTATACGACCGGCGGGACGATCCATATCATCGCCAACAACATGATTGGCTTTACGACGGAAAGCTACGATTCACGCTCGACGACGTATGCTTCCGATATGGCGAAAGGGTTTGAGGTGCCGATTGTGCACGTCAATGCCGATGATCCGGAGGCTTGTTTGGCGGCCGCATGCTTGGCGTTTGCCTACCGCCAGCGGTTTAAAAAAGACTTTGTCATTGACCTAATCGGTTACCGCCGTTTCGGTCATAATGAAATGGATGAACCGATGGCGACGAATCCGACGATGTACGCGATCATCAACCAACATCCGACTGTGCGCAAGCTGTATGCGCAAAAATTGATGGAAAAAGGGATCATCACCGAGCGGGAAGTCGACGAAATGGAGCAAGAGGTGGCGGAACGGCTGAAAATCGCCTACGAGCGGGTGCCGAAAAACGAAGACGAGCTTGATTTCATCATGGATCCGCCCAAACCGGTCGTCGATCGGCTACCGGAAGTGAAAACAAGCGTGGCGAAAGACGTGCTCCATCGGGTGAACGAAGAATTGTTGCAGTTTCCGGACGGATTCAACGTCTTTAACAAGCTTGAGCGCATTTTAAAACGGCGAAGCGGCGTGTTTGCGCAAAACGGTAAAGTCGATTGGGCGCACGCGGAAATTTTGGCGTTCGCCACGATTTTGCAAGACGGGGTGCCGATCCGCTTGACCGGGCAAGATTCGCAGCGCGGCACGTTCGCGCAGCGCCATTTAGTGCTGCATGACGTCAAAACCGGCAAAGAGTATGTGCCGCTTCACCATATCAGCGGCGCCAAAGCGTCATTTGTCGTGTACAACAGCCCGCTGACGGAAGCCGCCGTGCTCGGCTATGAATACGGATACAACGTGTACGCGCCGGAGACGCTCGTGCTGTGGGAAGCGCAATTTGGCGACTTCGCCAACATGGCGCAAGTAATGTTTGATCAATTCATTTCATCCGGCCGGGCGAAATGGGGGCAAAAATCCGGGCTTGTCATGCTCTTGCCGCACGGCTACGAAGGGCAGGGCCCGGAACATTCAAGCGGCCGCGTCGAGCGCTTTTTGCAGCTGGCGGCGGAAAACAACTGGACGGTCGCCAACTTATCGACGGCCGCGCAATATTTCCATATTTTGCGGCGGCAGGCGGCGCTGTTGACAAGAGAAGAAGTGCGTCCGCTCATCATTATGACGCCGAAAAGTTTGCTCCGCCATCCGCTGGCGGCATCGGATGCGGAAGCGTTCGTTGACGGTGCGTTCTCGCCGGTGCTGGAACAGCCGGGATTGGGCGCTGACGCTGGCAAAGTGGAACGCATCGTGTTTGGCACCGGCAAATTGATGATCGATTTAGCCGAACAGATCGGCAAAACCGAAGGGCTCGATTGGCTGCACGTCGTGCGCATTGAAGAGCTGTACCCATTCCCGGAAGAAGCAGTGAGAGACATCATCGCCCGCTATCCGAACGTCAAAGAGCTCGTCTGGGTGCAGGAAGAACCGAAAAACATGGGCGCGTGGACGTATATGGAGCCGCACCTGCGTGCCGTTGCCCCAGACGGTGTCGATGTCATCTATATCGGGCGGCGCCGGCGGGCGAGCCCGGCGGAAGGCGATCCGGTCGTCCACCGAAAAGAGCAGGAGCGCATCATCCGCTGTGCATTGACGAAGCATGAATGATGACTACGGAACATTTGAGGAGGGCATCAACGTGGCTGAGATCAAAGTCCCAGAGTTAGCAGAATCCATCACGGAGGGAACGATCGCCCAATGGCTGAAAAAACCGGGCGACTACGTGGAAAAAGGAGAATCGATTTGCGAGCTGGAAACGGATAAAGTGAACGTGGAAATTATGGCGGAAGAGTCGGGCGTTTTGCAACAGCTGCTTGCCAATGAAGGCGATACGGTTGCGGTCGGTCAAGCGATCGCCATTATCGGAGAAGGAGCGGCGTCGGCACCGCCTGCACCAGAGAAGGCGCCGCAGCTGGCCGAGGAACCAAAACCGGCTGTGCCGGTCGACCGTGCTGAGCAGCCAGCGCCGCAGCCGGTTGCGGTTGCCCAAGCGCCAGGCCAACGACCGATTGCTTCGCCGGCTGCTCGGAAAATGGCGCGTGAAAAAGGGATCGACTTGACGCAAGTGCCGACCGTTGATCCGCTTGGACGCGTGCGCAAACAAGACGTCGCCTCGTTTGCCGTCCAGCCGGCCGCCGCTCCGCAGCCGGCGCCGCAAGCCGCGCCGACGTCGACGCCGGCCGCCGTTCCAACCGCTGAGGCCGGCAAGCCGGTCATCCGCGAAAAAATGTCGCGCCGTCGGCAAACGATCGCCAAACGGCTGCTGGAAGTGACGCAAACGACCGCGATGTTGACGACATTTAACGAAATTGACATGTCGGCGGTCATCGATTTGCGCAAGCGGAAAAAAGATAAATTTTTCGAAGAGCATGACGTCCGCCTTGGCTTTATGTCGTTTTTCGTCAAAGCGGCTGTCGCGGCGCTGAAAAAATATCCGTACGTCAACGCGGAGATCCAAGGCGATGAGATTTTGCTGAAAAAATATTACGATATCGGCGTTGCCGTATCGACGGATGAAGGGCTTGTCGTTCCGGTTGTGCGCGACTGCGACCGGAAAAACTTCGCCGAAATTGAGCGCGACATTGCCGAATTGGCGGCGAAAGCACGCAGCAATAAGTTGTCGCTTGCCGATTTGCAAGGCGGCACGTTTACGATCACAAACGGCGGCGTCTTCGGCTCGCTTCTGTCGACTCCGCTTCTCAACGGCCCGCAAGTCGGCATTTTAGGGATGCATTCGATCAAACTGCGCCCGGTCGCCATCGACGAAGAGCGGATCGAAAACCGGCCGATGATGTACGTTGCTTTGTCGTACGACCACCGCATCATCGATGGCAAAGAGGCCGTCGGGTTCTTGAAAACGGTGAAAGACTTGATCGAAAATCCGGAAGACTTATTGTTGGAAAGCTAACCAAGGCAGGAACGGGGGGTGTCCCAAAAGGATCGGGACACCCTCTTTCGTTTCTATATATACACCGACCGCTTCTTCCGCACTATATTTTGTGTCTATACTGAAGACAGACAGCCTTTTGGGTCAGCCCCTTTTTTGGAAAAGAACAAAAAGAAAAGTGCAGTCACCTGTTTTTGAAGGAAAGCGCAATTCGGAACCGAAAAGGCATGATTGCGCGATGCGGTGGTACACTACAAGCAAAAAGGAGGGAACCATTGATGCCGGAACGCGGACGAAACGACTATCCACATTCCTTTCACCGTGACGGCGCCCGCGAAAGCATCATCAACGATGCAACTGCCGACGGCGCCAAGGCAATCGGTGTACGGATTGACGCCGATCCGATGCGGGCGGCCAACCCCGACCCGTTTCACGTCGACTCCCTTGCTGTCGAGGAAGGAATGAAGCGGTTTCGCTCTCTCATGGAAGGAAAAAAGTGATCCGCCCAGCGGATCACTTTTTTCGCTGATCGAAAGAAGGAAAATGACGAATGAGCGCGAATATGGTTACGTAACACCATTCTTTTGTTGGAGGGATGACGATGGAACTTGGATTGGCGGGAAAAACGGCGCTGGTCGCCGCCTCAAGCCAAGGGCTCGGCAAAGCGGTCGCCCGGGCGCTTGTGCTCGAAGGAGCAAACGTGATGATTACGAGCCGAAACGAAGAAAAGTTGCACGAAGTGGCGGAAGAATTGAACAGTTTACATAAGGGACGCGTCGCTTATACGCGCACAGATGTCACCAACGCCGACGACATTCGCCAGCTTGTCGCCAAAACGGTCGAGACGTTTGGGACGATCGATTTGCTCGTCAACAACGCCGGCGGCCCTCCGGCGGGAACGTTTGAAACGGTGAGCGACGAAGACTGGCAATATGCGTTTGAGCTCAATTTATTGAGCTACATTCGGCTGATTCGTGAAGCGCTGCCATATTTAAAGAAAAACGGCGGCAAAATTGTCAACATCGCTTCGTCATCGATCAAAGAACCGATTCCGGGCTTGATTTTGTCGAACACGTTTCGCACCGGGATTGTCGGGCTGACGAAAACGTTGGCGACGGAATTCGCGCGGGACAACATTTTGATCAACACCGTCGCTCCCGGGCGGATTGCGACAGAACGCGTCGCCTTTTTAGATAAGGTGAACGCCGAAAAGCTTGGCATTACAAAAGAGGAAATGGAAGCGCGCATGAAAAGCGCCATTCCGCTCGGCCGCTACGGGACGCCGGAAGAATTTGCGAACGTCGTCGTCTTTCTATTGTCCGAAGCGAACTCGTACGTCACCGGACAAGCGTTGATCGTCGACGGCGGCATGGTCAAAGCGATTTAACGATTTTCGAAAGAAGCCTCCGCTGCTAAGCGAAGCGCAGGTGGTGGGCAGATCGCTGGGCGCTTGCGGCCAAACGGACAAGAAGGGAGAGGACAGCGTTGAAAACGATCGGGTTTATCGGCCTTGGCGTCATGGGAAAAAGCATGGCGCGCCATTTGCTGAAGGCGGGCTATCCGCTTCTCGTCTATACACGCACAAAAGAAAAGGCGGAAGACTTGCTTCAGGAAGGGGCGGTTTGGAAGGAAACGGTCGCTGATTTGGCGCGGGAGGCGGATGTCGTCATCACGATGGTCGGCTATCCTCACGATGTCGAGCAAGTGTATTTCGGCGAAGGCGGCATTTTGGAGAATGCGCGGCCGGGAACGTATGTCATCGATATGACGACGTCAACGCCGACGCTTGCAAAGTCCATTTATGAAGCAGCCAAGCAAAAAGGGATTCACGCGTTGGACGCCCCGGTGTCCGGCGGTGACATCGGCGCGCGCGAAGGAACGTTGACGATTATGGTCGGCGGTGATGAGGACGTCTTTTTGGCGTGCAAGCCGATTCTCGAGCGGCTTGGCACGAACATCGTGCGGCAAGGAGGAGCTGGAGCCGGCCAGCATACGAAAATGTGCAACCAAATTGCCATCGCCACCAATATGATCGGCGTTTGCGAGGCCATGGCGTATGCGAAGCGGGCTGGTCTTGATCCATTCAAAGTGTTGGAAAGCATCGCCAAAGGGGCGGCGGGCAGCTGGTCGCTGAGCAACTTGGCGCCGCGCATGTTGTCAGGCGATTTTGCTCCGGGGTTTTACATCAAGCATTTCATTAAAGATATGAAAATTGCGCTTGAAGAAGCAGAGCGCATGAACTTGCCGCTGCCAGGACTGGCGCTCGCCAAACAAATGTATGAGGAGCTGGCGCAAGCCGGTGAGGAAAACAGCGGCACGCAAGCATTGTACAAACGCTATATCAGACAGTGACATGGGGGGCGGATTCGTCCTCTCTTTTTTTGAATGTGAGATATATTTATCAAAAAATATTGAATATTTCTTCTGGTCGAGGTATAGTAGAAATAAAGGGCACATACTAACCGGTTAGTATACAGGGAGGGGATGACATGGACTTTTCCTATTCGCCGAAAGTCCAAGAGTTGATCAAAAAATTAAGCGCTTTCATGGAAGAGTACATTTATCCGAACGAAAGGGTGTATGAGGAGCAGCTGAACGCCCAAGAGTCAAGATGGTCAGGGGTGCCGCCCATCATCGAAGAGCTGAAGGAAAAAGCGAAAAAAGAAGGGCTCTGGAACTTGTTTTTGCCGGACAGCGAATACGGAGCCGGCTTAACGAACGTCGAATACGCGCCGCTTTGCGAAATTATGGGCCGTTCGCTCATCGCTCCGGAAGTGTTCAACTGCAATGCGCCGGATACCGGCAACATGGAAGTACTCGTCCGCTATGGAACAGAAGAACAAAAGCGGAAATGGCTCATCCCGCTCTTGAACGGAGAAATTCGCTCCTGCTTTTCGATGACCGAACCGGACGTCGCGTCAAGCGATGCGACGAACATTCGCGCTTCCATCGTCCGCGACGGGGACGAATACGTCATCAACGGGCGGAAATGGTGGTCGTCCGGCGCCGGCGACCCGCGCTGCAAAGTCGCCATTGTGATGGGGAAAACGAATCCGGATGCCCCGAAGCATGAGCAGCAGTCGATGATCATCGTTCCGCTTGATACGCCGGGGGTGAAAATCGAACGGATGCTGTCGGTGTTCGGCTTTGACCATGCGCCGCACGGGCATGCGGAGATTACGTATGACAACGTGCGGGTGCCGAAAGAGAACATCATTTGGGGAGAAGGGAAAGGATTTGCCATCGCCCAAGGGCGGCTCGGTCCGGGGCGGATCCATCATTGCATGCGCTTGATTGGAGCGGCGGAGCGGGCGCTTGAGCTTATGTGCCGGCGCGTACAGTCGCGGGTGGCGTTCGGCAAGCGGCTTGCGGACCATGGCGTCATTCGCGATTGGATCGCTCAGTCGCGCATTGAGATCGAGCAAGCGCGCCTGTTGACAATGAAGGCAGCGTACATGATGGATACGGTCGGCAACAAAGCGGCGCGCAAAGAAATTGCCATGATTAAAGTTGTCGCTCCGAATGTCGCCTTAAAAGTGATCGACCGCGCCATTCAGGCGTTCGGAGCCGCCGGGGTGAGCAACGATTTTCCGCTTGCTGCCATGTGGGCGAACTCGCGCACGCTCCGTCTGGCCGATGGGCCGGACGAAGTGCATAAAGAGCAAGTTGCCAAGCTTGAATTGCGGCAATATCAACAATAAGGGAGAGGAAGTGGTCGTATGCATGTGTTGGACTTATTTAAAATCGAGGGGAAAACCGCCATTGTCACTGGCGGTGGGCGCGGGCTCGGCGAGCAAATCGCCGTCGGCCTCGCCGAAGCGGGGGCGAACGTTGTCGTCTGCTCGCGCAAAGTGGAGGCGTGCGAGCAAGTGAAAGAAAAGTTGGAACAGCTGGGCGTCCGTTCATTGGCGCTAAAGTGTGATGTGACGAACCCGGATGATGTCCAACATGTCGTCGAAACGACGGTGAAGGAGTTTGGCGGCATCGATATTTTGGTGAACAACAGCGGAGCGACGTGGGGAGCGCCGGTCGAAGAGATGCCGCTTGAAGTATGGCAAAAGGTGATGAACGTCAATGTAACCGGCACGTTTCTCATGAGCCAGGCGGCCGGCAAGGTGATGATTGAGAAGCAATCGGGCGGCGCCATCATCAACATCGCTTCCGTCGCCGGCCTTGGCGGCACGCACCCGGACATTTTAAATACGATCGGCTACAACACGAGCAAAGGGGCGGTCATTACGTTTACGAGGGACCTAGCAGCAAAATGGGGGAAGCACGGCATTCGCGTCAACGCGGTGGCGCCGGGCTTTTTCCCGACGAAAATGTCAAGAGTTGTCCTCGAGCAAGTGGGGCAAAAAGTGCTCGAGCATACGCCGCTTGGCCGCTTTGGCGGCGAGGATGACTTAAAAGGCGCCGTTCTGTTTCTCGCCTCGCCGGCGTCTGCGTTTGTCACCGGTGCGCTGTTAGTCGTTGACGGCGGCAGCCATGCGACCGGCATTTAACGAGAAAAGGGGGAGACGAAATGAGCGAAAAACGGGCTTTGCCTTTTTATCCGGAGCATGTGTCGTTTTACATCGATATTCCAGACAAAACGGTATGTGATGTGCTCCAGGAACGGGCGGGGGAATTCGGCTCCCAGCCGGCGTTGACATTTTACGATAAGACGATCACCTATGCCGAGCTCGCGGCCGCGGTCAACCGCTTTGCCTCAAGCCTGCAGGCTCGCGGCGTACAAAAAGGCGACCGCGTCGCGATTATGCTGCCGAACTGCCCGCAATATGTCATCGCCTATTACGGCATTTTGCAGGCGGGCGCGATCGTCACCCAAGTGAACCCGATGCTTGTTGAGCGCGAACTTGCCTATTTGCTCAAAGATTCCGGCGCCAAGATGATTGTCATTTATGAACCGCTTTATCCGCGCCTCGCCGCCGTCAGAGGGGAAACAGCCGTCGAGCAGGCGGTCACCGTCAGCCTTGGCGCGCCGCCGTCCGTTGCGCTCGCGGAAGGAGATGTCAGATGTCACGTTTGACAAATTTCTTGCCGCAGGAAGCGGAGTGGTGCGCCCGGTGCCGATCGAGCCGATGCACGACGTCGCTGTATTGCAATATACGGGAGGAACGACGGGGCGCTCCAAAGGGGCGATGCTCACCCACCGCAACATTTTCGCCAACGTCCTGCAATGCGCCGAGTTTTTCAAAGGAACGTTTGAGCTCGGCAAAGAGCGGTATTTAACCGTCATCCCGTTGTTCCATGTGTTCGCGATGACGTCGGGAATGAACTTGGCCATTTACCAGGGGGCGGAAAACATTTTGCTGCCGCGCTTTGAGCTGAAAGAAGTGTTGGAGACGATTCGCGACAAGCAACCGACCGTGTTTCCGGGAGTGCCGACGATGTATGTCGCGATTACCAATACGCCGGGCGTCGAACAGTACGGCATCAGTAGCATTAAAACGTGCAACAGCGGCAGCGCGCCGATGCCGCTTGAATTGATGCGTGATTTCGAAGCGAAAACGGGAGCGGTTATCCTTGAAGGATACGGCTTGTCCGAAGCCTCGCCAGTGACGCATTGCAATCCGCCGTTTGCGGCGCGCAAGCCGGGCACGGTCGGCATCGGCATGCCGCTGACCGAGTACAAAGTCGTCGATGTGGCGACTGGCACGCAAGAGCTGCCGCCAGGCGAAGTCGGCGAGCTGATTATCCGTGGACCGCAAGTGATGAAAGGCTATTGGAACATGCCGGAAGAAACGGCGGCGGTGCTGCGCGATGGCTGGCTGTACACTGGCGATTTGGCTTCGATTGACGAGGAAGGGTATGTGACGATTGTCGACCGGAAAAAAGATTTGATCATCGCCGGCGGTTATAACATTTATCCGCGTGAAATTGAAGAGGTGTTGTACGAACATCCAGCGGTGAGAGAGGCGGCGGCAGTTGGTGTGCCTGATCCGTATCGCGGCGAAACGGTGAAGGCGATCATCGTCCTGAAAGAGGGGATGCAAGCAAGCGAGGAAGAGATCATCGCCCATTGCCGAAAAAACTTAGCGGCGTACAAAGTGCCGCGCATTGTCGAGTTCCGTGCCGAACTGCCGAAGACGAACGTCGGGAAAATTTTGCGCCGCGCCTTGCGCGAAGAAGCATCTCGCTCGCAATAACAGAGGGCTTTCGGCCAAGTCCGAAGCAGGCTTGGCCGTTTTATGGTACAATAGCTGGCAGCGACTACATTTTAGGCAAGAGGTGTAAAAACGTGAAGGAGAAAATTATGGCTGCCAGCATTGAGCTGTTTGAACAAAATGGGTTCAGCGAAACATCGGTCCAAGACATCGTTGACGCCCTTGGAGTGACAAAAGGGACGTTTTACTACTATTTTACAAGCAAAGAAGAACTGTTGATGGATATTCACCTTCGCTATATTGAATGGCTGCTGGACGAAGAGGAGCGGATTATAAGCGATACACAGCGCTCGGTGCGGGAACGACTGTATGACATCGTCTTCATGCTCATCCATAATGTCGAACGGCAGGGACGGGAAGCGCGTATTTTTTTTCGTGAAATGAAGCATTTGAATGAAGAGCATTTGCAGAAAGTAAAAGAAAAGCGCGATTTGTTCCGCTATCGGCTGCAGTCGTTGATTGAGGAAGGAATGAAAAGCGGTGAACTGCGCTGCGATTTGTCACCATCGATCGCCACGCTTACCGTTCTTGGGGCGGCCAATTGGAGCTACCAATGGTTTCGTCCGGACGGCGAGCTGACCGATGCCGAGGTGGCGAAGCAGATGGTGGAGATCCTGCTTGATGGCATGAGCGCGCCGTCTGTCTCGAAAGCCGAGTGAAAAGAGAGACAAACAAGTTTGATCCGAGGTGTGTCGATGGATGCTGTTCGTGCGGCGGCAATGGCGCGCTTGAATTGTTGACCAAGGGGGAGAGGGAGATGACAGCGATTATTCCAGTGCGCAAGGGGGAAGAACTGCCGGCAGGGAAGCTGGCCAAGTTTTTGCGAACGGTGCTGCCGGACATGCCGGATGGGGAGCTCGAGATCCAGCAATTTTCCGCCGGCCGGTCGAATTTGACGTATTTGCTCCGCTGTGGGGAGTGGGAGGCGGTGCTGCGCCGGCCGCCGTTCGGCCCGGTGCCGCCGAAAGCGCACGATATGAAGCGGGAGAGCACGTGGCTTTCTGAAATCCATCCGCTGTTCCCGTTGGCGCCGAAACCATTCTATTTTTGTGAAGACGAATCGGTGATCGGCAGCCCGTTTTTCGTCATGGAACGGCGCCATGGTGTTGTGATTGACAGTGATTTTCCAGATGACATTCATCCGACGGAAGACGTCTGCCGCGGCATTTCCGAGACGATGGTCGAAACGCTTGTACAAATTCATCAAATTGACTATACGAAAACACGGCTCGTGCAGATGGTGAAGCCGGAAGGATTTATGGAACGGCAAGTGCACGGCTGGATCCAACGTTACGAACGGGCGAAAACGGATGATATCCCGGAGGCCGAAGCGCTTATGAAATGGCTGGCGTCCCATATTCCGCCGCAGCGAGAGGCGACGGTCATCCATTACGACTTTAAGCTGAACAACGCTTTGTTTGCCAAAGACGACATCACCAAAATGGTTGGGCTGTTTGATTGGGAGATGTCGACGGTCGGGGATCCGCTGGCCGATTTGGCGGTGGCGATGAGCTATTGGATTGAGGAGGATGACCCGCCGCTTGTCAAACACGGGTTTGGCCGTGCGCCGGTCACCGTTCGGCCTGGTTTTTACACGCGCGAACAATTTATCGCCGCCTATGCCGAAAAAAGCGGTCGGGACGTTTCGAATATGCACGTGTATTTGACGTTTGCCTACTTTAAATTGGCCGTGATCTGCCAGCAAATTTATTACCGCTATCGCCGCGGCCAGACGAACGATGAGCGGTTTCGCCATTTTGGCCAGTTTGTCGAAGCGCTCATTCAGCATGCATGGCAGCTGGCGGGGCGGGGAGGCGCATGATGACGAAAGTGCATGTCGTGCTGCGCAAAGAAGACATTGATGAAACTGCGCTCGCCGATGCCAAGGTCGCCGTTGTGTTCGATATTTTGCTCGCCACATCATCGATCACTGCGGCGTTGGCGGCGGGCGCCCGCTCCGTCATTCCGGTGTACAACGCTGCCGAAGCGGAGCAAGTCGGACGCCGATTGCCTGGCGGGAGCTATGAGCTTGTCGGGGAAAGCGAAGGAAGGACGATCGCCGGCTTTCATCCGCCGGCGCCGCTGTTTTTGCAAACGGTTTGTCCAGGGAAAACAGTCGTGCTATCGACGACCAATGGCACGGTGGCGATTCGCAGAGCTCAGCCAGCCCGTGCGGTGTACGCGGCGAGCTTGCTGAACAGCCCGGCGGTCAGCGAGCATATTTGCCGTTTACATCAAGAAGAGACGATCATTGTGATTTGTTCCGGCTCGTCGGGCCGTTTTTGCCTAGAAGACTTTTATGGCGCCGGCTACTTTGTGCACTGCTTGATCGAGCAAGGGATCAACGCGGCGGAGCTGTCCGACAGCGCGATGGCTGCTTGGCTGTTTTACCGGCAATACGCAAGCGAGGAGAAGGCAAAAGAAGTGTTGTCCGCCTCGCGGGTCGGACGTTGGATGGTGGCTTATGGCCTCGAAAAGGAGATCGACTACATCAACCGGCACGGAGCGCTTTCCGTCATTCCGAAACTCGAGCCAGGGCCGTTGGCGGCGGAAGTGCGCGATATCGTGCAAATGAAGATGACGAAAGAGGGGAATGAACAGTGAAAATCGTGCAATTTGCTGAGTACGGCGGTCCGGAAGTGCTGCAAGTAAAAGAGGCTGAGCGCCCGTTGCCATCGGGACGGCAAGTGGTGATTGAAGCTGAGGCGATCGGTGTGAACTACGCCGATACAGCGAGGCGGGAAGGGCGCTACGTTGTGCCGACGCCGCTTCCGTTCGTGCCCGGCACCGAGGTGGCCGGCATCGTCCGCGAAGTCGGTCCGGATGTGGAAGCCATCCGCCCGGGCCAGCGGGTTGTCGCGTTGATTGAATCAGGCGGTTATGCCGAGTTTGTGGCGGTTGACGAACGCGCGGTCGTGCCGCTGCCGGACGGGTTGGACGTCCGCCGGGCGGCGGCTCTGCCCGTGCAAGGGTTAAGCGCCTATCATATTTTGACGACAATGGGGCGGCTGGAGGAAGGGGAAACCGTGCTTGTGCACGCTGCCGCTGGCGGCGTTGGCACGCTCGCTGTGCAGCTGGCGAAACGGTTCGGGGCGAAAACGGTGATCGCCACCGCCAGCACGGAGGAAAAGCGAGCGTTAGCCGCGCGGCTCGGCGCCGACGTCACGATCGATTATACAAAGGACGGCTGGGCGGCGGAAGTGATGGAGGCAACAGATGGACGCGGCGTCGATGTCGCCTTGGAAATGGCGGGCGGCGATGTGTTCCATCAAACGCTCGACTGCCTTGCCCCGTTCGGCCGCTTGGTTGTATACGGGGCGGCGAGCGGGGAGATGACGCGCCTCAATCCGGTCCGTTTGATGGCAAAAAACTGGTCGGTCGTTGGCTTTTTCTTGCCGCAAGTCATGCGAAAACGGGCGCTATATGAACGAAGCTTGCGCGATCTGCTCGCTTGGGTGCGGGATGGAAGCCTTGAGTTGACCATCGGGGGCGTCTATCCGCTCGAGCGCGCGGCCGAGGTGCACCGCCTGCTGCAAGGGCGAAAAACGAGCGGCAAACTGCTGTTGGTGCCGTGAGCAACAAAGGGGCTGACCTGAAAACACACTCTTGTTTTCGGTCAGCCCCTTTTTCAATCTTGTATTTTACGGAAGGACAGACGGCTTTTGAGTTAACCCGGCGCAAAAAAGCGAAAGCCTGTCTTGCTCCGGTCTTAAGGGGCGCCATCAGCGTGCACTTGCCGCCTTTTTGTCGATATACCGCTCAAGACGGTCAAGCCCTTCTTTCAGGACATCGAGCGAATAAGCATACGACAGGCGGACATGGCCTTCGCCGTATTCGGAGAAGGCGCTGCCGGGGACGAGGGCGACACCGGCTTTTTCAACGACATCGAGGGCAAAGTCAAACGATGGCATGCCAAAGGCGGCGATCGATGGAAACAAGTAAAATGCCCCGTCCGGTTTTTCGACCGGCAGCCCCATCGCGGTTAGGCGGTTGTAAGCGTACTCGAGCCGTTCCGCATAGGCGGCGCGCATTGCCTCGGCGTCATGTTTGCCGGCGGTCAGCGCCTCAATGGCCGCCTTTTGACTGATCGACGAGGTGCATGAGACGCTGTATTGGTGCACCTTCACCATCTGTTCAATCACAAACGACGGGGCGAAGACAAATCCGATGCGCCAGCCGGTCATCGAGTGCGATTTGCTTAAGCCATTGATGACGATCGTCTGCTTGGGCAGCCATTCGGCGATCGAACGATGGCGGCCGCGATAGACGAGTTCGCTGTAAATTTCGTCGGATACGATCCAAATTGGCCGCCCTTTCATGAGCGCCGCGATCTCTTCGAGCGTTTCGCCTGGCAGCGTCGTTCCTGTCGGATTGGACGGATACGGCAACACGAGGCAGCGCGTCCTGTCTGTTATATAAGGCGCGATCAGCTCAGCCGACAGACGGAAACCGTTTGGCCTTGTGTCGATGTACACCGGTTTCGCCCCGCACAGGCGAATGAGTGGTTCATAGCCGGGATAGACTGGTGCGGGAAGAAGCACTTCTGTCCCTTCTTCTAAAATGGTGCGAAACGTAATATCAAGCGCCTGGCTGGCGCCGATGGTGGCGATGACTTCGTCTGGCGTGTAGCGAAGGCCGTACTTGTCAGCGACGAATTGGCAAGCCGCCTCGCGCAGCTCAATTAGGCCAGCGTTTGCCGTGTACGTTGTAAAATCCGCCGCGATGGCTTCTTGAGCGGCTGCTTTCACATGTTCGGGAGTTGGAAAATCCGGCTGGCCGATCGTCAAGGAAACAAGCCCCGGCCGTCCAGCGACAAGGTTGAAAAATTGGCGGATGCCTGATAATTGAATCGCTTGAACGCGTGGCTGAATGAGGTGTCTCACTTGTTGTCCACCTTTCCGTTTTTCCTCTATTGTACCATTTATGTCGAAGAACGAAAAAATAAAAATGAGCCCCTTTCCGTTTGCGTCATTCTGCACACGGAAACGGGGCTCATCCGGTCATAGATGATTCACAATCCAACATTATTCGCTCCTTTTACGCGCCGTATTGTTTCAACAAATCGTTATATTGGGCGGAAAGCTTGAAAAACAACGGCTTGTTGCCGGCCGCGAGCGCTTCATCAATTTGTTCCATCAGTTTTTTTCTTTGAAACTGGAAGATCGCTTCTTTCAGCACTTGTTCGGCCATCGGCCCGTAGCTGCTTTTTTCTTCCGGCTGGTTGAACAAAACGGCGCCTTCATTCGGGTATTGTTTTTCGTACATGATTCAGTCCCTCCCATATGGGAACAAAGGGTTCCCTTTTTTATATTATCGTCGTTTTTGGTGATAATGTAAAGAAAATTTTGATAAATTTTTTGCCAATTTTTCTCTACATCTTTCTGTACCCTTTTTAGGTTGGGATGTAACACATTTTCGGTTATGATAAGAGAAGAGAAAAAATGGCAAGGTGGGATGGTGATGATCCGTACATGTGCGATAACAAAAGAGTTTGAGATTCTGCATGATGTTGATTTGACGTTTGTCAACAGCCCGGACGTTTCGTGGTATTGGGTCGATTTTCATGAGCCGACGGATGAGGAGTCGGACTTGCTTGCTTCTTTTTTTCATTTCCATCCGCTTGCCATTGAAGACTGTTTGGAGTATGTGCAGCGGCCGAAGCTCGATTTTTATGACCGCTACTTGTTTGTTGTGCTTCATGCCATTGCCGGGATGACGCTGGAGGCTGAGGAAGTCGATTTGTTTGTCGGGCAAAACTTCATCGTTTCGTTTCATAAGTCGCCGATTCATGCCGTCGACGAGGTGTGGGAGCGATTGAAGCATGAAGAAGATGTTCAGCAGGGGCCGTTTCACGTCATGTACCGGCTGATCGACAAGCTTGTGGATGATTATTTTCCACCGCTTTACCATATTGAAGACGTGCTGAACGATTTAGAGGAGAATACGAACAATGAACCGATTCACGACATTATTGAAAAAGTGTTTGACATCCGCGGCGATTTATCGAAGCTGCGCCGAACGATCGTGCCGATGCGCGACTTGTTGTACCGCATCATCCACTCCGACCGGCTGCAGCGCATGAAAGAACGACAGTTGTATTTTCACGACATTTACGACCATTTATTGAAGCTGTCGGAAATGATCGAGACCAACCGCGAGATTACAGCAGATATCCGCGACAGCTATTTGTCGCTGAACTCGAATCGAATGAACAACATTATGATGACGTTTACGGCCATTACGACGATTTTCATGCCGCTTACCTTTATCGCCGGCATTTATGGGATGAATTTCAACTATATGCCTGAGCTGCGCTGGAAATACGGCTACTTTGCGGTATTGGCTGTTATGGCCGTGATCGGCATGACGATGTTTGTTTGGTTTAAGCGCAACGGCTGGTTTCAATTGTTGAAAGGCGATTGGACGGAAGAGGAACGGAAGCGCCGCCGGTAGCCGTATAAAACAAGCGCTCCCCCTCATATACATAACTATGGCAGCGTGACCGCAAAGGAGGGGGAAGGATGGTAAGAGGTGTTTGGGGCGTTGATTCGGCGCAAGCCGTAACGGATCAGCTGTTTCAATGCGTGCGGACGGAGCTTGGCTATCCGAAATTTTGGGGCCGCTATTTGGTGGAAGTGCCTAATGTGTCGGAAGGGTTGACACGCGACGAGATCGCCCGCATCCGTAGCTATGGCGTGAAGGTGCTGCCGATTTATAACGCCTTCCGCGAAGCGGTCGGCTATGCGAACGGTCAGGTGGCGGCGCGCAACGCGGTGTTCCATGCGCGGCGGCTCGGCATTCCGAAAAATAAACTGCTGTTTGCCAATATCGAGGACTTTTTTGCGGTTGATGCGGCTTGGATCGCGGCTTGGGTGGAAACGCTCTATCCGACCGGGTACCGGCCGGGGCTGTATGCGGATCCGACGAAAGGAGACTTTGCCGCTGCCTATTGTGAAGCGGCCGCACGGAACAATCAAGTGGCGGTGCAGGCCGTCATTTGGAGCGCGGCTCCAAGACCGGGAACGACGAAAGAGCAGAAAGCGGCGCGCTATCAGCCGGCTGCCCCGCCTTGCAGCGCAAATGTGTGGGTGTGGCAGTACGGACGTGATGCCGAAGTGTGCCCGGTCGATACGAATTTGGCGGACCGCCGCCTTCTCGATTTTTTGTATTGAATCGAGACCGTTGCCATGAAGCAACGGTCTTTTTGAATGCATGGACGAAAAAAGGCTGTTTTGCTTTCATTTTTTTTGATAATGTTTTTCGCCCCTGCCGACTATATTACTAATAGGAAAAAGGGAGGATGAACGTGAAAATACAAACGGCGGAACGGCAGGCCGATGGGCGGAAAGGAGGGGGAGATTGGATTCTTACACTGCTTCGTTATTAAGCCGATTGAAGGAACAGTATGAACGATGGAAGACGGAAGAGCCGTTTGCGGGGGCGGAGCTGATCCGGTTTTTAGACGCTGTCGGCCGGACGGCGGCGGTGATGAACCGCAGCGATCTCGCTGTTGAAGCAGACCGCCTTTCTCGCCGGATGAATCAGCAAAAGGAACGGAAATGGACAGCGGAGGAGGCGTTGGCGGAGATGTTTCCGCTCCTTCGCTGCTGCTATGAAGCGGGAGAATCGGATGCTTCGTTCGTTTCCCCTCCCGGCCGCCAAGGGCCGGAAGCGGCCATTCTCCTCTGCGGAAACGATCCGTTGTTTTCTGCGTATTTGCGCGGTTCGTTGCAAACGACGCCGTGGCGTTTCATCACACTTCCATTTATTGAACAACCTGCGGCCTCTTTAGTACAATTGGGCATAGATTGCATTGTGGTGATACTTGAGGAGGACGGCGCAGATGCTTCCGTTTTTGACGCTTTTTTGAACGATGCAGGCCGCCATTCATATATTCCAGTGGCCATTGTGGGTGGGAACAGACGAAAAGGCGAGGAGCTGAAATGGTATGAGATCGGCGCCGACGATGTCATGGCAAAGCCGGTCGCGGTCGGCGAGTTTTTCATTCGCATCCGCCGGCTTGTGGAAAAAAAGCAGAAAATTGATCAGTTAGTGCTGATTGACGAATTGACCGGCGTTTACAACCGAAAGTACTTGCCGCGAGTGTACGCTCGTTTGCGGAGCGATTTAGAGCGGTCTCGGACGCCGAGCTGTTTGGCGCTGCTTGATTTGGACCGTTTTAAGCAAGTTAACGACCGGTTTGGTCACTTGGCGGGCGATGCGGTGTTAAAGAAACTGGCTGCTTTTTTGCTTGCACATACGCGTGGGATGGATACGGTCGTTCGCTTTGGGGGAGAGGAGTTTGTCGTCTGGCTGGCCAAAACGACAAGAAATGAAGCGCATCGCGTGCTCAAACGGCTGCAGCGCCAATTTGCTGCTGAGGAAATCGAAGCCGGCGGCGTGCGCCTGTCATGCACTTTCTCGGTTGGTTTTGTTGAGTGCGATGACCCAGACGAACCGCTTGAGCATTGGCTTCGTCTGGCTGACGAAGCGCTGTACGCAGCCAAAAAGAGCGGGGGATGTCGGGTTGAAGAAGCGAAGAGGGAAGCCGTTCCGACCGATGGCGGCCGAGCGAAAAAAGAACGACGCCAAGGCAATGGGCAACGATGGTCTGTTGCGATCGTCGACGATGATGAACTGGCGCGGACGGTCATCGCTGACCTCGTCCGCAAGCTTGCGGACGAGCAAGAACGGGAGGCGGACATTTACGAGTTTAGTGACGGGCTTTCATTTCTCGAATCGCCGGTGTACAAAGGCGAGAAGCGCTCCGTCGTCATTTTGGACCGGGTGATGTCGAAAATGGACGGTCTTGAGGTGTTGCGCCGCCTCCGCCGCCAGCAAAAGCCGTATAAGGTGATGATGTTGACGTCGCGCCAAGATGAGCGGGACATCGCCCAAGCCATTGACGAAGGAGCGGACGAGTATGTGACGAAGCCGTTTAAATGGCTGGAACTGGAGGCGCGCCTGCGCCGGCTGCTAAAGGAGTTTGATGAGTAATGGCGCTCATTGTCGCCGTCTTGATGGTTGCTGTTTTATTGGCGGTGCTCGTTTATATGATGGGCATTGTCGTTTTTTATACGTTTTTGCTCGTTGTTCCGTTTGCGCATTTGCGGCGCACATACCGTCTTGATGATTGGGAGCCGTATGAAGAGCTGCTCGATGTCAGCTATGCAAAGCCAGTGTCGATTCTCGTCCCCGCCTATAACGAAGAAGCCGGCATCGTCGGTTCCGTCCGTTCGCTCCTAAGCATCGAGTATCCGGAATATGAGGTGATCGTCATTAACGACGGTTCGACAGACCGGACGCTTGAGCGGCTCGTCGAGCATTTTGGGCTCCGTCCTGTGTATCGCGTCGTTCGCCGCCAACTGGCGACAAAAGAAATTAAAACGATCTACCGCTCGTCGGCATATCCTCATTTATTCGTTCTTGACAAAGAAAACGGCGGGAAGGCGGACGCGTTAAATGCAGGCATCAACGTGGCCCGTTATCCGTATATTTGTTCGATTGACGGCGATTCCGTTTTGGAGCGGCGCCGCTGGCATCGCGGGCTATTGGAAAGTTTATGGCGCCATCGGGCGCTGCTTGGCAATCCAAAATACGGGTCAATCGGCCTCCTCTCTCTCCCGTACTTTTGGGTGATTGAGTTTCTCGGCCCCGTCATGGAGTTGGCCGGATACATCGTGATGGCGGTTTCGTTGTTTCTCGGAAGTTTGTACATGGAGCTTGCCCTTCTGCTGTTGGCGGTTTCCGTTTTGTATGGCTCGCTGCTGTCTGCCGCTGCCGTGTTGTTGGAAGAGTGGACCGAGCGGAAGTTCCCGAATGTTTCTGATTTCGTATGGCTCTTTTTCTTTTCGCTTACCGAGACGTTTTGGTACCGTCCGCTGACGGCATGGTGGCGATGCGAAGGAATCATAGACGCCATCCGCCGGCAAAAACAGTGGGGAAGCATGAAGCGAAAAGGCGTATCCGCCTAAAACGCCGATCCGTTGTGTGATCGAGCGCAACGGCGGCTTTTTTGTTTGGCAAGCGCGGTGGCCGCTCCGCGTCAAAAGCCGGCGGGCTTGAGTGGGGCTAGCGGTCGCCGAGCCGCTTGAACACCGGTTTTGCCAGTCGTTTCGGCTTGCGTTCGACCGGCTCTTTGATCCCGGTGTAGGCCATAAGAATGGCTTTTGCCTCTGAAAGCGGCATCCGGGTCGAAGGATTGCGGTATGAATCGTTGAGCGCGCCGAGGTGCGGAAGGGCGGCGAAATCCTGCTTTGTCGGAGGAATGTGGAAATAGTAGTCGCCGACGGCAACAAGCACATCCGATTGCTGCTGGCTGTATTTCGGGTTGCGGGAAAAATGGAGGCCGACTTTTTGGGCCTTTCCTTCCTCAAGCAGTTTTTCGATGGCTTTTTTCTTCAGAAGATAAAGGAACGAAGGGTTTAATGCCGTCTTGGCATGGCGGTTGACGGTGAAAATGGCTTTGGCAATATTGTCGACCGTTAGTTGCAACGGTTTCATCGGCATATCTCCTTTTTTCTTTTTATTATAGCATAAAGCGGCCGTCTGTCTTTTGTTTTTAACTGGGGGCGAGCGAAAAGACGGTCAGCTCCGGCGGAGCGAAAAAACGAAGCGGCACCCTTGTTGTGCCGAGGCCGCGGTTGACGTACAGTGTAAGCCCGCCGACATCGTAAAATCCTTCATAATAGCGTTCAGACAGCGGCGGCGTCATGAGCGGCCCGATAAACGGCAGCTGAATTTGCCCGCCATGGCTATGGCCGGACAGCTGCACGTGAATCGGGAGGCGGGATGTTTCCAAGGCGCCGTCCGGTTCATGGACGAGGGCGATCGTGTACGTTGCCGGCGGAATGCCATTTGTCATTTTCGACCAATCCGGACGGCCGAGCATCATATCGTCGCTGCCGGCGATGGCGATCGCGTGTTGGCCGCGGCGGATAAGCGCATGCTCGTTGACGAGGACGCGAAACCCAGCCCGCTCCATCAACCGGCGGTAAATGTCTGTTCCGTAACCGCCATGATCATGGTTGCCGTAGACGCTGAATTTTCCAAGCGGGGCCCGAAGGCGGGCGAGCGCTTCGGCGACCGCTTCTGTGTGCGGGTATTGGTTCGCCTCATGGAGCAGATCGCCGGTGAAGACGATCAAATCCGGCTCTAGCTTGTTAATTTGATCGATCACCTGGTCAAAGCGCTTTAATCCATAGTAATGACCGAGATGAAGGTCGCTGAATTGCAGCATCGTTGCGCCGGCAAACGACTTCGGGATGAGCGGGTGCGACAATGTATGGCGCGTTACAGACACGCAGGCCGGCTCGATCCAGCGGGCATAGCTGTACGCGGCCGTTGTGGCCAATGCGGCGGCGAGGCCGGTGCGCGCCAGCTTTTTTAAAAACGTGCGTCGGCTCATTTTTGCTGTCTCAATATGGTGCATCGTTCCGTCCGTCCTTTCATAAGTAGAATTATTATAACGAAAAACGGAAGATGAGGACAAGTAGAGAAAAAATAATGTTCGAATATTCAACCTTTTTATGATATGATGAAAAATGAATGAATCATCAGTCATGTTAGGGGGAGAGAAAATGAATGGAAAAGTTGTGATCGTGACAGGCGGATCGAGCGGCATGGGCAAATATATGGCCAAGCGTTTTGTTTCCGAAGGGGCGAACGTTGTCATTACCGGAAGGAGAGCCGATGCGCTGGAAGAGGCAAAGCGAGAAATTGCTGCGCCTGATGGGGGGCGCGTGCTCACCGTGCCGATGGATGTGCGCAATCCGGAGCAAGTCGCCGAGATGGTGGGACGGGCCGATGCGGAGTTTGGCCGCATCGATGCTTTGGTGAACAATGCGGCCGGCAACTTTATTTGCCCGGCGGAAAAGCTGTCGATCAACGGTTGGAACAGCGTCATTAACATTGTGTTAAACGGCACGTTTTACTGCAGCCGGGAAGTCGGCAACTACTGGATTCAGCGCGGCCTGAAAGGAAATATCCTCAACATTATTGCGACGTACGCCTGGCACGCTGGCGCCGGGGTCATTCACTCGGCCAGCGCCAAGGCGGGGGTGCTGGCGATGACGCGCACGCTCGCGGTTGAATGGGGGAAAAAATACGGGTTCCGCGTCAACGCCATTGCCCCCGGTCCCATCGAGCGCACAGGCGGGGCGGAACGGTTATGGGAGTCGGAGGAAGCAGAACGGATGACGATCGAAAGCGTGCCGCTCGGGCGGCTCGGGACGCCGGAAGAGATCGCGGCGGTTGCTTCGTTTTTGCTTTCAGACGAAGCCGCCTACATTAATGGAGCCTGCATCACGGTTGACGGCGGACAATGGCTCAACCGTCGGCCTTTTTAAAACATCGTTATGTTTTGGCGCGACATCAAGCAGACAGCGGTTTCCCAGCATTGGGCGGCCGCTTTTTTCATGCCGGGAAAAAGTTGGACAGTATGTTATAATAAAGGCAAAGACGGTCGACAAAAATGAGGTGAGCACGATGGATGCGTTAGACGTTATGGCCAATTTGTCGCAAGTCGTTCCGTACTACCAGCCGATTTTCAGCGCGGACGAGCACGGGGTCGTCGGATACGAAGTGCTCGGGCGCTTTCAAACGGAGGCGGGTCCGGTCAGCCTCGGACCGTTTTTCCACGATGACACGATTCCGGAAGAGTTTCGCATCGAAGTCGACGATGTGGTCACGAAAAAAGCGCTCGATTATTTTTTGGCGCTTGCGGATCAGACGCCGCTCATTTTTTTTAACCGCGACGCCAATTTGTTGATGCTCGATCGCGGCGAGTCGTTTTTGCAGCTGCTTCTTGCCTATGAGGCGAAAGGACTGGCGCTTGGCCGCATCGTATTAGAAATTAACGAGCAACATTTTAAAGGGGATGTCGATCAGCTCAACCATTTATTGACATACATCCGTACGTACGGTGTGAAAGTGGCGGTCGACAACATCGCTGAACATAGCATCAACTTGGAGCGGATCGGGGTGTTGTCGCCTGACATTTTAAAAATCGATTTGCATGAATTGCGAAAAGCGTCCGTTCATCAAGCATACCAAGGAATCGTCCATTCCATCTCGCTGTTGGCCCGCAAAATCGGGGCGACGCTTTTGTACGAAGATATTGAAACATCCTTTCAACTTCAGTACGCTTGGCGGCATGGCGGCCGCTACTACCAAGGGTATTATTTGGCGAAGCCCGGACCGGAAGCCGTGCCGCGCGATTTGTTGAAAGACTTGCTGCGCCAGGAATGCCATCGCTTCATCCAGCAAGAAAAGAAAAAACTTGAAACGCTGTATCAAATTGCTGAGCAGTTTCAGCAGCGGATCAGCGCGCTGCTTGGCAAATACAAAAAAGCCGCCGATTTTAACGAGCTCATTTCCCTGTTGGCCGGCGAGCTCGACGATGTTTGCTTCCGCATTTATGTTTGTGATGAGGACGGCTTCCAGCAGTCGGGCAATATGTTCAAGCGCGGCGGCCGGTGGGAGCTTCAGCCGCAATATTATATGAAAAACTGGAGCTGGCGCCCGTATTTTTTGGAAAACATTATTCGCATGCGCTCGCGCCGAAGAGGGATTTTGTCCGATTTATACACGGATATTGAAACAGGGGAAACGATCCGGACGTATTCGTATCCGATCGATGAGCGCCATTACTTGTTTATTGACTTGTCGTACAGCTATTTGTTTGAGCATGACGCCCATTATTGACTGCATAAAATCGCCTCATTGCGGCAAAGTAAACATGAGGTGAAACTTATGGCACAGTTGACTTTTGTGTTATCCGCCCTCTCTGTATTGATCGCGGTCATTGGGTTCGTCTATACGGTTCGCCTCGGACGCCAACAGCGTTGGCAAGGGGAGCTTGACGGGCCGATTCCGAAAACGGTCGAGGAGCATGCCTACTTGCGCAACCCGGTGTTCCTCGCTTACGTACTCGCTGTCTTGCTCGCCATTTTTGCCATTGGTTATTTGGCGTTGCGCTATTATTGAAAAAAAGGCCATTCCATTCATATGGGTGGCCTTTTTGCCTGTCCGCAAATGACGCTTTTTTCCACGACTTTTTTCCTTTGCCGGCGAATATATATGGAAGCGGAAGAGGCAAAGGGGGAATGAAGATGGGGAAGCGGCTGCCGCTTCAGCTGTCGGGCGAGGAAGCGTCACTGTTGCTCGAGGTGATGTTCAGCCAGCAGTACGCGCTGGAACTCGTCCGTTCTGAGCTGGCGGATATTGAAAACGGAGATAAAGAGGCCGATGAACAGAGATACCGGCAGCTGCTGCGTTTGTATGACCGGCTGCTGACCGAGGAAGGATAAAAACAAAGCTGATGCTATCGCTTGTAAGGAAGCGATAGTCTTTTTTATGGTATCATACAGGTGGAGAGGAGAAGATGCATACAGAGAAAGGCGGAACGGATGTATGAGCTTATTTGCAAATGAGGAATGGGCGAACATGACTGTCAAGTCATTTTTGATTCCAGCTGACAAAGTAGCGCACGTTCAAGTGGGCAATTATTTGGATCATGCGCTCCTCGTCCTCACGAAAACCGGCTACTCGGCGATTCCAGTGCTTGATACGTCGTACAAGCTGCATGGGCTGATTGGCATGACGATGATTATGGATGCGATTTTAGGGTTGGAGCGCATCGAGTTTGAACGGCTGGAGACGATGAAGGTCGAAGAAGTGATGAACCGAAACATTCCGCGCCTGCGGCTTGACGACCGGCTTTGGAAAGCGGTGGGGCTCATCGTTAACCATCCGTTTGTGTGCGTTGAGAACGAGGATGGCTATTTTGAAGGGATTTTTACCCGCCGCGAAATATTGAAGCAATTGAATAAACAGCTGCGGCGGCCGAATCAGGGCCGAAAACTTTTATGAATTGATGCTTGTCACCAACATCTTTGTTTTGCTAAAGTAAAAAAGAATACAGGTGTAAAGGAGGATATCGCCCATGAAGATGATGGACGCCAATGAAATCATTTCCTTTATTCAAAACAGCAAGAAATCGACACCAGTCAAAGTATACATAAAAGGGGATCTCGAAGGCATCGATTTCGGCCCGAGCGCGAAACCGTTCATCACCGGCAACACCGGGGTCGTGTTTGGCGAATGGCAAGACATTCAAGCGGCAATCGAAGCGAATCAAGACAAAATCGAGGACTATGTCGTCGAGAACGACCGCCGCAACTCGGCCATTCCGCTCCTGGATTTGAAAGGCATCAAGGCGCGCATCGAGCCGGGCGCCATCATCCGCGACCATGTGGAAATCGGCGACAACGCCGTGATCATGATGGGAGCGGTCATCAACATCGGTGCGGTTGTCGGTGAAGGAACGATGATCGACATGAATGCGGTGCTCGGCGGCCGGGCGACGGTCGGAAAAAACTGCCATATTGGCGCCGGAGCGGTGTTGGCCGGAGTCATTGAGCCGCCATCGGCGAAGCCGGTGATCGTTGAAGACGATGTCCTTGTCGGCGCGAATGCTGTCATTTTGGAAGGCGTCACCGTCGGCAAAGGGGCGGTCGTCGCCGCCGGGGCGGTCGTCGTCGAGGATGTGCCGCCGTATACGGTCGTGGCCGGCGTGCCGGCGCGCGTCATTAAGCAAATCGACGAACAAACGCGGGCGAAAACGGAGATTAAGCAGGAGCTTCGCCAATTATAATCATCATAAAAGCTGTCCCTTCACACGAGGACAGCTTTTTTGCCCATGGAGGAGAGACGATGTCTGCGATCAGCCCATTTGTCGCCATTCGCCGCGACTTGCATCAAATTCCGGAGCTTGGGTTTCAGGAGTTTAAGACGCAGCAATATTTGCTTCGCTATATCCAGTCCCTGCCGCAAGAGCGGCTTCAAGTCCGGACGTGGAAAACGGGGATTTTCGTCAAAGTCAACGGAACATCGCCGCAAAAAACGATCGGCTACCGCGCCGATATGGACGGGCTGCCGATTCGCGAGGAGACCGGTTTGCCGTACCGCTCTGAACATGAAGGGTGCATGCATGCGTGCGGCCACGATGTGCATATGAGCATCGCTCTTGGTGTGCTCACCCATTTTGCTCATCATCCACTGAAAGACGATTTGCTGTTTGTATTCCAGCCGGCCGAGGAAGGGCCGGGCGGAGCAAAGCCGATGATGGAAAGCGACATCATGCAGGAATGGAGGCCGGATATGATCGTCGCCTTGCATATCGCCCCGGAATATCCGGTCGGCACTATTGCGACGAAAGAAGGACTGTTGTTTGCCAATACATCGGAGCTGTTTATCGATTTAAAAGGAAAAGGCGGACATGCAGCCTTTCCCCATTTGGCGAACGATATGGTCGTCGCTGCCTGCACGCTCGTCGTTCAGCTGCAGTCGATCGTCGCCCGCAACGTCGATCCGCTCGACAGCGCCGTCATTACGATCGGAAAAATTGCCGGCGGGACGGTGCAGAACGTCATTGCGGAGCACGCCCGGCTCGAGGGAACGATCCGGACGCTGTCGCCTGCGGCTATGGAGGCGGTCAAGCGGCGGATTGAGGCGATCGTGCGCGGAATCGAAGTGGCCTACGAATGCGAGGCGGCGATCGATTACGGCGCCATGTACTACCAAGTGTACAACGATCCGGCGCTGACAGCGGAATTTATGCGGTTTGCCGAAGCGCATCCCGGTATGAACGTCATTCGCTGCAAAGAGGCGATGACCGGCGAAGATTTTGGCTATATGCTGGCGGAAATCCCGGGATTGATGTTTTGGCTCGGCGTGGATTCGCCCCATGGGTTGCACCATGCAAAGCTCACCCCAAATGAAGAGGCCATTGACCGGGCGATCGCCTTTTTAATTGATTATTTTTCATGGAAAGGGAACGCCGAATGAAGTATAGTTCCACCTCCATCAAGACACATTATGTATATGAGGAGGTGGAGTGTGATGGCGAAAATCGGTGTTGAGCAATCGCTGACCGACGTGCAGGAGGCATTGAGAGAAAGAGGGTATGAGGTTGTTCCGCTTGGCGGGGAACAAGATGCCCGGGGCTGCGATTGCTGCGTCATTACCGGCTTGGATGCAAACGTTGCCGGCATTCACAACATCGTCACGTCCGGTCCGGTCATTGAAGCGAGCGGGCTTACCGCGGAAGAAATTTGCCAAAAAGTTGAAGAAAAACTTCGCTAACGACGAAATTCATCGGGCTGTGTGCGCAGGCAGCCCGTTTTTTTGCGGAAAGGCGCGGGCCGGCCGATTAGAAAAAGGCAGCATGAGGAAAAAGAAGCGGAAGAACGTTTTCGTTCTCCTTCTTTTTTGATAGAATAAGGAAAAAAGCAATGATGGGCAAGCGATGGAGGAATCACTGATGAAAAAGAAACAGTTTGCCGTCATCGGCCTCGGGCGGTTTGGCGGCAGCATTTGCCGCACGTTGAGTGAACAAGGGATGGAAGTGTTGGCCATCGATATTGACGAAGACCGGGTGAACGAATTTGCGGCGGTCGCCTCACACGCCGTCGTCGGTGATACGACGGACGAAAATGTGTTGAAAAGCTTAGGCATCCGCAACTTTGACCATGTCATTGTCGCCATTGGCGACAACATTCAGGCCAGCATTTTAACGACGCTCATTTTAAAAGAGCTTGGCGTCAATCATATTACGGTCAAGGCGACAAACGATTACCACGAAAAAGTGCTGAAAAAAATCGGCGCTGACCAAATCGTGCATCCAGAACGGGACATGGGCGAGCGGATCGCCCACAACTTGATTTCCAACAACGTCCTAGATTATCTGGAGCTGTCGGACAAATACAGCATTGTCGAAATCGTGGCGAGCGAGCGGCTTGACGGCCATTCGCTTTTGGAGCTTGACATCCGCGCCCGCTACGGCATCAACATCGTCGCCATCAAGCGTGGAACAAGCGTCATCGTCTCCCCGCTCGCTTCGGAAATCATCCGCAAAGGCGACGTGTTGGTCGTGATTGGCGCCGACAGCGACATCGATCGGTTTGAAGAAAAAGTTGTCGGCTCGTGACCGGCCGGACGGCTTGTTCCGACGGCAAAAAAGCAACGTCCCTCTAAACCGGAAACAATATTGCGGTTTCATATCGGTCATTTTGTTGCAATATACGGCAATAAGAAAGGGTGTCCCGAACCTTTTTGGACACCCATTTTTTGTTAAATTTCCATAATAATCGGCAAAATCATTGGCCGCCGTCTCGTCCGTTCATACAAGAACGGGGCGAGCGTTTCGGTGATTTCATTTTTAATTTCCGACCATTGATTCGTTTTCCGCTCAAGCACTTTTTCGAGATGTTTCGCAATGAGCGCCTGCGCCTCGCTGATCAAGTCGCCTGACTCGCGCATGTAGACGAAGCCGCGGGAGATAATATCTGGCCCGGCAGCGATTTTGAATTCTTTCATGTTGATGCTGACGACAACGATGACGAGTCCTTCCTCTGACAAAATGCGGCGGTCGCGCAAGACGATGTTGCCGATGTCGCCGACGCCGCTGCCGTCAATATAAACGGAGCCGGACGGAATTTTGCCGACGATGCGCGCCTCGTGTTCACTGATGCCGAGCACCTCGCCATTGTCCATAATAAAGCAGTTTTCCTCCGGCACGCCGCAGTCAATGGCGAGCTTGGCGTGCATTTTTTGCATCCGGTATTCGCCGTGGATCGGCATGAAATATTTTGGCTTCATGAGCCGGATCATCAGTTTTTGCTCTTCTTGCCCGCCGTGGCCAGACGTATGGATGTCGTTAAGCGGGCCGTGGATCACTTCCGCACCGGCTCTGTACAGCATGTTGATCGTCCGGTTGACGCTCACGGTGTTGCCCGGAATTGGCGATGAGGAGAAAACAACCGTGTCTCCTGGGATGATTTGAATTTGCCGGTGCGTGCCGTTGGCGATGCGCGACAACGCCGCCATCGGCTCGCCTTGGCTGCCGGTGCACAAAATCGTCACCCGATTGGCCGGCAGGCGGTTGATTTCGTTAGCGTCAACAAACGTGCCTTTTGGGCATTTGATGTAACCGAGTTCTTGGCCGATTTCAATCGCCGCTTCCATGCTGCGGCCGAAGACAGCGATTTTCCGGTTGTTGGCGACCGCCGCTTCGGTCACTTGTTGAAGCCGATGGATGTTGGACGCAAACGTTGCAAAAATAATCCGGCCGTTCACTTTGCGGAAAATGTCGTGGATGCTCTCGCCGACGCGCCGCTCGGACATCGTGAAATGCGGAATTTCACTGTTCGTGCTGTCCGAGAGCAAGCAAAGCACGCCTTCCTTCCCTATTTCTGCCATTTTTGTCAAATTTGCCGGTTCGCCGACCGGTGTAAAGTCGAATTTAAAGTCTCCTGTGTGGACGATTTGGCCAACCGGCGTTTTAACGACGATGCCGTAGCTGTCCGGAATGCTGTGCGTCGTCCGGAAAAAAGTGACCGCTGTTTTTTGGAAGCGAATGACATCCTCTTCGCGAATTTCAATGAGTTTTGCCTGACGCAGCAACCCGTGCTCTTCGAGTTTATTGCGGATGAGCCCGAGCGCCAGCTTGCCGCCGTAAATCGGGATGTTCACCTGCCGGAGCAAATACGGAATGCCGCCGATATGGTCTTCATGCCCATGGGTAATGAACAGCCCTTTCACTTTTTCCGCGTGCTTGACTAAATACGAATAGTCCGGGATGACGTAGTCGATGCCGAGCAATTCGTCTTCTGGAAACTTGATGCCCGCGTCAATCACAATAATTTCGTCTTGAAATTGTACGCCATATGTATTTTTCCCGATTTCACCCAGTCCGCCGAGGGCAAACACACCGACTTGCTGATCCGTTAATAGTTTCATGATGAGATCTCCAATACTTGAAAATTAGCGCTTTTCTTTTCGTACTCCAAATGCGCCCCCTCTAACGGCTGAATATACTCGATATTGATCGGACGGTTTTGCAGCTTTTGGCGTACTTCCCGCTCTGATTCTGCTTCAATGTAGAGTGTTTTCGTTTTTTCTCTCACGGGCACCTCTTCCGCGTTGTCTTGGTAAAACACTTTGAAAATCATGACCGAATCTCTCCTTATCGTACAATGATTGCTTTTCCATTATATAAAAATGCAACCCCGTTTTCATGTTTTTTGTCGTTCAAAAGCAAAAAACAGGCGGGAGGTGTGCCGACGGTACGTATCATCTTTGACGGATTTTGGCCGTTTCATTCGCCAAAGTGGGAAAGAAGCCCTTCCGTCCGAAGGGCTGTTGTTGGAACAGTTAGGCGATCAATTTTTTCCGGAGCAAATCTTTCCACTGTTGAAGCAGCTTTTTTTTCAGCTTTTTCAACATGTTTCATCACTCCTTACTTTTTATTGTACTCAATTTGCGACGAAAGTAAATGTTTCTATTATATATGTTATGTAGGTGGAGGCTTGTTTTTCATGGGGAAAAAATGGAACGAACCGTGTCTTTCGGTTGACATTCCAATTGTTTTTCAGTACGGTAAACAGTGAATACATTTTCGGCAAGGAGAAGAGAACGTGGGCAGAAAAATCGTCTTTTTCGACATTGACGGCACGCTGCTTGATGAACAAAAACAGCTGCCGCCATCAACCGTTGAGGCGATCCGTCAGCTAAAACAGGCCGGCGTCTATGTCGCCATCGCCACCGGCCGGGCGCCGTTTATGTTTGCGGATGTACGCCGCCAGCTTGGGATCGACTCGTTCGTCAGCTTCAACGGGCAATACGTCGTTTTTGAAGGAACTGTCCTGCATAAGCGTCCGCTCCGCCGCGAGAAAGTGCGGACGTTGGCTGAGGACGCCCACCGCAACGGTCATCCGCTCGTCTTTATGGACGCGGAGGAAATGAGGGCGAGCGTCGGCGACCATCCGCACATTCATGTCAGCATGGGAAGCTTGAAGTTTTCCCACCCGCCTGTCGATCCCCTTTATTACGAAAACAATGACATTTACCAAGCGCTGCTGTTTTGCCGCGCCGCAGAAGAAGAACCGTACGTGCGCAATTATCCAGAATTCCGTTTTGTCCGCTGGCACGATGTGTCGACCGATGTGCTGCCGGCAGGGGGATCGAAAGCGGAGGGGATCCGCCTGATGATTGAGAAGCTCGGGATTGACAAAGGCGATGTGTATGCGTTCGGCGATGGGCTGAACGACATTGAAATGTTGTCGTTCGTCGGAACCGGCGTGGCGATGGGAAATGCCCATGAGGAAGTGAAACGGGTCGCCGATTTTGTAACGAAACCGGTCAGTGAAGAAGGCATATGGTACGGATTGAAACAATTGCAATTGATTCCATAAACAGCCGTCCCGCCGCTCATTCGGCGGGGCAGCTGTTTGGCATGGCCGGCCACGGTTCAGCGCCCGATCGGGATCGCCCCGTCTGGTACTTGGAACGGGTCGTCCGGATTGATGCGGTCATAAAACATAATGCCGTTTAAATGGTCGATTTCATGCTGGAAGACGATGGCCGGCAATCCTTTGAGGCGCAAGGTGACTTCCTCGCCGTCGAGCGTCGTGCCGGTGACCGTGATGCGGGCATAGCGCGGTACGTATCCGGGCACATCACGGTCGACCGACAGGCAGCCTTCCCCCGTCGTCAAATAACATTGCTGCACAGAGTGGCTGACGATTTTCGGATTGAACAAGGCATAGCTGTACAGCGTTCCGTTTTCATCAGTGACATGGACGGCAATCATCCGTTTGGAGACGTTGATTTGCGGAGCGGCGAGGCCGATGCCGGGCCGCAGGCCGTATTTGGCCGCCAGTTCCGGATCTTGGCTCATTTTCACATAGTCAAGCAAGCTTTGCAAAATGCGTTTGTCTTCCTCTGAAGGCGGCAGCGGAACGGGCTCAGCCACTTTCCGCAGCGTCGGATGCCCTTCTTTAATGATATCTTTCATGGTGATCATTCGCCTTTTCACTCCTGTCTCTCGCATCGCGATCTACAGTGTTAGTCTAACAAAAATGCCTGTGCGCCGTAAATGAAAATGCGGCCGTCTGGAGATATTATCGGCGTATAAGGAATAAATTGAAAAAGAAACTTAAGAAAGCGCTGTCAATAACGTGAACGGACATTGCGTTTTGCATTTCCCGAAAAATATAATACAGAATTAATACAGTGTTGTTTCGATGTAATATAACAGATGGTTTCAGGAATGTTCCTGATTCCAAATACAACCAGGAGACAAAAGGGAAAGCAACGGAAAATCAAAGTCGTTGACGGCGTGAAAAATAAAGTGTAAACTAAAACTTGCGAACAGACGCTGTGTTAATGAGGATATAAAAAATAGTAATACAGATGTCGGCGCCGTTTTCGGTTTCCGTTGCGCCAAGCGGCGGCTGCTTTTTATTTCTTCTTTCTTTTGGGTACATTAATAGTATATGGATGAAGACAGCCTGATTTCCAAATTTCTTGATGAAAGGCAGAGGTGAACAAGATGGGTGTAAAGACCTTCCAATTCCCATTTGCGGAGCAGCTCGAGAAAGTGGCCGAGCAGTTCCCGACATTTCAAATTTTGAATGAGGAAGGAGAAGTCGTCAATGAAGAGGCGATGCCGGAGCTGAGCGATGAGCAGCTGAAAGAGCTGATGCGCCGCATGGTGTATACGCGCATTCTTGACCAGCGCTCCATTTCGTTGAACCGCCAAGGGAGACTCGGGTTTTATGCGCCGACCGCCGGGCAGGAAGCGAGCCAAATTGCCAGCCATTTTGCATTGGAAAAAGAAGATTTTATTTTGCCGGGATACCGCGACGTTCCGCAAATCATTTGGCATGGGCTTCCGCTGTATCAGGCGTTTTTGTTCTCGCGCGGCCATTTCCATGGCAACCAAATTCCAGAAGGCGTAAACGTCCTGCCGCCGCAAATCATTATCGGCGCCCAATACATCCAAGCAGCTGGTGTGGCGCTCGGCTTGAAAATGCGGGGCAAAAAAGCAGTGGCGATTACATATACGGGCGACGGCGGCACGTCGCAAGGCGATTTCTACGAAGGGATCAACTTTGCGGGGGCGTTTAAGGCGCCGGCCATCTTTGTCGTGCAAAACAACCGCTTTGCCATCTCGACGCCGGTCGAAAAGCAAACCGTTGCCAAAACATTGGCGCAAAAAGCAGTCGCCGCCGGCATTCCGGGCATTCAAGTTGACGGCATGGACCCGCTTGCGGTCTACGCAGCGGTCAAAGCTGCTCGCGAGCGCGCCATTAACGGCGAAGGGCCGACGCTCATTGAAACGCTCTGCTTCCGCTATGGCCCGCATACGATGTCCGGTGACGATCCAACGCGCTATCGTTCGAAAGAGTTGGAAAACGAATGGGCGAAGAAAGACCCACTCGTGCGTTTCCGCAAGTTTTTAGAGGCGAAAGGCTTGTGGAGCGAAGAAGAAGAAAACAACGTTATTGAACAGGCAAAAGAAGAGATTAAAGAAGCGATCAAGAAAGCGGACGAAACGCCGAAGCAAAAAGTAACCGACTTGATCAGCATCATGTTTGAAGAGCTGCCGTTCAATTTGAAGGAGCAGTATGAAATTTACAAAGAGAAGGAGTCGAAGTAAGCCATGGCGCAAATGACAATGGTTCAGGCGATCACCGATGCGCTGCGCATCGAGTTGAAAAATGATCCGAACGTGCTCATTTTCGGGGAAGACGTTGGGGTCAACGGCGGCGTATTCCGGGCGACGGAAGGGCTGCAGGCCGAATTTGGCGAAGATCGCGTTTTTGACACGCCGCTCGCCGAATCAGGAATCGGCGGCTTGGCGATCGGTTTGGCGCTGCAAGGGTTTCGCCCGGTGCCGGAAATCCAGTTTTTCGGCTTCGTGTATGAAGCGATGGATTCGATTTGCGGGCAAATGGCGCGCATCCGCTATCGTACGGGCGGACGCTACCATATGCCGATTACGATCCGTTCTCCGTTTGGCGGCGGCGTCCATACGCCGGAGTTGCACTCGGACAGCCTAGAAGGGCTTGTCGCCCAACAGCCAGGCTTGAAGGTTGTCATTCCGTCGACGCCGTATGATGCGAAAGGGTTGCTCATCTCGGCGATTCGCGACAACGACCCGGTCATTTTCCTTGAACATTTGAAGCTGTACCGTTCGTTCCGTCAGGAAGTGCCGGAAGGGGAATACACGATTCCGATCGGCAAGGCGGACATTAAGCGGGAAGGAAAAGACATCACGATCATCGCGTACGGCGCCATGGTGCATGAATCGTTAAAAGCAGCGGCAGAATTAGAGAAGGAAGGCATTTCTGCCGAAGTCGTCGACTTGCGCACCGTGCAGCCGCTCGATATTGAAACGATCATCGGTTCGGTCGAAAAAACGGGCCGCGCCATCGTCGTTCAAGAAGCACAACGGCAGGCTGGCATCGCCGCCAACGTCGTGGCGGAGATTAACGAACGCGCCATCTTAAGCCTTGAGGCGCCGGTGTTGCGCGTGGCCGCTCCGGACACGGTCTATCCGTTTGCTCAGGCGGAATCGGTATGGCTGCCGAACTTTAAAGATGTAATCGAAACGGCGAAAAAAGTGATGAACTTCTAACAGCGGACAAATTCGGGGGAACGGAACGCTTTCCCCCGCCCATTTTCGGCAAACGATAGGAGGTAGACAGACAGTGGCTTTTGAATTTAAGCTGCCGGACATTGGCGAAGGCATCCACGAAGGTGAAATTGTCAAATGGTTTGTGAAACCGGGCGATGAAGTGAACGAAGACGATGTATTGTGCGAAGTGCAAAATGACAAGGCGGTTGTCGAAATTCCCTCCCCGGTCAAAGGGAAAGTGCTTGAAATCCTCGTCCCGGAAGGAACGGTGGCAACGGTCGGGCAAACGCTCATTACGCTCGATGCGCCGGGTTATGAAAACATGACGTTTAAAGGACAAGAGCAAGAAGAAGCGAAAAAAGAGGAAAAAACGGAAACGGTGTCGAAAGAGGAAAAGGTTGACGCTGTCGCTCCCAATGCACCGGCAGCTGAAGCGGAGGCTGACCCGAACCGCCGCGTCATCGCCATGCCGTCCGTGCGCAAGTATGCGCGCGAAAAAGGCGTCGATATTCGGCTTGTCCAAGGAACGGGCAAAAACGGCCGCATTTTGAAAGAAGATATTGATGCCTTCCTCGCCGGCGGCGCGAAAGCCGCGGCTGAGCCGACGCCGCAAGCGGCGGAAGAGAAGGCAGCGCCGCAAGCGCCAGCGGCGAAACCGGTTGTGCCGGAAGGCGAATTCCCGGAAACGCGCGAGAAAATGAGCGGCATCCGTCGGGCGATCGCCAAGGCCATGGTGCATTCGAAACATACGGCCCCGCACGTGACGCTGATGGACGAAGCCGATGTGACGAAGCTTGTTGCTCACCGAAAAAAATTCAAGGCCATTGCCGCGGAAAAAGGCATCAAGCTGACGTTCTTGCCGTATGTCGTCAAAGCGCTTGTTTCCGCGCTGCGTGAATATCCGGTGCTGAATACGTCGATCGACGATGCGACGGAGGAAATTATTCATAAGCATTACTACAACATCGGCATCGCCGCTGATACGGATCGAGGGTTGCTCGTGCCGGTCATTAAACATGCCGACCGGAAGCCGATTTTCGCGCTGGCGAAGGAAATCAACGAACTCGCTGAAAAAGCGCGCGAAGGCAAACTGATGCCAAACGAAATGAAAGGCGCATCGTGCACGATCACGAACATCGGCTCAGCCGGCGGGCAATGGTTTACGCCGGTCATCAACCATCCGGAAGTGGCGATTCTTGGCATCGGCCGCATTGCCGAAAAACCGATCGTCCGCGACGGTGAAATTGTCGCTGCCCCGATGCTGGCGCTCTCGCTCAGCTTTGACCATCGGATGATCGACGGGGCGACAGCGCAAAAAGCGCTCAACCATATCAAGCAGCTGTTAAGCGATCCAGAATTATTATTAATGGAGGTGTAAAACGATGGTAGTTGGCGATTTTGCAATTGAAACAGAAACGCTTGTCGTTGGCGCCGGCCCTGGCGGCTATGTCGCCGCCATCCGCGCCGCACAGCTCGGCCAAAAAGTGACGATTGTGGAAAAAGGAAATTTGGGCGGCGTCTGCTTAAACGTCGGTTGCATCCCGTCCAAGGCGCTGATCTCCGCAAGCCACCGCTATGAGCAGGCGAAGCATTCCGAAGAAATGGGCATTAAGGCGGAGAACGTCACCGTCGATTTTGCCAAAGTGCAAGAATGGAAAGCAAGCGTCGTGAAAAAATTAACGGGCGGCGTCGAAGGGCTGTTAAAAGGAAACAAAGTAGAGATCGTCAAAGGGGAAGCGTATTTTGTCGACGCCAATACGGTGCGTGTCGTCAACGGCGATAGCGCGCAGACGTATACGTTTAAAAACGCGATTATCGCCACCGGTTCGCGTCCGATCGAGCTGCCGAACTTCAAGTTTTCCGGCCGCATTCTCGACTCGACCGGTGCGCTCAACCTCGGGGAAATCCCGAAATCGCTCGTGGTCATCGGCGGCGGCTACATCGGCATCGAACTCGGTACGGCTTACGCCAATTTTGGTGCGAAAGTGACGATTCTTGAAGGGGCCGGTGAGATTTTATCCGGCTTTGAAAAGCAAATGGTGTCCATCATTAAGCGCCGTCTGAAGAACAAAGGGGTCGAAGTTGTGACGAATGCGCTCGCAAAAGGAGCCGAAGAGCGTGCAGACGGCGTGACGGTCACGTATGAGGCGAACGGCGAAACGAAAACGATCGACGCCGACTATGTGTTGGTGACGGTCGGCCGCCGACCGAATACAGATGAACTTGGTCTTGAACAAATCGGCATCAAAATGACGAACCGCGGCTTAATTGAAGTGGACCAACAATGCCGGACAAGCGTGCCGAACATTTTCGCCATCGGCGACATCGTTCCAGGCCCGGCGCTTGCTCATAAAGCGTCGTATGAAGGGAAAGTGGCGGCGGAAGCCATCGCCGGCCATCCGTCGGTAGTCGATTACGTGGCCATTCCAGCCGTTGTCTTCTCCGATCCGGAATGCGCCTCGGTCGGCTACTTTGAACAACAGGCGAAAGAGGAAGGCATCGACGTCATTACGGCGAAATTCCCGTTTGCCGCCAACGGCCGCGCTCTGTCACTCAACGATACGGACGGTTTCCTGAAGCTTGTCGTCCGCAAAGAGGACGGCGTCGTCATTGGTGCGCAAATCATCGGTCCAAATGCTTCTGACATGATCGCCGAGCTTGGGCTCGCCATTGAAGCCGGCATGACGGCGGAAGACATCGCTTTGACGATCCATGTCCATCCGACGCTTGGCGAAATCGCCATGGAAGCGGCGGAAGTGGCGCTTGGCACACCGATTCATATCATTACGAAGTAACTGTGAAACGACCGGGCTTGGCCCGGTCGTTTTTCTTATCATGCGGGAATGGCGCATTTCTTGTCCTGTTTTTCATACTATTTTCCGCTTTCGTTTCATATCGTTATGGTAAAGAAAAGCGGGAGATGGAAATGATGAAAGCGTATGTCGCCTTTTTGCTGCAAATGATGATTTGGAGCAGTTTTTCCTTGATCGAGTGGCTGTCGGGGCGGGACCGGCCGTTTTTCCGCGGCTTGATGTTGTGCGTCTTCATGTACATAGCGTTTTTACTGGCGCGCCAGCTCGGCTTGGCGACGCGCAAAGCGCTCCTTACAACAGCTGCCACGGCGGCGGTGTATTTTGCCGGCCAGCATTTCATATGGCAATCTATTCCATGATCTGCCCCTTGGGTGCGGAAGCGGCGCGGTTCGGCGAACAAAAAAACAGCGGTCCCATGCCGCTGTTTACGCACGGCCGAATGACATCGTCCGGCCGCTGAATAAACGCAGTTCGCCGCCAAGCGTTTTGGCCATCCATTTGCTGAATTCGTTTGCTTTTCCTTTGTCCCCGTGCGTTGCTCCCGGCGCCAATGCCAGCTCAATCCATGTTTCTTCTCCGGCTGTCCGCACGGCAATGGCCATCCCTTTGTATAAGCGGCCGTCGCCTTGCAAATAAAGAACGTGGTCGCGTTCATGCACCGTGTATGGAAAGGCTGCCTGCTCGTACGCCCATCCAAGCTGCTCCCCCGTTTTGCGCAGCGCGGCTCGGTAACGTTCGAGCAACTGTTTGATTTCCTCGATGCTGATCGATTTTCCCCCCGGCAGCTTTAGGCTTGCATTCAACGCCCTTCTCTCCTTTCGCCATCTTTTTGTCTCTCTCGTCTTCATTGTACCATGTTTTTCCGGACTGCGGTGAAAAAGTTTGGTGTCATAAAAGAGCCGTCATAATCCGAAATGTGACATACAAATTGGGATTGACAATCTAAATATGATATATTATTATAAAACCAACAACAACATTTATCATCATAAAGGGGTTTTGGGGATGGGCACGATCGTATGCCAAACGTGTGAAGCGACAATTGCGTATTTTGAAGATGAAAAAGTGACAACGCTTTACGGGAAATGCGATTGCTGCGGTCATGACCGCGAGGACGGAGAAAAAGAATAAGGCGGGCAAACAAACGGGGGAAGGAACGGATAGGCGCGCATGTGAGGCAAAGCACATGCGCGCCGTTGATTTTGGCCCAAAAAAACAAGCCGGGAAAACCGGCTTGTGCATTCAACGAATCGGCTTATATTCTTTGATGACGCGCAACGTCTGCAGCGTATCGTCCTCAGGGCCTTGCACCGGCAGGCCGGCGGCCAAGTTTGTCTCGATATACTTCAAATTTTCCTCCGTAATGATTTCACCGGGAATAAAAATCGGGATGCCCGGCGGATACACCATCACAAATTCCGCGATGATCCGTCCGGCTGACTCGTGAAACGGCACGACTTCTGTTTCAGCATAAAACGCGTCGCGCGGCGTCAAGGCTAAGGCCGGGATATCTGGAAGCAGCACTTTCGGTTTGACTCCTTTTTCCGCCTGATGGCTGAACTCGTCCGACAGGCGGCGGAGGGCCGAAACGAGCAGCCCGGTTTCCCGCTCGCTGTCGCCTGGCGTGATGATGCACAAAATGTTATACAAATCCGAAAGCTCCACTTCGATGTTATACGTTTCGCGGAGCCATTGTTCGACATCATGGCCGGTCAAGCCGAGCTCCTTGACGGAGATGATCAGCTTCGTTGGATCGTAGTCGTACGTCGCTTCCGTGCCTAAAATTTCTTCACCGACGCAGTACAAATATGGAATTTCGTTGATTTGCCGCCGTGTCCATTCCGCGAGGCGGATCGCCTTGTCAATGAGCTCCCGCCCTTTCGTCGCCAGCTGTTTGCGGGCGACATCGAGCGAAGCGAGCAACAAATACGACGTCGACGTCGTCGTCAACATGCTTAAGATCGCTTGCACGTGCTTCGCGGAGACGAGCCCTTCGCGCACATTTAAAATCGAGCTTTGCGTCAGCGATCCGCCGAGCTTATGGACGCTTGTCGCCGCCATATCGGCCCCGGCTTGCATCGCGGAGAGCGGCAAGTCCTCATGAAAATGAATGTGCACGCCGTGCGCTTCGTCGACAAGCACCGGAACGTTGTACGAGTGGGCGATCTCGACGATTTTTTTCAAATCGCCGGCAATGCCAAAATACGTCGGGTTGATGACGAGCACCCCTTTGGCATCCGGGTGTTGGTGGAGCGCTTTTTCCACTGCCTGTGGCGTAATGCCGTGGGAAATACCGAGCTCCTTGTCAATTTCCGGATGGATGAAAATCGGCGTCGCCCCAGAAAAGACGATTGCAGACATGACCGATTTATGGACGTTGCGCGGCACAATAATTTTATCGCCCGGTCCGGCGACCGACATGACCATCGTCATGATCGCCCCGCTCGTCCCTTGCACTGAGAAAAACGTGTAATCGGCGCCGAACGCTTCGGCGGCGAGCTCCTGTGCACGTTTGATCATCCCTTTCGGATGATGCAAATCGTCGAGCGGACTGATGTTGATTAAATCGATCGCCAAGGCGTTTTCTCCGATGAAGGCGCGAAACTCCGGATCCATGCCGGCCCCTTTTTTATGGCCGGGGATGTGAAATTGAACCGGATTTTTTTTCATATGCTCCAACAGTCCGGTAAACAATGGTGTTTCGAGTTGTGACAATGGTTCCCCACACCTCTTTACCTTAAAAATAAAACAAATGCATTATAGCATTTATTTGTTCGTTTGCAAAGAAGAAAAGAATGTTGCACCAAAAAAGGAGAATGGCGATCAAAACAAGAAGTAAAAGAAGGATAACATCAAAAGGGGGAATGAATCGATGGAATGGAACACGAGAGTGACCGAGTTGCTCGGCATTACATATCCAATCATTCAAGGGGGATTAGCCTATCTGGCGTACGCCGACTTGGCCGCCGCCGTCTCCAACGCCGGCGGGCTCGGCCAAATTACGGCGATGTCGCTTGAAAGCCCGGAGCGCTTGCGCGAGGAAATCCGCAAAGTGAAAGAAAAGACGGACCGGCCGTTTGGAGTTAATTTTGCCATCGGCCAGCACGGCCGCCCGTTCGCTCATATGCTTGAAGCGGCGCTTGATGAGGGCGTGCCGGTCGTCTCGGTCACAGGCGGCAATCCGGCGCCGTTTTTTGAACTGCTGAAAGGAACGAACGTCAAAACATTAGTGCTTGTCGCAGCTGTTCGCCAAGCGTTCAAAGCGGAAGAGCTTGGCGCCGATGCGGTGATGGTCGTCGGGCAGGAAGGGGGCGGCCACCTTGGCAAATATGACACCGGCACGTTCGTCCTCATCCCGAAAGTCGTTGATTCCGTATCGATTCCGGTCATCGCTTCGGGCGGGATCGCCGACGGGCGCGGGCTTATGGCGGCGCTGGCGCTTGGAGCGGAAGGAATTGAAATGGGCACGCGGTTTATCGCCACGAAAGAATGCGTTCACGCCCATCCGATATACAAAGACATGATCGTGAACGCCAGTGAGCATGACACAGTGGTCATCAAACGGTCGCTCGGAGCGCCGGGGCGGGCAATTGCCAACAAGTGGACAGAAAAAATATTGGAAATTGAGCGCCAAGGCGGCACGTATGACGATTTGAAAGAATACATTAGCGGAGAGGCGAATCGGCGCTTTATTTACGAAGGGAAGGTGGATGAAGGGTTCGCTTGGGCCGGACAGGCGATTGGGCTCATTCACGACATTCCGTCGGTTGCTGAACTGTTTGCCCGCATGATCGGCGAGGCGGAACAAATTCGGCGCCGTTGGGCAAACTAACGGCGGAGGTGAAACAATGGGCTATTCGTACCCGTTTTCGTATGATTGGTCGACGCAAGAAATCATCGATGTCATTAAATTTTTTACGGCGGTCGAAACGGCGTATGAGCGGGGGATGAAACGCGAAGAATTAATGGAGATATACCGCCGTTTCAAAGAGATCGTCCCGTCCAAAAGCGAGGAAAACCGGTTGTACGCCGAGTTTGAAAAGGAAAGCGGCTATTCATCGTACGCGGTCATCAAGCAGGTGAAAGAGGCAAAAAACGGCGACTGGATTCACATCGGGCCAAGCGGGCGAAACGCGGTAGGTAAACGCACAAATTAGTTGCATACACCCCTTTTTCCACATAATATAATATAAAACAAAACGAAGCAGCACATTCCGTGAGGGGCGCCGGAAGTTTAGCGGATGATCGAGAAAGGGGTGCGGACGAAGATGAAAAAAACCGCCAATTCGCTGAAACGGCCAGACGGAGACAAACGCATGGCGGTGTTGCGGCTCGAACTTGATTATGAATTGGCGACGCTGTATGAAGCCATGATGGAAAACGATGAAGAAAAGAAAAGAGAATGCAAACGGCGGCTTGAAAAGCTGCGCCAAGAACTGATGCGCCTTCAAGTATGACCATTTTTAAGGCGAACCATCTTTGCGGTTCGTTTTTTTCTTGAGCGGTGCCCACCCCTTTCCGGCTGCTGCGTACATAATAAAAGCGGGAGGAATAGACATGGCAGGAAAATGGGAAGAGATCGACCAGTATGCCCGGCAATGGATTGCAGAAGCGGGACAGCGCATCCGCGCCTCGTTTGCGGAGCCGCTGACTGTGGAAACGAAGGAAAACCGCAACGACTTGGTGACGAACGTCGACCGCGGCATTGAGCAGTTTTTCGCCGAGCACATCCGCCGCCAATTTCCCGGCCATCGCCTGTTGGGCGAAGAAGGGTTCGGCGATGAGCTGGCCGCATTGGACGGCGTTGTATGGGTCATTGACCCGATTGACGGAACGATGAACTTTGTCCATCAGCGGCGCCACTTTGCCGTGTCGGTCGGCATTTTCGAAGATGGCGTCGGCCAGCTTGGCTATGTGTATGACGTTGTCTTTGACGAGCTGTATACCGCGCAAAAAGGGAAGGGGTTGTTTTTGAACGGCGAGCCGCTCGGCCGCTTGCAGCCGGCACCGGTGGCGGAATCGATCATCGCCATTAATGGCACATGGCTCATGGAAAATAAACGTCTCGACCATCGTCCACTCGTGAGGCTGGCCAAAGATGCGCGCGGCACGCGTTCGTACGGGTCGGCGGCGCTCGAGCTCGCCTATGTCGCAGCCGGCCGCTTGGACGCCTACATTTCGCCGCGCCTGTCGCCGTGGGATTTTGCCGGCGGGATGATTTTAATTGAAGAGGCGGGCGGAATCATGACGAACCTCGACGGAAAGCCGATCGATCTGCTCAACCGCAGCTCTGTGCTTGCCGCCAAGCCGGGCGTGCATGAGGAAATTTTGCAGCGCTACCTTCGGGGCTGACGAGAAGGAGGCTGCGGCAAGAAAAGGGGCTGATCCAAAATGCGAGTGCGTTTTCGGATCAGTCCCGTTTTTTTATTCGCGCATCCGCTTTTTGCGAACGAACCCGGCGCCCATGATGGCGATAAACGTGAGCGTCGAGACGGCGATGCCGGTTGCGCTTTGCTCAGCGATGAAAACGCCGATCGCCATGACGGCGGCGACAGCGAGGATGGCGAGTAGCAGCGGCACAGGTTCGATGCGTTTCATCCGCTTGACTCCTTTCTCGGAAAATGAGGCGTCTTTTTCTAGTGTACCGGAAAATACGGCTCTTCACCAAACGTTATACTTGATTTTTTTGAACCATCCCTTATTGGCGCCTGTGAGGAAAAATTGCCAAATGAGCGATTTTGGCCTATCGTTCTGCAGCAAACCGCATGGCTTGTCAAGTACATGTTGTGGTGAAGAGACGAAACTATATAGATGCAATTTAAAGCTTTAACATTTTTCGTCTTTGCCGGTCATTGCATCCGACTGTCGAGTGACCGAACAACGCCGCTTAAAGACCCATGAATGGGTCTGTGAAGCGAGTCGTTGTTCGGTCTTCCGTCACGCTAAGGCGTGACGGAGGCAAGCCACACGCTTGCCTTCGACAGTCGAAAATGGGCAAACCACTTTTCTGTCAAGGATATGTTAAACTTCTTTGTTGCATCTATATATGCTGATTTTCTATGTTTTGTGATATAATAGACGAGCAGCTTGTCTAACAGGAGTGACCAACATTGACCAAGAAACGAATGGATCTTCGCAATATTGCGATTATCGCCCACGTCGACCATGGAAAAACGACGCTCGTCGACCAACTGCTCCGGCAGTCGGGGACATTCCGCGAAAACGAACAAGTCGAGGAGCGGGCGCTTGATCGCAACGATTTGGAGCGTGAGCGCGGCATTACGATTTTAGCCAAAAATACTGCTGTGTTGTATAAAGGAACGCGCATCAACATTTTGGATACACCGGGGCACGCCGATTTCGGCGGGGAAGTGGAGCGGATCATGCGCCTTGTTGACGGCGTCTTGCTTGTCGTCGATGCGTACGAAGGCTGCATGCCGCAAACGCGGTTTGTGCTCAAAAAAGCGCTTGAGCAGCAGCTTGTGCCGATTGTCGTCGTCAACAAAATCGACCGCGAGTTTGCCCGTCCGGCGGAAGTCGTCGATGAAGTGATCGACTTGTTTATTGAACTTGGCGCTTCGGAGGAGCAGCTTGAGTTTCCGGTCGTGTACACATCGGCGCTGCGCGGAACATCAAGCCTTGACCCGGACCGGCAAGGCGGGGACATGACCGCCCTGTTTGAGACGATCATCGAACATATTCCGGCGCCGGCGGACAATCGCGATGAACCGTTGCAATTCCAGGTGGCCCTGCTCGATTATAACGAATACGTGGGCCGCATCGGCATCGGCCGCATTTTCCGCGGCACGATGAAAACCGGCCAGCAAGTCGCCTTATTGAAGCGCGACGGCACCGTCAAGCAGTTCCGCGTCACAAAGTTGTTCGGCTTTATCGGCTTAAAGCGGATCGAGATTGAAGAAGCCCACGCCGGCGACATCGTGGCTGTTGCGGGAATGGAAGACATTAACGTCGGCGAGACCGTTTGTCCGCCGGACCGCCAGGAACCGTTGCCGCCGCTTCATATTGATGAGCCGACGCTGAAAATGACCTTTCTTGTCAACAACAGCCCGTTTGCCGGGCGCGAAGGCAAATATGTGACGGCACGGAAGTTGGAAGAGCGGCTGCTCACCCAGCTTGAGACCGATGTCAGCCTGCGCGTCGAGCCGACCGATTCGCCGGATGCATGGATCGTTTCCGGACGCGGCGAGCTTCATTTAGCCATTCTAATTGAAAGCATGCGCCGAGAAGGGTATGAACTGCAAGTATCGAAGCCGGAAGTCATTGTCAAAGAGATCGATGGCGTTTTGTGCGAACCGATTGAACGGGTCGTGATCGACGTTCCGGAAGAGTATACCGGCGCCGTTATGGAATCGCTTGGCAGCCGCAAAGGCGAGCTCGCCGATATGGTGCATGGAGACAACGGACAAGTGCGCCTCGTCTTTCTTGTGCCGTCGCGCGGGTTGATCGGCTACCGAAGCGAATTTATGTCGCTGACGCGTGGGTATGGCATTTTAAACCATTCATTTGACCATTACGCTCCCATGCAGGCTGGCGCGATCGGAGGCCGCCGCCAAGGGGTGCTCGTCTCGATGGAAACCGGCAAGGCGACAGCGTACAGCATTATGCAGCTTGAGGACCGCGGCACGATTTTTGTCGAGCCGGGCACAGAAGTGTACGAAGGAATGATCGTCGGCGAGCACAGCCGGGAAAACGACCTTGTCGTCAACATTTGCCGCGAGAAGCATGTTACCAATGTGCGCTCATCGACGAAAGAGCAGACGGTGACGATGAAAAAGCCGCGCCTGCTGACGCTGGAAGAGGCGCTTGAGTATTTGAACGACGATGAATATTGCGAAGTGACGCCGGCTTCGATTCGCTTGCGCAAAAAAATCTTAAGCAAAAGCGAGCGCGAAAAAGCGGAGAAGAGAAAGAAAGCGGCGCAACAGGCAAAATAGAAGCGGCGTGCCTTTGGCCAACCGGAAAAGCCGCGGATGCGCCGGCGTGTGCATGCTTCTGCCGCGCGGCGCTTGAGAGAGAACAGAACAAGGCTGCGTTTTGGCGGGCGATTCGGGTGAACGGGAGGGAATGGTATGAATGTGCTGGAACGGCTGACGTTTTTCGCCTCGCTTTATGACGTTGACGGCAATCCCGAGCGCGGCATGTGGCTGCTGTACGCCACGGTTTTGCTGCTGGCGGCGCTTGTTTACCGCCTCGGTTTTGCCCGCCGGCTGCCGCTGTTGAAAAGCGTCGTCATTTACGTCTTGCTGGCGCTCGGCTGCACGGTGTTAACGTTTTTTGCCGTTTTTTTGCCTGTGGCGGAAGGATTGGCGGTCGCCTCGCTCGTATTACTCATTTATAAAATCCGCCTCAGGCAGGCGAAAGAGGGAGAAAAGCCATGAAATCGGTGCAAGACGCTCTTTACAACTGGCTGACAATCGAAATTGTCGCCGCCGCCCGCCCGCACGATGAGGCGGCGCGCGACACGGCGTCGTTTTTTCTGGCCATCTTGGAAAACGACTTCGGCGTGACGGCGGTGAAGGCCGCCAAAGACGAAGCGAGCGGGCGGTACGTTGTTGAATATAGGCGCGGCGGGGAAACAAAGACGGCCCATTTCCCTGTGGAGCTGGCGGAAGCGATATGGCGGCAGATCGAAGCCGAGCCGGAGAAGTACGGATCATAAAGGAGCAAAACCGGCACTGAAAAGCAGCCGCTTTTCGGTGCCGGTTTTTGGTTACCAATCGTCATCGGCGCGGTTGCCGCGATAGAAGCGGAATTTTCCTGTCGCCAGCCGCAGCCGCGTTTTTTCCGCAATGCGGTCATGGCAGCGGCGGCACATGTACGTATGGATCGGGCGGTTGCGAAGCCGTTTGGCGAGCGGCGATTCGTCGTCGATCGTGTCAATTTGTTCGCAAAGCACGCATTTGACTCTCATTGTTCACCTCAGCAACTAGAAAATGCCCCTCCCGATCCATTATACCACAGCGCAGCGGAATCGTTCAGCGGTTTAAGTGGTGGTTGGACTGTTTTTCTTGGCGTTCGTTCAGCTGCCGTTCCTCTTGGTTGTTCAGCTGCCCGTCGTTTTCTTCGGTCGGATTTGGCGTCGTTTCAAACAGGTCGCTTGGCACTTCCGGCATCACCCGCCCAACGATGTCGGCGATTTCGTTCATGAACGCCTGCACCGGCCGCCCCTCGTCAATTTGCCGGCCGATGTTGCGCACGCGCGTGTAAAGGTCCGGATCGGCGACAATAATCGCGTTGGCGCCGTACGGGTCTTTTTGCAGTGCTTCCGCCACGGAATATTTGATCGTGCCGACGCGTGAGGCGTCGACATTGGCGCCGACGTCAATGCCGACGATGGCGTACTTGCCCACAACGATCGCTGCGGCATCGTGAACGTTCGGAACACGGTTCGCGATCTCCGCAATCCGGCGGGCGATCTCCTGGCCCGATTTATTTTCTACCTGCTCATCAACCGTATTTCTGACGCGCACAAGCGAACGGTCCCCATCGTTTGCTTCATTGCTGTTTCCAACATTGCATCCGCCTAAAAGAAGAAGGGAGAAGGCGGCCAGCCATCCGAGAGTTTTCTTCATCTTTGCCCACCTCTGCTTTTTTGACTTTATTTTGCAAAAATCCTTCTATCTTTATACATTTTTTCATATGCTATACCACAGCCATTCCCATCCGGTATACAAGGCGAAAAACGGACGCTAGGGGGAAGCGGAATTTGGGAAAGAAAATCTATGTGCTTGATACGAACGTCCTCTTGCAAGACCCGTATTCGATTTTTTCGTTCGAGGACAATGAGGTCGTCATTCCGGCTGTCGTCCTGGAGGAAGTGGATTCGAAAAAGCGGTATATGGATGAAGTCGGGAGAAACGCCCGCCAGGTGTCGAAGCTGATCGACCGCCTGCGCGAGAACGGCAAGCTGCACGAGAAAATTCCGCTTGAAAACGGAGGGGTGCTGCGCATTGAACTGAACCACCGCTCATTCCATCAGCTGCAGGAAATTTTTGTCGAAAAAACGAACGACAACCGCATTTTGGCGGTGGCGAAAAACTTATCGCTTGAGGAACAGGCGAAAGAGGACGGACGTTCGGTCATTTTGGTGAGCAAAGATGCGCTCGTGCGCGTGAAAGCGGATGCCATCGGGCTGCAGGCCGAAGACTTTTTAAGCGACCGCGTCGTCGACGTCGACCATATTTACACCGGGTTTTTGGATCTGTACATAGGGAGGGATCACCTGCAGCGGTTTTACGATAAAGGGGAGCTCGTGTTGGCCGATATCGCCGATCACCCGTTTTACCCGAACCAGTTTATTATTATGAAAGACGCATTCGGCAGTTCGGCTTCGGCGATTGGCATCGTCGACCAAAACGGCAAAAAGGTGAAGAAGCTGATTTTTCATCATGAGCATATATGGGGCATTCGCCCGCGCAACGTGCAGCAAACGATGGCGTTTGAGCTGCTTATGCGCGACGATATTCCGCTCGTGACGTTAATCGGCAAGGCCGGAACCGGAAAAACGCTGCTCGCGCTTGCTGCCGGGCTCATGCAGACTGAAGACTTGCGCACGTACAAAAAGCTGCTTGTCGCGCGCCCGATCGTGCCGATGGGGAAAGACCTCGGCTTTTTGCCCGGGGAAAAGGAAGAAAAGCTGCGCCCGTGGATGCAACCGATTTTTGACAACCTTGAGTATTTGTTCAACACGAAAAAGCCGGGGGAATTGGACGCCATTTTAGCCGGCATGAGCTCGATTGAAGTCGAGGCGCTCACCTACATTCGCGGCCGCAGCCTGCCGGAGCAGTTCATCATTATTGATGAGGCGCAAAACTTGACAAAGCATGAAGTGAAGACGATTTTGACGCGCGTCGGCGAAAAAAGCAAAATCATTTTAATGGGCGATCCGGAACAGATCGACCATCCATATTTGGATGAATACAACAACGGCTTGACGTATGTGGTCGAGAAATTCAAAGACCAAAAAATCGCCGGTCATATCCGCCTTGTCAAAGGAGAGCGTTCCGCGCTCGCCCAGCTCGCTGCCGACTTGCTTTAGCCCTCGTCTTCCAACCGGCCGCTTGGGAGGCTGCCAATCCTGCGTCACGCGAACGAACAGGAATGGCGGCCCCTCACGGCCGACCGAAAACCGGACGTCCTCTTGACGGAGCGTCTGGTCAGCGGACGATGAGCTGGCGCACATGGGTAATCGGCGCTTCGCGGTTCGAGCCGTCGCCGAAATAAATGTGCACCGGACCGTCATCGCGCAGCGGCTTTCCGTTTTTAGAAAAAGCAAAAATCAAATCGTATGCTTTGTCGAGCGGGATCACCGTTTCCCCGCTTTCCGTCACGACGACAAGTTCGGAAGCGTCTTCGTGCGGTTCAGCGTTTTGCAAAAACGGAGCAAACGGCATGCCGAACGAACCGGTGATGATTTTCTCCTTCAAAAAACGCCGCTCGGTTTTCAATGTGGGCGGAAAGACGGCCCCCTCCTGAATTTCCCGGTCCCAAAACGCCGACCACTTTTTGATTTCTTCTTCCTCTTGCCCTGCCTCGGCCTGATCCGGTTTCGGATGCGAAAAATACGTGTCCAAATCGACTTTTCGGTCATCGAAAATCCAGACGCCAGGGTCGAGCGTAATCGTAAAGTTGACCTTTCCCGTCAGCATGATAATATCGCTCATCAAGACACCCTCTCCTCTGCATGTTGCCGCTGTTTTTAGTATAATAATAAATAAAGCGTTTGTCATGTTCCAAGCCGGATTGCTGTCAATGGGTGTGAGTAAAATATTTGTGGGTGACATTCAGGAATGATTCCCCGACGAGGGTTGCGAACTTTTGTTCGCGACGCTCGTCGGGGCCACCAAGCGAAGCGCGGTAGAAAAAAGCAAATGTCATGCAAAAAGGACTCTCTCCCTGCTATGATGGTGATGACCAACATCCATAAAACAGGAGGGAGAGAGTCCATGAAACATCTTACCACAGAATGGCCTTTATTAAAAGAGCTGGAGGAACAATTAGTCAGAACTCTTCAAAAGGTGTTCGCTGTCTTGTTGGCGGCCCTTTTGGAGGAGATTGATCAACAACTGGCGGAAGCGCGGGACAAGCGCCGGTATCAGCTGAAAGACAAACGGCCGACCACGATCCAAACGCTGTTTGGAGAAGTGACGTTTCGACGGAACTACTACTATGATCGGCAGGCGGGGGCGTATACCTTCTTGCTGGATGCCGAACTGGGCTTTGATGGAGCGCAGTCGATCAGCCCTTGCCTCGAGGAAACGGCGGTCGAGTTGGCCGTAGAGTGCTCTTCCTACCGCAAAGCAGCCCGTACGTTGGAGTCGATCGTGGGGTATGCGGTCCTAAGCCACGAGGCGATTCGCCAACTGGTGCTGGAGGCCCCTGTCTCGCTGCACCACCCTGTTTCCCAACGGCACGGCCGAGTGCTGTTTGTGGAGGCGGATGGACTGTTTATTTCCCGCCAGGGGAAAGGGAAACGGGCGAAAGAAGAGAAAATCCTGGCGGTTCACGAGGGATGGAAACGAAACGGTTCGCAGCTCGAGCTCGTGAACCGGCGCCACTACCTCCATGAAGGGGCGGGAGACGTGTGGGAACGGTTTGAAGAGTGGCTGATGAACGAATATGCCTATGACCCGTGCCGGGACCTTTTGATCATCAACGGCGACGCGGCGTCGTGGATCACGGCCTGCCGGGAGTATTTTGGGAAGCGGGCGTGCTTTCAGCTGGATCGATTTCATGTGGCGCGGGAGCTGCGTCAGTGTCTGTCCGGCCATCCGCGTTGGCGGGAGGTGCGGAAGAAGCTGGCGAAACAAGACGAAGAAGGACTTTTGGTCGAGCTGAACAGCGCGGTCGGCACGTTGGAGGACGAAGGCAAAGAACAACAGCTGGCCGCCTTGATTCGCCGGATCGAGTCGATGCCGGGATGCATCCGGGACTATCGGGAGTGGCTGTCGGAGCAAGGGGTGGAGACGACCGGCATGCGTCCGATGGGCCACGCCGAGAGCGTGATGAGCCGGTTTGCGCATCGGGTGAAATCCCGCCGCAGCTGGAAAGACCAAGGGCTTCGGGCGTTTCTGAGGGCGATGGCAGCCCGAATCGACGGGATTTGGCGGAGAAATGGGCAGTTGGTGGAGGAAGAAGAGACCCGAACGGCAGCCTCGGCCTCAACAAAGTCCAAGCGGATCGAACAGGCCAAACGGAAGGCCGGACGGTTATGGGCAGATGTGGTGCGTCAGAATCTACCGTGTCTGCAGCGGTCATCCGGGACGCCGATCCATCAAGCGTTGTCGGCGCTCCGGGATGGTGGTTGGGTGTAAAAAAATGGAATACAATATCATCACCTCAAGATGAGGGATGAGAGTCCGAAAGCGCTTACGATATGAATTCCTGAAAATGGTTCGCTAACTAGTGATTGACAACGCCCGTAGTGAACCGAAAAAATGTTCTCCACAAAGTCTTGACTGACTCTGTCAATGGTTTCAACTTGCAAAATGGCTTGTTTCACGTTAAGATTTAAAGAAGGATAGGGGAGAGAACGGAGGGATCGATGTGACGGACGAATCGATGGGCTATCGCGAAAAGGCGTACGCGCTGCTGCAAGCCGATGCGGAAAAAATTATTCAGCTCATCCGCGTGCAAATGGATCATTTGACGATGCCGCAATGTCCGCTCTATGAGGAAGTGTTGGACACGCAAATGTTCGGATTGTCGCGGGAAATCGACTTTGCGGTGCGCCTCGGGCTTGTGGAGGCCAAAGACGGAAAGGCGCTCCTTGACCGGCTTGAGCGCGAGCTTTCCGCATTGCATGAAGCAGTGACAAAAAAGCGCGTACGATAACGATACATGGCAACTCAAACGATTGGCCTGCCGTCGTTTGAGTTTTTCTGTTTTTGGGCAGGAAATCGGCGCGCTGCTGCGAATGATTTATGTACATACGTGCAAACAGGGAAGAGGGACGATGGATCGACAATTACGGAAGAAAGTGTTGAAATGTTACGATTATCCGCTCATGGCCGCGGTCATTATGCTGTCGTTGTTCGGCCTGATTATGGTGTACAGCGCGAGCATGGTGACGGCCGTCATCCGTTTTGAGGTGCCGAGCGACTATTTTTATGAGCGGCAAAAGCATTGGCTCATCGCCGCGCTCGCTGCCTTTGCCATGATGGCTATTATTCCGTATAAAGTGTGGCGAAAAGAACGATTCGTGAAATTCGTTTTCTTCGCTTCCCCGCTGATGCTGATCGCGGTTGTGTTCCTTGGCCATACGGCCAACAATGCGACAAGCTGGTTTCGCGTTGGGGCGCTTTCCATCCAGCCGGCGGAGCTGGCCAAGCTCGGCTTGATTTTGTACTTGTCGGCGGCGTTTGCCAACAAGCGGAAACGGCTGGCTGAGCCGGTGAAAAGCAATTTATTCCCCATTTACTATACGCTGTTTATTTGTGCGTTGATCGCCATTCAGCCGGACTTCGGCACGGCGTTTATCGTTTTTGTCATCGCGGTGTGCATCATTCTTTCGTCTGGACTGCGCCTCACATTGCTTTTCAAGCAGCTGCTCTTTTTCGCTTTGATCGCCGTGATGCTGTCGCCGCTTTGGCTTCCGTTCATGGGCAAAAAGATTTTTTCGGGCGAACGGTTGTCGCGCCTTTACAGTTTTTTGGATCCGTTTCAATATGCGGATACGGACGGCTATCAGCTCGTCAATTCGTATTTGGCGATCGGGATCGGCGGGCTGAAAGGGCTTGGGCTCGGAAAAGGCATCCAAAAGTACGGCTATTTGCCGGAGTCGCACACCGACTTTATTATGGCCGTCATTGCCGAAGAGCTCGGTTTGTTCGGCGTCATGTTCACGCTTGGGCTATTGGCGTTTATCGTGCTGCGCGGATTGTGGATCGCCCGCCGCTCCCACGATGCGTTTGGGAGCCTGCTTGCGATCGGCATCTCCGTCATGATCGGCTTTCAAACGTTCATTAACGTTGGTGGGGTCGTTGGCCTTATTCCGATTACAGGGGTGCCGCTGCCGCTCGTCAGCTATGGGGGAACGTCGCTTGTCCTGACCATGGCTTCGCTCGGTCTGCTTGTGAACATTTCTATGTTTGCAAAGTACGAACAACGGTATAAAAAAGCGGAAAAAACGATGGTCAGCAAACAGAAAAGAGGTCTGACTTTTTAGAAAGTGTATTTACAAATCGGCAAAACTTTTATACTTTTATTAAATAAAGGAGGAGGGACAGAATGAGGACAAGACGAATTCGCAAAGTGCTGGTAGCCAACCGCGGAGAGATCGCCATTCGCGTTTTCCGCGCCTGCACGGAGCTTGATATCCGCACCGTGGCGATTTATTCGAAGGAAGACGCCGGATCGTACCACCGCTACAAAGCGGATGAGGCGTATTTAGTCGGGGAAGGGAAAAAGCCGATTGAAGCGTATTTGGACATCGAGGGCATCATCGAAATCGCCAAAGCCCACGATGTTGATGCCATCCATCCGGGGTACGGGTTTTTGTCGGAAAATATCCAATTTGCGAAACGGTGCCGCGAGGAAGGGATTATTTTCATCGGCCCGAACGAGGATCACCTCGACATGTTTGGCGACAAGGTAAAAGCGCGCCATGCGGCCATGAAAGCGGGCATTCCGGTCATCCCGGGCAGCGACGGACCGGTCGGCGGCCTTGAGGATGTCGTCCGCTTTGCCGAAACGCACGGATATCCGATCATCATCAAGGCGGCGCTGGGCGGCGGCGGACGCGGCATGCGCATCGTCCGCTCAAAGTCGGAAGTGAAGGAAGCGTTTGAGCGGGCTAAGTCGGAAGCGAAAGCGGCGTTTGGCAGCGATGACGTCTATGTCGAAAAGCTGATTGAAAAGCCGAAGCATATTGAAGTGCAAATTTTGGGCGACCATGAAGGAAACATTGTCCATCTTTACGAACGTGACTGCTCGGTGCAGCGCCGCCACCAAAAAGTCGTTGAGGTTGCGCCGAGCGTCTCGCTGTCGGACGAGCTGCGCCAGCGCATTTGTGAAGCGGCGGTCAAACTGATGAAAAGCGTCGGCTACGTCAACGCCGGTACGGTTGAGTTCCTTGTCTCAGGCGATGAATTTTATTTCATTGAGGTCAATCCGCGCATCCAAGTCGAGCATACGATCACCGAAATGATCACGGGGATTGACATCGTCCAGTCGCAAATTTTAATCGCCGACGGATTTTCGCTCCACAGCCCGGAAGTCGGCATTCCCAAGCAGGAAGACATCCGCATTAACGGCTATGCGATTCAGTCGCGGGTGACGACTGAGGACCCGCTCAACAACTTTATGCCGGATACGGGAAAAATTATGGCGTACCGCTCAGGCGGCGGTTTTGGCGTGCGCTTGGACGCCGGCAATGGCTTCCAAGGAGCGGTTATTACGCCGTATTACGATTCGCTGCTCGTGAAAGTGTCGACATGGGCGTTGACGTTTGAGCAGGCGGCAAGAAAAATGTTGCGCAACTTGCGCGAATTCCGCATTCGCGGCATTAAAACGAACATTCCGTTTTTGGAAAATGTCGTGCAGCATCCGAAGTTTTTGTCAGGGGAATATGATACATCGTTCATTGACACAACGCCGGAATTGTTTGTGTTTCCGCGCCGGAAAGACCGCGGGACGAAAATGCTTACGTACATCGGCACCGTGACGGTCAACGGCTTCCCTGGAATCGGCAAAAAGAAAAAGCCGGTGTTTGACAAGCCGCGCGTGCCGAAGGTGAGCCAAACGGAACCGATCCCAGCGGGAACGAAGCAAATTTTGGATGAACGCGGACCTGAAGGGCTTGTTCGCTGGATCCAAGAGCAGCCGCGCGTGCTCTTGACCGATACGACGTTCCGCGACGCCCATCAGTCGCTGTTGGCGACGCGCGTCCGCACGATCGACATGCTGCGCATCGCCGAACCGACGGCGCGTTTGCTGCCGAATTTGTTCTCGCTTGAGATGTGGGGCGGGGCGACGTTTGATGTGGCGTACCGCTTTTTGAAAGAAGATCCGTGGGACCGGCTGCTCAAGCTGCGCGAGCGCATCCCGAACGTGCTGTTCCAGATGCTTCTTCGCTCGGCCAACGCCGTGGGGTATAAAAACTATCCCGACAACGTCATCCGCGAGTTCGTTGACAAATCGGCGCAAGCCGGCATTGATGTGTTCCGCATTTTCGACAGCCTAAACTGGGTGAAAGGGATGACGGTGGCGATCGATGCCGTCCGGCAAAGCGGCAAAATCGCCGAGGCGGCTATTTGCTATACAGGCGATATTTTGGACCCGAGCCGGCCGAAGTACAATTTGGATTATTACAAAGCCTTGGCGAAAGAGCTCGAGCAAGCCGGTGCGCACATTTTAGGCATTAAGGATATGGCCGGCCTGTTGAAGCCGCAGGCGGCGTACGTGCTCATTTCCGCGCTCAAGGAAACGGTCGACATTCCGATCCATTTGCATACGCACGATACGAGCGGCAACGGCATTTACACGTACGCCAAAGCGATCGAAGCCGGCGTCGATATCGTCGATGTCGCCGTCAGCTCGATGGCCGGCTTGACGTCACAGCCGAGCGCCAATACGCTCTACTATGCCCTTGAAGGAACGGAGCGGGCGCCGGAGGTTGATATTTACGGCCTTGAGCAGTTGGCCCGCTATTGGGAAGACGTGCGCAAATTTTATCAGGAGTTTGAAAGCGGCATGAACGCGCCGCATACGGAAGTATACATGCATGAGATGCCAGGCGGCCAGTACAGCAACCTGCAGCAGCAGGCAAAAGCGGTCGGCCTCGGCGATCGGTGGGATGAAGTGAAAGAAATGTATCGCCGCGTCAACGACTTGTTCGGCGATATCGTTAAAGTGACGCCGTCATCGAAAGTCGTCGGCGACATGGCGCTTTACATGGTGCAAAACAATTTGACGGAGCAAGACATTTTTGAACGCGGCGAAACGCTCAATTTCCCAGACTCGGTCGTGGAGTTTTTCGAAGGCTATTTAGGCCAGCCGCACGGCGGGTTCCCGAAAGAGTTGCAGCGCATTATTTTGAAAGGGCGCGAACCGATCACCGTTCGTCCGGGCGAGTTGCTTGAGCCGGTTGATTTCGAGCAAATCAAGCGGGAGCTGTATGACAAGCTCGGCCGCGAAGTGACCGACTTTGACGCCATTGCCTATGCGCTTTATCCGAAAGTGTTTTTAGAATATGCCGACACGGTCGAAAAATACGGCGATATTTCCGTGCTCGATACACCGACGTTCCTGTACGGCATGCGCCTCGGCGAGGAAATTGAAGTGGAGATTGAACGCGGCAAAACGCTCATCGTCAAGCTCGTGTCGATCGGCCAGCCGCAGGCCGATGGCACGCGCGTCGTCTACTTCGAGCTGAACGGCCAGCCGCGTGAAGTCGTCATCCGTGACGAAAGCATTAAAGCTGCGGTCGTCGAGCGTATTAAGGCGGACCGGACGAACCCAAACCACATTGCGGCGACAATGCCGGGGACGGTCGTAAAAGTGCTCGTCGAAAAAGGGGAAAAAGTCGATAAAGGCGACCATTTGATGGTCACGGAAGCGATGAAAATGGAAACGACGGTGCAGGCGCCGTTTGCTGGCATTGTCAAAGACATTTACGTCAAAAGCGGCGATGCCATTCAGGCGGGCGACTTGCTGATTGAGCTATCCAAATAATGAAAAAGGGATGTCCGCGTTTTTGTGGGCATCCCTTTTTCTCTGCAGCGGATTACCGCCATTTCAGCACGGTTGGCGCTGTTTCCTCGGGCGGGTGAGCCATCGTTTTTCCCGGCGCACGGCGGGTGCGCAGCGCCAAGAGCAGCAAGTAGCTGAGCACGCCGAACAGGCAGGAGATAAAAAACGCGTGCGCCAGAGCCACGTATAAGTTCAACTGAGTGAACACAACGAGCGCCCCAGTTGTCATCTGGGCGAGGACGAGAAAAAGAGCAATGATCCATCCATAGTAGATAACCGGTTGGCTTCGGTAATGACGGATGGCGTGCAGCGCCGCGATGGCGATCCAGATGACGATCAGCCCCGCCGCCAGCCGATGGCCCATTTGCACCCATTCGTGAAACTGCACCGGGAAAGGACGCGTTTTCGCGCACAGCGGCCAGCTCGGACAGGCAAGGCTGGCGTTCGTATGGCGGACGAGCGCCCCGGTATAGACGACAATGTACGAGTAAATGATGATGCCGTAAATGTGAAACCGCATCGGCCTGTCAAGCGTAAGCGAGACGGCGGAAAACGTTTTGTCCGCTTCAAAAATGAGCAGCGTCAACAGCAGCACAGCGGCAAATGAGATGAGCGAAATGCCGAAATGCAGGGCCAACACAAAATCGGACTGCCCCCAGACGACCGCGGCGGCGCCGATTAATCCTTGCAGGACGAGAAAAACGAATGAGACGACTGCCAAAAACTTTGTCTCCCGCATATGGCCGATGACCCGCCATGCCCAAACGGAAAGAATGAGCACCATGATGCCGGCAAGGCCGGAAACGAGTCGATGGCTCAGTTCGATAACGAGTTCTGGCGTGATGTTGTCCGGCACCCATTGACCATTGCACAGCGGCCATGACCGGCCGCATCCCATGCCGGAGCCCGTTTTTGTCACGAGCGCCCCGCCGATCAGCACAAACAGCATCACCAGCGTTGTTGCCGAAGCAAACCATTTTAATGAACGTTGCAAAATCTTCACCTTCTTGTATTGAGAAATTGTGATTTTGTCCATATTAGTAAAGTGATGGATTTTATTGCAAACCGTGTCGCCAAGCCAAATCTATTTTACACGATGGCGGCCGGAAACACAAAATGACGTTTGCATATTGAATAAGTCGATTAAGTTTGCTAGAAATATTAATGGGATAGGCAAACGGGCCGGTTTCGCCTAACGGATTCAAAAATTTGACACAAATTATTCAAAAAAAGTTCACATGATAAGAAAAAATGTGATTTAATATAATAGAGAGCTGGGGTTGCTTTTGTTCTTTTTTGCTTTTTTGTTTTTGCATTTTCGGGCATCAGAGCTAAGATCATGGCGCCTGCTGGGCGGCGCAATGAGGAGGAACAGGAGAAATGGCCGATTTGAAAGCGGTGCATGGGGCCGCGGCCGATGCTCGCCATCGTTCGCAGGCAAGCGCAAAGACGATTTGGAGAGAATTGTCGGCAGTTGTCAAAATCGGGATTGTTAATTCGAACTTGATCACGACGTTTGCCGGAATGTGGCTGGCGTTTTATTTTACTGGAGAGCACTTTTTGGAGAATTTGCATCTTGTGTTTTTTACGCTGTTTGGAGCCGCGTTCGTCATCGCAGGTTCATGCGCCATTAACAACTACATTGACCGCGACATCGATCAATATATGGAGCGGACGAAAGTGCGGCCGACGGTAACTGGAACGATGGAGCCGCGGCGCGTGCTTTGGCTCGGAGTTGCCCTGGTCGCCGTCGGCACGGTGAGCTTGCTCATGACAACGGTTACGGCAGCGGTTGTCGGGCTCATTGGCATGGTGACGTACGTCTTTTTCTATACGCTTTGGACGAAGCGCCATTATACGCTCAACACTGTCGTCGGCAGCATTTCCGGCGCCGTGCCGCCGGTGATCGGCTGGACCGCGGTTGACCCAAGTTTCCATGTCGTCCCGCTTGTTCTCTTTTTGATCATGTTTTTATGGCAGCCGCCGCATTTTTTGGCGTTGGCGATGAAGAGGTGCGAGGAGTACCGCGCCGCCGGCATTCCGATGCTGCCGGTCGTTCACGGCTTCGCCATGACAAAGCGGCAAATCATCGTCTGGGTGGCCTGTTTGCTGCCGCTGCCGTTTTATTTGTTCTCGCTCGGCGCGCCGTTTTTAACGGTCGCGACGCTGCTGAACATCGGCTGGCTGTTTTTGGGGCTGTGGGGCTTGAAAATGAAAGATGACTTAAAGTGGGCGAAATGGATGTTCGTCTATTCGCTCAACTATTTGACAATTCTATTCGTGGCGATGGTGATCGCCACCTTATGGTAAACGTTTGAAATTCTTTCATCATGAAAGAATTTGTATATATTTCTACATCAAAGAAAGAGGGGTTTGATTAGGCTATGAACAAAGGGCTGCGTAACTGGCGCTTACTTTCCTTGTTTGGAATGATGGCGCTGTTGCTCGCCGGCTGCGGCAAGCCGTTTTTGTCGACGCTCCAGCCTGCCGGCGAAGTAGCGGACATGCAGTACTCGCTCATGTTGCTGAGCACGTCGATCATGGTGCTCGTCATTGTCGTTGTAGCGATCATTTTCGTCTATGTTGTCATCCGCTTCCGGCGGCGCAAGGGGGAAGAAAACAAAATTCCGAAGCAAGTGGAAGGAAGCCATAAACTAGAAATTATTTGGACTGTCATTCCAATCATCCTCTTGCTGATTTTGGCGGTGCCGACGGTATCGGCGACGTTTAAGCTGGCGGATGTCAAGCCGATGAATGACAAGAACCGTGATAAAGACACGGTTGTGGTCAACGTGCGCGCCAACTTGTATTGGTGGGAGTTTGAGTACCCGGATTACGGCATTATTACGAGCCAAGATTTAGTTGTACCGACGGACGAAAAAGTCTATTTTAACTTGATTGCGTCAGACGTCAAACACTCGTTCTGGATTCCGGCGGTCGGCGGAAAAATGGATACAAATACGGACAACAAAAACCAGTTCTGGCTTGTCTTTGACCAAGAAGCGACAGATAAAGCCGGCGGCGTCTTTTACGGCAAATGTGCGGAGCTTTGCGGTCCGTCCCATGCGTTGATGGACTTCAAAGTGCGTCCGCTGCCGCGCGCGGAGTTTGATGCATGGGTCGAAAAAATGCAAAATGCGAAAAAACCGGTTGTGACAGATCCGGTCGCCAAACAAGGCGAGGCGATTTTCAACAAAAGCTGTATCGGCTGCCATGCCGTGTCGCCGGTAGACAAGCGTCCGGAACAGGCACGCACAGCGCCGAACTTGGCGAACTTTGGCGATCGTGAACGGATTGCCGGCATTTTAGAACACAATGAAGAAAACTTGAAAAGATGGCTGCGTGATCCCGAAAGCATAAAGCCTGGAAACAAAATGACAGGTACATATGGCGAACTGACAGAAGAGCAGATTGATGCGTTGACGAAATATTTAATGAGCTTAAAAGTGGAATAAGGCATAAAAGGGAGGTTTCACTGTGAGTACGATCGCTCGCAAAAAGGGTGTCGGCGCCGTTTTATGGGATTACTTGACAACGGTCGACCATAAAAAAATCGCCCATCTGTACTTGATTGCTGGCGGGATTTTCTTTCTGCTCGGCGGTCTTGAAGCATTGTTTATCCGCATTCAGCTCGCGAAGCCGAACAACGATTTTCTGGTCGGCGGGCTGTACAACGAAGTGCTGACGATGCATGGGACGACGATGATTTTCTTGGCTGCCATGCCGCTTCTTTTCGCGTTCATGAACGCCGTCGTTCCTTTGCAGATCGGCGCGCGCGACGTTGCGTTCCCGTTCTTGAACGCGCTCGGATTTTGGCTCTTTTTCTTCGGCGGCCTGTTTTTAAACTGTTCGTGGTTTTTAGGCGGCGCGCCGGACGCCGGTTGGACGTCGTACGCATCGCTAGCGCTCGCTTCGAAAGCGCACCACGGTGTCGACTTTTACACGCTCGGATTGCAAATTTCCGGCTTCGGAACGATCATGGGTGCCATTAACTTCCTTGTCACGATCATCAACATGCGCGCCCCGGGCATGACATTTATGCGCATGCCGATGTTCACGTGGGCGACGTTTGTGGCGTCGGCGCTTATCTTGTTTGCGTTCCCGCCGCTGACGGTCGGCTTGATTTTCATGATGATGGACCGGTTGTTTGGCGGCAACTTCTTTAACCCCGCTGCCGGTGGTAATACGATTATCTGGGAGCACTTATTCTGGGTGTTTGGACATCCGGAAGTTTACATTCTTGTTTTGCCGGCATTCGGTATTTTCTCGGAAATTTTCGCGACGTTCTCGCGCAAGCGCCTGTTCGGCTATTCGTCGATGGTGTTTGCGACCGTGCTCATCGCCTTTTTCGGATTCATGGTATGGGCGCACCATATGTTTACGGTCGGGTTGGGGCCGATTGCGAATGCAATCTTTGCCGTTGCGACAATGGCGATTGCGGTTCCGACGGGGATTAAAATTTTCAACTGGCTGTTTACGATATGGGGTGGAAGCATCAAGTTTACGACGCCGATGTATTATGCAGTAGCGTTTATTCCGTCGTTCGTCATGGGCGGGGTCACAGGTGTCATGCTCGCATCGGCTGCCGCTGACTACCAATACCATGACAGTTATTTCGTCGTGGCGCACTTCCATTACGTCATTGTCGGCGGGGTTGTGTTTGCCCTGCTTGCCGGTACGCACTATTGGTGGCCGAAAATGTTTGGCCGCATGCTGAACGAGACGCTTGGCAAAATTACGTTCTGGCTGTTCTTTATCGGGTTCCATTTGACATTCTTTATCCAGCACTTCCTCGGCTTGACGGGGATGCCGCGCCGCGTCTTTACGTATTTGCCGAACCAAGGATGGGAAACCGGCAACTTGATCAGCACGGTTGGGGCGTTCTTTATGGCAGCCGCGACGGTTATTTTACTTATTAACATTGTGATTACGACGGTAAAAGGCGAAAAAGCGGCGGGGGATGCATGGGGCGACGGCCGCACGCTCGAATGGGCCATCGCTTCGCCGCCGCCGGTGTACAACTTTGCCCAACTGCCGCTCGTGCGCGGTTTGGACGCCTTCTGGCTTGAAAAAATGGAAGGCAAAAAAGAATTGACGCCGGCCGAGCCGCTTGGCGATATTCATATGCCGAATTCATCATTCTTGCCGTTTATCATTTCATTTGGCTTGTTTGTCGCGGCATTCGGTTTTACGTATCATCAAGAGGCGGCTTGGGGCTTGCCGGTCGGCGTTCTCGGCTTGCTCATTACGCTCGGTGCGATGTTCTTGCGCTCGGTGATTGATGATCACGGCTTCCACATTCATAAAGAGGAAGTGCTTGAACTTGAGAAGAAGGGGGCGAACGCCTGATGCACGTGGAGGAAAAACTGACGGCCGAGACGTTTCCGGCCGCGCCGGAACGCGCCACCCTTGAGGGGAAAAATAAGTTTCTCGGTTTTTGGCTGTTTTTAGGCGGAGAGACGGTTATGTTCGCCTCTCTCTTCGCCACCTATTTGGCGCTCAAAGACAAAACGAACGGCGGCCCTTCGGCGGAAGAGCTGTTCCAAATGCCGATCGTGTTTATGGCGACGATGCTTCTGTTAACGAGCAGTTTAACGAGCGTTTACGCCATTTATCATATGAAAAACTTTGATTTTCAAAAAATGCAACTTTGGTTTGGCATTACGGTGCTGCTTGGCGCTGGGTTTTTGGCCTTGGAAATTTATGAGTTTTATGAGTATGTTCATGAAGGCCATAAGTTTACGACGAGCGCCTTCGCGTCCGCCTTTTACACGCTCGTCGGCACGCACGGCGCCCACGTTGCGTTTGGATTGCTTTGGATTTTAACATTGATGATTCGCAATGCCAAGCGCGGGTTAAACTTATATAATGCCCCGAAGTTTTACGTCGCGAGCCTTTATTGGCACTTTATCGACGTCGTCTGGGTGTTCATTTTTACCGTCGTATATTTAATGGGAATGGTGGGGTGAACGTATGGCGAACCAAACGAACTCCGGAAATGAGCGCATCGACTTAGCATATCGCCGCCGGAAAAATGCGGAAGACATGCGCCATCAACTCATCGCCTTCGTGCTGATGATTTTGTTGACGCTCATCTCTTTCGCCGCGGTCGGCTACGAAGAGTTTTCCCATTGGTTTGTCATTCCGTTTATTTTGCTTTTAGCTGGCGTGCAAGTGGCGTTTCAGCTTTATTATTTCATGCATATGAGCCATAAAGGTCATGAGTTTCCGGCTATGTTTATTTATGGAGGCGTGTTTGTCATGCTTCTGCTTGTGTGGGCGTTTACGACGGTCATTTGGTGGTAAGCAAAGGGGGAATCGGTGCAGATACCGGTTTCCCCTTTTTCCATAGCTCTTCGGGTGCTGCATGTAGTATAATGAGAAAAGGACAGAGCAGGAGGGAATTTCTATGTTTCAATCGCTGCAAATGTTTGGTCCCGTTGCGCTTTGGAGTCCGCTTTTTTTGCTTGTGTTGGCGGCAGTTGCCCTGTTTTACATCGGGTTGACCGGGCCGTGGCGGCAGCGCTTTGGCCTTGATGATCCGGTTCCGGGCAAACAGAAGGCGTACTTTTTGGTCGGCATCGCGCTCCTTTACGTATGCAAAGGCTCGCCGCTTGATCTGCTCGGCCATTTGTCGTTTACTGTTCATATGGTGCAAATGGCGGTGCTGTATTTGATCGTGCCGCAATGTTTCATTTTAGGCATTCCGGCGCCGCTGTATGAGCGCCTCTTCCGTTTCGCCGCGGTGCGCCGCCCGTTTCAGCTGCTGACGAAGCCGGTCATCGCTCTGCTGCTGTTTAACGGCTTGTTTTCGCTTTACCATGTGCCGATGATTTTTGACACCGTTAAAATGAATATGATTTTGCACGCTGTCGTCACTACGGTCATTTTCGTCGCCGCGTTTTGCATGTGGTGGCCGCTTGTGAATAAACTTTCCGGATGGACGACATTATCCGGATTAAAAAAAATGGGCTATATTTTTGCCGACGGCATGCTCCTTACACCGGCCTGTGCGCTCATTATTTTCGCCGGCACTCCGCTTTATGAGACGTACACGGATCCGGAAGCATGGATGACCGGGTTGGCGCTTTGCGTGCCGCAGGGGGTGTTGGCGTCGCTTGATTTGACCGGACCGCAAATGTTTTTGTCGATGTCCCCGCTTCATGATCAGCAGCTCGGCGGAGTATTGATGAAAATTATTCAAGAAATTGTATACGGAGTGATGTTGTTCTTTATTTTTAGCGAGTGGTATCGGAAAGAACGAGAAAAAGAACCGAGCATGGATATGGCGCCGCGGCCGACGAAACTGTAAGGCGCCATACGCCATAAAGAGACGAAGGAAAGGGAGAGAAGCTATGGCGATTTTACCGACGATCAGCACAAGCTGCATCGTGATCAGCGCTTTGCTTGTTGCTTACGGCTGGTATTTGATCAGCCGCAAACGGACGGAAGCGCATAAAAAGGTGATGTTGGCCGCCGCCGTCTTTGCGCTGTTGTTTTTCATCATTTACATGTCGCGGACGTTGTTTATTGGCAATACGAGCTTCGGCGGACCGGAGAATGTCAAAGTCTATTATACGGTGTTTCTTATTTTCCATATCATGTTGGCGACAGTGGGCGCCGTATTTGGCCTTGTGACGATCTGGACGGGGCTGAAAGACAGCCGCTCCCGCCATCGCCGGCTTGGGCCGGTGACGAGCATTATTTGGTTCGGCAGCGCTTCGACGGGGGTCATCGTGTATTTGCTTCTTTACGTCCTGTACCCGGGTGGGCAGACGACCTCGCTGATTAAAGCAGTGCTCGGATTTTAGAGGTAAGTGGCATCGGCCGGCCGGATCGCATAACATAACAAAAATAGCTCATACGCTGCGGGGGGAGTGCGGTGAAGACGTCCCGGCATCGGAAGCGGAGCGCCGTAGAAGCGACGCTGTTGACGATTGTCATGATGTGTGTGCGGGAATGGGAAGACGTTGTAATGGACGATTGCGAAATATTTGTAGCTGTTTCACAAGAGGACCGCTGCCGCATCAGCGTGAAGCTATCCGTCCGGTATGGGGCGTCGGTGCTCGCGGTTTGCCGGCAGCTGCAGCAGCAAATTGCCGAGGAGATCGCCGCGATGACGCCATACAGCGCCGAGTCGGTCGATGTGACGGTCAAACGGCTTGTCGCGACGTAAAAACGCATGAGAAAAGAGCTCTCATGCGTTTTTTCTTTACTCTTTCGTCTTTTCAATTTCGCGTTTGACTTGCTCCAATACTTTTTGGCATTGGCCGACAAGGGAAGATGGAAAATGCTCATCTTCGCCATATTCAACGCCATGCGGATAGTAATGTTTCCCTAAAATCGGTGTGAGCAGTTTAATGAGTGCATAGCGCGAGTCGACATCCCCTTCGATCGCGTACCCTTGAACACGCAAATAGTATGTTCCCTCTTTAATCACGTATTTCCGGTCGTATGTGACCCGTTCGTAATCCCACTGCGCCGCGCGTACAAAACCGTGGCGCGCCATGATGTCATCAAGGCGGGACAGTTCAACCGTTTGATTTTCAAGACCGCTATTGTCAAATTTCATGTTTCTTCCTCCTAACAACGCAGGTATGTAAAGTGCCAAAAAGGAAATCGTCCCCTCATTTATAATAGTACGAAAACGGTTTGCATTTCAACGAATTGTTTGCCATTGTTTCCGTTTTGCTTGCATTTTTTCTCGCTGCCGGATGCACAATAAAAGCAGAAAGGAGAGACGGACAATGCAAACGGTGCGGGACATCATGTCGACGGATGTGCAATATTGCACCCCGCTTGACAACATGTATGAAGTGGCTGTAAAAATGCGTGAATTTAATGTTGGCGCCATTCCGATCGTCGATCAAGGCCGCCTCGTCGGAATGATTACGGACCGCGATTTAGTCGTGCGCGGCATCGCGGAAAAACATCCGGGTTCAACGGCGGTGACCGAAGTGATGAGCCGCGAGCTGGTGACGGTGTCGCCGGACGATTCCGTGCAAAAAGCGGCGGACATCATGGCGCGCCATCAAATTCGCCGTCTCCCGGTCGTTGAAGGCGGCCGTTTAGTCGGCATCGTTGCCCTCGGCGACTTGGCGACGAACCGTTATTCGGATGAGAGCGCCGGCCGTGCGCTGAGCGAGATTTCTGAACAACATCGCGTCCATTGACTGAATACGGACAGACATTGTTTCTTGAAGGGAAGGGCGGTCTTTTTGGACGCCCCCTTTTTTTGCCTGTGAAAAACGGCTATAATGGCAATAAGGAGATTGTTGCAGAAAGCGGGAGTTGCCGTGTGAAATGGTTTTTTCTTTTTTTGTTCTTATTGATCGGGTTTTACTATTTTGTGCCGAGTCCGCCGCCGCAAAGCCCTCCGGAGCAGCCCAAAACAAATGGATACACGCTGAAAGAACCGAAAGCAACCGCCGGCGTCGCTGCGTTGATCGGCCGGCCGGCGCAAGAGGCGAAAAAGCAGTTCGGCGCGCCGGATCGAATTGATCCGTCAGCTTATGGCTACGATTGGTGGGTGTACAGCCGCCGCCCTGAATCGTATTTCCAAATCGGGGTGCTTGGCGGCAAAATCGTCACGGCTTTAGTCGGCGGGGAAAAGGTGAACGTCGAGCCGTTTGCGATTGGCCAGCGTCTGCAGACGATTTTCCAAACGATGCCCGTCCTGTCCAACATTAAGATTACACTAAGCAGCGGGACGTACCGGTTTGAGCTGTCGGAACAAGATTATTCCTCAAGACCGGTCGTTAAAGTGGGAGAGGCGTATGCCCAGCTGTACATCGACCGGTTTACCGGCCGTGTGGCCGCTGTTCGCCTCATGGACGCAGAAACGTTTGTGAAACTGCGGCCGTATGAGCTTGTGTACCGCGGCCGCCTGCCCGCGGCTGCCCCGTTGTCAGAGAAAGAACAGCGGCAGGTCGATGCGGCCAATGCGAAGCAAATTTTTGACTGGACGAACTTGATCCGCCGCCGTCATGAGCTTCCCCCCCTTGTCTGGGACAGCAAAGCCGCCATGGCTGCCGCCAAGCATAGCCAGGATATGCATGACCACCAGTTCTTCTCCCATGAATCGCCGCAATACGGCGATTTATCCAAACGGCTTGGCGCCTTGGGCGTTTCATTTCAGCTCGCTGGGGAAAATATTGCCGCTCATCAAGTAGATGGCGTCGAGGCGACGGTTGGGTGGCTGAACAGCCAAAAGCACCGGGAAATTATGCTGAATGCGGAATTTACCCACCTTGGCGTCGGCGTTTATGCCGATTATTATACGCAAAATTTCCTGACGCCGCTATGAAAATTTGGGCGCACCTTTGCCTGCTGGGCGCGATATGATATGGCAGATAGGCATGAGTGGATGAAAGGGATGAAAACGGTTATGGCCAAGCCTCTGCATCCTTCCGTTGAACAGTTCAAACAGTTTGTCAAAAAACACCCGAAACTCATTCAAGAGGTGCGCAGCGGCAAAAAGACGTGGAAGCAAGTGTATGAGGACTGGTACTTGTTCGGAGAGGATGACGACATATGGGAACCGTACCGAGACGCAGGCGGCAAGGAGAAAAGAGAGGAAAAGGGAGCAAGCAAATGGCTTGATAAGCTCGCGGCGATGCTTGGACAGCTTGACGCGGCAGAAGTGCAAAAACACTTGGCAAGCGTCCAACAGGCCCTCGCTGCGATCCAGGGCATTCTGTCTGAATTTCAAGGAGCCAGTCCGCAACGGCCCAACAAAGAGGAGCATCCGTTTTCGTTTCGCCAAGACTAAAGGGTGGTAGCAATGAGAAGAGATGTATGGCAATATGTGCAGGCAAACCCGATGTTGCGCGCGTTTGTGCGTGAACAGCCGCGCTGGTACCGGCTGCTCGCTCGCCGTCCGCACGAGCTGTCGGCGCTCCAGTTGGCCGCCTTGCGCCATTACGGGCAGACGATCCCCGATAAAGTAGAAAAAATTTCCCAATCGTTGCAGATGGCCTCTCTCATGTGGCAAATGTTTAAAGCGCTGCGCGACTAATTTGGCGGCAAACGGCAAAGACTAGTTCTGAAAGGGAGTGATGCCTTTGCCGAAATGGCTTGTATGGTTCGGGTGTGTGGTGCTGTTATGGGCGTATGCCGGCGGACGGCCGGAGACGGCAGCGGCCGCTGTTCATGCGCCGACAGCGAATCACCCATGGCATGTCAAATATGAAGTGAAAGGGCATGACGTGCTCGTGGAATGTTTGGCCGCGCAATTTCCGTTTCGCAAAGGAGAGGGGGGCGGCCATATCAACGTGTATCTCAATGGACAGAAAATGACGGAAGTGTATACGGCCGCCTTTATCGTGCGCGGCCTGCCAAGCGGAAAGCATATGATCCGCCTTGAGTTCGTCTATAACGATGGAAAGATGACCGGCATGATGCATGAATTTGAAGTGACGATCCCGTAAAGCTCGACAGGAGACAAGGCTATCCGGCAGAGTCTCTTTCTGCCTTCGGATAGTCTTTTTTTTTTTGCGCTCTTCTTTTCCTTCATGATCTCCTCCCTTTCCATTTTCCTTTTATTCATGGTATGATGAAAGATGGAGGTGCTATATTTGTGAGGATCGCTACTCTCGAGCGCATCGAGATTTTGGATAAAGCAGAATCGTTGGCGAAAATGGTTGTCGAGTCGGAGGTGGCGGATGAATACCGCCGCGCGTTTCGGCGGCTCAAACAAGACCGCCGCGCTCAGCAGCTGATCGCCCGTTTCGTCAAGCTGAAAGAGCGGTATGAGGAGGTGCAGCGCTTCGGCAAATACCATCCCGATTACCGCAACGTGATGAAAGAAGTGCGTGAGGCGAAACGGGAGCTTGATTTGCATGAGACGGTGGCCGCTTTTAAAGAGTCGGAAAAAGCGCTGCAACAGCTGCTTGATGACATTAGCGTGTTGATCGGCAAGGCTGTCTCGGAACATGTCAAAGTGCCGACCGGGAACCCGTACTTCCTGTCAGCCGGCTGTTCCGGCGGCTGCAGATCCGGCGGAGGCTGCGGCTGCCGAGCATAGAAAAAGGGGAAAGGACTATGTTTCCAAAACGGCAAGGGATTATCGTTTGGCTTCATTCATTGAAATACGGGAAGCAGCTGCGCAAATTCGGCAACATTCACTATATTTCAAAGCGGCTGAAATATGCCGTTCTGTACTGCGACATGGAGCAAGTCGACCATGTGATGAAAAAACTGGCGGCGCTCCCGTTCGTCAAACGCGTTGAGCCGTCGTATCGTCCGTTTTTAAAGCTGGAGTTTGAATCGAAAGGGGAAAAAGAGAAAGACTCCCCGTATCCGCTTGGATGAAAGAAAAGAGCGGGCCTTAGCCCTGCTCTTTTTTTGGCTATTGGAGCGGCGGGATGAAGCGGTTCATTCGCATAATGCCGATTAAGTGCTGATAATATAAGTCGAGTTCCGCGAACATCGTTGACGGCTTGACGTCGAGATGGATGACGCCAAAGCCAAGCTCTTTCGCGGTTTCCGCAAACAAATCGTACCGTTTGTTCGGTTTGACGGAGGGATCGGGAACACCTTCACGGCAAATGTAAAGCGGTTGAAAGTCGCCCGGGTCGGTTGGGTGGAGCACAACAACCAAGGAGACGACCGCCTGGCCTTTTTTCACCGTATGGAAAGCAAAAAAGCCGGATAAACGGTGGCGGTTGGCGCGCGCCAGCTCCATCAGCTCATATATATCGGAATAGCCTTCGCCAAGTTCGATAAAACGCTGGATCATGTACGGTCCTCCTTGCGATCATCGTCCATTCATAACTTTACCGGTCCATTGCAGAAATTGCAATCAAAAAAAAAACCTTGCGGACAAACGATCCGCAAGGCCCTTTCCAATTCCTTGCCTCCGCGCGGGGCGGAACAGGGAACGGAAAGAAAAAGAAAAGGGAGAGGAGAAACCGGAGGAAGAACTTATGGGGAAACGTAAGTCTTCTCCGTCATTGGCAACAACGCCATCTACGGTGTTGCCATTACTCATTATGGACGGTTTTCTGATTTCTATACACGCGGCTATGAAAAATTCTCAAGTTTGACTATAATAAACATGATAAGACGACCATGAAAACAACGAATTAGGTGAACGCAATGAGAGTCATTTCCGGAACATGCAAAGGTCGGCATCTGCAAGCGGTTCCAGGATTGTCGACGCGGCCGACGACCGACAAGGTGAAAGAAGCGGTTTTTAATATGATCGGCCCGTATTTCGCCGGCGGCATCGGCCTCGATTTGTTCGCCGGCAGCGGCGGCTTGGGCATCGAAGCGCTCAGCCGCGGGCTTGAGCGCGTCATTTTCGTCGATCATGACGGAAAGGCCGTGCAGACGGTCCGAAAAAACGTTGCCGCCTGTGGACTTGAGCGCCGGGCGGAAATTTACCGCAACGACGCCGAGCGGGCGTTGAGGGCGGTGGCGAAGCGAGGCCTGCGCTTTTCCGTCATCTTTCTCGATCCTCCGTACAAGGAGAAAAAGTGGCCGGCGCTGTTATCGTTTATCGCCAGCCACGATTTGTTGGAGGACGATGGCGTTGTCGTTGCCGAACATTTGGCTGAGGCCGAGCTGCCGGAAGAAGTCGGCCGCTTGAAGCAGTGGAAGCGGGAAACATACGGCATCACCGGCGTCACTATTTACCGCCGGACTGACGAACAGAAAGGGGACGAACGCGATGGCGAGCATTGCCGTTTGCCCGGGGAGCTTTGATCCGGTGACATACGGGCATTTGGATATTATCAAACGGGGGGCAAAAGTATTTGACAAAGTTTATGTGGCGGTGTTAAACAATTCCTCGAAAAAGCCGCTGTTTACGGTTGAGGAGCGGATGGAGCTGCTGCGCGAGGTGACGCGGACGCTAGAAAACGTGCATGTCGAATCGTTTCACGGCCTGCTTGTCGACTATGCCCGCAGCAAAAACGCCACCGCCATTTTGCGCGGTTTGCGCGCGGTGTCTGACTTCGAGTATGAAATGCAAATTACATCGATGAACCGCGTCTTGGACAAGAACATTGAAACGTTTTTTATGATGACGAACAGCCAGTATGCGTTTTTGAGTTCAAGCATCGTCAAGGAGGTCGCTAAATATAACGGCGACATCTCCGAACTTGTGCCGCCGGTTGTCGAGGCGGCCCTGAAGCGGAAATTCGCCTCGATGGCCGCCGATTGACGGCTAGGAAAAGGCTGTTCTGTCCAAGGGCGGAACCGATCCGCCGATCCCTTATTTTGCCGGCGGAGAAGCGGGATGCAAAAGCATCGAGAGCCGCCCCGGCGGCCGGATGGCGCCGCGGGGCCGGCAGCGCGGGCAGTCACAAGCGTCCGCGCGTTTTGTTGCTTGCGTTGGCGGCGAGCCATATATAAAGGCACAGAAACAGCATCGTGGCCAGCGGCCCATAGTGCTGCAGCCATTGCCATCTTTCGTGCCAGACGCTCTCTGCGGCGGCGTGCCAAAACACCGGAATGTTGCCGGTTTCGTTGCCTGCTGCCCGAAGGTACAACGGCTCCCAAAGCAAATATGTAAATGAAGCCGCAAAAACTCCATGCAGAAAACGGGCGATGAAAAACGGTTGAAAGCGGATGTTGGCCTCAGCGAGAATGCTGGCCACTTGCGCTTGAACGGAAAAGCCACCGAAAGCCAAGACGAAGCTGACGGCCACCGCCTTTTCCAGCAGCTCGGCTTCATCTGTCTGGCTGATCATTTGGCTGCCGAGCGTAATTTCAAACAACCCGGAAAAAATCGGAATATCAAGCTGCTCCGGAAGCTGGACGAGCCGGAGCAGCTGGCGCAGCAAGGGGGCGAGCTGCTCGGTCAAGTGCATCATATACAACAATTGGTTGACGACGGAAAAGAGAATAATAAAGCCGCCGATCATCAACAACGTTTGAACGGAAGAGCGGACGGCATCGCCGAGCAGCTTGCCAAGCGGCTGTTCATTCTTCAGCCGTGTTTTGTGGAGCGTGCGCAGCGCATACGGGAGCGAAAACGAGCGCGGCCGCCGCTTCGGCTGCCCCCGTTCTTTCCGGATGCCGTGAAAGCGCATCACTAGTCCGACGGCAATGTTCCCTAAATAATGGGAGGCGGCCAGCAACAAACCAAGCTGCGGATTGTTAAAAAACCCAGCTGAAACAGCCCCAAATATAAATAGCGGGTTGGAAGAATTGGTGAACGAAGAGAGCCGCTCGGCCTCGATGGTCGACAGTTGTTTTTCTTGATACAGGCGGGCGGTCAGCTTCGCCCCCGACGGGTAGCCGGATGCCATCCCCATCGCCCAGGCAAACCCGCCGACGCCTGGGACGCGAAAAAGCGGGCGCATCAGCGGCTCCAGCAAGACGCCGAGAAAGCTAACGACGCCAAAGCTGATGAGCAGCTCCGAGACAATGAAAAACGGCAGGAGCGACGGGAACACGACTTCCCACCACATATTTAACCCGCGAATGGATGCTTGGAGCGACTGTTTTGGATAACAAATGAGCGAAAAGGCGAATAACGTCACAGCGGAAGCGAGCAGCGCCGTTTTCAGTTTCGCTCCCCAGTTTCGCTTCAATGTTCTCCCCCCCTTTTTTTTGCCGTGCGGCCTTGCGCGGTACAACCTCATATAACCTAATATACGAGCATAGGGGGGCGGTTTAGACCATAAGATGAAAGCGAGGGAGCGCCGCAGCAAAGGGGGGAGAATCGTGCCGCCGAAGATCGGATTGGCGCTCGGGTCAGGGGGCGCGCGCGGATTTGCTCACCTCGGCGTATTGAAAGTGCTACAGGAGGAAGGAATCCCTATTTCTTATTTGGCGGGCAGCAGCATCGGCGCGCTTGTGGCTGTCCTTTATGCGAGCGGCCACGGCCTCAGCCGCCTTTATCGGCTCGCCAAGTCGTTCCGGCGCAACGATTTTCTCGATTGGACGGTGCCGAAAATGGGGCTGATCGCCGGTGAGCGCATCACCGAATTCATTCGTTTGTTGACGAAAGGGAGGCGGATTGAAGAGCTTTCTCCGCCGGTGGCGGTCATCGCCGCTGATTTGCAGACGGGGGAAAAAGTCGTGTTTCGGCAAGGGGATGCGGCCCAGGCTGTGCGGGCGAGCATCTCGATCCCCGGCATTTTTGTGCCCGCGGCGGTGGACGGGCGGCTGCTTGTTGATGGCGGTGTCGTGGACCGCGTGCCGGTATCGGTCGTTCGGGCGATGGGGGCTGATCTTGTCATCGCGGTCGATGTCGCCCCGTTGAACAAAGAGGCGGAAATTGCCTCGCTTGTGGATGTCATTTGGCAGAGCCTTGATATTTTGCAAGCCGAGCTCGTCGCCCATCGGGAACTCGCCTCGGACGTGATGATCCGGCCGCGCGTAGAGCAATACAGCTCGCGGGCGTTCACCCATATCGAAGACATTATTGCCCGCGGCGAAGAGGAAGCGCGGAAACAAGCCGGGGCGATCCGCCAAGCGATTGAACAGTGGAAGGAGCCAAAGCACCAATGAAGAAACGAACGTATATAGCGGCGTTTTTCTTTGGCGCCGTCCTTGCCGTTTTGCTTATTTTTATGAAATTGCCGTATTACGTGACGATGCCGGGAAGCGCGCAAAAGTTAACGCCGCTTGTTCATGTCGAGCACGGCGACCGCGATGCGGGGGCGTTCATGTTGACGACGGTCCGCATGGGGCGGGCGAACGTCATCGCGTACTTGCTCGCCCATATCCGCCCGTTTTATGAGCTGCATCCGGTTGAAGAGATTAAACAGGAAGGGGAAAGCGACAAAGAATATACGATGCGTCAGCTAGAACTGATGGAACAGTCAAAGGAAGCGGCGATTGTCGTCGCTTACCGGCACGCTGGAAAGCCGGTTTCATATGAGCCGAAAGGTGTGTATGTGATGAACGTTCTCCCTGACATGCCGGCGGAGGGACGCTTGCAGGCCGGCGACCGCCTCGCCGCGGTCGACGGCCGGCCGTTGACAACGTCGGAGCAAATCATCGACTACATTCGGAAGAAAAAAGAGGGAGACCGCGTCCGCATCGCGTTTGTCCGCGAGGGGGAGCGGCGGGAGGTCGAGCTCCGGCTGAAGCCGTTCCCGCACCATCCAAACCAAATCGGCCTTGGGGTGACGCTCATGACCGATTATGACGTCCGCACCGACCCGCCGGTTGACGTTGACTCGGAACAGATCGGCGGTCCGTCGGCGGGGCTGATGTTTTCGCTTGAAATTTACAATCAGCTCGTTGAAGAAGATATGACGAAAGGCCATAACATTGCCGGCACCGGAACGATCGACATTCATGGGCAAGTCGGCCCGATCGGCGGTGTTTCACAAAAAGTCGTGGCCGCTGACCGCGCGGGGGCGGAAGTGTTTTTCGCTCCGAATGAACATGGCTCCCCGTCATCGAACTACCGGGAGGCGGTGCAGACCGCGAAAAAAATCGGGACGAACATGAAAATCGTCCCGGTCGATACGTTTGAAGATGCGATCCGTTATTTGCGCTCCATGCCGGAAGCGTAAATGGGGGTCGTTGCGTATTCTTCTTTGAGCGCGGCGCTGTACAGCGGCTCAGGAAGGGCGGCTGCATAGACGGCGGCCGCCCTTTTTTCTTGCTCGTAAAGCGGATCGCCGTTCAATTTAGCCGCTTTCGTAATCAGCGGCAGCGCCAGCTCTTTTTTCACCCGCTGCAAGTAGCGGCGGCCGGTTTCGCTCATGCCGAGCAGCCTGATGTATGTAGGATCGGATGTCTTCGTTTGTTCTTCCTTTGTGAAGTTGGTCAGCACGTGCGCGCACATTCGCTGCAGCCTTGTCCACGTGTACCGTTTCGTTTTGACGGCGGCGATGAAAGAAGCGAACGTTTCGGCAACGGTAATTTTTTCTTTCAACCGGTGCTCCACGCCTTCCTCGATTCCGGCCGTGCGGCGCAGTTCCTCCTTGGTTGCCGTCAGCAGCCGATACTTCAAGAGCGGAAAATACGCTTCCCAATCATGCCAGCGCCCATACGTTTGCCGGTATTGGCGCAGCTGCTCGAGCGTCGTTGGAGGGACGTATGGCGCAATCGACGCAAGCTGCCCAGTTTGTCGCAGCGTCTTTCGCACGCTTGTGGCGCTGGCGATCGATGGATGGGAAAACGACTCGTCATGATAGCCAGCGGCGAGGCGGGGAATCGTGCGCGGCATGATGGAGAGCTTGTGCCGCCAAATGGCTTTCACGTAGGCTAATCCGAGCACGTTGTTTGGCTGCGCCAAATCAAGCGGGACGGAGCGGAGCTGATCCCACGCCTTGGCATTCGCTTTCGGAAAGCTTTGCCCACGCTGAAGTTCGGCGCGGACGAGGGCGTCAAACTCCTCTTTTTGCGCAAACAACGTCTTCGCGGCGGCTAAAAAAGCAGCAATGTCGCCGGATTCGCTCCCAAAGCAAAGCTCTTCGCAGCCGAGGGCATCGAGCAGCCGCACCGCTCCATCGGCAAATCGCTCCGCCGCCTGAACGGCGAAGGCATATGGCAGTTCAATGACGAGATCGACGCCGGCTGCCAGCGCCATTTTGGCCCGCGCCCATTTTGAAACAATGGCCGGCTCGCCGCGTTGCAGAAAATTTCCGCTCATGACGGCGACGAGGCAGTCCGCTCCTGTCTTTTCACGCGTCTCTTGCAAGTGATATCGATGGCCGTTATGAAATGGATTGTACTCGACGATCACGCCAACAGCTTTCATGGCCGCTTCCCCCCATGGAACGGACGTCGTTCGGCGCTGAAACGATGGCTCGTCATAAGCGCACCTCCTGTCTCTCATCTAGTATGGAACATGCGGCGGCAAAGATCAACCTAGGAAGGGCGTCGTGATGTTGTCGTCCGGTTTTGGCGGAACGCGTCGAGCCGCCGGAGGCATATGTGCATGCAAGCAACGGAATTTTGGAAATGATGGAAGTATGCCTTTCCTGTTGCCTCTTCTTTTTTCAGGCGTCCGGATGGTTGTAAAGAAAAAACATTGACAAAAATAGAAACGGAACGTATAATTTTACTCGTTGCCTTGAGGTGATTGTATGAAATGGACGGTTCAACAGCTTCGCCGTTTTCAGCACAAGGAAATGGCGATTGACGAGACGGTTGACGTGTCTGATTTGAAACAAATCGACACGTTGATCCGCGATATTTCGCTTGTCCGCGTTCAAGGGAAAGCGGACGTCGGTTCGACAAAGTTTACATTTCATTTGACGCTGTCAGGAACGATGGTATTGCCGTGTTCGCGGACGCTCGTCGACGTGACACACCCGTTTTCCATCAAGACGACGGAAACGTTTTTTGTTGATGGCGGCGACGTCGCTGAAACGGATGAAGACACCCATATCGTAACTGGAAACACGGTTGATTTAAACCCAATTATTCGCGAGCTCATCCTGCTTGAAATCCCGCTGCAGCTCATCGCCGACAACCCGGGGGCTGACGGGGCGCCGCAACACGGGGAAGGATGGGACGTTCTCACGGAAGAACAATGGGAAAAAACGCTGGAAGAGCGGGCGGCGAACAAGGTCGACCCTCGTCTGGCAGGATTGGCTAAGTTTTTTGATGGAACGAAAGAAACTGATGGCTGACCGGCGTTGCCGGCCGATGGCGCCGACCAGAACGCGCACCGTCCGGCAGCTGCCTTGCCTGCCGGCGGACTGCCTTGAACAAGCGGCTGCCCGTCGGCAGCGATACGCTGAATGTGCCGGACAAGGAGGTGGAAAACGATGGCAGTACCTTTTAGAAGAACATCGAAAACGAGAAAACGACTGCGCCGTACACACTTTAAACTGCAAGTGCCGGGCATGGTGCAATGCCCGAACTGCGGCGAATGGAAATTGGCGCACCGCGTCTGCAAAGCATGCGGTACGTACAAAGGAAGAGATGTCGTCAACAAATAATGGCCGACATCAAGCGACAGGCTGTCCGAAAAGCGGGCAGCCTTTTTTATTGGCAGTGAACAATCGACAACGTACGTCCACGCGTTTGTTTTTTTCGCTGCTGGCAGGAAAAAGGGGGGACGATGACCAATTGTCATAAAATAAAGGAGGAGTGCTGATGGAAGCGATGATGGAGCAGCGTGACGGCGTCGCCTTGTTTACGATTTGCCGTCCCGAAAAACGGAATGCAGTCAATTTTGCAGTGATGGAGGCGCTTGAGGGAGCGCTGAGCGAGGCGGAAGCGGATGAGCGGGTCAAAATATTTGCCATCACGGGCGCTGGCGATGAGGCTTTTTGCTCGGGCGGCGATTTACACGAGTTCGGGCCTTTGCGCGGCGCTGAGGCGAAACAGATGCTGACGCGCATGGGGGAGGTGCTCTACCGGCTGCTGACGTTTCCGAAACCGACGGCCGCGCTCGTCAATGGCGCCGCGATGGGAGGGGGCTGCGAGCTGGCGACGGCCTGCGATTTCCGTTTTGTCAAAGAAGGAAGCCGAATCGGGTTCATTCAAGGGCGGCTCGGCATCACAACCGGCTGGGGCGGCGCCTCGATGCTGTTCGGCAAACTGCCGTACGCGCGGGCCCTCGATCTATTGCTGCGCGCTGAACCGATGACAGCGGAAGATATGGAAGCGTGCGGGTGGGCTGATGCGGTCTTGGCGGCTGACCACTGGCGCGAGCAATGGCAGGCGCGGCTCGCCCTTTATGCCGCGCGGTCGCTCGCTGTTTTAGAAGCCTATAAGGCGGCAGCGGGCGAAAAATGGCGAACAGCTTGGTTTCGTGAGCAATTTTTCGCTGAAATCGACCGCTGCGCCGCACTATGGGGGTCGGTTGAACATGAACAGGCGTTGCGTCCTTTTTTTCGCAAGCAGTAATTTTTTCCTTCTACTGTTTCTATTAGCCGCATACATATAATGACAAAGCGGCGATGAGGAGGGAAGGGAGATGACCGGAGTACGCCAGGACGCTTGGACGAAAGAGGAAGATGAACTGTTGGCCAACGTTGTGCTTCAATATATTCGCGAGGGCGGCACCCAGCTAGAAGCGTTTGCTGAGGTGGGGCGGCGCTTGTCGCGGACAGCGGCAGCGTGCGGGTTCCGCTGGAATTCGTACGTTCGCAAGCAGTATAAAGAGGAAATTGAACAGGCAAAGCAAGAACGGAAAACGCGAAAAAAAGAGGCGGCATCGGTAAAAGAAGGCGGGGGACAAACGGAGATGGAAGCGGCAGCAGAGAGCAAACTGTCATGGACGGAAGTGCTCGCTTTTTTGCAAGCGGAAGGGCAAAAAGCGCGCGACGCCCGGCGGACAGCGGATGAAAATCGGGCGTTAAAAAACGATATGGAGCAGCTGCAACAAATGGTGACAAAGCTGCAAATGGAAAAGGAAGCGTTGCAAAAGCAGCTGGCGGCCGTCCAAGAGGAGTATAAAACGTTGCTCGCCATTATGGAGCGGGCGCGGAAAATGGTGGCGGGCGCCGAAAAACAAACGGAGCCGGCGGCTGAGGGCGTCGGGGAAGGATAAAAGCTGGCCTTTGGGCCGGCTTTTTTTTCTTAACGGATGACGGGGACATTTGCTAAAATAAGGCTAACGCAATTTGGCGGGAAAGCGGGGGAGACATGTGAACATTGGCATTGTCGGCGGCGGGGCGGTCGGCCTGCTTCTTGCCGCTTATCTCGGGCGGCGCCATAAGGTCACGGTGTATACAAGGCGCTTGTCTCAGGCGAGGCAGCTTGCTGAATGCGGCGTCGCCCTGAAAAAAGAAGGAAAAACAACGGAGACTGCCGTTCAAGCAAGGCCGTTTGCCGGGGCGGAACTCGTTGAGCCGCTTGTGTTTGTGACGGTTAAACAATATGATGTGGCGGATGTCTGCTCCCGGCGTGATTCGTTCCGCCGCGTCGGCACGATTGTTTTTTTGCAAAACGGGATGAGCCATCTCGAACAGCTGTCTGTTTTTGCTGACAAAAACATCGTCGTCGGCGTTGTGGAGCACGGCGCGTTCAAGCTTGACGATCGGACGGTTGCGCACACAGGCGCCGGCAAACTGACGCTCGCCCCCTTCTATGGGTCGCCTGCTGCGGCCGCCGGGCTGGCTAGAGATCGAGAGTTTCCCATTGAATGGGCGGACGATTGGGAGCGCATTCTTGTCGACAAACTTGTCGTCAATGCGGTCATCAACCCGTTGACGGCGCTGTTGCAAGTGAAAAACGGCGAGCTTCTTGAGGTGGCGCCGTATCGGGACATGATGGCGCAGCTGTTTGATGAAGTGCGGCGGGTGTTGCCGCTTCGTGACGCCGGACGGGCGTGGGAGCGGATCGTTCATATATGCCGGAACACGGCGGACAATTATTCGTCGATGTATATGGATGTGGCAAACGGGCGTCGGACGGAAATTGACGCCATTTTAGGCTATGTGCTGAAGCAAGGGGAAGCGCGCGGCGTTGCGTTGCCGCTCGTCCGCTTTGTGTATTGCGCGCTGAAAGGGAAGGAAGGGGGGAGCCGCGATGGGTGACTGGCTCGCGCCGGTGTTGGCGACATTCGTCACACTGCCGCTGCTGCTGTTTTGGCTCGTCTATGCGGCCATGCGCCTGTTTGGCGGGCGGAAACGGGCGGCGTTTTACGCGGCGGTCAACGCGGCGACCGCGTTTTTCATCGCCGCCGTCTATTTTTTGCTTGCCGTGCTGTTCGGAAAGTCATATTTTGTCCATCTTCTTCTCTTTTTGCTCGGATTGCACGCCGCCATCGCACTCGGCTACTGGCGGAAAAAGGCGGATTTTCACCTGGCGGCGGTGTTTCGTCTATTTTGGCGGGCCAGTTTTCTCATTTTTGCGTCCCTTTACGCCGGCCTGCTCGTCTATGGCATGATGGCGCGCATCGCTGCCGTCCTTTGAGCAATCATTTTTTCCTCTTGGCGCCGAACGTGCTATACTCATGAAAGAATACATAAGAAAGGGAGTTTTCGCCATGGAGGTTCACGAAATTCCGCTGCCGGCGGCGACAAAGCTGGCGGCCGATTACATAACCGGCGCGTTTCCGGCTGAGAAAGGGTTTGACTACGTTTGGGCTGATGATCAGGCGTTTCGCCGCCGGTTGTCTCATTTGCAAAAACGGACATACGACCGGAGCGGGCTTGCCGATTATTTAGACGCCTATCACCGTCGGTTCTCGGCAAGCAGGGCGACGATGCACAATATCGACAAGCTGCGGCAGGAGAACAGCGTCGTTGTTGTCGGCGGACAGCAAGCCGGGCTGTTGACCGGTCCGCTTTATACGATCTATAAAATCATCACCATCATCCAGCTCGCCAAAGAACAGGAACGGAAGCTTGGCGTGCCGGTCGTGCCGCTGTTTTGGATCGCCGGCGAGGATCATGACATCGCGGAAATCGACCATGTGTATGTGGTAGAGGGCGGCGAAGTGAGGAAAGCGCTATATCCGCACAAGCGGAAGGAAAGGCGGATGGCAGCCGACGTCCCGCTTGATCATGAGCTTGCCGGCGCGTGGATCGAACGTGTCGTGAAAACGTACGGGGAGACGGACGCGACGAACGAACTGCTTTCCTTTCTCAAGACATGTTTGGATGAGGCGCGCACGTTTGTCGACTTTTTTGCGGCGATTGTCTTGCGCCTGTTTGCTGCTGACGGATTGGTTGTCTTGAATGCCGGCGATGCGGCGGTGCGCCTTCTTGAGCGCCGTTTTTTCGCCGCGCTCATTGACCGCCATCGCAGCGTGACATCGGTCGTGTTGGCGCAGCAAGAGGCGCTGCGCGCGCTCGGGTATGCGCCGCTCATTGAGATAGCGCCCAACGCGGCCAACTTGTTTTATTACAACGGCCATGAGCGCCTGCTTTTGCACTATGACGAAGAGCGCGGCGCGTTCCGCGACAAGGCCGGGCATATCGTCTTTGCGAAACAGCAGCTGCTTGAGCTTGCCGAGACGAAGCCGCACTGTTTAAGCAACAATGTTGTCACTCGTCCGCTTATGCAAGAGTATTTGCTGCCGACGCTCGCTTTTGTCGCCGGCCCGGGAGAAATCGCCTATTGGGCGGAGTTGAAGGAGGCGTTTTCGCTGTTCGGATTCGAAATGCCGCCGGTGGCGCCGCGCCTGCAGGCGACGATCGTCGGCCGTTCGCTGCAAACCGATCTCGCTGATCTCGGTCTCGAAGCCGCCGACGTATTGGCCGGGCGGCTCGAAGCGGCCAAGGAGCGATGGCGGAAGGAGACGGCTGAAGTTCCGCTTGCCAAGGCGTTTGCGAAAGCGAAAGCCGACATCGAGGCGGCGCATCAGCCGCTGCGCGCGCTTGGCATGGAGATTGACCGCGGATTGGAAGGATTGGTGGCGAAAAATGCCGCCATCATTCAGTCACAAATCGAGTTTCTTCAGCAAACGTTGGAGCGGGCGCTTTTGCGCAAACATGAGACGACATGGCGCAAGTTTTGGCGCGTCGAAACGGCGCTGCGGCCGAACGGAGCGCCTCAGGAACGGGTTTGGAACGTGTTTTACTACGTGAATCGTTACGGATTTGATTTTGTAAAAAAACTTTCGCTGATCGACGCCCCTGGAAACGGAATGCATAAAATTGTATATATATAAAGCTTTTTCAAAGAAAAAGTCGAAAAGAAAAATCCTGTTTCGAGCAGGATTTTTTTTTTGTGGAATGAAATAGTAACAAAACAATCGCCACAGGTTTGGAAATAAAAGTAAAAGGAGGTTGGAACTAATGGCTCCATCTGGGGATGTCCGACAAAAATAAACAAAAAGGGACGTTTTTTTACAAAAAAAGCTAAAATTTTGTCCGTCTTTGCGATATAATAAGGAAGCAGCGTTTGGAAGCAGCAAAGGTGGTGGACATGTGTTTGAACATACAACGGTGCTGTTAAAAGAAGCGGTTGACGGACTGAACATCCGCCCGGACGGCGTCTATGTCGATTGTACGTTGGGCGGCGGCGGTCATAGCGACTATTTGCTTTCCCGCCTCTCAAAGCGCGGAAAGCTGTTTGCCTTTGATCAAGACGAAACCGCCATTTCGTATGCGCGTGAACGGCTCGCCCGTTATGGCCAGCAAGTGCAGTTTGTGCACCGCAACTTCCGGTTTTTGCAAGAGGAGCTTTCCGCCCGCGGCGTCGCTGCCGTCGACGGCGTGCTGTTTGATTTGGGCGTTTCATCGCCGCAGCTCGATGAGCCGGAGCGCGGCTTCAGCTACCAGCACGACGCGCCGCTTGACATGAGGATGGACCGCAAGCAGCAGCTGACGGCGGCGGAGATCGTCAACCGTTGGCCATATGAGGAGCTTGTGCGCATTTTTTTCCGGTACGGCGAAGAAAAATTTTCAAAGCAAGTGGCGCGCAAAATCGAGGAGGTGCGGCGCGAGAAGCCGATTGAAACGACCGGGGAGCTCGTTGAGGTCATTAAGGAGGCGATTCCAGCGCCGGCGCGCCGCAGCGGCGGACATCCGGCCAAACGCATTTTCCAGGCGCTCCGCATCGCAGTCAACGATGAGCTCGAGGCGTTTCGCGAAGCGCTTGAGCAGGCGATTGACTTGTTGGCGCCGGGAGGACGGGTGAGCGTCATTACGTTTCATTCGCTCGAAGACCGCATTTGCAAGGAGACGTTTAAAAAAGCAAGCGAGAACCCGCCATTGCCTCCAGGGCTTCCAGTTCCCCCCAATGACTACCGCCCTGTGTTGAAAATTATTACAAAAAAACCGGTCGTTCCTTCTGCTGAAGAGGTGGAACGGAACCGCCGCGCCCGTTCAGCCAAACTCCGCATTGCTGAAAAACTGCCGCGCGGCTGAGAAAATAGGTGAGGAGAAACAGGAGGGAAACGCTGTGAACCATTTGGCAGTCAAAGTAGCACGCGAACAAAAGCATCCGGCCGCGCCGCCGAGCCAGAAGCCGCAGCGAAAACGGCGCCTTCGGCTGACGCTGGCTGAGAAGCTGTTGATCGTTTCGTTTTTGCTGTTTGTCTTTTACGCGGCGGTCCATACCGTCTCAACCCAAGTGCAAATTTATGAGCTTAATAAAGATGTCCAAAAGTTGGAATCGGCCATTGATGAACAAAAGAAAGAAAATAATGACTTGTACGTCGAAGTGCAGCGGCTGAGCGCGTACGAGCGCATTTTGCAAAAGGCGAAAGAGCTCGGTTTGTCGCTCAACGAAAACCACGTCAAAGTCGTACAGGACTGATGGGCGATGGAGGCAAAAAAGCATCGCAACACCCATCGCGGGGCGTTTATTTTGTTTTGCGTGTTCAGCTTTGCCTTTTTTCTTTTGTTTGCCCGCTTTGTGCAAGTGCAGTGGACGGGAAAAGCGGAAGGCGAAGCGCTGGCGGAGATCGCGCAGCAGCAGCATAAGCAGACGCGCACGATTGAAGCGAAACGCGGGACGATTTTTGACCGCAACGGCGCCATTTTAGCCCAAGACGTGCCGTCGTATACAGTCGCCGCCATTGTGGACCCGGATGATCCGCGCCGTGTCGCCGATCTAGAGGAAACAGCGGAAAAGCTCGCTCCGCTGCTTGGCATGGACGTCGAGCAAATGGAGCGCATTTTGACCAAAAAGGCGAAACAAGTCGAGTTCGGCTCCTATGGCCGCAATATCAGCTTCGAGCTGAAGCGGAAAATTGAAGCGCTCCATTTGCCGGGCATCATCTTTACCCGCGACACTGCCCGGTTTTACCCGAATGGCGTGTTCGCCTCGCACGTCATCGGCTACGCGCAAAAAAATGCGAAAAACGAAACGGTCGGCAAAATGGGAGTAGAAAAATCGCTTGACCGTTATTTGCGCGACAAAGACGGCTATGTGTCGTTTGCCAGCGATGCGAAGGGGTTCCGTCTGCCGGAGGCGAGAGAGCGCACGATTGCAAAGCCGGACAACGGCGCGAACGTGTATTTAACGATTGACGCGAAAATCCAGACGTTTTTGGAAGACGCCATGAACGGCGTAGAAAAGCAGTACAAGCCGAAAAAGATCATCGCCATCGTGGCTGATCCGAAAACAGGAAAAATTTTAGCGATGGCGACTCGCCCGAGTTTTGACCCGAACAAACGCGATATTGCGAACTTTTTAAATGACGCTATTTCCTACCCGTATGAGCCGGGGTCGACGATGAAGGTGTTTACGCTTGCTGCCGCCATTAATGAAGGAGTGTACAACGGCAATGAAACGTACCGTTCCGGCTCATACAAAGTCGGGCCGAACACCATCCGCGACCATAACGATGTCGGTTGGGGGACGATTACGTTCAATGAAGGGGTGCAGCGCTCTTCGAACGTCGCTTTTTCCATTTTGGTGAAAGAAAAGCTCGGGGAAGACCGGTTTTTGCAGTATTTGCATCGTTTCCATTTCGATCAGAAAACGGGCATTGATTTGCCGAATGAGGCGACAGGGCAAATTCGTTACCGTTATCCGATCGAACGGATTACGACTGGGTTCGGGCAAGGGACGTCAGTGACCCCGATTCAGCAAATCCAGGCGGCGACAGCGATCGCCAACGACGGAAAAATGATGAAGCCGTACGTCATTGAAAAGGTGGTCGATCCAGACAGCGGCAAAGTCGTTCTCGACCACGAGCCGACTGTCGTCGGTGAACCGATTACGGCTGAAACGGCGCGGAAGGTTCGGGAAATTTTGGAAACGGTTGTCACCTCAGAGCACGGCACCGGCCGCCCGTACCAAATTGACGGCTACCGCGTCGCCGGCAAAACGGGGACGGCGCAAATTCCATCCGCTTCCGGCGGCTATTTGACCGGACGGGAAAATTATATTTTCTCGTTTTTAGGCATGGCGCCGGCGGATGATCCACGCCTTCTCATGTATGTAGCTGTTCAGCAGCCGCGGTTGGATGTGACGGAAACCGGAGCGGCGCCTGTTTCGCAAATTTTTACAACGGTGATGAAAAGCAGCCTGCAATATTTGCATATTGAACCGAGCAAAGAAAAATCGGTGGAAACGAAACTAGCGGCGCAACGCGCGCTCGATTCGCTGGTCGGCGAGGCGGCCGTCACGGCGGCGGAGCAGTTGAAGAAAAACGGCTATGTGCCGGTCGTCATCGGCACCGGCCGGTACGTTGAGCGGCAGCTTCCGCGCGGCGGAGATCGTCTTCTTCCCGGCGAGCGGGTCGTGTTGAAAACGGATGGAGCGGCGACGATGCCGGACTTGCGCGGGTTTTCGCTGCGGGACGCCATGAAAGTGGCTCATATACTCGGCCTGCGGCCAAGCACGAAAGGAACCGGCTATGTCGTCAGCCAAAACATCCGCCCGGGAGCGCGAGTGCGGCAAGGGGATTATTTGATCGTCGAACTGGCTCCGCCGCGCCAGTGGGAAGAAACGGCGGCAAAGAAAGAACAAGAGGCGGCTGAACGGAAAGAGGCCGGGCCTCACGAGTGATTTTTTGCCGTTCTATAACGGGGCGTACAAGCATATAGTGGAACGAGCCCATCATGAAGGAGGTTCCGCCATATGCGCGTATCGTACGTGACCGTGCGCAAACGGTTGACGATCGTCTTTTTGATCGGCGTTTTGGTTTTTGCCATTATCGATCTCCGTCTCGGCTATGTCCAATTTTGGCTCGGCGATCTATTAGCGGAACGGGCGAAAGGGCTGTGGGGTCGGAACATCCCATTTGAGCCGAAGCGCGGCGAAATTTTGGACCGCAACGGCGTCCCGCTGGCGACGAATATGAGCGCGCCGACGGTGTATGTCATCCCGCGGCAAGTGAAAAATCCGGCGGAAGCGGCAGAAAAGCTGGCGGCGGTTTTGGGCGCTTCGGTCGAATCCGTTTATAAACAAATGACAAAAAACACCTCGATCGTCCGCTTGAAAGAAGGGCGGAAAATTTCCGACGAGAAAGCGGCGGACGTGCGCGCGCTCGATTTGGACGGGGTGTACATTGCTGAAGACACGAAACGCTACTATCCGTTTGGCAGCTACTTATCGCATGTGCTTGGCTTTACTGGCATTGACAACCAAGGGCTCACAGGGCTTGAACTGTATTATGACAAAGAACTGAGCGGAGAGCGCGGTTCGGTGCAGTTTTACTCCGATGCAAAAGGGCGGCGCATGCCCGATATGGCGGATGACTATACGCCGCCGACCGACGGCTTGAACTTGGTGCTCACGATTGACTCACGCATTCAGACGATCATAGAGCGGGAGCTCGATATTGCTGAGGCGAAATACAATCCAGACGGCATCATCGCCATTGCCATGAACCCGAATACGGGGGAAATTTTGGCGATGGCGAGCCGGCCGACGTTTGACCCGGCCGATTACCGCAGCGTCCCTCCGGAAATTTACAACCGCAATTTGCCGATTTGGAGCACGTATGAACCGGGGTCGACGTTTAAAATCATTACGTTGGCTGCAACGCTTGAGGAGCATAAAGTCAACCTCCTTAAAGACCACTTCTTTGATCCGGGCTACGCTAAAGTGGCCGGCGCTACGCTCCGCTGCTGGAAAAAGGGCGGCCATGGGGAGCAAACGTTTTTGGAAGTCGTACAAAACTCGTGCAACCCGGGATTTGTCGCTTTGGGGGAGCGGCTCGGAAAGGAAACGCTGTTTCGTTATATTAAGCAGTTTGGCTTCGGTGAGAAAACCGGCATTGACCTGCAAGGGGAAGGGACTGGCATTTTGTTTGACTTAAAGCGGGTCGGGCCGGTCGAATTGGCGACGACCGCGTTCGGCCAAGGGGTGTCGGTGACGCCGATCCAGCAAGTCGCCGCCGTATCGGCCGCGATCAACGGCGGCACTCTATACACCCCGTACATCGCCAAAGAATGGATCGACCCGGAAACAAGGGAAGTCGTACGCCGCAATACACCAAAGGCGAAACGGCGCGTCATTTCCGAGGAAACGTCGAAACAAGTCCGCTATGCGCTTGAGAGCGTTGTCGCCCAAGGCACAGGGAAAAAGGCGTATGTCGAAGGCTACCGCGTCGGCGGGAAAACCGGAACGGCGCAAAAAGCGCAAGGCGGCCGCTATTTGCAAAACAACCATATCGTGTCGTTCATCGGTTTTGCGCCGGCGGACGACCCGCAGCTCGTCGTGTACGTCGCTGTTGACAATCCGAAAGGCACGGTCCAATTCGGCGGCACGGTTGCGGCGCCGATCGTTGGCAAGGTCATAGAAGACAGCCTGCGGGTGATGGGCGTGAAGCCGCGCAAAGACCAACTTGAGAAGGAACGGGGCTGGGATGAGCCGAGAGTCATTGAGGTGCCGAATTTGATCGGACTGACAAAAAAAGATTTGCAAGAACAGTTTTTTGACTTAAAATTAGATGTTAGTGGCGAGGGCGATGTCATTGTCGAACAATCGCCGGAGCCCGGGGTGAAAGTAAAAGAAGGCTCGACGATTCGCATTTATTTGGCGAAACGCGAAGCGGCAGAGGAGCGGTAAACGATCTTGCAAGGGGCGGCCGATGCGATGACTCATCGGGTTGGTTGCGCCCCTTTTTCCGCTGTCCGCTCATAGGGCGAGCTATTTATAAGCGAAAGGGATGACTAAGGATGAAATTGCAAACGTTGCTGTCGCGCTTGCCCGGTTTTTGGGTGCATCGCGGGGGCAATCCGGATATCGTCGCGCTCGAAATGGATTCGCGCCATGTCACGCCCGGTTCGCTGTTTTTTTGCCTTAAAGGATTTACGGTGGACGGGCATGACTTTGCGGAACAAGCGGTGGCGCGCGGAGCAGCGGCGGTCGTGGCTGAGCGTCCGCTCGCGGTGGACGCGCCGCTTGTCCTTGTGCCGGACAGCCGGCGGGCGATGGCGATTTTGGCTGATGCGTTTTACGGGCACCCGACCCATCGACTTCATTTAATTGGCGTGACGGGCACAAACGGAAAAACGACGACGACTCATATCATTGACCAGATCGCGAGAAAGGCCGGCAAAAAAACGGGGCTGATCGGCACGGTCGGGATCAAAATCGGCGCCCGTTCTTACCCGGCGGCGAATACGACGCCGGAGTCGCTCGTCTTGCAACGCACGTTTAAACAGATGATCGACGAGGGCGTGGAGTTTGCGGCCATGGAAGTGTCGTCGCATGCCCTTCACCAAGGACGGGTGCATGGCTGCGATTACGATGTGGCCGTGTTTACGAACTTGACGCAAGATCATCTTGACTATCACGGAACGATGGACGAGTATCGGAACGCCAAAGGGCTGTTGTTTGCCCAGCTCGGCAACCGCTACGACGAGCGGCGGCCGAAATTTGCCGTTTTGAATCATGATGATCCTGTTTCGCAATATTATAAACATATGACAGCAGCACCAATCATCACTTACGGTATTCGCACGAAGAGCGATGTGATGGCGGAAGAGATTGCCATGACCCCGTCCGGCATGGCCTTTCGGCTGTGCACGCCGCACGGATCGGCAGTGGTGGAAACGAAGCTCGTCGGCTTGTTCAACGTCTATAACATGCTTGCGGCGGCCGCTGCCTGCCTTGCCTCCGGGTTTTCGCTTGAAACGATTGCGGCGGCTTTAAGGGATGTCGAGCCGGTGTCCGGGCGGTTTGAAACGGTCGATGAAGGGCAAAATTTTACTATCATTGTAGATTATGCCCATACGCCGGACAGTTTGGAAAACGCGCTGAAAACGGTGCGCCAATTTGCGAAGCGGAACGTCTATGTCGTCATTGGCTGCGGCGGCGACCGCGACCGGACGAAGCGGCCGCTTATGGCGCAGGTGGCGGTGCGCCACGCGGATGTCGCCGTGTTCACCTCCGACAATCCGCGCTCGGAAGACCCGCAGCAAATTTTGCGGGATATGGAAGCGGGGGTAAGTGATCAAGATGGAAGGTACGTGACGATTCCTGACCGGGAAGAGGCGATCCGCTACGCCATCCGGCAGGCGCAAGAAGGAGATGTTGTGTTGATTGCCGGTAAGGGGCATGAAACGTACCAAATCATCGGCGGCAATGTGATTGAGTTTGACGATCGCGCTGTCGCCCGAGCGGCGGTGAGGGAGAGAACATGACGATGGTTACGTACGGAATGGTGCAGAAAATTGCGAACGAAGCGCGCGGCATTGTGGACGAAACGATTCGTTTTCACGCGGTGTTTGTCAATCCGGCCGAACAGGTGAAAAAAGGGCTGTTCGTGCCGCTTGAAGATGCGGCGGAAACGCTGAAAACGGCCATCGAGCACGGGGCGATCGCTTCGTTTTGGCCGATCGGAGAGCCGTTGCCGCGCTACATTCCTAATCAGTTTCCGCTCTTTTTCGTCCCGTCGCCGCTTGCGGCGGCCGCCGCGCTGCTTGAGCGGTATTTGCGGGAAGGCGGCCGGGGAACGGAATTTTCGTTTTCGTTCCCGGAAGAAGGCGGGGAGTATGTCCCGGCTGATGAAGCAATCCGCCTCCGGCTCGCCGAGTTGCAGAAACGGTGGCTGGACGCGCGGCAGGCAAAAGGATGTGACGATTCATGCCAGAACAAATAATTGTCATTGCGATGGCTGTTTCCTTTTTGGTCACCGTCATTTTGTCGCCGCTGTTCATTCCGTTTTTGCGGCGGTTAAAATTTGGGCAAAGCATTCGCGAGGAAGGGCCGAAGTCGCATCAAAAAAAATCGGGCACCCCGACAATGGGCGGCATTATGATTTTGCTTTCGATCGTGGCGACAACGGTATGGATGACATCGAGATTGGCCGTCCTGTCGGTGGAAACATATTTATTGCTGCTTGTTACGGTTGGCTACGGGGTGCTCGGCTTTTTGGACGATATGATCAAAGTGGTGATGAAGCGGAACCTGGGGTTGACGAGCCGGCAAAAATTTATCGGCCAGCTCATCATTGCCGTTGTTTTCTTTTTTGTCTACCGGCAAAGCGGCTTTTCGACGGAAGTACATATCCCCGGGACCGGCTGGTCGTTTGACCTTGGCTGGGCTTATGGGGTGCTGCTTTTGCTCATGCTTGTCGGCGGCTCCAACGCTGTCAACTTGACCGACGGGCTCGATGGGCTTTTGGCCGGCACGGCGGCGATCGCCTTTGGCGCGTATGCCGTGTTGGCTTGGAATCAAGGTCAGTACGATGTGGCGGTGTTTTGCGTCGCCGTTGTCGGCGCTGTGCTCGGCTTTTTAGTGTTTAATGCCCATCCGGCAAAAGTATTTATGGGGGATACCGGATCGCTCGCGCTTGGCGGGGCGATCGCTGCGGTCGCTGTCTTAACGAAACTCGAGCTGCTGCTGATCATTATTGGCGGCGTCTTTGTCATTGAAACGCTGTCTGTCATCATTCAAGTCGCCTCGTTCAAAACGACCGGCAGGCGCGTTTTCCGCATGAGCCCGCTCCATCATCATTATGAGCTCGTCGGTTGGTCGGAATGGCGCGTTGTCGTGACGTTTTGGGCCGTCGGCCTGTTGTTTGCCATGCTAGGAATTTATATCGAGGTGTGGATGTAATTGAAACCGACTCTTTTCTATCAACATCGTCGTGTGCTTGTGATTGGATTGGCGAAAAGCGGGGCGGCAGCGGCCCGCCTGCTCGTTGAATTAGGGGCGGAAGTCGTCGCCAACGATCAAAAACCGTTGGCGGAAAACGCGGAGGCGAAGCAGCTTGAAGAGCTCGGCGTCCGCGTCGTTTGCGGCGGCCATCCGCTCGAACTGCTCGATGAGCCGTTTGACCTCGTCGTGAAAAATCCGGGCATCCCGTATACGAATCCGTTAGTGAAAAAAGCGCTTGAAAAAGGGCTTCCGGTCGTGACCGAGGTGGAGCTGGCTTATCACATTTCCGAAGCGCTGTTTATCGGCATTACCGGATCGAACGGGAAAACGACGACAACGACATTGATTTATGAAATGTTAAAGGCGGATGGCCAAGACCCGTTGCTTGCCGGCAATATCGGCTTAGTCGCCTGCGAGGTGGCCAAGGAAGCGAAGCCGGGCCAATGGCTCGTCACCGAACTGTCTTCGTTCCAGCTTGCCGGCATTGATCAATTCCGTCCTACGATCGCCGTCTTGCTTAACATTTTTGATGCCCATTTGGACTACCATGGCACAAGGGAAGCATACGCGGCGGCGAAGGCGAATATTTTCCGCAACCAAACAGAACAAGATTATGCGGTCGTCAACGCGGATGACCAGACCGTGATGGACATCGCCGCCTCGATTCGATCGCAAAAGGTGCTGTTTTCGGCGACGAAGCCGCTCGGTGAAGGGGCGTACGTCGACAATGGCGCCGTTTGCTGGAACGGAGAGCCGATCATCAAGACAGCAGACATTGTCCTCCCCGGCCAGCACAACGTGGAAAACATTTTGGCCGCGGTGGCGGCTGCCAAGCTGGCCGGCGCCAGCAACGAGGCGATCGTTCAAGTGTTGACGACGTTTGCCGGCGTAAAACATCGGCTTCAATATGTAGCCGAAGTCGACGGCCGGCGGTTTTACAACGACTCGAAGGCGACGAACATTTTGGCGACGCAAAAGGCGCTTTCGGCGTTCGCCGGCGAACCGGTGATTTTGTTGGCCGGCGGGCTTGACCGCGGCAATGAGTTTGACGAGCTTCTTCCGTACTTGCGGCAGGTGAAAGCGGCGGTATTGTTCGGGCAAACGGCGGAGAAAATCGGGCGCATCGCCCGGGAGGCGGGAATAGAAACGATCGAATATGTCGATAATGTGGAAAAAGCTGTCCCGGTTGCCTTCCGGCTTTCCGAGCCGGGCGATGTTATTTTGCTCTCTCCGGCCTGCGCCAGCTGGGATCAATACAAAACTTTCGAGGAGAGAGGGGACATTTTTATCGACGCCGTGCATAAGTTGAAATAGAGGGAAAGGGACAGCCCTTTCCTTCTAGTTTACAAAATAGAGGTGTTGGGCATTGCCGCGGAAAAGGTCTGCGCCGGATTTTTTGTTGATTCTTTTAACGTTTTCGCTCTTGGCCATCGGGCTTATTATGGTGTACAGCGCGAGCGCCGTTTGGGCGGAATACAAGTTTCACGATTCGTTTTTCTTTGCCAAGCGCCAGCTGTTGTTTGCCATCGTCGGCATTATTGCCATGTTTTTTGTGATGAACATCGATTATTGGACGTGGCGCGACTGGTCGAAAGTGTTGCTCATCGTTTGTTTCGGGCTGCTTGTACTCGTGTTGATCCCGGGCGTCGGCATGGTGCGCAATGGGTCGCGCAGCTGGATCGGCGTCGGGGCGTTTTCCATCCAGCCGTCCGAATTTATGAAGCTGGCGATGATCGCGTTTTTGGCCAAATATTTATCCGAAAACCAAAAGAAGATTACATCGTTTAAACAAGGATTGCTGCCGGCGCTTTTGCTCGTGTTTGCGGCGTTCGGCATGATTATGCTGCAGCCGGACTTAGGGACGGGCACCGTGATGGTCGGCACATGTGTGGCGATGATTTTTGTCGCCGGCGCCCGCCTCAGCCATTTTGTGGGCCTTGGGGTGTTGGGGCTTGCCGGGTTTGCCGCCCTCGTTTTATCGGCGCCGTATCGAATCAAGCGGATTACATCGTTTTTGAATCCGTGGGAAGACCCGTTGGGGAGCGGATTTCAAATCATCCAGTCGCTGTACGCCATCGGTCCGGGCGGGCTGTTTGGCCTGGGGCTCGGGCAAAGCCGGCAAAAGTTTTTTTATTTGCCGGAGCCGCAAACTGATTTTATTTTCGCCATTTTGGCCGAGGAGCTCGGTTTTATTGGCGGATCGCTCGTCCTTCTTTTATTCAGCCTTCTTCTTTGGCGCGGCGTGCGCATCGCCCTTGGCGCCCCCGATTTGTACGGCAGCTTTTTGGCGCTTGGCATCATTTCGATGATTGCCATCCAAGTGATGATCAACATCGGCGTTGTCACCGGGCTGATGCCCGTCACCGGCATTACTCTCCCGTTTTTGAGCTACGGCGGATCGTCGTTGACATTGATGCTGATGGCGATCGGCGTGCTGCTCAATATTAGCAGACACGCCCGCTATTAGGCAGGCGGCGGCGTCCGCTGTTTTTGTTTGTTCGGGCGGCTTGCCGTCGAACAGTGCCGGCAAATGTTATAAAAAACGGTCTCTCTCGCGATCTATTTGTGATATAATGAAAACAAGTGCAAAGAACAAGAAAACGGCAGCGGATGCCGTTTGTTTTTATTCGAGCGCAGCCATGGAGCTGCCCGCGGGCAGGAAAGCGGGGAAGGCAATGGAAAAGGGAAAGGTTGTTGTTCTTGAAGACCGCGTCCCAAAACTGAAAGAGCGTCGCCGCCAAAAAGCGAACCGTCGGCTGATTTTGTATTTGTCCTTCTTTTTTCTGTTTATTTTGTGCGTTCTTTACTTCCAATCGCCGTTAAGCGCCGTCAGGCATGTGGAGGTGAGCGGAAACCGCCATTTGCCGGCGGAGCGCATCATCAGCTTGAGCGGCATTACGAAGCGGACAAGCTTTTGGAAAGTGAACGAACAAAGTGTGGCAACGAGGATCGCCCGCCATCCGGAAATTAAAGAGGCAACCGTGGAAAAGAGGCTGCCGAACACGATTGTCATCCGCGTCCACGAATGGCGGCGGGTCGCTTATGTCTACGACCGGCAAACATTTTTCCCGCTGCTTGAGAACGGACGGCTGTTAAAGCAGGAAGCGGTGAAAACAGCCCCGAGCGATGCGCCTGTGCTCGTCGGTTGGAAAAACGGCGACGCCATCGCCGAGATGACTGGACAGCTGGCGGAACTGCCGGCGCCGGTGCTTGGCGCCATGTCGGAAATTCACTACAAGCCGAACAGCGAGTATGAAGACCGCGTCATCGTCTACATGAACGACGGGTATGAGGTAAGTGCGACGATTCATCGTTTTGCGGACAAGCTGTCGCATTATCCGGCGATTGTCGCCGAGCTTGACCGAAATGTCAAAGGGGTCATTCACCTCGAAGTCGGCAGCTACTTTGTCCCGTACGAGCCGCCGAAAAAGGAGGACGATGATGAGACAACAAGCCCATAGCCGCATCCTCCTTACTTTTATTTGCTTTTTATTCGGCGCCATGCTCGGGTTTTCCTACCAACATGCCAAAAACGATCCATCCCGCCGCGAATGGAGCGACAGCGAGTGGAAAAGGGAATACGAGTTTCGCTCGGCGCTGATCGCTTTGCAAAAGGAAAACCGGTCGTTAAAGCAACAGCTTGTCGAAAAGCAAGACGAACTGGCCGCTTGGGAAAAAAAACTGGCCGACCGGCAGACGAACGAAGCCGGGCTGGCGAAAGAAGCAGAACAGCTGCGCATGTATGTTGGAAAGGCGAGGGTGAAAGGAAAGGGTGTAGCAGTCACGCTTTCCGACTCCTCTTACATCCCCTCTGAAGCAAGTGCTACTGATTATATCGTTCACGAACAGCACGTATGGAAAGTCGTTCACGAGCTGCTTATTTCCGGCGCCGAAGCGGTCGCCATTAACGGGCAGCGCATTTCCCATCGCTCCTACATTGTGTGCAACGGTCCGGTCATTGAGGTTGACGGGACGCAACATGCCGCTCCGTTTGTCATTTCGGCGATCGGCGACCCAGATGTGCTGTCGTCTGCGCTCGTCCTGCCAGGCGGCGTCGTCGACGAGCTTGTTCAAGACCATATCGATGTAAAAGTGGAAAAGCAAGAGGCGATTACGCTCGATCCGGTATTCGCGCCCAGACCGTAAAACGGGCAGGAAGGAGCGGTGAAGCGCATTGGAGCGAAAAAGACAGCTGTATTTTGCCGGGATTGCCGGCGTGTTCGGATTGATGCTGGCCGTCGGGATGCGGACGACGCTGCCTTCGGAAGAGCGCGATACGCGCGACATTTGGGAGCTGCGCGCCGATTTGACAAAGGAGCAGAAGCTTGAACAGCAGCTGCTTGAGGAGCTGGAACGCTACGAGGCGAAATTGCGCCATTACCGGCGCGAGGAGCAGGAAGACGGTGAGGCGGCGCTCGAGGAGACGGTCGCCGAGCTTAGGGAAGAAGCCGGACTGACCGAGGTGAAAGGGCGCGGCGTGGTGCTGACGATCGCGCCGTTTGCGGCGGGCGGCTACGTCGGTCCGGTCGCCCAAACGGTGTCGCCGGAGCTGCTGCAGCGGTTGGTAAATGAATTGAACAAATATGGAGCAAAGGAAATCGCCATTAGCGGCGAGCGGCTGACGAACCGGACGGCGATTCGCGATGTCAACGGGGTGACGAAAGTCGGTCGCCGGCCGCTTCAGCTGCCGGTTGAGGTGAAGGCGATCGCGGACGATGCGGACAAGCTGTATAGCGGGTTGACGGTTTCGCCGATTCGGGATGATTTCATCGTCGAAAACTTGGAGCTTTCGATTTCCAAGCCGAAACCGATGATCGCCATTCCGCCGTCAACCGAGCGGCTGGAGGTAAAATACATGGAGACGGCGAGCGCCGGCAAGGAGGAGAAATAGCATGTGGCTTCCGCTTCTCGGATTGTTGCTCGGGTTTGCCGTCGGCGTCCTGGCCGGCTGGGAAGTTCCCGATCAGTATTCCAGTTATTTGTCGATTGCCATTTTGGCCGCCTTTGATACATTAATAGGGGGATGGCGCGCCCATTTACAAGGAACGTACGACGAAACAGTATTTATAACCGGGTTTTTTTTCAATATCATCCTTGCCACAACTTTGACTTTTCTTGGGGTGCATCTTGGTGTAGACTTGTATTTGGCGGCCGTCTTCGCGTTTGGCGTCCGCCTGTTTCAAAACATTGCCATCATCCGTCGCCTTTGGCTTGCCGAATGGGCGGAGCGGCGGGAAAATCGCGAAAAAAGTTAAGCGGAAGACAGGAAAGTGTCTTCCTGTGTTGAATTATATGGAGTAAAACAAAATGCGATGTTCTTGCGAAAATCGCGAGCTGGATATAGACGAAGAGATGGACAGGGAAATTTCAGCCGAAAAAGGAGGTGTCGCTGCTTACTGAAACGCCGGCTGACATCGGCGCGTTTTTAGTAGGCAGATGCCAAAAGATGAGCAGCAATGAGATCGTCGTTAGCCTGGATGTCGGAACATCGAGCGTCAAAGTCATCATCGGGGAAATGTTGGGCAGCTCGATTAACATTATCGGAATCGGCAATGTGAAATCAGAAGGGCTCAAAAAAGGCGCGATTGTTGATATAGATAAAACGGTGCAATCGATCAAGCGCGCGGTCGAACAAGCGGAACGGATGGTCGGCCTTTCGATCCGCCGCGTGATTGTCGGGGTGGCGGGAAGCCATATTCAGCTGCATGACTGCCATGGCATCGTTGCGGTTGCCAGCGAAAACCGCGAAATCAGCGATGAAGACGTTGCCCGCGTCATCGATGCGGCGCAAGTCGTTTCCATCCCGCCGGACCGGGAAATTATCAGCGTCGTTCCGCGCCAGTTTATCGTCGACGGCTTAGACGGCATCCACGACCCACGCGGCATGATCGGCGTCCGCTTGGAGATGGAAGGGACGATGGTGACCGGAGCGAAGACGATTTTACATAATCTCCTTCGCTGTGTGGAACGCGCCGGTTTGGAAATCAGCGACATTTGCCTCCAGCCGTTAGCGGCCGGTTCGCTGGCATTATCCGACGATGAGCGGCACTTGGGCGCCGCGCTCGTCGATCTGGGCGGCGGTTCGACAACGGTCGCTGTCTTTGAGCAAGGGGCGTTGCAAGCTGTCTCTTCACTGCCGGTCGGCGGGGAGCATATTACAAAAGATTTGGCCATCGGGCTGCGGACAACAACGGAGGATGCGGAAAAAATCAAATTGAAGCACGGGTATGCGTTTTACGACTACGCTTCGGACGAAGAAGTGTTCAGCGTGCCGGTCATGGGCAGCGATCAACACCAGCAGTTCAGCCAGCTTGAGATCGCCGATATTATTGAGGCGAGGATGGAGGAAATTTTGCAAATGGTTCAACATGAAGTGCGCCGGCTTGGCTTTCGCGACCTTCCGGGCGGCTATGTGCTGACCGGCGGCGTGGCGAATATGCCGGGAGTGTTGGAGTTGGCTCACGTCGTCCTAGGGACGAGCGTCCGTGTTGCCATGCCGGATTACATCGGCGTGCGCGACCCGCAATACACGATCGGCGTCGGCCTGCTCAAGTTCGCCTACCGGCAGGCGCAGCTGCAAGGGAAAACCGTCCCGGCGGCGGCCGCGGCGGAGCCGGTCGAGCGCCCGGCGCCAAAACAACCATCGAAACCGAAAAAGAAAGAAGACCATTTCGGGAAGAAGGTCAAGAAATTTTTCGGTTCTTTCTTTGAATAGAGATTGAAATTTTAGGAGGATTTGGCCATGTTGGAGTTTGAGACAACAGTCGATCAGTTGGCAACGATCAAGGTGATTGGGGTCGGGGGCGGCGGCAACAACGCCGTCAATCGGATGATTGAACACGGAGTGCAAGGCGTTGAATTTATTGCCGTCAATACCGATGCACAGGCGCTCAATTTGTCGAAGGCGCCGACGAAACTGCAAATCGGGGCGAAGCTGACACGCGGCTTGGGTGCGGGAGCGAACCCAGAAGTTGGAAAAAAAGCAGCTGAGGAGAGCAAAGAGCAAATTGAAGAAGCGCTTCGCGGCGCCGATATGGTGTTTGTCACCGCTGGCATGGGCGGCGGCACGGGAACTGGGGCGGCGCCCGTCATCGCCCAAATCGCCCGCGAATTAGGAGCGCTCACGGTCGGTGTCGTCACGCGCCCGTTTACGTTTGAAGGGCGGAAGCGGGCGACGCAGGCCGCAAGCGGCATCGCTGCCATGAAAGAGGCGGTCGATACGCTCATCGTCATTCCGAACGACCGGTTGCTTGAGATTGTTGACAAAAATACGCCGATGCTTGAGGCGTTCCGCGAAGCGGACAATGTGCTGCGCCAAGGGGTGCAAGGCATTTCCGATTTGATCGCTGTGCCGGGGTTGATCAACCTTGACTTCGCCGATGTGAAAACGATCATGTCCAACAAAGGCTCGGCGCTGATGGGCATCGGGATTGCCAGCGGCGAAAACCGAGCGGCGGAGGCAGCCAAAAAAGCCATTTCCAGCCCGCTGTTGGAGACGTCGATCGACGGGGCGCAAGGCGTGCTCATGAACATCACCGGCGGCATGAACTTAAGTTTGTACGAAGTGCAGGAGGCCGCCGACATCGTCGCTTCGGCGGCCGATCAAGAAGTGAACATGATTTTCGGCTCGGTCATCAACGAAGACTTAAAAGACGAAATTGTCGTCACTGTCATCGCGACCGGGTTTAACGAAAACGTTGCTTCGCAGCCGCGGCCGCCGCGCGCCGGCATCGGGACGGCGCCGAAAGTGACGCCGGCGCCGAAGCGGGAAAAGCGCGAAGAACCGGCGCAAGATTATGCGGCGCTCCGGTCCGGGCAGGCGGAAGACCCGCTCGATATTCCGGCGTTCTTGCGTAACCGCAACCGTCGCCGTTGAGGAGCTATCGGGCATGAACAAGCCGTGTTCATGCCTTCTTTTTTTGCCCTCTCCCCGCGCTTCAAAGGGCGGTTTTCCTCGTTCGCACGTTTCCCCTCGCTTTGACAAAACATTCTGTTTTTCACCACCACCGATTGACAGACTTTCCAACGGGATATGCTATATACTTGTTTCAGACAAAAGCCGATGGGGCGGGGGAGGGGCTTGCCGGTTGGTTGTGTATCTTGATGTCATTTGGCTTTTGAACGTCTGTTTTGATGCAATGCTTCTTTGGCTGACAGCGCTCATGCTTAAGCGCCCGATCGTCTGGTGGCGGCTGTTGGCCGGAGCGTTGATCGGGTCGCTGCTTGTGGTGCTGCTGTTCACCCCGTTGTCCGCCATCGCCCAGCACCCGCTTGCCAAAATGGCCGCCTCGATCTTGATTGTGCTCGCCGCTTTTGGCTTTAAGCGGCCGCGCTATATGATCGAGAACATGCTGGCGTTTTACTTTGCCACGTTCGCTGTCGGGGGCGGCATGCTGGCGGTTCATTATTTTTTCGCCGAGCAACTGTCCGTGCAGAACGGATTATTGATGATGCATCCCCCCGGGGCGGGCGACCCGGTGAGCTGGCTGTTTGTCCTCGTCGGGTTTCCGGTGTTGTGGCTTTTTTCCCGCCGCCGTGTGGAACAGATTCGCGAGAAAAAATTGCGCTTCGAACATATTGTGGATGTCATTGCGGTTTGGGAAGGCCGGCCCCTTGCCCTAAGAGGGCTCATCGACAGCGGCAACCAGCTGTTTGACCCAGTGTCCAAAACGCCGGTGATGATCGTGGACCGGGAAAAAGCGAAGGACGTGCTGCCCGAAGAGCTGATGGCCTATATGGCAGCCATGACGGTTGACGACCCGCCCGAACAGTGGGCCCATCGTCTTCGTCTCATTCCATACCGCGCAGTGGGCAGCGGCCCGCAAATGATGATGGCGGTAAAACTAGACCGCATCGCGCTGTCATACGAAAACGAGTGGCTTGAGGTGAAACATGGGCTTATGGCCTTAAGTGCAGACCCGCTTTCAGCCGACGGAGAATACGATTGCATCATCCATCCGAAAATGGTGCAGGCGGGAAGAAAGCTGACCGCTTCATAGGTCGTTACTATATCATACTCGCGTTTTATCCGTTTAGAAGGGGGATTTTGATGAAAAGATGGAAACTTCGGTTCATGTATTGGCTGTATAAGCTGCTGGCCAAACTTGGGTTGAAGGCCGACGAAATTTACTATATCGGCGGCAGCGAGGCGCTTCCGCCGCCGTTGACGAAAGAAGAGGAAGAGCAGTTGATCGAACGGCTGGCCACCGGTGATGAGACGGCGCGGTCGCTGCTCATTGAACGCAATTTGCGGCTTGTCGTCTACATTGCGCGCAAGTTTGAAAACACCGGCATTCACATCGAAGATTTGATCAGCATCGGAACGATCGGCTTAATCAAAGCGGTCAATACGTTTAACCCGGAGAAAAAAATCAAGCTGGCGACTTATGCATCACGCTGCATTGAAAACGAAATTTTAATGTATTTGCGCCGCAACAATAAAGTGCGGGCGGAAGTGTCGTTTGACGAACCGCTCAATATCGATTGGGACGGCAATGAGCTGCTGCTGTCCGATGTGCTGGGAACGGAAGACGACGTCATTACAAAGGATTTGGAGGCGGACGTCGACCGGCGGCTGCTGCTAAACGCCTTGCACCAGCTGAGCGACCGTGAAAAGCAGATTATGGAATTGCGCTTTGGTTTGTCAGGAGGAGAGGAAAAAACGCAAAAAGATGTCGCTGACTTGCTCGGCATTTCGCAATCGTACATATCGCGGCTCGAGAAGCGGATCATTAAACGGTTGCGCAAAGAGTTCAACAAAATGATGTAGCAAGCGGCGGGAGTGGACGCTCCGCCGCTTTTTTTCGCTCGGACAGGCTGTGCATATTTTTCCCTCCCGGGGAGATACTGAAAACTGACGACTTAGCATCTCCTGATGGGAGGGAACAACTTGACGAGGAACAAAGTCGAAATTTGCGGCGTCGACACTTCAAAGCTTCCCGTCCTCAACAACGAGGAAATGCGGGAGCTGTTTCGCCGGATGCATGAAGGGGATTTGGAAGCAAGGGAAAAATTGGTAAACGGAAACTTACGCCTCGTGTTAAGCGTCATTCAACGCTTTAACAACCGCGGCGAGTTTGTTGATGATTTATTTCAAGTTGGCTGCATCGGACTCATGAAATCGATTGATAATTTTGACCTCAACCAAAATGTGAAATTTTCCACTTATGCGGTGCCGATGATCATTGGCGAAATCCGCCGTTACTTGCGCGATAACAATCCGATTCGCGTCTCGCGCTCGCTGCGCGACATCGCTTACAAAGCGCTGCAAGTGCGGGAACGGCTCATGAGCGAGACGGCGAAAGAGCCGTCGACGGAAGATATTGCGCGGGAACTCGGCGTCGCCCACGAGGAAGTGGTGTTTGCCCTTGATGCCATTCAAGACCCTGTTTCCTTATTTGAACCGATCTACAACGACGGCGGCGATCCGATTTATGTGATGGACCAACTGAGCGACGAGCGCAACCGCGACAGCCAATGGATCGAAGAAATCGCCTTAAAAGAAGGGCTGCGGCGGTTGAATGAGCGGGAAAAAATGATCATCCGCAAACGATTTTTCCAAGGAAAGACGCAAATGGAAGTCGCCGAGGAAATCGGCATTTCCCAGGCGCAAGTGTCCAGGCTTGAAAAGGCAGCGATCCGGCAAATGAATAAAAACATCCAAGTGTGAGCGGCTGCTGGGGCAGCCTTTTTTCTTTGGCACATAACCGGTTGGGCGGCGTCATATAGATGAAAAAGAGGAGAGGAAAGGCGGGGGACTGAACCGTGATGAGAATTTCCGAGTTTCAAACGAAAGATGTCGTCAATGTGGCCAACGGGAAGAAGCTTGGCAACATCGGGGATATTGACATCGATTTAGATACAGGCAAAATCCGTTCGCTCATTATTTTAGGCTCCGGAAAGATGCTCGGGTTGTTCGGGCGTGAAGAAGCGGTCGTCATTCCGTGGCAAAACATTGTCAAAATCGGAGCGGATGTCATTTTAGTCCGCCTTCACGATACGGACTGAAGCGAGGAGACGGCGTGATGCCACGAATGTTTCGACAAAATCGCAAATAAAGGTTATCACAAACAAACAAACTATGATAAAATAGGAAAAAAAGTGATAAAAACCTACAAAAACAGCGTGAGGTTGACGCGAATGCCGGACATTTTTCAACAAGAAGCTCAAGGATGGCTCCGCTGCGGGGCGCCCCCGTTTGCCGGAGCAGTCGCCGGGTTGACAACGAAACAAGGCGGAGAAAGCGAAGGGCCGTTCGCCTCGCTGAATATGGGGCTGCATGTCGGCGACGATCGCATGCATGTCGTCAACAACCGCCGCCGTCTGGCCGAATGGCTTTCTGTTCCGCTCGATCATTGGGTGTGCTGTGAGCAAGTGCACGGCGCCGTGATTCGGAAAGTGACGAAAGGCGATCGGGGGAGCGGGGCGCACGACTTCGCTGCAGCGGTCCGGGGGGCCGACGGGCTGTATACGGATGAGGCGGGGGTATTGCTCGCACTTTGTTTTGCCGATTGTGTGCCTGTCTATTTTATCGCGCCATCGGCGGGCCTAGTCGGCCTTGCCCACGCCGGCTGGCGGGGGACGGCGGGCGGCATTGTCCAAAACATGGTGCGGCTTTGGCAGGAGCGCGAACACATTGCCCCGTCCGACATCTATGCCGCGATTGGACCGGCCATTGGCCCATGCTGTTACACGGTTGATGACCGGGTGATCGATGGCCTGCGTCCGACTCTTCCTGCGGGCGGCCCGTTGCCGTGGCGCGAAACAAGCCAAGGGCAGTATGCGCTTGATTTAAAAGAGGCCAACCGCCTGCAGCTTGCGGCCGCCGGGATTCCAGACTGCCATATTTATGTATCGGAACGCTGTACAAGCTGTGAGGAGACGTTGTTTTTTTCCCACCGCCGCGACCGTGGGACGACAGGGCGGATGTTGGCGTTTATCGGCCGAAGGGAGGAAACAGCATGACCGTACGCGACAACTTGGCAGCCGTTCGCCAGCGCATCGAGGCGGCTTGCGCCCGCGTCGGCCGCAATCCGGCCGACGTACGCATCGTTGCTGTCACGAAATATATTGATGCCGAAAGGGCGCTTCATGTGCTTGACGCCGGCATTGCCGACCTCGGCGAAAACCGCGCCGGCCAGCTGCTTGAAAAGTATGAACGGATCGGGGACCGGGCGGTGTGGCATTTTATCGGGACGCTTCAGTCGCGCAAGGTGAAGGACATTATCGATAAAGTCGATTACATCCATTCGCTTGATCGCCTGTCGCTGGCGAAAGAAATTGAAAAGCGGGCGGTGCGGCCGGTGAAATGTTTTGTGCAAGTGAATGTATCGGGAGAAGCGACGAAGCACGGCCTCTCTCCTGACGAGACCGTCCCGTTCATCGATCAGCTCCGTTCGTTTTCGCACCTTGAGGTCGTCGGATTGATGACGATGGCCCCGCATACGGATGACGAGGCGGTATTGCGCGCCTGCTTCCGGCAATTGCGGGTCTTGAAAGAGCGCGTTCAGGCGCTCCGCTGGCCGCATGCGCCGTGCACGGAGCTGTCGATGGGCATGTCGAACGATTACGAGATCGCCATTGAGGAAGGGGCGACGTTTGTGCGCATCGGCAGCGCGCTTGTCGGATCATTGTAGGAGGTGAACTTGATGGGGTTGATGAAAAAATTTCGCGATTATTTTTTAGAAGAAGATTACGAAGACTATGAAGAAGAATACGAAGCGCCGCAGCCGGAAGAGGAGGCGCCGCTGCTGAAGGCGGCAAACAAGGCGAACGTCGTCAGCTTGCAAAGCGTGCAAAAATCGGCGAAAGTCGTGCTCGCTGAGCCGCGGGTGTATGCGGAGGCGCAGGAAATCGCCGATCATTTAAAAAGCCGGCGGGCGGTCATCGTCAATTTGCAGCGCATCCAGCATGAGCAGGCGAAGCGGATCGTCGACTTTTTAAGCGGCACGGTGTACGCCATTGGCGGCGACATTCAGCAAGTCGGCACGAAAATTTTTTTGTGCACCCCGGACAACGTCGACGTCAGCGGCGCGATTTCGCTTGACGGCGAGGATGACAGACCGATAAAGAGGTGGTAGCCGTTGGATTATGTGCTTACGTTTTTAACGACCTTGATTCAAGTATACTCGTACGCTTTGATCATTTACATTTTGATGTCTTGGTTTCCCAATGCGCGCGAAACGCGGTTCGGACAAATGCTTGCCGCCATTTGCGAACCGTATTTGGAGCCGTTTCGGCGCGTCATTCCGCCGCTCGGCATCATTGACATCTCCCCGATCATCGCCTTTATCGTTCTGGAGTTTGCGACAAGAGGGCTTTATGCGTTGTTTGACATCCTCGAGGCGCAGTTTTAGCAGCCGGACGGGGCGCGCGTCGTTTGGTCCGGGCGCAGGCGGGCGGAATAGCGGGAGGAATCCGTTCCGGGTTCCTTTCTTTATGAGGCAAGGTGAATGGGAATGGAGCTGTATCAGCACTTCCGCAAAGAGGAGCATCAATTCATCGATCATGTAATGGAATGGAAGGAAACGGTAGAACGTCAGTACGCTCCGAAGCTGACCGATTTTCTTGACCCGCGCGAGCAGCAAATCGTGCAAAGCATCGTCGGCAGCGACGGAGACGTGCGCGTGTCCTTTTTCGGCGGCGCTCTGTTTGTCGAGCGGAAGCGGGCGCTTTTGTATCCGCCGTATTTCGAACCGAATGAGGAGGATTATGACATCGCCTTGTTCGCCGTCCGCTACCCAGGCAAATTCGTTTCCCTTGAACACCGCGATGTATTAGGGGCGCTCATGTCGCTCGGCTTGCGGCGCGGCAAGTTCGGCGACATTCTCGTCATGGGCGGGGAAATTCAGTTTTTCACCGCAGCGGAAGTGGCCGACTACGTCCGCCTTCATCTGGGGGCGATCGGCAAGGCGCCGGTGTCGCTGGAGCGGCTGCCGCTTTCTGCCGCCATTCCGCTTGAAGACGCGTGGCAAGAGGAGACAGCGACCGTCTCTTCGCTGCGGCTCGATGCGGTGCTTGCCCAGGCGTTCCGCCTCGCGCGCGAGAAAGCGAAGACGCTCATTGAAAGCGGGCTCGTCAAAGTGAACTGGAAGGTGGTGGACAAGCCCGATTTTGTATGCGGGCCGGGCGATGTCCTGTCGGCGCGCGGGTTTGGTCGCTGCAAGCTGTTTTCCGTCGAGGGGATGACGAAAAAAGAACGCTGGCGCATCCGGCTGGGCCGTCAAAAATAATCGAATCGCAGCAGGAAATGGGCTGATCGTGTCGAATGAAGGAAGAAAAGGAATGATGGAGACGGAGGTGGCCATTGTGCCGTTAACGCCATTGGATATTCACAATAAGGAATTCAGCCGCGGATTTCGCGGGTATGACGAAGATGAAGTGAATGAGTTTTTGGATCAAATTATTAAAGATTACGAAATGCTCATCCGTGAAAAAAAGCAGCTGGAAGAAAAAGTGGCCGAACTGACGGAAAAATTGAATTACTTTTCCAACATTGAAGAAACGTTAAATAAGTCGATTCTTGTGGCTCAGGAAGCAGCGGAAGAAGTGAAGCGCAACGCACAAAAAGAGGCGAAGCTGATCATTAAAGAAGCGGAGAAAAACGCGGAGCGCATCATCGGCGACGCGCTGGCCAAATCGCGGAAAATCGCGCTGGAAATCGAAGAACTCAAGCGGCAGTCGAAAGTGTTCCGCGCTCGCTTCCGCATGCTCGTTGAGGCGCAGCTCGATATGATCAACAGCCGTGACTGGGACGAGTTGATGGAATACGAGACGCCTGATCTCGAAGAAGAGGCGAAAGAGCCGTTGTCTCAGCCTTGACGAACCGAGGCCATGTCGGGTATAATCATTGGCAAAAATCACCGCACCAGCCGCCGTGGGAGGCGGTTGGCTTTTTTCCGGATGAATAGTGAAATAGTCATCGACGATGAAAGGGACAGTAGCTCTTGAACGGCCGGTCGCAGCGAGCCGGGGATGGTGGAAGCCCGGCATCGGCGCAAGAGTGAACATCACCCTGGAGTTCCATGCCGAACATCCAGTAGGCCATGGCGCGTCATTCCCGTTACGAATGAAAAGTGGGCTGTGCGTCGTTTGCATGGCCAAGAAGGGTGGTACCGCGAGACCGTTCTCGTCCCTTGCCGGGGGAGAACGGTTTTTTATTTTGATTTGATGCTTGAAGGAGGAGCGAAGATGGACTACAAAGAGACGCTGCTTATGCCGCAAACCGAGTTCCCGATGCGCGGTAACTTGCCGAAGCGGGAGCCGGAAATGCAAAAAAAATGGGAAGAGATGGACATTTACCGGAAAGTGCAAGAGCGGACGAAAGGGCGTCCGTTGTTCGTGCTGCATGACGGCCCGCCGTATGCCAACGGGGATATTCATATGGGCCATGCGCTGAACAAAATTTTAAAAGACATCATCGTCCGCTACAAATCGATGAGCGGCTATTGCGCGCCGTACGTGCCGGGCTGGGATACGCACGGCTTGCCGATCGAAACGGCGCTCGCGAAGCAAGGCGTCGACCGCAAATCGATGAGCGTCGCCGAGTTTCGCAAGTTGTGCGAGCAATACGCGTACGAGCAAATCGACAACCAGCGCCGGCAGTTTAAGCGGCTCGGCGTGCGCGGCGACTGGGACAACCCGTACATTACGCTCAAACCGGAGTACGAAGCCCAGCAAATTAAAGTGTTCGGCGAAATGGCGAAAAAAGGGCTCATTTACAAAGGGTTGAAGCCGGTCTATTGGTCCCCGTCAAGCGAATCGGCGCTCGCTGAAGCGGAAATCGAATATAAAGACAAGCGTTCGCCGTCGATTTATGTCGCCTTCCCGGTGAAAGACGGCAAAGGCGTGCTTGAGGGCGATGAGCGAATCGTCATTTGGACGACGACGCCGTGGACGATTCCGGCGAACTTAGCGATCGCGGTTCATCCGGATTTGGATTACCATGTTGTCGATGTCAGCGGAAAACGGTATGTCGTCGCTGCCGCCTTGGCAGAATCGGTGGCGAAAGAAATCGGTTGGGACGCATGGTCGGTCGTCAAAACGGTCAAAGGAAAAGAGCTTGAATACGTCGTCGCGAAACATCCGTTTTATGAGCGCGACTCGCTTGTCGTCTGCGGCGAACACGTCACGACCGACGCCGGTACGGGCTGCGTCCATACGGCGCCGGGCCACGGGGAAGACGACTTTCTCGTTGGGCAAAAATATGGGCTTCCGGTCCTTTGCCCGGTCGACGAGCGCGGCTATATGACGAGCGAAGCGCCGGGGTTTGAAGGAATGTTTTACGAAGACGCCAACAAGGCGATTACACAGAAGCTTGAGGAAGCCGGCGCTTTGCTGAAGCTTGGGTTTATCACCCACTCGTATCCGCACGACTGGCGGACGAAGCAGCCAACGATTTTCCGGGCGACAACGCAATGGTTTGCGTCGATCGATAAAATCCGCAGCGAGCTGCTTCAAGCGATCAAAGACACGAAATGGATTCCGGAATGGGGGGAAATCCGCATCCACAACATGGTGCGCGACCGCGGCGACTGGTGCATTTCCCGCCAGCGCGCCTGGGGCGTGCCGATTCCGGTTTTTTACGGCGAAAACGGCGAACCGATCATCACCGATGAAACGATCGAGCATGTGTCGAACTTGTTCCGCCAATACGGATCGAACGTCTGGTTTGAGCGCGAGGCGAAAGACTTGCTGCCGGAAGGATTCACTCATCCGTCAAGCCCGAACGGCATCTTTACGAAAGAAACGGACATTATGGACGTCTGGTTTGACTCCGGTTCGTCGCACCAAGCCGTGTTGGTCGAACGCGATGATCTCGCGCGCCCGGCTGATCTGTACTTGGAAGGGTCCGACCAATATCGCGGCTGGTTCAACTCATCGCTGTCCACCGCCGTTGCCGTCACCGGCAAAGCGCCGTACAAAGGCGTGTTGAGCCACGGCTTTGTCTTGGACGGCGAAGGGCGGAAAATGAGCAAGTCGCTCGGCAACGTCGTCGTGCCGGCGAAAGTAATGGAACAGTTCGGCGCCGACATTTTACGCCTTTGGGTCGCCTCGGTTGACTATCAGGCGGATGTACGCATTTCCGATAACATTTTAAAACAAGTGTCGGAAGTGTACCGGAAAATCCGCAACACGTTCCGGTTTATGCTCGGCAACTTGTTTGATTTTGACCCGAGCGAAAACGCCGTGCCGGTTGGGGAGCTTGGCGAAGTCGACCGCTACATGTTAGCGAAATTAAATAAACTCATCGCTAAAGTGAAAAAGGCGTATGACAGCTATGATTTTGCTGCTGTTTATCATGAGATGAACCATTTCTGCACCGTCGAGTTAAGCGCATTTTATTTGGATATGGCGAAAGACATTTTGTACATCGAAGCGGCCGATTCCCGCGCCCGCCGCGCCGTGCAGACCGTATTGTATGAAACGGTCGTCGCATTGGCGAAGCTCATCGCGCCGATTTTGCCGCACACGGCCGATGAAGTGTGGGAGCATATCCCGAATCGAAGAGAAAACGTCGAAAGCATCCAGCTCACCGATATGCCAGAGCCGATCGCGATCGACGGCGAAGAAGCGCTGCTTTCGAAATGGGATGCGTTTATGGACGTGCGCGATGACATGTTAAAAGCGCTCGAGAATGCGCGCAACGAAAAAGTGATCGGCAAATCGCTGACCGCGAGCGTCACGGTCTACCCGAAAGACGAGGCGCGGAAGCTGTTGGCGTCGCTTGATGCCGACTTGCGCCAGCTTCTCATCGTTTCCGCCTTTTCGATCGCCGATGAGCCGTATGACGCCGCACCGGCCGAAGCCGAGCGGCTCAGCCATGTGGCCGTCATCGTCCGCCCGGCGGAAGGCGAGACATGCGAACGGTGCTGGACGGTGACCCCGGACGTCGGACAAGATCCGTCCCACCCGACGCTTTGCCCGCGCTGCGCGCACATTGTGAACGAGCATTATTCTGCATAAACGAAAAGCGGCAAGGCTGCCTTGGAGCGGCCTTGCCGCTCATTTGTTTGCCATGGCGAAGTATGGTACAATGCTGAAAGGATGACTTCGAAACGTGGGGGGACCGGCACGGTGATGTACTATTTGTTGGCGGCGGCGGTCATCATCCTCGATCAATGGACGAAATGGCTGGTCGTCCGCTATATGCGGCTTGGGGAAAGCATCCCGATCATTGACAATGTGCTTTACATTACGTCGCACCGCAACCGCGGCGCGGCCTGGGGCATGCTGCAAGGGCAGTTTTGGCTCTTTTATTTGATTACGGTCATCGTCGTGGCGGCGATCGTAATCTACATCCGCCGCTTGAACCCTTCCGAGCGCTTGGCGGGCGTGGGGCTTGGGCTGATGCTCGGCGGGGCGGTCGGCAACTTTATCGACCGTGTGTTCCGGAAAGAAGTGGTTGACTTTATCCATACGTATATTGGCACGTACAGTTTTCCGGTGTTCAATGTCGCCGATTCGGCGCTGACGGTCGGCGTCATCTTGCTGTTTGTCCATATGTTTTTTTTCGCGACACCAGAGAAAGGGAATGAGTAGATGGACACGATCACGTTTCACATTGAAGACGAATATGACGGCGAACGGATCGATAAAGTGATCGCGGCGCTCAATGAGGCATGGTCGCGTTCGCAAGTGCAGCAATGGATCAAAAGCGGGCTTGTGACCGTCAATGGCGAGACGGTCAAGGCGAACTACAAATGCGAGGCGGGCGACGCCGTCGCCGTTTCACCGCCGGAGCCGGAGCCGCTCGAGGTCGAGCCGGAGCCGATTCCGCTTGACATTTATTACGAAGACGAAGACGTCCTTGTCGTCAACAAACCGCGCGGCATGGTCGTCCACCCGGCGCCGGGGCATATGCGCGGCACGCTTGTGAACGCGCTTCTCGCTCATTGCCGCGACTTGTCCGGGATCAACGGCGTGCTTCGCCCCGGCATCGTCCATCGCATTGACAAAGACACATCAGGACTGTTGATGGTGGCGAAAAACGACGCCGCCCACCGCTCGCTCGTCGAGCAGCTGGTGAACAAAACGGTGACGCGCCGCTACAAGGCGATCGTCCACGGCGTCATTCCGCACGATTATGGCACGATCGATGCCCCGATCGGCCGCGACAAGCGCGATCGAAAGAAAATGGCCGTCACCGAGGAAAACGGCAAGGAAGCCGTCACCCATTTCCGCGTGCTCGAGCGGTTTCGCCATTATACGTATGTGGAGTGCCAGCTGGAAACGGGGCGGACGCACCAAATTCGCGTCCATATGAAATACATCGGCTATCCGCTCGCTGGCGACCCGCAATACGGGCCGAAAAAAACGCTCGCCATCGACGGCCAGGCGCTTCACGCCGGGGTGCTCGGCTTCCGTCATCCGAGAAGCGGCGAGTATTTGGAATTCGAAGCGCCGTTGCCGCCGGAGTTTGCCGAGCTGCTTGACTGGCTGCGAAAAAACGATTGACAAACGAACACGCCCCCTTTACAATGAAAACAGGTGAACAGGAACCTTTAAGTTCAGTCCTGTGAGGCTGAAAAGGGGTCGGAATGACAAAGAAGGGCGATGTATGCCCATCTTGTTTGGTGATAAGCGCGCCATCCCCCGCTTCACAGGCGGGGGATTTTTTGTGCCAACGGAGGTGGCTTGTATGCAAAAGGCGGTCGTGATGGACGAACAGGCGATTCGCCGCGCTTTGACGCGCATCGCCCACGAAATCATCGAACGAAACAAAGGCATTGACGGCTGCGTGCTTGTCGGAATTAAAACGCGCGGCATTTACTTGGCGCGCCGCTTGGCGGAGCGGATCGAGCAAATTGAAGGGGCGTCCGTTCCCGTCGGCGAGTTGGACATTACGTTGTACCGCGACGATTTGACGGTGAAGACGGACGACCATGAACCGCTTGTGAAAGGAACGAACGTGCCGTTTCCGGTGAGCGAGCGGAATGTCATTTTAGTCGATGATGTGCTGTTTACCGGCCGGACGGTGCGGGCGGCGATGGATGCGGTCATGGATTTGGGCCGCCCGGCGCGCATCCAGCTCGCCGTGCTTGTCGACCGCGGCCACAGGGAACTCCCGATCCGCGCTGATTTCGTCGGCAAAAACGTGCCGACCTCCCGTTCGGAACTGATCGTCGTGGAGCTTTCGGAAGTGGACGGCATCGATCAAGTCTCCATTCATGAAAAATAGCGAAGCACCCTTTTAAGCGCAGTCCCGTGAGGCTGCAAAAGGGGCGGAATCGTTTCGGCTGTTTCTGCACCCTCTTTGCGTCTTCGCGGGCAAAGAGGGATTTTTTTGTGCACACTAGAAAGCAAGCCTCGCTCATTTGATCAAAGGAGTGACGAAAGATGAACAAACCGGTGTTGGACATTCAAGACCGCCCGACTGTTGGGCAATGGATCACCTTAAGCCTTCAGCATTTATTCGCCATGTTCGGGGCGACGATTTTAGTGCCGTACTTAGTCGGCTTAGATCCGTCGATCGCCTTGCTCACAAGCGGGCTTGGAACATTGGCGTTTTTGCTCATTACGAAATGGCAAGTGCCGGCGTATCTTGGCTCGTCGTTCGCCTACATTGCGCCGATCATCGCGGCGAAAACGGCTGGCGGCCCGGGAGCGGCCATGATCGGCAGCTTCCTCGCCGGATTGGTGTACGGGGTTGTCGCCCTCATCATTAAAAAAGCCGGCTACCGCTGGGTGATGAAGCTGCTGCCGCCGGTTGTCGTCGGTCCGGTCATCATCGTCATCGGTCTCGGCTTAGCCGGCACGGCGGTCGGGATGGCGATGAACGGCCCGGACGGCAAATACAGCCTGCTTCATTTCTCGGTGGCGCTTGTGACGCTCGCGGCCACGATCGTCTGCTCCGTGCTTGCGCGCGGCATGTTGAGCTTGATTCCAGTGCTTGTCGGCATCGTTGTCGGCTACGTTTACGCCCTCGCTGTCGGACTGGTTGACTTGTCGAAAGTGGCGGCGGCCAAATGGTTCGAATGGCCGGATTTCTTGATCCCGTTTGCCGATTATCCGGTGCGCATCACTGCCGAGATCGTCATGCTCATGGTGCCGGTGGCGATCGTCACCTTGTCCGAGCATATCGGCCACCAGCTCGTCTTAAGCAAAGTCGTCGGCCGCGACCTCATTCAAAAACCGGGGCTGCACTGCTCGATTTTAGGGGACGGAACGGCGACGATGATCTCCGCCTTGCTTGGCGGTCCGCCGAAAACGACGTACGGGGAAAACATCGGCGTGCTCGCGATCACCCGCGTCTACAGTGTCTACGTGCTGGCCGGCGCGGCGGTCATCGCGATCGCCTTTGGCTTCGTCGGCAAAATCACGGCGCTGATCAGCTCGATTCCGACGCCGGTCATGGGCGGCGTGTCGATCTTGCTGTTTGGCATCATCGCCTCGTCCGGACTGCGCATGTTGATCGACAGCCGCGTCGATTTCGGCCAGACGCGCAATTTAGTCATCGCCTCGGTTATCTTGGTGATCGGCATCGGCGGTGCGGTGCTGAAAATCAGCGACAGCTTCCAAATCACCGGCATGGCGCTCTCGGCGATTGTCGGCGTCCTGCTCAACTTAGTGCTGCCGGGGCGTCCGCAAGAAGCGGAAAACTTATTTGAAGCTGAAAACGACAGCGGCCATGTTGCCTAAATCGAATACAAAACACCTTTTAATTAAGTCCCGTGAGGCTTAAAAAGGTGTGAAAACAGGCGCATCCAGGGCCGGAGTGCACCTTCTCCGGTTCTGCCATGCGCTGATCGTCACACCTTGCCCAGCCGGCAAGGTGTTTTTTTGCAAAAAAAGAAAGGGAGAGAGGCCAATGACCCATCTTTTTACATTGAGCGAACTGCCGCTTTCCGACATCACCCGGCTGCTTGATGAAGCGGAAGCGTTCCGCCGCGGCCGCGCTTGGCGCCCGGCCGCGCCGATGTATGTCGCCAATTTGTTTTTCGAACCGAGCACGCGTACGAAATGCAGCTTCGAGATGGCGGAACGGAAGCTTGGGCTTCATGTCATCCCGTTTGACCCGGAACGGTCAAGCGTGCAAAAAGGGGAGACGCTGTACGATACGGTCAAGACGCTTGAAGCGATCGGCGTTGACGCGGTTGTCATCCGCCACCACGAAGATGCGTATTTCGAAGCGCTCCGTCATGCGGTCGGCATCCCGGTCATCAACGCCGGCGACGGCTGCGGGCATCATCCGACCCAGTCGCTCTTGGACTTATTGACGATTCGCCAAGAGTTTGGCGCTTTCACTGGCTTGACGGTGGCGATTATCGGCGACATCCGCCACAGCCGCGTCGCTCGCTCCAATGCGGAAGTGTTGACACGATTGGGCGCGAACGTCCTGTTTTCCGGACCGGAAGAGTGGAAAGACGAAACGAATCCGCACGGGACGTACGTCGAACTCGATGAGGCCATCGCCTGCGCCGATGTCGTGATGCTGCTTCGCATCCAGCACGAGCGGCATGCAGAAACGATGGGCTTGACAAAAGAAGAGTACCATGTGCGGTACGGGTTGACGCTTGAGCGGGCGCGGCGGATGAAACAAGGTGCCATCATCTTGCATCCGGCGCCGGTCAACCGCGGGGTCGAAATCGCCAGCGAACTCGTCGAAGCGAAGGCATCGCGCATTTTTAAACAAATGGAAAACGGCGTCTACGTGCGGATGGCTGTCTTAAAACGGGCAATGGAAGGGAGAATGGAGCATGGACGTATGGCTGAAAAATGGCATGTCGTTCAATGAAGATGGGAAATTGGTGCGGACACATCTCAAAATGGAACACGGAACCATTGCGGCGATCCTGTATGAACAGCCGCTCGAAGCGGATGGGGAGGACGTGATCGACGTCGGCGGTCGTCTCATCGCTCCCGGCTTGATCGACTTGCACGTTCATTTGCGCGAACCAGGCGGCGAGGCGAAAGAAACGATTGAAACGGGCACGCTCGCCGCGGCGAAAGGCGGTTTTACGACGGTTGCCGCCATGCCGAACACAAATCCGGTGCCGGACCGGAAAGAACAGATGGAACGGCTGCAAGCCCGCATCCGCGAAACGGCGCACGTCAACGTGCTTCCGTATGCGGCGATCACGATCGGGCAAAAAGGGGAAGAGCTGGCTGACTTTGCGGCGCTCAAAGAAGCGGGAGCGTTCGCGTTCACCGATGACGGCGTCGGCGTCCAGTCGGCTGGGATGATGTATGAGGCGATGAAGCGGGCGGCAGCGCTCGATATGCCGATCGTCGCCCATTGCGAGGACGATACATTAAAAAACGGCGGCGCGGTGCATGACGGCGAGTTCGCCCGCCGATATGGGCTCGCCGGCATTCCATCCGTCTGCGAAGCGGTGCACATCGCCCGCGACGTCCTGCTCGCGGAAGCAGCCGGATGCCATTATCACGTCTGCCATATCAGTACGAAAGAGTCGGTGCGCGTCGTCCGCGACGCGAAGCGGGCCGGCATCCGCGTCACCGCCGAAGTGACGCCGCACCATCTGCTCTTGTGCGATGAGGATATTCCAGGGCTTGATGCGAACTACAAAATGAACCCACCGCTGCGCAGCCGCGCGGACCGCGAGGCGCTCATTGAGGGCCTGCTCGATGGCACGATCGATTTTATCGCTACGGATCATGCGCCGCATACAGCAGCGGAAAAAGCGAAAGGCATCGAGGCGGCGCCGTTTGGCATCGTTGGGCTCGAAACGGCGTTTCCGCTCCTATATACCCATTTCGTCAAAACAGGCGTGTTTACATTAAAGCAGCTTGTCGATTGGCTGACGATCAAGCCGGCGCAATGTTTCGGCCTCAAGGCCGGGCGGCTTGCCGTCGGGGCGCCGGCGGATATTGCGGTCATTGATTTGGAAACAGAAGAAGCGATTGATCCCGAGACGTTTGCCTCAAAAGGGAAAAATACGCCGTTTGCCGGCTGGAAATGCCAAGGCTGGCCGGTGATGACGTTTGTCGGCGGTACACTCGTATGGAAGAAAGGAAGAGAATGACATGAAACGGCAGCTGATTTTAGAAGATGGTTCGTTTTTTGTCGGCGAAGCGTTTGGCAGCTTGAAAGAGACGACCGGGGAAGTCGTCTTTAACACCGGCATGACCGGGTATCAAGAAATTTTGACCGACCCGTCGTATTGCGGGCAAATTGTGACGATGACGTATCCATTGATCGGCAACTACGGCATTAACCGCGACGACTTTGAAGCGATCCGCCCGTACGTGCACGGATTCATCGTCAAAGAAGCGTGCGTGACGCCGTCGAACTGGCGTGGGGAACTAACATTGGATGAGTATTTAAAAGAAAAAGACATTCCGGGACTCGCGGGCATTGACACGCGCAAACTGACGCGCCTTATCCGCCAATACGGAACGTTAAAAGGGATGATCTGTGGGCTAGATGTCGATCCGGTGGAAGCAGCAGCCAAGCTGCGGGCGATGGAGTGGCCGCGCGACCAAGTGCGGCGCGTTTCAACGAAAAGCGCCTACCCAAGCCCGGGGCGCGGCGAGCGCGTCGTCTTGATCGACTTTGGGATGAAGCACGGCATTTTGCGCGAGTTGAACAAGCGAAACTGCGATGTCATCGTCTTGCCGTACAACGCGACGGCGGAAGACGTATTGAGCTGGCATCCGGATGGGGTCATGCTCTCGAACGGACCGGGCGACCCGAAAGACGTGCCGGAAGCGATCGAGATGATCCGCGGGATTCTCGGCAAAGTGCCGCTCTTTGGCATCTGCCTCGGCCATCAGCTGTTCGCCTTGGCATGCGGGGCGAATACGGAGAAGATGAAATTCGGCCATCGCGGCTCGAACCATCCGGTCAAAGACTTGCGCACCGGCAAAGTCGCCATCACGGCGCAAAACCACGGTTATACGGTCACGCATGAATCGCTTGCCGGCACGCGTCTTGAAGTGACGCATGTCGCCTTAAACGACGGCACGGTCGAAGGGCTCCGCCATCTCGATTTCCCGGCGTTTACGGTGCAGTATCATCCGGAAGCGTCGCCGGGGCCGGAAGATGCGAATCCGTTGTTTGACGAGTTTTTGGCGCTCATCCGCGAGTTCAACAAGAAAGGGGAAGTCATCCATGCCTAAACGCCGCGACATTGAAACGATTTTAGTCATCGGCTCGGGGCCGATCGTCATCGGCCAGGCGGCTGAGTTCGACTATGCGGGAACGCAAGCGTGCCTCGCGTTGAAAGAAGAAGGATACAAAGTCATTCTCGTCAACTCGAATCCGGCGACGATCATGACCGATACGGAAATCGCCGATAAAGTGTATATGGAGCCGCTGACGCTCGATTTTGTCGCCCGCATTATCCGCAAAGAGCGGCCGGATGCGATTTTGCCGACGCTCGGCGGCCAGACGGGCCTTAACTTGGCGGTCGAGCTCGCCAAAGCCGGGGTGCTCGAGGAGTGCGGCGTCGAAATTCTCGGCACGAAGCTTGAAGCGATCGAAAAAGCGGAAGACCGCGAACAGTTCCGCGCCCTCATGAACGAGCTTGGCGAGCCGGTGCCGGAAAGCGCGATTATTCACAGCCTGGAAGAGGCGTATGCGTTTGTCGAACAAATCGGCTATCCGGTCATCGTCCGCCCCGCGTTCACGCTCGGCGGCACGGGCGGCGGCATTTGCACGAACGAAGAAGAGCTTGTCGAGATTGTGTCAACCGGCTTGAAGATGAGCCCGGTGCACCAATGCTTGCTCGAGCGGAGCATCGCCGGCTACAAGGAGATTGAATACGAAGTGATGCGCGACGCCAACGACAACGCGATCGTCGTCTGCAACATGGAAAACATCGATCCGGTCGGCATTCATACGGGTGACTCGATCGTCGTCGCCCCGAGCCAGACGTTAAGCGACCGCGAGTACCAGCTGCTCCGCAACGCGTCGCTTAAGATCATCCGCGCGCTTGGCATCGAAGGCGGCTGCAACGTCCAGCTGGCGCTAGACCCGGACAGCTTCCGCTATTACGTCATTGAAGTGAACCCGCGCGTCAGCCGCTCGTCGGCGTTGGCGTCAAAAGCGACGGGGTATCCGATCGCGAAACTGGCGGCGAAAATCGCCGTCGGGCTGACGCTTGATGAAATGATCAACCCGGTTACCGGGAAAACGTACGCCTGCTTCGAGCCGGCGCTCGATTATGTCGTCACGAAAATTCCGCGCTTTCCGTTTGACAAATTTGAATCGGCGAACCGCCGCCTTGGCACGCAAATGAAAGCGACCGGCGAAGTGATGGCGATCGGCCGGACGTTTGAAGAATCGCTGTTAAAAGCGGTTCGTTCGCTCGAGATCGGCGTGCACCATCTCGAATTGAACGAAGTAAAAAACGCGGCGGATGACGTGATCGAAAAACGGATCCGCAAGGCGGGCGATGAACGGCTCTTTTACATCGCCGAGGCGCTCCGCCGCGGGGTGACGGTGGAGACGCTGCATGAATGGAGCCAAATCGACCGCTTTTTCCTGCATAAGATTCAAAACATTATTGAGATGGAAACGGTCTTGAAAAACCACCCGGGCGACCTTGACGTGTTAAAAAAAGCGAAGGGGCTCGGCTTCTCCGATGCGGCGATAGCGGCATTATGGAACAAAACGGAGCGCGACGTTTACGCGCTGCGCCGCCAGGAAGGCATCGTGCCGGTGTACAAAATGGTCGATACGTGCGCGGCCGAGTTCACGTCGGAAACGCCGTACTACTACAGCACGTACGAGGAAGAAAATGAATCGATCGTGACGGAAAAACCGAGCGTCATCGTGCTTGGTTCCGGCCCGATCCGCATCGGCCAAGGGATTGAGTTTGACTACGCGACCGTCCATTGCGTCTGGGCCATTAAGCAGGCCGGCTATGAGGCGATCATCATCAACAACAACCCGGAAACGGTCTCGACCGACTTCAGCACATCGGACAAACTGTATTTCGAACCGCTGACGGCCGAAGACGTGATGCATGTCATCGACCTCGAGCAGCCGATCGGCGTCATCGTCCAATTCGGAGGGCAAACGGCCATCAACTTGGCGGCGGAACTCGAGGCGCGCGGCGTCCGCCTGCTTGGAACGACGCTTGAAGATTTGGACCGCGCCGAAGACCGCGACAAATTTGAACAGGCGCTCTCAGAGCTTGGCATTCCGAAGCCGGCCGGCAAAACCGCCGTTTCGGTCGAAGAAGCGGTCGCCATCGCCGAAGAAATCGGCTACCCGGTGCTCGTCCGTCCTTCGTACGTGCTCGGCGGCCGGGCGATGGAAATTGTCTATAACCGCGAGGAGCTGCTTCATTACATGGAACACGCCGTGCGCGTCAATCCGCAGCACCCGGTGCTCGTTGACCGGTACATCACCGGCAAAGAAGTCGAAGTCGACGCCATCGCCGACGGCGAGACGGTCGTCATTCCGGGGATCATGGAACATATCGAACGGGCCGGCGTCCATTCCGGCGACTCGATCGCCGTCTACCCGCCCCAGACATTAAGCGCGGAAGTGATCGACAAGATCGCGGATTACACGATCCGACTGGCGCGCGGGCTGCATATTGTCGGGCTGTTGAACATCCAGTTTGTCGTCGCAGGCAGCGACGTCTACGTCTTGGAAGTGAACCCGCGCTCAAGCCGCACGGTGCCGTTTTTAAGCAAAATCACCGGCGTGCCGATGGCGAATCTCGCCACGAAAGCCATTTTAGGGGCGAAGCTCGCCGACATGGGCTATGAGACGGGCGTCTGTCCGGTGCGCCCCGGTGTGTACGTGAAAGTGCCGGTGTTCTCGTTTGCGAAATTGCGCAACGTCGACATTTCGCTCGGCCCGGAAATGAAATCGACCGGCGAAGTGATCGGCAAAGACATGACGTTTGAAAAAGCGCTCTATAAGGGGCTCGTCGCCTCCGGCATCCAGATCCAGCCGCATGGGGCGGTGCTGTTGACGGTGGCCGACAAAGACAAAGAAGAAGCCGTCGAGCTGGCGCGCCGCTTTGCCGACATCGGCTACCAGCTGTTGGCGACGAACGGCACGGCGGAAACGTTGAAAGCGGCCGGCATTCCGGTGACGGTCGTCAATAAAATCCACTCGGCGTCACCGAACATTTTGGATGTCATCCGCCAAGGGAAGGCGCAAGTCGTCATCAACACGCTGACGAAAGGGAAGCAGCCGGAAAGCGACGGCTTCCGCATCCGCCGCGAAGCGGTCGAAAACGGCATCCCGTGCTTGACGTCGCTCGATACGGCCCGGGCGATGCTGCAAGTGCTCGAATCGATGACGTTTTCAACGACGGCGATGACGGAAGGGCTGGTGCGGTCATGATCGGCCGCGAACGAATGACGGTCGCAAGCCAGCGGCGGATCGCCGAGCGGACGTATGAATTGACGCTTTCAGGCCGCCTCGTGCAACAGATGAAGCAACCGGGCCAGTTCGTTCATGTGAAGGCAGCGGCAACGGCCGATCCGCTTTTGCGCCGCCCGCTCAGCCTTTGCCATATCGATCGGGAGCGCGGACAGTGCACGATCATCTACCGCCAGGAAGGGAAAGGCACCGCGCTGTTGGCGCAAAAACAGCCGGGCGATGCGGTCGATGTGCTCGGCCCGCTCGGCAACGGCTTTCCGCTCGAGGCCGCGCCGGCGGGCGGCCGGGCGCTGCTAGTCGGCGGCGGCATCGGCGTCCCGCCGCTCTATGAACTGGCGAAACAGCTCACAAAGCGCGGCGTCAAAGTGGTGAGTGTGCTCGGGTTCCAAACGAAAGCAGCGGTCTTTTACGAAGAGGAATTCGCCGCGTTTGGGGCGACGTATGTCGCAACCGATGACGGCTCGCACGGAACGCCGGGGCGCGTCACCGATGTGATCGAAGCGCGCTCGCTTGAGTTTGACGTCTTGTACGCCTGCGGTCCGAAGCCGATGCTTCGGGCGCTTGCGGAACGGTTTCCGAACCGGCTGGTGTACGTGTCGCTCGAGGAGCGGATGGGCTGCGGCGTCGGGGCGTGTTTCGCCTGCGTCTGCCATGTGCCAGGGAGCGAGACGGCGTATAAAAAAGTATGCAGCGACGGCCCGGTGTTTCGGGCCGGGGAGGTGGTGCTATGAACCGGCTTGCCGTTGAACTGCCGGGTCTTTCGCTCAAAAACCCGATCATGCCGGCGTCCGGCTGTTTCGGATTTGGCCGCGAGTACGCCCGGTTTTACGATTTAAGCGTGTTAGGCGCCATCATGATCAAAGCGACGACAAAAGAGCCGCGCTTTGGCAACCCGACACCAAGGGTGGCAGAAACGCCGGGCGGGATGTTAAACGCCATCGGCCTGCAAAACCCCGGCCTTGACAAAGTGCTCGAAGAAGAACTGCCGTGGCTTGAACAGTTTGACGTCCCGATCATCGCCAACATCGCTGGCTCGACGGTGGAAGAGTACGTCGAGGTAGCCGAAGCGATTTCGAAGGCGCCCAATGTCCATGCGTTAGAGCTCAACATTTCCTGCCCAAACGTGAAAAAAGGCGGCATTGCGTTCGGCACCGTGCCGGACGTGGCCGCGGAACTGACGCGGCTTGTCAAACAAGTGTCCGCCGTGCCGGTGTACGTGAAGCTGTCGCCGAACGTTACCGACATCGTGGCGATGGCAAAAGCGATTGAACAAGCGGGCGCCGACGGCCTGACGATGATCAATACGCTCGTCGGCATGCGCATCGACGTGAAAACAGGCCGCCCCGTTTTGGCCAACGGCACCGGCGGCTTATCCGGCCCGGCGGTGAAACCGATCGCCATCCGCATGATTTATGAAGTGAGCCAGGCGGTGTCGATTCCGATCATCGGCATGGGCGGCATTCAAACGGCGGAAGACGTGCTCGAGTTTTTCTACGCCGGCGCGAGCGCGGTTGCGGTCGGCACGGCCAACTTCGTCGATCCGTTCGTCTGCCCGACGATCATCGCCGACCTGCCGGCGCTGTTGGACGACCTCGGGATTGGCCACATTTCCGAATGCATAGGAAGGAGCTGGAAGACCGGTGCACACGCCGTTCATTGTCGCGCTTGATTTCCCATCAAAACAAGAGGTGGAGCGGTTTTTGCGGCCGTTTGCCGGAACGCCGCTGTTCGTCAAAGTCGGCATGGAGCTGTACTATCAGGAAGGTCCCGCCATCGTCGCGTTTCTCAAAGAACAAGGACATGCCGTCTTTTTAGACTTAAAACTGCACGACATCCCGAATACGGTGAAACAAGCGATGAAAGGGCTCGCCCGTGTCGGCGCCGATTTGGTGAACGTCCACGCTGCCGGCGGCCGGCGCATGATGGAAGCAGCCATCGAAGGGCTTGACGCCGGCACGCCAAGCGGCGCCGCCCGACCGCGCTGCATCGCTGTCACCCAGCTGACGAGCACGGACGAGCGGATGCTTCACGAGGAGCTGTGGATTTCCCGCCCACTTGTGGAAACAGTCGGCCATTACGCCGCCTTGGCGAACGAAAGCGGCCTTGACGGCGTCGTCTGCTCGGCGAACGAAGCGCCGCTCATCAAAGAACGGTGCGGCGCCTCGTTCCTCGCCGTCACCCCGGGCATCCGCTTTGCCGATGAGGCAGCGCACGACCAAGTGCGCGTCGTCACGCCAAAGCGCGCCCGCGAGCTCGGCGTCGACTACATTGTCGTCGGCCGCAGCCTCACCCGCGCCGCCGATCCGCTGAAAGCCTACGAACGCCTGCAGCACGAATGGAACGGAGGAGAGAAAGAATGAAACACGACATCGCCGCCAAATTGCTTGAAATCGGGGCGGTCGCCCTGCAGCCGAACGAGCCGTTTACATGGTCTTCGGGCTTGAAATCGCCGATTTATTGCGACAACCGCCTGACGCTCGCTTACCCCGACGTGCGCCGCACGATCGCCGACGGCCTCGCCGAACTCATCCGCACCCATTTCCCTGAGGCAGATCTCATCGCCGGCACAGCGACCGCCGGCATCCCGCACGCCGCCTGGGTGAGCGAGCGGCTTGAGCTGCCGATGTGCTACGTCCGCAGCCAGGCGAAAGCGCACGGCAAAGGAAAACAAATTGAAGGCAAAGCCGAACCGGGCCAGCGCGTGGTCGTTATCGAAGACTTGATCTCGACGGGCGGCAGCTCGCTTGCGGCCGTCCGCGCCTTGAAAGAAGCGGGCTGCGAAGTGCTTGGCGTCGCCGCCATTTTCACATACGGGCTTGACAAAGCGAAACAGGCGTTTGCGGCGGAGAATTTGCCTGCCTACACGCTCACCGACTACGACACCCTCATCGAAACGGCCGTTCGCCTTGGCGCCGTCAGCGAACACGATCTGGCGACATTGCGAAAATGGCGGGAGAATCCGGAGGAGTGGGGGAAATAAAATCAACGCAAGCGAAAAGGGGCTGACGCAAAAGCCCCTTTTTGATGAAATTTCACCTCACATTTCGCACCCTAGCAGGGTTGAAAGAAAGAATTTTTTATTTCGTTTTTTAGAATAACTTTCCGACCAACACGACGAGCGATGGAAATCCTTTTTTTACCATCGCTAGTCGTTCTGTATCATGTTAGACGTAGATGCTCTCATCCATGCCCAATCCCTGCAGAATCCTTCGCTGGTCCAGGTTGAGGGAGCGATCGAGTGCGCGTTGGATGCGCCCGTCTGGCAGCTCCAGCAGGACGACGTTCACATATTGAAACAGCTGAAAAATCGCCTGCCCCGTCGGTCGGGTCAGCTTGCGGCCTCCGGCGCCCTTTAATGGGTGTTCTGGTGTGATGAACGGACGCACCCGGCGCTGGAAGACGTGGTAAATGGCCAAGGCCAACAGAAACAAATAGCCCAATACCGCACCCGTTCCGGTTTTTTGACGTAAATCTCATCCGTAAAGTTTCTTCCCTTTTCCTTTGCCCTTTCTTGGCATGTTTTCGTAACAGGGAAAGGAGAGAGAAAAGGTTGATTTCCGCCATTATGCGAACGCAAAAGCAACTGGTGCCAATACGATTGGAGAAGATCGAGCGCTTTCCGTTCAATGATTTGAATGTCTTCTTTTGATGCCAACACATCCGAGCTTGAAACAGAAACGTCTGGGTGTGTTTAGTGCAAAATGGCAGAGCTTCATGGCAAAAAAGGCTTGCCAGTTCCTAAAATCCCCTCTACTGTTTAAGGTTGTGAAGAACAAAACAGTGGAGGTAAAGAAAGGAAACCAAAAAGAGTACACGTACGATTTATCGGATCGCTTAAAACAGCTGTTGTTAGCGAACGGTACTTCCGTCAACTACGATTATGACGTAAATGGCAATATGACTTCAAAAGTCATTCGAACCAGCGACGGCCAGTCTCAAACATTTACTGCTTCTTAAAGAGCAATGGTCGGATGGAACGACGATCGCGTATACGTACGATGGTTTCAGGAACCATTTATGGAAGAGAGAAAGCTCTAAAGTGGGAGATAGGAAGAGCTTATGCAGTGAGAAAAGCTGGGGGTAATATGTATCTTCATGTCAGACCGTGATAACATAAACAAAGGGGGTAAGCTATGTTACTGAAAACATTTCTATTATTAGGAGAAGAAGGGATATCTGACGTTAAAAAAGTTTTTCTATCCTGAAAATACCCGAACTTCAAAATGTGCAAGGTTTCAGAGTTCGACATAGCGGCATTTTCATCCCTTCGATGGTGACGAAATCTTTTTGTCATGGGAGTCTATATATAATTGTTGAAATATCCTAATACACTCATTATCTTCCTATGCTTCAACAAAAGGGGATTTGTATTCTGGTTCAATATACAATGGTGTTTATATCGAACAGAATAAACAAAAATCTGTGTGTCGAAAGAAGAAAAAATAGTAGAAAAAATGTAAATTTTTCTTCTGTATATCCTTGACACGAGTTCTAATATTTAGGCTCTTCACCACAAGTTGTACTTGATCATTTAAGGTAGGTGTGCATAGAGGAAATAGAGGGTACAAAAAATGCGAATTTTCCTGTATGGTAAAGGTGACCAAACCAAACCATGGAGGGAAATTCGCATGTACTCTCAGTTTATCAAAGAACTCATCGATTTACCAGATGTTTTGATTCAAAAGGTGCGGAAAGAAGGGGAACGTTGGATTTTCGAACTTTCTCTACCCGAACAATGCCCGTTATGTCCTGTCTGCTTGAAGCGCACGATCAAAATGACAGTCAAAAAGAAGCAATGGATGCATGGCTATGCTCAGCGAATAGGGATTTTTTGGATCGAACTTCCTATCGAGCGCAGACGTTGTAGCACGTGTGGCGTGACGTTCAGCACGTCGTATCCAGCCATCTCTCCGCGAAGTGTGGCGACGGATGCGTTTCAGCGATGGGTCGCGCAATCTTGCATCGGAACATCCATTCAGGCGGTGGCTCGTATGCTCAAGCTTCCTTACACGACCGTTGAACGATGGTTTTATACCCATGCCCCTTCCTTCCTATCGAATGACGTCCAACCAAAGGCGGTTTGTGTCGATGAGTTTGCATTTCGAAAAGGGCACGACTATGGAGTGGCGATCATGGATGCCGAAACGGGAGAAGTGTATGCCATGGAAGCAGGAAAGAACGAGGAAGCCATTGGGCGTGCATTGGCTCATGTGTCTCGTTCCGTTCAGTATGTCGTGAGTGACTTGGCTCCAGCGATGAAAAAAGCGATTCAACGGGTTTGCCCAGAGGCGACACATGTCGTCGACTATTTCCATGTCATTCAGCTGTTTACCGATGCTTTAGAACGTTGTCGCAAATATTTGGGCAAAGGAGGCAAGAAACACGGAAATGTCCGTTACGTTTGCCGTTTATTGAGCCAATGTCCAGAGAAATTGACGGAGGAAGAACGTCAAATCATACGAGAATGGTGTAATGAAAGCGATTACTTAAAGTCTGTTTACCAATCGCTCCAACATGTTCGCTATGTGTTCAAAAGCAAAGATGAGCAACAGGCGAAACGTCGTTTGAACGCCTGGGTTCATCGGTATTTGTTTTGTCCTTGTTCTGCTGTTCGCGCCATCGCAAAATCACTCGTCAAACGAACAGACGAAATCATATCGTGCATTTTATCCCCTTATTCAAATGGGAAAATGGAGGGAACAAATAACAAGATCAAGCTGATGAAACGCCGGGGATACGGATACAGAAATATCCAGCGTTTTGCACTGCGGGTTCGGCTAGAAACAGCTAACATACTTTCATGACAGGTGCAAGTACAACTTTTGGTGATGAACCAATATTTATATAAAATGGAACTGGAAATTTGATAGGAAATTGGCTCTTCACCAAAAGTTGTACTTGATTTTTTCTGAACATACCCTATTTACGCTTGTGAAGGAAAATCAGCACTTTTTGCCTATCCTTACGCAGGAAACCGCATTGCTTGTCAAGTACATGTTGTGGTGAAGAGCCAAAACATAAATAAATTTACAAAAATTATAAAAATGTACACAAACACATTAGAAAAATATTAGAATTTCTATCTATATAAGTTGAAACTTTGTTTTACATCCAGTAGAACGCCCGCTGCATTCTATCAAAATGACTTGTTATGAAGGAAAACAGAATCGAACAATCGGAAAATCTTTATTGCAACTTATATACGTTAAGTATCGAAAAGAAGTTTTTAAGTTTTGACATTAACTGCTTGGTGAGAAAGGATTGAATAATTTGTTGCATTGTGAATCCTTTCATCATCAGTAGTTAATGATAGATACCAAGAAGGAAAGGGGGGAGTGAAGGATGGCTAAGTTTGATGATTTCGATTTGGACATTGTTGTAAAAAAACAAGACAACATTGTACAACCTAATATTACAAGTAAATCTCTTTGTACCCCAGGTTGTATCACAGGCATTTTAATGTGCTTAACACAAAATTCCTGTGTATCTTGCAACTCTTGCATTCGATGCTAATGAATTATATTCATCAACATCCATATTAGACCATGACAGCGTTAAAAAATTCTAAGAAAATTGATCACAAGCCAATTTTAGCTCGAGGAAGATCGATTATTTAGAGAAAATATTTCTAGGGAGTAGGGAGAGGAGGTCGAATCATGAAGGAAAAAATTAAAATGGTTACTATATAAGTTGAATTAAAGATTTACAACTGAACACACAAACGATCGATCGTTTGTTCTGGTTTCTGGTTGATTCGCTGAATAAAGGCTTGGACATTCTTTCTAATTTCTTGCACACTCGAATAGAACACGTTGTAAATCACGTCTGATTTCAGCCATTTCCATAGCCCTTCAATCAAGTTCAATTGCGGACTGTATGGTAGCAAAAAGACGAGCTCTAACCGATCTTCGTGTTCTTTTAAAAATGGCTGAATGAGTTTGGCATGGTGAATTCGAGCGTTATCTAAAATCATCACTATTTTGCCTGTGGGATAGCGTTCTAACACAAGTTGAAGAAATCGAAGAAATGTTTCCGCGTCATAGCGTTCTTCTTCGATGCAAAACACTTCCCCTGTTTCGTAGTTCAACGTGCCAATCAGCTTCAACCCTTGATGTTTTCCAAACGTCGGAATGATTCGTTGTTTTCCTTTGACAAACCATGTTTTTTGAATCGCTTGGTAATCACGAATCATCGACTCATCTTGAAAGAGGACATGGGCGATGTTCCCATCTACCAGTTTGTTTTTACTTCAGGGAAGGTGATTTCGACGAATTCTTTTTGTTTCTCTTCATCGGCATTGGCTAGTGTATAGGTCGGTTTCGTATAGCTTAGCCCTAACCGATGCAGAATGTCACTTGTTCCGCGAAGCGTGTATGTTGGCCCCCACTTTTGTTGAATGAGTTCAGCGATTATCGCAAGCGTCCAATTATATTTTGCTTCGAATCCCACATCTACGGGGAGCTGATGTTCAATGATCAAAGCCAGCTCTTTTTCCTGCTCAGGGGTCAATCGACGTGGGGCGCCAGGTGAGTATTTCATCTCCAGTCCATCAAGACCGCGCTGGGCGTAGGCATGAATATAGTTATAAATAGTTTTCTTGGATCGACCAATAATCGTTGCGATTTCTCCTTTGGTATATCCCTGCAAATGAAGATAAATCGCTTGGTAGCGTTCATATGCTCGTTTACTTTTTGCTTCTTTCATGGCAGTGGACAACTTTTCGATCTCGTCTTTGTGATTTGGCATCATATTTTCTCTCCGTTCCCCTATTTTCTCTTTTATTTATTCGCCGTGGAACGGGAGAAAACCTTTATTTCAATTTATATACTTTGATTGCTTTTATCTCATTAATTGTGGTAGGGGGAGTTAGCGCAGCGTCCTATGTTACCTATGCTACAGTTCTCCCGCGCTTTGGAGCTGACACGGAATTAGCGAGCGCAAATAAAGCGACGAACAGCCAAAGCAAAGTGGAAAATTCGGTCGTTGGACAAGGATATAAAGCGAATATGTGGATTCAGCAAGGCTCGAAGAAAGTGTCGGCAACCGCGCTGAATGTAACGGATAATGACACTCGCTATTTTACTGTAGATCAAAGTGCTGTTGGTAAAAAAGTTTCATTAGTTGCGGAAAATGCATCCTTCACTTATGTCACTGTTGATATTGCGGGTAAATTCTATCCTGATAAGTGATCGGCTCAAGCGGATATGATCAACTGCATTTTGGAGAGAGCCGTTTCCTTCGTCGAGCTATTCCCCTTCGCCACGAAGGTGGCGAAGGGGAATAGCCCCAAAAGATATAGGAGAGGATAGCATGTATGCAGAGTTATTAAAAATGGTCAAGAACAAGAATTTTTACATCGGCGCAGCGTGCCTGCTGTTTCTCGTCATTGGCGCCGTCGTGACGGGAGTGAAAGAATACAACGAACATGTGAAGTTGCTCCAACGAATCTATCATCACAATCAGAATGTTCTCGCCTTGACATCGCCCCACTTCGCATGGATTGGTCTAGGAGGCTATAGTTTTAACGTGCTTTCAGCCTTATACTACTTCCTTTTTCCATTATTGTTATCGATCCCATTAGCGGATTCGATTTATCGAGACCAAAGCAGTGGAAATCTTCATTACCAATTAACGCGAATGGGTAGAGGCGTATATTACCGGAGGAAATTTTTGTTTGCCTATATCAGCGCGTTTTTCTTATTTCTTCTTCCTCTTCTTCTTGGGGTTGTGCTCGTGAACCTTTTGACCAACCATTGGGATTATTCGAGTTTTTCGCATGCATACAGGCAGCTCATGGATGGGACGCTGCAGTTGCCAGATAATTCATTTGAGGGGGAAAAGAAAACGCTCTTTTCGTCTTTGCTTGCGATCTCGCCTTACTGGTACATATTCGTTTATTACGTGATCGGGGGGCTATTTGCCGGCGGTTATGTTTGCCTTGGTTTGGCGTTTTCGTTAGTGATGAAGAATCGATATTTGATCACGTTGTTGCCGCAAATCATTTATATGGTTTGTTGGGCGGTGTTGACGATCACGAACAAGTTGGGCTGGGACCCATTTAATTTCTTAGTTCCGTCACAACCAGTAGAAGGACTGTCTTATCATAAAATCGTCATCGTGTTCGCTCTCCAATTCATGATGGCCTTAGGGGTATTTTGGTATGGAGTGAAGAAGAATGAGGATGTTCTGTAAACAGAACTTCGATTTTGTCTGGCAAGATGTGCAGCTGCATCGAACCGTCATCAAAACGGTTCTTGGGGTTATGGCCTTGTTGATGATCGCAGCCACCCTTCCATGGGGATCGAGCACTATTGCGAAGTGGCATAGCCTAAAAGATTTTGTCTTGCTCTATCGGTATGAATTTTTTCATCTGCCTGCTTTTTTATTTCTTTTAGGTTCAACGCTTCAAACCAATATTTGGATTGTGCTAAGAAGATACCGCACTCGGGGACAGATCGGGATGCATAAAGCGCTATTGGTCATCGTTTTCGCGGGGCTTGTGTCTCTCGTTGTTGCCGTAGTAGGCGGATTATGTACAGCGTTTGTGAAATATGTGGTATATCCAAACATGAAGCACTACCATGCTGTTTTTTTATATGTGCCACACAGTGATGACAAAAGTTCATTCCTTTATTTTCTCTTCATGTACTTTTTTGTCACCACCATATTCGGATTGATTTTTGTGGCACTAACGGATCTTTGGGCGAAACGCTTTCTCAGCGTCATGACGGTCATGACGCTGGCCATATTGGATATGTTCACTGCCCGGGTGATTCCTTACGTATTCTACATAAGTGAAAGAGTCTCTCCAGTTTGGACAATGATTTTTTTAGCCTTGATCATCATGATGTTGATCAATATAGTTCGTTTTTCGTCAAACTATAAAAATTATTATGTTCAGGATGATCTCTTATGAAACCGATGTCTTTGGAGTTCACACTCATCAAGGTTGACTTGAAAAGGGTATGGATCACATGCATCCTATTTCCGTTGTTAGGAACGATGATGTCTATCCGATCAGAGGCGTTTTCTTCCAAACACCTATCCGAGTCGCTCGTTCGTTTATTTGGGTCGGTGACGATATCGAATTGGATGTATTGGTTGATGTTTTGTTTCGGATATGTCGTGTTGCTCCAAATCATTTGGAAAACAAGAGATAAATCTTTTGAATATAAACTATGGATCTTGTTGCGGGATACGACATCGTACACGATGGCCAGGCTGCTGGTTGGCGTTCTGTTTACATTGGTGTATGTGTTGGCAGCGTTTTTGATCGCCAGCGTTTTCGGTCTCTGTGTGTCGCATATGGCTTTTTCGTTTGACCGTTCACTAGTGCTCATGTTCGTTTGCATCGCAGTGAATTTGTATTGGCATGCCAGCGTGTGGATGTTGTTGAAGGTGCATGCGACGAATCACCTGGCGAATGCCATCATTCTCGCTTTGTTTTTTGTAGGCGTAAAGAGGCCGATGGCTTTTGTTCCTTTGTACTACAGCATGGTGGATCTCTTGCGGGGCGGCCCTATGTTGTGGTCGGCTCTGTTCGTGGAGCTCTTGTTGATCGGTGTGTTCGGGTATCTGACGATAAAGAGAGTGAAGAACGCGGATTATATCTAGGAGGTTTGCGATATGAATGCGATCGTCTTGTCCAATGTTTCAAAAACGATAAAAGGGAGAGAAGTTTTGCGCAATATCAACTTAGAGTTGGAGAGAGGAAAGATTTATGGATTCGTCGGGCCGAACGGATCTGGGAAAACGATGTTATTTCGAGTCATAAGCGGACTTGTGAAGCCGTCCAGCGGCACGGTAGCAGTATTTGGCCAGACGTTGCATAAAGACGTATCGTTTCCGAGCGATATCGCAGTTTTGTTGGAAAAACCAGGTTTCCTTGAACAATACTCAGGATTCGATAATTTAAATTTTTTAGCCATGATTCAGAAAAAAATCGGAGAGAGTGAGGTGAAAGAGGCGATCGAGAGAGTGGGATTGGATCCGCATGATAAAAGGCCGGTGAAGGCGTATTCTCTCGGAATGAGACAAAGACTGGCCATCGCGCAGTGCATTATGGAGAAGCCGCAACTTATATTGCTCGATGAACCAATGAATGGCCTGGATGAAAAATCTGTAGACAAGGTGTATGAGATTATCAGGGAAGAAAACAAAAGGGGCTGCACGATTTTATTGACGTCTCACAACAAGGTGGACATACAGTCATTATGTCACCAAGTGTATTCGATGAATGAAGGGGCGATTACTGGTATGACCCATATGACTGTAGGATGATCTATAATGCGCGTTATGTAAAAATTCGCGAGGGGTGCGATCATCTTGAACAAGCAACTGTACGAAGTGCCGCTCCGGTGTTCATTGGACAATCAAAAGGAGTGAAAACGTTATGGATTTTGTAAGAGTAATCAAAAACAGCAATGACTTAGAAAAGATCATCGATTTGCCTCAATCATTAAAAAATAGAAAAGTGGAAGTCATTATTCTTCCTTATGCAGATAAAGAAGATTTGGAACAGCCAAAAAAAAGGAATCTAAGAGGGGCTCTGTCCAAATATAAAAATGAGACTTTGCAAGCCCGAGAAAGCGATGCTTGGTCTAAAGCTGTGGTGGATCAATATGAAAATCATTGATGCGAATACAGGCGTGTTGATTATCCAATAAAATCCAAAGGGTATAGAAAAAAGAGCACCTTTCCTGTAGAATGTGAGTAACGACACAAACAAACCCAGGAGGTGCTCTCTATGAACAAGCATACCACACTCCCGAATTTGATGCAAAAACTTGTTTCGGATGAAGAGATTCAACGGATTGCCGAAGCGGTTGGGTATCGTGATTCGTCTCGAACCTTTACGTTGCGCGAGTGGATTCACTTCTTCCTGCTGGCCGCCATGCATCAATGGAAAAGCTTTCGCCACGGAGCCGATGTGGGGCCTCTGTATGGATTGCCGCGATTCCATTATTCCACAGTATCCAAGAAAGCGAAAGAAGTTCCCTATGACATCATGAAACGCTTGTTGGCGTTGATCATTTCCAAGTGCAACCGCCAAACCCGCCGTTCGCTTCGGTTTCCCAAACCGCTTCGGGTGGTGGATTCGACGACCGTCACGGTCGGGAAAAATCGCCTCCCATGGGCTCCGTATCACGGCGAACGCGCCGGAGTGAAGCTGCACGTCGCGTATTCGCCGGAATCCTCGCTGCCGGCAGACGTGGTGGAAACCATCGGACTGCGTCATGATGGCCCGGTGGGAGAACAGTTGACGAACGCTCAACAAGTGCTGGTGGAAGACCGGGCGTATTTCAAAATCGAACGCCTCGATCGATTTGTGGAGCAGCATCAGTTCTTTGTCATTCGGATGAAGGACAACATCGAACTTCATCAGAAAAAAAGCTTGAAACGCCTTTCCAGCACATCCTCATCGGTTCAAGCCGACTTCACGTGCCAGTTGGGGACGAAACAATGCCGCTCCACCAAGCGTCACCGGGTGGTGATCTTTCGAGATGCGAATGGCCGCGACATTCGGGTCGTGACGAACCTCTTCCATGCGTCTGCGGAAACCATTGCCGACATGTACCAACAACGTTGGACTGTTGAGGTCTTTTTCCGTTGGGTGAAGCAATATCTGAATGTCCCGACCTTGTTTGGCACGACGGAAAATGCGGTATACAACCAACTGTTTGCGGCGTTCATCGCGTATGTGTTGCTGCGATGGCTGTATGATCAAACCAAAAAACAGACGAACGTCTCTCTTTCCTTCATTTCGTTCGTTCGCCGTTTTTTCTCTGGGCAGCTTCCTCTCGATTGGAAATCCGGGATGGCCGCTGCTTTGTTTGAGTATGCCCAAATTTATGGAAGGCGTAATGTATAATTTTGGATAATCAACACTCGTGATCAAGTGTATACTTTTGATAAGAAGTTGGATAAGATGCTTGAGGAATAGCCGGCCATTACGGCTGTTGCGTTCTTCTTTTGGGGAATATGTAAGCGACAAAGGAGAAGATGCCGATGTCCTTGCCTCGGTTTTCCAATGTGTCGTACGAGCAATATTGGGCGTTGCGGGAACAAAGCGATGAGTGGCTTGAATATATTGATGGCGCTGTGTATATGGCTCCGTCGCCAAGCATCAAGCATCAGCTTGTTTCGAGCAACCTTCATACCGAATTGGGCCTTTATTTTCGTGGGAAGCCGTGCAACGTGTTTGCGGCGCCGACCGATATCGAACTGGCTAGCGACAAGTTTCCCGATCGCAAAGTCGTCATTCCGGATTTAAGCGTTATTTGCGATTCAAAAGGGTTTACGGAAACGAAGTATGTCGGCGTGCCTACTCTTATCGTTGAGATCTTGAGCCCTTCCAACCAGGCGCACGATTTAGTGACCAAATTCAATTTGTATATGGCGTACGGTGTGAAAGAGTATTGGGTCGTCAATCCGATGAAAGAGGCGATTACCGTCTATACGCTGAACGAGGAAGGACTGTATGAGCAGGCGGATGTGAAAGCGGGAACGGGTGTGGTGCAGTCGGCATGCTTTCCTGGGCTTCAAGTGGCTCTTGAGGATATGTTTCGTTGAGACGGATGGCAGACGTGCATGGAGTTGCATTCGTGATGGCGGCTTGTGGTTGACTCGACAAGTTTGCAAAGCGGGCTGTCCGTAAGGCCAATGCAGCTGGTCTTACAGACAGCCCGCTGTCTTTTATGCGGCGCTGGACCGTTTCGGTTTGCGGGAGTTCGCGCGGATCGCCCGATGCCGTGTTGGGCGGCCATTGGGGCGCGTTTACGATGGTTTCGCCGCTTGTTCTTTTTGCCTCTGTTTCATGGTGCGGACGAGTTCTTCATCCGGTGTGACGTAGAGCGTTTGCTCGTGTTCGTAAATGACAAACCCCGGCTTGGCGCCGCTCGGTTTTTTTACATAGCGGATGTGTGTGTAGTCGACAGGCACCGACCCGGAGTGGCGGGCTTTGCTGAAGTAGGCGGCCAAGTTTGCCGCCTCGAGGAGCGTCTCGTCAGACGGCTGCTTGTTCCGGATGACGACGTGCGAGCCAGGGATGTTTTTCACATGCAGCCAAACATCGTCCTTATGGGCGAGTCTGGTCGTGAGATAATCGTTTTGTTTGTTGTTTTTGCCGACGAGTATTTCCGTGCCGTCGCTTGCGACGTAGCGGTCGAGCTCAGGGACGGCGGTTTTCCGCTTTTTCGCTCCTTTGGCCGCGCGCGGGCGCAAGTAGCCTTGTTCGATGAGCTCGTCGCGGATTTCCTCGATGTCTTTCGGCGAGGCGGTTTCGAGCTGGCTTAAAATCGTGTCGCAATAGGCGATGTCTTCTTTCGTCCGCTCGATTTGTTGTTGCACGACAGCGAGCGAGTTTTTCGCTTTTTGGTATTTTTGAAAGTACTGTTGCGCGTTCTCGGACGGCGATTTTTGCGGGTCGAGCGGAATGGTGACCGTGCCTCCGTTTTCGTCGTAGTAGTTTGCGACCTCGATTTCCGTCATGCCGCGCTTTATGGCGTACAAATGGGCGGTGAGCAGTTCGCCGTACAGTCGATAAACGTCGGCTTTCTTTGCTTCTTCGAGCGTCTGTTCGAGCTTTAGGAGCTTTTTCTCGTTTTTCGCCTTTTCGTTCGCCATGAGACGCTCGATGTCATGAGCTTGCTGCTTGACGCGGTCGCGCTCGGCCTTGCCGAAATAAAAGCGGTCGAGTAGCTCGCTTGCGCTCGCAAACGGTTGGCCTTCGATTTGTAAGTGCTTAAGCGGCAACACGTAAAACCATTCTTTTTCCCCGTTCGTGTACATCATCGGGGCAAAGCGGCGGCCGCGCACGTCATCGATGAGCGAAAGAAAGCTTTTTGGCAGCGTCGCCCGGTTGGCGAGTCCAGCGCGGAACACCGCCTCATTGGCAAATAGCGGCGAAAGGCCGCTGAAGGCGGAGACAAGCTGTTGGGCGAGCTTGCCGGCGTGAAAGTCGAGTTTTTTCAGCACCGTTTCTTCCGTCGCTTCAAGCGGATTCAGCTTGCCGTGCGTCGGCGGAGCGACGTACGGATGCCCGGGAAGCACCGTCCGGTAGCGGTTGACCGATGGCGGCAAATGTTTCAAGCTGTCGATGATCGTGTTGGTCGATGCATCAACGAGGATGATGTTGCTATGGCGGCCCATCACTTCGATGATGAGCCGCTTCGTCTGCAGATCGCCGAGTTCATCGCGTCCCTTTGTGTCGATCGTGATGATGCGGTCAAAATCGACTTGGCGGACTGCTTCGATGACGCTTCCTTCCAACTGTTTGCGCAGCCGCATGCAAAACATCGGCGGCTCGGGCGGATTGTCGTACGTTTCGTTTGTCAAATGGACGCGCGCATACGTCGGATGAGCCGACAGCATCACTTTATGATTCTGGCCGCGGGCGCGCACGAGCATGACGATCTCATACGCCGACGGCTGGTGGATTTTCGTGATCCGCCCGCCCGCAAGCGCCTCTTCGAGTTCACCGACAATGGCGTACGTAAACACTCCGTCAAAGGACATGGAAAACACCTTTCTATTTCGTTTGTTTGCTATTTCGATCTTACCATACGCCCCGCCGTTTTGAACATTTCTTTGAATATTACCTGAAGACGGACGAAGATGCCCGACGAACATGTTGCATAAAATGGGGAGGCCCGCTTTTTTGACACGATTTTTTCCCTTATGGGGGAGATGGCGTGGCAAAGGGCCCCACGACTCCTTATGTTTGTGTCGCTAAACATCATGGCGGGGACTATCATTTTTTGGGACATGTATGAATAAGCATAGAGAAGCGGGAACGGCGTGCGAAAAAAATGGAAGGACGGAGGGAGACAGATGCAATGGCATACGCTCGCGGCAAGCGATGTCGCGCACGAGACGAAGACGAATGTCAAAACCGGGCTTACTGCGGCGGAGGCGGAAAAACGGCTGCGGCAGTTCGGGTACAACGAGCTGGCGGAAGGGAAGAAGGAGTCGGCCATCGTTGTCTTTTTTCGCCAGTTTCAAGATTTTATGGTGCTTGTGTTGCTTTTGGCGACGGTGATTTCCGCGTTTTTAGGCGAGTATGTCGATGCGGTGGCGATTGTCGTCATCGTGATCATGAACGCCATCCTGGGGTTTATCCAGGAGCGGCGGGCGGAAAAGTCGCTTGCCGCCTTAAAACGGTTGTCCGCTCCGCAAGCGGTTGTGCGGCGCGATGGCAGGTGGGTGAAAATTCCGGCGCGCGAGCTTGTCGTCGGTGATGTCGTGAGGCTGGCAAGCGGCGACCGGGTCGGGGCCGACATCCGCTTGATTGAGGCGGCCGGCCTGGAAATCGAGGAGTCGGCGCTGACGGGCGAATCAGTGCCCGTAGCCAAATCGGCCGCCCCGCTTCATACAGAACAGGCGTCGCTCGGCGATTTGCACAATATGGCGTTTATGGGGACGCTCGTGACAAGAGGGAATGGGGTCGGGATTGTCATCGCCACTGGGATGAAAACAGCGATGGGACAAATCGCAACGATGCTCGAAGAGGCGGATGCGGGGGCAACCCCGCTCCAGCGCCGGCTCGAGCAGCTTGAGAAAATTTTGCTTGTCGTCGCCTTGGCGCTGACGGCTGCCGTGGTGGCGGTTGGGGTTATGCAAGGGCACGATCTGTACGAAATGTTTTTGGCTGGCGTATCGCTGGCAGTGGCGGCGATTCCGGAAGGCTTGCCGGCCATTGTGACGGTTGTGTTGGCGCTTGGCGTGCAGCGGATGATCAAACGAAACGCCATCGTCCGCAAACTTCCGGCGGTGGAAACGCTCGGCTGCGCTTCGGTCATTTGTTCCGACAAAACGGGGACGATGACGGAAAACATGATGACCGTCACGCAAGTATGGGCAGGCGGGCGGACCGTTGCGGTCAGCGGCGTCGGGCTGGAAGCGCGCGGGGAGTTTTCCGAGCGCGGGAGCACGATTGATCCGAACCGCGTTCCCGAGCTCGCTCGCCTATTGACAATGGGGGTGCTTTGCAACGGTTCGGAGTTGAAAGAGGAAAACGGCCGGCGTTACGTCGACGGCGATCCGACGGAAGGAGCGCTGCTGGTCGCGGCGGCCAAAGCTGGATTGGCGAAAGGAATGCTTTTGCGTGAGTACACGATCGAACAGGAGTTTCCGTTTGATTCCGAGCGGAAAATGATGACGGTCATCATTCGCGACCGGAACGGGCGGCGGTTCGTTGTGACGAAAGGGGCGCCCGATGTGCTGCTTGAGCGGGCGGACCGCCTGGAATGGAACGGGCGCGAGCAGGCGCTGACCCCGGCGTGGAAAGAGACGATTGAGAAGGCGATTCGCCAGATGGCGTCTTCCGCCTTGCGCACGATTGCCATTGCGTATCGGCCGCTTGCGGAAACGGAGCGGATCGGATCGGAGAAGGAGGCGGAGACGAAGCTTCGGTTTCTCGGCGTCGCCGGCATGATCGATCCGCCGCGGCCGGAGGTGAAGCAGGCGGTGGCGCGATGCAAAGAGGCGGGGATGAAAACGGTGATGATCACCGGGGATCATGTGTTGACCGCAACGGCCATCGCCAAACAGCTTGGCGTGCTCCCGCCCGGCGGAAAAGTGATGGACGGGGCGACGTTATCGCGCCTGTCGGTCGACGAGCTCGAACGCGAGGTCGATAATATTTACATGTTTGCCCGCGTCTCCCCGGAGCATAAGCTGAAAATTGTCAACGCCTTTAAGCGCCGCGGTCATATTGTCGCCATGACCGGCGACGGGGTGAACGACGCGCCGGCGTTGAAAGCGGCGGATATCGGCGTCGCGATGGGCCGGTCGGGGACGGAAGTGGCGAAAGAGGCGGCGTCGCTCGTGCTGCTTGATGACAACTTTGCGACGATTGAGGCCGCGATTGAAGAAGGGCGCAACATTTACGAAAACATTCGCAAGTTTATCCGCTACTTGCTTGCCTCGAACGTCGGGGAAATTCTCGTCATGTTGTTTGCGATGCTACTTTCGCTTCCGCTGCCGCTCGTGCCGATTCAAATTTTATGGGTGAATCTCGTGACCGATGGGTTGCCAGCCATGGCGCTTGGGCTCGACCGTCCGGAGGAAAATGTCATGAAGCGGCCGCCGCGCCGTCCGGATGAAGGGGTGTTCGCCCGCGGGCTCGGCTGGAAAATCGTAAGCCGCGGCTTTTTGATCGGCGTTGTTACGCTGGCTGCGTTTCTGACCGCCTATGAACGGAGCGGCGCGGATCTCGTTTACGCTCAGACGGCGGCGTTTGCGACGCTTGTGTTGGCCCAATTGATCCATGTGTTCGACTGCCGCTGCGATCGTTCGGTTTTTGACCGCAGTCCGTTCGGCAACATGTATCTCGTTGCAGCGGTGATCGTGTCGCTGCTGTTGCTGCTGGTCGTGATCTACTACCCGCCGCTGGCTGCCGTGTTCCATACGAAGCCGCTTGCGGCCGTCGATTGGCTGCTCATCATCGGTTTGTCCGCCTTGCCGACCTTTTTGTTTGCCGGCTCGCTTTTTACGAGAAAATAAAAGGATAGATATGTTATAATAAAAAAGGTGATAGAGGAGCGCTCTATGACCTTTTCTTTTTCATCAACGACGCAACGGATGTGATGGCATGGTTTACAGCATGACTGGTTTTGGCGCGAGCACGAAAAAAACGGATCGCTTGACGGTGGCGGTGGAAATGAAATCGGTCAACCACCGGTTTTGTGAAATTTCCATTCGCCTCCCTAGACAATGGCTCGTGTTTGAGGATAAAATAAAAAAAGCAATTTCACCGTACGTGCGGCGCGGAAAAGTGGAAGTGTTCGTCACGATCGCCGGAGAAGGGCTTGTGAAACGGAGCGTACATATCGATTGGGATTTGCTTGGCCAGTATTGGGCCGGAGTGCAGGAAGCCGCAAAGCGATTTGCCATTGACGGCAGCGTGACGGCGGCCGAGCTGCTTCGGCTTGATGGGGCCGTCGAAGTGGTGGAAGAGGAAGGAGCGAACGAGGAGGTCGAGCCGCTGCTTTTGGCCGCTGTCGATGAAGCGGCAAAGGAACTTGTGGCCATGCGCCGGCGCGAAGGGGAGGCGCTGGCCGCGGATTTGCGCGCCCGCCTTCATGAAGTCGAAGCCGGGGTGGAAGTCATTGAGCAGCGTGCGCCGCTTGTAGTCGAGCAATACCGCGAGCGGCTTGCGCGCCGCCTGCGCGAATGGGCGCCTTCTCCGGTTGATGAAGCGCGGCTGCTCACAGAAGTGGCGCTGTTTGCGGAAAAGGCGGACATTCACGAGGAATTGAAACGCATCCGCAGCCATTTGGCGCAAATGACGGACGTCCTTGAGGCGGACGAACCGATCGGGAGGAAGCTTGACTTTTTGGTGCAAGAGCTGAACCGCGAAGTGAACACGATCGGCGCCAAGGCGAACGACAGCTTGATCGCCGCGCAAGTCGTTGAGATGAAAAGCGTGCTTGAGAAAATGCGCGAGCAGGTGCAAAACGTGGAATAAACCGTTTAAGGCGGCTTGCCGGCGGCAAAACTATGACATATGGCAGGTGGGCGCGTCATGATGAGATTTATTAACATTGGGTATGGAAATATGGTGTCGGCCACCCGCATCATTACGATTGTCAACCCTGATTCGGCGCCGATTAAACGGATCATCCAAGATGCGCGCGAAAGCGGCAAGCTCGTTGACGCGACGCACGGCCGAAGAACGCGCGCGGTCATCATCACCGACAGCGATCACGTCATTTTATCGTCCGTACAGCCGGAAACGGTGGCGAACCGCTTGTACGGAAGCGATGATTTCTCCGAGGAAGGGTAGGGTTTTGGGCGTTGAAGAACGAACGTGGATTGTTAATCGTCATGTCAGGGCCGTCCGGCGTTGGCAAAGGGACGGTGCGCAAAGCGCTGTTTTCGCGTCCTGACATCAAGCTTCATTATTCAGTGTCCGTCACAACACGCAAGCCGCGCGAAGGCGAAGTGGAAGGCGTCGACTACTTCTTCCGCACGCGCGAGCAGTTTGAACAAATGATTCGGGAAAACAAGCTGCTCGAATGGGCCGAGTATGTCGGCAACTATTATGGGACGCCGATTGATTATGTGGAAAAAACGCTCGCCGAAGGGAAAGACGTGTTTTTGGAAATCGAAGTGCAAGGAGCGATGAAAGTGCGGCGGGCGTTTCCAGAGGCGCTCTTCATTTTCTTGGCCCCGCCAAGTCTCACGGAGCTTGAAAAGCGGATCATCGGACGCGGCACCGAGTCGAAAGAGCTGATTGAAAATCGGCTGCGGGCGGCGAAAGAGGAGCTTGAAATGATGGATGCGTACGACTATGTCGTGGAAAATGATGAAGTCGAGCTCGCCTGCGAGCGGATCAAGGCGATTGTCACGGCTGAGCATTGCCGGCGCGAACGCGTCGCCGAGCGATATAAACGGATGTTGGGGGTGGAATGACGATGCTGTATCCTTCCATCGATTTGCTGATGCAAAAAGTGGACTCCAAGTATAAGCTTGTCACGGTGGTGGCCAAACGGGCACGCGAGTTGCAGGACGGTGCGGAGCTGATGGTGAAAAAGCCGGTGTCGAAAAAATTTGTCGGCCAGGCGCTCGAGGAAATTGCCGGTGACAAGGTCGAATTAGTCGAGGAGGAAAGATAACAACCTAGCTTTAGGTTGTTATTTTTTTCAATGTCGGGGGGTGGCCAACATGATCAAGGGAAAACATATTTTGCTTTGTGTGACCGGGGGGGTGGCGGCGTACAAGGCGGCGGTGCTCACCAGCCAGCTCGTCCAGCGCGGCGCTGAAGTGAAGGTCATGATGACCGAAGGGGCTTGCCAGTTCATTACACCGCTCACGTTTCAAGCATTGTCGCGCCAGGAAGTGTATGTCGATACGTTTGCCGAAAACAACCCGGCTGTCATCGCCCATATCGATTTGGCGGACTGGGCGGATCTCGTCCTCGTTGCGCCGGCGACGGCCAATACGATGGCGAAGCTGGCCGCCGGCATCGCCGATAATATGGTGACGACGACGATTTTGGCGACGAAAGCGCCCGTCTGGATTGCTCCGGCGATGAACGTCCATATGTACGAGCATCCGGCCGTTCGGGCGAACATGGAGCGGCTCTGTGAGTTCGGCTACCGGTTCATCGAACCGTCGGAAGGCTACTTGGCGTGCGGCTACATCGGCAAAGGGCGTCTCGAGGAACCGGAGAACATCATTGCCCATATCGAGCGGTTTTTTGCCGGCGATCCGCCGCTGTTTCGCGGGAAGCGCATTCTTGTCACCGCCGGGCCGACGCGGGAGAAGCTCGACCCAGTCCGCTATTTCTCTAACTATTCGAGCGGAAAAATGGGCTACGCCATCGCCGAAGCGGCGGCCCGCTTCGGCGCTTCGGTGACGCTCGTCTCCGGACCGACGGCGCTCCCATCGCCCGATGGCGTCGAGACGGTGGCGGTTGAATCGGCGGAAGAAATGTATGAAGCGGTTTTGTCTCGCTTTGCGGAAACGGACATCGTGATCAAAGCGGCGGCGGTCGCCGATTATCGGCCGAAATATGTCGCAGCTTCCAAAATTAAAAAGCAACCGGGCGGTTATGTCGTCGAGATGGAGCGGACGGTCGATATTTTGAAGGCGCTTGGCGAGCGGAAAACGGGGCAGATTTTGGTTGGATTTGCCGCTGAGACGGACAACCTTGAGCAGTATGCGTTAAAAAAACTGGAAGAAAAGCGGCTCGATATGGTCGTCGCCAACAATGTCACCGAAGAAGGCGCAGGGTTTGCCGGCGATACGAACATCGTCACCATCTTCCGCCGCGACGGCGTCGTTCGGCCGCTGCCGCTCATGACAAAACGCGAGGCGGCCGAGGAAATTTTAAAAGAAATACACGCCTATATCGAGGGGATTCGATGAAAGTCGCCTCCGTGATTGTCGATGTTCCGTCCCGGCAGACGGACCGCCCGTTCGATTATGCGATCCCGGAGCGCTGGCAAGGCGTCATCCAGCCGGGCATGCGGGTGACGGTGCCGTTTGGGGCGCGGCGCTTGCAAGGATTTGTCGTCGAGGTGAAAGACCATTCCGACATCAAGCAGCTGAAACCGATTGAGCATGTGCTTGATGTCGTGCCGGTGTTAAACGAAGAGCTGCTGGATCTTGGCCGCTATTTAACGGAAACGACGCTCTGTTTCGCCATCTCGGCGTACCAAGCGATGCTGCCGGCGGCGATGCGGGCGAAATATGAAAAAACGCTCCGCTTGACGGATGAACGAAATCGGGAAGCATTGCCGGACGACCTAAAGCCGCTGTTTGTCCATCAAATGGAAGTGGCTTGGAAAGACATTGAAGCCGCCAGCTTATGGCGGGCGGCGCAAAAAGCGGTGCAACAAGGTGTGCTTGAAGCCGTTTACGAAGTGAAAGAAAAAGCAGGCAAGAAAACGGTGAAGCATGCGCGTTTGGCCGTTCCGGACAAACAGGCAAACGACGCGCTGGCGGCGCTGCCTTCAAGGCAAAAGGACGTGCTTTCGTTTTTGCTTGAAAAAGGGGAAGCGGTGCCGGTTGCCGAGCTGCAAGCGGCGCTTGGCGTTTCCTCAGCGCCGCTGAAAGCGCTCGTCGACAAAGGATTGGTGGTGCTGAACGATGTCGAGGTGTACCGCGACCCGTACGAACATCGCACGTTTCAGCCGAGTGAGCCGCCGGCGCTCACTCCGGCACAAGAAGCGACGTTGGCGAAAATCGCCGCTTCGGTGCGCGCCGGAGAGCACCGCACGTTTTTGCTTTACGGCGTCACCGGGAGCGGGAAGACGGAAGTGTACATGCAGGCGATCGACGAAGTGCTGCGCCAAGGGAAAGAGGCGATCGTCCTTGTCCCGGAAATTTCACTGACGCCGCAAATGGTCGAGCGGTTTAAGGGGCGGTTCGGTCCGAAGGTGGCAGTGCTCCACAGCGGGCTGTCCATCGGGGAAAAATACGACGAATGGCGGAAAATTCACCGGAAAGAAGTGCAGCTTGTCGTCGGTGCGCGCTCAGCCGTGTTTGCCCCGTTTGAAAACTTAGGGATGATCATCATCGACGAAGAACATGAGACGAGCTATAAGCAAGAAGAAATGCCGCGCTACCACGCGCGCGATGTCGCCATTTACCGCGCCCGCCGCCACAGCTGCCCGGTCGTGCTTGGCAGCGCCACCCCCTCGCTTGAGACGTTCGCCCGCGCCGCCAAAGGGGTGTACGAGCTGCTTGAGCTGCCGGAGCGCGTCAGCCGCCAAGGTTTGCCGTCGGTCCATGTCGTCGATATGCGCGAGGAACTGCGCAGCGGCAACCGCTCCATGTTTTCACGCCGGCTGCTTGACGGGTTGCGTGCTCGGCTCGAACGCGGCGAGCAGGCGGTGCTGTTTTTAAACCGGCGCGGCTATTCAACGTTTGTCATGTGCCGCGGCTGCGGCTACGTCATCCGTTGTCCGCATTGCGACATCTCGCTTACGTACCATCGCGCCGGCGAGCGGATGAAATGCCATTATTGCGGGCATGAAGAGCCGCTTGCCCCCCGCTGTCCGTCGTGCGGAAGCGAACACATCCGCTTTTTTGGCACTGGCACGCAAAAAGTGGAAGAAGAACTGACGAGGTTGCTGCCGAAAGCGCGCGTCATCCGCATGGATGTCGACACGACCGGCCGCAAAGGGGCGCATGAAGAGCTGCTTTCCCGTTTTGCCGCCAAGGAAGCCGATATTTTGCTCGGCACGCAAATGATTGCCAAAGGGCTCGATTTTCCAAACGTCACGCTCGTCGGCGTGCTGGCGGCTGACACGATGCTGCATTTGCCCGATTTCCGCGCCGCGGAAAAAACGTTTCAGCTGCTGACACAAGTGAGCGGGCGCGCCGGACGGCATGAGCTGCCGGGTGAAGTCGTCATTCAGACGTACACGCCCGACCATTACAGCATCGAGCTTGCCGCCCGCCATGACTATCGCGCCTTTTATCGGCGGGAGATGATGCTGCGCAAAGCGCACGGTTATCCGCCGTACTACTACTTGACGCTCATCACGGTCGCCCACCAGGAAGCGCCGGCTGCCGCCAAGACGGCGGAAAAAATCGCCGCCTACATGCGCAAACAGCTGTCAAACGAGGCGGTCGTTCTCGGTCCGGTCGCCTCGCCGATCGCCCGCCTTCACGATAGATATCGTTACCAGTGCATGATAAAATACAAACGGGAACCGAATGTAACGGCGGCGCTCAAAGCGGTCATCGACCGCTACCAAGCCGATGCCGCCCATGGCGGAGCGGCCATCACCGTCGATACGAACCCGTATATGATGATGTGAAAATGGAGGAAATGACGTTGCCAATATTGCCGATTGTCACATATCCCGCCCCGATTTTGGAGCAGCCGTGCGCCCCGGTGACAACGTTTGACCGCGAGCTTGCCCGGCTGCTTGACGACATGTACGATACGATGCTTGCCGCTGACGGGGTCGGCTTGGCCGCCCCGCAAGTCGGCATCGCCAAGCAGATCGCCGTCATTGACGTCGGCGATGAACACGGCCGGATTGAGCTCATCAACCCAGTTATCCTCGAGGCGCGCGGCGAAGAGGTCGATGTGGAAGGCTGTTTGAGCTTTCCCGGCCTGTTTGGCGAAGTGCCGCGCGCGAAATTTGTGAACGTGCGGGCGCAAAACCGGCGCGGCCGTTCGTTTACGCTTTCGGCCGCCGGTTTTTTGGCGCGCGCGTTGCAGCATGAAATCGACCATTTGCACGGTGTGCTGTTTACATCAAAAGTGATCCGTTACTGTGATCTTGAGGAATTGGAAGGATAGATGCCGATGACGAACATTGTGTTTATGGGGACTCCTGATTTTGCCGTGCCGATTTTGCGGCAGCTTCTTGACGACGGCTATCATGTTTCGGCGGTTGTCACCCAGCCGGATAAGCCAAAAGGGCGGAAGCGCCAGCTCGTGCCACCCCCGGTGAAAGTGGAAGCGGAGCGCCACGGCATCCCGGTGCTGCAGCCGACAAAAATTCGCGAGCCGGAGCAATACGAACAAGTGTTGGCGTTTGCGCCTGATTTGATTGTGACGGCGGCGTTCGGGCAAATTTTGCCGAAAGCGCTGCTGGAAGCGCCGAAATACGGCTGCATCAATGTCCATGCCTCGCTTCTGCCCGAGCTGCGCGGCGGGGCGCCGATCCATTATGCCATCTGGCAAGGAAAAACGAAAACGGGCGTCACGATCATGTATATGGTCGAGAAGCTGGATGCCGGCGATATGTTGGCGCAAGTCGAGGTGCCGATTGCTGAAACGGATACGGTCGGCACGCTCCATGATAAATTGAGCGCCGCCGGGGCTAAACTATTATCAGAAACGCTTCCACTTTTATTGGAAGGAAACATTGCGCCCGTTCCGCAAGATGAGGAGAAAGCGACGTATGCGCCGAACATTCGCCGCGAGCAGGAGCGGATCGATTGGACGCAGCCTGGCGAAGCCATTTACAACCATATTCGCGCCTTCCATCCGTGGCCGGTCACGTATACAACGCAGGATGGGCACATTTGGAAGGTTTGGTGGGGTGAAAAAGTGCCGGCGCCCCGTTCGGCGCCGCCGGGCACGATTGTGGCGCTCGAGGAAAACGGCATTGTCGTGGCCACCGGCAATGAGACAGCCATTCGCATCACCGAATTGCAGCCGGCCGGCAAAAAGCGGATGGCCGCCGGCGAGTTTTTGCGCGGCGCCGGCAGCCGTCTTTCGGTCGGCATGAAGCTAGGAGAGGATCATGAACGTACGTGAACTTGCGTTGGAGACATTGTTGGCAATTGAACAACAAGGAGCCTACAGCCATCTGGAGCTCAATGAAGCGATTCGCAAAGGCCGGCTTGACGGGCGCGATGCGGCGTTGCTGACGGAGATCGTCTACGGCACGGTGCAGCGGCGTGATACGCTTGACTACTATTTAGCTCCGTTTTTGCGAAAGGCGCGCCGGCTGGAGCCGTGGGTGCGCATGCTGCTCCGGTTGACGCTGTACCAAATGGTGTATTTGGACCGCGTCCCGAATCACGCCGCCATTTTTGAAGCGGTCGAGATCGCCAAGCGGCGCGGCCATCGCGGCATCGCCTCGCTTGTCAACGGCGTTTTGCGCACGATCGGCCGTGAGGGTCTGCCTTCGCTTGAGGCGATTCACGACTCCGGAAAACGGCTCGCCGTCGCCACCAGCCATCCGGAATGGCTTGTCCGGCGCTGGATCGGCCAATACGGTTTTGAGGAAACGGCGCGCATGTGCGAGACGAATTTGCGCCCGCCGCAGTCAACAGCCCGCGTCAACCGGCTGCGGGCGACGGTGGAGGAAGCGCTTGACCGGCTGCGTGCTGAAGGCATGGCAGCTGCTCCCGGCCATCTCGCGCCGGAGGCCGTCCGCGCGGAAAAAGGAAATTTGGCGCATACGCAAGCGTTTCGCGCCGGTTTGCTGACGATCCAAGATGAAAGCTCGATGCTTGTCGCCCGGGCGCTTGATCCGGCTCCCGGCGAGCGGGTGCTTGACTGCTGCGCGGCGCCCGGGGGGAAGACGACCCATATCGCCGAGCGGATGGGCGGCCGCGGTGAAGTGGTCGCCGTCGATGTTCATGAGCATAAAGTGAAGCTCATTGAGCAGCAGGCGCAAAGGCTTGGGTTTCGCTGCATCACCCCCCTCGCCCTTGACAGCCGCCGGCTCGGCGAGCGGTTTGCCCCTGAGTCGTTTGATCGCATTTTGGTCGATGCGCCGTGCACCGGATTCGGCGTCATTCGCCGCAAGCCGGAGATCAAATACACGAAAGGGAAAGACGACGTCGCCTCGCTCGTTGCGGTGCAGCAAGCCATTTTGCGGGCGGTCGCGCCGCTGTTGAAAAAAGGGGGCGTGCTTGTTTACAGCACGTGCACCATCGAGCGCGAAGAGAATGAAGACGCGATCGCCCGTTTTTTGGCCGACCATCCGGATTTTGCCCTTGACGACCGTCTCGCCGAGCGGATGCCAGAGCAGGTGCGGCCGCGCGTGCGAAGCGGAATGCTGCAGCTGTTGCCGCATTATTTTGATTCCGACGGGTTTTTTATCGCATTACTACGAAAGAAGGTGTAAATGGAGTGGAAATCGTCCAGACCGCTGTCCGCCGGGCCTCCAGCGGCGGGCAGCCGCCATCGTTGCCGTCTGTTTATTCGCTCACGCTTGACGAGTGGAAAGAATGGCTTGCTGCTCAAGGCGAAAAGCCGTTTCGCGCCACACAAATTTACGAATGGCTGTATGAAAAGCGCGTCACCGATTTTGCCGAGATGACGAACTTGCCGAAACGGCTGCGCGAACAGCTCGCGGCGTCGTTTTCGATCACGACGCTCAAAACGATTGTCAAGCAAACGTCCAAAGATGGGACGATCAAGTTTTTGTTTGAGCTCCATGACGGCTATTCGATCGAGACCGTGCTCATGCGCCATAACTACGGCAATTCGGTGTGCGTGACGACCCAAGTCGGCTGCCGCATCGGTTGCACGTTTTGCGCCTCGACGCTCGGTGGGTTGAAGCGTCATTTGGAAGCGGGCGAAATCGTCGCTCAAGTTGTACACGTGCAAAAGGCGCTCGATGAGACCAATGAGCGCGTCAGCAGCATCGTCGTGATGGGCATTGGCGAGCCGTTTGACAATTACGATGCGCTCATCAAATTTTTGCGCATCGTCAACCATCCGAAAGGGTTGAACATCGGCGCCCGCCATATCACCGTGTCAACGAGCGGGATTATTCCGAAAATCTATCAATTTGCTGACGAAGGCATGCAAATCAATTTCGCCATTTCGCTGCATGCACCGACGAACGAGCTGCGGACGAAGCTGATGCCGATTAATAAGGCGTATCCGCTGCCGAAGCTCATGGAGGCGGTCCGATACTACATTGAAAAAACTGGACGGCGCGTGACGTTCGAGTACGGATTGTTCGGCGGAGTGAATGACCAACTTGAGCATGCCGAGCAGCTGGCCGAGCTGCTTAAAGGGCTGAAATGCCATGTAAATTTGATTCCGGTCAACTATGTGCCGGAGCGAAATTATGTGCGCACGCCGCGCAACCAAATTTTTGCCTTTGAACGGGCGCTGAAAAAACATGGAATCAACGTCACCATTCGCCGCGAACACGGACACGACATCGATGCCGCCTGCGGACAGCTTCGCGCGAAGGAGCGGAAAGAAGAGACGAGGTGAATCGGATGCGAGCCGTTTTCCGAACTGATATCGGCCAAATTCGCGAGCATAACGAAGACAACGGCGGTGTATTTGTCAACGAAAGCGGCCAATATTTCGCGGTTGTCGCCGATGGAATGGGCGGTCACCGCGCCGGCGATGTGGCGAGCGCGATGGCGGTGGCGCACTTGCAAGAGCAATGGGAGCAAGCGCCGTGCGTTTCCTCACCGGCTGAGGCGGAGCAGTGGCTGAAAGTGCAGATCGCAGCCGCCAATGAGCGGCTGTTTCGCTACGCCCTCTCCCATCCGGAATGCCAAGGGATGGGAACGACGGTCGTCGGCGCCATTTGCGCTGGGCCGTTTGCCACCATCGCGCATATCGGCGACAGCCGCTGCTACTTATTGAACCAAAACGGAATTCAACAGTTGACCGATGACCATTCTCTTGTCAATGAGCTGGTCAAAAGCGGGCAAATTTCCAAAGAGGACGCCGAACACCATCCACGCAAAAACGTGCTTTTGCGGGCGCTTGGCACCGAACCGGCCGTGAAGGTCGATATCAAAACCGTTTCCATCGATGACGGCGATATGCTCCTGCTATGCTCGGACGGATTGTCAAACAAAGTGCCCGAGGCAGACATCGTGCAAATTTTGACCGGTGCCGGCGCGCTTGAAGAAAAAGCGCAGGCGCTCATCGAATTGGCGAACGGGCGGGGCGGGGAAGACAACATTTCGCTTGCAGTCGTTGATTTTTCAGTGGAACGTGAAGGTGGGTGATCGGCGTGCTTATCGGAAAGCGATTGAACGACCGCTACAAAATCATCAGCCTGATCGGCGGCGGCGGCATGGCGAATGTCTATTTGGCCCGCGACATCATTTTGGAGCGCGATGTCGCCGTGAAAGTGCTCCGCCTTGATTTTGCCAACGACGACCGGTTTATTAAACGGTTCCGCCGCGAAGCGCAGGCGGCGACGAGCTTAAATCATGAGCATATTGTGCCGATTTACGACGTCGGCGAGGAAGAAGGCCTTTATTATATCGTGATGGAGTATGTGCGCGGTTCGACGCTGAAACAGTACATTCAGCAGCATGCCCCGCTTCCGGTCGAGCGGGCGCTTTGCATCATGGACCAACTGACGTCGGCCATCGCCCATGCCCATGAGAACGGCATTATCCACCGCGACATTAAACCGCAAAACATTTTGCTTGATGAGCACGGCAACGTGAAAGTGACCGACTTCGGCATCGCGGTGGCGATGAGCGGAACGACGATTACACAGACGAACTCGGTGCTCGGTTCGGTTCATTATTTGTCGCCGGAGCAGGCGCGCGGCGGCATTGCCACTGAAAAGTCGGACATTTATTCGCTTGGCATCGTCATGTTTGAGCTTGTCACCGGCCGGCTGCCGTTTTCCGGCGAATCGGCCGTTTCGATCGTGCTGAAGCATTTGCAGGCGGAAACGCCGTCGCCCAAGGCGTGGAATCCCGACATTCCGCAAAGCGTCGAAAATATTATTTTAAAAGCGACGGCGAAAGACCCGTTTTACCGCTATGAATCGGCGCGCGCCATGAACGAGGACATCCGGACGGCGCTGGACCCGAGGCGGCGCAATGAGGCCAAATTCACGATCCCGGATGACGGCGATGAAGCGACGAAGGCCATCCCGATCATAAAACATCCGGAAAGCGCCGCGCTTGAGCCGGAGACGCTTGTCTATGAGGAAAAGGCGAACGAGCCGGCCAAAGCGGATGACGAGCCAAAGGCGAAGCCGAAACGGAAGCGGGTCTGGATCGCCTGGCTTGCCGCCGTCATCCTATTGCTTGGAGCGGCCGGCGTGAGCGCGCTCACATGGATTCCGGACGTGTTCTTTCCAAAGGAAGTGACGGTGCCGGATGTCGTCAATAAAGACTATGACGAAGCTGTTGAACAGTTGTCGGCGCTCGGCTTGGAAATCAAAGACACGATCGATGTCGAAGATGATGCAATAGAAGAAGGAAAAGTCGTGCGCACCGACCCGGAAGCCGGAATGACGGTGAAGCAAGGGGCCGGCATTGTCATCTATAAGAGCGCCGGCAAAAAGAAAATCGAGTTTCCAAGCTTTATCGGCGACGATATTTCGACCGCCGAGGAGGAGCTGCGCGCGGAAGGGTTCACTCGCATTACGCGCAACGGCCGCCATAGCGATAAGCCGGAAGGGACGATTTTGGATCAATATCCGTACGCCGGCGATGAAGTCGTGCCGAGCGAAACGGAAGTGATGTTCACGGTCAGCCTCGGTCCGGAAACCGTAACGCTCAAAGACTTGAGCGGCTATACGGAAAAAAGTGTGCGCGACTACGGCGAAGACCAAGGGCTGCGCATTGAAGTGAAGTACGAGTATTCCGATGAAGTGCCGAAAGGGCTTGTCATCTCGCAAACTCCGGCAGCCAATGAGCAGGTGGAAAAAGGCGAGACTGTTACGGTCGTCATTTCCCGCGGCCCGGAGCCGAAGCCATCCAAAACGGTCATCAAAGAAATCGTCATCCCATACGAGCCGGCGGAAAACGGACAGGTGGTGGAAGCCCAGCTTTACATTCAAGATGCGAACCATAACATGACAACGCCATATAAAACGTATCGGCTGACAGGGCCGGCCACGGAGATCGTAGAGTTTGAAATTCCATACGGGGAGACGGCGTATTATCGCGTTATTGTCAACAATGTTGTCAAAGACGAAGGATCGATTCCATATCCAGAACACGGCGGAAAAAAGGAGTGAGGCTATGGCAGAAGGGCAAATCATCAAAGCGTTGAGCGGATTTTATTACGTGCTCTCGGAAGGGAATGTGTTTCAGTGCCGCGGGCGCGGTGTGTTTCGCAAGCAAAAAGTGACGCCGCTTGTCGGCGACCGCGTTGTCTTTACGGCGACAAGCGAGACGGAAGGCTACATTTTGGACATTCGCGAGCGGCAAAATGAACTGGTGCGGCCGCCGATCGCCAACGTCGAGCAGGCGATTTTAGTTTTTTCTGCCGTAAGCCCGGACTTTAGCGCCAAGCTGTTGGACCGCTTTCTCGTCTTAATCGAATCGAAGGAAATTGCGCCGATTATCGTCATTAGCAAAATGGATTTGCTCGATGGCGAGGCGAAAGACGCGATCGCCCGTTATGCAGGTGATTACCGGCGCATTGGCTATGAGGTGATTGAGACGTCGGCCGTGACAAAAGACGGCCTCGATAAGCTGGCGGCGCACCTGCGCGGCCGCGTCTCGGTCGTTGCCGGACAGTCCGGCGTCGGCAAGTCATCGCTGTTAAATGCGCTTCGCCCGGATTTGCGGCTGAAAACCGGCGATATTTCCACCCATTTAGGGCGCGGCAAACATACGACCCGCCACGTCGAGCTGCTGGAGGTGGCCGGCGGGCTCGTCGCCGACACACCGGGGTTTAGCGCCCTCGAGTTCGACGATATTGAACTTGACGAGCTGCCGCGCTATTTTCCGGAATTCCGGGAATACGGAGAAGAGTGCAAGTTCCGCGGCTGCCTTCATGTGGCCGAACCGAAATGTGCGGTCCGCGAGGCGGCTGAGGCCGGGGACATTCCGCCGTACCGCTACGACCATTATTTAAGTTTTGTTGCGGAAATGAAAGAACGAAAGCCGAGGTATTGAACGATGATTCGAATTGCGCCATCGATTTTGTCAGCTGATTTTGCCCGTTTGGCCGAGGAAATCCGTTCGGTGGAAGAAGGCGGAGCCGATTGGCTTCATGTCGATGTCATGGACGGACGGTTCGTGCCGAATATCACGATCGGGCCGCCGGTCGTTGCCGCCATTCGCCCGGTGACGAAGCTGCCGCTTGACGTTCATTTAATGATCGCCGACCCTGACCGATACATTCCGGCGTTCGCCAAAGCCGGGGCGGACATCATCTCCGTCCACGCCGAGGCGTGCGTGCATTTGCACCGGACGATTCACTTTATTAAAGAGCAAGGTGTCAAGGCCGGGGTCGTGTTGAATCCTCATACGCCGGTTGAGACAATCCGCCATGTCATCGCCGACGTCGATCTTGTCCTATTGATGACAGTCAACCCGGGGTTTGGCGGGCAGGCGTTCATTCCGTCCGTCGTGCCGAAAATTCGCGAAGTCGCCCGTTTGGCCGGCGAACAAAACAAGGCGCTGGACATCGAAGTGGACGGCGGCGTCAACGCGAAAACAGCGCCGCTTTGCGCCGAAGCCGGGGCGAATGTGCTCGTCGCCGGGTCGGCCATTTACAATGAGGCGGACCGGGCGGCGGCCATTCGCGCTTTGCGAGAAGCGTGCGCCAAGTAGAGAACAGGCTCTTGCATCCGGCAGCCGCTGCAACGGTAGGCGGTGAGCGCCGGAAAAGCCAGACAAGGCGAAACAAGGCTTTTTCTTATTGAAAAAGGCGAAGGGGGAAGGGGAATGGTGATCCATATTGTCGGCGGCGGCCCGCGTGAGCTTCTCCCTAGCTTGCGCCGCTATGACGGCGCGGATGTGCATTGGGTCGGCGTCGACCGCGGCACAACGGCGCTGCTTGAAGCCGGCCTCCAGCCGGTGCGGGCGTTTGGCGATTTCGATTCCGTGCCGGCTGAAGAAGTGGCCAAGCTTCAGCAAATGCTTCCGGATTTGGAAATATGGCCGGCAGAAAAAGACAAAACAGATATGGAGATCGCCCTTGATTGGGCGGTGGAACAGGACGCCTGCCACATCCGTCTGTTTGGCGCCACCGGCGGACGGCTTGACCATCTGTTTGGCAATGTCGAGCTGTTGCTGAAATACGCCGGCCGGCCGATTGAAATCGTCGACCGGCAAAATGTGTTGACCGTCCATCTGCCCGGCGTGCATACGATCACACGCGACGATCGATACCGCTATGTGTCTTACATCCCGATTTCTGAAACGGTGGCGGGGCTCACGCTTATTGGATTTAAATATCCATTGGCCGACTGTCATATTTCCCGCGGTTCCACACTATGTATTAGTAACGAACTTATCCAATCTTCCGGTACTTTTTCGTTTTCGGAAGGCATATTAATGATGATAAGGAGCAGCGATTTTGCCGGCTGTCCGTAGTTGCGATTGGTCAGCAACGGAATATACTGGATAAGGAAATGGCGGGAAGCGCGTGATATGACGGGTGTGAGGAGGGAATCGGGATGAAGTTTTATACGATCAAGCTGCCGAAATTTTTAGGCGGAATTGTGCGGGCAGTGTTGAACGCGTTTAAAAAAGGGTAAGAAAAAAGCACCATTTTTGGTGCTTTTTTTGTTGAACGGTTAGACGCGTTTCACTTTTCCGGATTTCAGGGCGCGCGCCGAAACCCAAACGCGTTTCGGTTTGCCGTCGACTAAAATGCGCACTTTTTGCAAGTTGGCTTTCCACGTGCGGCGGCTGGCGTTCATGGCGTGCGAACGTGTGTTGCCGAACGATTTTTTCTTGCCGGTAATGAAGCATTTCGCCATCGTTTTTCCCTCCTTGCTTTTACATCCCTCTAAAAACACTATTATAATTTATCATACAACGGAAGGGATTGCAATAGACGCGCTCTTTCTCTTTCAAGAAAATGTCCTTGACATATATTTCAGTTTTCGGCTAAATAATACTAGTGGGCGGCCGGGAAGCGCTTTGAAAACAGAAAACGTTATAGTACAATGGGGGTAGCTGTGCGAGATACGCAAAGGGGGAACGAACATGTCAATTGAATGGCAAACAAAATATGGGCGCATTGAAATTGCCAATGAGGTCATTGCCATGATTGCCGGGGGAGCGGCCGTCGATTGCTACGGCATTGTCGGAATGGCGTCGAAAAATCAAATTCGCGACGGGCTGTCGGAAATTTTGCGCCGTGAGAACTTTTCCAAAGGAGTTATCGTCCGCGAGGAAAACGGCGAAGTACATATCGACATGTACATCATCGTCAGTTACGGGACGAAAATTTCCGAAGTCGCCCACAATGTGCAGTCGAAAGTGAAATATACACTCGATCAGACGCTTGGATTGGCGGTTCAGTCCATCAACATTTACGTCCAAGGGGTTCGGGTGGTGAATCCGTAGTAAGGGGGAATCAGCCGGTGGCAATGAGGACGCTTGACGGAAGACGGTTTGCCGATATGGTGCAGCAAGGAGCCGCGCATTTGGCGAACAACGCCAAGGCGGTCGATGCGCTGAACGTCTTTCCGGTTCCAGATGGCGATACAGGAACAAACATGAACTTGTCGATGACGTCCGGAGCGAAAGAAGTGAAGGCGCATGCCTCCGACCATATCGGCAACGTCGCCGCGGCGCTGGCGAAAGGATTGTTGATGGGGGCGCGCGGCAATTCCGGCGTTATTTTGTCGCAGTTGTTCCGCGGGTTTGCCAAAGCGGTGGAAGGCAAACCGCAAGTGGACGGCTTCGAATTTGCCGCCGCCCTGCAAGCGGGGGTCGATACGGCCTATAAGGCGGTGATGAAGCCGGTCGAAGGAACGATCCTCACCGTAGCGAGAGAGGCGGCGCGCAAGGCAATTGAAACAGCGAAAAAAGATCGCGATGTCGTAGCGGTGATGGAAGCGGCGCTTGCGGAGGCGAAAGCCGCGCTCAAGCGCACGCCGGAGCTGCTGCCGGTCTTAAAGGAAGTCGGGGTTGTCGACAGCGGCGGCCAAGGGCTTGTGTACGTGTACGAAGGATTCCTTGCCGCTTTGAAAGGAGAAGCTGTCAGCACCGCTCCCGCCGAAGTGCCGATGGAAGAGCTTGTAAAGATGGCTCATCATCAAAGCGTGCAAAGCCATATTCATACCGACGAAATTGAGTTTGGCTACTGTACGGAATTCATGGTTCGGTTTGAGAAGGACAAACTGGCCCAGCATCCGTTTTCCGAAGAAGTGTTTCGCCGCGACTTGAGCCGATTTGGCGATTCTTTGCTTGTCGTCGCCGACGACGAGCTTGTCAAAGTGCACATCCATTCGGAAACGCCGGGCGAGGTGTTGACCTACGGCCAGCGCTACGGAAGTCTCATCAACATTAAAATTGAAAACATGCGCGAACAGCATGCCAACATCGTCGGCAAAGAGGCGGAACGGCCGCTGCAAGCCGGCGCGGAAGAAGCGAAGCCGTACGGCATCGTTGCCGTCGCGATGGGCGCCGGCGTGGCCGAATTGTTTCAAAGCATCGGCGCGCACGCGGTCATTGAAGGCGGACAGACGATGAACCCAAGCACCGAAGAAATCGCGGAGGCCATTCGCCGCGTCAACGCGGAGACGGTGTTCGTGCTGCCGAACAACAAAAATGTCGTGATGGCGGCCAAACAAGCGGCCGAGCTTTCCGAGCGGCAGGTGATCGTCATCCCATCGAAAACCGTTCCGCAAGGCATGGCGGCGCTCTTGGCGTTCAATCCAGCGCAGTCAGCCGAGCAAAACGAGAGGGCGATGACGGCGGCGCTTTCGCGGGTGAAAACGGGGCAAGTGACGTTTTCCGTGCGCGATACAACAATCGATGGCGTCGAAATCGAAAAAGGCGACTACATGGGGCTGTTCGATGACCGCATCGTCGTCGCCGATAAGGACAAGTTGGCCGTGACGAAGCGGCTGCTTGATGCGCTCATTGACGAGGAAAGTGAAATTGTCACCATTTTGTACGGTGAGGATGCGACCAAAGTGGAAGTGGAAACTGTTGTCGCCTATCTGGAAACGGAATATGATGGAGTGGAAGTCGAAGTGCACAACGGCCGGCAGCCGCTCTATCCGTTTATCATTTCCGTCGAATAATATGTTAAAATAATAGAAGGGAGCATTCCCTTCTATTTTTTATGCGAACGGAGGAAAGGCACCGATGAAATATAAAAGCGTCTTTGACATCATCGGCCCGGTGATGGTCGGACCGTCAAGCTCGCATACCGCCGGGGCGGCGCGCATCGGCCTCGTCGCGCGCAAGCTGTTTGGAAGACAGCCTGAATGGGCGCGCATCTCGTTTTACGGCTCGTTTGCCGAAACGTACCGGGGGCATGGGACCGATGTGGCCATCGTCGCCGGGCTGCTTGGATTTGATACGTTTGATGAGCGCATCCCGGACGCTCTGGCGATCGCTCAGGCTGCGGGAATGGACGTCTCGTTTTCCGCCGAAGAGGCGATTCCGCATCACCCGAACACGGCGCGTGTGCGCATTGGCGACGGAAAAGGGGAGCTTGAGCTTGTCGGCGTGTCCATTGGCGGAGGGAAAATTGAAATCATCGAGTTAAACGGGTTCGAGTTAAAGTTGTCGGGCCATCACCCAGCGCTATTAATCATGCATAACGACCGTTACGGGACGATCGGGGCGGTGGCCAGCGCGCTGGCGAAGCATGCCATTAATATCGGCCATATGGAAGTATCGCGCAAGGAAAAAGGGAAGGAAGCGCTGATGACGATCGAAGTCGATCAACCGTTGACCGACGAGCTTTTGCAAGAGTTGGAGCAGCTGCCTAACATTATTCAAGTAACCAAACTCGTTGATTAAAGCGAAAGCGGTTCCATGTTTTGCGAAGACAGCCATGATGACGGACAGGAAGGATGGGGAAAAGAGAATGTTTCGCAATGTTGCCGAGCTTGTTGCATTGGCGGAAAAAGAGCAAATCAAAATCGCTGAGGTGATGATCCGCCAAGAAGTCGAAGTGAGCGGGCGCAGCCGGGAGGAGATTATGGCGCAAATGGAGCGCCACCTCGAAGTGATGGAGCGGGCTGTTGAAAGAGGGCTGCAAGGAGTCGTTTCCCGCTCGGGGCTGACAGGCGGCGATGCGGTGCGGGTGCAGCGCTATATCGAGCAGGGCCGCTTTTTGTCCGGGGAAACGATTTTGGATGCCGTCAGCAAAGCCATGGCGACAAATGAAGTGAACGCGGCCATGGGCGTCATTTGTGCGACGCCGACAGCGGGCTCAGCCGGCGTTGTCCCCGGGACGCTGTTTGCCGTGAAAGAGCGGTTGAAGCCGACGAGAAAAGAAATGGTCGAATTTTTGTTCACCGCTGGGGCGTTCGGCTATGTCGTCGCCAACAATGCTTCCATCTCAGGGGCGGCCGGCGGCTGTCAAGCCGAAGTCGGTTCGGCAGCCGGCATGGCGGCTGCGGCGCTCGTTGAGCTGGCCGGCGGAACGCCTGCTCAAGCAGCCGAAGCGATGGCGATCGCCTTAAAAAATATGCTAGGATTAGTATGTGATCCTGTCGCTGGCTTGGTCGAAGTGCCGTGCGTCAAACGGAATGCGATGGGGGCGGCCAACGCCATGATCGCTGCTGATATGGCGCTGGCCGGTGTAAAAAGCCGCATTCCGTGTGATGAAGTGATCGAGGCGATGTATCGCATCGGCGCGGCCATGCCGGTGGCGCTGAAAGAAACTGCGCAAGGGGGGTTGGCCGCGACGCCGACCGGCCGCGCCATCGCGGCCCGCATTTTCGGCGCTTCTGCGGCATCGAAGTGAACGAAACGATGCAACAGCCGGTGACGGCGGTCAAAGGCATCGGTGAAGAAACGGCTGCGGCGCTCGCCGACATCGGCATCACAACCGTCGGCGACCTGCTCATGTATGCGCCGTACCGGTATGACGATTACGAACAAAAAGATCTAGCCGCCGCCCGCCATGAAGAAAAAGTGACAGTGGAAGGGAAGGTGCACAGCGCCCCGCTTGTAACGTATTACGGAAAAAAAAAGTCGCGCCTTTCCTTTCGCCTGCTTTCCGGCCGCTATTTAATCACGGTTGTCTGCTTCAACCGCCCGTATTTGAAAGAAAAACTCGCCTTCAATGAAACGGTGACCGTAATCGGCAAATGGGACCGGCACCGGCAGGCGATCAACGCCTATGAGCTTCGTTTCGGGGCCGCCCCGGAGACGGCCGGCATTGAACCGGTCTATTCGGTGCGCAGCCCGCTGACGGTCAAAACGATGCGCCGGCTCATGAAGGCGGCGTTCGCCCAGTTTGGCGCGCACATTCCCGACCCGCTGCCGCCCGCTTTGCGCCGCGCCTACCGTCTTGTCGACAAGCAGGAGGCGGTTCGCGCCCTTCATTTTCCGCGCTCGCGTGAAGAGTTGCACCAGGCGCGACGCCGGCTCGTCTATGAAGAGTTTTTGCTGTACCAGCTGAAAATGCAGGCGTTTCGTCGAATTGTGCGCGACGGGCAGCACGGCGTCGCCCATTCGTTTTCCGAAGAGCGGCTGGCGGCGTTTCTTTCCGCTTTGCCGTTTTCATTAACGAACGCCCAGCGGCGCGTCATCAAGGAGATTTTGGCCGATATGCGGGCGCCAAGGCAAATGAACCGTCTTTTGCAAGGCGATGTCGGCTCCGGCAAGACGGTCGTGGCCGCCGTGGCGCTGTATGCGGCGGTATTGTCCGGCTTTCAAGGAGCGCTGATGGTGCCGACGGAAATTTTGGCTGAGCAGCATGCCCGCTCGCTCGCCGACCTGTTTGCCGGCACAGATGTCACGCTGGCGCTGTTGACAAGCTCCGTGAAAGGGAAGAGGCGCAAAGAGCTGCTTGCGGAATTGGAGGAAGGGGCGATCGACATCGTCATTGGGACGCATGCGTTGATTCAAGAAGGTGTACAGTTTCGCCGGCTCGGCCTCGCCATTACTGACGAGCAGCACCGGTTTGGCGTCGAGCAGCGTCGCATTTTGCGCGAAAAGGGGCATGCCCCGGACGTGCTGATGATGACGGCGACGCCGATTCCGCGCACGCTGGCGATCACGGCGTTCGGCGATATGGACGTATCAGTGCTCGACGAAATGCCGGCCGGGCGGAAGAAAGTGGAAACGTATTGGGTCAAGCATCATCAATTCGCGCGCGTGCTCGATTTTATCGAAAAAGAGCTTCGCCGGGGGCATCAGGCGTACGTCATTTGTCCGCTTATTGAAGAGTCGGAAAAATTGGATGTGCAAAATGCCATTGATGTTCATAGTCAGCTCGTCCACTACTACCGCGGGAAATATGAGATCGGCCTCATGCACGGCCGGCTGTCGGCCGATGAAAAAGAAGCGGTGATGCGAGCGTTCAGTGAAAACCGCATTCATGTGCTCGTTTCGACAACGGTCGTGGAAGTCGGGGTGAATGTGCCGAACGCCACCGTGATGGTCATCTATGACGCCGAACGGTTTGGACTTGCCCAGCTTCATCAGCTGCGCGGCCGGGTCGGGCGGGGGGACGCCCAGTCATACTGCATTTTAATTGCCGACCCGAAATCGGAAGTCGGCAAAGAACGGATGCGCATCATGACGGAGACGACGGACGGGTTTGTGCTGGCGGAAAAGGATTTGGAGCTGCGTGGTCCAGGCGATTTTTTCGGCACGAAACAAAGCGGGCTTCCGGAGTTTCAATTTGGCGATCCGGTGCATGATTACCGCATCTTGGAAGTCGCGCGCCGCGATGCCGCCAAACTCGTGTCGACGACGGCGTTTTGGCGTGATGAAGCGTACGCGGGGCTGCGCGCCGAACTTGAGGCGTCCGGCGTGCTCGATGGAGAAAAGCTAGATTAATAGGCAGGCGGCAAAATGTGGCCGCTTTTCACTTTTTCTGCTTGCATTCCGTTTTTTGATATTATATATTACTTTTAGTACCTAGTCATAAAACCGGACGGTGTAACGAATCGATGAGAAAAAGCAAACGCGAACGGCAACGGCTGCTGCAGGAGACGATCCGGGAAAATCCGTTTATTACCGACGAAGAGCTGGCAGAAAAGTTCTCAGTCAGCGTGCAGACGATCCGCCTCGACCGGCTTGAACTGTCGATTCCGGAGCTGCGCGAGCGCATTAAACATGTCGCCCGCCAGTCGTTCGCGGATAAAGTGCGGGCGCTGCCGCTTGAGGAAGTGATCGGCGATATTATCGACATTGAGCCGGATGAGAGCGCCATTTCCATTTTCGATGTGAAAGAAGATCATGTGTTCCGGCGCACCCGCATCGCCCGCGGCCATCATTTGTTCGCCCAGGCGAATTCGCTCGCCGTTGCCGTAATCCATGACGAATTGGCGCTGACGGCGAAAGCGACGATCCGCTTTGTTCGTCAAGTCAAGGAAGGCGAACGGGTGGTGGCGAAGGCGAAGGTGACCGGCAAAACGGCGAACGGGCGCACGATTGTCGACGTAAACAGCTACGTCGGCCAAGAGCTCGTGTTTTCCGGAACGTTCGAAATGTATCGTTCAAACATAGAGAAAAAGGACGGCGACAGCAATGAACATCGTGATTGATGCCATGGGAGGCGACCATGCTCCACGCGAAATCGTCCTTGGGGCGGCTCGAGCCGCCGCGCATTTTCCCGACATTCATATTACGCTTATCGGCGACGAAGCGAAAATCCGTCCGCATGTGCCGGACGGAGGGCGCCTGTCGATCCTCCATGCCGATGAGGTGATTGAAGCGACCGATGAGCCGGTGCGGGCTGTGCGGCGCAAAAAAAACTCGTCGTTGGTGCGCATGGCGGAAGAAGTGAAAGAAGGGCGCGCTGACGCGTGCATATCGGCCGGCAATACTGGTGCGTTGATGGCGGCTGGGCTGTTTGTCGTTGGGCGGATTGCCGGCATCGACCGGCCAGCGCTCGCGCCGACATTGCCTACGCTGGACGGGCGGGGGTTTGTCTTTTTGGATGTCGGCGCCAATGTCGACGCCCGCCCGGAGCATTTGCAGCAATATGCGATTATGGGGCACGTGTATGCCCAACAAGTGCGGGGCATCGCCAAGCCGCGCATCGGCCTGCTCAACGTCGGCACCGAAGATCAAAAAGGGAATGAAACCGTGAAGCGGGCGTTCTCCTTGCTGAAAGAAACGAACCTTCATTTCATCGGCAATGTGGAGGCGCGCGATTTGCTGAATGGCGTGGCCGATGTCGTTGTCGCTGATGGGTTTGCCGGCAATGTCGCCTTAAAAACGATCGAGGGAACGGCGATGGCGCTTTTTTCGTTGCTCAAGCAGACGCTGACAAGCGGCGCGGTCGCAAAACTCGCCGCCGCTGTCCTCAAGCCGAAGCTCGCCGGACTGAAAAAGATGATGGACTACTCCGAATACGGCGGGGCGGCGTTGTTCGGCTTGAACGCTCCGGTCATTAAAGCGCACGGCTCATCCGATGCGAACGCTATTTTCCATGCCGTCCGCCAAGCGCGCGAGATAGTGGCCCATGATGTCATTGGCACGATCAAAGCGGAGCTCGAGCGGGCATAATGGATAAAGGAGGAAGCAAAATGGGTAAAATCGCCTTTTTATTTCCGGGACAAGGGTCGCAAACGGTCGGCATGGCCAAGGACGCCGCCGACCGCGACGCCCGCGCCCGTGCGGTGATTGAGGCGGCTGACGAGCGGCTCGGATTTCCGCTTTCTTCGCTCATGTTCAACGGGCCGCAAGCTGAGCTGACGCTGACGTACAACGCCCAGCCGGCGCTTTTGACCGCCAGCATCGCCTTGCTTCAGCTCGTAGACGGAGAAGGCTTGAAGGCCGATTACGTCGCCGGCCATAGTTTGGGTGAATACACGGCGCTCGTGGCCGCCGGCGCCATGTCGTTTGCCGACGCTGTCTATGCGGTGCGCCGCCGCGGCGAGCTGATGGATGAAGCGGTGCCGGCCGGCGAAGGGACGATGGCTGCCGTATTAGGGATGGAGGCAGAGGCGCTCGAAGCGGTGACGAACGAAATTGCCGCCCAAGGCCATCCGGTTGAGCCGGCCAATTTCAACTGCCCGGGGCAAATCGTCATCTCCGGTTCGAAAGCGGGAGTGGAAAAGGCGGGGCAGTTGGCGAAAGAGCGCGGCGCGAAACGCGTCATTCCGCTGGAAGTGAGCGGACCGTTCCATTCGTCGCTCATGAAGCCGGCGGCGGAAAAACTGCAGGCTGTTCTTGACAGCCTGGCCATTGAAGATGCTGCTGTTCCCGTCATCGCCAACGTAACGGCCGAGCCGGTGACGAAGAAAGAGGACATTGCCCGGCTTCTTATTGAACAGCTCTATTCGCCGGTGCGCTGGGAACAGTCGGTGCGCACGCTGTTGGCGCTTGGGGTCGACACGTTTGTCGAAATCGGACCGGGGAAAGTGTTGTCCGGCCTCGTGAAAAAAATCGACCGCAACGCCCGTGTTTATGCGGTAAACGATCTCGCTTCCTTGGAAACGACCATTGCGGCGCTGAAAGGAGAATAACAAAACAATGCTTGAAGGAAAAATCGCCCTCGTTACCGGGGCGTCGCGCGGCATCGGCCGGGCGGTTGCCTTGGAGCTCGCCCGTCAAGGGGCGAACGTCGTTGTCAACTATGCCGGCAGCGAGGCAAAAGCGAATGAAGTCGTTGAGATGATCCGCTCGCTCGGCCGCGAAGCGATCGCCGTCCAGGCGGACGTCGCCCGGGCGGAGGAGGTGGAGCGCTTGGTGAAAACAGCGCTCGACCAGTTCGGCCGCCTCGACATTTTGGTGAACAACGCCGGCATTACGCGCGACAATTTGCTCATGCGGATGAAAGAAGAAGAATGGGATGCGGTGATTAATACGAACTTAAAAGGGGTATTTCTTTGTACGAAGGCTGTGACACGGCCGATGATGAAGCAGCGCGGCGGCCGGATCATCAACATCGCCTCCGTCGTCGGGGTCATCGGCAACCCTGGGCAGGCGAACTACGTGGCGGCCAAAGCCGGCGTCATCGGATTGACGAAGACGGCCGCGCGCGAACTCGCCAGCCGGAACATCACCGTCAACGCCGTCGCACCGGGATTCATTACAACCGATATGACCGAAGCGCTCAGCGAGGAATTGAAGGGGGAAATGTTAAAACAAATTCCGCTCGCCCGTTTCGGCGAGCCGGATGACGTCGCCCGCGTTGTGGCGTTTCTCGCGTCCGACGCCGCCGGCTACATGACCGGCCAGACGCTTCACGTTGATGGCGGCATGGTCATGCCGTAACAAAAGGCGGCTAGTATTTTCCCTGAGAATCGACTATAATCATGAAGGGAGGTGAACAGAATGGCAGACGTATTGGAACGTGTCACGAAAATCATCGTCGACCGGCTCGGGGTTGACGAATCGCAAGTGACGCTCGAGGCGTCGTTCAAAGACGATTTGGGTGCTGACTCGCTCGACATCGTCGAATTGGTCATGGAGCTCGAAGACGAATTCAACATGGAAATTTCCGACGAAGAAGCGGAAAAAATTGTCACAGTCGGAGATGCTGTGAACTACATAAAAAGCCATCTGTAATCCCGCTTTTTTGCAAAGTCCCGTTGCTCCGAACGGGGCTTTCTCTGCTTTTTAAGAGGCGCACGGGACCTAGCCGCGGAAAAAAGGCGCCTTTGCCACTCGCGTAGCGGGATGGTGAACGGATATAATAAAGGATAGTATACGGCCAGTTTTGTCTGGAACGAAGTCGGAGGGCATTTTTATGTCAAAACAAAAAGACAAAGAACGCATCCACGAAAAAAGGCGGGCGAAGTTTCAAGAACTGCAAAGGAAAATCGGGATCACCTTCCAAAATGAAAAGCTGTTGATGCAAGCGTTCACCCATTCATCGTATGTGAATGAGCATCGGCGGCGGCTTCACGAGGATAATGAACGGCTCGAGTTTTTGGGCGACGCCGTGCTGGAGCTGACCGTTTCCCAATATTTGTTTCAAAAATTCCCACATATGAGCGAAGGGCAGTTGACAAAGCTGCGGGCGGCCATTGTCTGCGAGCCGTCACTTGTGAAATTTGCCAACGCCCTGTCGTTTGGCGAACTCGTTTTGCTTGGCAAAGGCGAGGAGCTGACCGGCGGACGGACGCGCCCGGCGCTTTTGGCTGACGTGTTTGAAGCGTTTATCGGCGCCCTTTATTTGGATCAAGGAATGGAGGCGGTCCTCCATTTTTTAGGGCAAACGATCTTTCCCAAAATAGATGAAGGTGCTTTTTCTCATGTGATGGATTTTAAAAGCCAGCTGCAGGAACTCGTGCAGCGCGACGGCAGCGGGACGCTTGAATACACCATTTTGGAAGAAAAAGGACCGGCCCACAACAAAGAGTTCGTCGCCCGCGTGGCGTTAAACGGCCAAGAGCTCGGCATCGGTGTCGGCCGCTCCAAAAAGGAAGCCGAGCAGCATGCGGCACAAATGGCGCTTGAGACGCTGCGGGCTGCCGAGCGGCCATAGAAGGCTGGCGCTTTTACGTCAGTCTTTTTGTATGAACATTTTTTCTCGACGCACTGTGGTGGTATATTGAAAACAGCAGCCTGTCCCGGTCCGCTCCGGCGGGCCGAGATCAAAGCGGAAAGATGGTGAAGCATCGTATCATGTTCCTAAAACGGTTAGATGTGATCGGCTTCAAATCATTCGCCGACCGCGTATCGATTGATTTTGTCCCCGGTGTCACGGCGGTTGTCGGCCCGAACGGAAGCGGCAAAAGCAACATTACCGACGCGATCCGCTGGGTGCTCGGCGAGCAGTCGGCGAAATCGCTGCGCGGGGCAAAAATGGAAGACGTCATTTTCGCCGGCAGCGACTCGCGCAAGCCGCTGAATGTCGCCGAAGTGACGATCACGCTCGACAACGAAGATGGCTTTTTGCCGCTTGAGTATCAAGAGGTGAGCATCACCCGGCGCGTTTACCGCTCCGGGGAAAGCGAGTTTTTCATCAACCGCCAGCCGTGCCGCTTAAAAGATATTGTCGATTTGTTTCTGGACTCCGGGCTTGGCAAGGAGGCGTTTTCGATCATCGGCCAAGGCCGGGTCGAAGAAATTTTAAGCAGCAAGCCGGAAGAGCGGCGTACGATTTTTGAAGAAGCGGCCGGTGTCTTGAAATACAAGCTGCGCAAAAAAAAGGCGGAAACAAAACTTGCGGAAACACAAGACAACTTGCATCGCGTCAACGACATTTTGCATGAGCTCGAACAGCAGCTTGAACCGCTTCGGATGCAGGCGTCAATCGCCAAAGAGTATTTGGAAAAACGCGAGGAGCTCGAGCGGTTTGAAGTGGCGCTTATGGTGCACGACATCGAGGAGCTGCACCGGCAATGGAGCGGACTGAAGGAAGCGCTTGATCGGCACCAGCAAGAGGAAGGAGCGCTGGCGGCGGCGCTGCACAAAATGGAAGCCCATATCGAACAGCTGCGCGACCAAATGGCGGCCATTGACGAGTCGATCGACGGCCTGCAGCAAGTGCTGCTGTTGGCAAGCGAGGAGCTTGAAAAACTCGAAGGCCGGAAGGAAGTGTTAAAAGAGAGGAAAAAAAATGCAGAAAAGCGGAAAGAGCAGCTTGAGGAGACTGCCGCCGCTTTAACGGCGAAACAGCGCCGCCTGGCCGAACGGCTCCGTGCAGAGCGGGCTGAGCTCGCCCGGCTTGAGGGCGCTGCCGCGGCGCTGGAGAAAGAGCTGAAAGAGAAACAAATGTCGCTTTCCGAGTATGAGGTTGATCTTGAGGAGGAGATCGAGCGGCGAAAGGGCGATTATATCGACCTTGTCCACGAACAAGCGGCGTTGAAAAACGAGCGCACGCATGTGGAGCAGGCGATCGGCAAGCTGCAGGCCAAGCGGGCGGCGCTCGACGAAGCGAACCGCCACCATCTTGCTGAACGCGAGCAGATAGAACGAAAACTGGCGGCTTCGCGCGCTGAGCAGTCCCGCCTTGAACAAGCCATCGCTGAGACGAGCGGGAAGCTGGCTCATATGACGGCCGCACTTGCGGCACAAAAGGCGGAGCTCGAACGGAATGAGTCGCTTTTGCAGCAGGCGCGTCAATACCGGCAGCAAACAAAAGCGCGCAAGCAATGGCTGGAAGAGATGCAACACGATTATGCTGGCTTTTTCCAAGGGGTGAAGGAAGTATTAAAAGCGCGCGACCGGCTTCCCGGCATTCATGGCGCAATTGTTGAGCTGATCCGCGTGCCGGACCGCTACGAAACGGCGCTCGAAACGGCGCTCGGCGGCGCGATGCAGCACATCGTCGTCGACAGCGAAGCGGCGGCGCGGCAAGCCATCCACTATTTGAAAACGAACGGCCATGGGCGGGCGACGTTTTTGCCGCTTGACGTCATTCAAGCGCGCGCCCTGTCGGAGCGGGAGCGGGCGATGATCAGCGGCCATCCGGCGTTTGTCGGCATCGCAAGCGAGCTGGTCGAGTACGATCGCGCCCACCAGGCGGCGATCGCCCATTTGCTTGGCCACGTCATCGTCACGGCGGACTTAAAAGGAGCCAATGAACTCGCCAAACTCCTTCAGTACCGCTATCGGCTCGTCACCCTTGACGGCGATGTCGTCAGTCCGGGCGGCGCGATGACCGGCGGCGGGGCGGCGAAAAAGACGGCTTCGCTGTTGGGCCGAGCCCGCGAGCTCGAGGCGATGGCTGCCAAATTGCGTGAAATGGATGAAACGATCGCCCGGCTCGAGCGCGATATCGCAGGGAAAGAGCGAGAGCGGGCGGAGAGGGAACGGGAGGCGGCTGCGCTGCAAGAGAAGATGGCGGCGCTGCAGCAGTCGTTGCAGGCGCAAAAAGACGAACAACGCGAACTCGACTGGCAAAAAAAGCGGATCGACGAGCGGCTCGCGCTGTACGATGAAGAAAAAGCGAACGATGAGCGTGAAGCGGCGGAACTCAACCGCCGTCTCGTCGCCGTTGACAGACAGCTTGAGCAGCTTGCCGGAAAGCTGCAAGCGATTGACGACGACATCAGCCGGCTGCAGGCGCAAAAACAGACGGAGCAAACGACAAAAGAAGCGCTGCAAGCCGCGATCACAGAACAAAAAGTCGCTTTGGCCGAGACGAAAGAACGGGTGAAACACGCGCGGCGGACAGTGGAGGAGCTTGAAACGGAATTGGCTGAAACGGCCCGCGAGCTCGAAGCAGCCGAACGGGAGCGCGCCGCCCTTGCCGCCGAAATGAACGCGCCGTCCTGGAACGAGGACGAACTGGAGCAACAGCGGCAGCAAAAGCTAGAAGACAAGCAAAAAACGATTGAACTCATCGCCAGCCGCCGCGAACAGCGGCTTGACTGCCAAGGCCGGCTTGAGCATTTGGAGCGGGAATGGAAAGAAGCGAAGCGCCAGCATAAACAGCTTGTCGATGTGGTCAAAGACGAAGAAGTGAAGTTGAATCGGCTGGACGTTGAGCTTGATAACTTGCTCACCCGGCTTGGCGAAGAGTATGGAATGTCGTTTGAGGCGGCCCGTTTGGCCTATCCGCTTGAAATCGGGGCCGAAGAGGCGCGCAAGCGAGTGAAGCTGATCAAGCGCGCCATCGATGAGCTCGGCACCGTCAATTTAGGAGCGATCGATGAATATGAGCGCGTTTCCGAACGGCACCGTTTTTTGAGCGAGCAAAAAGCCGATTTGGAAGAGGCGAAAGCGACGCTCCATCAAGTGATCGACGAAATGGACGAGGAAATGAAAAAACGGTTTTTTTCAACGTTCGAACAAATCCGCGCTCATTTCGGCGAGGTGTTCCGCGAGCTGTTCGGCGGCGGGCGCGCCGATTTGCGCCTGACTGACCCGAACGACTTGCTTGAAACCGGGGTGGAGATCGTCGCCCAGCCACCGGGGAAAAAGCTGCAGCACTTAAGCCTGCTTTCAGGCGGTGAGCGGGCGTTGACGGCGATCGCCCTTTTGTTCTCGATTTTAAAAGTGCGCCCAGTGCCGTTTTGCGTCCTCGATGAAGTCGAGGCGGCGCTTGATGAAGCGAACGTGCAGCGCTACGCCCAATATTTGAAGCGGTTCAGCCGCGATACGCAATTTATCGTCATTACCCACCGGAAAGGGACGATGGAAGAGGCGGACGTGCTGTATGGCGTCACGATGCAAGAATCGGGCGTCTCGAAGCTCGTTTCCGTCCGTTTGGAAGACTCCAAGCAACTCGTGTCGTCATAGAAAGGAGGAGCCTCGATGGGCTTTTTTCAAAAGTTGAAAGAAAAGTGGACAAAACAGGCGGATGCCGTCACGGAAAAGTTTAAGGAAGGGCTGTCGAAAACGCGCGATTCACTCGCCGGGAAAGTGAACGACTTGATCGCCCGCTACCGGAAAGTCGATGAGGAATTTTTCGAAGAGCTGGAGGAAATTTTAATCGCCGCTGACGTCGGCGTGGCGACCGTCATGGAACTGGTCGATGAGCTGAAAATGGAAGTGAAGCGCCGCAACATTCAAGATTCGGCGCAAATGCGCGACGTGATCGCGGAAAAACTGATTGACATTTACCGCGCCGGCGCCGATGACAACGAGCTTTCCGCCTTGAATATGCAAGAAGGAGGGCTGACGGTCATATTGTTCGTCGGCGTCAACGGCGTTGGCAAGACGACGACGATCGGAAAACTGGCGCATAAGCTGAAATCGGAAGGGAAATCGGTGCTCTTGGCCGCAGGCGACACGTTCCGCGCCGGAGCGATCGAGCAGTTGGAAGTATGGGGCGAACGCGTTGGGGTCGATGTCATTAAGCAGGCGGCCGGCTCCGACCCGGCGGCCGTTATGTACGACGCTATTCAGGCGGCAAAAGCACGCAGCGTTGACGTGTTGTTGTGCGACACAGCCGGGCGGCTGCAAAACAAAGTGAACTTAATGAAAGAGCTTGAAAAAGTGAAGCGCGTCATCAGCCGCGAAATCCCGGGCGCTCCGCATGAAGTGCTGCTTGTGCTTGATGCGACGACCGGGCAAAATGCGATGAGTCAGGCGAAGCTGTTTAAAGAAGTGACCGATGTGACCGGCATCGTGTTGACAAAGCTCGACGGAACGGCAAAAGGCGGCATCGTGCTCGCCATTCGCAACGAGCTGGCCATCCCGGTGAAATTCGTCGGCCTCGGCGAAAAGATGGATGATTTGCAGCCGTTTGATGCAGAAAAATATGTATACGGACTGTTTGCCGGTTTGTTCGATGAACAATAACGGCTAGTTGGCCAGTTGCATGCCGTTTAGCGGCTCGTACGGCATCGGCGCGGCCTGCATCCGTGTTTTCCCGCCAGGCTGGCGGCCAACCGCGCCCCAGCCTTGCTTTTATGGGGGAAAAATCGTCCTCATCTTGACAAGAGCCGGAAAACAAAGTACACTCACTTGTAAAGGGAATTTACTTAACAACGGGGGAGGGAGCGTTCGGTGCTCGAAAAAACGATGCGCATGAACTATTTGTATGATTTTTATCACGCGCTGCTGACGCCGAAACAGCGCAATTACATGGCGCTGTACTACTTGGACGACTACTCCCTCGGGGAAATTGCTGAACAATATGAGGTGAGCCGCCAGGCGGTGTACGATAACATCCGGCGCACAGAAGCGATGCTTGAGCAGTATGAAGAGAAGCTCGGGCTGCTGCAAAAATATGAACAGCGGCGGCAGGCCATCGAGCGGCTGAAAGACTACATCAGCCGGCATTACGGCGCTGACGCCGAATTGGCGGCGCTTGTCCGCGAGCTGGATGAACTTGATTAAAAAAGGGGGTGGCCGCCATGGCGTTTGAAGGATTGTCCGAACGTTTGCAGCAGGTGATGAACCGCATCCGCGGCAAAGGGAAAGTCACCGAAGCGGATGTCAAAGAGATGATGCGCGAAGTGCGTCTCGCTTTGCTCGAGGCTGACGTCAACTTTAAAGTCGTCAAAGATTTCATCAAACGGGTGAGCGAACGGGCCGTCGGGCAGGAAGTGATGAAAAGCTTGACGCCGGGCCAGCAAGTGATTAAAGTGGTCAAAGAGGAGCTGACGGCGTTAATGGGCGGCGAACAGAGCAAAATCGCGGTCGCCAAAAAGCCGCCGACGGTCGTCATGATGGTTGGCCTGCAAGGGGCTGGGAAGACGACAACGACCGGGAAGCTCGCCAACTTGCTGCGCAAGCGCCATAACCGGAAGCCGCTGCTGGTCGCTGCTGACGTCTACCGCCCGGCGGCGATCAAGCAGCTGGAGACGCTCGGCAAACAGCTGAACGTTCCTGTCTTTTCGCTCGGCGAGGACGCCAATCCAGTCGAGATCGCGAAACAGGCGCTCGAGCGGGCGAAAGAAGAGCATTACGACTATGTGCTGATCGACACGGCCGGCCGCCTTCACATTGATGAGGCGCTCATGGATGAACTGAAGCAAATGAAAGAGGCGGTCAAGCCGGACGAAATTTTCCTCGTTGTCGACGCCATGACCGGTCAAGACGCCGTCAATGTCGCGCAAAGCTTCCATGAACAGCTCGGCATCACCGGCGTTATTTTGACGAAGCTCGATGGCGACACGCGCGGCGGGGCGGCGCTGTCGATTCGCGCCGTGACGGGAGCGCCGATCAAGTTCGCCGGGATGGGCGAAAAACTGGATGCGCTCGAGCCGTTTCATCCGGAGCGGATGGCGTCCCGCATTTTAGGGATGGGCGATGTCTTGACGCTCATTGAAAAAGCGCAGGCCGCCGTTGATGAGGAGAAGGCGAAAGAGCTCGAACAAAAAATGCGCACGGCCACCTTCACGCTTGACGACTTTTTGGAGCAGCTCGGCCAAGTGCGCAAGCTCGGACCGCTTGACGAACTGATTAAAATGCTGCCGGGAGCCAATAAAATCAAAGGGCTTTCCAACATTCAAGTCGATGAAAAGCAAATCGCCCGCGTCGAAGCGATCATCCGCTCGATGACGAAAGAGGAGAAAATGCATCCGGAAATCATCAACGCTAGCCGCAAAAGGCGGATCGCCAAAGGGAGCGGCACGACCGTGCAAGACGTCAACCGGCTGCTCAAGCAATTTGATGACATGAAAAAAATGATGAAAATGATGACGAATATGCCCAAAGGGAAGAAAAAAGGATTTCGCTTCCCATTTATGTAAATGATGTTCTGTTAAGCGAAAAACCTTTACAAACGGAAAAAGAATTGTTAATATACTATCTTGTGTGAACACTATACGGAGGTGCGTACAAACTATGGCAGTAAAAATTCGTTTAAAACGCATGGGCGCAAAGAAAAAACCGTTTTACCGCATTGTTGTGGCGGATTCCCGCTCGCCGCGCGACGGCCGCTTCATTGAAACGATCGGCACATACAATCCGGTTGCGGAGCCAGCCGAAATCAAAATCGATGAAGAGCTGGCGCTCAAATGGCTGCAAAACGGTGCCAAACCGTCCGACACGGTGCGCAGCTTGCTGTCGAAACAAGGCATTTTAGAGAAGTTCCATAACTTGAAATACGGCAAATAAGCGGGATGCACATGAAACCGCTCATTGAAACGATCGTCAAGGCGCTTGTCGATCATCCGGAGGCGGTGGCGGTCGAAACCCGTGAGGAAGAGACGGCCGTCATCTATGAACTGTCGGTGCACGATGACGATATCGGCAAAGTGATCGGCAAACAAGGACGGACGATCCATGCGATCCGCACGGTCGTCTATGCCGCCGCCGCTGGATCGCCCAAGCGGGTGATTGTGCACGTGAAAGAAAAAGGGTGAGGATGTTCCTCTCCCTTTTTTGATATCGCCGTAAAGGGGGATGGGGATGAAGCTCATTCAAACGGTCGAAGTGCGGCAAGTTGTCACCGAGCGGAGCAAACAAGAGCTTGCGGCGGCATTTGCGGCGCGCAAGCAGCAGTTGGAGCGCGAGTGCGGCCAGCTTCGCTTCGAGCAAAAGCGGATGGAGAAAAGCGGGAAATACCCGGCTAGTCTTGTAAAGCAATATTTTGCCAAAGAAATCGACGACCGGATGGAGAAAATCAAGCTGCTTGAGTTTCAGCTTGAACAGTTACATATGCTACCGTTAGGAAGTGAATTGAAAGAGCGGGAAGTCGAGGCGCTCATTGAGGTGAACGTCGGCGACCGCTGGGAAGAGGTGACGAAAACGCGCGCCATTATCGTTGAAGACGGCGTCGTGAAAGAGATTCGCTAAGGAGGGAGCAAAGAATGGAACGATGGTTTAACGTCGGCAAAATCGTCAATACGCACGGCATTCGCGGCGAAGTGCGCGTCATTTCCCGCACCGATTTTCCGGAAGAGCGATACAAAAAAGGAAACAAGCTGTACATTTTCCGCGAACGCGACAGCGAGCCGATCGAAGTGACGGTGAAAAGCCATCGCGTCCATAAATCGTTCGACTTGCTGTCGTTTGAAGGCTATGACAGCATCAACGATGTCGAACCGTTTAAAGGAGCGATGCTGAAAGTGCCGGAAAGCCAGCTTGGTGAACTCGCGGAAGGCGAGTATTATTTCCATGAAATCATCGGCTGTACCGTCGTAACGGAAGAAGGAGAAACGATCGGCACGGTCAGGGAAATTTTAACGCCGGGGGCGAACGACGTCTGGGTCGTCCGGCGCGGCGACGGCACCGATGCGCTCATTCCGTACATCGACGAAGTCGTTCTTCGCGTCGATCCGGCGCAAAAAACGATCATCATCCGACCGATGGAAGGGCTGCTTGAATGATGCGGATCGATATTTTGACGCTGTTTCCCGACATGTTTTCCGGCGTATTGAATGAGTCGATTTTAAAGAAGGCGCAAGAAAAAGGGGCGGTGGACATCCGGCTTGTTGACTTCCGCGAATTTGCCGACAACAAGCATAAGACGGTTGATGATTACCCGTACGGTGGCGGCGCCGGCATGGTGCTGAAGCCGCAGCCGATCTTCGACGCGGTGGAACATGTGACAGCCGGCTCGCCTGGCGCGCGCATTATTTTGCTTTGCCCGCAAGGCGAGCGCTACACGCAAAAAAAGGCAGAAGAGCTCGCCCAAGAAGAGCATTTGGTGCTTATTTGCGGCCATTACGAAGGATATGATGAGCGCATCCGCCAATATTTGGCGACCGATGAAATTTCGATCGGCGATTACATTTTAACAGGCGGGGAGCTCGGCGCCATGGTCATCGTCGACAGCGTCGTCCGCCTGCTGCCCGGCGTGCTCGGCAACGAAGCGTCGCCGGTTGACGACTCGTTCAGTTCCGGCCTGCTGGAGTATCCGCAATACACAAGGCCAGCCGACTTTCGCGGCATGAAAGTGCCGGACATTTTGCTTTCCGGGAACCACCAGCTCATTGCCGAATGGCGCGAGAAGGAGTCGCTCCGGCGCACGTTTTTGCGCCGCCCGGATTTGCTCGCCGGCTATCCGCTCACCGAGAAACAAAAGCAATGGCTGAAAGAGTGGGAACATGAACGCGAAACGGAAAACAGCGGCTCTCAATGCGAGTGTGAGTAAAATATTTGTGGGTGACATTCCGAAATGATCCCCGACGAGGGTTGCGAACTTTTGTTCGCGACGCTCGTCGGGGCCACCAAGCGAAGCGCGGTAGAAAAAAGCAAATGTCATGCAAAAAGGACTCTCTCCCTGCTATGATGGTGATTGGCAAACCAACCGAAAACAGGAGGGAGAGAGTCCATGAAACATCTTACCACAGAATGGCCTTTATTAAAAGAGCTGGAGGAGCAATTAGTCAGAACTCTTCAAAAGGTGTTCGCTGTCTTGTTGGCGGCCCTTTTGGAGGAGATTGATCAACAACTGGCGGAAGCGCGGGACAAGCGCCGGTATCAGCTGAAAGACAAACGGCCGACTACGATCCAAACGCTGTTTGGAGAAGTGACGTTTCGACGGAACTACTACTATGACCGGCAAACGGGGAACTATACCTTCTTGCTGGATGCCGAATTAGGCTTTGATGGGGCCCGATCGATCAGTCCTTGCCTCGAGGAAACGGCGGTCGAGTTGGCCGTAGAGTGCTCTTCCTACCGCAAAGCGGCCCGCACACTCGAGTCGATCGTGGGGTATGCGGTCATGAGCCACGAGGCGATTCGCCAACTGGTGCTGGAGGCCCCTGTCTCGCTGCACCGCCCTGTTTCCCAACGGCACGGCCGGGTGCTGTTTGTGGAGGCGGATGGACTGTTTATTTCCCGCCAGGGGAAAGGGAAACGGGCGAAAGAAGAGAAAATCCTGGCGGTTCACGAGGGATGGAAACGAAACGGTTCGCAGCTCGAGCTCGTGAACCGGCGCCACTACCTCCATGAAGGGGAGGGAGACGTGTGGGAACGGTTCGAAGAGTGGCTGATGAACGAATATGCCTATGATCCGTGCCGGGACCTGTTGATCATCAACGGCGACGCGGCGTCGTGGATCACGGCCTGCCGGGAGTATTTTGGGAAGCGGGCGTGCTTTCAGCTGGATCGATTTCATGTGGCGCGGGAGCTGCGTCAGTGTCTGTCCGGCCATCCGCGTTGGCGGGAGGTGCGGAAGAAGCTGGCGAAACAAGACGAAGAGGGGCTTCTCGTGGAGCTGAACAGCGCGGTCGGCACGTTGGAGGACGAAGCGAAAGAGAAGCAGATGGCTGCCATGATCCGCCGGATCGAGTCGATGCCGGGATGCATCCGGGACTATCGGGAGTGGCTGTCGGAGCAAGGGGTGGAGACGACCGGCATGCGTCCGATGGGCCACGCCGAGAGCGTGATGAGCCGGTTTGCGCATCGGGTGAAATCCCGCCGCAGCTGGAAAGACCAAGGGCTTCGGGCGTTTCTGAGGGCGATGGCGGCCCGAATCGACGGGATTTGGCGGAGAAATGGGCAGTTGGTGGAGGAAGAAGAGACCCGAACGGCGGCCTCGGCCTCAACAAAGTCCAAGCGGATCGAACAGGCCAAACGGAAGGCCGGACGGTTATGGGCAGATGTGGTGCGTCAGAATCTACCGTGTCTGCAGCGGTCATCCGGGACACCGATCCATCAAGCGTTGTCGGCGCTCCGGGATGGTGGTTGGGTGTAAAAAAATGGAATATCGTATCATCGCCTCGAGATGAGGGATGAGAGTCCGAAAGCGCTTACGATATGAATTCCTGAAAATGGTTCGCTAACTAGTGATTGACAACGCCCGTAGTGAACCGAAAAAATATTCTCCACAAAGTCTTGACTGACTCTCAATGCGAATAACTATTGCTTGCGCCCGGCGTTTATGCTATCATATCTTTTGTGTGATTGAAGCAGTCCGCTTAAGGACGGAAAACGATGTTCCGCTGCAATGATCAAACGCATTGGCATGAACATCTGTGGAAGGAGTGGAAAATGATGCATCATTTAATCCAAGAGATCACGAAAGAACAATTGCGGACCGACTTGCCGGATTTCCGCCCGGGCGACACGGTGCGCGTCCACGTGAAAGTTGTGGAAGGCAACCGCGAACGCATCCAAGTGTTTGAAGGTGTCGTCATCAAACGGCGCGGAGCGGGCATCAGCGAAACGTTCACTGTCCGCAAAGTGTCCTATGGCGTCGGCGTTGAGCGCACATTCCCGGTGCATACGCCGAAAATCGCCAAGCTGGAAGTCATCCGCCGCGGGAAAGTTCGCCGTGCGAAATTGTACTACTTGCGTGAACTTCGCGGCAAAGCGGCGCGCATTAAAGAAAAAACGGCCCAATAACGGGCAACGGTGGATCACAGCGGAAAAGGAGCTTGCTTTCAAGCTCCTTTTTTCACTATCGATCAGCCGAACGGACAAATGATTATGTAGGTGGGAGAACGATGGAAGAGAAAAAAAGCGAATGGCGCGAATGGCTGAAAGCCATTGTTGTTGCGGTGCTGTTGGCCGGGGGCATCCGCTACTTTATTTTTGCCCCGATTATCGTCGACGGCTATTCGATGATGCCGACGTTACATAATCACGAGCGGATGATTGTCAATAAGTTGGCCTACAAAATCGGCATGCCGCATCGTTTCGATATTATTGTGTTTCATGCCGAGGAAGGGAGAGACTATATTAAACGGGTGATCGGCTTGCCGGGCGACCGGATCGAGTACAAAAATGATACCTTGTACGTAAACGGCAAACCGTATAAAGAGCCGTATTTGGACGAACGTAAAAAGCAGGTTGCCGACGGGCCGCTGACCGAGCCGTTTACACTTGAGGAATTGACCGGGCGGAGCACGGTGCCGGAAGGGCATTTGTTCGTCATGGGCGACAATCGCCGATACAGCAAAGACAGCCGCCATATCGGCTTCATTCCGATGTCAAAAGTCGTTGGCAAGGCGAATCTTGTGTATTGGCCGCTTTCTGACGCCCGGATTGTGAAATAAACGAGGCAGGTGATGCCAATGACAGTGATTCAATGGTTTCCCGGCCATATGGCAAAAGCGAAGCGGGAAGTGCAAGAAAAATTAAAGTTGATCGACGTAGCGTTTGAGCTGCTTGACGCCCGTTTGCCGATGTCATCGCGCAACCCGATGATCGATGACATTCTCGGACAAAAGCCGCGCCTCATTTTGCTCAATAAGGCGGATATGGCCGATGAGGCCGTGACTGAGCAATGGATCCGCTATTTCCGCGGCCAAGGCCGAACAGCCATCGCCATCGATGCGCAAAGCGGGACGGGGGTCAGGCAAATCGCTTTCATTGCCAAAGAAATGGTAAAAGAGAAATTTGAGAAAATGCGGGCGAAGGGCATTAAAAATCCACGCCCCGTGCGGGCGCTCATTGTCGGCATCCCGAATGTCGGCAAATCGACGCTCATCAACCGGCTCGCCGGCCGCCATATCGCCAAAACCGGCGATAAGCCGGGGGTGACGAAAGCCCAGCAATGGATCAAAGTCGGCAAAGAAATGGAGCTGCTTGATACGCCAGGGATTTTATGGCCAAAGTTCGAGGATGAAGACGTCGGCTTCAAGCTCGCGGTCACCGGAGCGATCAAAGATGAAATTTTGAACTTGCAAGACGTCGCTGCCTATGCGCTCCGCTTTTTGTCAGTCCATTATCCGGAACGGTTGTCGGAGCGCTACCGCCTTGACAGCATCCCCGATGACATCGTCGCCTTATTTGACGCCATCGGCCGGCGGCGCGGCTGCCTGACAGCGGGCGGCGGCATTGACTATGACAAGGTCGCTGACATTGTCTTATACGACATTCGCACCGAAAAATTAGGACGGTTGAGTTTTGAAACGCCCGCTTCCTGGACGTAATGGCGTCCGGCGGGCGTTTTTTGCTTCACAGCCGGCTGAACATGGCCGATAGTATAAGTAGAAAAGGGAGAGAAACATGAAGGAGTACACGGTAAAAGAAATCGAAGCGCTGCTTCCGGAGCTTGGCGGCGAGGATGACCCGCGCTGGGAGATGCTGCGGCGCGATGAACGGAAAAGCGTGCAGGCGCTGCTTGCCCGTTTTGTGAAACAAAAAGAGCGGGAAAAAGCGATGCGGCGGCGTTGGGAGGAGTTGATGCGCTATGAGCGTGAACTGTACGCCGCCGGCATCGAACGAATCGCCGGCATTGACGAGGCCGGGCGTGGGCCGCTTGCTGGCCCGGTCGTCGCGGCGGCGGTCATTTTGCCGCCTGACGCCTACTTGCCAGGGCTTGACGATTCGAAACGGCTGACAGCAGCCAAGCGCGAGGCGTTGTTTGCGCAAATCGAGGCGTGTGCGGTTGCGGTCGGCATCGGCATTGTCAGTGCGGCGGAAATTGATGAGCGGAATATTTACGAGGCGACGAAACAGGCGATGGCAAAGGCGGTCAGCGCGCTGTCGCCGCCGCCTGACTACTTGCTCGTTGATGCGATGGCGGTGCCGTGCGCGCTGCCGCAGCGGCGTCTGATGAAAGGCGATGCCAACAGCGCTTCGATCGCCGCGGCTTCCATTATGGCCAAAGTGACGCGCGACCGGCTGATGAAAGAGCTCGACCGCCGCTATCCGCAGTACGGGTTTGCCCGCCATATGGGCTACGGGACGCCGGAGCATCTCGAGGCGATCCGCCGTTACGGCATAACGCCGGAGCACCGCCGCTCGTTCGCGCCGGTAAAGGAAGCGGCGGGCGTTGAAAATTAGCCGGCCCCACGGCTGGGATGCGGGCCGGGACGAAAGGGGGAAAGCAAAATGGTGGAGCGGATGGAACGAACCGTTCCTGTAGCCGCCGTCCGTGATGCGGCGTCAAGCGGACAGTTTCGGCCGGGGCAGGCGGTTGTCGGCCGAATCGAGCGGGTGGAAGAGGCGGAGACGGGGGAGCGGACAGCGCTTGTCCGCACCGGCGGCCGCCTCGTGCGCGCCCGCCTCGAGGCGCCGCTTGCCGCCGGGCGCACGTACTTGTTTGAAATCAAGGAAAGCGGCAGCAACGTTTACTGGAAAGCGGTCGCGCTTTCCGAACCGGAGCAGGCGGTTCCCCGTGAAGATGTCGTCCGCCGATGGCAGCAGGCGTGGAAGCTGCCCGAGGCCGCGCTCCCGGTGCTTCGCCAAGCGCTGAAGGCAGGCGCGGCCGTAACGAAAGAAGAAGCGGCGGAACTGGCCGCAGCGGTGCAGAAAACCGGTCGGCCAGCCGACGCGGAGGAGGTGCTTGCTTATTTGTTCCACCGCCGCCTCCCGCCGTCTCCCGCCGTATTTCGCGCACTGTGGGCGGCGCGGACCGGAGAGCCGCTCGCAGTGCAGCTTGAAAGGCTAAAAGCGATGTTCACTGAACGTTCTTCAGGCCCGATGGCGCCGGTGTTCAAGCAGGCGGCCGACCGTCTTCTTTCGCCGCCGCTGTTCGCCTATGAGGCAGCGGTGCGCCTGTTGTTGACAGCGGAAGAAGGAGCGGAGGGGCCGGCTCATGCGCTTCTTTTCCGCCTCGGGCTTGTTCCGCTGCCGGCAGGACGGATGGCCGCCATTCAGAACGCCATGCAGCAGCGGCAGTTTGCTGAAGTCGGGAAGCTGCTCGGCCTGACGGACGAGGAAGCGTTTTTCGCGCGCTTTGCCGCTGTCGATGCCGCCTGCAAAAGCGGTGCGCTGTCAGAGGCGGAAGCGAAGCTGTGGACGTCTGTCCGCACGGCCGGCGACCCGGCGCTGTCGCTGTTTCATTGGTTGAGGCGGATCGCTGGCCGCCTCGGGCTTGAGGATGAGGCGATGCTCGCCGAAGCGTTGAAAACAAGAGGCGCGCCGCCGATGGCTCCTTCGTTGAGACGGCTGCTTCTTCATCTGCTCGGCGGAGCGGGAAGCAAAGAGGCAGAAGCCGCGGCGGAAGCGTTTCTTGACCGCCTTGACGGAATGGCCGTCATCGCCGGAAGCGATGGGCCTGTCGGGCACATTTGGATTTCTTTTCCTTTGCCGCTGGGCGGGCGCAACCACGATTTTTCGGTTTATTGGCAAGGGCGGCGGAAGGATGGAGGGGCGCTTGATCCCGATTATAGCCGCATCGTTTGCAGCGTCACGCTCGAACAACTGGGCGGGATTTTGATCGATATGCGTGTGCAGCGGCGGATCGTCCACATTTCCCTTTTTCACGATGATCCGAGGCTGCCGGAGCTCGCTCATCGCTTTGCCCCGCTGGTGAAAGAGCGTCTTCAGGCGCACGGTTATCTGCTGTCGGGCATTGATGTGAAAGCGGCCGAAGCTAGTCCCCCGGCCCCTTCCGTGCTGCCGTTTGCCGGCTGCAGCAGCGAGGTGGATTGGCGCGTATGAGCGAGGAGCGGAAAAAAGCGGTCGCCCTGTCCTATGACGCGGCGGTTCACGAAGCGCCTGTCGTGAAAGCGAAGGGAGCGGGAACGGCGGCGGAAGCGATCATCGCTGCCGCCCGACAGCATGGCGTGCCGATTCGAAAGGACCCGTCGCTCGTTGAACTTCTCAGCAAAGTGGAAATCGATAACACGATTCCGGAAGCGCTGTATGCGGTTGTGGCGGAGTTGTTTGCGTTCCTTTATCAGCTGGATCAGGCGGCGAAACAGGAAACGGAGGGGAAAAGGGATGATTTTCCAATCTCCTAATTTCTCAATTTTGCGGCGAAACGGTGGACAAGCGGGAAATGTTAGGTATAAAATGAAAGCGCTAAGACTTTTTCAGTTTCATACATAGGAGGTTGGCGCATGAACATTCATGAATACCAAGCAAAAGAAATTTTGCGAAGCTATGGCGTAAGCGTGCCGAACGGCCGCGTCGCGTTCACGGTTGATGAAGCAGTGGAAGCCGCCAAAGCGCTCGGCACGCCGGTATGCGTTGTCAAGGCGCAAATTCATGCCGGCGGGCGCGGCAAAGCGGGCGGGGTGAAAGTGGCGAAAAGCTTAGAGGAAGTCCGTACATACGCCAGCGAACTGCTCGGCAAAGTGCTCGTCACCCACCAAACCGGCCCGGAAGGAAAAGAAGTGAAACGGCTGTTGATTGAAGAAGGGTGCGACATCCAAAAAGAATACTATATCGGCCTTGTCGTCGACCGCGCCACCTCGCGCGTCGTGTTGATGGGCTCGGAAGAAGGCGGCACGGAAATCGAAGAAGTCGCGGCGAAAACGCCGGAGAAAATTTTCAAAGAGTACATTGACCCGGCCGTCGGGCTGCAGGCGTTCCAAGCGCGCCGCTTGGCGTTCAACATCAACATTCCGAAGCATCTCGTCAACCAAGCGGTCAAATTTATGATGGGCTTGTACCAAGTGTTTGTCGACAAAGACTGCTCGATCGCCGAAATCAACCCGCTTGTCGTCACCGGCGACGGCAAAGTGATGGCGCTTGATGCGAAGCTGAACTTTGATTCGAACGCGTTGTACCGCCACCCGGACGTGCTCGAATACCGCGATTTGGACGAAGAAGATCCGAAAGAGGTTGAAGCATCGAAATACGACTTGAACTACATCGCCCTTGACGGCAACATCGGCTGCATGGTCAACGGCGCCGGCTTGGCGATGGCGACGATGGACATCATCAAATATTACGGCGGCGAGCCGGCCAACTTCCTCGATGTCGGCGGCGGCGCCAGCGAGGAAAAAGTGACGGAAGCGTTCAAAATCATTTTGTCGGACCCGAACGTGAAAGGCATTTTCGTCAACATTTTCGGCGGCATTATGAAATGCGACGTCATCGCGAGCGGCATCGTCGCAGCGACGAAGCAAGTCGGCCTCACGCTTCCGCTTGTCGTCCGTCTTGAGGGCACGAACGTCGAGCTCGGGAAAAAGATTTTAGAAGAATCGGGCTTGAACATTACGGCGGCGGAATCGATGGCGGACGGCGCGCAAAAAATCGTCGAGCTAGTACGTTAAGAAAGCGAGGGAGACACGTGAGCGTTTTTGTCAATAAAGATACGAAAGTGATCGTACAAGGGATTACCGGTTCGCAAGGGCTGTTTCATACAAAACAGATGATTGAATACGGAACGAACATTGTCGGCGGCGTTACGCCGGGCAAAGGCGGCACGGAAGTCGAAGGCGTGCCGGTGTTTGACACCGTTTCCGAAGCGGTCGAAAAAACAGGCGCGAACGCCTCGGTCATTTACGTTCCGCCGGCGTTTGCTGCAGACGCCATTATGGAAGCGGTCGACGCCGGGCTTGATCTTGTCGTCTGCATCACCGAAGGCATTCCGGTGCTCGATATGGTGAAAGTGAAGCGGTACATGGAAGGGAAAAAGACTCGCCTCATCGGCCCGAACTGCCCGGGCGTCATTACGCCGGAAGAGTGCAAAATCGGCATTATGCCGGGCTACATCCATAAAAAAGGGCACGTCGGCATCGTCTCGCGCTCCGGCACGCTGACGTATGAAGCGGTTCACCAATTGACGCAAGCCGGCATCGGCCAATCGACGGCGGTCGGCATTGGCGGCGACCCGGTCAACGGCACGAACTTCATCGATGTGCTGAAGGCGTTTAACGAAGACGAGGAGACGTACGCGGTCATTATGATCGGCGAAATCGGCGGCACGGCGGAAGAAGAAGCGGCCGAATGGGTGAAAGCGAACATGACGAAGCCGGTCGTCGGCTTTATCGGCGGGCAAACGGCGCCTCCGGGCAAACGGATGGGCCATGCCGGCGCCATCATTTCCGGCGGCAAAGGCACGGCGGCGGAAAAAATCAAGAAAATGACCGAATGCGGCATCAAAGTAGCGGAAACGCCGGCCGTCATCGGCGAAACGCTCATTTCGGTCTTGAAAGAGCGCGGTTTATACGAAAAATGCAAAACGCATTAACATGGGGCCCCGCACGTTGCCGTGCGGGGCGCTGTTTGCCATTGACGCAGAAAGGAGAATGGTATGTACGATACAGTTCGCGACCGGCTCATTCATCTTCACCATTGCCGCGGAGCCGGCTGGAAGACGATCCGCTCTCTGCTTGACGCGGACCCGACGCTTGCCGCTCCATTTTCCATGCCCCCTCACTCCCTTCGCCCGCTCGTTCCGCTTACTTCTCAACAATTCGCCGCTTTTTTCCGCGACCTGCATTCCATTGATCTTCACCGGCTCATCAAAACGTATCAAGCTCGCCGCATTCACGTCATAACCGTGTTCGATGATCACTATCCGCCGCTGTTAAAGCATATTTACGCGCCGCCATGGGTGCTGTATGCAAAAGGGAACGCCGGCTTGCTTCAACAAACAAAGTTGATCAGCATCGTCGGCACGCGGCGCCCGACCAAAGACGGGCTCGAAGCGCTTGACAAGCTTGTTCCGCCCCTTTCGGCCGCCGGATGGACGATCGTCAGCGGGCTGGCTGCCGGCATCGACATTCATGCCCATCGGCTTGCCGTCAAGTACGGCGGAACGACGATCGCCGTCATCGCCGGTGGGCTGGATCATGTTTACCCGAAAGCGCACTGGCCCTTCGCCCGCTATTTGATGAATGAACAGCTTGTCATCGCCGAACATCCGCCGGCAACGAAGCCGCAGGCATGGCACTTTCCGGCGCGCAACCGCATCATCAGCGGACTGTCGCTCGGCACGCTCGTCGTGCAAGCGAAACGGAAAAGCGGTTCGCTCATCACCGCCGCGTATGCGCTCGAGCAAGGGCGGGAAGTGTTTGCCGTCCCCGGTCCGATCGGTTTGGCGGAATCCGCCGGGCCGAATACGCTTATTCAGCACGGGGCAAAACTAGTGCAGGAAGCGGAAGACATCATCGTCGAATTCCCGTACGTATAATGATCATGTTTGACAAATGCGGCAATAATCATTAATAATAATGAAGATTTCAATTTACTTCCTAGGGGTGGAAGATGGATGTCAGACTACTTGGTTATCGTCGAATCGCCAACGAAAGCGAAGACGATCGAGCGGTACTTAGGAAAAAAATATACGGTCAAAGCTTCGATGGGACACGTTCGCGATTTGCCAAAAAGCCAGATGGGCGTTGATATAGACCGCGGCTACGCATTGAAATATATTACGATTCGCGGCAAAGGCCAGGTGATTAAGGAGCTGAAAACGGCGGCCAAAAAGGCGAAAAAAGTGTTTCTTGCCGCCGACCCGGATCGGGAAGGGGAAGCGATCGCCTGGCATTTGGCCCACATGCTCGATTTAGACATTCACTCAGACTGCCGCGTCGTTTTTCATGAAATTACAAAGGATGCCATTCAGCAGTCGTTCCAGCAGCCGCGCTCCATCAACATGAATCTTGTCGACGCCCAACAGGCGCGGCGCGTGCTCGACCGCCTCGTCGGCTACAACATCAGCCCGCTCTTATGGAAAAAAGTCAAAAAAGGGTTGAGCGCCGGCCGCGTCCAATCGGTTGCGCTCCGTCTGATCATCGACCGGGAAAAAGAAATTCGCCAGTTTCAGCCGGAAGAATATTGGACGATTCAAGCGACGTTTCAAAAAGGGGATGAGGCGTTTGCGGCTTCGTTTTACGGGATGGACGGCGAAAAGCGGGAATTAAAAACGGAAGCGGACGTCAAAGCGGTGCTCGCCCGCTTGAGCGGGACCGCGTTTACGGTGAAAACGGTGACAAAGCGGGAGCGAAAACGCAGCCCGGTGCCCCCATTTACCACATCGTCACTGCAGCAGGAGGCGGCGCGCAAGCTGAATTTCCGCACGAAAAAGACGATGATGATCGCCCAGCAGCTGTACGAAGGGATCGACCTCGGCAGCGAAGGGACGGTCGGTTTGATCACGTATATGCGCACCGATTCAACGCGCGTCGCCGAGACGGCGCAGCAAGAGGCGGCAGCGTACATTGAGGCCAAATTCGGCGCGGCGTACGTCAGTCAGGAGAAGCGGAAAGAAAAGAACAGCGCGAACGCCCAAGACGCCCACGAGGCGATTCGCCCGACCTCGGCGTTTCGCGATCCGGAGAACGTGAAGCCATATTTGACGCGCGACCAGTTTCGGTTGTATAAACTCATTTGGGAACGGTTTATCGCCAGCCAGATGGCGGCGGCGGTGCTTGACACCATGAGCGTCGAGCTGGAAAACAACGGCGTCGTGTTCCGCGCGAGCGGCTCGACGGTGAAGTTTCCGGGGTTTATGAAAGTGTATATTGAAGGGACGGACGATCAAGCGGAAGAGCAAGACCGGCTTCTTCCGGACTTGACGGAAGGGGAGACGGTCAAGAGCGAGGCGGTCGACCCGAAGCAGCACTTTACCCAGCCGCCGCCGCGCTATACGGAAGCGCGCCTTGTCAAAACGTTGGAGGAGCTCGGCATCGGCCGCCCATCGACCTACGCCCCGACGCTCGATACGATCCAAAAACGCAACTACGTCGTGTTGGAAAACAAACGGTTCGTCCCGACGGAGCTCGGGGAAATCGTTGTCGAGCTGATGCTAGAGTTTTTCCCGGAAATCATCGATGTCGAGTTTACGGCGAAAATGGAAAAAGAGCTGGATGGAATTGAAGAGGGAAAAGTGGAATGGATCAAAGTCGTCGATGAGTTTTACCGCGAGTTCGAGAAAAGGTTGAAAGTGGCGGAAAAAGAAATGCGCGAAGTGGAGATTAAAGACGAGCCGGCCGGGATCGACTGCGACATATGCGGCAGCCCGATGGTGTACAAAATGGGCCGCTTCGGCAAGTTTATCGCCTGCTCCAATTTTCCCGAATGCCGCCATACGAAGCCGATCGTCAAACAAATCGGCGTCAAATGCCCGAAGTGCCATGAAGGAGAGATTGTCGAGCGCAACACGAAGAAAAAGCGGATCTTTTACGGTTGCAGCCGCTTTCCGGAGTGCGATTTTGTCTCCTGGGATAAGCCGCTTGCCCGCCCATGCCCGAAATGCGGCGGCCTGCTTGTCGAGAAAAAGTTAAAAAAAGGCGTGCAAGTGCAATGCACGGCCTGCGATTATGAAGAACAGCCGGAAACATAACGGAGTGTTGAACACAATTCAGAATTTTAGAAGAAATAGTTGCGCTGCAACCAATCATATGGTACGATGTAGAGGCATTGCGGGGTGAGGCGATGAAAAATGCGACATTTGCGTTACAATTGTTCATGGAATATTTACAAATCGAGAAAAATTATTCACAATATACTATTGCGTGCTACCGGCGCGATATTGAGCAGTTTTTCCAGTTCATGAACGAAGAAGGGATCAATGAGCTTGACCAAGTCGCCTACAGCGACGTCCGCTTATATTTGACGAAACTGTATGGCCAGCATTTGGCCAGCCGTTCGGTCGCCCGTAAAATTTCCAGTTTGCGCAGCTTTTACAAATTTTTGATGCGCGAAGGGCGGGCGGCCGAAAATCCGTTTGCGCTTGCGACACTGCCGAAGAAAGAGCAAAAAATTCCTAATTTTTTATACCCGAAAGAATTAGAAGCGTTGTTTCTTGTCAATGATGAAAATACGGCCCTCGGCCAGCGCAATGCGGCGCTGCTTGAGTTGTTGTACGCGACTGGCGCTCGGGTTAGTGAATGTTGTCACATACAGCTGTCTGATGTCGATTTTGTTGCGGAAACTGTGCTCATTCACGGCAAAGGAAACAAGCAGCGCTACGTTCCGTTTGGCCGTCCGGCCCGCGAAGCGCTTGAACGGTATATTCATGGGGGCCGACGCGAGCTGACCAGAAAGCTGCGGGCGGACCACCGCTATTTATTTGTCAACGCCCGAGGCAATCCGCTCACGCCTCGGGGAGTGCGCCATATTTTGGATCGGATTGTCGAAGCTGCTGCGCTGACGCAAAACATCAGCCCGCATGTGCTTCGGCATACGTTTGCGACTCATTTGCTCAACGAAGGGGCCGATCTCCGTTCGGTGCAGGAACTGCTCGGCCATGCGCATTTGTCATCGACGCAAGTGTATACACATGTAACGAAAGACCGGTTGCGACATATTTATTTGCAGGCGCATCCGCGGGCATAGCCCGCATGTAAGGAGGGGAAAGCGATGGAACGCTTTCATGCAACGACGATTTTTGCCATCCGCCATAACGGCGCAGCGGCGATGGCTGGCGACGGCCAAGTGACGTTCGGCAACGCCGTCGTGATGAAGCATACGGCGAAAAAAGTGCGGCGCCTGTTTCAAGGCAAAGTGCTCGCCGGCTTTGCCGGCTCAGTGGCGGACGCGTTTACGCTGTTTGAAATGTTTGAAGGCAAGCTGGAACAGGTCAACGGCAACTTGCCGCGCGCGGCCGTCGAGCTGGCGAAAGAGTGGCGGAGCGATAAAGTGCTGCGCCGCCTTGAGGCGATGTTGATTGTCATGGATAAGGAACATTTGCTGCTGATTTCCGGCACAGGGGAAGTGATTGAACCGGATGACGGCATGCTCGCCATCGGCTCGGGCGGTCAGTATGCGTTGGCTGCTGGGCGTGCGTTGAAGAAGTACGCCGGCGGCTCGATGACCGCCAAGGAGATTGCGAAGGCGGCGCTGGAGATCGCCGCTGACATTTGCGTTTATACGAACAGCCATATTATTGTCGAAGAGCTGTAAAAAGGAGGAGGCCGATGATGGCGGAATCGTTGACTCCACGGCAAATTGTTGAGAAGCTCGACCAGTTTATCGTCGGACAAAAAGAGGCGAAAAAGGCGGTGGCGATCGCGCTTCGCAACCGGTACCGCCGCAGTTTGCTCGATGAAAAACTGCGCGATGAAGTAATGCCGAAAAACATTTTAATGATCGGCCCGACCGGGGTCGGGAAGACGGAGATCGCCCGCCGTCTCGCGAAGCTCGTCGGCGCGCCGTTTATCAAGGTTGAGGCGACGAAATTTACGGAAGTCGGTTATGTCGGGCGCGACGTCGAATCGATGGTGCGCGATTTGGTGGAAACGTCAGTTCGGATCGTGAAAGAACGAAAAATGAATGAGGTGAAAGACCGAGCTGAACAACAGGCGAACAAGCGGCTCGTTGAACTGCTCGTTCCGGGCAAACAAAAGCAAACGATCAAAAATCCGCTCGAGCTGTTGTTTGGCGGCCAAGGGAATCCGTCGGACAACAGCTACGGCCATGAGGACGAACAAATCGAGCAAAAACGGCGTCAAGTCGCCTGGCAGCTGGCAAACGGCCAGCTCGAAAACGAGATGGTCACGATTGAAATTGAGGAGCAGACGCCAATGCTCTTTGACTTTTTGCAAGGGACGGGCATTGAGCAGATGGGCGTGAATATGCAAGACGCGCTCAGCAGCCTGATGCCGCGGCGACGCAAAAAGCGGCGCCTGAAAGTGAGTGAAGCGCGCAAGGTGCTCATCAATGAAGAAGCGCAAAAACTGATCGACATGGATGAAGTGACGCAAGAGGCGGTCCGCCTCGCCGAACAGTCGGGCATCATCTTTATCGATGAAATTGATAAAATTGCCCGCAGCGGGGCGGTGTCCGGCTCGGCCGACGTCTCGCGCGAAGGGGTGCAGCGCGACATCTTGCCGATCGTCGAAGGATCGACGGTCATGACGAAATACGGACCGGTCAAAACAGACCATATTTTATTCATCGCCGCCGGCGCGTTTCATATGGCGAAGCCGTCCGACTTGATCCCTGAGCTGCAAGGCCGGTTTCCGATCCGCGTCGAACTTGCGAAACTTTCGGTTGACGATTTCGTAAGTATATTGGTCGAGCCGAATAATGCGCTCATTAAACAATATCAGGCACTTTTGGCAACAGAAGGTATAAGTCTTGAATTTTCTGACGATGCTATTCGTAAGATTGCCGAAGTGGCCTTCGAAGTCAACCAGACGACCGACAACATCGGCGCGCGCCGGCTGCATACGATTTTGGAAAAACTGCTTGAGGATTTGCTGTTTGAAGCGCCCGATATCGGGCTCGACAAAGTCGTCATCACGCCGCAATACGTTGAGCAAAAACTCGGCAGCATCGTCAAAAACAAAGATTTGAGCGAATTTATTTTATGAGGAGGAGATGGACTCGATGAACTTGCTAGAGAAAACACGAAAAATCAACGCCATGCTGCAGAAGGCAGCCGGGCGGCCGGTCAATTTCAAAGAGATGGCGGAAACGCTTTGCGATGTCATTGAAGCGAACGTGTTCGTCGTCAGCCGCCGCGGCAAACTGCTTGGCTTCGCCATTAAACAGTCGATTGAAAACGAACGGATGAAACGGATGCTTGAGGAGCGCCAGTTTCCGGAAGAATACACGAAAAACTTGTTCAACATTACAGAAACGTCCCCTAATATCGATATTAATAGCGAATATACGGCGTTTCCAGTGGAAAATCGTGACTTGTTCAAAACCGGTTTGACGACGATCGTTCCAATCAACGGCGGAGGCGAACGGCTCGGCACGCTTATTTTGTCGCGCCTTGATCGCGAGTTTGATAACGATGACCTGATTTTGGCCGAGTATGGCGCAACGGTCGTCGGCATGGAAATTTTGCGTGAAAAAGCGGAAGAAATCGAAGAGGAAGCGCGCAGCAAGGCGGTCGTGCAAATGGCGATCAGCTCGCTTTCTTACAGCGAACTTGAGGCGATTGAACATATTTTTGAAGAGCTTGACGGAACGGAAGGGCTGCTTGTCGCCAGCAAAATCGCCGACCGCGTCGGCATCACCCGCTCGGTCATTGTCAATGCTCTGCGCAAACTAGAAAGCGCCGGCGTGATCGAATCGCGCTCGCTCGGCATGAAAGGAACGTACATTAAAGTATTGAATGACAAGTTTTTAAGCGAACTGGAAAAATTGAAATCAAGCTGAACGGCGTAGCCGCCTAAGCCCGCTGGGTATTTTGTCCCGGCGGGTTTTTTGTTTTGACAAACATCCTTGGCATCGTTTTTCTGTCATGGCATCTTCGAAAAATAGTACCAAGTTCCGTCTATACATTAGGTTTTCTTTCCTGTAAAATGAAAATTAGCAGAAATTGTCGGAAAATAGGAGAAAAGAGGGGATTCCATTGGCGCTCTTTTCAGCGACGATCGGTTGGCTTGAACAAGGGCTTCGCTACGCTGCGCTTCGCCAACAGGCGATCGCCGACAACATCGCCAACGCCGATACGCCGGGCTATAAGGCGAAAGATGTGCGCTTTCAGGCGGAGCTTGACCGGGCGCTTGCCCTTGAGGCCAAACGGACGGATCCGCGCCATTTTCCGTTTCGAAACGAACAGAATGGAAAAATTGTCGTGACGACCAATGCCAGCATCAGTTACAATCATAATGGAAACAGTGTCGATATCGACCAAGAAATGTCGAAATTGGCGGAAAACCAAATTTATTATAACGCTCTGATTGAGCGGTTAAACGGCAAATTCAATACGCTAAAGACGGTGATCAAAGGAGGAAAATAGGCTGTGTCCGTGTTTCAAAGCTTAAACATTTCGGCGTCGGCGCTCACCGCTCAGCGGCTGCGCATGGATGTGATCTCGTCCAACATCGCCAACGTGGATACGACGCGGGCCCGTTTTGTCAACGGGGAATGGGAGCCGTACCGCCGCAAAGTCGTCGTTATCGAACCGCGCAGCGGGGCGTTTTCGGGCTATTTGCAGGCCGCCCTCGGACGTGCTGAAGCTGTCGGCAACGGCGTTCGGGTGCGCGAAATTGCTGACGATCCGGCGCCGTTTAAACTCGTCTACGACCCGGACCATCCGGATGCGGGCGCAGATGGCTACGTTCGCCTGCCAAACGTCGACCCGCTGAAAGAAATGGTGGACTTGATCGGGGCGACGCGCTCGTATGAGGCGAATGTCACCGCGCTGAACGCTTCAAAAGGGATGCTCATGAAGGCGCTTGAAATCGGGAAATAAGCCGAAGAGGAGGAATGACAAATGGTTGATGGAGTGAGCCGCATCGGGCTGGCGCCGGCGGCCGCCGCTTCAAGCCCGGTGAAGCCGGCAGCGGTGCAAAAGCAGTTCGCCGCCTTTTTCAAAGAAGCGCTCAACAATGTCAATAACGCACAAATCGAGGCGGATGCGCTGACAGAAAAGCTTGTCCGTGGGGAAAACGTCCAATTGCATGATGTGATGATCGCGGCGCAAAAGGCAAGCATCGCGCTGCAACTGACGATCGAAATCCGCAACAAAGCGGTTGAGGCGTACCAGGAAATGATGCGCATGCCGTTGTAGACGGCAAGGGACGATACATACAGAGCCCGCCATGGCCGAACGGTGGCCGCGGCGGCTGTATGGCTGGATGATCGGGGGAATCGTATGAGCAACAAGTGGAAAGAGTGGTGGGGCCGGGCCCGTTTGTTTTGGCAAGAGCGGACGAAAAAACAGAAATGGCTTGCCGCCGGAGGCGCGGCTGCGGTCCTTTTGATCCTTGGCCTTGGCATTTTTTTTGCCTTCAGGACGGAAATGGTGCCGCTATACAGCGATTTGACGCCGCAAGAAGCCGGACAAATCAAGGCGACGCTGGATCAGCGCGGTGTTCCCGCCGAAGTGACGGATGGCGGCACGACAATTAAAGTGCCGAAAGAGCAAGTGGATGCGCTGAAAGTCGAGCTCGCTGCTGAAGGCATCCCGAACAGTGGAGTCATTGACTATTCATTTTTCAGCCAAAACGCGAGCTTCGGCATGACCGACAACGAGTTTAATATGGTGAAACTGAAGGCGATGCAAACGGAGCTCGCCAACTTAATCAAAACGATCGACGGCGTCGAGGACGCGAAAGTGATGATTAATCTTCCGCAGCCGAGCGTATTCGTTTCCGATGAAAAAGGGGAAGCCTCGGCTTCGATCGTGCTGAAGACGAAGCCGGGCTATGAATTCAGCGACGAGCAAATTCGGGCTTTGTATCATCTCGTCGCCAAAAGTGTTCCCCACCTCTCTACAGATAATATCGTCATTATGAACCAGTTTTTTGAGTATTTCGATTTGAAAAATGAAAACAAAAATTCGACAGCGGCGGCATTCACTGAGCAGCAACAGATCAAACGACAAATCGAACGCGACATTCAACGGCAAGTCCAGCGAATGCTCGGCACGATGATGGGGCAGGACAAAGTCGTTGTCTCGGTGACGGCCGACATCGACTTTACACAGGAAAAGCGGGAGGAGCAGTTGGTCGCTCCGGTGGACGAAAAGAACAACGAAGGCATTGCCGTCAGCGTCCAGCGCATTAAAGAGACGTACTCGGGAAGCGGTGCGCCGCCGGGCGGCACGGCCGGAACGGGGACGAATGAAGTGCCGGGCTACCAAGGAGCAAACGGCGGAACGAACGGAAACTATGAGCGGACCGAAGAAACGATCAACAATGAGGTCAACAAAATTAAAAAACAAATCGTGGAAAGCCCGTATAAAATTCGCGATCTAGGCATTCAAGTGATGGTCGAGCCGCCAAATCCGGATGATCCGAATTCATTGCCGCCGGAAACGGTCAATGACATTCAAAAACTATTAGGGACGATTGTCCGGACGTCGATTGACAAAGAAGAAGCGCAGGCGCTGACCGACCAAGATGTCAATAGCCGCGTCGTCGTCTCGGTGCAAAAGTTCAACGGCAAACCGGCATTCACCGAACCGGCGCCGGTTCAGCCGGCGTGGTGGTGGTACGCGGCCGGCGGAGGCGCGCTATTGCTCATTGCCCTACTGCTCTTCTTCTGGCTGCGACGCCGCCGTGAAGATGAAGAAGAAGAAGAGGAGGAGCTCGCATTCGCCCCGCCGCTTCCGGTCGAGCCGGATTTGCCGGAGCCGCCGGAGACGGAGGCGGCGCTGCGCCGTCGGCAGCTGGAGCGGTTGGCGAAAGAAAAACCGGATGAGTTTGCCAAACTATTGAAAACATGGCTATCGGAAGAGTAGGAGGAGCGGCGTATGGCAAAACGCGATCGGAAAGGCGGGCTGACGGGCAGGCAAAAGGCAGCCATTTTGCTCATTTCCCTCGGCCCGGACGTATCGGCCTCCATCTATAAACATTTATCCGAAGAAGACATTGAAAAGCTGACGCTCGAAATTTCCAACGTCCGCCAAGTGGCGGCCGAGCAAAAAGAGGAAGTGCTTGAGGAATTCCGGCAGCTCGCTTTGGCGCAGGATTACATCGCCCAAGGCGGCATCGCCTACGCGAAAGAAGTGTTGGAAAAAGCGCTCGGCCCGGACAAGGCGATGAACATTATCAACCGTCTGACATCAGCGCTGATGGTGCGGCCGTTTGATTTCGCCCGCAAAGCCGACCCGATGCAGCTGTTAAACTTTATTCAGCATGAGCATCCGCAAACGATCGCTCTCATTCTTTCGTATTTAGACCCGGCGCAGGCGGGGCAGATTTTATCAGCGCTGCCGCAAGAGATGCAGGCCGATGTGGCCAGGCGCATCGCGCTTATGGACAGCACGTCGCCGGAGATCATTAGCGAAGTCGAGCAAATTTTGGAGCGGCGGCTGTCGGCGACAGTGATGCAAGATTACACGCAAGCCGGCGGCATTGAGGCGGTCGTCGAAGTGCTGAACCAAGTCGACCGAAGCACGGAGCGGACGATTTTAGAGGCTTTGGAAATTCAAGACCCCGAGCTTGCGGAAGAAATTAAAAAGCGGATGTTTGTGTTTGAAGACATCGTTACGCTCGACAATCGCGCCATTCAACGCGTCATCCGCGAAGTGGATAACAATGACCTTATGCTGGCGCTTAAGGTGGCGAGCGATGAAGTGAAAGAAATTGTCTTCCGCAACATGTCAACAAGAATGGCCGAGACGTTCAAAGAAGAAATGGAATATATGGGCCCGGTCCGGCTGCGTGATGTGGAAGAAGCGCAATCGCGCATTGTCGCCATTATCCGCCGTCTCGAGGAAGCCGGGGAAATCGTCATCGCCCGCGGGGGAGGAGATGATATTATTGTCTAGCGTCATTAAAGCGCCGGCATTGGCCGGGCGCGCCGGCAAAAAGACGATCGCCGTGCAGCGCTGCATGTTCGATGTTCCGCCTTCGAACGAGGATCGGCAAAAGGAAATCGAGGCGATTTCCGCCGCCAAAGAAGAGGTGGCCGCGCTTCGCCGCCAAGCCGAGCAATATTGCGAGACGGTGCGCGAACAGCTGGCCCGTGAACGGGAGCAATGGGAGCGCGAGAAAGACCGGCTTAGGCAGGAAGCGCGCGCCCAAGGGTACGAAGACGGCTACGCCGCCGGGCGCGAGGCGGCGCTTCGCGAACACCGCGAATGGATCGACCAAGCCCGCCGCTTGGCGGAGCGGATCAATCACGAATTTTATGCGAAGGCCGAGGCGGCGGATGAGATGATGCTCGAAGTGGCGCTGAAAGCGGCGGAACGCATCATCGGCGCCACGCTCGAGCGAGACCGGAGCGCGTTTTTGCCGCTTGTGCGCCAAGTGCTGCAGGAAGTGCGGCGGCAAACGGAAGTGGCCGTTTATGTGCATCCGCACGGCTACGAAATAGTGGCAGAGCAAAAGGAGCTGTTGAAATCTCTGTTTCCGCATCGCGTTGATCTATTCATCTACCCGGACGATGCGCTTCCTGAATATGGATGTGTCGTGGAGACGCCGTTTGGGCGCATCGAGGCGAGCGTCGATGTACAGCTTGAGCGGCTGCGCGAGGCGCTCTACCGGCGATTGAAGGAGGGAGCGTTTTCTGAACTGGCAGGCGCTTCTTGATGAAATAGACGCTATCGACTTGTATAAACGGTTTGGCAAAGTGTCGCGCGTCATCGGCTTGATGATGGAATCGAAAGGACCGAAAAGCTCGATTGGCGATCTTTGTTACATCCATGAACAGAGCGGATGCCGGAAAATTCCCGCCGAAGTCGTCGGCTTTCATGAACAGCACGTCTTGCTTATGCCGTTTTCCGCCACGACCCATATCGCTCCCGGCTGCCTTGTCGAAGCGACCGGCCGGCCGCTTGAAGTGCACGTCGGCGATGCGCTCATTGGCATGGTTCTTGATCCGCTCGGCCAACCGCTTGACGGGAGCCCGTTGCCGCCCGGGCTGAAGCCGGTGTCGGTCGACCGCGATCCGCCCAATCCGCTCACCCGGCCGCCGATTGTCGAACCGCTTGAAGTCGGCGTGCGCGTCATCGACAGTCTGCTTGCCGTCGGCAAGGGGCAACGCGTCGGCATTTTTGCCGGCTCGGGCGTCGGCAAAAGCACGCTCATGGGAATGATCGCCCGCCATACGTCGGCTGATGTGAACGTCATCGCCTTAATCGGCGAGCGTGGCCGCGAAGTGCGCGAGTTTTTAGAGCGCGACCTTGGCCCGGACGGCTTGGCCCGCTCGGTCGTCGTCGTCGCCACGTCCGACCAGCCGGCGCTGATGCGCGTCAAAGGCGCCTATACGGCAACGGCGATCGCCGAATATTTCCGCGACCAAGGGGCGGATGTTATGCTGATGATGGATTCGGTCACCCGCGTCGCGATGGCGCAGCGGGAGATCGGGTTGGCTGTCGGCGAGCCGCCGACTACAAAGGGCTATACCCCGTCGGTGTTCGCCTTGCTCCCGAAGCTGCTCGAGCGGGCCGGGACGAGCGACTCAGGCACCATTACCGCGTTTTATACGGTGCTCGTTGACGGCGACGATATGAACGAGCCGATTGCCGATGCGGTGCGCGGCATTTTGGACGGCCATTTTGTGTTGGAACGCCAGCTCGCGAATAAAGGGCAGTACCCGGCCATTAACGTGCTGAAAAGCGTCAGCCGCGTCATGCCCCATATTATCAGCGCTGAGCACCGCGAAGCAGCGAACCGGTTCCGCCGTCTCCTTTCCACTTATATCGATTCGGAGGATTTGATTCAAATAGGGGCGTACAAGCGGGGGGCATCGCGAGAAATTGATGAGGCGATTGAACGTTATCCGCAAATGATGGCGTTTTGCCGCCAAAACATCGATGAAAAAACGACGCGCGCCGAAAGCATCGATGCCCTTTTCCGTCTCATTTCGCCGCCATGACGGGGGCACAGCGTTAAGAGGGGGAAGGGTGATCCACAATGATGTCGACATTTCGGCTGCAAAAACTATGGACGATGAAGGAAAAAGAAAAGCAAGCAGCGCTGGCTGAATACGAAGAAGCGGTGCACAAGTTTGAGCAGGCGGCCGAGGCGCTGTACAAGTTGCTCAAGGAAAAAGAACGATGCGAGGCGGAAAGGGACAGGCGGCTGCAAGATGGCCTCGCTGTCGGGGCCATTCGCCATACGCTGCAGTATCTCGCCAGTTTGCAACAAACCATTGATCACTATCAGCTCATCGTCATGCGGGCGCGCGAGCAAATGCAGTGCCGGCACCAGCGCCTCATTGAGCTCAATATTGAAGTGAAAAAGTATGAGAAAATGCAGGAGCGCGTGCGGCGGTGGACAGAGCAGCGCGAAAAAGAGGCCGAAAGCCGTTTGCTCGATGAAATAGCCGTTCAGCGCTTTGTGCGGCAAGGAGAGTTATAGATGGCGGGCAGCAAACTTCAGCAGGAAGAAACGGCAAGCCGGTGGCAATGGATGTTGTTCGTCGTTGTCGTCCCGAGCCTCTTTGCGGCTTTCTTCCTCTTGCTGATTGCAAAGGCGGCCGGCATTGATGCGGTGAAGGCGAAACAATGGGTGGACAGCGTGCCGTTCGTCGCCGAATGGTTTGATTGGAAGAAGAAAGAAAAGACGCTGGCCAACACGATCGAGACGCAACAGCAGACGATCAAGCGGCAAAACCAAACGATCGCCAAGCAAAAAAAGCAAATTGAGCAGCTAAAAAGCGAATTGGCGGCAAAAGACGAGGAAATTGCCCGGCTGTCGACGCAGCAACAGCTGCCGACCCAGCAGGAAAAAGGCGGCGGACAAGCGTCTGCGGTGGATGTCATCAGCATGTACGGTGCCATGTCAGACAAGCAGGCCGCGGCTATTTTAGCCAAGCTGCCGGAGGATGAAGCGCTTGAGGTGCTGAGCCGGCTCGATAGCGACAAAGCCGCGGCTATTTTAGAACAAATGCCGGCCGAGCAGGCGGCGAACTTGCTTTCGTCATTGCATAAATGGGCGGCGAGAGAGGAGGGGGCTGAATGAAAGTGATGATCGCAGCAGTTGCACCGCAGCCAACGGGCGTGGAGCTGACAGCGAGAAAAGAGACAGCGGCTTCCAGCGCATTTGCGGCATTATTGGCGCAAAAGCAAACCGGGAAGCTGCCGGTTGAGGAGGGGATTGAACGGTCATCCCAGCCGGAAGGAAAGAAGCCGCGAATAACAGACGAATGGACAGAGCCGTTATGGCTGGCCGCTTCAGCTATGCACGTTGGCGCTGCCAACGTTTTAAACGCCCCTCCGGCGGCTGCATACAATGATGGTGAAGCCTTGGCGGCTGATGGGGAAAGCGGAAGAGTCAACCAAGAGGGGGCCGGTGCAAAAGCATTGGCAGCCGCTCCGTCTTTGTGGCAGCGGACGGATGAAAATAGCGGTTTGGGCAAAGCGGCTTGGCTGGAAAAACAGATCAAAGGAACGAACGGGCATTTCGACGGCGAAGGCAAGCGGCCTATGCCACAAGGTTCGCCGCTGATCGAGGGAGCTGGAAAGGAGATGGCCGTGCATTCCAACGAGGATAGCGGCTCGCTTGCGCCACAAGCGTTATCTCTAGTGAAAGACACCCGGCAGGGAGCCGACCTCCTTGTCCCATTCTCCGCCGCCGGCCGTTCTCCTTTCGCTTCCACCGTTTACGGGCCAAGCTCTTTGCCGCACCGGGAAGACGCCCGCCAGTTGCATGGTCCCACGCTCGTTTCGACAAACCTTGCCTCTTTGACTTCATTCGTCCCTGCCGGCCATGAGGCGGGTGCGGTGGAAGCAGAGAATGAAAGTTCGTTTGTCGAGCAAGTGGCCCGTGCATGGCAATTCAGCCGATGGGTGAAGCTGCCAAACGGCGTTATGCAGCTTGTTATTCGCCTTCATCCGGAACATCTTGGAACGGTGACGGTGAAAATGGCGCAAGAAGGCGGAAAATTGACCGCCCGGCTGCTTGTGGCGACCGATGCGGCGGAAGAGTTGATCCGCACCCACTTGCCGCAGCTTGTCCAGCTGCTTGACGCCGGCCAAGTTACTGTTGAGAAATGGACGGTTTGGTCTGATTACGACAGCGCGGCTCTCCCGCCGCACCCGGAGCAGCGCCGCGACGGGCGGCAGCAAGGCGGCTCTCGGCAAGAACAAAAACGGGAACAATCGCCTTCCTCTGCCCCATTTGAACTTGACGGGGCAGAGGCGGATGGATGAGGGGGACGATGATGGCAACGAACACGATCGATGCCAGTTTATGGTTGGCAAACGCGGGCCGGCCGGAACGCAAAACAGGCAATCAAATTCTTGGCAAAGACGATTTTTTGAAAATTTTGCTCGCCCAGCTCGAAAACCAAGATCCGCTCAATCCGATGGAAGATAAAGACTTTATCGCGCAAATGGCGAGCTTCTCTTCGCTTGAGCAAATGATGAACATCGCCAATTTGATGCAGCAATGGATGCAAGTGTCAAGCCGTGATGCACTTTTGCGCTACAGCGAATGGATCGGCAAAACGGTGCACTGGCAAGAAGGCGATGCAACGATGAGCGCGGTTGTAAAATCGGTGACGCAAAAAGACGGGAACATTGTTCTCGGGCTCGATAACGGAGCGACGATTGCCGCTGACGCGGTGATGACAGTCGAACAACACGAATAAGAGGGGAGAGGGAGCGAATGCTTCGTTCGATGTATTCCGGCATTGGCGCCATGCGCAATTTCCAAACAAAACTTGACGTCATCGGCAACAATATCGCCAACGTCAATACGTACGGGTTTAAAAAAGGACGAACGATCTTTAAAGATTTAATGAGCCAAACGATTTCCGGGGCCAGCGGGCCGAACGCCGGCCGCGGCGGCACGAATCCGAAGCAAGTCGGGCTCGGCTCGCAGCTGGCTGCCATCGACACCGTCCATACGCAAGGAAGCTTGCAAACGACCGGGCGCGTGCTCGACTTGGCGATTTCGGGGGATGGGTTTTTCATTCTTGGCGAATTGAACAGCAGCGGACAACTTGTAAATCCGTTATTTACGAGGGCGGGGAATTTTTATTTGGATAAAGACGGATATATTGTCAATGCCGACGGCCTGTATTTAGTCGGTGAAGGATATAGTAATGCGGGATTTACAGGATTGCGAGCACGCATTCAAGTTCCAACGGATGCACAAAGCATGAGCATTGGAGCCGATGGAGTCGTCAACTATGTTGATAAAGATGGAAAGTTGCAAGTGGCAGGTAGAATTCGGCTTGCCAAGTTTCCAAATAATGATGGGTTGGAAAAAGTTGGAGGGAATTTATTTAGAGAGACCGCTAACTCAGGAACGATTATTGGTGAAGATGACGAATGGATTGCTTCCCCACCTCAAGAAAACGGCACCGGAACGATCGTCTCCGGCGCGCTTGAGATGTCCAACGTCGACCTTGCTGAGGAGTTTACGGAAATGATCGTCGCCCAGCGCGGCTTCCAGGCGAATACGCGCATCATTACGACATCGGATGAAATTTTGCAAGAGCTTGTCAACTTGAAAAAATAGAATAGGAGGTAGGGCGTGAGCGGCGTCTTGCGCCTGTTGCCCGATGATTTCGTTAACGAAGCTCAACGGCAAACGGTTTGTGCTCAATGCGTTGTACATCGAACAAATTGAAGCGTTTCCTGATACGACCGTGACGCTGACGAACGGAAAAAAATTCGTCGTGCGCGAGACGGTCGAACAAGTCGCGGCGTTGGCGAGCGAATTTTACCGGCAAATTGGCGCGTTTCGCTTGCCAGAAGCAGGAGGATTGGACCGTGAAAGGGAATAAAGCAATCAAAACGATGATCATTGTGCTGGCGGTCATCGCTTTGGCTGGAACGGCGGCGCTTGTCGCGGTGATGAAGATGGGGCATGCGGAAAAACAAGGGGCGCCAAGCGCTGACGAACTGGCGGAACGATCGATCGACATTCCGGAAATGACAACGAATTTGGCGGACGGCCGTTATATTAAAATCTCCTTTAAAATTCAAACCGACAGCGACAAAGGAAAAGAAGAAGCGGAGAAGCGTGATTTCCAGATTAAGGATGCAATCATCGAACAGCTCTCGGAAATGAAAGCGGCCGACTTTAAAGGAAAAGAAGGGCTGACGGCGCTGAAAGAGCGGCTGAAGCGCGAGATCAACGGATTGATGCAAGAAGGGAGAGTGGAGAACGTCTACATTACCTCTTTTATCCTCCAGTAGCCCTGTCATTGGAAGGGGGGAAGATGAAATGACGGCCGGGGAAGTATTGTCGCAAAGCGAAATTGACGCGTTGCTCGCTGCGCTTTCTGCAGGGGAGATGAGCGCGGAGGAGCTGAAAAAAGAGGAGGAAGGCCGACGCGTCAAAATGTATGATTTCCGGCGGGCGCTCCGGTTTTCCAAAGACCAGATTCGCAGTTTGACGCGCATTCATGAAAACTTCGCCCGTCTGCTGACAACGTTTTTTTCCGCCCAGTTGCGCACGTATGTGCAAATCTCGGTCGCGTCGGCCGACCAGATTCCGTACGAAGAGTTCGTCCGCTCGATTCCAAAAATGACGATCATTAACGTCTTTGAAGTGCCGCCGCTCGACGGGCATGTGCTGCTGGAAATCAATCCGAATATCGCCTATGCCATGCTCGATCGGGTGATGGGCGGCCGCGGCGCCGGCATGGACAAAGTGGAGCACCTCACGGAAATTGAGACACGCATCATGTCCAACTTGTTCGACAAGGCGTTTGCCTATTGGCGCGATGCGTGGGAGTCGGTGGCGGAAATGGATCCGCTGTTTGTCGACTTTGAGGTCAACCCGCAGTTTTTGCGCATGATCGCGCCGAACGATACGGTCGTTGTCATTTCGCTCAACACGCAAATCGGCGAGGCGCGCGGCATGATGAACGTTTGCATTCCGCACGTCGTTTTGGAGCCGATTATGCCGCGGCTGTCGGTGCATTACTGGATGCAGGCGCAAAAAAAAGAGCGTTCCCCCGAGGAAGCGGGACGAATTGAGCAAGGCATCCGCGCGGCTCAACTGCCGATTGTCGCCGAACTTGGCACAGCGGCTGTTACCGTCGGCGAATTTTTGCAGCTCGAGGTCGGAGATGTCATCCAGCTCGGGCAGTCGATCCATGATCCGCTTGTCATCAAAATCGGCCATATTCCGAAATTTATCGGTCAACCGGGGAAACGGAACAAAAAGCTGGCGGTGCAAATTTTAGCGATGATCGAGGGGGACGAAGCAGGACATGATGAATGACGGAATGTTGTCGCAAGATGAAATCGATGCCCTGTTGCGCGGAATGGACAGCCGTGACCGCGCACCGGCGCTTCACGATATTTTCACCCCGCTCGAGCAGGACGCTCTAGGGGAGATTGGCAATATTTCCTTTGGCAGCTCAGCGACGGCGCTGTCCATGTTATTGAACCAAAAAGTCGAGATTACGACACCGAACGTCTCGGTGATCGAGCGGACGCGTGTCGCGGATGAGTTCCCGCAGCCGTATGTCGCCATTCAAGTCAATTACACGGAAGGGCTTCTCGGGACCAACTTGCTGGTCATTGAGCAGCGGGACGCCGCCATTATCGCCGATTTGATGCTTGGCGGCGACGGAACGGCGCCCGACAGCGCGCTTGGGGAAATTCAGCTGAGCGCCGTGCAGGAAGCCATGAACCAAATGATGGGGTCAGCGGCGACGTCGATGTCGACCGTCTTTGGCAAGCGGGTTGATATTTCCCCGCCGACGATCCATCTTCTTGATTTGGCGGAAGGAAAAGGGATGGAATATTTGCCGGATGAAGACTTTTTGATTAAAGTGTCGTTCCGGCTGAAAATCGGCACGTTAATTAATTCGAACATCATGCAGCTGCTGCCCGTTGATTTTGCCAAAGAACTGGTCACCTATTTGCTTGGTGCGGCGGCAGGGGGGGAGGAAAACCGGCCTGAGCTGCCGGCCGGGGCGCCGCTGTCCGTGGAGCCGGAGCCGCAGCCCGCCTACGCCTATGCGGAGGCCGGCGCCCCTTCTTCCCCGGCGGCGAACCGTTTCCCGGAGGCGCCGGCTGAGCGCCTGGATGAAGGCAAAAGCGCAGCTGGACGGCATATTCAAGCAGCTGATTTTGCTGAGTTTGACGCCCCACCGCTTGCCGCGACGGAGGCGCGCAATTTGGAGCTGCTGTTTGATGTGCCGCTGCAAGTGACGGTTGAACTGGGACGGACGAAACGCTCGGTGCAAGAGATTTTGCAATTGTCCACCGGGTCGATCATCGAACTTGATAAGCTGGCCGGCGAGCCGGTCGACGTTTTTGTCAACAATAAGCTGATCGCCAAAGGCGAGGTGGTCGTGATCGATGAAAACTTCGGCGTGCGCATCACCGACATTGTCAGCCAAAGCGATCGGTTAAAACGGCTAAAATAATGTGCATGGCAGGAGGTAGGGGGATATGGCAAGAGTGCTTGTTGTCGACGATGCTGCGTTTATGCGGATGATGATTAAAGACATTTTGACGAAGAATGGGCATGAGGTCGTCGCTGAAGCGGCGGACGGGAGACAGGCGGTCGAAAAATACAAGGAGACGCGCCCCGACATTGTGACGATGGATATTACGATGCCGGAGATGGATGGGATTACGGCGCTTAAAGAAATAAAAAAAATCGATAGCAACGCCAAAGTGATCATGTGTTCGGCGATGGGGCAGCAGGCGATGGTCATTGACGCCATTCAAGCCGGGGCGAAAGATTTCGTTGTCAAGCCGTTCCAGGCGGACCGCGTCATTGAAGCGATTAACAAAACGATCGGCTAGGCGATTAGAGGTGAGGGGATGTTGATGGCCATACGGCGATGGGCAGTGGGATTGCTGGCGGCAGCCATCTTGTTTGGGGCGCCGCCGGCGTCGGCTGCCCAAAGCCCGACGGTCGCCGATTGCCTGCAGCATCCGGATGCGTGCGGGCCGTCAGCGCCGGCCGGGCAACAGACAAAACCGACAGCGAATCAACCGGCTGATGCGGTGTCTGCTTCCGATGTGCTCCGGCTCATCGGGGCGACCGCCTTTGTCCTCGTTCTTCTTTACGCTCTGTTAAAATGGCTTTCCCGCCGCCATTCGCCTGTTTTCGGGTCAAAGGGTCTCATTGAGAATCTCGGTGGAACGAGCGTCGGGGCAAACCGCTCTGTTCAGCTCATCAAAGTCGGCAACCGGCTGCTCGTCATCGGCGTTGGCGATTCGATCCAGCTGCTGCGGGAAATCAGCAATGAAGACGAAATAAACGAACTGCTGGCGCAGCATAATGAGCGGCTCGAACGGATGGCCAGCTTCCACCCGTTTGGGTCCCGCCTTCGTGAATATTGGACAGCGAAAGTGAAACGGGGAAGCGGTCCGGCTCCGTCCTTTTCCTCACTGTTTGCCGAGGAAATGAGCCGAATGGCCGACAGGCGGAATGAGTGGCTGAAGCGGTTGAAAGAGAAAGGAACGGCTGGCGATGAATGACTTTGTCCATATGTTTAACTCGATGGCGCCCGAGCATGTCTCGACATCGGTGAAACTGCTTTTGCTTCTTACCATTTTGTCGATTGCTCCCGGCATTTTAATTATGATGACTTGTTTTACGCGCATCGTCATCGTTTTGTCGTTCGTGCGCACGTCGCTTGGCACGCAGCAAATGCCGCCCAACCAAGTGTTGATCGGGCTGGCGCTGTTTTTGACGTTTTTCATCATGGCGCCAACATGGAAAGAGATTCACGATCAGGCGCTTGAGCCGCTGTTTGCCGAAAAAATTGATTTGGATGAGGCGTACGAACGCGCCGCTGTTCCGCTCAAGCAGTTTATGAGCCAACATACGAGACAGCAAGATTTGGCCTTGTTTTTATCATACAGCGGCGCCGGGCAGCCGAAAACGGTCAACGACATTCCGCTTACCGCGCTCGTCCCGGCGTTTGCGATCAGCGAGCTGAAAACCGCGTTTCAAATGGGCTTTATGATTTTTATTCCGTTTTTAGTCATCGACATGATCGTTGCCAGCGTCTTGATGTCGATGGGAATGATGATGCTGCCGCCGGTGATGATTTCGCTGCCGTTTAAAATTTTGCTATTTGTTCTTGTCGACGGCTGGCATTTGGTCGTCAAATCGTTGCTGCAAAGCTTTCAATAAAGATGGGTGGCGTTTATGAGTGCCGATTTTATCATCCGCCTTGCCGAACAAGGCGTCTACATCGTGTTGATCGTTTGCGGCCCGTTGCTGCTGCTGTCGCTTGTTGTCGGGCTCGTTGTCAGCATTTTTCAGGCTGCGACCCAAATTCAAGAGCAGACGCTCGCGTTTGTCCCGAAAATCGTTGCTGTCCTGCTCGGGCTCGTCTTGTTCGGGCCGTGGATGCTCTCGAAAATGGTGTCGTACGCCCATGATATTTTCAACAATTTGGCTTCCTTTATAGGCTGATCGATCATGGAACAATTATGGACTCACTTTCCGGCGTTTTTGCTTATTTTCGCCCGCACCGCTTCGTTTTTTGCGGCCATGCCGCTCTTTTCGTACCGGACGGTGCCGGCTTCGTACAAGATTGGAATGGCGTTTTTTTTCAGCTGGCTTATGTTTTTGGCAGGGCCGCAGCCGTCGCTTCCATTGAATGATGTGTATGTATTGCTCGTCGTCAAAGAGGCGCTCGTCGGGCTGGCGCTCGGCTTGATCGCGGCCATCGTCATGGCGGCTGTGCAAGTCGCCGGCGGCTTGATCGATTTTCAAATCGGGTTTGCCATCGCCAACGTCATCGATCCGCAAACCGGGGTGCAAAGCCCGTTGCTCGGGCAGTATCTTCACTCGCTGGCGCTTTTGCTGCTGCTTATGCTTGACGGGCATCATTTGCTGCTTGACGGCTTGTTTTACAGCTATCACTGGCTGCCGCTTGACCGGTGGCCGCACATTGCCGACGGGCGGGCGGCTGAGTATGCGGTGCGCACGTTCGCGGCGATGTTTGCCGCCGCTGTGCAAATGGCTGCCCCGCTTGTCGGATCGCTCTTTTTGGTCGATGTGGCGCTCGGCCTCATCGCCCGCGCCGTGCCGCAAATGAATATTTTTGCTGTCGGGTTTTCCCTGAAGACGGCGGCGGCGTTTTTGCTCCTGTTTGCAGCGATCGGCGGAATTTTGCTTTCCGCCCGTGAACTGTTTCAGCTCATGTTTGCGTCGCTGCGCGAGTTTATGCGGTTGTTGGGAGGCGCGTAAGATGGGCCGCTGGCGGCTTGATTTGCAATTTTTTGCGGGAGAAAAAACGGAAAAGGCGACGCCGCGCAAACGGCAAGAAGTACGGGAAAAAGGGCAGGTGGCGAAAAGCGGTGACGCAGTTGCCGCCGCCGTCTTGCTTGCAACGTTTCTCACCTTGTCTTTGGCGGGGGAGTACGAACGCGATGGCTTGCTGCGCCTGTTCGCCCGCGCGCTGTCCGATTATGCGTCCGTTCCGTTGACGATCGATTCGCTTCACCTGCTGTTTCTTGACTGGCTCCGCCATGCGGCGCTCCTTTTGGCTCCGTTTTTTGCCGCTGCCGTGCTGGCGGCCGGGCTGGCCAACTTTTTGCAAGTCGGTGTCTTGTTTACCGCAGAGCCGCTCAAAATCGACGGAAACCGCCTCAACCCGGTGCAAGGAATAAAACGGCTTTTTTCGCTGCGCGCCATTGTCGAGCTGTTAAAATCTGTGTTAAAAGCTGGAATCATCGGTGCGGTCGTGTTTATGCTCTTGCTCGGGGGATGGGACGAGCTCACGGCGCTTGCGGCCAGGCCGCCGGCCGCCATGCTTGCCATTGTCGGCGCGCTGACGGTGAAAATGGGGCTGTATGCTGCGGCCGCGCTCTTATTTTTAGCGTTGTTTGATTATTTGTACCAGCGGTTTGAGTTTGAACGAAACATCCGCATGTCGAAGCAAGACATTAAAGATGAATTCAAAAAGACGGAAGGCGACCCGCTCATTAAATCGCGCATTAAGCAAAGACAGCGGGAGATGGCGATGAGGCGGATGATGCAGGAGGTGCCGAATGCCGATGTTGTCATCACCAATCCCACCCATTATGCGGTAGCGCTGAAGTATGAAGATGGAAAAATGGAGGCGCCGGTTGTCGTGGCGAAAGGGGCTGACTATGTGGCGTTGAAAATAAAGGAAATTGCCAAGGCGAACGGCGTCGTGACGGTTGAAAATCGTCCGTTGGCGCAGGCGCTTTACCGGCAGACGGACGTCGGCGACATGATTCCAGAGACGTTTTTTAAGGCAGTGGCGGAAATTTTGGCGTACGTCTACCGGCTCAAACGAAAAGGGTAACAGCAAGGGGAGAAAACCATGCAAGCGCAGCTCAAAGATTTATCCGTGTTAATTATGGTTGTGCTCATCGTCGCCATGCTCGTCATTCCATTGCCGACATGGCTGCTGAGCGTTTTGATCATCATCAACATTTCCCTCGCCTTGCTCGTTTTGCTGACGGCGATGAACACGAAAGAGCCGCTTCAGTTTTCCGTTTTTCCGTCATTGCTGTTAGTGCTGACGTTGTTCCGGCTCGGGTTGAATGTCTCGACAACCCGTTCGATCTTAAGCAAGGGGGAAGCGGGCGGCGTCGTTGAGACGTTTGGGACGTTCGTCGTCGGCGGCGATGTCGTCGTCGGGTTTGTCGTGTTTTTGATTTTGGTCATTATTCAGTTCATTGTGATCACAAAAGGGGCGGAGCGTGTCTCGGAAGTGGCGGCCCGCTTTACGCTCGATGCGATGCCGGGCAAACAGATGAGCATTGACGCTGATTTGAACGCCGGCATGATCTCGGAGCAGGAAGCGCGCGAGCGGCGGGAAAAAATCGCCCAAGAGGCCGATTTTTACGGTGCGATGGACGGAGCAAGCAAATTTGTAAAAGGCGACGCCATCGCCGGCATTATTATCGTGATCATCAATATGCTGTTTGGCATGGTGATCGGCGTTGTTGAGCAAGGAATGGACATGGCGGAGGCGGCGAAGCGCTATACGTTGTTGACGGTCGGCGACGGAATCGTCAGCCAGATTCCGGCGCTGTTAATTTCGACCGCGACCGGCATCATCGTCACGCGTGCGGCGTCTGACAGCAATTTAAGCGGCGACATTATGCGTCAGTTATTTGCGTTTCCGAAAATGTTGTACGTCACGGCGGGAACGATTTTCCTGCTCGGCTTGTTTACCCCGATCAACGATGCGTTGACAATGTCGATCGCCGGGCTGCTGGCATTTGGCGGCTACCGATTTGTCGAGCAGCAAAAACAGGGGGAAGCGGCTGCCGTCCAGCCGGATGAAGAAATAGCGGCGGCTGACGAATTAAAAAGTCCGGAGAGCGTGATTCAACTATTGCATGTCGACCCGATCGAGTTCGAGTTCGGTTACGCGCTTATTCCGCTTGCGGATGCCGCCCAAGGCGGCGACCTGCTTGACCGGATCGTCATGATCCGCCGTCAGCTCGCGCTTGAGCTCGGCATCGTCGTTCCGGTTGTGCGCATCCGCGACAACATCCAGCTTCAGCCGAACGAATACCGAGTGAAAATTAAAGGCGAAGAGGTGGCGCGCGGCGAGCTGCTGCTTGACCATTATTTGGCGATGAGCCCCGGGATTGATGACGGATCGGTCGAAGGGATTGACACGGTTGAACCGGCGTTTGGCCTGCCGGCGAAGTGGATCTCCGAGGCGGCCAAAGACCGCGCGGAAATGCTCGGCTATACGGTCGTCGATCCGCCGTCGGTCGTCTCGACACACTTAACGGAGGTGCTGAAAGCCCATGCCCACGAACTGCTTGGGCGCCAGGAAACAAAACAGCTGATCGATCATTTAAAAGAATCGTATCCGGTGCTTGTCGACGATGTGACGCCGAATCCGTTGTCTGTCGGCGACGTGCAAAAAGTGCTCGCCAAGCTATTGAAAGAGAAAGTGTCGATCCGCAACTTGCCGCTCATTTTTGAGGCGCTTGCCGATTTTGCCCGCCTGACCAGCGACACCGATTTGTTGACGGAATACGTCCGCCAGGCGCTGGCGCGGCAAATCACGAAGCAGTACGCCGTGCCGGGCGAACCGCTGCGTGTCATTACGCTTTCGGGCAAGGCGGAAAAAACGATTGCCGATGCGGTGCAGCAAACAGAGCACGGACGCTATTTGGCGCTTGATCCGGCGCGGGCGCAGGCGCTTGTCGAGGCGGTGGCGGCGGCGCTCGACCGCCACCCGTTCGCCGGCCAAACGCCGATCTTGCTCTGTTCTCCGGCGGTGCGCATGTATGTCCGGCAGCTGACGGAGCGCCATTTTCCGTCAATCCCGGTGCTGTCGTACAACGAGCTCGAAGCTGACGTCGAAGTTCAAAGCGTGGGGATGGTGGAAATCGAATGAAAGTGAAAAAATTTGTCGCCCCGTCGATGAACGAAGCGATGAAAATGGTTCGAGCCGAGCTCGGCCGCGATGCCGTCATTTTGCACTCGAAGGAGATTCAAACGGGCGGACTGTTCGGCTTGTTTGCCAAAAAGAAGATTGAGGTGCTGGCCGGCATCGATCCCGATCCACTGCCGCGCCGCGCGTCAGAGGCGAAGGCCCCCGCTTCTTCACGGCCGGCGGGGCGGGAGGAAGCGGACGGTTTGTTGGCCGCCGAGCTTCGGGAAGTGAAAGCGCTCGTCCGTCAAATGGCCGGCCGGACGTCGTCGCTGTTGTACCCGCCGCCGCTTATGGATGCGGAGCGGCGGCTGCTGCAGCAAGGCCTCGCCGATGGCTACATCCGCCAAGTGATGGACCGCCTGCTTGAGCGATGGTATGCGGACAAAAAAGAGAGATCCGCTGCTGCAGTTGCCGGCTGGGCGAAAGAAGCGGTGCGTGATCTTCTTTCGCCGCTCCCGTTCGCTGAAACGGCAGGAACGAAAAAATATCGCCTGCTGCTTGGCCCGACCGGAGTTGGAAAAACGACGACGCTTGCCAAAATGGCGGGGCGCGCGGTGCTTGAACATGAAAAAAAAGTCGGATTTATCACGACCGATACGTACCGGATCGCCGCGATCGACCAGTTGAAGACATATGCGCACATTTTGCAGGCTCCGCTCGAGGTGTGCTACAACGCCGATGACTTTCGGGCGGCTAAGCAGCGCCTGGCCGATTGCGACGTTGTGTTCATTGATACGGCCGGCCGCAATTTCCGCAACCCGCACTATGTTGCCGAGCTCCAGCAAACGATCGAATTTGACAGCGAGACGGAAACGTTTCTCGTGTTCGCCGCCACCGGAAAATACAATGATATGAAAACCATTTATGATCGCTTTTCCGTCCTCCCGATTGACCGGCTGATCGTGACGAAGCTTGATGAGACCGATACGTACGGCGCGGTCGTCAATTTTCTGCTCGAGAGCCGGGTTGGCGTTGCCTATTTAACGAATGGGCAAAACGTGCCGGACGATATGGTGGAAGCGTCAGCCGACCGGTTTGTCCATCTGTTGTTTGGAGCGGATCGATGGTGAGAGACCAGGCGGAACGGCTTCGCCGCGCGTTAAGCCGTCCACGGCGTCCGGCTTCGCCGCGGACGATCGCGGTGGCGAGCGGAAAAGGCGGAGTCGGCAAATCGAACCTTTCGCTCAATCTTTCCGTATCGCTCTCTGAACTCGGGTTTCGCGTCCTGTTGCTCGATATGGACGTCGGCATGGGCAATATCGACATTTTGCTCGGTCAATCGTCGCCGCTTACATTGGCGGATTGGTTTTCCACTCGGCTGCCCCTTTCGGACATCGTCAAAAGCGGGCCGGGGCAACTATCATATATCGCCGGGGGGACGGGCGTTGCGCAATGGCGGACGTTGGATACGGCGGGCATCGACTATTTTTTGGCTGAACTGCAGGCCATTGCCTCGCGCTATGATTATCTCATTTTTGATATGGGGGCGGGGGCATCGGAAGAGCGTCTTTATTTTTTAAAGTCGGTCGACGATGTGTTCATCGTCACGACGCCGGAACCGACTGCGGTGACGGACGCCTATGCCATGATGAAATACATGCATGCCGCCGGCAGCGAAGCGCCGTTTTCGATCATTGTCAACCGCACGAGCTGCGGGCAAGAAGGGTATGGCGTCTTTCAGCGGCTGAAAGATGCGGCGGCGCGCTTTTTAAACAAACCGATTGCCCTGCTCGGCATTGTGCCGGAAGACCGGGTTGTCGCCCGCGCGGTCGTCAGCCAGATGCCGTTTGTCCTGCTTGACCCGAAGGCGAAGGCGAGCCAGGCCGTCCGCCAAATGGCTTGGCGCTATGCGATGGGCAGAGAGGGCGAGCCGGCGCCGCCGGGTCAAATCCCCCGCTTTTTTGCGATGCTGCGCCAATTTTTGCTAGAAAGGTAGAGACGGAACATGAAGACGATCAAGGTGCTTGTCGTCGATGACTCGGCGTTTATGCGCAAATGGATCAGCGACTTTTTGTCCGAGCACCCACGCCTCGAAGTCGTCGGGACGGCTCGCAATGGCCAAGAGGCGCTCGACAAAATCGCCCTCTTGCGCCCGGATGTCGTCACGCTTGATGTCGAAATGCCGGTTATGAATGGGCTCGAAACGCTGCGGCGCATCATGCACAAGCAGCCGCTGCCGGTCGTCATGGTGTCGAGCACGACGAGGGAGGGGGCGGAAAACACGATCACCGCCATGCAATACGGGGCGGTGGATTTTGTCGCCAAGCCGTCTGGCCCGATTTCGCTTGATTTATACAAAGTAAAAGATGAGCTGATCCGCAAAGTGCTGCACGCAAGCGAGGCGAATGTAAGGGCGCTCGCCGCCCACCGCCCGGCGCTTGCCGCCCGGCGCCCGCCGGCCCAAACGGCGCGCAGCCAAAAAACGGTCGTCGCCATCGGCACGTCGACAGGCGGTCCGCGCGCCTTGGAAACGGTGTTGACGCAGCTGCCTCCTGATTTTGCCGCTCCGGTCGTCATCGTTCAGCATATGCCGAAAGGGTTTACGAAATCGCTTGCCGACCGGCTCAACGCACTGGCGGCGATCACGATCAAAGAGGCGGAAGACGGGGAACTGTTGCGAAATGGCACCGCCTATATCGCCCCGGGCGGCGTCCATCTTGCCGTCGATGAGGAAAACGGCATGTTAAAAGCGCGTTTCGACGAATCGCCGCCGCGAGCGGGCCATCGCCCGGCTGTTGACGTATTGTTCGAGTCGCTTGCGGCCATTCGCTGCTGCCGGAAAGTGGCGGTGATCATGACCGGCATGGGGGCGGATGGCACTGCCGGGCTGAAAAAATTGAAAGAAAACGAAAATGTGAAGGTCATTGCTGAGGCGCGCGAAACCGCTGTTGTGTTTGGCATGCCGAAAGCGGCGATTGAAGCAGGGGTTGTGGATGCCGTTGCTCCGCTTGAGGCCATCGCCGCCGCTATTGTTCAATCGATCGGGGAGTAAGGGGGAAAACGGCATGGATATGAGCCAATATTTAGACTTGTTTATTGATGAAAGCAAAGAACATTTGCAAACGATCAACGAACGGCTGCTTGAACTCGAAAATGATCCGGGCGATATGGCGCTTGTGAATGAGATTTTCCGCTCCGCCCATACGTTAAAAGGCATGTCGGCAACGATGGGGTTTGAAGATTTGGCAAATTTGACGCATCAAATGGAGAATGTGCTCGATGGCATTCGCAACCAAAAGCTAGCCATTACCCCGGAACTGCTTGATGTCATTTTCCGAGCGGTCGACCATTTGGAAGCCATGATCCTCTCGATTGCCGCCGGCGGCGATGGAAAGCGCGATGTAAGCGAGACGGTCGAGCAGCTGAAGCGGATCGAGCAGGGGGAAGGGCCCAGGGGGCGGGCAAACGGCGAACTGCCGGCTCTCGAGCAGGCGTATGGGGAATTTGAATACCGTGTGCTGCAGCAAGCGAAAGAACAAGGATATTCCGTCTATGAAATTCGCGTCCGCCTCCGCGACGACTGCCTGTTGAAATCGGCGCGCGTGTACATGGTGTTTGAACTGCTCAATCAAGAGGGGGAGGTCGTGAAATCAACGCCGCCTGTGGACATGCTTGAGGAGGAGCAGTTTGACCAAGAGTTTCTTGTCACGGTCGTGTCGAAAACGCCGGCGGATGAGCTGCAAAAGCAGCTGATGGGCATTTCCGAAATCGATGAGGTGGCCGTTCGAGTGCTCGATGCCGATGACCTGTCCGTCGAAGGCGAAGATCGTGCCGCCGCGCCCGAATCGCCGATGTCGGCCGCCGTCGAGCAAGCCGCAGCGGCGCAAACGGAAGCCGGGGGGGCGCAAACCGAAGCCGAAGCGCCGGAAAAGCAGCCGGCCAAGCATGTGGGCAAAACGATCCGCGTCAATATTGAACGGCTCGATATGCTGATGAACTTATTTGAAGAGCTTGTCGTCGACCGCGGGCGGCTTGAGCAAATTGCCCGCGATGTCGGCCATGCCGAACTGACGGAGACGGTCGAGCGGATGTCGCGCATTTCAAGCGACTTGCAAACGATTATTTTAAACATGCGCATGGTGCCGGTGGAAACGGTGTTTAACCGCTTTCCGCGCATGGTGCGCCAGCTCGCCCGCGAGCTCGGCAAAAAAGTGCGTCTTGACGTGATCGGGGCGGAAACGGAGCTTGACCGGACGGTCATTGATGAAATCGGCGATCCGCTTGTCCATTTGCTCCGCAATGCGCTTGATCATGGCATTGAAGCGCCGGACGTCCGGGCGGCGCGCGGAAAGCCGGAGGAAGGGACGATCCAATTGCGCGCCTACCATAGCGGCAACCATGTCTTTATTGAAATCGAGGATGATGGCGCCGGTATTTCTAGGGAAAAAGTGCTGAAAAAGGCGATCAGCCGCGGCATCGTTTCGCCCGAGGCGGCTGAGCATTTAACCGATGAGCAAGTGTATGAGCTTATTTTTGCTCCCGGGTTTTCCACTGCCGATCATATTTCCGACATTTCCGGGCGCGGCGTCGGCTTGGATGTCGTCAAAAGCACCATCGAGTCGCTCGGCGGCACGGTGGCCGTCGATTCCCGGCCCGGCCAAGGGTCGCTGTTTTCCATTCAGCTGCCGCTCACGTTGTCGATCATTTCGGTGCTGCTTGTGCAAATTGCGGCGGAAACGTATGCCATCCCGCTGTCATCGATTATGGAGACGGCGCTCATTAGGAAAGAAGACGTGTTCTATGTCCATAACCAGCCGGTCATCGATTTCCGCGGCAAAGTTGTGCCGCTCGTCCGGCTGAAGGACGTGTTCGCTGTGCCGGGCGCGTCGGATGACAGCGAGACGGTGCCGGCTGTCATCGTGCGAAAAGGGGAAAAGCTGGCGGCGTTGGCGGTCGACTCGTTTATCGGCCAGCAAGAAGTCGTGTTGAAGTCGCTCGGCAACTATTTATCTTCTGTTTTCGCCATTTCAGGGGCGACGATTTTGGGAGACGGCCGGGTGGCGCTCATTATTGACTGCAACGCGCTTGTCAAATAGAAAGCCGACTGTATGCCGGCGGAGCTGGAAAAAGGCCGCGGGCGGACGCGGCCTTTTCGTTGGCGGCGCCGGGCGAGGAAGCTGAACAGAAAAAGGGGGAAGCGACCGATGAGCATGAGCGTGCAGACGGATTGGAAAGTGATTGCATTTCGCCTGCAAGAGGAAGAATATGCCTTGCCGGTGCAATACGTTCGTTCCATTGAAAAAATGCAGCCGATTACGCGCGTGCCGGGAACGGCTCCTTATGTCAAAGGAGTCATCAACTTGCGCGGGGTCGTCACGCCGATTATCGATTTGCGCGAGCGGTTCGGGTTTGCGCCCGAACCATACGGGGAGCAGACGCGGATGATTATCGCCGCCTTTGGGGATATCGAAGTCGGGTTGATCGTCGATGCGGCCAACGATGTTCTCGATATTCCGGCAGCGAGCATTGAGCCGCCCGAGGCGATCGGCGCCATCGGGGCCGCTTACATTTGCGGAGTGGCGAAAGTCGAGAAGCGTCTCCTCATTTTGCTCGATTTGGCAAGTGTCTTAAGTGAATAAAACGGAGAGAGGGGCGTTTGCGGTTGGACGACATTCGCAACTTAACAGGGACACACATTGATATTTTGCGCGAAATTGGCAACATCGGGGCCGGCAACGCGGCGACCGCTTTGTCCATGCTGCTCAACAAAAAAATCGAAATGGCTGTGCCGCGCGTCCAAATTGCGACATTTGCCGAGATGATGGAGCTGATCGGCGGTCCGGAGCAAGTGGTGGCATGCGTCTATTTGCGCGTCGAAGGCGAAGCGCCGGGAAACATGTTTTTCGTGCTGCCGCCGGACCAGGCCGAGCAGTTTGTCCGCCGAATGACGGGCGATGGCTCGTTTTCGTTCCAAGGCGAAGCCCATGAGCTCGGGCGGTCGGCGCTGCAGGAACTTGGCAACATTTTGGCCGGCTCATACTTGTCGGCGCTCGCCGATTTCACCCGGTTAAACTTGCATCCGTCCGTGCCGGCGCTGGCGATCGATATGATCGGAGCGGTGCTGTCGTTTGGCTTGCTTGAGCTGTCGCGCGTCGGCGATTGCGCCATTTTGATCGATACAGCCATTTACGATGACCGGCGGCCAAACGAGAGCATTAACGGCCATTTCTTCCTTCTTCCTGACCCAGAATCATTTTCCATTATTTTTCGAGCGTTAGGTGTGGATGGGGGATGAAGACGGCAGAAGCAGTGAAGGTTGGCATTGCCGAAATGGAAGTTGTCGTGGCGCCGAACGTCATCCGCACATGCGGGCTCGGGTCGTGCGTGGGCGTCGTCATTTATGACAGCGGAAAAGCGGTTGCCGGTATGGCGCACGTGATGCTGCCGCATTCATCGATGGCGCGCGGGGGAGTTGTCAATGCCGCCAAATACGCTGATACAGCGGTGGAAGCGCTTTGTAAGCTCGTCCTGGCCGCTGGAGGACGGAAGGGCATGCTCAAAGCGAAGTTGGCCGGAGGGGCGCAAATGTTTTCGTTTTCGACAGTTGGCGGCGATATGATGCGCATTGGCGCGCGCAATGTGGAGGAAGTGAAAAAGCAGCTCGAGCGGCTTCACATTCCGGTCGTCGCCGAAGATGTCGGGGGCCATAGCGGCCGCACAATCGAATTTAATCCGCAGACGGGCGTGCTGGCCATCCGCACCGCCGCTCAAGAAATAAAGGAAATATGACCGGGATGCGCCGTTTCCGCAAGGCAAGGGGGAGAATAATGGGAAGCGCGCTAAAAGGAGAAGAACGGAAATATTGGGACGACTGGGTCAACGGCCGCGACCGCCGCGCGGCTGAAGAGCTCGTGCAGCGCTATATGCCGCTTGTTTCCTACCATGTGCAGCGGCTTTCGGCGACGCTGCCGAGCTCCGTGCCAAAGGATGAGTTGATCAGTCTTGGGCTCCTCGGGTTGTACGATGCGATTGAAAAGTTTGACCCATCGCGCGATTTGAAATTCGATACGTATGCATCGTTCCGCATCCGCGGCGCGATATTGGACGGTTTGCGCAAAGAAGACTGGCTGCCGCGCAGCATGCGCGATAAGGCAAAAAAAATTGAGGAAGCGATCGAGCGGCTTGAACAGCGGCACATGCGATCGGTGACGGCGAAAGAGATCGCCGCTGAGCTCGGGATGACGGAAGAGGAAGTGCAGGCGGCGGCGAGTGAAACGTTTTTTTCCCATTGGCTGCCGCTCGGGCAGACGACCGTCGACGAAGATGAAGGACTGTTGGCGGTTCGCGACGACCGCGCTCCGCTTCCCGAGGAGCAAATCGTTAAGCAGGAAATGATCGAAAAGCTGGCTGAAGCCATCGGACAGCTGAATGAAAAAGAGCAGCTCGTCATCAGTTTGTTTTACAAAGAAGAGCTGACGTTTACGGAAATCGGAAGTCTTTTGCAGCTGTCGACATCAAGAATTTCGCAAATTCATGCCAAAGCGCTGTGGAAATTGCGCCGCTTTTTTGAAAAAGAGCCATGAAGGGAGAGAAAACGCGATGGACATCCAGCTTCCAGCGTTGCAAAGCGTCATGCCGAAAGCGCCCGACGCGGAAAGGCTTCAAGCCTCGACGCAACAACACTCCTATGCAGTGCAGGCGCAAATGGCAACTGCCGGCCAAAAGCGGGCGGAGCGTGCGCGCCGTCGGGTGACGGATAAACGAACGAGCGCCCGTCTTGAGCAGGAGGCGTCCCGTTTTGGAGGACACCCTTATAAAGGAAAAACGATCGACATTCAAGGATAGTGAACATCATGATGGCATTTTGGCTAACGATCAGTTTGCTGCTGCACGCCTTGTCGTTTTGGTTGATCATTGTGCTTTTCCTTCGCCTGTCGCGGCTTGGCGAGGCGGAGAGGCGGGCCGAGGAGCTCGAGGAAGCCATGACCGCTTATCTCGCTGCTTGGAAGGAAGAAAACAAGCGCTTTTTGGCTGAACTTGATTCGTTGCTTGGCAGCGGAGCGGCTCCATTCGTTTCTGCACCGGAAACGAACGATGCGCCCAGTGTGCAACGGGGCGCAAACGGGAAAGAGACGGCGTCCATGCTGGGGGCAGGAGGCGGTGAAATCGGAGGGGGGTTCGAAAAGCGAACAGCGGAAGCAAAAAAGGAGGAAAACGAGCCGGCGGAGCGGGGAGAAACCGAAAAACGCACAGAAACAAGCCGCCCAAGCGCCGCTCCGGGCTATTTCCCAGACATCGGAACGGTCAAGGATGTGCTCGAACTTTCACTCACCCGACCAGCGGACGCGAGTGAGCTTGCTCGCCGCCTATATGCGGAAGGGGCGACGGTCGAGGAAATTGCCAAACAGCTCGGCAAAGGGAAAACAGAAGTCGAGCTATGGCTCAAATTTGCGCAAAAAACGAATCAATAGGCGAATAACAGCTTGATTTGCTGCTTGCAGTTGTGATATATTTTTTCATGGTGTGAATACACACGCCTGATGATTTCAGCAACGGTGCTGGCAACGCCAGTCTTGCTGAAAGATGAGGCAGGCGGAGGACCAAAAACCACTAAGGAAACAGGAGGAGCATACATGTCGGTTATTTCGATGAAACAACTGCTTGAAGCTGGCGTCCACTTTGGACATCAGACGCGCCGTTGGAATCCGAAGATGAAAAAATACATTTTCACGGAGCGCAACGGCATCTATATCATCGACTTGCAAAAAACGGTGAAAAAAGTCGAGGAAGCATACAACTTCGTCCGCGAATTGGCGGCGAATGGCGGCAAAATTTTGTTCGTCGGCACGAAAAAACAAGCGCAAGAGTCGGTGAAGGAAGAAGCGGAACGCTGCGGCATGTTTTATGTCAACCAACGCTGGCTCGGCGGCACGCTGACGAACTTCGCTACGATCCAAAAGCGGATCAAACGGCTGCGTGAAATTGAAAAAATGGAAGAAGATGGGATATTTGACATTCTGCCGAAAAAAGAAGTCATTCGCTTGAAAAAAGAAAAAGAGCGTCTTGAGAAGTTTTTGGGCGGCATTAAAGACATGAAAGAACTGCCGGATGCGCTGTTTGTCATCGACCCGCGCAAAGAACGGATTGCAGTGGCGGAAGCGCGCAAGTTGAACATCCCGATCATCGGCATTGTCGACACGAACTGCGATCCGGATGAGATCGACTACGTCATTCCGGCGAACGACGACGCCATCCGCGCCGTCAAACTGTTGACGTCGAAAATCGCCGATGCGGTGCTTGAGGCGAAACAAGGCGAAGAAGCCGCTGTGGCAGCAGAGTAAGGCAAGGTGGAGGAAAGGTGATAAGAGGGGAAAGCCTTTTATCACCTTTTTTTAGACAAAAGTCAGCAACTTTTGGCTATACTAACGAATAAGGGCAAAATGGGCATCCGTTGCCGGCATCGATACATATATGCGATCAAAAGAAGGAGGATTTATTCATGGCAATTACAGCACAAATGGTCAAAGAGCTGCGCGAAAAAACGGGCGCAGGCATGATGGACTGCAAAAAAGCGCTCACCGAAACAAACGGCGACATGGAAAAGGCGATCGACTGGCTGCGTGAAAAAGGGATCGCCAAAGCGGCGAAAAAAGCGGACCGCATCGCGGCGGAAGGAATGACGTACGTCGCTGCTGAAGGCAACACAGCCGTTATTTTGGAAGTGAACTCGGAAACGGACTTCGTCGCCAAAAACGAGTCGTTCCAAACGCTCGTCAAAGAGCTGGCCGCCCACTTGCTGAAACAAAAGCCGGCTTCGCTTGACGAGGCGCTCGGGCAAACGATGGACAACGGCGCGACCGTCCAAGACTACATCAACGAAGCGATCGCTAAAATTGGTGAAAAAATTACGCTTCGCCGCTTTGCCGTCGTCAACAAAGCGGACGGCGAAACGTTCGGTGCGTACTTGCACATGGGCGGGCGCATCAGCGTATTAACGTTATTAGCCGGCAACGCCAGCGAAGAGGTCGCCAAAGACGTGGCCATGCATATCGCCGCGCTCCATCCGAAATATGTTTCGCGCGAGGATGTGCCGCAGGAAGAGATTGCGCATGAGCGTGAAGTGTTGAAGCAGCAAGCCTTAAACGAAGGCAAGCCGGAGAAAATCGTTGAAAAAATGGTCGAAGGCCGGCTGAACAAGTTTTACGAAGACGTTTGCCTGCTTGAGCAAGCGTTCGTGAAAAACCCGGATGTGACGGTGCGCCAATACGTCGAATCGAACGGAGCAACAGTCAAGCAGTTCATCCGTTACGAAGTCGGCGAAGGGCTCGAAAAACGCCAAGACAATTTCGCTGAAGAAGTCATGAGCCAAGTCAGAAAGCAGTGACGGACCGCAACAGGGAACACGCGCGTGTTCCCTGTTTTTCAAAGCGATTTGCATCATGGAGGTCGGACATGGAACAGCCAAAATATCGACGTGTCGTATTAAAATTAAGCGGGGAAGCGCTCGCCGGAAAGCAAGGGTTTGGCATTCAGCCGGCGGTGATCCAGTCGATCGCCAGACAAGTGAAAGAAGTGGCTGAGCTTGGCGTGGAAATCGCCATCGTGGTCGGCGGCGGCAACATTTGGCGCGGAAAAACGGGAAGCGAAATGGGGATGGACCGGGCGACAGCCGATTATATGGGGATGTTGGCGACGGTGATGAACTCGCTTGCCCTGCAGGACAGCCTCGAGCAGCTCGGCGTCGAGACGCGGGTGCAGACGTCGATTGAAATGCGGCAAGTCGCCGAGCCGTACATCCGCCGGCGGGCGATCCGCCATCTTGAGAAAAAGCGGGTCGTCATTTTTGCTGCCGGCACGGGCAACCCGTATTTTTCGACCGATACGACGGCGGCCTTGCGGGCGGCGGAAATTGAAGCGGACGTCATTTTAATGGCGAAAAACAACGTCGACGGCGTCTACAGCGCCGATCCGAACGTTGACGCCAACGCTGTTAAGTACGACGAGCTGTCGTACTTGGACGTCATCAAGCAAGGGCTTGGCGTCATGGATTCGACTGCTTCATCGCTTTGCATGGACAACAACATTCCGCTTATCGTCTTTTCAATCATGGAAGAAGGCAACATTAAACGCGCTGTCTTAGGCGAAAACATCGGAACGATCGTAAGGGGGAAATAACGATGGCAAAGCAAGTGATTCAACAGGCGAAAGAAAAAATGGATAAGGCCGTGCAAGCATTCACCCGCGAGCTGGCAAGCATTCGCGCCGGACGGGCGAACGCCGGGCTGCTCGAAAAAGTGACGGTTGATTATTACGGCGTCCAAACGCCGATCAACCAGCTTGCTTCGATCAGCGTGCCGGAAGCGCGCCTGCTCGTCATCCAGCCGTACGACAAATCGGTCATCAAAGAGATGGAAAAAGCGATTTTAGCATCGGATTTAGGGTTGACGCCATCAAACGACGGATCGGTCATCCGCCTTGTCATTCCGCCGTTGACGGAAGAGCGGCGCCGCGAGCTGGCCAAGCTTGTCAAAAAATATTCAGAAGATGCGAAAGTCGCGGTTCGCAACATCCGCCGCGACGCGAACGACGAGCTGAAAAAGCTCGAGAAAAACGGCGAAATTACGGAAGACGAACTTCGCAGCTACACTGATGATGTGCAAAAACTGACCGATGACCATATCGCCAAAATCGACGCCATCACAAAAGAGAAAGAGAAAGAAGTGATGGAAGTATAGGCAAAACGATGCAAACCCTCTATGTTGATGGAGGGTTTTTTTGCTATAATGGAAAGGCAAAACATGTTGGCGGAGGACTCGTATGTTTAATAAAATCCGAAAAGCGAAGCGGGAAGATGCCCCGCTGACAAAAGAGGATGTGCTTGGCCATCCGATTCCGAACCATGTTGCCATCATTATGGATGGGAACGGGAGATGGGCAAAAAAACGGGCGCTGCCGAGGGTGGCCGGCCATTACGAAGGCATGCAAGTCGTGCGCAAAATCACCCGTTTTGCCAATGAGCTTGGGATCGAAATTTTATCGCTTTACGCGTTTTCGACGGAAAACTGGAAACGGCCGAAAACGGAAGTCGACTATTTAATGAAGCTGCCGGAACAGTTTTTGACGACGTTTCTTCCCGAGCTCGTCGCCGAAAATGTCAAAGTCCAAGTGATCGGTCATACGGAGGCGTTGCCCGATCATACGCGCCGGGCGGTTGAGCAAGCGATTCACGAAACGAGCGGCAACACCGGCTTAATTTTAAACTTTGCGCTCAATTACGGAAGCCGGGCGGAGATTGCCGCCGCTGTAAAGCGGATCGCTGAGGATGTCGAGCGCGGGGTGCTCGCGCCGGACGATATTACGGAGCCGCTCATTTCCTCATACTTGATGACGAACGGCCTGAAAGATCCGGACTTGCTCATTCGCACAAGCGGAGAGATCCGCCTGAGCAATTTCATGCTTTGGCAATTGGCGTATACGGAACTTTGGTTTACAGACGTTTTATGGCCGGATTTTACGGAGCAACATTTTCTAGAGGCGATCGCTGCCTACCAGCGCCGCGACCGCCGGTTTGGAGGAGTGTCAGCGCGATGAAGCAGCGAATCATCACCGGAGTCATAGCGGCGGCGCTCTTTTTGCCGATTGTTATTTTTGGCGGATTTCCGTTTATAATAGTAACATATATATTGGCCACGGTCGGACTGTTTGAGCTGCTGCGGATGAAAGGGATGTCCCCGTTGTCTTTCGCTGGGGCCGCCGGGTTTGCCGCCCTTTGGCTCCTGCTTGTTCCCGCTCTTTACGGCCAAGAATGGCTGGCGTCCGGGGCGACAAAGTTCGGTGTGCTGGCCGCGCTCGCTTTTTTGCTGCTTGTCGGCACCGTCGTGACAAAAAATGCGCTGACGTTTGATGAGGCGGCATTTGTCGTGCTGGCGGTTTTGTATGTTGGCGTCGGGTTTTTCTGCTTCGCCGCGATCCGCTTGGCCGGCTTGGCGTACTTCGTCTACGCGCTGTTTGTCATTTGGGCGACCGACATCGGAGCGTATTTTCTCGGCCGCGCGTTCGGCCGGCGCAAGCTATGGCCGGAAATCAGCCCGAATAAGACAGTCGAAGGCGCCATTGGCGGCGTCGTCTGCGCTGTTGTCATCGCGGCCGTTTACGAATGGGCAGTCGGCCCGTTCGGCAGCCTTGGGGTAGCTGTGGGGATTGCGCTTTTGCTTTCGATGTTCGGCCAGCTTGGCGACTTGGTCGAGTCCGCTTTCAAACGCCATTACGGCGTGAAGGATTCGGGGGCGATTTTGCCGGGGCATGGCGGCATTTTGGACCGGTTTGACAGTCTGCTGTTTGTGCTGCCGCTCTTATATATATTCATCGAAGCAGTACGATAAGCGGATGAGGAGTGAAAATGTTGAAATATATTAGTATATTAGGGGCGAGCGGATCGATCGGCCAGCAAACGCTCGATGTCATGCGCGCTCATCCGGACAAGTTTCGTCTGGCGGCGGCATCGGTTGGGAAAAATGTGGAAGCGGCAAGAAAGCTGATTGCTGAGTTTTCCCCTGTTCTTGTCGCTGTCACCGACCGAGACGCTTACGAAGTGCTTCGCTGCGAGTACAGCGGGCGGACTGCAGTCGTGTACGGAGAGGAAGGGTTGGTGGAGGCGGCTATTTGCCCGCAGGCGGACGTCGTTGTCACCGCCGTCGTCGGCAGCGTCGGCCTCGTGCCGACATTAAAAGCGATTGAAGCCGGGAAGACGATCGCTCTCGCCAATAAAGAGACGCTTGTCGTTGCCGGGCATCTTGTCACGGCGGCAGCCAAGCGGCGCGGTGTGCCGCTGTTGCCGGTTGACAGCGAGCATTCCGCCATTTTTCAATGCTTGCAAGGGGAAAAGCGTGAACACGTGGAGAAGCTGATTCTGACCGCGTCGGGCGGGAGCTTTCGCGATCGGACGCGCGAAGAGCTCGCTCATGTGACGGTCGAAGAAGCGCTTCGCCATCCGAATTGGTCGATGGGGGCGAAAATTACGATTGATTCCGCCACAATGATGAACAAAGGGTTTGAAGTCATTGAAGCGCATTGGCTGTTTGGGCTGCCGTATGAGCGGATCGAGGTCGTGCTGCACCGAGAAAGCGTCATCCATTCGCTCGTCGAGTTTCGCGACACGAGCATCTTAGCCCAGTTGGGCACGCCGGATATGCGCATCCCGATTCAATACGCGCTCGCCTATCCGGAGCGGCTGCCGCTTGCGGCGGCCAAGCCGCTCGATTTGGCTGCGCTTGGGGCGCTCCATTTCGCCCCGGTCGATTTTGACCGTTACCGCTGCCTCCGCTTTGCCTATGAAGCTGGAAAACGCGGCGGCTCGCTGCCGACGGTGTTGAATGCCGCCAATGAGGAAGCGGTGGCGGCGTTTTTAGCCGGACGCATTCCGTTTTTGGCCATCGAGGAGTGGATCGAGCGCGCTCTTGAGCGCCATCAGCCGGTGGACGATCCGCAGCTTGAAGAGATTCGCGAAATTGACGCGGATGTGCGCGCTTATGTCCGCTCACTATTAGCATAAAGGTGGTTGAAACGTTGGAATCGATTATTTCGTTTATTGTTGTCTTCGGCGCTCTCGTCTTTTTTCACGAGCTCGGGCATTTGCTGCTGGCCAAACGGGCCGGCATTTTGTGCCGCGAGTTTGCCATCGGGTTCGGACCGAAAGTGTTTTCGTTTAAGAAAAGCGAAACGGTGTATACGATCCGGCTTTTGCCGCTTGGCGGTTTCGTCCGCATGGCCGGCGAAGACCCGGAAACGATCGAGCTGAAGCGCGGGCAAGTCGTCGGTCTTTTGCTTGACAGTGAAGGACGGGTGGAAAAAATCGTCCTCAACCATAAGGACGATTATCCGAACATTCGGGTCGTTGAGGTGGAAGACGCTGATTTGGAGCATGGCATGTATGTCACCGGCTATGCCGACGGCGAGCGGCTGGAGCGGTTTGCGGTGAAAGAACCGGCGTTTTTTGTCGTCGACCGCCAAGAAATTCAAATCGCCCCGTACCACCGCCAATTTGCGGCAAAAACGCTCGGGCAGCGGACGATGACGATTTTGGCCGGCCCGCTCGCCAACTTTCTATTGGCCGTCCTCGTCTTTATCATCATCGGCCTTTTGCAAGGCTACCCGGTCGACAAGCCGGTCATCGGCGAGCTGACGCCGGATGGAGCGGCGCGCGCGGCGGGGTTGAAGCAAGGGGATGAGGTCATCGCCATCAACGGCGAACGGATGGAAACGTGGACGGAAATCGTCAACACGATTCGCGCTCATCCAGAGGAGCCGCTGGAGTTTCAAATTGAGCGGAACGGGAAAGACATGAGCGTGACCGTCACCCCGGAAGCGAAAACGATTCAAGGGGAGACGATCGGCTTAATCGGCGTCTATCAGCCGATGGAAAAATCGGTGTTCGGCTCCGTAAAGCAAGGGCTGGTCGAGACGTATTACTGGACGAGGGAAATTGCAACAGGGCTCGTTCAATTGATCACCGGCCAGTTTCAGCTTGACATGCTGTCAGGCCCGGTCGGCATCGCTGTATCGACTGGCAAGGTGGCGGAGTCCGGGATCTACTACTTGATGAAATGGGGCGCGATTTTAAGCATCAACCTCGGGATTGTCAACTTGTTGCCATTGCCGGCGCTAGACGGCGGGCGGCTCCTCTTTTTCGCCATTGAAGCCGTGCGCGGCAAGCCGGTCGACCGGCAAAAAGAAGGAATGGTCCATTTTATCGGTTTCGCCTTGCTTATGTTGCTGATGCTTGTCGTCACATGGAACGACATTCAAAAATTTTTCCTATAAAGAGAGAGAGAATGAGGTGGCTGTGAATGAGACAAAGTCAAGCGTTTATTCCGACATTGCGCGAAGTGCCGGCGGACGCGGAAGTGAAAAGCCATCAGCTGCTGCTGCGGGCCGGCTTCATCCGCCAGAGCGCGAGCGGAGTCTACACGTTTTTGCCGCTCGGGCAACGCGTGCTGCAAAAGATTGAAGCGATCATCCGTGAGGAGATGAACCGCATCGGCGGCATGGAACTGCTGATGCCGGCGCTGCAGCCGGCCGAGCTTTGGCAGCAGTCCGGCCGTTGGTATTCGTACGGACCGGAGTTGATGCGCTTAAAAGACCGGCACGAGCGCGATTTCGCCCTTGGACCGACGCATGAGGAAATGATCACGGCGATCGTCCGCGATGAAGTGAAAACGTACAAGCGGCTGCCGCTTGTGTTGTACCAAATCCAAACGAAATTCCGCGATGAAAAGCGCCCGCGCTTCGGACTGCTGCGCGGCCGTGAATTCATGATGAAAGACGCCTATTCGTTCCATACGTCAAAAGAAAGTTTGGATGAAACGTACAACGACATGTATAACGCCTATTCGAACATTTTCCGCCGCTGCGGCTTAAACTTCCGTGCCGTCATCGCGGATTCGGGGGCGATCGGCGGCAAAGATACGCACGAGTTCATGGTGCTCTCGGACATTGGCGAAGATACGATCGCCTATTCCGACGCGTCCGACTATGCCGCCAACATTGAAATGGCGCCGGTTGTGACCACGTACGAGAAAAGCAGCGAGCCGCCGGCTGAATTGAAAAAAGTGGCGACGCCGGGGCAAAAAACGATTGATGAAGTCGCTTCCTACTTACAAGTTTCGCCGGAGCGCTGCATCAAGTCGCTTTTGTTCAATGTCGATGGCCGGTACGTGCTTGTCCTTGTCCGCGGCGACCACGAGGCGAACGAGGTGAAAGTGAAAAATGTGCTCGACGCCACCGTCGTGGAGCTGGCGACTCCGGAAGAAACAGAACGGGTGATGGGGGCGCCGGTCGGCTCGCTCGGTCCGATCGGTGTCAGCGAAGCGGTCATGGTGATCGCGGACCATGCTGTTGCTGCCATCGTCAACGGTGTTTGCGGCGCGAATGAGGAAGGCTACCATTACATCGGCGTCAACCCGGACCGCGATTTTGCCGTCAGTCAATACGCCGACTTGCGCTTTGTCCAAGAGGGCGACCCGTCTCCGGACGGCAAAGGGACGATCCGCTTCGCCCGCGGCATTGAAGTCGGGCACGTGTTCAAGCTTGGCACGAAATACAGCGAGGCAATGAACGCCGTGTACTTGGATGAAAACGGCCAAACGAAGACGATGATCATGGGCTGCTACGGCATCGGCGTCTCCAGGCTGGTGGCGGCGATTGCCGAGCAGTTTGCCGATGAAAACGGGCTCGTCTGGCCGGCTTCGGTGGCGCCGTTTCATATCCATTTGCTGACAGCGAACGCGAAAAGCGACGAGCAGCGAGCGTTGGCGGAGGAATGGTACGAAAAATTGGGACAGGCAGGATTTGAAGTGTTATATGATGACCGCCCGGAGCGGGCCGGAGTCAAGTTTGCCGACAGCGATTTGATCGGCATTCCGGTTCGCGTCACCGTCGGCAAGCGGGCGGGCGAAGGCATCGTCGAAGTGAAAGTGCGAAAAACAGGCGAGACGTTTGACGTGCCGGTGGGCGAATTGACCGATACGGTGCGCCGCCTCTTGCAAGGGTGAACGAACGGCGCCGGCGAAAAAGAACGAGTTTCTTTTCCGTCGGCGCTTTTTGGCGTTTGTATGGTATGATTAGAAAGAGAAACGATTTCGTTGAGAGGGGAAATCATGGCCACGAAAGAACAAAAAGAGCGGTTTTTCGTTTTGCTTGAGCAACTGAAGATGACGTCGGATGAATGGATGCCGTATTTCCGTGATGCGTTCATTCGCAAAGTCGTGATTGATAAAGAAGAAAAAAGCTGGCATTTCTATTTTCAGTTCGCCAACGTGCTGCCGGCCGAGGTGTACAAATCGTTTACGGACCGCTTGGCGGCTGCTTTCCGCCATATCGCTACCATCCGGTATACGATTGATGTCGAATCGCCGCGCGTAACGGAAGACGATGTGCGGGCGTACTGGCCGCTTTGCCTCGCCGAGCTGCAAGAAGGCGTCTCGCCGCTTGTCGATTTGCTGAGCCGGCAGACGCCGGCGGTGAAAGGGAACAAGCTCGTTGTCACCGCCCGCCACGAGGCGGAGGCGCTGGCTGTCAAACGGCGGTTTGCGCAAAAAATCGCCGCGATTTACGCGTCGTTCGGTTTTCCGCCGCTTCAGCTGGAAGTCGACGTGCAACCGGCTGAGCAGGAAATGGAGCAGTTTTTGGCGCAAAAGCAGCAAGAAGATGAAGAGCGGGCGTTGGCGGTGCTGACCGATATGGCAAAAGAAGAGGAAAAGGCAGCAGCGGCTTCTCCATCCGGCCCGCTCGTCATCGGCTACCCGATCCGCGACGAGGAGCCAGTGCGTCCGCTTGAGACGATCGTTGAGGAAGAGCGGCGCGTTGTGGTGCAAGGGTATGTGTTTGACGCTGAGGTGAGCGAGCTCAAAAGCGGCCGCACGCTGTTGACCATGAAAATCACCGATTACACGAACTCGATTTTAGTCAAAATGTTCTCGCGCGACAAAGAGGACGCCGAGCTCATGAGCGGCGTCAAAAAAGGCATGTGGGTGAAAGTGCGCGGCAGCGTGCAAAACGACACATTCGTCCGCGATTTGGTCATCATCGCCAACGATTTGAACGAAATCGCTGCAAACGAACGGCAAGATACAGCGCCCGAAGGGGAAAAGAGGGTCGAGCTCCATTTGCATACCCCGATGAGCCAAATGGACGCGGTTACCTCGGTGACAAAACTCATCGAACAAGCGAAAAAATGGGGTCATCCGGCGATCGCCGTCACCGACCATGCCGTTGTTCAGTCGTTTCCGGAGGCCTACAGCGCGGCGAAAAAACACGGCATGAAGGTCATTTACGGCCTTGAGGCGTACATCGTCGACGATGGCGTGCCGATCGCCTACAATGAAACGCACCGCCGTCTTTCGGAGGAGACGTACGTCGTCTTTGACGTTGAAACGACCGGGCTGTCGGCTGTGTACAATACGATCATTGAGCTGGCGGCCGTCAAAATCAAAGACGGCGAGATCATCGACCGGTTTATGTCCTTTGCCAATCCGGGACATCCGCTGTCCGTGACGACGATGGAATTGACCGGAATCACGGACGAAATGGTGAAAGACGCTCCGCAGCCGGATGAGGTGCTGGCCCGTTTTGTTGACTGGATTGGCGATGCGACGCTTGTGGCCCATAACGCCAGCTTTGACATCGGGTTTTTAAACGCAGGCCTCGCCCGCATGGGACGCGGCAAGCTCACCAATCCGGTCATTGACACGCTTGAACTCGCCCGCTTTTTGTATCCGGATTTGAAAAACCACCGGCTGAACACGCTTTGCAAAAAGTTCGACATTGAACTGACCCAGCACCACCGCGCCATCTACGACGCGGAGGCAACCGGGCATTTGCTTATGCGGCTATTGAAGGAAGCGGAAGAGCGCAGCATACTGTTTCATGACGAATTAAACAGCCGCACGCACAGCGATGCGTCGTACCGCCTGGCGCGCCCGTTCCATGCGACGCTGTTGGCGCAAAACGACATCGGGCTGAAAAACTTGTTCAAGCTCGTCTCGCTGTCGCACATCGATTATTTTCACCGCGTGCCGCGCATCCCGCGCTCCGTGCTGGTCAAGCATCGTGAAGGGCTGCTCGTTGGCTCGGGCTGCGACAAAGGCGAGCTGTTTGACAACTTGATCCAAAAGGCGCCGGAGGAAGTCGAAGACATCGCCCGCTTTTACGATTTTCTTGAGGTGCATCCGCCCGAGGTGTACAAGCCGCTCATTGAAATGGATTACGTCAAAGATGAAGAGATGATCCAAAACATCATCCGCAGCATCGTCGCCCTTGGCGAAAAGCTCAACATTCCGGTCGTCGCCACCGGCAACGTCCATTATTTAAATCCGGAGGACAAAATTTACCGGAAAATTTTAATCCATTCGCAAGGCGGGGCGAACCCGCTCAACCGGCATGAGCTGCCGGATGTGTATTTCCGCACGACGAACGAAATGCTGGATTGCTTCTCGTTTTTAGGGCCGGAAAAAGCGAAAGAAATCGTCGTCGACAACACACAAAAAATCGCTTCGTTAATCGGTGAAGTGAAGCCGATCAAGGATGAGCTGTACACGCCGCGCATCGAAGGGGCGGACGAGGAAATCAAGGAAATGAGCTACCGGCGGGCGAAAGAAATTTACGGAGACCCGCTGCCGAAACTTGTTGAGGAGCGGCTTGAAAAAGAGCTGAAGAGCATTATCGGCCACGGATTTGCCGTCATTTACTTAATTTCGCATAAGCTCGTCAAAAAGTCGCTCGATGACGGCTACCTTGTCGGGTCGCGCGGCTCGGTCGGCTCATCGTTTGTCGCGACGATGACGGAAATTACCGAGGTGAACCCGCTGCCGCCGCATTACGTCTGCCCGAACTGCAAACATTCCGAGTTTTTTAATGACGGTTCGGTCGGGTCGGGCTTTGACTTGCCGGATCAAAACTGCCCGCAATGCGGGACGAAATACAAAAAAGACGGGCATGACATCCCGTTTGAGACGTTCCTCGGCTTTAAAGGCGACAAAGTGCCGGATATCGATTTGAACTTCTCCGGCGAGTACCAGTCGCGCGCCCACAACTATACGAAAGTGCTGTTTGGCGAAGACAACGTCTACCGCGCCGGAACGATCGGCACGGTCGCCGACAAAACGGCGTACGGGTTTGTGAAAGGCTATGCGAGCGACCATAACTTAGAGCTGCGCGGCGCGGAAATCGACCGTCTGGCGGCCGGCTGCACCGGAGTGAAGCGGACGACTGGGCAACACCCTGGAGGCATTATCGTCGTTCCCGATTATATGGAAATTTACGACTTTACGCCGATCCAATATCCAGCCGATGATACGTCATCGGAATGGCGGACGACCCATTTTGACTTCCACTCGATTCATGACAATTTATTGAAGCTCGATATTCTTGGGCACGACGATCCGACGGTCATCCGCATGCTGCAAGATTTAAGCGGCATCGATCCGAAAACGATCCCGACCGACGACCCGGACGTGATGGGCATTTTCAGCAGCACCGAGCCGCTTGGCGTTACGCCGGAGCAAATTATGTGCAACGTCGGCACGATCGGCATCCCGGAATTCGGCACGCGCTTTGTCCGGCAAATGCTCGAAGAAACGAAGCCGAAAACATTTTCCGAGCTCGTGCAAATTTCCGGTTTGTCGCACGGCACCGATGTATGGCTTGGCAACGCGCAAGAACTCATTCAAAATGGCACGTGCACGCTTTCTGAGGTGATCGGCTGCCGCGACGACATTATGGTCTATCTCATTTACCGCGGGCTTGAGCCGTCGCTGGCGTTTAAAATTATGGAATCGGTGCGCAAAGGGAAAGGATTGACGCCGGAATTTGAGGCGGAGATGCGCAAGCATAACGTGCCGGAATGGTACATCGACTCGTGCAAAAAAATCAAATACATGTTCCCGAAAGCGCACGCGGCGGCCTACGTGTTGATGGCGGTGCGCATCGCCTACTTCAAGGTGCACCATCCGCTTTTGTATTACGCGTCGTACTTTACGGTGCGGGCGGAGGACTTTGACCTTGATGCCATGATCAAAGGATCAGCCGCCATTCGCAAGCGGATTGAGGAAATCAACGCCAAAGGCATTCAGGCGACGGCGAAAGAGAAAAGCTTGCTCACGGTGCTGGAAGTGGCGCTGGAAATGTGCGAGCGCGGCTTTTCCTTTAAAAATATCGACTTGTACCGCTCGCAGGCGACCGAATTTGTCATTGACGGCAACTCGCTTATTCCGCCGTTTAACGCCATCCCGGGGCTCGGGACGAACGTGGCGCAAAACATTGTGCGCGCCCGCGAAGAAGGGGAGTTTTTGTCAAAAGAAGATTTGCAGCAGCGCGGCAAAGTGTCGAAAACGCTGCTTGAGTATCTCGAAAGCCGCGGCTGCCTCGACTCGCTTCCGGATCATAACCAGCTGTCCTTGTTCTGACGGACGGTTTTTCGTTGCAATATATTTCCCAATGTGTTATAGTTTTAGTGGAATTGGCAAAGATAATGGCAAACAAAGAGTGGGGAAACCCACTCTTTCGTCTTGAATGAGCATCGGTCTTTCCGTCTTTCGTTCATTCCCCGCCTTGTGCAGGGGATTTTCTCATTATGCAGCATGCAGCCTTGCCCAGTAAGGAGGAACACGATGAGCAAAAAAGTGACAGAAACGGTTGAACAGCTTGTCGCGCCGATTTTGGACGAAATGGGGCTCGAGCTGGTGGACATCGAGTATGTGAAAGAAGGAAAAAACTGGTTTTTGCGCGTCTTTATTGATTCAGACACCGGCGTGGACATCGAACAGTGCGGCGTCGTCAGTGAAAGACTAAGCGAAAAGCTCGACGAGGTCGACCCGATTCCGCACAACTATTTTTTAGAAGTGTCATCGCCGGGAGCGGAGCGGCCGTTAAAAAATGAAAAAGATTTTGTAAGAGCAATTGGGAAAAATGTATATATCAAAACATACGAGCCGATTGCAGGAGAAAAGCAGTTTGAAGGGGAATTGACCGCTTTTGACGGGACGACCGTGACGCTGTCGGTCAAAGACCGCGGGCGGCAAAAAACGGTCGCCATTCCGTATGAAAAAGTGGCGAGCGCTAGATTAGCCGTCATTTTCTCTTAATGATAAAAGGGGGATTTTCGTTTCATGAACACGCAGTTGCTTGAGGCGTTAGCCGATCTGATGCGGGAAAAAGGCATCAGCAAAGAAGTGATTATGGAAGCCATTGAAGCGGCGCTCGTTTCCGCGTACAAGCGCAATTTCGGCCAAGCGCAAAACGTGCGCGTCGATTTAAATATGGAAACAGGGACGATCCGCGTGCTCGCCCGCAAAGACGTCGTCGAAGAGGTGACCGATCCGCGTCTTGAAATTTCGCTTGAGGAGGCGCAGCGGATCAATCCGAACTATCAAATCGGCGATGTCGTCGAATTGGAAGTGACGCCGCGCGATTTCGGGCGCATCGCTGCGCAAACAGCGAAACAAGTCGTGACCCAGCGCGTGCGTGAAGCGGAGCGGAGCATCATCTACGCCGAATTTGTCGACCGCGAAGAGGACATTATGACCGGCATCGTCCAGCGCATTGACCCGCGTTTTGTCTATGTCAGCCTCGGCAAGGCGGAGGCGCTTTTGCCGGCGAACGAACAAATGCCGAATGAAACGTACAAACCGCACGATCGGCTGAAAGTGTACATTACGAAAGTGGAAAAGACGACAAAAGGGCCGCAAATTTTCGTCTCCCGCACTCATCCGGGCTTGCTGAAGCGGCTGTTTGAGCTTGAGGTGCCGGAAATTTACGACGGGACGGTTGAAATCAAGTCGATCGCCCGCGAAGCCGGCGATCGTTCCAAAATTTCCGTCCATTCCGACAATCCGGAAGTCGATCCGGTTGGCGCCTGCGTCGGGCCAAAAGGGCAGCGCGTCCAGGCGATCGTCGACGAGCTGAACGGGGAAAAAATTGATATCGTCCGCTGGTCGGCCGACCCGGTGGAGTTTGTCGCCAATGCGTTAAGCCCAGCGAAAGTGCTGCGCGTCATCGTCAATGAAGAGCAAAGGGCGACGACCGTCATCGTTCCGGACTACCAGCTGTCGCTCGCTATCGGCAAACGCGGGCAAAACGCCCGTCTGGCGGCAAAATTGACCGGCTGGAAAATCGATATTAAAAGCGAGTCCGAGGCGCGGGACATGGGCATTGATCCGTATGCGCCATCCACTTCGCTTGATTTCAACGGCGCGGCGGCCGATAATGAAAATAGTGATGAGAACGTCCAATCATTCGATGCATCGGCGGAAATCGAGTGAGGGGGAATAGAAATGGCAGCGCAAAAGAAAATTCCGTTGCGCAAATGCGTCGTCACTGGAGAGATGAAGCCAAAGCGGGAAATGGTGCGCATCGTCCGCTCCAAAGAAGGAGAGGTGTCGATCGACCCGACCGGCAAAAAAGCGGGGCGGGGCGCGTATATTACCCTTGACCCGGATTGCATTTTACAGGCGAAAAAGAAAAACATTTTGGCCCGCCATTTAAAAGCCGACATCGCCGACTCGCTCTATGACGAGCTGCTTGCTTTGGCGAAAAAGGAGAAACAGGCAGGACAATGAAACAGAACCGCTGGGCATCGCTGTTAGGGTTGGCGCAGCGGGCCGGAAAAGTCGTTTCCGGAGAGGGACTTGTCGTCAAGGAAGTGCAACGGGGCAGGGCGCGGCTCGTGTTGCTTTCGGAAGATGCGTCGGCCAACACGGAAAAAAAAGTGACGGATAAATGTGCGTTTTATGGCGTCCCGCTTTGCAAAGTGCCGGACCGGTATGTGCTGGGCGGCGCGATCGGCAAAGACGCCCGCGTCGTCGTCGCCGTCACCGACGAAGGGTTCGCGCGCCAATTGCAAACGATGCTCGACCGATCTTTATGGGGGTGACTGTATGTCAAAAATGCGTGTGTACGAATATGCGAAAAAACAGAACGTGCCAAGCAAGGACGTTATTCATAAATTGAAAGAAATGAACATTGAAGTAAACAATCATATGGCCATGCTCGAGGCCGATGTCGTCGAAAAGCTTGACCATCAATACCGCCCAAAGGCCGAAAAGAAAACCGAAACCAAAAATGAAAAGAAAGCGGAAAAGAAAACCGACAAGCCGAAGCGGCCGATGCCGGCGAAGACGGCCGATTTCTCGGATGAGGAAATTTTTGACGATGTAAAAGAAGCGGCCAAGCCGGCCAAGAAAAAAGGGGCGGCGAAAGGGAAAGAAACAAAACGAACGGAGGTGCAGCAGCAAGAAAAGAAAGCGTTCCAAGCGGCGAAGAAGAAAGGAAAAGGGCCGGCGAAAGGGAAAAAACAAGCGGCTCCGGCCGCGAAGCAGGTGCCGCAGCCGGCGAAAAAAGAAAAAGAGCTGCCGAAGAAAATTACGTTCGAGGGTTCGCTCACCGTGGCCGAGCTGGCGAAAAAATTGGGCCGCGAGCCGTCGGAAATTATTAAAAAGCTGTTTATGCTTGGCGTGATGGCGACGATCAACCAAGACTTGGACAAAGATGCGATCGAGCTCATCTGCTCCGACTACGGCGTTGAAGTGGAGGAAAAGGTGACCATTGACGAAACGAACTTTGAAGCGATTGAAATTGCCGATGCTCCGGAAGACCTGGTTGAACGGCCGCCGGTTGTCACGATCATGGGGCACGTCGACCATGGGAAAACGACGCTTCTTGATGCGATCCGCCATTCGAAAGTGACTGAGCAAGAAGCGGGCGGCATTACGCAGCACATCGGCGCTTACCAAGTCACCGTCAATGACAAAAAAATTACGTTCCTCGATACACCAGGCCATGAAGCGTTTACGACGATGCGGGCGCGCGGCGCGCAAGTGACCGATATCGTCATCCTTGTCGTCGCAGCCGATGACGGGGTCATGCCGCAGACGGTTGAGGCGATCAACCATGCCAAGGCGGCAAACGTGCCGATCATCGTCGCCATTAACAAAATGGATAAACCGGAAGCGAACCCGGACCGCGTCATGCAAGAGTTGATGGAGTACAACCTCGTTCCGGAAGAATGGGGCGGCGATACGATTTTCTGCAAGCTGTCAGCGAAAACGAAAGAGGGCCTCGATCATCTGTTGGAAATGATTTTGCTTGTCAGCGAGATGGAAGAATTAAAAGCCAATCCGAACCGGCGCGCGGTCGGAACGGTCATTGAAGCGAAGCTCGACAAAGGGCGCGGCCCGGTGGCGACGCTGCTCGTTCAAGCCGGCACGCTCAAAGTCGGCGATCCGATCGTCGTCGGCACGACGTACGGGCGTGTGCGGGCGATGGTCAATGACAGCGGGCGGCGCGTCAAGGAAGCGGGGCCGTCGATGCCGGTGGAAATTACCGGGCTGCACGACGTGCCGCAAGCCGGCGACCGTTTCATGGTGTTTGAGGATGAGAAAAAGGCGCGGCAAATCGGGGAAGCGCGGGCGCAGCGGCAGCTGCAGGAGCAGCGGAGCGTGAAAACGCGCGTCAGCCTCGACGATTTGTTCGAACAAATCAAGCAAGGCGAAATGAAAGAGCTGAACTTGATCGTCAAAGCCGATGTTCAAGGATCGGTTGAGGCGCTGGTTGCCGCCTTGCAAAAAATCGATGTCGAAGGCGTGCGGGTGAAAATCATCCATGCGGCGGTCGGCGCCATCACCGAATCGGATATTTCACTGGCGACGGCATCGAACGCTATCGTCATTGGCTTTAACGTCCGCCCGGATGCGAATGCGAAGCGCGCCGCTGAATCGGAAAAAGTCGACATCCGCCTCCATCGCATCATTTACAACGTCATTGAGGAAATTGAAGCGGCGATGAAAGGGATGCTCGACCCGGAATACGAAGAGAAAGTCATCGGCCAAGCGGAAGTGCGGCAAACGTTCAAAGTGTCCAAAGTTGGCACGATCGCCGGCTGCTATGTCACCGACGGCAAAATCACCCGCGACAGCAAAGTGCGCCTCATCCGCCAAGGCATCGTCGTGTACGAAGGCGAAATCGATTCGCTCAAACGGTATAAAGACGATGTGCGCGAAGTGGCGCAAGGATATGAGTGCGGCTTGACGATCAAAAACTTCAATGACATTAAAGAAGGGGACGTTATTGAAGCGTACGTCATGCAGGAAGTGGCTCGGGCATGATCGGCTTTGCCGCATGCGAATGTCTCATTTATAACGCCCGCTCGCTGAAGGACAAACGGGCCGTCCTGCAGCGGGTGCTGACAAGGATTCGGCAAAAGTACAACGTCTCTGTGGCTGAACTCGATTATCAAGACGCATGGCAGCGGGCGAAAATCGGCCTTGTCGCCATCGCGTCGAGCCGAATGGCGGCTGAGCGGGAACTCGAGCGGGCCTTGGCCTTGATCGATTCGTTCCCCGAGTTGGAGCGGGCGTCCACATCATTTGAGTGGTTGTAAATCGAGGTGATGGATGATGAACATACGAGCAACTCGCGTTGGCGAGCAAATGAAAAAAGAGTTGAGCGACATTATCGGCCGCAAGCTGAAAGACCCGCGCATCGGTTTCGTCACCGTCACCGATGTGCGCGTCACCGGCGATTTGCAGCAAGCGAAAGTGTACATTAGCGTCTTAGGCGATGACGAGCAGCGGGAGAACACGCTGAAAGCACTGGAAAAGGCGAAAGGATTCATCCGTTCGGAAATCGGGCAGCGCATTCGCCTGCGCAAAACGCCGGAAATTTTGTTTGAGATCGATGAAACGATGGAATACGGCAGCCGCATTGAGCGGCTGATCCGCGAAATTTCCGACGGCGACCGCCGCCGGCCGGAAGAGGCGGAGGATGGTCCAAACAATGGATAGACGAACCGTCTATCCATTTCCGTTGCGCGAGTATAGACAGGGAAAGGGTGCGCCGATGGACGGGGTATTGCTGCTCAACAAACCAAAAGGAATAACGTCGCACGACTGTGTGGCAAAGGTGCGCCGCCTGCTTGGGGTAAAAAAAGTCGGCCATACCGGCACGCTCGATCCAAACGTGTCCGGCGTCCTGCCGCTTTGCCTTGGCAAAGCGACGCGCATTGCGGAATTTCTTACCGGAGCGACGAAAACGTACGAAGGGGAAGTGACGCTCGGTGCAGCGACGACGACCGAAGACGCCGACGGTGACGTCGTTGCCGTCCGGCCGGTCGAGCGGCCGATTGCGCGGGTGGAAATCGAAGCCGTTTTCCGCCGCCTTATCGGGGAAATCGAGCAAACGCCGCCCATGTATTCGGCGGTGAAAGTCGGCGGCAAAAAGCTGTATGAATATGCGCGCGCCGGCATCGAGGTGGAGCGCCCGACGCGGCGCGTGACGATTTACGAGCTCGAGCTGCTCGATGATCGCGAGCTGTTTGCCGGGGAGACGGTGTCATTTCGCTTCCGCGTCACATGCAGCAAAGGCACGTATGTCCGCACGCTCGCAGTGACGGTCGGCGAGCAGCTCGGCTATCCGGCTCATATGTCCGATCTCATCCGCACAGCGTCCGGCCCGTTTCGGCTTGAAGATTGTGTGACGCTTGAAGAAGTCGAGCGCCGGGCGGCCGACGGAACGGCCGCCGCCTTGCTCATTCCGATCGAGCAAGCGCTTTTTCATTTGCCGAAATATGAAATCAATGATAAAGTAGCAGAGAAAGTAAAAAACGGGGCGCTGCTCCGGCTTCCCGCCTTTTTGCATGCGCTTGACGGGCCGGTCGTGCTCGTGACGCCCGAGCGGGAGGCGCTGGCCCTGTATGTAAAGCATCCGGCGCGCCCGGGCTTGATGAAACCGCTCAAAGTGTTTCGTTGACGCCGGGCGAAGCGCGGAAAAAAGTAAGGTGGGTTATGGACATGGAAACGATATTTCTTTCGCATCCGCATCGCTTTGAGCGCCAGGCGCTTCCCCCGACGGTGATGGCGCTCGGCTATTTTGACGGCATTCACCTTGGCCACCAAAAAGTGATCCGGACGGCGGTCGAGATTGCGAATGAACGCGGATACGAAAGCGCGGTGATGACGTTTCATCCTCATCCGTCCGTCGTGCTTGGCAAACAACCTGAGCTTCGTCTCATTACCCCGCTTAACAAAAAAGAGCAGTTGGTTGCGGCGCTTGGCGTGAATCGACTGTATATCGTCGAATTTACACCGGCGTTCGCCAACCTGCCGCCGGAGCAGTTTGCCGATCAATATTTGGATGGGCTTCATGTCAAGCACGTCGTCGCCGGTTTTGATTTCACTTATGGCCGGTTCGGAAAAGGGACGATGGAGACGATGCCGCTTCATGCGCGTGGCCGCTTTGGGCAAACCGTTGTTCCAAAGCTGGCCGTCGACGGGGAAAAGGTGAGTTCGACAAGGGTGCGGAAGCTCATTGAAGAAGGGGCGGTCGATCAGCTCCCCCGCCTCCTCGGCCGTTTTTATGACATCGAAGGGACGGTTGTCGCCGGGGAGCAGCGCGGGCGGACGATCGGGTTCCCGACGGCCAACATTGCGTTAAATGGCGACTACCTATTGCCGGCGGTCGGCGTTTACGCCGTCAAAGCGACCGTTGGCGGCCGGACGTACGAAGGGGTGGCGAACATCGGCTACAAACCGACGTTCCATGCGGCGCGCGAAGGGTTGCCGAGCGTGGAAGTGCATTTGTTTGCGTTCGCGCGCGACATTTACGGGGAAACGGTGACGGTTGAGTGGCACCGCCGCCTGCGGAGCGAGCGCAAGTTTGCCGGCGTCGCCGAGCTGGCGGCGCAAATTGCCCGCGACAAGGAAGAAGCAAAACAGTATTTCCGGCGTTTGGACGAAAAGACTTGCATTTTGCCGGAAAAAGAGGTATTCTAATCAGTGTATGCGAACCGTTGCTTGGCCAGGCGACTCACCGACGCCCGCTCGGCAACCGGGGATCGAAGACTAGGGAGGTGAACCATGATGGCATTGACGCAAGAGCGCAAACGCGAAATCATCGAACAATTCAAAGTCCATGAGAACGACACCGGTTCTCCGGAAGTGCAAATTGCGATTTTGACAGAGCAAATCAACAATTTGAATGAGCATTTGCGCGTCCATAAAAAAGACCATCATTCTCGGCGCGGCCTGCTGAAAATGGTCGGGAAACGCCGCCGGCTGTTGGCCTACTTGCGCAATAAAGATGTGGCGCGCTACCGTGAAATAGTTGAGAAACTTGGATTACGTCGATAAAAAAGCGGGAGCATTCCCGCTTTTTTGCTAGTTTATAGGCGCCGTTTGCGCGGCGATGATACAATAGCGCCAATTCGTCTATACTAATCATCAGCAGATCCCTTATTTTTGTACATAGAGAGGAGTACTCGTCTGTATGGAACAAGAGAAACGCGTGTTTTCCATCGATGTGGCTGGACGCCCGCTCGTCATTGAAACTGGCGAACTGGCAAAACAGGCGAACGGGGCGGCGCTCGTCCGCTACGGTGATACGGTGGTGCTGAGCACGGCTACCGCATCGCGGGAAGCGAAAAATGTGGACTTTTTCCCGCTGACGGTCAACTACGAGGAGCGGCTGTACGCGGTCGGGAAAATTCCGGGCGGGTTTATTAAACGGGAAGGCCGCCCAAGCGAGAAAGCGATTTTGGCGAGCCGGCTCATCGACCGGCCGATCCGCCCGTTGTTTGCCGAAGGATTCCGCAACGAAGTGCAAGTCGTATCGATGGTCATGAGCGTCGACCAAGACTGCTCCCCGGAAGTGGCGGCGTTGATCGGTGCGTCTACGGCGTTGACGATTTCCGACATTCCGTTTGAAGGACCGATCGCCGGTGTCATCGTCGGCCGCGTCGATGGCCAGTTTGTCATCAATCCGACGGTCGAGCAGATGGAAAAAAGCGATCTGCATCTTGTCGTCGCTGGGACGAAAGATGCCATCAACATGGTCGAAGCCGGCGCGGATGAAGTGCCGGAAGAAGTGATGCTCGAAGCGATCATGTTCGGCCACGAAGAAGTCAAGCGGCTCATTGCTTTCCAAGAGGAAATTGCCGCCCAGGTCGGCAAAGAAAAAATGGAAGTCGTCTTGTATGAACCCGATCCTGAGTTGGAGGCGGAAATCCGCCAACTTGCGGAAGCAGATATTAAGCGGGCGGTGCAAGTGCCGGAAAAACTGGCGCGCGATGCTGCCATCGAGGATGTAAAAGCGGGCGTCATCGCCAAGTACGAAGCGGAAGAGGCGGATGAAGAGAAGCTGAAGCAAGTGCAGGAAATTTTGCACAAGCTTGTGAAAGAAGAAGTGCGCCGTTTGATTACAGTTGAGAAAATCCGTCCGGACGGGCGCAAAGTCGATGAAATCCGCCCGCTGTCGTCGGCGGTCGGCGTCTTGCCGCGCACGCACGGGTCGGGCTTGTTTACGCGCGGCCAAACGCAAGTGTTGAGCGTTTGTACGCTCGGGGCGCTCGGCGATGTACAAATTTTGGACGGGCTTGATTTGGAAGAATCGAAACGGTTCATGCATCATTACAACTTCCCGCCGTTTTCCGTCGGCGAAACCGGGCCGATGCGCGGGCCGGGGCGGCGCGAAATCGGACACGGCGCGCTTGGGGAGCGGGCGTTGGAGCCGGTCGTGCCGTCGGAGCGCGAGTTTCCGTACACGATCCGCCTCGTTTCGGAAGTGCTCGAGTCAAACGGATCGACATCGCAGGCGAGCATTTGCGCGAGCACACTGGCGATGATGGATGCCGGGGTGCCGATTAAAGCGCCGGTCGCCGGCATTGCCATGGGGCTGGTGAAACAAGACGATCATTACACAATTTTGACCGACATTCAAGGCATTGAAGACCATCTCGGCGATATGGACTTCAAAGTCGCCGGCACGAGAAAAGGCGTCACCGCCCTGCAAATGGACATTAAAATTAAAGGGCTGACGCGCGACATTTTGGAAGAGGCGCTCATGCAGGCGCGCAAAGGGCGCTTGGAAATTTTGGACCATATGATGCAAACGCTCAGCGAGCCGCGCAAAGAGCTGTCCAAATATGCGCCGAAAATTTTGATCATGCACATCAATCCGGATAAAATCCGCGAGGTCATTGGGCCGAGCGGCAAACAAATCAATAAAATCATCGATGAAACCGGCGTGAAAATCGATATCGAGCAAGACGGCACGATTTTCATCTCCTCTGTCGATGAAGCGGCCAACCAAAAAGCAAAGCAAATCATCGAAGACATCGTCCGCGAAGTCGAAGTGGGGAAAGTGTATTTAGGCAAGGTGAAACGGATCGAAAAATTCGGCGCGTTCGTCGAGCTGTTCAACGGCAAGGACGGGCTCGTCCACATTTCCGAGCTGGCCGAGGAGCGGGTCGGCAAAGTGGAAGACGTCGTGTCGATCGGCGATGAAATTTTGGTGAAGGTGACCGAAATCGATAAACAAGGGCGCGTCAACTTGTCGCGCAAAGCGGTGTTGCGCGAGCAGCGCGGCATTGCCGAGCCGCCGCGGGAAAAACGCGGAAGACGGCCGGAGCGCCAACGCATGAAGCCTTAGGAATTTGTTTCTTAAGGCTCTTTTGCTATGTTCTAACTTGTCTCCCGTAGACATATGGTTGTAGTAGTGAAAAAGGAGGGGGACAAGGGTGAACAACGGCTATGCCCGATACATGGCGCTAGCGGTCATGTTTCTCATCGCTTGGATGGCGGTTCAGTGGCCTCCGGTCGGCGGCTACATCGAGAGCTGGCGCCCGGCGGAAATGACCGCCATGAAAGAACGCGACAAACTGTACGAGACGATTGTCAAGCAGGCGAAGCAATACGAAATTCCCGCCCAGGATGCGGTCATTGATAAAGTGTGGAAGGCGACGCCGGGGTACAACGGGCTCGCTGTCGATATTGACGCCTCTTATGAAAACATGAAGAAAACGGGAACGTTCGATGAACGAAAACTCGTGTTCCGCCAAGTGCCGCCGCGCGTTCATTTGGATGACTTGCCGCCGGCGCCGATCTATCGCGGCCACCCCGACAAACCGATGGTCTCGCTGCTCATCAACGTGGCCTGGGGGGAAGAATACATCCCCGATATGCTTGAGACGTTGAAAAAACACGGGGTGAAGGCGACGTTCTTTTTGGAAGGGCGATGGGTAAAAAACCATCCGGAGATGGCAAAAATGATAGCAGATGCCGGCCATGAAATCGGCAACCATTCCTACAGCCATCCGGATATGAAAACGCTCAGCAGCGAAGCGGTCCGCCGCGAACTGGAAAAGACGAATGAAGTCATTGAAGCGGCGACGTCGGTCAAATGCAAATGGTTTGCCCCGCCGAGCGGCAGCTACCGTGATGACGTCGTCAACATCGCCGCCGAGCTCGGCATGAAGACGATCATGTGGAGCGTTGATACAATTGATTGGCAAAAACCGTCGCCATCTGCTATAGTGAAACGGGTAACATCAAAAATCCATCCCGGCGCCATGATTTTGATGCATCCGACGATGCCGACGGCGGCCGCACTCGATGAGCTGATCGCCTCGATCAAGCGGAAAGGCTATGCCATCGGCAGCCTGACAGCCTTATTCGACGAGAAAAGACTGGCCAAAAAACAGGAGGAACATGGAGTTGATTAACAAGTACACGTGCAAAAACGGCGTGCGAATCGTGCTGGAGCAAATTCCGACTGTAAGGTCGGTGGCCATCGGCGTATGGATCGGCACAGGTTCGCGCAATGAGACGGAACAAAACAACGGCATTTCCCACTTTTTAGAGCACATGTTTTTTAAAGGGACGGCGACGCGCACGGCCCGGGACATCGCCGAAGCGTTTGACAGCATCGGCGGGCAAGTGAACGCCTTTACGTCGAAAGAGTATACGTGCTATTACGCCAAAGTGTTGGACGAACATGCACCGCTCGCGTTGGAAATGCTTGCCGATATGTTTTTCCACTCGACGTTCGTTGAGGACGAGCTGCAAAAAGAGCGGAACGTGGTGCTTGAGGAAATCAAAATGTACGAAGACACGCCGGATGACATCGTCCACGATTTGCTCGGCAAGGCATGCTATGCGGGTCATCCGCTCGGCTACCCGATTTTAGGCACGGAAGAGACGTTGCGCACGTTTACGGGGGACACGTTGCGCCAATATATGGCCGACTACTATACTCCGGATCGCGTTGTCGTTTCCGTTGCCGGCAATGTCGATGAGCGGTTTATCACTGAAGTCGAACGTTATTTCGGCTCGTTCACTGCGTCCCGCAAGCCCGCTCCGTCAGGGACGCCGACGTTTGCGCCGCAAAAGCTCGCGCGCAAAAAAGACACGGAGCAGGCGCACGTATGCATCGGGTTCAACGGCCTGCCGGTCGGCCACCCGGATGCGTATCCGCTTCTGATCCTCAACAATATTTTAGGCGGCAGCATGAGCAGCCGGCTGTTTCAAGAAGTGCGCGAACAGCGCGGATTGGCGTATTCGGTGTTCTCGTACCATTCCGCCTACCAAGACAGCGGCTTGCTCGCCATTTACGCCGGCACGGGGAGCAGCCAGCTTGACGTTTTGTTTGAAACGATCCAACGGACGCTGCGCCAGTTGAAAGAAGACGGTATTACGGAAAAAGAGCTGCATAACAGCAAAGAACAGATGAAAGGAAGCTTGATGCTTGGGCTTGAAAGCACGAACAGCCGCATGAGCCGCAACGGCAAAAACGAACTTCTTCTCGGCCGCCATCGGTCGCTTGACGAGATTATCGAGGAAATTGAAAGCGTCACGGTGGAAAAAGTGAATGAGCTGGCGCGCACCGTTTTTACCGATGATTACGCGCTCGCCTTAATCAGCCCGGATGGCGTGCTGCCGCGCCCGCTTCGATCGTAGCCGCCTATCGGGCATAAAAAAAGCTAACGACCCGTTGTGAGGTTGTTAGCTTTTTTCGTTTGGCGCGCCCGTCATTCTTGTTCCGGAGCGTCGATCATCACCATATCGGCGCCGATTTTGCGAATATACTTCCACGGCACGCGAATTTCCTGCCCGTCTTTGCGAAACCCGAACCATTTTCCAGTCGGGATGAGCAACGCTTCGATTTGCCCTGTTTGCTCGTTGATTTCCAAATCCGTTTGCCCAAGCACCCCAAGCCGCTCCGCCCGCCGCACATCGACGATTTCTTTGCCGCTTAATTCACTCAGCCTCACGCTGATTCCCCCTTCCCCCTTCCCTCTTCCCTACTTCTATTGTAAGAAACGGGCGGGCAAAAAATGCCGCCCGCCAATGGCCTATTTTTCCGCCAAGAGCATTCACCTATATTTTTCTTCCAACATAAGATGGGAAAAGAAACGGAGCAGTTTGCCAGTAAAGAAGGTGACGAGGACATATGATGTTGACAGGAATGCATGTCGCCATCATCGGCGGCGATGCGCGGCAACTTGAAGTGATTCGCAAGCTTGTTGAACTGGACGCCAAATTGTCGCTTGTCGGCTTTGACCAGCTCGCCCACCATTTTACCGGGGCGACGAAGATGTCGATCGAGGAGGTCGATTTTGCCGACCTGGATGCGATCATTTTGCCGGTTCACGGCACGACATTGGATGGCAAGGTCAACAGCGTGTTTTCCCACGAGCCGATTCCGTTCACGGAAGAGATGGTGCAAAAAACAGCCAAGCGGTGCACCGTTTATTCCGGCATCAGCAACTCGTATTTAGACGAACTGATGAAAAAGACCGGGCGCAAATACATCCAGCTGTTTGAGCGCGATGATGTCGCCATTTACAACTCGATCCCGACCGCTGAAGGAACGGTGATGATGGTGATCCAGCACACCGATTTTACGATTCACGGTTCCCGCATCGCCGTTTTAGGATTGGGGCGCGTCGGCATGACCGTCGCCCGGACATTTGCCGCTTTGGGGGCAAAAGTGAAAGTCGGGGCGCGCCGGTCGGAACATTTGGCCCGCATTACGGAAATGGGGCTTGAACCGTTTCATTTGAATGATTTGGAAAAAGAAGTGCGCGATATCGACGTTTGTGTTAACACCGTCCCCCATTTGATTGTAACGGCGAGCGTCATCGCGAAAATGCCGGCCCATACGCTGATCATCGATTTGGCGTCAAAGCCGGGCGGCACCGATTTCCGCTATGCTGAAAAGCGCGGAGTGAAAGCCATCTTGGCGCCTGGGCTGCCGGGGGTCGTCGCGCCGAAAACGGCCGGACAAATTATCGCCAACGTCTTGGCGCAGCTTTTGTATCAAGATTTACAGAAACGGGAGGAGAATAAACAATGAGCGAAAAAAGCCTGAAGGGGAAGCGGATCGGCTTCGGCCTGACTGGATCGCACTGCACGTATGACGCTGTGTTCCCGGAAATTGAAAAACTCGTGAATGAAGGGGCGGAGGTGCTGCCAATCGTCACGTATACGGTGAAGACGACGAACACCCGGTTTGGCGAAGGGGAAGAGTGGGTGAAAAAACTCGAGCAATTGACCGGGAACGAGGTGATTGACACGATCGTCAAGGCTGAACCGCTCGGGCCGAAAATCCCGCTCGACTGCATGGTCATCGCGCCGCTGACCGGCAACTCGATGAGCAAGCTGGCAAACGCCATGACCGATTCACCGGTGTTGATGGCCGCCAAGGCGACGATGCGCAACCACCGCCCGGTCGTGCTCGGCATTTCCACGAATGACGCCCTCGGCTTAAACGGCGTCAATTTGATGCGGCTGATGGCGGCGAAAAACATTTACTTCATCCCGTTTGGCCAAGATGCTCCGCACGCCAAACCGAACTCGATGGTGGCGCGCATGACGCTCCTGCGTGACACTGTGCTTGCCGCCTTGGAAGGAAAGCAGCTGCAGCCAGTTGTGATCGAACGGTTCCGTTACAACGACTAACGGAGGGTGTGGAAAATCGACGCCGGGCAGAAAAATTTTCTCTCGTCCGCAGCGGAATGTGATAAAATAAAGACTATGAATTCACCTCTTTAGAGTGACGATGTGGAAGGAGAATGGCTGATGGCTGAAAAACAATACCATGTCGCTGTCGTCGGAGCCACGGGGGCAGTCGGACAACAAATGGTGCGGACGCTTGAAGACCGGAACTTCCCGGTCGGAACATTAACGTTGTTATCGTCAGAACGCTCGGCTGGCAAAAAAATGCGCTTCCGCGGCAGAGAGATTGAAGTGCAGGCCGCCGCGCCCGAGCGCTTTGATGGGGTTGATATCGCCTTATTCAGCGCTGGCGGCGCAGTGTCGAAAGCATTGGCGCCGGAGGCGGTTCGGCGCGGGGCGATTGTCATCGACAACACGAGCGCATTCCGGATGGAGGAAAACGTGCCGCTTGTCGTCCCGGAAGTGAACGAAAGCGATTTGACATGGCATAACGGCATCATCGCCAATCCGAACTGCTCGACGATTCAAATGGTCGTGGCGCTTGAGCCGATTCGGAAGGCGTTCGGCTTATCCCGCGTCATCGTTTCCACGTACCAGGCCGTCTCGGGAGCAGGGGCGCAGGCGATTGAAGAGCTGTACGAGCAGACGAAGGCGGTGCTTGACAATAAGCCGTTCGAGGCAACCATTTTGCCGGTCAAATCGGACCGGAAGCATTACCCAATCGCGTTTAACGCCATTCCGCAAATCGATAAGTTTCAAGATAACGGGTTTACGTTCGAAGAGATGAAAATGATCAACGAAACGAAAAAAATCATGCATATGCCCGAGCTGAGCGTCGCGGCGACGTGCGTGCGCATTCCGGTGGCGAGCGGGCATTCGGAGTCGGTGTATATCGAGATCGAGCAAGACGGCGTCACGGCTGCCGATTTGCAAGCGGTGCTGCGCGAGGCGCCGGGCGTCGTTCTCCAAGACGATCCGAGCGAACAGCTGTATCCGATGCCGGCCAACTGCGTCGGCCAATACGACGTCTTTGTCGGCCGCATCCGCCGCGATTTGGACAACAGCCGCGCCTTTCATTTATGGATTGTTGCCGACAACTTGCTAAAAGGGGCTGCTTCAAATTCCGTGCAAATTGCCGAAAGTTTGCTGAAGCTCGGGCTCATTTAACGAGCATCGGGGTGTTATCATGAAAATCATTGTTCAAAAGTTCGGCGGCACGTCCGTCCGCGACGAACGCGGGCGAAACTTGGCGCGCCGCCATATTGAAAACGCGCTTGAAGATGGGTACAAAGTCGTCGCCGTTGTATCAGCGATGGGCCGCCAAGGCGATCCGTATGCGACCGACACGCTTCTTGGCTTGATCGGCGGAGCCCGTCACCATGTGACGAAGCGCGAGCAAGATATGCTTATGGCGTGCGGGGAAATCATTTCGAGCGTCGTGTTCAGCAACTTGCTGAACGAACACGGCATCAAGGCGACGGCGTTTACCGGCGCGCAAGCCGGATTTCGCACGACCAGTGATCATACGAACGCCAAAATTGTTGAAATGCGCTGCGAACGGTTGCTTGAAGCGCTTCGGGAATACGACGTCGTCGTCGTCGCCGGCTTTCAAGGCATGGCGGAAAACGGAGACATCACAACGCTCGGGCGCGGCGGGAGCGATACATCGGCCGCGGCGCTCGGCGCGGCGCTAAACGCCGAGTGGGTTGACATTTTTACCGATGTCGATGGCGTGATGACGGCCGACCCGCGCATTGTCGAAAATGCTCGGCCGTTGGAAGTTGTCACCTATACGGAAATTTGCAATATGGCGTACCAAGGGGCGAAAGTGATCCATCCGCGCGCGGTGGAAATCGCCATGCAGGCGAAAGTACCGCTGCGCATCCGTTCAACGTATTCCGATGGGCCAGGGACGCTCGTTACGTCATCGGTGCGCGGTCAAAGAGGAAGCGATGTGAAAGAGCGTCTCGTCACGGGCATTACGTACGTCGCCAATGTGACGCAAATGAAAGTGTTGGCAAAAGAAGGGCATTATGAACTGCAGTCGGATGTATTTCAGGCGATGGCTCACGAAGGAATCAGCGTCGACTTTATCAACATTTCACCGTACGGCGTCGTCTATACGGTGAGCGGAGATATGACGGAAAAAGCGATAGCCGCTTTGCGCCGCATTGGCTATGATCCGGTTGTGACGCCCCGCTGCGCCAAAGTGTCGGTCGTTGGCGCCGGCATTGCCGGTGTGCCGGGAGTAACGGCCAAAATCGTCACCGCTCTATCGGAGCAAGGCATCCAAATTTTGCAATCGGCAGACAGCCATACGACCATTTGGGTATTAGTCAAACAAGACGATATGGAAAAGGCCGTCAATGCCTTGCACGACGCCTTTTGCTTGTCCGAGGCCGAACAGGACGAATGATCAACCGATTTGAAAATGAGGAGTGAAAACCGTGGTTCAGTTCGGGAATGTCGTCACTGCGATGGTCACCCCCTTTGACCGAAAAGGAAACTTAGATTTAGCGAAAACGACAGAACTCGTCAACTATTTGCTTGACAACGGCACGGATGCGCTTGTTGTCGCAGGCACGACCGGCGAATCGCCGACGTTGACGACGGAAGAGAAAGTCGCACTGTTCCGCCATGTCGTTTCCGTCGTCAATGGCCGCGTGCCGGTTATTGCTGGGACGGGAACGAACAATACGCGCGCCTCGATCGAGCTGACGAAACGGGCGGAAGAAGCAGGCGTCGACGCTGTCATGCTTGTGGCGCCATATTACAACAAACCGAATCAAGAAGGGCTGTATCAGCATTTTAAAGCGATCGCTGAGAGCACGCCGCTGCCGGTCATGTTGTACAACGTGCCGGGGCGCACGTCGGTCAACCTCGCTCCTGAGACCGTCATTCGGCTGGCAGCGATTCCGAATATTGTCGCGGTCAAAGAAGCCGGCGGCAATTTAGAAGCGATGGCGGAAATCATTGAACGCACGCCGGACGATTTTCAGCTGTATAGCGGCGATGACAGCTTGACGCTGCCGGTGTTGGCGATCGGCGGCGCCGGCGTGGTTTCTGTTGCATCGCACATCATCGGCAACGAAATGCAACAAATGATTCGTGCGTTCCAGGCCGGCGACCATCAAGCCGCCGCCGCGTTGCACCGGAAATGGCTGCCGCTCATGAAAGGGCTGTTCGCTGCGCCGAGCCCGGTGCCGGTGAAAACCGCCCTGCAGTTGCGCGGCTTGGATGTCGGCTCGGTGCGCCTTCCGCTCGTTCCGCTCACCGAGCAGGAGCGAAACGAGCTCAGCCGTCTGCTTGATGCTTGATGGCCATATCCGTGCAGCAAATGACCCCAGCGTCGGTTCGGACGTTGGGGCTTTTTTGTCGAGACGGTGAAATGCGCCGGCTCGTTCATGAACCATCTTGTGTTTTTTGGCGTCAATTCGTTATAATAAAGGCAAGTGACTTTGAGCGGGTTAGCATCACAATTGGGAGGACGCAGCCTTGAAATCCAAAATAAAGCCAGTAGAGAAAATACGCATTTTTGCCCTTGGGGGAGTCGGGGAAATCGGCAAAAACATGTATGTCGTCGAATTGGACGAGGACATTTTCGTCCTCGATGCCGGGGTGATGTTCCCGGAAGATGAGATGTTTGGCATTGACAAAGTCATCCCGGACATTGCCTACTTAATTGAACGGCAGCACCGCATTCAGGCGATTTTTCTCACTCACGGGCATGAGGAGCATATGGGAGCGATCGCCTACGTGCTCAAGCAGCTGTCTGTGCCAGTCTACGGGACGAAGCTGACGCTCGGGTTGGCGGAAGCGATTTTAAAAGAGCAAGGCATTGCAAACGCCAAACTGAATGAAATTCATCCTGACGCTGAACTGCTGTTTGACAAAGCAAAAGTGACGTTTTTCCGCACGATCCACAGCATCCCCGATTCGATCGGCATCAGCCTGCATACATCGCAAGGGGCGATCGTGTACACGAGCGATTTTAAATTTGACCAGACGCCGTATGGCAATAATCGCGCCGACTTGGGGAAAATGGCGCAAATCGGCGAACAAGGGGTGCTTTGTCTTTTGTCGGACAGCACGAATGCCGAGCGTCCGGGCTACAGCGGCTCTGATACAGCCGTCGCCCATGAGATTGCAGATGTGATCGGCCACGCGAAAGGGCGCGTGTTTGTCGCCTGCTATGCCTCGAACATTACGCGCATCCAACAAGTGCTTTACGCCGCCAAGCAGTACGGGCGCAAGGTGGCGGTGATCGGCAAAACGCTGCATAAAATTATGGACATCGCCGTCCGCCTCGGTTATTTGCATCTGCCGGACAAGGTGACGATTTCTGCCTACGACTTGGACCGCTATGGGGATGATGAACTCGTCATTTTGACGACCGGGGGTCATGGCGAGCCGATGAGCGCGCTTTGGCGCATGGCGCGTCAAGCGAACAAACAAGCGAACATCAAAGAAGGGGATACCGTCATCGTCGCCGCTTCTGTCATGCCGGGCTATGAGCTTGGGTTTTCGAAAACGATCGACGCCTTGTATCGGGCCGGCGCCAACGTGATTTACCGCGACCGGCAAGTGCACGTATCTGGGCACGGTTGCCAAGAAGAATTAAAGTTGATGCTCAATTTAATGAAGCCAAAATACTTTATTCCGGTGCATGGGGAATATCGGATGCAAAAAGCGCACGCCCGGTTGGCGAAGGCGGTCGGCATCTCGGAAGAGCGGACGTTTTTGCTTGACAAAGGTGAAGTGGTCGAATTTCGCGGCGGAGCCGCCCGCCCTGGCGGTAAAGTGCCGTACGGCAACATTTTAATCGATGGCCTCGGCATCGGCGACGTCGGCAACATTGTGTTGCGCGACAGGCGTTTGTTGTCGCAGGACGGCATTTTGATCGCCGTGGTGACACTAAACAAAGAAGCGAAAACGATTGCTGCTGGACCGGAAATCATCTCGCGCGGATTCGTTTATATGCGCGAGGCGGAGACGCTGTTGGAAGAGGCTGAGCAAATGGTGGCGGAGATCATTAAGCGCTGTCTGGAATCATACATGCTGGAATGGTCATCGTTAAAGGCGAACATTCGCGAGGCGCTAAGCCAGTTTTTGTTTGAGAAAACGAAGCGAAAGCCGATGATTTTGCCGATTATTATGGAGGTATAACGCAATCATGCTCAAAGTCCAAGGGAAATGCTGGAAACGGTGAACCGTTGCCGGCATTTTTCTTTTTCTTTTCGGCCATACTAAACGTATGACCGATAGAAAGGAGAAGGAATCGATGGACAAGGAGCGTTACCTTCAGGAAGAGACGGAAGAAAAACCGGAAACGAAAACGGAAGAGGCCACTGCTGCCATCACCCAGCTTGGGCAGACGAACGTCCCGCAAATGGAACCGGATACGAACATTCATTGTCTGACGATTGTCGGCCAAATTGAAGGTCATATTCAGCTGCCGCCGCAAAACAAGGCGACAAAATACGAACATGTGATCCCGCAAATCGTCGCCATTGAGCAAAATCCGAAAATCGAAGGGCTGCTCGTCATTTTAAATACGGTCGGCGGTGATGTGGAGGCCGGGCTTGCGATTGCGGAAATGCTCGCTTCGCTGTCAAAACCGACCGTTTCCATCGTGCTTGGCGGCGGCCATTCGATCGGCGTGCCGATCGCCGTTTCGTGCAACTATTCGTTCATCACTGAGACGGCGACGATGACGATTCATCCGATCCGTTTGACGGGGCTTGTCATTGGCGTCCCGCAGACGTTTGAGTATTTGGATAAAATGCAGGAACGCGTCGTCCGCTTCGTAACGAAGCATTCCAACATTAGCGAGGAGAAGTTTAAAGAGCTCATGTTTTCCAAAGGCAATTTGACGCGCGACATCGGCACGAACGTCGTCGGTCCCGATGCGGTCCGGTACGGCTTGATCGATGAAGTGGGCGGCGTCTCACAGGCCATGGCGAAGCTGCGCCAGCTGATCGAAGCGAAAAAAGGCGGCGAAGGGAAGATGATCCAATGATTTTGTACACGATCATGCCGGAACATTTGGTGTTCCCGGTCGATGCGGCCGCGTATGAAAAGCAAAAGCTAGTGCATTACGAAGGCATCCCGTTGCTCGTCCAAATGACCGATACGGGCGAATATGAAATCGTGCAAAACTTAAGCACCAACCCCTATCATTTTTTAAACGCTAAGTATGCGCCAGGGGTGCGGTTTCCGGTTTCTGTCGCAACATCGTAATGAATTGTCAAGTTGTTCATGATATAATAATAGACAAACGGAAAAAAGCAGCCATTGTTGGCTGCTTTTTTCCGGCTTGCCAATTCATTCATGCTGGAGTGAGCGATCATGGCGAAACGAAAGCGACAAAAAAAAGGAAAACCGCCAAAGAAACAGTCATGGACGGAGACGATTCGCTTTGAATTGATCGGTCTCGGGCTGCTGGCTGTTGCCGTTGTGGCGATGGCCCGCCTCGGGCTTGTCGGGGAAACATTCGTGCTTGTCGGCCGCTTTTTTTTCGGCGAATGGTACATGCTGTTAATAGGGGGAGTGTTCATTTTATCGCTCATCCTCATTTGGAAACGATCGTGGCCGTCATGGGCGAGCCGTCCGTTTGTCGGCGTGTCAGTCATCACAGCGGCGCTTCTGCTTTTGAGCCATGACAAGCTGTTTGAACTCATGTCGCGGCGCGGTGAGCTTGATCCGAGCATCATTCGGACGACGTGGGGGCTGTTTTGGAACGAAGCAAGCGGCAAGGCGGCCGATGTGGATTTAGGGGGCGGAATGGTCGGCGCCCTGTTATTTGCCGCCAGCTATCAGCTGTTTGATTCGCTCGGGACAAAATGGATTTGTTTTCTGCTGTTTGTAGTCGGCTTTGTCGTATTGACCGGGAAATCGCTGCGCGAAACGATCGGACAGATAGTTGTTGGGGCGGCCGCGCTTGTGCGGAAGGAATGGCTGGCGTTCGTCGCCGATGTGAAACAATGGCTCGCGGGGAGAAAACGGCGAGCGAGTGTAGAACGAGGCCGGCGTTCACGGCGGACGGCCGCCTATCCGGCCGAGGAATCGGCAGAAGCCAGGGCTGCTGAGGCGGACGACGAATTGCTTTCGCCGCCGCCGATCATATCCGATTTTGCCGCCGTCCGGGCGACCGCCGAGCCGGAAGAAGAGAAACAGCTGCCTGCGGAAGATGACGACAGCGAAGGGGGGGCATCCCCGCCGTTGGCGTTTTCCGAGCATGAAAATGCCAATTACGATTTGCCGCCGCTTGAACTTCTCCGTCCGCCAAAGCCGGCTGGGCAATCGACCGACCATGCGAATATTTATGCCAATGCGCGCAAGCTGGAAAAAACGTTCCAAAGCTTTGGCGTCAAGGCGAAAGTGACGCAGGTGCACCTTGGCCCGGCGGTGACAAAATATGAAGTGTACCCGGACGTCGGGGTGAAAGTAAGCAAAATCGTCAGCTTAAGCGACGACTTGGCGCTCGCCTTGGCGGCGAAAGACATCCGCATTGAAGCGCCCATCCCCGGCAAGTCCGCAATCGGCATCGAAGTGCCGAACGAGGAGATCGCCACCGTCTCGCTGCGCGAAGTGCTGGAGGCGGTCGAGCACACAAGGTCCGAATCCAAGCTGTTGATCCCGCTCGGGCGCGACATTTCCGGGGAAGTCGTTGCCGCCGAGTTGAACAAAATGCCGCATTTGTTGATCGCCGGCGCTACCGGGAGCGGGAAAAGCGTCTGCATCAACGGCATTATCGTCAGCCTGCTCATGCGCACCAAGCCCCATGAAGTGAAGTTGATGATGATTGACCCGAAAATGGTCGAGCTAAGCGTCTACAATGGCATTCCGCATCTGTTGACGCCGGTCGTCACCGATGCGAAAAAAGCGGCTCAAGCGCTGAAAAAAGTCGTCCAAGAAATGGAACGGCGCTACGAGCTGTTTTCCCATACCGGCACGCGCAACATTGAAGGGTATAACGAGCATATCCGTCAGCAGAACGAAGCCGCGCTGGAGCAGCAGCCGCTTTTGCCATATATCGTCGTCATCATTGACGAACTGGCTGACTTGATGATGGTCGCTTCGTCAGATGTGGAAGAGGCGATCACTCGGTTGGCGCAAATGGCGCGCGCGGCCGGCATTCACTTGATCATCGCCACTCAACGCCCGTCGGTTGACGTTATCACGGGCGTCATTAAGGCCAACATTCCGTCACGCATCGCGTTCAGCGTCTCATCGCAAATTGACTCACGCACCATTCTCGATGTGGGCGGGGCGGAAAAACTTCTCGGCCGCGGCGACATGCTGTTTTTGCCCATGGGCGCGTCCAAACCGGTGCGCGTGCAAGGCGCATTTGTGTCCGATCAAGAAGTGGAAGACGTCGTCCAATTTGTCATCGGCCAGCAGCAGGCCCAATATTACGAGGAGATGATCGTACCGGAAGAGGAGGCGAACGCATCGGCCTTCGAAGACGACTTGTATGAAGAGGCCGTCCGCCTTGTTGTGGAAATGCAAAGCGCTTCTGTGTCGATGCTGCAGCGCCGCTTCCGCATTGGCTACAACCGCGCCGCCCGGCTGATCGACGCCATGGAGGAGCGAGGCGTCGTCGGTCCGTACGAAGGGAGCAAACCGCGCGCGGTTCTTTGGTCGAAAGAAGATTTGAAAAAGACGTCGTAGCACTCGGCGGAAAATGGGCCTCAGAGCATTTTGTCAGAAAAGCGCTGGCGTCACGAGGTTTTTCCATTGAACATGGGCTGAAATCAACAGTCTTTTGCGCTGCATCGCAAGCCCTGATCGCTAAGCAGGCAGGTCGATGCCACCTGCCTGCCAATCGTATGTCGCATTGGAAGCGCTTCCATAAACATATCTTTTTTTTCGACAAAATTTGATAACCCTATTTATTTGGCCAGTAAAAAATGATATAGTAGTCTCAAAAAGGTTATATGTCTAATGTCAGAGGTCTGACTCTTACAGGAGATCAGTGGAGGACGTTGTCATGTCAATCAAATCAGACAACCGCCATCTGTACTTGCAAGTCATCGACCGTTTGAAACACGATATTGAAACTGGCGTGTACAAAGAAAAGCAAAAGCTGCCGTCTGAGTTTGAGCTTGCCAAACAGCTTGGCGTCAGCCGGGCGACGCTGCGGGAAGCGCTGCGGGTGCTGGAGGAGGAAAACATCATCATCCGCCGCCATGGCGTCGGAACGTTTGTCAACGCCCGGCCGCTGTTTACGTCCGGCATCGAGCAGCTGTCGAGCGTCACGGATATGATCCGCCAAGCCGGACGAAAACCGGGAACGATTTTTTTGTCTTCTTCCATCCAGCTGCCGACAGAAGACGATATGCGCCGTTTTCAATGCCGCCCGGACGACGAGATTTTGTTGATCGAGCGGGTGCGCACCGCCGACGGGGAGCCGGTCGTCTATTGCCTCGATAAAATTTTGTGCAAGTATTTGCCAAAAGGCATTTCGTACGAACACGAATCGTTGTTTGAAAACTTGCACAACCAAACGCACCGCGACATCGCCTATGCAGTTGCGCGCATCGAGCCGCTCGGCTATCATGAAAAAGTGTCGCCGATTTTGCAATGCGACCCGGAAACCGCCCTGCTCGTGCTCAAGCAAATGCATTTCGACAAAAACGACGAGCCGATTTTTTACTCGACCAACTACTTCCGTTCCGACAAATTCAGCTTTCATGTCATGCGGAAACGGTTTGGTTTTTAAGGAGGTGAAAGGGGTACATAGAACGTGAACGGAAGTTTCATACTAATTTAGGAACAAACTTTTCAGCTTAGGGGGAATGGATGATGAAAAAACGATTCGGATGGGCGTTGTCCGTTCTGTTTGCCGCCGGCACGCTGCTTAGCGCCTGCGGACAAGCCGGCAACAATGCGGGAGGCAATAATAAGGAAGATACGTTTAGCGTCGCCATGGTCACCGACGTCGGCGGCGTTGATGACAAATCGTTTAACCAGTCCGCGTGGGAAGGGATTCAAAAGTTCGGCAAAGACAACGGGCTAGAAAAAGGACGCGGTGGGTACGACTATTTGCAGTCGACGAGCGACACCGATTATCCAACCAACTTAAACAAGCTCGTGCGCAGCGACTTTGACTTGATTTTCGGCATCGGGTATTTGATGGGCGACGCGGTGAAAGAAGTCGCGAAGCAAAACCCGAAAAAACATTTCGCCATCGTCGACACGGTTGTTGATGAGCCAAACGTCGCCAGCATCACGTTCAAGGAGCATGAAGGCTCGTTCCTTGTCGGCGTTGTTGCCGGTTTGATGACGAAAACGAATAAAATCGGCTTTGTCGGTGGGATGGAAATTCCGTTGATCGAAAAATTCGAAAGCGGATTCCGCGCCGGCGTGAAAGCGGTCAACCCGAAGGCGACCGTTCAAGTGCAATACGCAGGGGCGTTTAACCAAGCGGATAAAGGGAAAGCGATCGCTTCGAGCATGTACGCTTCCGGCGTCGACATCATCTACCATGCGGCCGGGGCGACTGGAAACGGTGTTTTCTCAGAGGCAAAAGACTTGAAGAAAAAAGATCCGAACCGTGAAATTTGGGTGATCGGCGTTGATAAAGACCAAGCACCGGAAGGGGAAGTGAAAGTCGGCGGCAAAACGTACAACGTAACGCTCACTTCGATGGTGAAACGCGTCGACGTCGCTGTCTATGACACGGCGAAACGGGCGAAAGACGGCGACTTCCCGGGCGGCAAAACGATTGAGTACGGGTTGCCGGAAAATGGGGTTGGCATTGCCCCGACGCAAGACAACATTCCGGAGAACGTGTTAAAAACAGTTGACGAATGGAAGCAAAAAATCATCAAAGGCGAAGTGAAAGTGCCGACGAATCGGAAAGAGTACGAGCAATTCGCTGCGACGATCAAGTGACGAACAACGGCGAAGAAGGCTAGTGCGCGCCGCTAGCCTTCTTCAAAATCATAAAATGAAGGGCGGCTGTTTTGCTGCCGCCTCTCATTTTGTGATTTTGACCCCGCTGCAGTAAGGAGTGAATCGCTTGGAATACGTGATTGAAATGCTCAATATCCGCAAAGTGTTTGGCACGTTTGTCGCCAATGACAACATTACGCTGCAAGTGAAAAAGGGGGAGATACACGCTCTGCTTGGCGAAAACGGGGCCGGCAAATCGACGCTCATGAACGTGCTGTTCGGTTTATACCAGCCAGACGGCGGCGAAATCCGCGTCAAAGGAAAGCCGGTGCGCATCACCGACCCGAACGTCGCCAACGATCTTGGCATCGGCATGGTGCATCAGCACTTTATGCTCGTCGATACGTTCACGGTGACGGAAAACATCATTTTAGGCAGCGAACCGACGCGGGCGGGAACGATCGATATGAAGCGGGCCGAACAGGAGGTGCGCGAGCTGTCGGAACGGTATGGGCTGGCGGTCGATCCGACAGCGAAAATTGCCGACATTTCCGTCGGCATGCAGCAGCGCGTGGAAATTTTAAAAACGCTCTACCGCGGCGCGGATATTTTGATTTTTGACGAACCGACAGCGGTTTTGACGCCGCAGGAAATCCGCGAGCTCATCCAAATTATGCGCACGCTCGTCCGCGAAGGAAAATCGATCATTTTAATCACCCATAAGCTAAAAGAAATTATGGAAGTGTGCGACCGCGTCACCGTCATCCGCCGCGGCAAAGGGATCGCGACGCTTGAGGTCGCGGAAACGAACCCGAACGAGCTGGCGGCGCTCATGGTCGGCCGCGAGGTGCAGTTTACGACCGCTAAGAAACCGGCTGAACCGGGAAAATCGGTGTTGGAAATTAAAGACTTAGTCGTCAAGGACGCGCGCGGGATCAAAGCGGTCAACAGTTTGAACTTGACGGTGCGCGCCGGGGAGATCGTCGGCATCGCCGGGGTCGACGGCAACGGGCAAACCGAGCTGATCGAGGCGATTACCGGCCTTCTGAAAGCGGAATCCGGCACGGTGAAGCTGAACGGCCGCGATATTACGAACTTGCCGCCGCGCAAAATCATCGAAGCCGGCGTCGGCCATATTCCGCAAGACCGGCATAAGCACGGGCTTGTCCTCGATTTTCCGATCGGCGAAAACATGGTGCTGCAAACGTATTACAAGCCGCCGTATTCAAAGCGGGGCGTGCTGAACTTTAAAGCGATCTACGACAAAGCGCGTCAGCTCATCCGCGAATTTGACGTGCGCACGCCGGATGAATATACGAAGGCGCGGGCGCTGTCGGGCGGAAACCAGCAAAAAGCGATCATCGGCCGCGAAGTTGACCGCGACCCGGATTTGTTGATCGCCGCCCAGCCGACAAGGGGGCTTGACGTCGGCGCGATCGAGTTTATCCATAAGCGGCTCATCGAACAGCGCGACCGCGGCAAAGCGGTGCTGCTCGTCTCATTTGAGCTCGATGAAGTCATGAACGTCAGCGACCGGATCGCCGTTATTTATGAAGGGAAAATTGTCGCCATCGTCGATCCGAAAGAGACGACGGAACAAGAGCTCGGGCTGCTGATGGCCGGAAGCAAACGGAAGGAAGCAGGTGTGTCGTGATGAAGTCAAACCGTCTCCAGCAATTGTTGATTCCTGTATTGGCCGTCTTGCTCGGCATGGCTGCCGGATCCATCGTCATGCTCGTGAGCGGCTACAACCCGATCGCTGGGTTTTACGCTCTCGTGTACGGGGCATTTGGCGATACGTACTATATCGGCGAAACGATCCGCCAGACGACGCCGTACATTTTAACCGGGTTGGCGGTGGCGTTTGCTTTTCGCACCGGCTTGTTTAACATCGGGGTCGAAGGGCAGCTGATCGTCGGCTGGCTGGCGGCCGTCTGGGTCGGCGTGTCGTTCGACTTGCCGAAAATCATCCATTTGCCGCTCGCCATTTTGGCGGCCGCCCTCGCCGGAGCGCTTTGGGGGCTGATCCCGGGCGTGCTAAAGGCGTATTTAAAAGTGCATGAAGTCATTATTACGATTATGATGAACTATATTGCTTTGCATGTAACGAACGCCATCATCCGTTCCGTTTTGTCCGATGAGGGATTTAAATCAAAGCCGGTGAAAGAAAGCGCATCGCTTCACTCCGACTTTTTTGATGCCATTACGTATCATTCCACCATGCATTACGGCATTTTCATCGCTGTCGCCGCCGCATTTGTCATGTGGTTTTTGCTTGAGCGGACGACGAAAGGGTTTGAGCTGCGGGCGGTCGGGTTCAACCAGCATGCCTCCCAGTATGCCGGCATGAACGTGCGCGCCAACATCATTTTAGCGATGGTCATCTCCGGCGCTTTTGCCGGCGTCGCCGGGGCGATGGAGGGGCTTGGCACATTTGGAAACATCTCGACGAAAGCCGGCTTTACCGGCCTCGGGTTTGACGGCATCGCCGTCGCCCTGATTGGCGGCAACAACGCGTTTGGCATTTTGCTCTCCGCCTTGTTGTTTGGCGCCTTAAAAGTCGGGGCGTTGGAAATGCCGTCAAGCGCCGGCGTGCCGACCGAACTCGTTGACATTATTATCGCGCTCATCATTTTCTTTGTGGCATCGAGCTATATGATTCGCTGGCTGTTATCTCGCTGGCAAAAGGGGGCGGAGTAAGTGAGCGTGTATGACGTGTTGCAGACGATTATCCCGACAGCGATTTTCTTTGCGGCTCCCCTCATTTTCACGGCGCTTGGCGGCGTGTTCAGCGAACGGTCCGGCGTCGTCAACATCGGGCTTGAAGGATTGATGACCATCGGCGCGTTTGTCGGCATCGTCTTTAATTTGACGTTTGCCGATCGGTTTGGCGAATGGACGCCGTGGCTTGCCTTATTGGCTGCCATGGTGGTCGGCGCTGTATTTTCCCTGCTGCACGCTGTCGCGTCGGTTACCTTTCGCGCCGACCAAGTCGTCAGCGGGGTGGCGATCAACTTTTTGGCGCTTGGCCTGTCGCTGTTTTTAGTCAAAAAAATGTACGGCAAAGGCCAGACCGACCAAATTCAAGTCGGGTTTGACAAAATCGATGTGCCGGTGTTGAGCGACATCCCGGTCATCGGCCCGCTGTTGTTCTCCAATGCGTATGTGACGTCGTACATCGCCATTTTGTTGGCGTTTGTCTCTTGGTATGTGATTTATAAAACGCCGTTTGGCCTGCGGCTGCGTGCGGTCGGCGAACATCCGATGGCGGCGGATACGATGGGGATTCATGTCGCCAAAATGCGCTACATCGCCGTCATGATCAGCGGGGCGCTCGGCGGTTTGGGCGGTGCGGTATACGCGACGATCATTTCCCGCGATTTTAGCCATGCGACGATTTCTGGGCACGGATTTATGGCGCTCGCCGCCATGATTTTTGGCAAATGGCATCCGATCGGCGCGATGGGAGCGGCGCTCTTTTTCGGACTGGCGCAAAGCTTAAGCATTGTCGGGCAAACCATTCCGTTTTTGAAAAACGTTCCGACGGTTTACTTGCTCATCGCCCCGTACGTGCTCACCATTTTGGCGCTCGCCGGCTTCATCGGGCGGGCGGAGGCGCCGAAAGCGGCCGGCACGCCATATATCAAAGGAAAACGGTGATGAAAGCGGCTGTCCGAAAAACGGACGGCCGTTTTTTGCTGAATGGAATGATTTGCATTTTTCTATTGGCAAAAGGTATATTGTTGATAAGACGCTTTACAATAAATTAAAGATAGTGCATATCTGCAAAGAGAAAAAGTAAGGAGGAGTTGGATTGGTCGACGAAAAAGTCACAGCGGTCGGACCGGTTCGCGTCCATACGATTTCGACCGATAAGTACAAAACGAACACGATCGTTTGGAAAATGAAAGCGCCGCTCGCCAAGGAAACGGTCACGCTGCGCGCGCTTTTGCCATACGTCTTGCAAAGCGGCACGGCCGACTATCCGAGCGTTAAGGCGCTGCGCACCTATTTGGATGAACTGTACGGGGCGACGCTGAACGTCGATTTAACGAAAAAAGGCGAACATCATATCATGACGATTCGCATCGATGTCGCCAATGAACGATTTTTGCCGGAGCAAACGCCGTTGCTTTCGAAAGCGCTTCAGCTCTTGGCCGATCTTCTGTTCCGCCCGGCTCTTGATGGCGGGCGGTTTGTCACCGACATTGTCGAGCAGGAAAAGCGGGCACTCCGTCAACGCATTCAGGCGGTGTATGATGACAAAATGCGCTATGCGAACATGCGCCTTGTAGAAGAAATGTGCAAAGGCGAACCGTACGCGCTCTCGCCTAATGGCGAGCTCGAGGATGTCGACGCCATTACAGCGGAAGGACTGCACCGCTATTATGAGCGGGCGTTGGCTGAAGATGAGCTTGACTTGTATGTCATCGGCGATGTCGACGAAGAAGAGGTGCTCAACACCGTCCGTCAGCGCTTTTTGCTGCCCGACCGCGCAGAGCCGGCGCGTACGCCCCAAGCTCAGGCAAAAGCGCGTGGGGAAGTGAAGGAAGTGATCGAACGGCAAGACGTCAAGCAAGGGAAATTGAACATCGGCTACCGAACGAATGTCACATACGAGGATGACGATTACTACGCCTTGCAGATGTTTAATGGCATTTTTGGTGGTTTTTCCCATTCGAAGTTGTTCATTAACGTCCGCGAGAAGGCGAGCCTTGCTTATTACGCCGCCTCAAGACTTGAAAGCCATAAAGGGCTTTTGATGGTCATGTCCGGCATTGAGCCGGACAATTACGAGAAGGCGCGGCGCATTATCGACGAGCAAATGCAGGCGATGAAAAACGGCGATTTTACGGATGAAGAAATCGCGCAGACGAAAGCGGTCATCCGCAATCAGCTGCTTGAGACGCTCGACACGCCGCGCGGACTTGTCGAGGTGTTGTACCATAACGTCGTCTCAACGCGAAAGCGCCCGATCGATGAATGGATGGCCGGCACCGATCAAGTGACACGCGAGGATGTGGTGCGCGTCGCTGACAAGGTGGAGTTGGATACGGTGTACTTTTTGACCGGAATGGAGGCGACGGAAGATGGAAAAACGGGTGTATGAGACGCTGCAAGAAGAGCTGTTCTACGAAAAAATGGACAACGGTCTTGACGTGTACATTTTGCCGAAAAAGGGATTCAACAAAACGTACGCCGTGTTTACGACGAATTACGGTTCGGTGGACAACCAGTTTGTCCCGCTCGGCCAAACAGAGATGAAACGCGTCCCGGACGGCATCGCCCACTTTTTGGAACATAAGCTGTTTGAAAAAGAAGACGGCGACGTGTTTCAACAGTTCAGCAAACAAGGCGCCTCGGCGAACGCTTTTACGACGTTCACCCGCACGGCCTATTTGTTTTCCAGCACCGACAACGTCGAGAAAAACTTGGAAACGCTGATTGATTTTGTGCAAACGCCGTATTTTTCCGACAAGACGGTGGAAAAAGAAAAAGGCATTATCGGCCAGGAAATCCGCATGTATGACGACAACCCGGACTGGCGCGTTTATTTTGGCGCCATCGAAAGCATGTACCACAACCATCCGGTCAAAATTGACATCGCCGGCACGGTCGAATCGATCGCCCAAATTACAAAAGAGCTGTTGTACGAATGCTACGAAACGTTCTACCACCCGAGCAACATGCTTTTGTTTGTCGTCGGCCCGGTCGATGAACAAAAAATCATGCAGCAAATCCGCGACAATCAGGCGAAAAAATCGTTCCCGTCCGCTCCTGAAATAAAGCGGTTTACGTACGAAGAACCGAGCGGAGTTGCGGAAACGAAAAAAGTCATCCCCATGCACGTGCAGGCGAATAAATGTTTTGTCGGCATCAAAGCGCCGTCCGTGCCGGAAACCGGCGGACCAAAACTTCGCCATGAGCTTGCCTTCCATGTTGCATTGGACTATTTGTTCGGCAAAAGCTCGCCCCATTACGAGCGGCTCTACCGCGAAGGGCTGATTGATGACACGTTTATGTATGATTACACGGAAGAGCGCGAATTCGGCTTTGCCCTTGTCGGCGGCGATACAAGGGATGCCGAGCGGCTTGCGGCGGAAGTCAAAAACGTGTTGTTGTCATTTTCAGTTGAGGCAGTGAAAACGGAGGAATTTGAGCGGGTGAAAAAGAAAAAAATCGGCGCTTTTTTGCGCGCGCTCAACTCGCCGGAGTATATCGCCAACCAGTTTACGCGCTACGCGTTTTACGGCGCGAGCTTGTTTGACATTTTGCCGGCGTTGTCATCGTTGACGCTTGACGACGTTGCAGCCATTGCCGATGCGTGTTTCCGCGATTCGCAAATCGCCGTTTGCGAGGTTGTGCCAAAAGGGCAATGACAGGGGCTGACCGAAAGAGCGGTAATGCCCCTATCTGGGGCAACATGGAAAACTAGACCACCCTGAAACCCCTGGTAAAACCAACGATTTCAGAGGTGGTCTCTTTCCCATGTTTTTCAGTTTCATTTCATCAAAAAGGGGCTTTTGCGTCAGCCCCTTTTTTGCGTCCAACAGAAGGAGGAGAACGTTCGATGCGCTATGCGTTAATTACCGGAGCGTCAAGCGCGATCGGGCAAAGCATCGCCCGCGAGCTCGCGCAAGGCGGCTATGGGCTTTTTCTTCATTACTACCGGCGCCGCGCGCCCATTGAGGCGCTGCAAGCCGAACTAACCGGCGTGCACACCGTGCCGGTGGAAGCGGATTTGTCGATGCCGGGCGGGGTCGACCAACTGCTTTCCCGCCTCGACCGCCCGATCGATGCCATCATTTATAACAGCGGGGCCACGTATTACGGGTTGCTTACCGACATGAATGACGAGCTGATCGAACGGATGGTGCGCCTCCATGTGACAAGCCCGGCGCAGCTTGTGAAAAAACTGCTGCCGCCGATGATTTCGAAAAAGCGCGGCCAAATTGTGTTCATTTCTTCGATTTGGGGGTTGTGCGGCGCCTCATGCGAAGCGGTGTATTCGATGACCAAGGGCGGGCAAAACGCGTTCGCCAAGGCGCTGGCGAAAGAGCTCGCCCCGAGCGGCATCCGCGTCAACGCCGTCGCGCCGGGAGCGATCGCCACAGATATGCTCCGGCCGTTCAGCGAAGAAGAATTGGCGGCGCTCGCCGATGAAATTCCGGCCGGCCGGCTCGGGACCCCTGAGGAAGTGGCGAAAACAGTGGCGTTTTTGTTGTCGGACGCCGCTTCTTACATCACCGGCCAAATCATCTCTGTCAACGGCGGCTGGTATTGTTGAGCGTATATTTTTTTCGCCCGCAGGCAAACTATCCTTGAAACGTTCATCAAGGAGGGAATGGACATGTCGGTACTGGATAACTTTGAACAATGGAAAGACTTTTTATCGGAACGTCTGCAGCAAGCGCAGCAACAAGGTTTGACCCAGCAAGTGATCTCGGATGTCGCCTATCAAATCGGGGACTATTTGGCGAAAAACGTGGATCCGAAAAACCCGGAAGAACGGGTGCTCGCCGACCTTTGGAGCGTTGCGGATGAAAAAGAACAGCATGCCCTTGCCAACATGATGGTGAAACTTGTCCAACAAAAATAACACCCGGTAAAGAGAGGGACTCCCTCTCTTTTTTCTTTCCTCTTTTCGGTTGCTTTTCCGTTCGCGGTTATAGTAGTATGAACTTAGCATAAGGCGTTCGTGCGGACAGCGGCAAGGGAGGAGACGGGATGGGCAAGCAGGAGTGGTATTTGGAGTATGAGATTCATGTCAACCGTCCAGGGTTGCTCGGCGATGTCGCCTCGTTGCTCGGCATGTTGTCGATCAACATCGTGACGATCAATGGCGTCCGGGATTCGCGCCGCGGCATGTTGCTTCTTTGCGACAGCAGCGAACAAATCGAGCGGCTGGCGACAATTTTGCGGACGATGGACAACATTACGGTGACGAAACTGCGCCAGCCGAAGCTGCTTGATCGTTTGGCCGTCCGCCATGGCCGCTACATTCAGCGCGATGCCGACGACAAAAAGACGTTTCGCTTCGTTCGCGACGAGCTTGGGCTGTTGGTCGATTTTATGGCAGAAATTTTTAAAGAAAAAGGGCATAAGCTCATCGGCATTCGCGGGATGCCGCGCGTCGGCAAGACGGAGTCGATCGTTGCTGCGAGCGTATGCGCCAATAAGCGGTGGCTGTTTGTATCATCGACGCTGATCAAGCAGACCGTCCGCACGCAGCTGATGGAAGACGAATATAGCGAGGACAACATTTTCATTGTCGACGGCATCGTTTCGACGCGCCGCGGCAATGAGCAGCACTGGCAGCTCATCCGCGAGCTGATGCGCCTCGAGGCGACGAAGGTCGTGGAACATCCGGACATGTTTGTCCGCCATACGGAATATACGCTTGATGATTTTGACTATATTATTGAGCTGCGCCATGAACCGGACGAAGACATTTCCTACGATGCGATCGAACGCCCGTCCTTGCTGGGCGGAGACGGATTTTCCGAATTTGGATTTTAATTTTAACAAGTGGAAGGTGTTGGCCGTTGACGGAACTGGGAAAACGTTTGCGGGAAGCGCGGGAGGAAAAAAACATCAGCTTGGACGAGCTGCAAGAGATGACGAAGATTCAGAAGCGGTATTTGATCGGCATTGAAGAAGGGAATTACGCCATTATGCCGGGCAATTTTTATGTGCGCGCCTTCATTAGACAATACGCCGAGGCGGTCGGCCTCGATCCGGATGAGCTGTTTGAACAATATAAGCAGGACATTCCGCAATCGTACCAAGATGATCTTCCGCAGCCGCTGTCGCGCGTGAAAACGCGCCAACAGCTTTCCGCCGAAGGGACGAAATGGCTCGACTGGCTGCCGAAAGCCTTGATCGCGGCGGCCGTCGTCGGGGCGGCCGTTCTTGTTTGGGTGCTGCTCCAGCGCGGCACGGCAAACGAGCCCCCGGCGAAAACGAGCCCGGAGACGGCGGAAGTGGAAAAGCCGAAACAGTCGCCGCTTGAACAGGCGAAACAAAAGCAGTCGGCGAAGGAAACGGACGAGAAGGCAACGAATGAAAACGGACAGCAAAATGAACAGCCAGCGCCGACTGGCGAAGAAGAACAGCCGGCTGCGGCGATGAATGTGACGGAAAAGCGCGGCAACACGGCGACGATTGAAGTCGCCAGCTCCGGCGCGTTTTCCATCGAGCTTTCATCCAAAGGAACGTCATGGGTCGAAGTATACAATACGAAAGGCCATACGTTTTACCGCGGCAACTTGACAAGCGGGCAGACGAAAACGTTCGATCTGTCGGCCGAAAGCGAAGTATGGGTGAAAATCGGGCGCACGCTCGATGTTGAGATGAAGGTGAACGGCCAACCGTTTGCCTACCCGTTTGCACCGAAGGACGAGGTGTACCAAAAGCTGCGTTTCATCTTGAAAAAATGACGGCGGGGAGCAGCTTTCAGACGGAAGAAGCGCCGCTCCCTTGCTCGCAACAGATGTTGAACTAGCGGAGGTATTCGTTGTGAATTTGCCGAATAAAATTACGGTAGCGCGCATTATGCTCATCCCATTTTTCTTGATCGTCATGCTCGTCCCGTTCGGGTGGGGAAGCGTCCGTATTGCTGGGGCGGAGCTTCCGGCCGCTCATCTTGTCGGGGCTCTCATTTTTATTATCGCTTCAACGACGGACTGGATTGACGGCCATTACGCTCGCAAGTACGGACTCGTCACCAACTTGGGCAAGTTTTTGGATCCGCTTGCCGATAAACTGCTTGTGTCAGCAGCGCTCATCGTGCTCGTTGAACTCGGCGCCGCTCCGGCTTGGATGGTGATCGTCATCATCAGCCGCGAATTTGCCGTTACCGGCCTGCGGCTCGTGCTCGCCGGGGAAGGGGAAGTCGTCGCCGCCAACATGCTTGGCAAAATCAAGACATGGACGCAAATTGTGGCGATTTCCGCTTTATTGTTACATAACTTCCCATTCTCGCTCATTTCGTTTCCGTTCGCTGAATTGGCGCTGTGGGTGGCGGTCATTTTTACGATTTGGTCTGGCTGGGATTATTTTGCGAAAAACAGACATGCGTTTTCCCATTCGAAATAGCCGGCCACAAAGGGGGAGAAAAGTCTGTTGAACGCGGAGATCATTGCCGTTGGCTCTGAGCTGTTGCTTGGGCAAATCGCCAATACGAACGCCCAGTTTTTGTCGCAGCAGCTGGCGATGCTTGGCATTAACGTCTATTTCCATACCGTCGTCGGCGACAACGCCGGCCGCCTCGAACAGGCGGTGAAAATTGCGCAAACGCGGGCGGACTTGGTCATTTTTACCGGAGGACTCGGCCCGACGAAAGATGACCTGACGAAAGAAACGATCGCCCGTTTGCTTGGCCGCCGGCTCGTGATCGACGAGGAAGCGCTCCGAGCGATTGAGGTGTATTTTGCCCGCACAAACCGGCCGATGACAGAAAACAATAAAAAGCAGGCGCTCGTCTTGGAAGGATCGACGGTGCTGAAAAACGAGCACGGCATGGCGCCAGGGATGGCGCTGACGGTCGATGGGATTACATACATGTTGCTGCCCGGACCGCCGAAGGAAATGCAGCCGATGTTTACGAAATACGGCGCAGCGTTTTTGCGCGGCGCTTTTTCGCTTTCCGAGCGCATCGAATCGCGCGTCCTCCGCTTTTTCGGCATCGGCGAGTCGGCGCTCGAGACGGCGATCGCCGACTTGATCGACGCCCAGTCGAACCCGACGATCGCGCCGCTGGCCGGCGACGGTGAAGTGACGCTTCGTCTGACAGCGAAGCATCAGGATGAGGCGGAGGCGAAGCGGCTTCTTGATGAAGTGGAATCGGCCATTTTGGCGCGTGTCGGCCGTTATTGTTACGGGTATAATGATGAAACGCTGTTTACAAAGACATTGGCACGGTTAAAAGAAAGAGGATGGACGATCGCGTCGGCCGAAAGTTTGACCGGCGGCCTTTTCCTCGAACAGCTCACCGCCCTCCCCGGCGCGTCGCAAGTCGTGCAGGGCGGTGTCGTCTGCTACACAAACGGCGTCAAAGAACAGGTGCTTGGCATACCGCGCCCGCTGCTTGAGGCAGAAGGGGCGGTGAGCGAGCCGTGCGCCCGTTTGCTTGCTGAAAACGTCCGCGCGATGTGCGATGCGGATATCGGCATCAGCTTCACCGGCGTCGCCGGACCCGATCCGCTTGAGGGCCACCCGCCCGGCACCGTGTATGTCGGCATCGCCGTCCGCGGGCGCGATGCGACTGTCCACCGTCTGATGCTGTCCGGCACGCGTGATGCCATTCGCATCCGCACCGCCAAATACGGCTGTTTTTTTCTGCTTGAGATGCTCGCGGCCGACTGCTGATCGGCCGCCCCCTTCCTTCTCCATTCTCCACCGCACATCGTTTTTTCCACCGCATGAGTATGGCGATTGTTGCTAGTTTCTCCACCGAAAAAACGAATGGACGTTCGTTTTTTGCTTGGCAATGGCCGCAAAACGCGGTATAGTATAAGTAGTCCTAGAATAAGGAGGAGTAGGTTAGTGAACCAAGATCGTCAAGCTGCATTGGAGCAGGCATTAAAACAAATTGAACGACAGTTTGGCAAGGGGGCCATCATGAAGCTCGGCGAGCAAGTCGACCGCAAAGTGTCGGTCGTGCCGAGCGGTTCGCTGGCGCTTGACATCGCGTTAGGCGTCGGCGGCTATCCGCGTGGGCGGATTGTGGAAATTTACGGCCCGGAATCGTCCGGGAAAACGACCGTTGCCCTTCACGCGATCGCGGAAGTGCAAAAGCGGGGCGGGCAAGCAGCTTTCATCGACGCAGAGCACGGTGCGACCTGTTGCTGACTGAAGTATGGCGGAAACGCCGTGCGAAAAGTCAGCGGGACTGAGCATGAGTAGGTCCTAACTGCATCACCGAGAGCTCGGTGAAAATCCGAGACGGGAATGAAGGTTGGCATTCCCGCCCTAATACCCCGACGTGCGGTCATGGTGCGCAACATGGCTGTACGAAGCTCGGAGAGGACGGCGAAAAGCAGACCTGAGAAGCGGTTAGCGAAGTAGCCGGGGGTCCATAAAGCTCCTATGGCTAGAGAACGCATAGCGTTGGAACGAACCACCGGAAGTACGGCTCGTAAGGCGTGGGGCGCCGAAAAAAGAAGGCGCTCACCTCCTAAGTGAGGTTCAGCCCTGGATGAGGTATTCGTGTTTGCCGAGTCTGGATTGATCCCGTAGAGGATCTTTGCCTTGAGCCCTCCAACCATGGGCAGAAAGGCGGCTGACGGGTCAGAGGTGGAGCCTAAGGGAGCATGCAAGGATAGGTGATGCGGTACAGGTGAACCACCCCAGCGGATGCCAAGGGATGCGCATCCCGATGCCGCTAAGCAGGAGGAAATGACTGCTGAAGGGGTGGGGCAGCAGCCCGTAGTAGTGATGAAGCAGGGTAACTCCTGCGGAGCGAAGGGGCATAGTCGAGTACCCTAGGTTACTAACCCAGACAATGATTAGGAAGCCGTGAGGAAATCCGTAAGGGTTTCGGTGAGCAAAACTGACTAAAAACGTGTATGGTACAAATCCGCTAGAAAGGATTTGATACTATCAACCAAACGTTTCAAGAACTAATCATTCCTAGGTCGGAGCAGGAATTCCGCGACCTACAAGACAAGATGTACGCCATTACACAATAAGTAAACTCGAGGAATACAGAAAGTGCGTACACTAGTAAAGTCTAGAGCGGATTAGTAACCGGGGTACTCGATGGAACGCCGTGTGCGGGGAAACTCGCACGCACGGTGTGAAGCGGGGGAAAATAGCCCCTCCGGGTAATGCCGAGGGTGACTATTACCTATCGCTATCGCTCGACCCCATCTATGCACAAAAATTAGGGGTCAATATCGATGAATTGCTGCTTTCCCAGCCTGACACGGGCGAGCAGGCGCTCGAAATCGCGGAAGCGCTCGTGCGAAGCGGCGCGGTCGATATTATCGTCATCGACTCGGTGGCGGCGCTTGTGCCGAAAGCGGAAATTGAAGGGGAGATGGGCGACGCCCATGTCGGCTTGCAAGCGCGGCTTATGTCCCAGGCGCTTCGCAAGCTGTCCGGCGCCATTAACAAATCGAAAACGATCGCCATCTTCATCAACCAAATTCGCGAAAAAGTCGGCGTCATGTTCGGCAATCCCGAGACAACGCCGGGCGGGCGGGCGCTCAAGTTTTACGCTTCCGTCCGCCTAGAGGTTCGTCGCGCCGAGCAAATCAAGCAAGGCAATGATATGGTCGGCAACAAGACGAAAATCAAAGTCGTCAAAAACAAAGTCGCGCCGCCGTTTAAAACGGCTGACGTCGACATTATGTACGGCGAGGGCATTTCCCGCGAAGGGGAAATCATCGATATGGCGTCTGAACTTGACATTGTGCAAAAAAGCGGCTCATGGTATTCGTACAAAGACGAACGGCTCGGCCAAGGGCGGGAGAATGCAAAACAATTTTTGAAAGAAAACCCGCATATCGCCGAAGAAATCGCCCGCGCCATCCGCAAACATTACGGCATCGATGATGGCGAAGCAGGCGGCGAACCGATGCAAGACGAATTTGGGCTGCTTGAGGAATAACAGACGGAAGGCGTCCTGGCATGGCTGGGGCGCCTTTTTCCTAGCTGCCGAAACGGAACGGCCATTCACGTCCCTTTGCAGGATATGCCGGAGGACGCCCGACTAACTTGCAGGCGGTTCTGTTTCTTTTGGCATTTTGCCAAAAAGAAGAGGCAGAGCAGAACGCTCTGTGTGCCGCGGCTTAAGAAGGGCTCCTGTGTAATATCTTGACAATTCCTACCGCCGCCTTTACAATGAACATGTATATTTGTCCATGTACACGGCAGGGTCGCGTGCCCGCCCGCAGTGGCGTACTGCTTGGATGCGGGGGCGCGTGGAAATGGCCAGGGAAACGACCAAGCCAATGGGTTGAAAACGGGAATGTCCATCTGCGTCGGACGATGGCGCGAAGAAGGCGCAAGGGAAAACGAAACAGCAAGAGGAGGTGAAACGATGGGTTCGATCATCATCTCCGCTTTGCTTGCCTTAGTCATTGGTGCCGTTGTTGGCTTTTTTGTTCGCAAATCGATTGCCGAAGCGAAAATCGGTGGCGCGAAAGCAGCTGCCGAGCAGCTGATTGAAGAGGCGAGACGCGAGGCGGACGCCTTGAAAAAAGAGGCGCTTCTCGAAGCGAAAGACGAGATTCATAAATTGCGGACGGAAGCGGAGCGCGACATCCGCGACCGGAGAAGCGAGCTCCAAAAACAAGAAAACCGCTTGATGCAAAAAGAGGAAAACCTCGATCGCAAAGATGAAGCGCTCAACAAACGCGAGGCGCTGCTTGAAGCGAAGGAAGAAGCGTTAAACGAAAGACAACAGCATATTGAACAAATGGAAAGCAAAGTGGAAGCGCTCGTGAAGCAGCAACAAACCGAACTCGAACGCATTTCCGGCCTGACGCGCGACGATGCGCGCCAGCTCATTTTGGAACGCGTTGAAAAAGAACTGTCCCATGAGATTGCCATGATGATCAAAGAGGCGGAAACGCGGGCGAAAGAGGAAGCGGACAAGCGGGCGAAAGCGATTTTGTCGCTGGCCATCCAGCGCTGTGCCGCCGACCATGTCGCCGAAACGACGGTGTCCGTCGTCAACTTGCCAAACGATGAAATGAAAGGGCGGATCATCGGGCGCGAAGGGCGGAACATTCGCACGCTTGAGACGCTGACTGGCATCGATTTAATTATCGATGATACGCCGGAAGCGGTGATTTTGTCCGGGTTTGATCCGATTCGCCGCGAAACGGCGCGCATCGCGTTAGACAAGCTTGTGCAAGACGGACGCATCCACCCGGCGCGCATTGAAGAAATGGTGGAAAAGGCGCGCCGCGAAGTCGATGAGCACATTCGCGAAGTCGGCGAGCAGACGACGTTTGAAGTCGGCGTCCATGGCTTGCATCCAGATTTGATCAAAATTTTAGGGCGGCTGAAGTTCCGGACGAGCTACGGACAAAACGTCTTGAAACATTCGGTGGAAGTGGCGTTTTTAGCCGGACTGATGGCGGCCGAACTCGGAGAAGACGAAATGTTGGCGCGCCGGGCCGGCTTGCTTCATGATATCGGCAAGGCGATCGACCATGAGGTTGAAGGCAGCCACGTGGAGATCGGCGTCGAGCTGGCGACGAAGTACAAAGAACATCCCGTCGTCATCAACAGCATCGCCTCCCACCATGGCGACACCGAGCCGACATCGGTCATCGCGGTGCTTGTGGCGGCGGCGGATGCGCTCTCCGCAGCGCGGCCGGGAGCGCGCAGCGAGACGCTGGAAAACTATATTCGCCGCTTAGAGAAACTGGAGGAAATCGCGGAATCGTACGAAGGCGTGGAAAAATCGTACGCCATCCAGGCCGGCCGCGAAGTGCGCATCATGGTCAAGCCGGATATGATCGACGATTTGGAAGCGCACCGGTTGGCGCGTGACATCCGCAAACGGATTGAAGAAGAGCTCGACTACCCGGGCCATATTAAAGTGACCGTCATCCGTGAAACGCGCGCGGTCGAATATGCGAAATAAAGTGGCATCCTATTGCCACTTTATTTTTTTGTGCGTAAAATGAGAAAGTACAATGGATTCGCGCCACCTTTGAAGCGAAGCGCCATATTTTTTTGATTAGAAAGGGATCGATCATGAGAATCTTATTTATCGGCGATGTCGTCGGTTCGCCGGGGCAAAAAATGGTCGAGCATTATTTGCCGAAATTAAAAGAAAAACACCGTCCCGATATCGTCATCATCAACGGTGAAAACGCCGCCGGCGGGAAAGGGATCACCGAGCCGATTTACCGGGCGTTTTTGGCCCAAGGCGCCCATGTTGTGACATTAGGCAACCATGCGTGGGACAAGCGTGATATTTTTGAATTCATCGATCAGGCGAAGGCGCTCATCCGCCCGGCGAACTATCCGCCCGGCACACCGGGAAAAGGCATCGTCTACGTGCCGACCGAGCAAGGGGAGGCGGCGGTCATCAACTTGCAAGGGCGGACGTTTTTGCCGGCGATTGACTGTCCGTTTCAAAAAGCGGATGAATTGATTGCCGCTGCCTCGACGCGCACGCCGGTCATCATTGTTGATTTTCACGCTGAGGCGACAAGCGAAAAACAGGCGATGGGCTGGCACTTGGATGGGCGCGTGTCGGCCGTCATCGGCACGCATACGCACGTTCAGACGGCGGACAATCGCATTTTGCCGAAGGGTACGGCGTACATTACCGATGTCGGCATGACCGGCCCGTATGACGGCATTTTAGGGGTTGACCGCGACGCGGTGCTGCGCAAATTTTTAACCGGACTGCCGGTCCGGTTCGGCGTCAAGGAAGGACGAAGCCAGCTGAACGCGGTGCTTGTCGATGTTGATGGAAAAAGCGGGCGTGCGCTTGGCATTGAACGGTTGATCATTAATGACGACCACCCATATTTTGAATAATCGTTTTTTAAAAAAATTTTAAAAACAAGCTTCTCCTCAGCAGGAATAGTTGTCGAAACAGTGAATATAGTTACAGTGAAGACATTTTACCGTAATCCATTTTTCAAGGGGACGAGGGAGGAGCTAGAAATGGAAATATTAAAAGTTTCAGCAAAGTCGAATCCGAACTCTGTAGCCGGTGCACTTGCCGGGGTGCTGCGCGAGCGCGGCGCGGCGGAAATTCAGGCGATCGGTGCAGGTGCATTGAACCAAGCCGTTAAGGCAGTAGCGATCGCACGAGGGTTTGTGGCACCAAGCGGCATGGACTTGATTTGCATTCCGGCGTTTACCGATATTATTATTGACGGAGAAGAGCGGACCGCCATTAAATTAATCGTCGAACCTCGTTAACTCGATGATGAGTCAATGGTAAAATATAACCTGTTGGCGCCTTCGCTGTAGAAGGCAGGCAGGTTATTTTTGCTTTTTTAAGGGGGAAAATGAATGATTTTCGATGCCCACTGTGATGCGCTCATGAAGCTATGGCAAGACCGGTCGTTGTCGTTTCACGATGGGGCGCCGCTTCATGTCACCTTTTCTGGCATGGCGGAAGCGGGAATAAAAGTGCAATGTTTTGCCATTTACGTGCCGGAAACCGTGCCGGAAGAAGCCCGGTTCACAGCGGCGTTGGAGATGGTGGACATTTTCTTTGCCCGCATCGTCGAGGCGTTCCCGTCCGTCAAGTTTGTGCGGACGAAGCAGGATATCGCCGCACTGAAAGAAGGGGAAATTGGCGCGATGTTGACGCTCGAAGGATGCGACGCCATCGGTGCCAACCTTGTCAAGTTAAAGACGCTTCTTCGCCTTGGCGTCGCTTCTGTCGGCCTGACGTGGAACTTTCCAAACGCCGTCGCCGACGGGGCGTGGGAGAAGCGCGGCGCCGGCTTGACCGCGTTTGGCCGGCAAGTCGTCGAGCTGCTCAATGAAACAAAGCGGTGGGTCGATGTGTCCCATTTGTCGGAAAGAGCGTTTTGGGATGTGATCGAAACAGCCTGTTTTCCGATCGCTTCTCATTCGAACGCCTATCGCCTCTGCCCGCATCCGCGCAATCTGACGGACGAGCAGCTGAAAGCGCTGATTGAAAAAGACGGGATGATTGGCATCAATTTTGTCCCGTACTTTTTAACGAAGGACAAACGGAGAGCAACGATCGCCGATGTGCTTCGCCATCTTGACCATGTATGTGCGCTCGGAGGGGAAAACAACGTCGGGTTCGGCTCCGACTTTGACGGCATTACGGAAACGGTTTCCGGCCTTGAAACGGTGAAGCAATACGACCAGCTCGTCAATGAGTTGTACAAGCATTACTCCGCCGAACAAGCATCCCGCTTTTTATTCGGCAACTTCTACGCCCATTTACCGGAGTGACGAATATCACGGAGTATCGGCTCTGCGTATCCTAAAATAGAAGACAGGGCATCCGCGGTGCCGGCTGAAAAAGGCGTTCAAAACGATAGTTTCCTTGTCAGAAAAGTGGTACAATAGTAGCGAAAGGCTGGAGTGAATATAAAGGGGTGTAATGCATGATCGAACAGCTGTCATGGAAGGTGGGCGGCCAGCAAGGGGAAGGAATTGAAAGTACAGGAGAAATTTTTTCCACAGCGCTGAACCGCCTCGGATATTACTTATATGGATACCGTCATTTTTCTTCACGCATCAAAGGGGGTCATACGAACAACAAAATCCGCGTCAGCACGAAACCGGTGCGGGCGGTCGCAGACGATTTGGACATCTTGGTGGCGTTTGACCAAGAGACGATTGACTTCAACTTTCACGAGCTGCACAGCGGCGGCATCGTCATGGCGGACGCCAAGTTCAATCCGGTCATTCCGGAGCGGGAAGGGGTCGTCCTTTATGCCGTTCCGTTTACTGATATCGCCACAAGCCTTGGCAACTCGCTCATGAAAAACATGGTTGCCATCGGCGCGACGAGTGCAGTGCTCGGATTGGATCCGGCCGTGTTCGAAAGCGTTGTCGCCGACACGTTTGGCCGCAAAGGGGCGCAAGTCGTCGAGAAAAACATGGAAGCGATCCGCGCCGGAGCCGAATATATGAAAGAGCAGTTGGGCGGGCGCGCCGAACCTATGAAACTGGCAAAAGCGGACGGCAAACAGCGGATGTTCATGATCGGCAACGACGCGATCGCCTTGGGCGCCTTGGCCGGCGGGGCGCGCTTTATGGCGGCGTATCCGATCACCCCCGCCTCGGAAATTATGGAGTATTTAATTAAAAAGCTTCCGGATCTCGGCGGCACGGTCATCCAAACAGAAGACGAAATCGCCGCCTGCACGATGGCGATCGGCGCCAACTACGCCGGCGCCCGGGCGTTCACCGCTTCCGCTGGTCCGGGTCTGTCGCTCATGGCTGAAGCGATCGGCTTAGCCGGAATGACAGAAACGCCGCTTGTTGTGGTTGACACGCAGCGCGGCGGCCCGAGCACCGGCTTGCCGACGAAGCAAGAACAATCGGACTTGCTTGCGATGATTTACGGCACGCACGGGGAAATCCCGAAAATCGTCATGGCGCCAAGCACGGTTGAAGAAGCGTTTTATGACATGGCAGAAGCGTTCAACTTGGCTGAAGAATATCAGTGTCCGGTCATTTTCTTGTCGGATTTGCAGCTGTCGCTCGGCAAACAAACGGTCGAGCCGCTCGATTACGACCGGATCGAGATTCGCCGCGGCAAACTCGTCAGCGAGGAATTGCCGCCGCTTCCGGGCAAAGACAACTTCAAACGATATGAGGTGACGCCGGACGGCATTTCGCCGCGGGTGCTGCCGGGAACGAAACACGGCATCCACCACGTCACCGGGGTCGAGCATGCCGAAACGGGTCGCCCGTCGGAAACGGCAGCGAACCGCCGGACGCAAATGGAAAAGCGGCTGCGCAAACTCGAGCACATCCAGTTTCCGACTCCGGTCCACCAACGAGTCCGCCACGAAGAGCCGGATTTGTTGATCGTCGGCTTTTTATCGACGCGCGGAGCGATTGAGGAAGCGATCGAACGCCTCGAGCAGGACGGCGTTAAAGTCAACCATGCGCACATCCGCCTGCTTCACCCGTTCCCAACCGATGAAATGCGGCCGCTTGTCGAAAAAGCGAAGCGGGTCGTCGTCGTTGAGCAAAACGCGACCGGTCAATTGGCAAGCTTGTTGAAAATGCATGTCGGGCATGCGGACAAAATCGCCAGCGTCTTGAAATTTGACGGCAATCCGTTTTTGCCGGGCGATGTCTATACTAAATGCAAGGAGTTGTTAGCACAATGGCCACCTTTAAAGATTTCCGCAATGATGTGAAGCCAAACTGGTGTCCGGGCTGCGGCGACTTTTCCGTTCAGGCCGCCATTCAGCGCGCCGCCGCCAACCTCGGTTTGGAGCCGCACGAACTCGCGGTCATTTCCGGGATCGGCTGCTCCGGCCGCATTTCCGGCTACATTCATTCCTATGGGTTTCACGGCACGCACGGCCGCGCCTTGCCGCTCGCCCAAGGGGTGAAAATGGCGAACCGCAACTTGACGGTCATCGCCGCCGGCGGCGACGGCGATGGGTTTGCGATCGGCATGGGGCATACGGTTCATGCCATTCGCCGCAACATTGACATCACGTATATCGTCATGGACAACCAAATTTACGGGCTGACAAAAGGGCAAACATCGCCTCGCAGCGCCGCCGGGTTTCAAACGAAAAGCACGCCGCAAGGGTCGATCGAGCCGGCGTTGTCGCCGCTTGAAATCGCGTTAAGCGCCGGAGCGACGTTTGTGGCGCAAAGCTTTTCAAGCGACCTAAAAGAGTTGACAAGCTTAATTGAAGAAGGCATCAAACATAAAGGATTTTCCCTCATTAACGTCTTCAGCCCGTGCGTCACGTACAATAAAGTCAACACGTACGAATGGTTTAAAGAGCGGCTGGTGAAAGTGAGCGACATTGAAGGGTACGACCCGTCCGACCGGGCGATGGCGATGCAGACGGTGATGAAATACGACGGGCTTGTCACCGGGCTCATTTACCAAAATAAAGAGCAAAAATCATACCAAGAACTCGTCCCGGGCTACCGTGATACACCGCTTGCTGAAGCCGATTTGAAATTGAGCAAAGAAAAGTTTGCCGAGCTTGTAGCAGAGTTTATGTAACATATAGAAAGATTGGAAGTGATTCACACCCGATGGGGGGCTTGCCTCATCGGGCGTTTTTGGTTATCATAGCGTGTTCCGGACATCCGGAATAAATCCCATTGTGTTTCATGACGGTTGACGCTATACTATGGTAGTGTGTGATGGAAGAAATTTGCGAGGAAGGCGGGCGGCCAACAAAGCGCCTGCGATCTACATTATTACGAATGAGGAAAGGAGATTGCGATGAACGAAAAACAACGGTTGGAACAAACAGCGCAAATTGAGACGGCAAGCCATCCAGCGGACAGAAAATCCGCCTTGGACCGGCTGAAGGAAAAAACGACGAAAGACTACGAGAAATATTTCACGAAAGTGTTTTTGCCGCCGAATTTGAAAGAAGCGAAAAAGCGCGGCAAAGAGGAAGTTCAATATGTAAAAGACTTTGCGATTCCGGACGAGTTCCGCGGCATGGGGCGCGGGCGGAAGTTTTACATCCGCACATACGGCTGCCAGATGAACGAACATGATACGGAAGTGATGGCCGGCATTTTCATGGCGCTCGGCTATGAGCCGACCGACCGTCCGGAAGAGGCAAACGTCATTTTGCTCAACACGTGCGCGATCCGTGAAAACGCGGAAAACAAAGTGTTCGGCGAGCTTGGCTACTTAAAGCCGCTCAAAACGACCAATCCGGACTTGCTTCTTGGCGTGTGCGGCTGTATGTCGCAAGAAGAAGCGGTCGTCAACAAAATTTTAAAGCAATACCAATATGTTGATATGATTTTCGGCACGCACAACATCCATCGACTTCCTTACATTTTGCATGAAGCATATATGTCAAAAGAAATGGTTGTCGAGGTGTGGTCGAAAGAAGGCGACGTTGTCGAAAACTTGCCGAAAGCGCGAAAAGGCCGCATTAAAGCATGGGTCAATATTATGTACGGCTGTGACAAGTTTTGCACGTATTGCATCGTTCCGTATACGCGCGGCAAGGAGCGAAGCCGCCGTCCGGAAGACATCATCCAAGAAGTGCGCCAGCTCGCCGCCCAAGGCTATAAAGAAATCACCCTGCTTGGGCAAAACGTCAACGCTTACGGGAAAGACTTCACCGACATCAAGTACGGCCTCGGCGATTTAATGGATGAGCTGCGCAAAATCGACCTTGCCCGCATCCGCTTCACAACGAGCCATCCGCGCGACTTTGACGACCGGCTCATCGAAGTGCTCGCCAAACGCGGCAACTTGGTTGAGCATATCCATCTGCCGGTGCAATCGGGCAGCACAGAAATTTTAAAAATGATGGGCCGCAAATATACGCGCGAGGAGTACTTGGAGCTCGTCCGCAAAATTAAAGCCGCCATTCCGGACGTCGCGTTGACGACGGACATCATCGTCGGCTTCCCGAACGAGACGGACGAGCAGTTTGAAGAAACGCTGTCGCTTTACCGCGAAGTGGAGTTTGATTCAGCGTATACGTTCATTTACTCGCCGCGCGAAGGCACGCCGGCGGCGAACATGAAGGACAACGTGCCGATGGAAGTGAAAAAAGAGCGGCTCAAGCGGCTCAACGACCTTGTTCAAGAAATCGCGGCCAAGAAAATGAAGCAATACGAAGGCCAAGTCGTCGAAGTGCTCGTCGAAGGCGAAAGCAAAACGAACCCGGACGTGCTGGCCGGCTACACACGCAAAAACAAGCTCGTCCACTTTACGGGTCCGAAGTCGCTCATTGGCCAATTGGTCAACGTGCGCATTACGCAGGCAAAGACGTGGACGCTGACGGGCGAGCTAGTCAATGAAGCGATCGAGGTGAACGAACATGGCAAAATATACGCGGGATGAAGTGCTGGCGCAGGCGAAGCAGTTGGCGAAAATGATCGCCGAAACCGAGGAAGTCGACTTTTTCAAACGAGCGGAGGAAAAAATCCACCAAAATGAAAAAGTGCGCACATTGATCAACGAACTAAAATCGCTGCAAAAACAAGCTGTCAACTTGCAACACTACGGCAAACATGAGGCGCTCAAGCAGGTCGAGGCCAAAATTGACGCCATTTACGAGCAGCTCGAACAAATTCCGATCGTGGGCGAGTTCCAGCAGTCGCAAGCTGAGGTGAACGACTTGCTTCAGCTCGTAGCCTCGACGATTTCGAATACGGTGACCGATGAAATTCTCGCTTCGACGGGCGGCGATGTGCTGCGCGGCGAAACAGGTGCTGCCCTTCGCTACAACAAGCACGGCGGCTGCCATTAAGGCGCCGTTTGGACGCATGGAGCAATGGCAAACGGGGGTCCCAAACGAACGGGGCCCTTTTTTTATGGCCGCTTTGGCCTATCGATGATCACCATGATGCGGCGGAGAGGCGAAGGGAGGCGCGCGGCTTGCCCGACGGCAGCTGCACAAATCAAACGGCCGCGCTGATGGACGAAAACGGAAGCCGCCAGCCGGTCTTTTCTTTTTTTGATAATACCGGCAGGGTTTTTTCATTTTCGGGTATGCGCCTGACAAGCGGAGCGTCTCCCCGGCGTTTGGCAGCCGGGCGGAGAAAAAGCAGGCACATTGAACGGAACGCTTGCATACAATGAACTATACGGAATAATGATTCATTTGCTGTGCACATTAGCGGAGATGGCGCATAGGATGAAATGAAGATTCATTTGAGGAGGGTTCCGTTCGATGTCTGAATACAGAGAAATTATTACGAAAGCCATTGTCGGCAAAGGCCGCAAGTTTACACAATCGACCCATACGGTGACGGCGCCGAACCGCCCGTCAAGCATTCTCGGCTGCTGGATCATCAACCACCGCTATGAGGCGAAAAAATGCGATAAAACGGTCGAAATTCACGGCCACTATGACATTAACGTCTGGTATTCATACAATAACAATACGAGAACGGAAGTCGTCACCGAAACGGTCTCGTATACCGACGTGGTCAAACTAAAATATCGCGATAAAGACAATTTGATTAGCGACGACACCGATGTGATCGTCCGCGTCATCCAGCAGCCGAACTGCTTGGAATGCACCATTTCGCCGAACGGCAACAAAATCGTCGTCGAAGTGGAACGGGAGTTTGTCGCTGAAGTGATTGGCGAGACGAAAGTGTGCGTTGTCATCAATCCAGAAGGATGCGGCGGGGACGACGATGACTTTTGCGATGATGAGGACTTGGATGAAGAATTAGAAGATTTAAGCCCGGATTTGCTGCTTGGCGAAGAAGAGTAAAACTAGGAAATTTCTTTCCTAGTTTTTTCTTTTGCCGCTTGTTATAATAGTAGCGCAATCAACGGCCGGCGGGGCCGAAAAGGTTGGGGAGAAACGATGCCATCGTACACACCGATGATCCAGCAATATTTGCATATTAAAGCGCAATACCCAGATGCGTTTTTATTTTTCCGGCTCGGTGATTTTTACGAAATGTTTTTTGATGACGCCATCAAGGCGTCCCAAGAGCTGGAAATTACCTTAACGAGCCGTGACGGGGGCGGCGACGAGCGGGTGCCGATGTGCGGCGTGCCGTACCATTCAGCGCAAGGGTATATTGAACAGCTTGTCGAAAAAGGGTATAAAGTGGCCATTTGCGAACAAGTCGAAGACCCGAAAACGGCCAAAGGCGTCGTGCGCCGCGAAGTCGTTCAGCTCATCACCCCTGGGACGCTCATGGAAGGCAAAGGGCTGGCCGAGAACGAAAACCATTATTTGGCGGCCTTGACTCCGTTTGCCGACGGTACATACGGGCTGGCTTACGCCGATTTGTCGACCGGCGAAGTTCGGCTCACACTTCTTTCTTCATGGGAAGAGACGGCCAACGAGCTGCACGCCATCGGGGCGCGGGAAGTCGTCATTGGCTCAGACAGCGCGGACGAATGGGTGCACGAGCTGAAGGAGCGGTACGGCCCGGCGGTTTCGTATGAAGACGAAACGTCGATGCGGGAAGAGTGGGGCGCTGTAGCCGGCCATATAGCGCAGGAAAAGCTGCGGATGACGGTGGCCCGCCTGCTTCATTACCTTGTCCGCACGCAGAAGCGGCAGCTTGATCATTTGCAGCCGGCTGAGTTGTACCAAGTCGACCAATATATGAAAATGGACCGATATTCGAAATTGCACTTGGAGCTGGTCGAAACAGTGCGCTCCAAAGGGCGGAAAGGCTCGCTCTTATGGCTGCTCGATGAAACGGTGACGGCGATGGGCGGCCGCCTTTTGAAACAATGGCTTGACCGGCCGCTTATTAACCGGAATGAAATTGAACGGCGCCTCGATTTTGTGGAGACGCTGAAAACGTCCTACTTTGAACGGCAAGAATTGCGCGACCGGCTGCGCAGCGTCTATGACATCGAGCGCCTTGTCGGCCGTGTTTCGTACGGCAACGCCAACGCCCGCGATCTTGTGCAGTTGAAAAAATCGCTTCTGCAAGTGCCGGCGCTTCGCGAGACGGTGAGCGGCTTGCCTCTCGCCGAAGCGGACAAGCTGTGCGAACGCCTCGACCCGTGCGCAGAACTGGCTGATTTGCTCGAGCGCGCCATCCAAGAACAGCCGCCGCTTTCCGTTAAAGAGGGAAACATCATTAAGGATGGATACGACGAACGGCTCGATCGCTACCGCGATGCGAGCCGCAACGGCAAGGCGTGGATTGCCGAACTGGAGGCGAAAGAGCGGGAGGCGACCGGCATCAAATCGCTTAAAGTCGGCTACAACCGCGTGTTTGGCTATTACATTGAGGTGACCAAGCCCAATCTTCCGCTCATTCCGGAAGGGCGCTATGAACGGAAACAGACGCTCGCCAACGCCGAGCGCTTCATTACCGCTGAACTGAAAGAAAAAGAGGCGCTCATTCTTGAGGCTGAAGAAAAAAGCATGGAGTTAGAATATGAACTGTTTGTCGCCATTCGCGAACAAGTGAAGCAATACATTCCGCGCCTGCAGAGGCTCGCCAAAGCGATCGCCGAGCTTGATGCGCTTCAGTCGATGGCGACGGTGAGCGATGAGCGGCGCTACGTGCGTCCGCAATTTTCCGCCGAGCGCGTCTTGGCCATCGAAGGCGGCCGCCATCCGGTTGTCGAAAAGGTGCTCGGCGCGCAAACGTACGTGCCGAACGACTGCTATATGAACCGCGAGCGGGAAATATTGCTCATCACTGGGCCGAACATGGCCGGGAAAAGCACATACATGCGGCAAGTGGCGCTCACCGCCATCATGGCGCAAATCGGCTGCTTCGTCCCGGCCGAGCGGGCGGTGCTGCCGATTTTTGATCAAGTGTTCACCCGAATCGGCGCCGCTGACGACCTGTCGGCAGGGCAAAGCACGTTTATGGTCGAGATGCTCGAAGCGCGCCGCGCCATCGCTCATGCGACGCAAAACAGCCTCATTTTATTTGATGAAATCGGGCGCGGCACATCGACATACGACGGCATGGCGCTCGCCCAAGCGATCATTGAGTATATTCATGACCATATCGGTGCGAAAACGCTGTTTAGTACGCACTATCACGAATTGACAGCCTTGGAACAGTCGCTTGGGCGGCTGTGCAACGTCCATGCCCGCGCCGTTGAGGAGAATGGCAAAGTCGTCTTTTTGCATCAAATCGCCGACGGGCCGGCTGATAAAAGCTACGGCATTCATGTCGCCGAGCTGGCCGGGCTGCCGGCTTCGCTCATTGAACGCGCGCGGGCCATTTTAGCGGAACTGGAGAAAGAGGCGGGAAAACAGGAAGCCGCCGCAGGCAGGATGGACGATGGCGCTTTGGCGGAAGCGGGTTTGGCTGTTCAGGGGAACGAAGCGTTAGACGTCGGCAGCAAGGTTGAGCACGAGAAGGCCTCCCGTCCGTCAGCCGGCGCGGCGCGGGAGGGTGTTTTGACGGAAGCGGCGTTTGAGCAGCTGAGCATGTTTCCTGACCTTGCTCCGGCGCCTGTGGAGCCGCCTCTTTCAAGCAAAGAGAAAAAGGCGCTCGCGGCGCTGAAAGAGATCAATTTGCTCGAGATGACGCCGCTTGAGGCGTTAAACAAACTGTACGAGCTGCAAAAGCTTGTCAAGTAACGTGGAGGTGGGGGCATGGGACGCATCCGCAAGCTCGATGATCAGCTGGCAAACAAAATTGCCGCCGGCGAAGTCGTTGAGCGGCCCGCTTCCGTGGTGAAAGAGCTGGTCGAAAACGCCATCGACGCCCACAGCACGGCGATTGACATCGACCTTGAAGAAGCGGGGCTGGCGAAAATCCGCATCATCGACAACGGCGACGGCATGGAAGAAGACGATTGCCTTCTTGCGTTTGAGCGGCATGCGACAAGCAAAATCCGCGACGAACATGACTTGTTTCGCATTCGCACGCTCGGATTTCGCGGCGAGGCGCTGCCAAGCATCGCGTCCGTGTCGGAAGTCGAGCTGACGACCGGCACAGGCCGCGGACCGGGGACGAAGCTCGTGTTAAAAGGAGGCGCGCTCGTCTCCCGCGAGCGGGCGGCCGGACGCAAAGGAACGGAGATTACGGTGTCCAACTTATTTTTCAACACCCCGGCGCGGCTCAAGTATATGAAAACGATCCATACCGAGCTCGGCCACGCAGCCGATGTCGTCAACCGGCTGGCGCTGGCCCATCCGGACGTGTCATTCCGGCTTCGCCATCACGGCAAGACGCTGCTGGCGACAAACGGCAGCGGCGACGTTCGGCACGTGCTCGCCGCCATTTACGGCATGGAGACGGCGAAATCGCTGATTCCTATCGAAGCGGAATCGCTTGACTTCTCCATCCGCGGCTACATTTCGCCGCCGGAAGTGACGCGCGCCTCGCGCAATTACATCTCGCTCATCGTCAACGGCCGCTATGTGCGCAACATGCCGCTTGTGAAGGCGATTGAGGCGGGCTATCATACGCTGTTGCCGATTGGCCGCTACCCGATTGTATTTCTCGCGATTGACATGGACCCGGTGCTCGTGGATGTCAACGTCCATCCAGCGAAGCTTGAGGTTCGTTTCAGCAAAGAGGCCGAGTTGAATGACGTGGTCACCGCCGCGGTTCGCCAAGCATTCCGCGAACGGACGCTCATTCCGTCCGTATCGGCCGACAGCAAAACGGTCAAAGCGAAAGCGGAGCAAGCGGCCTGGACGTTTGCCCATCGCGTTCATGAACCGACCGCCCTGCCCGACGGGGAGGCAAGGGATGTGACTACAGCGACCCCTCTAGCCAGCGAAGGAGCGCTTGCCCCGGCGTCTGCAGCGGCTCAGGCTGATGCGCACGCTGTCTTGAAAGAAGCGGAGGTTGGGATGGTTTCGAGCAAAAAATCGGCCGCTGCCAACGATGCTCCTGCTGCGGAGCCGAAGCTGGCTGATGAGGATGAGGAAAAACGAGCGATGACGCGCCTGCCGGATGCTGGGCGAGCCGAGAAAAAACAGGCGGTTGACCGCCTTCCGCCGCTTTATCCGATCGGCCAGCTCCATGGCACTTATATTTTGGCTGAGAATGAACATGGGCTGTACATGATCGATCAGCATGCGGCGCAAGAGCGGATCAATTATGAATATTTCCGGGAAAGACTCGGGAACGTGACGAACGAAGTGCAAGAATTGCTTGTTCCGCTGACGTTCGAATACCCGGCCGATGAATATGAGCGAATCGCCGCCTGCCGCGACGAGCTCGCCCGCTGCGGCGTGTTTCTTGAGCCGTTCGGCCCGCGGGCGTTTCTCGTCCGCTCTCACCCGACATGGTTTCCGAAAGGCGAAGAAAAGGCGATCATTGAGGAAATGATCGAACAAGTGCTGGCAATGAAACAAGTCGATATAAAGCAGCTTCGAGAAAAGGCGGCCATTTTAATGAGCTGCAAACGCGCCGTTAAAGCCAATCAACATTTGCGCACCGACGAACTCTTTGCCTTGCTGGAAACGCTGCGGAAAACGGCCGATCCGTTTACATGCCCGCACGGTCGGCCGATCATCGTTCATTTTTCGACATATGAGATTGAAAAACTATTTAAACGGGTGATGTAGACAGCGCTCCCTTTGTGTAACAAAGGGAGCTTTTTTGTAATCGTTTTGTAATGTACTTTTATTCTTTTTGTTACAGACGACTTGTTTGTATTTTACTATAATGGCTCATGTACAGGAATACATGGTGAATTTTGTAGAACAATAGCGAAATTTACCCAAACAAATAGAAAAATGTCAAATTGACGTCATAGGGGGATGCAACATGAAAAAAACATTTCTGTTTACTGGGACGTTGGTCGGATCGTTATTAGCCGGCCACGCGGCTTCAGCTGCAAGCTATACGGTGCAAAAAGGCGATACGCTTTGGGAGATTGCCCGGCAATCCGGCACGACGGTCGCCGCGTTAAAGCAAGAAAACGGTTTGTCTTCGGATTTGATTTTTCCCGGACAAGTATTGCGCGTCAATGAACCAAATAAATCGAACGAAACTTCTTCGAATACATATATGGTCGAGCCTGGTGATACGCTAAGCGGAATCGCCCGCAAGTTTAGCACGACTGTGGATGCGTTGCTCAAGCTTAATCCAAGCATTACGAACCCAGACTTCATTCGCGCCGGGCAGAAGTTGCAAGTAACAGGGGGACAGGAACGTTCCAATACATACAATGTGCAGCCGGCAGCCGTGCCGACAAGCGGCCGGTATATCGTGCAGGCGGGGGATACGCTGCTTGGGATTGCGAACAAGTTTCAAACGACGGTCGACCGTCTATTGGCACTGAATCCACAAATTACAAACCCGAACATTATTCGCATTGGCCAAGCCATTAAAGTGGCGGGCGGAACGGCTGATGTCCGGGAGGCCAAGCAGCAGGTGTCGGCCGCCAACTCGGCTGCCGCTGAGTCCTCCGCATCGCTTGCCGACCGGATCATCGATATTGCGGAAAAATATTTAGGGGCGCGCTATTTGTATGGAGCAAGCCCGTCGCGCACCGATGTGTTTGACTGCTCATCGTTTACGATGCGCGTTTTTGGCGAAGCCGGTATTTCGCTGCCGCGCACATCCATCGCTCAGGCGCAAGCGGGAAGAACGGTGTCGTTTGGCCAGTTGCAAAAAGGCGATCTCGTCTTTTTTGATACCGATTCGAACGGCACAATCAACCACGTCGGCATTTATGCTGGCAACGGGCAAATGATCAACGCCACCGTTTCGCTCGGTGTCACGTATTCGTCGCTGACGTCATCCTATTGGAAAACGCGGTATGTAAAAGCGGTTCGGGTCATCAACTAAATGAAAGACGATTAACGCAGCTGTTCGTACGAAGCCTTAGGCGCTTCGGTGAACAGCTTTTTTGTTGCTCGTGCGAGTGAAAGCCGAATCCAAAAAAGATGCAGGATGATGCCGCGGAAAACGGGTTAGCGGTTTTGAGGCTTTCTGCTTTTAAGGCAACAAAAAACAGCAACAAGTACAAATATATAAGTTGCAATAAAGATTTTCCGATTGTTCGATTCTGTTTTCCCTTCATACAAGTCGACTTTGATAGAATGCGGCGGGCGCTCTGCCGGATGTAAAACAAAGTTTCAACTTATATATAGACTCCCATGACAAAAAAATTTCGTCACCATCGGAAGGATGAAAAGACCTCAGTCGAAAATGGACAAACCGCTTTTCCGTCAAGGATATGTTAAACTTCTTCGTTGCATCTATATAGTCCGGCTTTCTGGCGCGTATCATTTGGTGCCATGATGATTCATCATGTAAAATAAGATATTCATAGGTGATTAAAAAGGAGGCTCATTGAGAAAATCCAGTTGATTTTCTCAATGAAGCAGGCCTTTTCATCAAAGATGGCAAAAGAGCCAAAAAAACCCTAAACATTGTCTGTGATCATCCGATAATTAGATAGAACAACATACTGATTCACAGAAGGAGGATTTGCCAATGAACATGAAAATGACCGTGCGCAGAAAACTGCTGGCTGGGTTTGGCCTTGTCTGCGTATTGATTGTATGTCTAGTCGGCTATTCTTATTACGAAATTTCCAAACTGAACGGTACATATACCGATGTCATTGACAAACGGGTGCCGAATCTCGTCAACGTCAAGGAACTGGATGTGCTCATTCGCCGCCAAGTCGGCAGCATGCGCGGCTACTTGCTGACCGGAGATGAGACGTCGAAAGAAAATTTTGAGAAAGCACATGGGCAGTATAAGCAAACGAGTGAACAGCTCATGGCGACGTTGACGCGGGAGGAAACGAAACAGCTGCTGGCCGAATTGGACTTGCTTGAGCAACAGCTTTACGAGCTTGGGCAAAAAACGTTTGAATTGAAGGCGCAAAGCAAACCGGAGCAATATACCGCGCTCGTCATGACAACCGGGCGCGACATAACGAGCCAATTTGATCAAAAAATTAACGAGTTCGTTGCTTTGCAGCAACGGGAAGTAGATCAAGCGAGCCATGACGCGAGCGCATCAGCCGCTGCCGTTCGCCGGCTGATCATCATCGTCGGGGTGTTGGCGGTGGCGGCTGGAGCGACCTTCGGCTATTACATCAGCCGCTCGCTTTCCCGCCCGCTGCTCGCCTTGACGGAAGCGGCGAAGCGGATCGCCGCCGGCGATTTGACGGAGGCGAAAACCGGCGTCCGCAACCGCGACGAAATCGGCGAGCTGGCCGCTTCGTTTGAACAAATGGCGAAAAACTTGCGCAGCGTGCTGCAGGAAGTGGCGCAAAGTGCGGAGCAGGTGGCCGCTTCCTCAGAAGAGCTGGCGGCGAGCGCCGAGCAGACAAGCAAAGCGACCGAGCAGATCGCGATGACGATTCAAGACGTTGCTTCCGGTGTGGACAAGCAAATGCAAAGCGTGGAAGAAACGTCCGCCGCCGTCGATTCGATGTCTGAGAGAATCGAGCAAATTTCCGGACGGGCGCAAAGCGTGTCCGCCATCGCTGCTGAGGCGTCAAGACAAGCGGCTGAGGGCGGGCAAACGATCGAGGCGGGCGTCGCGCAAATGAACAAAGTGAACGATACGGTCGAGCGGCTGGCTGACCTCATTAAAGGGCTTGGCCACCGTTCCGAGCAAATCGGCTCGATCATCGAAGCAATCCGCAGCATCGCGGCGCAGACGAACTTGCTCGCCTTAAACGCCGCGATTGAGGCGGCGCGCGCCGGCGAGCACGGGCGCGGCTTTGCCGTCGTCGCCGATGAGGTGCGCAAACTCGCCGAGCAGTCGGCGGAATCGGCGCAGCAAATCGCCGAGCTGATCGCCGCTATTCAAGACGAAACGGCTCGTGCCGTCCAATCGATGGAGTCGGTCGTCCATGAGGTGGTGAGCGGAACGGGGGTCATTCGCGCTTCCGGGGAAACATTTGCCCGCATTCGCGCTGCCGTCGATGAAGTCGCTGTGCAAATTCGCGACGTATCGTCGGCGGTCAGCGAGATGGCCGCTTCTTCCGAGCAAATCGCCCGCTCTGTCCGGCTTGTCGCTGATGTGGCCGAATCGACGTCCGCCGGCGCCCAGGAAGTGTCGGCGGCGACCGAAGAACAGTTGGCGTCGATGGAGGAAATTTCGGCTTCGGCCGCGTCGTTGTCGAAAATGGCAGACGATTTGCAGTCGATTGTCAGCAAGTTTTCGTTGTGATGGCCATGGAGACGGCTGCTGCGGCAGCCGGCCCGTTTTGTGGCGGAAAAGGCGCCGATATAACACGATCATCACCATCCCAGCCTTAACAGCCCTCGGTATTGTTTATGCGCGGTCTCATTTGTGCGGAATAAACGACACGTTAAAAGAGTCAGCGCCAAGAAAAAGGGCGGAAAAGCAAAAGAGGCCTAGCGGACGGTGAAAGCCTTTTGCGGCGTTCACTTTTTTGGCGTTCGGCGCGGCAACGGAAAGAACGGCAATTTTTCGTGCTGTGATGTATAAAACGGCAGACAGATGGCGAAAACGTAGGAAAGAAATTGTTTCATGCGTTGCCGTTTTTATGTATAATGGTGGTTGATATGAGTTCAGCAATAGAAAGCAGTGGCGCACCATGGCAGAAAAAGTCGTTGTCATTGTCGGGCCGACGGCGGTCGGCAAAACGAGGCTCGGCATCGCCTTGGCGAAAAAGTTGGGCGGGGAGATCATCAGCGGCGATTCGATGCAAATTTACAAAGGAATGGACATCGGCACCGCGAAAGTAAAGCCGGATGAAATGGACGGGATTCCGCACCATTTGCTTGACATTAAAGAGCCGTGTGAACCGTTTTCCGTCGTTGAATTTCAGCGGCTTTGCCGCGCCCTCATCGCCGACATTTCCGCGCGCGGCCGGTTGCCGATCATCGTCGGCGGCACCGGGCTGTACATTCAGGCGGCCATTTACGACTACCAGTTTTCCGACGCTCCTTCCGACGAAGCGTACCGGCGGGCTCTTCGGCAGCTGGCGGCTGAACAAGGGGGCGAAGCGCTCCATCGGCAGCTTGAGGCGGTTGATCCGGAAAGTGCGGCGCGCATTCACCCGCGTAACGTCCGCCGCGTCATCCGCGCCTTGGAGGTGTATCACTCGACCGGAAAACCGTTCAGCGAATGGCAGCGAGGCCAACAAAAACAGCTGTTGTATGAAGCGGCCATCATTGGGCTGACGGCGGAGCGGAGCGTGCTTTACCGGCGGATCAACGAGCGGGTCGATCAAATGATTGCCGAAGGGTTGGTGGACGAGGCGAGAGCGCTTTACGACCGCGGCTTTCGCGATTGCCAGGCGGTGCAGGCGATTGGCTACAAAGAGCTGTACGATTATTTTGACGGCCGCGTCTCCCTGGAGGAAGCGGTCGAGCAGCTGAAGCAAAATTCACGCCGTTATGCGAAGCGACAGCTGACATGGTTTCGCAACCAAATGCCGGTCGAATGGTTTGACATGACGGACGCCAAGATGTTCGCCGCTAGAGTGGAGGAAATTTTTCGCTACATAGCAGGAAAGCTTCGACTCGAAGCGAATATATAACCATATCTTTAGAGAGAAAAGAGGAGGACGTTCCATGAAAACGACGATCAACATTCAAGACCAGTTTTTAAACCAGCTGCGCAAAGAAAGCATCCAAGTGACGGTTTTCTTATTGAACGGCTTCCAGCTGCGCGGGTATATTAAAGGATTTGACAATTTCACCGTGCTTTTGGAAGTGCAAGGAAAACAACAGCTCATCTACAAACACGCCATTTCAACGTTTGCGCCGGAGCGGAACATCCAGTTTGAAACCGAGCACCAGTAATGCCGACGGTACATACGCCGCCGAGAGAAGACGCCTTTCCTAATGGGGGGCGTCTTTTTCGATGCCCGTCGGTCTGCACCTTGTTCCCGTTCCGCTGTTCCGTTGATCTGAGCGGCTTTTTCAATTTGAATGCGTAAACGGCTGTTTTTTTGAATAAAAATATACAAACTTTTCCCGCTGCGACCGGCCGGTTGTTCGCTTGGGCGATTGTCACGGATCGGCGGCGGCGTACGTATACTAATAGCAAAAGCGCGAGGCGCCGGCAGCGAATGCGGAACGTGTGCGGATGGCAGAAAACGGGAAGCGAGGTGACGCCCTTTGTCGGAATTGACGATGAACAAGGCGAAAGGGCAAATTAATATTGTGCTCAATTCGAAAACGGTCAACCATTTAGTAAAAGACGAGCGGAACGATTGGCTCGACGGCGAAGAGCATCAGGCGCTTCGCAACATCCAGAAAGAACTTGACCAATTGATCGGGCTCGATCATGTTAAAAAAATTGTCAAGGAAATTTACGCCTGGCTGTACATTAACCGGATGCGCAAAGAAAACGGCTTAAAAGCGAACCGCCAGGCGCTCCATATGATTTTTAAAGGCAATCCCGGCACGGGAAAAACGACGGTGGCGCGCCTGCTCGGCAAACTGTTTTTTGAGATGAACGTCCTGTCGAAAGGACACTTTATTGAGGCTGAGCGGGCCGATTTGGTGGGGGAATATATCGGGCATACGGCGAGCAAAACGCGCGATTTGATCAAAAAAGCGCGCGGCGGCATTTTGTTTATCGATGAGGCGTATTCGCTCGCCCGCGGCGGGGAAAAAGACTTTGGCAAGGAAGCGATCGATACGCTTGTGAAAGGAATGGAAGACTATTGCGACGATTTGGTCGTCATTTTAGCCGGCTATCCGAAAGAAATGGACTATTTTTTATCGTTGAACCCAGGGTTGCCGTCGCGCTTTCCGCTGACGATCGAGTTTCCGGACTATACCGTCGAAGAGCTCGTGCAAATCGCCAAACAAATGCTGCGTGAGCGCGAATACGACATGACGCCGGAAGCCGAGCGGAAACTGTACGTCCACCTCGAGGGGACGCTTGAGACCGCCGGACGCCTCAAATTCAGCAACGGCCGCTATGTGCGCAATTTGATCGAAAAAGCGATCCGCAAGCAGGCGGTCCGTCTTCTGCACGAAGGGCGCTATGACAAAAAAGAGCTGATGACGATCCGCGACCGCGATTTCGTCTTCCATGCGTAAAACGAAAGGGGTCTCCTTTTCGTTTTTTTTTTTTTTTTGTGCCGTAAAAAGAGGAATGCCGGCCAAAAGAGCGAATACATAAACAACGGGGGCATATGCACTAAATTATTTGAATTGTCTGTCTATGGGATCCGCCCGCCCTCTGTCGAGACACGAAAAAGGGGGAGAAGGCGTTTGTACGTGACGATTGGAGAGATGTTTTCCCAAACAGTGCGAAAGTTTCCGGACCGGGAAGCGGTTGTCGAAGTGGCGACCGGGCGCCGCTATACGTACGCCGAATGGGAGCGGGAGGTCAACCGGTGGGCGAATGCGTTTCAGGAAGCCGGCGTGCGCAAAGGCGACCGCGTCTCCACCGTTTTGTACAACACGCTTGAATTGGCCACCGCGCTGTTTGCCTGCGCCAAAATCGGCGCCGTGTTCAATCCGATCAACTTCCGGTTGAAAGCGGAAGAAATCGCCTATATTTTGACGGACGCCGAGCCGAAAATCGTCGTGTTTGAACGGGCGGTTGAGCGGGAGCTGGCCGCGATTCATGATCGTTTTCCGCACATCGCCTTTTGGTCGATCGATCGCGATCCGCCGCCGTTTGCCAAAAGCGCCCATGAACAGGCGGAGCGGGCCCGGGAGGAAGCGCCGTCCGTTCGGGTGGAAGAGGGTGATTTGTACGCCATTATGTATACAAGCGGCACAACGGGACGTCCGAAAGGAGTGATGCACCGTCACCGCGACATGATCGAGCAAAGCGTCATTTGCCACGGCGTCATGCGCATCCGCGAGACGGACCGCGGACTGGCGGCAGCGCCGCTGTTCCATTGCGCCGAGCTGCATTGCTGCTTGCTGCCGCGCGTGCACGCCGGAGCGGCGAGCGTCATTTTGCACCATTTTGACGCCAGGCTCGTGCTCGAAACGATTGAGCGGGAGCGGATTACGGTTTTATTCGGCGCCCCGACGATGTGGAACATGATCTTGCAGGAGAATGTAAGCGGTTACGATTTATCTTCGCTTCGCCTCGGCCTATACGGCGCCGCTCCGATGGCTCCAGCGCTTGTCAGACAATGCCAAGAGCGGCTTGGCATTGGGCTCGTGCAAGCGTACGGCATGACGGAAATGGGACCGGCGGTGACGTTTTTGCTTGAAGATGAGCAGCTCAAGAAACCGGGTTCCGCTGGGCGCGCCTGCCTGAACCATGAGATCCGCGTCGTCCGTGCGCGTGAGGACGGGCCGTCCGACCCAGACGATGTGCTGCCGCCATATGAAGTCGGCGAAATTGTGATGCGCGGGCCGTGCATGATGGCCGGCTACTACAAGCGCGAGGAAGCGACGGAAAAAGCGCTGTACAAAGGCTGGTATCATTCGGGTGATCTCGGCTACCTTGATGAAGACGGCTACTTGTATGTCGCCGACCGTGTCGATGACATGGTGATCAGCGGCGGGGAAAACGTCTATCCGCGCGAAGTCGAGGACGTGTTGTACGAACATCCGAAAGTGCTTGATGCCGCCGTGCTCGGCGAGCCGGACGAGCTGTGGGGCGAAAAGGTCGTTGCGTTTGTCGTCAAAAAGGACATCAGCCTCACCGCCGATGAGCTCGAGCAGTTTTGCAAGACGAGCGACCGCCTCGCTCCCTATAAGCGGCCGCGCGCCTACTATTTCGTTGACGCCTTGCCGCGCAACGCGAGCGGCAAAATTCAAAAGTTTTTGCTGCGCGAACAGCTGAAAAAACAGGCGGCGGGCGGAACGGAGAAACCATGATCGAACAGAAAAGAGGGATGAACGGTGGCAGCCCGCTATTTGCGCGAGGAGCACCATATATTCCGCGACGCATTCCGCAAGTTTTTGGAGAAAGAAGCGTATCCGTACTATGACGAATGGGAGCGGCGCGGCATCATTCCGCGGTCGTTTTGGGCAAAGATGGGCGAGAACGGCTTTCTTTGCCCATGGGTCGATGAAGCGTATGGGGGGCTAAACGCCGATTTTGCCTATTCGGTTGTCATCAATGAAGAACTGGAAAAAGTTGGATCGAGCCTCGTCGGCATCGGCTTGCACAACGACATTGTCACGCCGTATATCGCATCGTACGGAACGGAGGAGCAAAAACAAAAATGGCTGCCGAAATGCGTCAGCGGCGAGCTCATTACGGCGATCGCCATGACTGAGCCGGGCGCCGGTTCGGATTTGGCGAACATTTCAACGACGGCCATTAAAGAGGGCGATTATTACATCGTCAACGGGCAAAAAACGTTTATCACGAACGGCATTCATGCCGACTTGATCGTTGTCGCCTGCAAAACCGACCCGCACGCGAAACCGCCGCACCGCGGCATCAGCTTACTTGTCGTCGAGCGCGACACACCGGGGTTTACGCGCGGCCGGAAACTTGAAAAAGTCGGGCTGCACGCTCAAGATACCGCCGAGCTGTTTTTCCAGGATGCGAAAGTGCCGGCACATAACTTGCTTGGCGAGGAAGGAAAAGGATTTTACTACTTGATGGAAAAGCTCCAGCAAGAGCGGTTGGTCGTCGCCATCGCCGCCCAAACGGCAGCAGAAGTGATGTTCTCCTTGACCAAACAATACGTGAAACAGCGGTCCGCATTCGGCAGGCGGGTGAGCGAGTTTCAAACCGTTCAGTTCCGCCTTGCCGAAATGGCGACCGAAATCGCCCTCGGGCGCACGTTTGTCGACCGTGTCATCGAGGAGCATATAGCGGGAAAACAGATCGTCACGGAAGTGTCGATGGCGAAATGGTGGATCACCGAGATGGCGAAACGCGTCGCCGCCGAGGCGATGCAGCTGCACGGCGGCTACGGCTATATGGAGGAGTACGAGATCGCCCGGCGCTATCGCGATATTCCGGTCAGCGCCATCTACGCCGGGACGAACGAGATGATGAAAACGATCATCGCCCGGCAATTAGACTTGTAGAAAGAGGGGGTCGCGGTGCTGGACGGCATTGTTGTACTTGATTTTTCCCATTACTTGCCCGGGCCGTTTGCGAGCTGGCGCCTTGCGCAGCTCGGGGCGGACGTTATCAAAATCGAGCCGCCGTCCGGCGACCGGCTGCGCCCGTTCGCCGGGGGCCGGCTGTTTGCCGCCTACAACGCCGGCAAAAAAAGCGTTGCGTTAAATTTAAAGACGGAAGAAGGACGAGACCAAGCCCGGCGGCTCGCCGCCCGCGCCGACGTGTTGATCGAAAGCTTCCGGCCCGGGGTGATGGCGCGGCTTGGGCTCGGCTACGACGACGTGCGCCGCGACAACGAACGGATCATTTACTGCTCGATCAGCGGCTTTGGCCAACAGAGCGGGCGCTCGCTGCTCGGAAGCCATGATTTAAACTATATGGCGCTCTCCGGCTTGTTGGCGCAGCTCGCCGATGAACGCGGCCGCCCGGTTCATCCGAAGATCACGCTTGCCGATTTTATCGGCGGCATGGCGGCGGCCGAACGCATTTTGGCTGCCCTCTTTGCACGCGAGCGAACCGGCAAAGGCGCCCATCTTGATGTTTCGCTTGTCGATGGCTTGGCAGCGATGATGGCTGGCCATTTTGCCATTGAACACGGCGGTGGGCCGAAGACCGGTCTTTCCGAGTTGTCTGGGGAGGTGGTGTGCTACCAGCTGTATGAGACAAAAGACGGCCGTTATATGAGTTTAGCGGCGCTCGAGCCGCACTTTTGGCAGCGGTTTTGCGAGGCGGTCGGCCATCCGGAATGGACGGAGGCGCAATGGGCGCCGGCGCGGCCGGGAGAAGCGGTATATGATGGGCTTGTCGCCTTGTTCCGTGAAAAGACATTGGATGAGTGGAGCGCGTTCGCCGAAGCGGTCGACGTCTGCCTTGCCCCGGTGCTGGAGACGGGTGAGGCGAAGGCGCTGTTTGCTGACGGCCGGCTCCGCCATCTCGTTCGGCTGCAGCCGGGCGGCGCATGGACGGCCGCACATGGGCCGGACGGCCAATGGGGCGGCGGGGAGCCGCCTAAAGTCAATGAACATGCGCATTTGGTAAAGGGGGAGGAATGACCGATGATGAAAACACCGTTAAACATTTCCATGATGCTTGAGCGGGCGGAGTTGTTTTTCCCAAAAAAGCAAGTCGTTTCGCGCATGAAAGGAGGCGTCGTCCGCCATACATACAAGGAGATCGGCGAGCGGACGCGCAGGCTGTCAAGCGTGTTGAAGCGGCTCGGGGTGGAAGTCGGCGACCGCGTCGGCACGTTCGCGTGGAACCATCACCGCCATTTGGAAGCGTATTTTGCCATTCCCGGCATTGGAGCGGTGCTCCATACGATCAATATCCGCCTCTCGCCGCAGCATATCGCGTACATCATCAATCATGCCGATGACCGCGTCCTGCTGATTGATGACGATTTGCTGCCGGCGATTGAAGCGGTGAAAGACGAGATCCCGAACGTGCGCGCTTTCATTATTATGACTGATAAGGATGAGCTGCCGGACACGACGCTGTCGCCGGTGTACCATTACGAGAAGCTGCTCGCCGACGGCGATCCAACATTCCCGTTTTTAAAAGACCTCGATGAATACCAACCGGCTGGTATGTGTTATACGTCGGCGACAACGGGAAATCCAAAAGGAGTTGTGTATACCCACCGCAGCACCGTCTTGCACGCGATGGTGTTAGGGCTGGCTGATACGCAAGGGCTGTGCGAGCGCGATGTCGTCATGCCGGTCGTACCGATGTTCCATGTCAACGCGTGGGGGCTGCCGTTTGCCGCCACTTGGTTCGGTTCGACGATCGTCATGCCGGGACCGGCGTTTACGCCGAAAGTGCTTGCCGAGCTCATTGACTCCGAACGGGTGACGATCACCGCCGGCGTGCCGACGATTTGGCTCGGGCTGTTGCAAGAGTTGGAGAAAGGAAACTATGACGTCAGCAGCCTGACGCGTGTCATTTGCGGCGGTTCAGCCGCGCCGAAAGGGATCATCCGCGCGTTTGAAGAAAAATACGGCATTCCGTTCATTCACGCGTACGGCATGACGGAAACGAGCCCGCTTGTGCTCGTCTCGCGCCCGAAAAGTTATCAAGACGGGCTGTCGTACGAGGAGAAACTGGACATTCGCGCCAAGCAAGGGCTGCTTGCTCCAGGGCTTGAGATGAAAGTGATCGGCCAAAACGGCCCGATCCGTTGGGACGGCCAGGAAATGGGCGAGCTTTGCTTGCGCGGTCCGTGGATTGCCGCCGAATACTACAACGATGAGCGCACGAAAGACTCGTTCCGCGACGGCTGGCTCCATACCGGCGATGTCGTCACCGTGGACGAAGAAGGGTTTGTGAAAATTGTCGACCGGACGAAGGATGTCATTAAAAGCGGCGGCGAATGGATTTCATCGGTTGATTTGGAGAATGCGCTCATGGCCCATGAGGCGGTGTTCGAAGCGGCGGTCGTCGCTGTGCCGCATCCGAAATGGCAAGAGCGCCCGATTGCCTGCGTCGTGCTGAAAGAAGGAAAACGCGTCACGAAAGAAGAGCTGTACGACTTTTTGCGCCCGCAATTTACAAAATGGTGGCTGCCGGATGACATTGTGTTTCTCGATGAAATTCCGAAAACGAGCGTCGGCAAGTTTTTGAAGCGGAAACTGCGCGATGAGATGGCAGCGCGCTATGCCGATGCGGCGAAGGAGTAAAGGAGGCGGACACCGTGGCAGAAACGATTGCGGTCATCGGCGCCGGGGTGATGGGAAGCGGCATCGCGCAAACGGCGGCGATGGCGGGAAAAACAACAAGGGGGAGAAAATGGTGCGTGAAGCGGTCATTGTCGAAGCGGTCAGGACGCCGGTCGGCAAGCGCAACGGCGTTTTCCGCGATGTTCATCCGGTGCATCTCGCTGCAGCTGTGCTCGATGAAGTCGTGCGCCGAGCCGGCATGGACAAAGGGGCGGTGGAAGACATCGTCATGGGCTGCGTGACGCCGATCGCCGAACAAGGATACAACATCGTCCGGCTCGCGGCGCTTGAGGCCGGATTTCCGGTCGAAGTGCCGGCCGTGCAAATCAACCGGATGTGCGGCTCGGGGCAGCAGGCGATTCATTTCGCCGCCCAGGAAATCCGCTCCGGCGATATGGATGTTACGATCGCCGCCGGAGTCGAAAGCATGACGAAAGTGCCGATTTTAAGCGATGGCAACGAGCGGACGATTCCGCCGTCGCTTCATGAAAAATACGAATTCATCCACCAAGGCGTCTCGGCTGAGCGGATCGCCAAAAAATACGGCCTGACGCGCGCGGAGCTCGACGCCTACACGTACGAAAGCCATCAACGCGCCTTGGCGGCGTTGCGCGAAGGGAAGTTTCGCGCCGAAATCGTCCCGGTGAAAGGGCTTGACCGCGACGGCCGCGAGATTCTCGTCGCCGATGACGAAGGGCCGCGGGCCGATACGTCGCTGGAAGCGCTCGCCGCGCTCAAGCCGGTGTTTCAAGAAGACGGTCTCATCACCGCTGGCAATGCGAGCCAAATGAGCGACGGGGCGGCCGCTGTGCTTTTGATGGAACGGGAGGCGGCGAGGCGGTTCGGACTGAAGCCGAAAGCGCGCATTGTCGCGCAGACGGTCGTCGGCTCCGACCCGACGTATATGCTCGATGGCGTCATTCCGGCGACGAGGCAAGTATTGAAAAAAGCCGGCCTCTCGATCGATGACATCGACCTCATTGAAATCAACGAAGCGTTCGCCCCGGTCGTGCTCGCCTGGCAAAAAGAAATCGGCGCTCCGCTTGAGAAGGTGAATGTCAACGGCGGCGCCATTGCGCTTGGCCATCCGCTCGGCGCCACCGGTGCGAAGCTCATGACGTCGCTTGTTCATGAACTTGAACGGCGCGGCGGCCGCTATGGGCTATTGACGATTTGCATCGGCCACGGGATGGCGACGGCCACGATCATCGAGCGGGAGTAAGGGCAACGCGCGGAAAAACATTTGTGTGACACACGCTCGACAGCGGGGGCGCCCGCTGTTTTTTCTTTCGTGACGGGAACATAAAAGTATGGGACGGAGCCAGTGCCGTGTGATAAGATGAAAGAAAAGAAAGTGAAAGGGGAAGCGCAGTGCAGAAGGAGAAGCCGTTTTACACGTATCGCGACATTGAACATTGGGAAGGAAATTGGGAACTGATCGATGGCGTTCCCTATTTATTGGCGTCTCCGTCGTTTGAGCACCAGTATGTGGTCGGACAACTGCACCTTGCATTGGCTTCGTATTTTCAGGCGCGCGGCTGTCATGTTATTCTTGCCCCGTTTAATGTTCAGCTTGATCCTGAAGAGCCGGAACGGATGGCGAAAACGGTTGTTCAGCCGGATTTATCAGTCGTTTGTCGGGTTGAGCAAATCGGGAATCGGCGAATGAAAGGGGCTCCCGATCTCGTTGTGGAAGTGCTGTCACCAAGCACCGCCCTGCGCGATCGAAACCAGAAATACTATTTATACGAAAAATATGGGGTGCATGAATATTGGATGGTAGACCCCAGCAATCGAACGATCGAAGTGCTCAGCTGGCAAGATGGACGATTCGAGCAGCGAGCGGTTTTCGGGCCAAGCGATGAGCTGGTTTCGTTTTGGCAACCGGATTTGACGGTTCCACTCGCCCCTGTGTTTCCTCCGGAAGAAAGCGATGTGTAGCTGATGGAGAACAACCTTGTTTGGCTGCCATCTCTGGAAATAACGGCTTCGCTTTTGGTGTCAGCAGCAGAAAGAAGAACGCAAAGGGGATCGATGTCATGAAGCAAGCCTTTCTCGCTTCCTTCTATTTATCCCTTGCCGCTGGCATTTGGGGCGGGATGTACGTCGTGAGCAAATACGTGTTGGACTACATTCCGCCGTTTACGCTCGTCTGGCTGCGCTACGCCGTCGCCTTGATTGTGCTTGGTGCCATCGCCGCGGCGAAACGGGAGCGCCCGCCAAAGAGCGGGCGCGACTGGGGGATGGTCATCGCAATCGGAATCATCGGCTATGTCGTTTCCATTTCGTTGCAGTTTGTCGGCACAAAATGGTCGAACGCCCATACCGCTTCCCTCATCACCGCCTCGACCCCGGCGTTTGTCGTTTTGTTTGCCCGCTGGCTGCTTGGTGAGGCGCTCACATGGCGGAAAATGGCTGCGCTGCTACTGGCGACAGCGGGTGTCATCGTCATCGTCGGCCTCGGGGGCAGCGAGGAGTCGACGTTCGCCGGAAATATAGCGTTAGTCGGCGCGGCAGTGACATGGGCGCTGTTGTCGGTGCTGGTGAAAATGGCGTCGGCCCGCTTGTCCGTGTTTTCGGTCACTACGTATGCCATTTTTGTGGCATTCATTGGCATGACCCCGATGATGCTTGCCGAAGGGCCGGGGCTTGCTGCGAGCCATTGGAGCGTTCCCGTCGCCCTTGGGGTGTTGTATCTTGGCGTTGTATCGACAGCGGGAGCATTTTTTCTTTGGAACAAAGGGATGGAAATGATTGACGCCGGCGTCGGCTCGCTCTTTTTCTTTTTCCAGCCGCTCGTCGGCTCGCTCTTTGGCTGGCTGTTTTTACAAGAGCAACTTGATGTCTCGTTTTGGCTCGGCGGGGCGCTCATTGTTGCCGGAGTGGCAGTGGCGGTGCGAAGCGAGCAAAGTGCGTAAGGAATGCAGCGGCAAATGAAATGACCGGTAAAAAAGAAAAATGGTAAAGCTTTGAATTGCATCTATTATCAAAGCGAGGAGCCGTCTCTCTTTTCGTACGAATCAATTTTGCCGTTTGATCATGGCTCGCCCGCTGTTTCCCCAACCGCCCGGCGCGGCAGCTTCCAACCGTATGTGTAGGACAAAATGCGCAAAGCGGCGACGACAATCAACAACACATACAGCTCCATGGGCGATTCGGCCCATTTCAGCCCAACAGCGAGGCCGGCGAGAATGGCCCAGGCGGCATAAATTTCTGCGCGCAACACGAGCGGCTTTCTTCCCGCCAACACGTCACGGATAATGCCGCCGCCGCTGCCGGTCAACACCGCGGCGACGATGACCGCACTTAACGGATGCCCCATTTTCGCCGCATACAGCGCTCCTTGAATGGCGAACGCCGACAGCCCGAGGGCGTCAAAAAAGTTGCCCCACCGCTTCCACGGCGGAAGCATTTGCTTTGGGAACAAATACACAACTGTCATGGCCGCCAAAGCGACAAGAAAGAGCGGCTCTTGTTCCCATAACGCCGACACGGGAACCCCGATCAGCAAATTGCGCACCGCCCCGCCGCCAAAGGCGGTGACGATTCCCAAAATGTACACCCCAAGCAAATCGTACTCCTCTTCCATCGCGACGATCGCCCCGCTAATGGCAAAGGCGATCGTGCCGATGATGCTCAATACTTCCCACGTCATTCTTGCTGTTCCTTTCCGTGCGTTGTTCTTGTATCATTGTAGAGGCAAAAGCGGCGGAAAATCAATCATTTTTTTGGAACGAACTAGCAGAACGATGATGGGATTTGGTATCATGAACGTAGAGAACATGTTCGCCGCGAGGAAAGGAAGGGGGATGCCATGACCCGTGAACAAGCCATTATCGTCGGCTGTCAGCTGGCTGGTGTAGACGACGGACGGTTCCGCTATTCGATGGAAGAGCTCGCGTCGCTCGTGGCGACGGCAAACGGCGAAGTGATTGCCGAACTGGCGCAAAAACGCGAAGCGCCGCATCCGGCGACGTATATCGGCAAAGGAAAAACGGAAGAGCTCGCCGCCCTTGTCAAGGAGCTCGAACCGGATCTTGTCGTTTTCAACAGCGAGCTTTCCCCAAGCCAGGCGCGCAATTTGACAAACCTGCTTGGCGAGGTGAAAGTCCTTGACCGGACGCAGCTCATTTTAGACATTTTTGCCCAGCGCGCCCGCTCAAAAGAAGGAAAGCTGCAAGTCGAGCTCGCCCAGCTCGAATATATGCTGCCGCGCCTTAGCGGCCAAGGGGAGGCGCTGTCTCGCTTGGGCGGCGGCATCGGCACGCGCGGGCCGGGGGAGACGAAGCTTGAGACCGACCGCCGCCATATTCGCCGCCGCATTGACGACATTAAAGCGGAACTGCGGCGCGTCGCCGAGCACCGCGGGCGGTACCGCGAGCGCCGGCAAAAAAACCGAGCCTTTCAAGTGGCGCTCGTCGGCTATACGAACGCCGGCAAGTCGACGATTTTCAACCGGCTGACCGCCGCCGATTCGTTCGAGGAAAACTTGCTGTTTGCCACGCTTGATCCGCTGACGCGCAAATGCGTCTTGCCATGCGGCTATACGGTGCTTGTCACCGATACGGTCGGGTTCATTCAAGACTTGCCGACGACGCTTATCGCCGCATTCCGCTCGACGCTCGAGGAAGTGACGGAAGCCGATTTGTTGCTTCACGTCGTCGATTCGTCTCATCCGGATTACGTTGCGCACGAGCGAACGGTGTTGCGGCTGCTCACTGAATTAGGGGCTTCTTCCATTCCGATGGCCACGGTGTACAATAAAAGCGATCAAAAAGCGTCGGAATTCATTCCGACAACGACTGCTTCCATCATGATCAGCGCGCTTTCCGCCGCTGACATTGACCGGCTTCGTTATTTTCTTGAAGAAGCGGTGAAACAGCAGATGGTTCATTATGACGTATCGATCCCGAGCGGGGAAGGAAAACTGCTCGCCCAGCTAAAATCGGACACCATTTTGCACGAATGGCATTATAATGAACAGGGGGGCACGTACGACTGTCAAGGGTACGTGCTGCCAGCGCACCCCTTGTATGGGGAATTGCAATCATTCCAACGGTAGAAAGGGTTCATCGATGTTTTGGACACAATGGAAACATGGGGAAATGATCGCTGCACTCGTTGAGGAAGTCGAACGGCAAATTGCGCCGATCCATCGGCGCATCGACCGGATTGTCGATGCGAACCAATATCGCGTGCTCGACAGTTTCCGCCGCCACCAAGTGAGCGACGGGCATTTCATTCCGTCGACCGGGTATGGCTATGACGATATCGGTCGCGATACGCTTGACCGCATTTACGCCGACGTATTCGGGGCGGAAGCGGGGCTTGTGCGCCCGCAAATCATCTCCGGCACGCACGCGATTGCCATCGCTTTGTTCGGCGTTTTGCGCCCGGGCGATGAACTGCTTTACATCACCGGCGCTCCGTACGATACGCTTGAGGAAATCGTTGGCATCCGCGGCCGCGGCGTCGGCTCGCTGAAAGAGTTCGGCATCCGCTACCGGAGCGTGCCGCTGGCGGAGGACGGTTCCGTTGACTTTCAAGCCGTTCGCGGCGCGCTCCACGAGCGGACGAAAATGATCGGCATTCAGCGCTCGCGCGGTTATGCGACACGTCCGTCGTTTACGGTGGATGAAATCGCGGAAATGATCGCTTTTGTCAAAGCGATTAAACCCGACGTCGTCGTGTTTGTCGACAACTGCTACGGCGAGTTTGTGGAGGAGAAAGAGCCGTGCCATGTCGGCGCCGACTTGATGGCTGGCTCGCTCATTAAAAACCCGGGCGGGGGCTTGGCGAAAACGGGCGGCTATATTGTCGGAAAGCAAAAATACGTCGAAGCATGCGCTTACCGGATGACCTCGCCGGGCATCGGAGCGGAAGTCGGTCCGTCACTGTATGCGTTGCCGGAGATGTACCAAGGGTTTTTCCTCGCCCCTCACATTGTCGGCCAGGCGCTCAAAGGAGCGGTGTTTACGGCGGCGATGCTCGAGCGCATCGGGCTTTCGACATCGCCGTCGTGGAAGGAGAAGCGCACGGACCTTGTGCAATCGGTCCGCTTTGACGATCCAGAACAAATGGTTGCTTTTTGTCAAGCCATCCAAGCCGCTTCTCCAGTCAACGCCCATTTTACCCCGCACCCAAGCGAGATGCCGGGCTATGAAGACAAAGTCATCATGGCGGCCGGCACGTTCGTGCAGGGCGCGAGCATCGAGCTGACGGCAGACGGGCCGCTGCGGCCCCCATATGTCGCCTACGTGCAAGGCGGGCTGACGTATTCACACGTCAAAATCGCCATTTGTTCAGCCGTCCACCGTCTGCTTGAGCAACAGCTCATTTGTTTGTGAGAAAATATGACGCATCATTGACTGTTTTCTTGACATTATGGTAAAATGAAGGTATCAAAAGCGAGGAGGAATTGGCATGAGCAGTCATATTCGTCGTTCCATGCCATTGTTTCCGATTGGGATCGTGATGCAGCTGACTGACTTATCCGCCCGCCAAATCCGCTATTACGAAGAGCACGGCCTCGTCACGCCGGCGCGCACGGAAGGCAACCGGCGGCTGTTTTCACTCAACGACATCGACCGTTTGCTCGAGATTAAAGACTTGATTGACCAAGGCGTAAACCTCGCCGGCATCAAGCAAATTTTCGCCGCCCGGCAAGAAGGGCGCCATGAGCAGCCGGAAAAGGTCGAAAAAGTGGGGAAACCGAAGCTGTCCGACGAGGAGTTGCGCGAGATTTTGCGGACGGAGCTGCTGCAGGCCGGACGGTTTCAGCGCGCATCGCTTCGCCAAGGAGATCTCGCTCGCTTCTTTCACTAAGGATTGAGAAATGATTTCGGAGCCGGGGGAGGAGTTTCAATCATGGCAAAATATACGCGCGAAGACATTATGCGCATCGTCAAAGAAGAAAACGTCAAGTACATTCGCCTGCAATTCACCGATATTTTGGGGACGATCAAAAACGTCGAAATCCCGATCAGCCAACTTGAGAAAGCGCTCAATAATAAAATGATGTTTGACGGGTCTTCGATCGAGGGGTTTGTCCGCATCGAAGAATCGGACATGTATTTGTATCCGGATTTGGACACGTTTGTCATCTTCCCGTGGACATCGGAAAAAGGAAAAGTCGCCCGCTTTATTTGCGACATTTACAATGCGGACGGCACGCCGTTTGAAGGCTGCCCGCGCTACAATTTAAAGCGCGTGTTGAAAGAGATGGAAGCGCTCGGCTTTACGGCGTTCAACTTGGGAGCGGAACCGGAGTTTTTCCTCTTTAAGCTCGATGAAAATGGCCGTCCGACGATGGAACTGAACGACCGCGGCGGCTACTTCGACTTGGCGCCGACCGACTTAGGGGAAAACTGCCGGCGCGATATCGTGCTTGAGCTTGAGGAGATGGGCTTTGAAATTGAAGCGTCGCACCATGAAGTTGCCCCGGGCCAGCACGAGATCGATTTTAAATACGCCCATGCCATCAAAGCGTGCGACGACATTCAAACGTTTAAACTCGTTGTCAAAACGATCGCCCGCAAACATGGGCTGCATGCGACGTTTATGCCGAAGCCGATTTTTGGGATTAACGGTTCGGGAATGCACTGCAACTTGTCGCTGTTTCGCAACAACGAAAACGCCTTTTTTGATCCGAACGGCGATTTGCAGTTGAGCGATACGGCCCGGCAGTTTATTGCCGGCGTGTTGAAGCATGCGCCGAACTTTACAGCTGTCACCAACCCGACGGTCAACTCGTACAAGCGGCTTGTTCCGGGGTACGAGGCGCCATGTTATGTCGCCTGGTCGGCGCGCAACCGCAGCCCGCTCATCCGCATTCCGGCTTCGCGCGGCATGAGCACGCGCATTGAAGTGCGCAGCGTCGATCCGGCGGCGAACCCGTACTTGGCGATGGCCGTGCTGTTGGCGGCCGGGCTTGACGGCATTCGCAACAAGCTCACTCCTCCGGCGCCGGTTGACCGAAACATTTACGTCATGACGAAAGAAGAGCGGCTTGAAGAAGGCATTGTCGATTTGCCGGCCACGCTCATCGAAGCGCTCGACAATTTAAAATCGGACGAGGTGATCGTTCAAGCGCTCGGCAAACATTTGTTTGAGCACTTCGTCGAGGCGAAAGAAATCGAGTGGGATATGTACCGGACGACGGTTCATCAATGGGAATTGGATCAATATATGGAACTGTATTAAACATGAAAAAAGCTGTCCAAGTGGGGACAGCTTTTTTTGTCGTTATGATGGCCGGCTGGGCTGCAGCGTGAGAGCGACAGCGCAGCCCCTTCTGCCGGTCAGTCGAACAGGCGATACACGCCGATCACTTTGCCAAGAATGGTGCAGTCGCGAACGATGATCGGCTCAAGGTGGGCGTTTTCCGGCTGCAGGCGGATATGGTCCTTTTCTTTGAAAAACCGCTTCACCGTCGCCTCATTCTCTTCCGTCATGGCGACAACGATGTCGCCGTTATCGGCGGAAGACTGCTGGCGGACGATGACGTAGTCGCCGTCTAAAATGCCGGCTTCGATCATGCTGTCGCCCATCACTTCAAGCATAAACAGCTGCTCCTCCCCGGCGGCGAGCCGCTTCGGCAGCGGAAAATAATCCTCGATGTTTTCGACCGCGGTGATCGGCTGGCCGGCTGTCACTTTGCCGATGATCGGCACGGAAATGATCTCCTCTTTTTTCCCCGCTGTTTCCGCATCGCTGTCCAAAATTTCAATGGCGCGCGGCTTGGTTGGGTCGCGGCGAATGTATCCTTTGCTCTCCAGGCGCGCAAGGTGGCCGTGAACAGTGGAGCTCGACGCCAGACCGACCGCTTCCCCAATCTCCCGGACGGATGGGGGGTAGCCTTTCGTTTTCACTTCGTGCTTAATAAACTCTAAAATTTGCTGCTGCCGTTTGGACAGTTTTGTCATCCTTTTTCACACCTCTTGCCACATCATTTGTTTTTATTATAGCACGGAGCAGATGAAAAAACAAACATAAGTTCGAGTTTTTTTGTTGACACAAACAAGTGTTCCTGATTATAATTAAAGAAAAAGCGAACAAACATTCTAGGTGGGGTGGAGAATATGAAAAAAGGATTGATGCACTATGTCGTTTTTTCCGTCTTGCTCGCCCTGATGCTGGCTGCATTCGTTTACGCCGGCGATCCGGTCGATCCGAACGAATACATGACCGTAACGGTGGCTTCCGGCGACACGCTTTGGGGGTTGGCGAGGCAGTATGAAGAGGAGCATGGACTGACGCCGGGCGAGTTTATCCGCTGGGTGGTGGAGGTAAACCATCTGTCGAGCCCGCGCCTTACAGCAGGGGAACAAATCGTCATTCCTGTGTTAAAATCAAAGCATGGCGGCTCGGTGGCCGTCAATCAGTGATGGAAAGAAGGGATTGGCCATGAGGGCGGTCATTTACTGCCGCGTCAGCACGGACAAAGCGGAGCAGGAAACGTCGCTGGCCAGGCAGCGGGCCGAGCTCGAGAAGCTGGCGGCCGACTGTGGCTTTGAAGTTGTCAAGGTGATTGCCGAACAGGCGAGCGGCTATGAAGCCGACCGCGACGGCGTGTTGGAGCTGTTGTCGCTTTGCGAAGAACATCAAGTTGATGCTTTGCTCATTCAAGATGAAACGCGGCTCGGGCGCGGCCACGCGCGCATGGCGGTGCTGCATTGCCTGAAAAAGAGGGGCGTGAAAATTTACAGCGCCAGCCATCGCGGGGAGATGCCGCTGTCAGAGGCCGATGAAATGGTGCTGTCGATCATCGCCATTGTCGAAGAGTATCAGCGGAAAATACATAACGCCAAAATTCGCCGCGGCATGCGGCGGGCTGTCGAGCGCGGCTACCGGCCGGACCGGAACTTGACGCGGCGCGGCGAGAACGCCGGGCGCGACCGGGTCGAGCTGCCGGTTGAAGAAATCGTCCGCCTGCGCGGGCACGGCTTAACGTTTGCGGAGATCGCCGCCACGCTCCGAAGCTTCGGTTACGAGGCGTCCAAAGCGACCGTCCATCGCCGCTACCAAGAATATATGGACGGGCAGCAGGAGCGGCATTGACCATATGATGCGTCCGTCCGTCGAGCGACGGACGGCAAACGAAGGCGGGCGAGCGCCATCGTTGCCATCTTCCCGTTTCATCGGATAAGATAAAACAAAACGATACCATGGCAGATAGGGGAAGATGACTCATGCTTGCCAAACATAAATTGGCCCGCATTAATGAACTGGCGAAAAAAGCGAAAACGGCCGGCTTGTCGGCCGAGGAGACGCTGGAACAGGCGAAGCTGCGCCGGGAATACATTCAAGCGTTTCGCAAGGCGATGACCGATATGCTTCATACGGTGACGGTCATCGACCCAAACGGCCACGACGTGACGCCGCAAAAATTGAAGGAAAGTCAGCGGCGGCGCCTCCATTAAACGGTCGGAAGAGGGGCCCGGAAAATAACGTTGTACAAGCCGTTCGATTTTCTATATGATAGTAGATGACACCATGTTGATGAAAGGGAGGAAAACAATGGCGCATTCGATCGAAGAATTAGCGATTACCACCATTCGAACGCTGTCGATTGACGCGATCGAAAAAGCGAAATCCGGGCACCCGGGCATGCCGATGGGCGCGGCCCCGATGGCGTATACGCTCTGGACGAAATTTATGAACCATAATCCAGCGAATCCCAACTGGTTTAACCGCGACCGGTTTGTTTTGTCCGCTGGGCACGGGTCGATGCTGCTTTACAGCCTGCTTCATCTAAGCGGCTACGATGTCACGATGGACGACTTGAAACAGTTCCGCCAATGGGGGAGCAAAACGCCGGGGCATCCGGAATACGGCCATACGCCAGGGGTGGAGGCAACGACCGGCCCGCTCGGCCAAGGGATCGCGATGGCGGTCGGCATGGCGATGGCGGAACGGCATTTGGCTGCTACATACAACCGCGACGGGTTTGAGATCATCAATCATTATACGTACGCCATTTGCGGCGACGGCGATTTGATGGAAGGAGTGGCGAGCGAAGCGGCGTCACTCGCCGGCCACTTGAAGCTCGGCCGCTTGATCGTTCTGTATGATTCGAACGACATTTCCCTTGACGGGGAGCTCAACCTGTCGTTCTCGGAAAACGTCGCCCAACGTTTCCAAGCGTACGGCTGGCAATATTTGCGCGTTGAGGACGGCAACAATATTGAAGAAATCGCCAAAGCGCTCGAGGAGGCGCGGGCGGACCTTGACCGGCCGACGCTCATCGAAGTGAAAACGACGATTGGCTACGGCGCGCCAAATAAAGCGGGCACGTCCGGCGTCCACGGCGCTCCGCTCGGCGCCCAAGAGGCGAAGCTGACGAAGGAAGCGTACCGCTGGACGTTTGCTGAAGATTTTTATGTACCGGAAGAAGTATATGCCCATTTCCGAGAAACGGTGCAAGAAGCCGGAGCGAGAAAAGAAGCGGAGTGGAATGAGCGCTTCGCTGCTTACGAGCGGGCGCATCCGGAATTGGCCGCCCAGCTGAAGCAGGCGATCGAAGGCAAGCTTCCGGACGGCTGGGAAACATCGCTGCCGGTGTATGAAGCGGGCAAAAGCTTGGCGACCCGCTCGTCATCCGGGGAAGTGATCAACGCCATTGCCAAAGCGGTGCCGCAGCTGTTCGGCGGTTCGGCTGACCTAGCAAGCTCGAACAAAACGCTTATCAAAGGCGGCGGCAACTTCTTGCCGGACAGCTATGAAGGGCGCAACATTTGGTTTGGCGTGCGCGAGTTTGCCATGGGCGCGGCGTTAAACGGCATGGCGCTTCATGGCGGGTTGAAAGTGTTCGGAGGCACGTTCTTCGTGTTCTCTGACTATTTGCGTCCGGCGATTCGGCTGGCGGCGCTCATGGGCTTGCCGGTCATCTACGTCTTGACGCACGACAGCATCGCCGTCGGCGAAGACGGGCCGACGCACGAGCCGATCGAACATCTCGCTTCACTTCGGGCGATGCCGAACTTGTCAGTCATCCGGCCGGCTGACGCAAACGAAACGGCGGCCGCCTGGCGGCTGGCGCTCGAGTCGACGGACAAGCCGACCGCACTCGTCTTGACGCGTCAAGATGTGCCGACATTGCCGACAACCGCTCAGTTGGCGTATGAAGGCGTGAAAAAAGGCGCGTACGTCGTCTCTCCAGCGAAAAACGGCGCTCCGGAGGCGCTGTTGTTGGCGACTGGCTCGGAAGTTGGTTTAGCCGTCAAAGCGCAAGAAGCGCTCGCCGCCGATGGCATCCATGTCTCCGTCATCAGCATGCCATCGTGGGACCGCTTCGAAGCGCAGCCCAAATCGTACCGCGATGAAGTGCTTCCGCCGGCCGTGACGAAGCGGCTTGCCATTGAAATGGGCGCCTCGCTCGGCTGGGAGCGCTACGTCGGCGCGGATGGCGACATTTTGGCCATCGACCGGTTCGGCGCTTCTGCTCCAGGAGAGAAAATTATGGCGGAATATGGATTTACCGTTGACAACGTCGTCCGCCGCGTGAAAGCATTGCTCGGCAAGTAATCGGGAAAGCTGCCCTTGCGTTGTTGCAGGGGCAGCTTGTTTTTGGGAAAGATGGCTGCACCTTGGTCACGTATTTTCGGGGGGAATCGAGAATCAAAGGCTTGCTCGTGACGTGTCGGCCTGTTTGCGGCCGCATGGCCACCGCAAACAAAAATCGACAATGTTAGTGAAAAAACTTGCCGTTAATAGACATATTTTTCCCCTTTCCTTTTCTATAATAGAAAATAGATGAACAGAAATGGGGGATGAGGCATGGTCCGCTATTGGATTTATTTGTTAAATGACGATGTGGCGTCGCATTACCGCCATCGGGCAGAAAAAATTGTCGAACTGCTTCGTGAGCATCAATACGCGAAAGCGCCGCTGAAGGCGATTTGCCGCAAGCAAGTCGAATTTATCACCGAACGGCTGTCATTTTCGCGCCTGGAACTTGGCTTAAAGCAATATTTTGCCGGCCGCGTCGGCAAAAATTTGGAGCGCAATATGTTTGTTTTGCAAAACGACGCCGGCGAGGAAGCGTTGCTTGTCGTGCAAAAGCGCCGCTTGCTTCTTGTCGCTGACAGCGCGCCGCTTGCCGCGGACATCGGGCGGGCGCTCGCTCGGCTTTCGCCGACGTTTTTGGCGGTCGACGCCGATTTTGTCGATTACTACTGGCTGTCTGCGCCTCGGCAAGGAAGAAAATTTGCGTAAGACGAAGATTTTTGCTGTGGAATATTGTCTAATGGCGCATCGTTTAGTACACTGTTAGGGAGACAACAAGAAGGAGGAAAATCGCTGTTATGTGGGGTACGATTCTCGTTGGCGTGCTGGCGCTCATCGCCGGGGTGGCGATCGGGTTTTTCATCGCCCGCAAAACGATGATCAATTATTTAAAGAAAAATCCGCCGATCAATGAGCAGATGATCCGGATGATGATGATGCAAATGGGCATGACCCCGTCGCAAAAGAAAATCAATCAAATGATGAAAATGATGAACAATCAACTGAAATAAGCAAAACAGACACTCGATCGAGAGTGTCTTTTTATTTTGCCAAAATGTTCTTTCAAAATTTTTCTAGTTTTGTTACAATAATATGGCGATTGTTCGTCAGCCAAATGAAAGGAGGGCGGGCCTTATGCGCGTGTTTCGCGATTTGTTTTGGTTTTTCCGTCAAGAAAAGAAGGCGTATATCACCGGCATTTTCGTGCTTGTCATCGTGGCGTTTTTGGAGACAGTCCCGCCGAAAGTGATCGGCTTGTTGGTCGATCATATGAAAAACGGCACGATGACAAAAGAAGTGCTCATCCGCTGGATCGCCGTCCTCGCCGCCGTTGCGGCGGCGCTTTACGGGCTCCGCTACGCTTGGCGCATTTTCATTTTCGGTTCGGCGGTCAAGCTTGCCCGCCAGCTGCGCAACGAGCTGTATCAGCATTTTACGAACATGTCGCCTTCGTTTTACCAACGGAAGCGGATCGGGGATTTAATGGCCCATGCGACCAACGATTTGCAGGCGATTCAACAAACGGCCGGAAGCGGCATTTTGACGCTCGTCGACTCGGTGACGCTCGGCGGGTTTGTCCTGGCGACGATGGCGATATCGATCAGCTGGAAGCTGACGTTGATCAGCCTGCTGCCGCTGCCGGTGATGGCATGGGCGACAAGCCGGTATGGGGCGATGCTGCATGAACGGTTTTTAACGGCGCAAGCGGCGTTTTCGTCGCTGAACGACAAGGTGCAGGAAAGCGTCAACGGCATCCGCGTCATCAAGGCGTTCGGCTATGAGGAACACGATGTCGAGGCGTTTCGCCGTCAATCGGAAGACGTCGTGGCGAAAAACGTTGCCGTCGCCAAAATTGACGCCTTGTTTGATCCGACGATCGGGCTGCTTGTTGGGCTGTCATTTTTTCTCGCTGTGGCGTTTGGCAGCCAAATGGTTTTGGCGGGCGAATTGACGATCGGCGAGCTTGTGTCGTTTACGACCTACCTTGGCCTGCTTATTTGGCCGATGTTGGCGTTCGGCTGGCTGTTTAACATTGTTGAGCGAGGGCGTGCTTCGTACGACCGGGTGCGGGCGCTGTTGGCTGAACAAGATGAAATCAACGAACGTCCGGATGCCCTTCACATCGCTCCGCAAGGCGACATTGAGTATGATGTTCGTCAATTTGCCTATCCGGGGGAGGCGAAGCCGGCGCTTCGGGGCATTCGTTTTCAGCTCAAGCGTGGGGCGACGCTTGGCGTCGTCGGCAAAACGGGGGCGGGAAAAACGACGTTGCTTCGCCTGCTGCTGCGCGAGTTTGACGGCTATGACGGCGAGATTCGCTTCGGCGGCCGCGACATCCGCGATTATACGCTTTTCGCGCTCCGTTCGGCGATCGGCTACGTGCCGCAAGACCATTTCTTGTTTTCTGCCTCCATCCGCGACAACATCGCCTTTGCCAAGCCGGAAGCCAGAGAGGACGAGGTCGTCCGGGCGGCGCGGCTGGCCGACATCCATGAGGACATTTTGCAGTTTCCCGACGGGTATGAGACAGTCATCGGCGAGCGCGGCGTTTCCCTATCCGGCGGGCAAAAACAGCGGCTGTCCATCGCCCGGGCGCTTCTCATTGACCCAGAAGTGCTCATTTTTGATGACGCGTTGTCGGCTGTGGATGCGAAGACCGAGGCGCGGATTTTAGCGGCGCTCAAACAGGAGCGGCGCGGAAAAACGACGATCATCGCCGCTCATCGTTTAAGCGCGGTTGAGCATGCCGATTGGATTCTCGTCCTTGACGGGGGGCGAATTGTGCAGGCCGGAACGCACGAGCAGCTGATGACAGAAGACGGCTGGTATCGTGACATGCACCGACGCCAGCAGCTTGAGGCGCTTGCGGAGTAACAACAGGTCTGAACGTTCGAGCTCTCGCCGAAAACGAGCGGAGCGAAAAGCTTGAAAATACAAGTTGTTTGTGGAATAGGGGGAAGTGGATGAACGACCGATGGTTGACAACAAAAGAGCAGCGGCGCGTCTTATGGCGGCTGCTCGCTTATATGGGAAGATACAAAAAAGAAACGGCGCTTGCGTTTGCGCTTCTTCTGTTGGCAACGGCCGGGGAGCTTTCCGGCCCGTATTTGGTGAAAGTGTTCATTGATGACTATTTGGTGCCGGGCCGCCTCGCTTTTGGACCGGTGGCGGCGCTGGCCGCCGCCTATCTCGGCGTGCTCGTCTTGAAAACGATCATTTCCTACTTCCAGCTTGTCGAGTTTCAGCGGCTCGCTTTGTACGTCATTCAAGCGCTGCGGATGGATGTGTTTGCGAAAGTGCACCGGCTCGGGATGAGCTATTTTGACCGGACGCCGGGCGGAAGCATCGTTTCGCGGGTGACGAACGATACAGAAGCGATCAAGGACATGTTCATCAGCGTCCTAGCGGCCTTTGTGCAAAACGGCTTGTTTGTCATCGGCGTGTTTGTCGCTATGTTTTCGCTTGATGCTAAGCTTGCGTTGTTTTGCCTGTTCATCCTCCCGGCGATCGCGTTCATCATGCACACATACCGCCGCTACAGCTCAGTGTTTTATCAAGAGATGCGCGAACGGCTGAGCGAACTGAACGCCAAATTGAACGAATCGCTGCAAGGAATGGCCGTCATTCAAGCGTTCCGCCAGCAGCGCCGTTTATATCAAGAGTTTGCCGCCGTCAATGAAGCGCATTACAAGGCGGGGATGAAAAACATCCACCTTGATGGACTGTTGCTTCGACCGGCGATCGATGTGGTGTATATGTTGTCGATCATGGTTGTGCTCAGCTTTTTTGGCATCACGGCGCTTGATGGCCCAGTTGAGATCGGCGTGCTGTATGCGTTTGTCAACTATTTGGAGCGCTTTTTCGAACCGGTGACGCAAATGATGATGCGCCTGTCTCTTTACCAGCAGGCGATCGTTTCCGCCTCTCGCGTGTTTGCCCTTCTTGATCATCAAGAAGAGGCGCCGGCCAATCCAAATCGGTCGCCGCATGTGATCGAGCGCGGGGAAATCGAATTTCGGGATGTCAGCTTTTCCTACGACGGCAAACGGGATGTGCTGAAACGGCTGTCGTTTGTCATCCGTCCAGGTCAGACGGTCGCGTTTGTCGGCCATACCGGCAGCGGCAAAAGTTCGATCATCAACTTGCTCATGCGCTTTTATGAGTTTGACCGCGGCGATATTTTGCTTGACGGCCGGTCGATCCGCGATTACTCGCGCGCCGAGCTGCGCCGCCGCCTCGGCCTTGTCTTGCAAGATCCGTTTTTGTTTTACGGGACGGTCAAAGAGAACATTCGCATGTATAATCAGGAACTGGACGACGAAGCCATTAAGGAGGCCGCTCGGCTCGTGCAGGCCGATGCGTTTATTGAGCAATTGCCCGGCGGCTACGACCATGTGCTCGCCGAGCGCGGGGCGACGTTATCAAGCGGTCAGCGCCAGCTTCTTTCCTTTGCTCGCACGATCGCTGCTGATCCGAAAATTTTGGTGCTCGATGAGGCGACCGCCCATATTGACACCGAAACAGAGGAAGCGATTCAAGATGCGCTCATGCGCATGCGGAAAGGGCGGACGACGATCGCCATCGCCCACCGTCTATCAACGATTCAAGACGCTGATCAAATTTTCGTCCTCCACCGCGGCGAAATCATCGAGCGCGGTACGCATCAGCAACTGCTGGCGCAAAAAGGGCTTTACTACCAAATGTACTTGCTGCAAAACGGCCTCGTCGACGTCCATGCGTAAATGGCGGCGTTTTGCCGCCCCTGCTTGGAACAAAAAGAAGAAAGCGCCATGTCCCGCCTAGCGGGAGGCGCTTTGCTTTCGCCGCTTGGTTTGTTCGCGTTGATAGGCATTGAGCAACGTGTCAAGTTCTTTGCTGATTTTCATGGCCGCCGCCGAGTTTAACCCCGTTTTGGCCACCGTGTCGACAAGCTCCATCCGTTTTTGTTCAATCAAGGTCAACAATTTGCATTTCGGCACGAATCGACCGTCCTTTGCTTGAAGTATTGTGTATGGTGCTTTATACTATTTTATCAGTGAACGCAAAAATGGAAAATAGAAAAATTGACCAGGAACAATGAGAAACATGTTACGGGAAGAAGGAATTCTGCTAAAATAAAAAGTAAAAAAGCAGGGGCTGGTTCACCAATGAATGATCTCAATCTATTTTTAGCGTTCGGCGCCGGGTTTTTGTCGTTTATTTCCCCGTGCTGCTTGCCGCTTTATCCGGCGTTTTTATCGTATATCACCGGCGTGTCGGTCAGCGAGTTGAAAGAGGAAAACGCGATGCTGAACCGCCGCAGCTTATGGCATACGCTTTGCTTTTTGCTCGGCTTCTCGCTCATTTTTATCTCGCTTGGCTTTGGCACCTCGCTTCTTGGAAGGCTGTTTGTTGATTATCAAGATGCGATCCGGCAAATCGGCGCGGTCGTGATCGTCGCTCTTGGCCTCGTCGTCGCCGGGCTGTGGAAGCCGGCGTTTTTGCTGAAAGATCGGCGCATTTCGTTTCGTGAGCGGCCGTCCGGCTATTTCGGCTCCGTGCTGATCGGCATGGCGTTTGCCGCCGGTTGGACGCCGTGCATGGGGCCGATTTTGGTGGCGGTTGTCGCTCTAGCCGCCACCAACCCGGGCTCAGGAATGATGTATATGCTTGCTTATACGCTTGGATTTGCCATTCCGTTTTTCATGTTGTCGTTTTTTATCGGCAAGCTGCAATGGATCCGCCGCCATAGCGCATCCATCATGAAGGCGGGCGGCTATGTCATGGTGGCGATGGGCGTCGTTTTGTACTTTGATTGGATGACAAAGCTGATTGCTTATATGACAAGCTTGTTTGGCGGATTTACTGGTTTTTAGCGGCGATGGAGCCGCCCTTTGTGCGGCTGTTGTTGGAGGAATATCGTTGAGGAGAGGGCGATGGAAAGATGGCTGCCATTTTAATTGCTGACGATGCGAAGTTTATGCGGGTAACGCTGGCGCGCATACTGGAAAAAACGGATCACACCGTAGCCGGTGAGGCGGAAAACGGCAAAGAGGCGGTCGAGCTGTATCGCCGGCTGCGCCCCGATCTTGTCATCATGGACATTACGATGCCGGTCATGAATGGGATTGAAGCGGTGCGGGCGATTAAGGAGATCGATCCCGGGGCGAAAATCATCATCTGCTCGGCGCTCGGGCAGCAGCGTATGGTCGTTGAGGCCATTGAAGCCGGAGCGGCCGACTTCATCGTCAAGCCGTTTGAAGAAACCCGCGTGCTCGAGGCGATTGCCCGTCTTTTGTAAGCGGGCTTTGGCTTCGTACGGCATAGGAAGGCGCCGGCTTATGACCGCTGGAAGACAGCTGGCTGCGTTCCTCTTGGCAAGCGAGAGGGATGAAGCGAGCGCGATGTTTGGCGAAGGCGGGGGCGGCTGGAGAGGACGGTAGGCAAGCGGAGCGGTTTTTGCTATCATAGCGTTGTCCGTGAATTTTGTCGGAAGAAGGTGATGGCTTTGGCGTTCATTACATCGCTCATCGCCGTTGTGATGGCGTTTTTCATCTTTTTTGTGCGCATGAAGGCGTCGGAAAAGCCGACGAATGCCAAAAAAATTATTTTGCCGCCGCTGTTTATGAGCACCGGGGCGCTGATGTTCATCGATCCGGTCTTTCGCGTTACGCGCGGGGAGCTCATCGAAGCGGTCATTCTCGGCCTGTTTTTCTCGCTGTTTCTCATTAAAACGTCAAAATTTGAAATCCGCGGCAGCGATATTTATTTGAAACGCTCAAAATCCTTTATTTGGATTTTGCTCGGGTTGATTGTCATTCGTCTTGGCTTGAAAACGTATTTAGGACGAACGATCGACTACCGCCAGTTAAGCGGCATGTTTTATTTGCTCGCGTTTTCGATGATCGTCCCATGGCGGATTGCAATGTACGTTTCGTATAGAAAGCTGGCGGCGCAGCTGAAACCGCCAGTGCTGACATAAAGAGCTGTCCCGCTGATGGACAGCTCCCTTTTTTGTTGCGCCAAGCCGCTTCACTTCGCTTCCCTGGAATTGTCCCGCAGACGGAACTGAAGTCGTCGGTCCCGGCCTAAAAAGCTGCTTGTTTGGGCCGCTTTTTCCATGCTGAAACAGACGAAAGCCGCCGGTCAGCCTTAGAAGAAAGGCGGAACGTCAGCGGCTTTCCAATAAATGTTTATAAGGGGCGAGATCGATGTTCTTCGCCTGCAATGTCCGGATCAAAAACTTATGGTCGCGCTTGGGGGTTGCGATGATGTAGCCGCGGATCAGCAAGTCGCGTGTGATGCGCGGCGCCTGTTCCTTCAAGGCAAGCTCGCCGATTTTGCCGGCGATCTTTTGCCGCGCGACGTCGCGGAACAATTCCGGCACAGGGCGAACCAATTCCTCAAGCAGCGCCTTTTCTTCTTCCCCCCATAGATGACGCGTCTGTTCAATGTAATATTCCTGCCAGTCGAGCTCCGATTTCCCATCTTCTTTCGGCAGCCGCTTCAAAAACTTGCGGAACATGAAAAAGCCGCCGATCGACATCATGACAAGCAAAAAGACGACCCAAAGCAAAATAAACCAAAGAAACCATCCGGTCAGCACGATCCCCACCCCAACTACTGATCGAGAGTTTGTCTTCTGCTGTCCGCAACAAGCAGGGCGGCAGAAGACAAGTTTCGTCTATTATTATGTCGAAAAGCGCAAGGTTTGGCAAGCTTTGAGAGCGCGTCCAGCGTTCTGTTACGGTCCGTAACGCAACTGTAACGCAACTGTAAAGATGCCTGTCCCGTCCTAGAGCGTCAACGGTTTTGAAATAGGCTGCCCGCTCGTCTGGAAATGAAAGACAGTGACGCGCCTAGTTTTGCCTGTTAATCTAGTAAGAAAAGAGAAACAGGAAGAACGATGGAGGCAAGGTGGATGATGGAAATGAAGAAAACAATTGCAGCGCTGGCCATAGCTTGCAGTCTGGCGCTTGGTTCACAATCGGTGCTGGCGGAAGCGGCGGGCTCCTATACATACTACCAAGTGAAAAAAGGCGATACGCTGTCGAAAATCGCCAAACAATATCATACAACGGTGGCTTCACTAAAATCGCTGAACAGTTTAAAAACGGATACGATCCGCATTGGCGCGAAATTGAAAGTCCCGGCGGCTGCGAAGCGTCCCGCCTTGGCATCAGCCGGCAAAAAGGCGATTTCGCTCACTGCCGCCGACCGGAAGCTGCTCGCCCAGCTTGTGCAGGCGGAGACCGGTTCGAGCGAGCCGTTTGCCGGCAAGGTGGAAGTGGCGCTTGTGATTTTAAACCGCACAAAGCATCCGGAGTTTCCAAAGACGGTGCGCGGCGTCATTTATCAAAAAACGAAATCCGGCTATGCGTTTGTGCCAGCCAAAACGGGGAAATTGACCCGCATTCAGCCGACCAAGCAAGATTACGAGGCGGTCGACAAGGCGCTAGCCTTATTCCCAAACGATCGCCGCGGCTCGCTTTATTTCTACAATCCGAAAATCACCAAAGACAAATGGATGTTGTCGCGTCCGGTGACGATTCGCATCGGGCACCATGTCTTCGCGAGATGAACGGGGTCGAATAAGGCCTCGTTCTTTTGTTTTGTGCATAGCGGCGGGCAGCCGGTGGTGACGCTTCTGATGGTGCATGCCCAAGATCATTTAATGACGGCGATCACGGTCAAGGATTTAGCCGCTGAATTCGTGGAGCTGTATGAAGCGCTCAAGCGGCAAACAACCGAATCATAATTGTCGTCGGCCGGCTTGTTGACCGGGTGAGGATGATTCGCTTCAACGGGAATGAACCCAAGGCGGGCGGCAACGGGCTGTTCTAGCGACCGCCCGCTTTGTTGATTTTACAATAATTTTATTATGTGAACATAAGGGCGCCAGCCGTTCAGCCCTCCCGGCTGCCGCCGGTCTCGGCTGAACGGAGAAGGAAAACTCCGCTTGTTTGCGTCACATATCGTGGCTTGTGTTGTGCTTTTGCCGCGTGTGATTGCGGTTCTTCACTTTTTTCGAACCGTCAAGCGGCTCCGGCTGCCCAGGATTGTCGCCTTTTGGGGCGTTTTTGCGCATATCTTTGCCGTCGTTTTTGTTCGTCATTTGTTGTCCCTCCTTTGTCCGTTAGCATGCGGCGTTGTGCTTTCGCTTATTCGGCGCATAATTTGCGCCCGGTTTGAAACGATAAGTAGTGAACGACCGCAATGACTGCGAAGGAGGGACGAGCCATGGTTTACCATAAAACGAAGCAAGAGGCGTTTCAAGCAGCGCAAAAGGCGACGATGGAAGCGAAAGAATGGCACGATCACTTGGTGCGTGATCAAGCCGACTACGGCCACCAGCTGGCCCATCTTCGGCAAGAAGTAAACGAGGCGTTCGCCCAAATTGAAAACGCGCTCGAAGTTGCCTCGGAAACGCAGCGCGTGCAGCTCGAAAAATTCCGCAGCGATTTGCAGGCGATCGTTGACGAAGTCAATGAAAACGAAGTCAATGAAAACGAGTAAGGGAATGCCGGCGGCGGACATTCCCTTTTTTCATGCTATGGCAGTCCGGGATGGCGGAATGGCCGCCACGCTATTGGTTCTTTTTTCGTTTTTTGTTGTTTTGCCGCTGCGCTTCGGTCAACGGTTCGTTGGAAAATTCTTCATTGTAGCCGGCGCCCATCCCTTGCGCTTTGGCAGCGTTCATGCCAGGGATCACGTGGTTTGCTTTTCGCTTTGCCATTCGTTTCACCTCCGCTTCTAGTTTGCGACGAAACGGGCGCCTTATTCCTCTTTTGCCGCGGTAAGGAAGTAATATGGCGAGACATTGGAAATCATTATTTACAACTTGTACTGTTCTATAATAAGATAAAGTCGTGCCGAACTTTATGGGGATTGGGAGAATTTATGCTATTTTTTCGACTTTTGTGCGAAAAAATAGTATAGTGTTATTATGAAGTGAAGGATTATGAAGTGAAGGGGGTTATACATATGGCGAAACAAGATGTGTTCAACGCCCGCTCTTCATTCGAAGTCAACGGTAAAAAATACAATTATTACCGTTTGCAAGCGCTTGAAGAAGCGGGCATCGGCCAGGTGAGCCGCCTGCCGTACTCGATCAAAGTGTTGCTTGAATCGGTGCTCCGCCAAGTCGACGGGCGCGTCATTACGAAAGAGCACGTCGAAAACTTGGCCAAATGGGGAACGCCCGAGATGAAGGACATCGACGTGCCGTTTAAGCCGTCGCGCGTCATTTTGCAAGACTTCACGGGCGTGCCGGCTGTCGTCGATCTGGCTTCGATGCGCAAAGCGATGGCGGATCTAGGCGGCGACCCGTACGAAATCAACCCGGAAATTCCGGTCGATCTCGTCATCGACCACTCGGTGCAAGTCGACCGCTACGGGTCGGACGATGCGCTAGAGTACAACATGGATTTGGAATTCAAACGGAACGCCGAACGGTACAAATTTTTGAAATGGGCGCAAAAAGCGTTTGACAACTATCGCGCCGTTCCGCCGGCGACCGGAATTGTCCACCAAGTGAACTTGGAATATTTGGCAAGCGTCGTGCACGCGGTCGAAGGAGAAAACGGCGAATACGAGGCGTTCCCGGATACGCTTGTCGGCACGGACTCGCATACGACGATGATCAACGGCCTCGGCGTCCTCGGTTGGGGAGTCGGCGGTATTGAAGCGGAAGCCGGCATGCTCGGCCAGCCGTCGTATTTCCCGGTTCCGGAAGTCATCGGCGTCCGTTTGACAGGCAAGCTGCCGGACGGAGCGACGGCGACTGACCTGGCGCTTAAGGTGACGCAAGTGCTGCGGAAAAAAGGCGTCGTCGGCAAATTCGTTGAATTTTTCGGACCAGGAGTGGCGACTTTGCCGCTTGCCGACCGGGCGACGATCGCCAACATGGCGCCGGAATACGGGGCGACGTGCGGCTTCTTCCCGGTTGACGCCGAAGCGCTTGACTACTTGCGTTTGACCGGCCGCGACGAACATCACGTTCAAGTCGTCGAAGCGTATTGCAAAGCGAACGGTCTGTTCTACACGCCGGATGCGCCGGAGCCGGTGTTTACAGACGTGGTGGAAATCAACTTGTCGGAGATCGAAACGAACTTGTCCGGTCCGAAACGGCCGCAAGACTTGATTCCGCTCTCGAAAATGAAACAGTCGTTCCGCGATGCGGTGAAAGCGCCGCAAGGCAACCAAGGCTTTGGTTTGACGGAAGCGGATTTGGAGCGGGAAATTACGGTCGAGTTAAACGGCGAACAAGTGAAATTGAAAACGGGTGCGGTCGTCATCGCGGCGATCACGAGCTGTACCAATACATCGAACCCGTACGTTCTCGTCGCCGCCGGCTTAGTGGCGAAAAAAGCGGTCGAGAAAGGCTTGCAAGTGCCGAAATACGTGAAAACGTCGCTTGCGCCGGGCTCGAAAGTCGTCACCGGCTATTTGCGCGATTCGGGCTTGCTTCCGTATCTTGAGCAGCTCGGCTTCCACCTCGTCGGCTACGGCTGCACGACATGCATCGGCAACTCGGGTCCGCTTGCGCCGGAGCTCGAAAAAGCGCTCGCGGAAAGCGATCTGCTCGTGACAAGCGTCCTGTCCGGCAACCGGAACTTTGAAGGCCGCATCCACCCGCTTGTCAAAGGCAACTATTTGGCATCCCCGCCGCTTGTTGTCGCCTATGCGCTCGCCGGCACGGTCGACATTGACTTGCTTAGCGAGCCGATTGGCAAAGACAAAGACGGCAACGACGTCTATTTCCGCGACATTTGGCCGTCGATGGAAGAAGTGAAAGACGTCGTCAAGCAAGCGGTCGATCCGGAACTGTTCCGCAAAGAATATGAGCGCGTGTTCGACGGCAATCCGCGCTGGAACGCCATCGAAACGACGGATGAGCCGCTCTATCAATGGGATGAAAACTCGACGTACATTCAAAATCCGCCGTTCTTTGAAGGCTTGTCGCCGGATGTGCGCAAAGTCGAACCGCTCACCGGCTTGCGCGTTGTCGGCAAGTTCGGTGATTCGGTCACGACTGACCATATTTCGCCAGCTGGGTCGATCGGCAAAAACACGCCAGCAGGCCAATATTTGATCTCGAAAGGCGTCGAGCCGAAAGATTTCAACTCGTACGGTTCGCGGCGCGGTAACCACGAAGTGATGATGCGCGGCACGTTCGCCAACATCCGCATCCGCAACCAAATCGCGCCGGGCACGGAAGGCGGCTATACGACGTACTGGCCGACCGGCGAAGTGATGTCGATGTACGATGCGTGCATGAGATACAAACAAGACGGCACCGGGCTTGTCGTCATTGCCGGCAAAGACTACGGCATGGGCAGCTCGCGCGACTGGGCGGCGAAAGGGACGTTCTTGCTCGGCATCAAAACGGTCATCGCCGAAAGCTTTGAGCGCATCCACCGCTCGAACCTCGTCTTGATGGGCGTCTTGCCGTTGCAGTTCAAAGAAGGCGAAAACGCCGAAACGCTTGGTTTGACCGGCAAAGAAGTGTTCGAAGTCCACATTGATGAAAACGTCAAACCGCGCGACCTCGTCAAAGTGACGGCGACGAACCCGGATACGGGTGAAAAGAAAGAATTTGAGGTCATCGTCCGCTTTGACAGCGAAGTCGAAATCGACTACTACCGCCACGGCGGCATTTTGCAAATGGTGTTGCGCGAAAAATTGGCGAAAGTAAAACAATGACGGCAATAAAGAAGCAGGCTTCCCGATGCGGAAGCCTGCTTTATTTTGTGTTCAGCTTTTTGGCGGCGTTTTCAAGCTTGCTTTTCGGATCCGGTGTGAGCGTTCCGTCCTGGCCGAAGCCTTGCGGATTGACGCCCGGCGCCTTTGTGCCGCGGTTGCGGCCGCCGTTTTTCGCCATCGTTTTCACCTCCACTCGGATAGTATGGCCGATCGGGGTGAAAATATAAGCAAAGCACGGCCGACAAAGGAGAGAGGAACGATGAACAAAGGATTAAAAACAGCGCTCGCGACGATTGCACTGGCACAATTTTTAAAAATTCCGATCAAGCAGCTTGAGACAGGCCGCTGGGATTGGCGACTGTTTTTCGAAACAGGAGGAATGCCAAGCTCCCACTCTGCCGGCGTTTCGTTGTTGGCGACATTTATCGCCTTGGAGCGGGGGGTAAGAACGATTGATTTTGCCCTGGCGGCGTTGTTCGGATTGATCGTCATGTATGATGCGCAAGGCGTGCGGCGCCAGGCGGGCGAACTAGCCTTGCGCCTGAACGAGCTTGCCGAAGAGGTGAAAAAGCTTGAAGACGATCCAAAACAGGACGTATACAAAAAGCGTCAGCAACAGCTCCGCGCCCGTCTTGGCCATCAACCGATCGAAGTCGTCGGCGGCGCGCTCCTTGGAATGGCGACTGGCGCAATTTCGCATTGGGCGTGCCGCCGCCGGCGCGAACCTTTTAAGTGGTGAAGAGGACGAGGCGTACACGGATCGGAATAAGCGGGAAGCGAGATGCCTAGCAGAAAAAAGCTGTCCCGCTTTTTAGGCGGGACAGCTTCTGCCGCCGCTAGGAGGAGATGTTCCGTTTTTCCCGCCACCGTTTCCCCCATAAGCGCGCACTCGGAAGTTCCGAGAGAATCATGCCGGCGAAAATCGCCACACCGCCGAGCCAAGCAGACGGCGACAGCCGCTCGCCGGCCCAGAGATAGGCAGTTAAGGCGGCAAACACCGGCTCCATGGCAAAAATGAGCGCGACGCGGGTGGGGGTTGTATATTTTTGCACCGCCGTCTGAATGAAAAAGGCGGCGGTCGTCGCCAACAGCGACGTCACGGCAAGCGCCCCCCATACTTCCGGACGGCGAAGCACGGCTATGTTCCACATGTCGGCGGCATCTTCAAACCAAACGGCAAAAAGGAAACAAAGCGCAGCAACGGTAAAAATTTGCACTGTCGTCAGCAGCACGGTCGAATAACGCGATGAATATCGGCCGGTGACAATAATGTGCATGGCAAACGAAACAGCGCAAAAAAAGACGAACAAGTCGCCGCGGTTGAATGACAACTCGGCTCCGCCCGTCAGCCAATACAAGCCAAAGGCGGCGAGCGCTGCCCCAATGGCGGCGTTGGCGGTCGGCTTTTGCTTTAAAATGAAAACGGAAAAGAGCGGCACGAGCACGACGCTCAGCCCGGTAATAAATCCAGCTTTCGACGACGTCGTGTACAACAGCCCGATCGTTTGAAACGCATAGCCGCAAAACAGCCAAAGCCCCATCCACGCCCCGGCGCCGATGACCCGCCATGAAAGGTCGGACAACAGCGAGCGGGATCGGACAACAGCCCAGGCGAGCAGCAGCAAGCCGGCTAGGCTGAAGCGCACAGCGTTAAACGACAACGGCTCCAAAAAGGAAATGGCGTTTTGGACGACGACAAACGTCGTCCCCCAGACGAACGTTACCGCCAACAAACTTAAATCAGCGACGGTTTGCTGCTTCAATTCGACTCCCCCTTGTCGGTCTTTTCCACCCGTTGATCGGTTGCTAGCCGCTAGTGTACCATAAATTCGGCGAAAAAAACATACTTTTTTGGAAAAAAGCCGAGGCTTTGGCGTCAAAATCGGTTGAAATAGAAGGCTGCCGTGCATAATAATTAAATAATGAACAAGGACGAAAATGTGATAAAATAAAAACCGGCTTTGATCATGGCGATGCGGAAGGGTGACAACGTTGGAGGTGCAAATCCACTGGACATATATCACGCCGAAAAAGCAGGAAACGTTCCTCTTGACGGATTGGATTGAAGCAAGAGAGGCGCTCATGCTTGCCGATGATTTCGAGAAAACCGGGCGGGTGAAAGCGCTTGAGTTTGTCGACCGAAACGGGGTGGCATGGTCAAAAAAAGAGCTGAAAAAGCTGCTTGAAGAGATCGCCAGCGAGCCGCATGAGGTCGTCGTCTATTTTGACGGCGGGTTTGATCATGAGACGTCCCAAGGCGGCGCAGGGGCGGTCGTGTACTATAAGCAAAACGACCACCGCTACCGGCTGCGCGCCAACCGCCGGCTCGGGGAAATCAAATCGAACAACGAAGCTGAGTATGCGGCTTTTTGGTTTGTCACGCAGCTGCTCGAAGAACTGGGCGTCCGCCATTTGCCGGTGACGTTTCGCGGCGATTCCCATGTGGTGCTGAAGCAGCTGTCGGGCGACTGGCCGTGCTTTGAAGATGATTATAACGCTTGGCTTGACCGCATCGAAGCGAAACTGCGCGAGCTCGACATTCAACCGGTATATGAACCGATTGCGCGCAAGCAGAACAAAGAGGCCGATTCGCTCGCCCGTCAGGCGTTGGACGGACAGCTGATCACGAGCCGCACGGAATTGGAAGAGAAAGGGTAAGGTTGTATGGAAAAAAAACGAAACGAACGAAAAGAAATATTGGAACAGATCGCCTGGCTGGAAGAAACGTATTGCGACGGCTGTTTTTTAAAAAGCACGTTCCGCAAAGAGTACGGCAAAACGTACGCCCAGTCGTTTTGCATCCAACAATGCACGGTCGGAGAGCAAATGCGGCGGTACGGGGAGAAGCTGCTTTCCGTCCCACCGCGGCCGCGCCAATAGCGGAGGCCTGAACGGAAGCTGGTTTGCGGGCGCGATGCCAAGCCGCATGACATGGCGCTGTCCGGGAGCGGCCGCACATCGGCCGCCGTCTATCCCCCCTCTGTGCTCGGCGCAGTGAAAAGAGCTTCGCAAGCGAAGCTCTGTCGGATGGGGTTATTGTTGCGCCTCGCGAAGCTGGTGCTCGGCGCGAGCCAATTTTTGTTCGCACTGGGTGAGAAAGTCGCCGTCGACGCCAGTCGCCTGTTGACGGGCGCGGGCGAGTTGGCGGCGGGCGTTTTCGACCGCTTCTGCAGCGTGATTGAGCATCTCCGGATCGAGCTGCATCGTCGCCTGGCCGACCATTTTTTCCGCTGTTTCGACGAACATTTCCACTTGCTTTACATCGTTGTATCCCGTATGTACGTCGGCATCGCGTTTGGCCATATGAACACCCCCTTTTCTTTTATTGTTTGCCGCTTGGTGAAATTTATGCCAATCAAATGAAAAAGGCATCCTGCGATGGTGCAGGATGCCTTTCTTTCCGCTCCCGTTCTCTCGTCTATGTCAACGAAGTCTTATAATTTGACAACGTTCGCTGCTTGCGGTCCGCGGTTTCCTTGGACGATTTCAAACGAAACTTCTTGGCCTTCTTCCAACGATTTGAACCCTTCACCTTGGATCGCCGTGAAGTGAACGAATACGTCCGAACCGCCTTCCACTTCGATGAAACCATAGCCTTTTTCGTTGTTAAACCATTTTACTTTACCACGTTGCATAATGCTGAATTCCTCCTAATACCTTTAGCCTGTTCGGCTAACCTCAAGATTTTTATCAAATAACAAAATATACTTCACAGCCATCCAAGATGCGTCTTCATGTTGAATGCCTGAAATATATTCTGTTATGTGATGACTTTACTATACACTATTCGGAGCTGCCGCGTCAAGCAAAAGAAAGGAAATTTCCGAAAAAAAGTGTCCCCCGCTGAAAAAATGCTGTTCAGCAAAGGAAAACAGGCCGTCCGGGGAGAAAAAAGTCATGAACGGGCAACGACAGCCATACATTGGAATAGGAACGACGCAAAGGGGGAGGAGCGGATGTACCGCGGAAAAATCGCGGGAAAAGAAGTGATCGTCCGGCTGGGCAGCAGAGTAAGCCGCCGCTATTTCAGCGACAATAAAATTTACAACATGGTGCTTTCGTACGGGGAATCGGCGTTCCGCAAAGGGCAGGACACATTTTGCATTTACAACGACCGCATCGGCTTGATTGTCGCGGAAGTCGAGCAACAAGACGTCCCGGTCATCCGGATCGACTACATTATCGAGAACGAAAATGTGTACGAATAACCGATTGACAATCGATAGAGAATGCAGTAATCTCGAATGTAAGCGGTAACAAAAAACCGCGTTCGTCTGTTTCAACCGGAAACAGGCCGCCGCCGCTAGGCGCGTCTGTTTATTTTTTGCTCCGGCGCTGAAACGGGCCGCGGTTTTTTTCGTATATGTAAACAACGAGAGATAGCGAAAGAGGTGACAACGATGCTGCTTCGCAAAATGATGTCAAAAGTCGGAGTCGGGTCGGCGCACGTCGACTTGATCTTAAATAAATCGTTATGGCGCCAAGGAGAAGTGATTCAAGGGATCGTCCACATTTACGGCGGAACAGTGGAACAAAGGATCGAGCGGCTTGATGTCGAGCTCGTGCAAAAAACAATCGAAAACGGCAAGGAACTGGATGCCATTGTCGCCGTCATTCCGGCGGCCGGAGCGTTTTCGATCAAGCCGAGCGAGAAAAAGGAGATCCCGTTTTCCTACACGATTCCGGAAACATTGCCGCCATCGCGCCCCGGCCGGTCGTACCGGTTCATCACCCGCCTTCATATCGAAGACGCGGTTGATACGCTCGACTTCGATTATGTGCAAATTTTGCCGAAAAAATAGGTTGACAGCGTTTTCAACAGGTGATATGCTAAAAGCAAGTTAATACGTTGGGGTGGAGAAGCGGAGACCCACACATATTCCTCGTTGATGAGCGGGGAAGTGTGTGGGTTTTTGCTTTTTCGCCCAACGGTTCACCCTCCGGAGGGGCTGGACAAACAGGAAATGGAAGAAGAAATCACGAAATGAAGAAAAGGGGGAAGAGAGCAAATGTCGCCATTTTTAGGGGAGCTCATCGGCACGGCACTGCTCATCATTTTCGGCGCTGGTGTGTGCGCCGGGGTCAACTTGAAAAAATCATACGCGGCCAACTCCGGCTGGATTGTTATTACGATGGGGTGGGGGTTGGCGGTGGCCGTGGCCGTATACGCTGTCGGCCAGTATAGCGGCGCCCATCTCAATCCAGCGCTGACAGTCGCGTTGGCGCTCGCCGGTGATTTTCCGTGGAAAGACGTGCCGGGCTATATTGCGGCGCAAGTGCTTGGGGCCGTCATGGGAGCGGTCATTGTCTACCTCCACTATTGGCCGCATTGGAAAGAAACGGACGACCCGGGCGTCAAGCTTGGCGTGTTTGCGACAGGTCCGGCCGTGCCGAATGCGGCTGCCAACTTGCTTAGCGAGATCATCGGCACGTTTGTGTTGGTGTTGGCCATCTTGGCCATTGGCGCCAACCAGTTCGCCGATGGGCTTAATCCGTTTGTCGTTGGTTTTTTGATCGTGGCGATCGGCCTGTCGCTCGGCGGCACGACGGGATACGCCATTAATCCGGCCCGCGACTTTGGGCCTCGGTTAGCCCACTTTTTGCTGCCCATCCCAGGGAAAGGATCATCAAACTGGTCGTACGCATGGGTGCCGATCGTCGGACCGCTGCTTGGCGGCGCGCTAGGCAGTTTGGTGTATAAAGCTGTTTTCTTGGGAAAACCGTCAGGCGCATTATGGGGAGTGCTGGCGGCAACGGCAGCCGTTTTGGCGGCGGCGAAGATGACAAACGGAAAGACAGTGAGCGCCACAAGCCGCCGTTCTCTGTAGCTGGCATATGGGGATTGCAAGCTCATCAAGGAGAAGGGGGAAGAAGGTTATGAATCAATACATGTTAGCCATCGACCAAGGCACAACGAGTTCGCGTGCGATTTTGTTCAATCAAAAGGGCGAAATCGTTCATATGGCGCAAAAAGAATTTACGCAATATTTTCCGCAGCCCGGCTGGGTCGAGCATAACGCGAACGAAATTTGGGGCTCGGTGCTCGCCGTCATCGCGAGCGTCTTGTCCGAGGCGCAAGTGAAGCCGGAACAAGTGGCGGCGATCGGCATTACGAACCAGCGGGAGACGACGGTTGTGTGGGAGAAAGACACCGGCAACCCGATTTACAACGCCATCGTCTGGCAGTCGCGGCAGACGGCCGATATTTGCGATGAACTGAAGGCGAAAGGGTATGACCCGTTGTTTCGCAAAAAAACCGGCTTGCTTATTGACGCCTATTTTTCCGGGACAAAAGTGAAATGGATTTTGGATCATGTCGACGGAGCGCGCGAACGGGCGGAGCGCGGCGAATTGCTTTTCGGCACGATCGATACGTGGCTCATTTGGAAGCTGTCTGGCGGCCGCGCCCATGTAACCGATTACTCGAACGCGTCGCGCACATTAATGTTCAACATTCATACGCTCGAGTGGGATGACGAGCTGCTTGATATCCTAGGCGTACCGAAGGCGATGCTTCCTGAGGTTCGGCCGTCGTCGGAAGTGTACGCGAAAACGGTTCCGTATCATTTCTTCGGCGTGGAGGTGCCGATCGCGGGAGCCGCGGGCGACCAGCAGGCGGCCTTGTTCGGGCAGGCGTGCTTTACGGAAGGGATGGCGAAAAATACGTACGGCACCGGCTGCTTTATGCTCATGAACACCGGGGAAAAGGCGGTCGCGTCGAAACACGGGCTGCTCACGACGATCGCTTGGGGAATAGACGGCAAGGTCGAATACGCCCTTGAAGGCAGCATCTTCGTCGCCGGTTCGGCCATTCAATGGCTGCGCGACGGCTTGCGGATGATCAAAACGGCGGCGGACAGCGAAGCGTACGCCGAAAAAGTCGAGTCGACCGACGGGGTGTATGTCGTACCGGCGCTCGTCGGGCTTGGCACGCCGTATTGGGACAGCGAGGTGCGCGGGGCGGTGTTTGGCCTCACGCGCGGCACAACGAAAGAGCATTTCATCCGGGCCACCTTGGAATCGCTTGCTTACCAGACAAAAGATGTGCTCGCCGCCATGGAAGCCGATTCCGGCATCTCGCTGACCACGTTGCGCGTTGACGGCGGGGCGGTGAAAAACAATTTCCTTATGCAATTCCAGAGCGATTTGCTGGCCGTTCCGGTTGAACGTCCGGTTGTGAATGAAACGACGGCCTTGGGCGCGGCGTATTTGGCCGGATTGGCCGTCGGCTACTGGAACAGCCGAGATGACATCGCCGCCCAATGGCAGCTCGAGCGCCGGTTTGAGCCGAAGATGGATGACGACAAGCGAACGATGCTCTACGATGGCTGGAAAAAAGCGGTGCGGGCGGCGATGGCGTTTAAATAACTATAGGGAACAAAGCAATAATCGATCGTGAATGGGCGGCCGCGGTCAAGCTGTGTCCTTTTCCACTTTTTTGTTCATTGCTTAGGCAGATGTTCCTTTCGTGGAGCATCTGCTTATTTATTGTCCAAAAAATAGTGGTTGAAACTGAGCTGTAGTTCACAGTCATGTTTTTCTATGAGATATAAGACTGGAAAGGAATCAAAAAATTTACTGATATTTTTTCTATAAATATTGAATTTACGAAAAAAAATGATAGAATATTAATTGAATTTACAAAAAAATGATAGAATATTAATTGAATTTACAAAAAAATGATAGAATATTATCTAAATATTATATATAGTCTAAAATTTAGTAATACTAACAAAAGGGAGAAGGACACATTGGCAAAGCAAACGTTATTGGAAATTGAGGAGCTGCGAGTCTCTTTCCGCATCGGTGATGACTATTATGCGGCGGTCGACGACGTTTCGCTGGCGATCGGAGAGAACGAAGTCGTCGCTCTCGTCGGGGAGTCGGGTTGCGGCAAAAGCGCACTCGCTTTGTCGATCATGGGTCTCCACCCGCCCGAAAAGACAAAAATTGAGGGGCGCCTGCACTTTAAAGGGACAAATTTGCTGTCGCTCTCCGTTGCCGAACTCAATCGCATCCGCGGCAAAGAAATCGGGATGATCTTTCAGGATCCGTTAACGGCGCTCAATCCGCTCATGACGGTCGGCCGGCAGATCGAAGAAAGCATGGATTACCATCTGCGGCTGTCAGCAGCCGAAAAAAAGAAGCGAACGATCGGCTTGCTTCGCAAAGTCGGCATTCCGGAGCCGGAAAAGGTGTACTACCGTTATCCGCACGAGTTGTCCGGGGGGATGCGGCAGCGGGTCGTCATCGCGATCGCCATCGCCTGCGAGCCCGCCCTGCTCATCGCCGATGAACCGACAACGGCGCTTGATGTGACGATTCAGGCGCAGATCATAGGGCTGCTCAAAGAGTTGCAGCGGCAAATGAAAACGAGCATTATTTTAATCACGCATGATTTGGGGGTGGTGGCGGAAATGGCGGACCGTGTGGCGGTCATGTATGCTGGGGAAATCGTTGAGTTAGCGGACGTCGATACCATTTTTCACCGTCCGCTTCATCCATACACTCGCTCATTGTTGCAGTCGATCCCGTCTGCGCAGACGAAAAAGGAACGACTCCACGTCATCCAAGGGATCGTTCCGCCGCTGCATAAACTGCCGCGGCGCGGCTGCCGCTTCCAGCCGCGCATCAGCTGGATTGGGGCGGATAAGCACGAATCGGATCCGAAGTTGCGGGAAGTGGAGCCGGGGCACTGGGTGCGTTGCACATGTTACCAACATTTTTATTTTCCCGATGATCAAACGGTAGGTGGAATCGGCTATGGCGCTTCTTAACGTCAACCATTTGAAAGTATACTATCCGGTGCGCGGCGGTTTTTTTCGCCGGGTGGTCGACCATGTCCGCGCGGTGGATGATGTCAGTTTCACGCTGAACAAAGGGGAAACGTACGGGCTCGTCGGCGAGTCCGGCTGCGGCAAGACGACGACAGGGCGCACGATTATCGGTTTGATTCGCGCCACGGCCGGGGAAGTGCTGTTTGAAGGGACGGATTTGACAAAGCTTCGCCGCCGCGAGTTTCATCCGTATCGGAAAGACATCCAGATGATTTTCCAAGATCCGTATTCTTCGCTCAATCCGCGCAAACGTGTGCTCGACATTGTCGCCGAGCCGCTCCGCAATTTTGAACGCCTGTCCCCGCAAGAGGAGCGGCAGAAGGTGCAATACGTTTTAGAGCGGGTCGGCTTGAGCGCGGAGTCGATTTACAAATATCCGCATGAATTTTCCGGCGGACAGCGCCAACGCATCGGCATTGCGCGGGCGCTCACGCTCAATCCGAAGCTCATCATCGCCGATGAGCCGGTGTCGGCGCTTGATGTGTCGGTGCAGGCGCAAGTGTTGAATTTCATGAAAGAAATCCAGCAGGAGTACGGGCTGACGTATTTGTTCATCAGCCATGATTTAGGGATCATCCGGCATATGTGCGACCGCATCGGCATTATGTACCGCGGCCGGCTCGTGGAGGAAGGGACGAGCGAGGAGATTTTTACGAATCCTCAACATATTTATACGAAACGTCTGCTCTCCGCCATTCCGAACGCCGATCCGCGCGAACGCGGCCGGCAGGAGGCGCTTCGCCGCGAAGTGGAAAAAGAATATGAGCAGTTGTATTCCCGCTATTTTGATGAAAACGGCCGGGCTCACCCGCTCAAGCCGATTTCGCCGACGCACTCGGTGGCCATTCCGTAAAGAGGGGAAGACGGGAAGATGCTGAAATTTATTTTACGGCGAATCCTCATTATGATTCCGCAATTGTTTTTGCTGAGCGTCCTCATTTTCTTGCTGGCGAAGGCGATGCCGGGCGATGCGCTGACGGGGCAGCTGGCGGCCAACCCGAAAATGGATCCGCAGACGCTTGAGGAAATGCGGGAAAAACTTGGCTTGAATGATCCGGTACATCTTCAATACATCCGTTGGGTGAAAAACATGCTGCAAGGGGATCTCGGCCTTTCCTATACCCACCAGCAGCCGGTCACTGATCTGCTGGCCGGACGGATCGGGAATACGGTGTTGCTGTCGGCGGCGATTTTAATTTTGACGTACCTGATTGCCATTCCGCTTGGCATCGTGTCGGGGCGATGGACAGATACATGGGCTGATAAGCTGATCGTCGGCTACAGCTATCTCGGGTTTGCCACGCCGCTGTTCATTTTTGCTTTGATCATGCTGTTTATTTTCGGCTTTCACCTTGGCTGGTTTCCAACCGGCGGCAGCGTGGACGTTCAGGTCGAGGAAGGGACGCTCGCTTACTATTTAAGCAAATTGAACCATCTCATGCTTCCGGCGTTGTCGGGAGCGCTCATCAACACGGTCGTTACGATTCAATATTTGCGCAGCGAAATCGTCGATACGAAAGTGAAAGATTTCGTGAAAACGGCGCGGGCGAAAGGCGTGCCGGAGCGGCACATCTATTGGCGCCATATTTTGCGCAATTCGTTTTTGCCGATCGCGGCGTTTTTAGGGTATGAGATCACCGGGCTTGTCGGCGGTTCCGTGTTTTTGGAGTCGATCTACAGCTATCCGGGGCTTGGCCAGCTGTTTTTGCAGTCGATTATGCAGCGGGATTACAGCGTCGTGACGGCGCTCGTCATGATTTCCGGCCTGGCGACGCTGGTGGGCACGCTGTTGTCGGACATCATTTTGAGTGCGGTCGACCCGCGCATCCGGATTGAGTAGGGAAGGAGGAAGGCAGCTGACATGAAAGCGGAAATCAGCGGCCCAACGCCGGCCGGAGCGAACATCGAGAAAAGCCCTTCCGCCTTTTCGATCATGTGGCGGGAGGTGGTTCGGGATCGGCTCGCGCTTGGTTCGCTCATCATTTTAGGAATCCTTTTGTCGATCGTCTATGGCGTGTCGCTCTTTTTGGATCAAGAGGAAATCGTGAAAGTGGATTTTCTTTCCATCTATTCTCCGCCGTCAGCGGAACACTGGCTTGGCACAGACTACGGAGGGCGCGACGTGTTTGGCCAGCTCATCATCGGCGCCCGCAATTCGTTTACGATCGGGCTGGCCATTACGCTCATCACTGGGGCGATCGGCCTCATTGTCGGATTGGTGGCCGGCTATTTCGGCGGCTGGATTGACAATGTCATTATGCGCATCATCGATTTTATTCTCGTTCTGCCGTTTTTGATGCTCGTTATTGTTTTTGTCGCCATTGTGCCTAAATATAATGTATTGACGTTCATTTTGATCATGAGCGCGTTTTTGTGGACGGGCAAAGCCCGGCTGATCCGCGCCAAAACGCTGGCCGAGCGCGAGATGGATTATGTCAGCGCGTCAAAAACGCTCGGCACGCCAGATTGGAAAATCATTATTTTTCAAATTTTGCCCAACCTCAGCTCGATCATTATCGTCAATTTGACGTTAAATTTGGCGGGCAACATCGGCATCGAGTCCGGGCTCACGTATCTTGGCTTCGGGCTGCCGGAGAGCACGCCGAGCTTAGGGACGTTGGTCAGCTATGCGACCAACCCGGATGTTTTGCAAAACAAATGGTGGGTTTGGTTGCCTGCGTCATTGCTTATTTTAGTGATGATGCTGTGCATAAATTTCATCGGCCAAGCGCTGAAACGTGCGGCTGATGCAAGACAACGACTAGGATAAGGGGGAAGAAAATGTGAAGAGAAAATGGCTGGCGGCTCTCGCCGCGCTCTTGCTCGTGCTCGCCGGGTGCACGGGCAAATCCGACACAACGAGCGGAAAGGGCAACAATAACGAAAAACCGGCGGCTCAGAAGGAAGACATCAGCAAATTCCCGATGACGGTGAAAAACGACGGGAAAATCATCGATGGCGGCGTGTTGAAATACGGCCTTGTGTCCGATACGCCGTTTGAAGGGACGCTCAGCTATGCATTCTACACCGGAGCGCCCGACGCAGAGATTTTGCAATTTTTTGACGAGTCGCTTTTCCGGACGAACGGTGACTATGAAATTACAAATGATGGGGCTGCCACGTATGAGTTGTCGGATGATAAAAAGACGATGACAATCCGTATTAAAGACAATGTGAATTGGCATGACGGCCAGCCGGTGACCGCTGAAGACTTGGAGTATGCGTATTTGGTCATCGGCCATAAAGATTACACCGGCGTCCGCTATGGCGATGCGCTCATCCAAGGGATCGTCGGGATGGAAGAATATCACAGCGGCAAAGCGGATAAAATTTCCGGCATTAAAGTCATCGACAAAAAGACGTTGACGATCACATGGAAACAGGCTAATCCGTCGGTGTTGACTGGCATTTGGGCGTATCCGCTGCCGAAGCATTACTTGAAAGACATTCCGATCAAAGACTTGGCGAAATCGGATAAAATCCGGAAAAACCCGATCGGGTTCGGTCCGTTTAAAGTGAAGAAAATCGTTCCGGGCGAGTCGGTAGAGTTTGTTCGCAATGATGACTACTGGGCTGGCAAACCGAACTTGGAAGGCGTCATTTTGAAAGTCGTCAGCCCGCAAGTCGTCCTGCAAGCGCTGAAAAAAGGCGAAATTGACGTCGCTGAGTTCCCGACTGACCAATATTTGAACGCGAAAGGGACGAAAAACATTCAGTTTATCGGTAGAGTGGATTTGGCGTACAACTATATCGGCTTTAAACTCGGCCATTGGGATGCGAAAAAGCAGGAAAACGTAATGGACAATCCGAAATTCCAAAACAAAAAACTGCGCCAAGCGATGGCGTATGCCATCAACAACCAAGAGGTGGCTGACCGCCTGTATCATGGCTTGCGCTTCCCGGCGAACACGCTCATTCCGCCGTCGTTCCCGGGCTATCATGACAGCTCCATCAAAGGATATACGTACAATCCGGAAAAAGCGAAACAATTGCTGGATGAAGCGGGATATAAAGATGTGGATGGCGATGGCCTCCGCGAAGATCCAAACGGTAAAAAATTCAAGATCAACTTCTTGGCGATGAGCGGTGGGGACATCGCTGAACCGCTGGCCAAATTTTATATGCAAAGCTGGAAAGATGTGGGCCTCGATGTTCAGCTTGTAGACGGACGCTTGGCGGAGTTCAACTCCTTCTACGATATGGTCGAAAAAGACGATCCGAAAGTGGACGTTTACGCTGCCGCTTGGGGAACTGGAACGGACGTCGACCCGTACGGATTGTACGGCCGCAACGTCATGTTCAACTACTCGCGCTGGGTGAATGAGAAAAACGATGAACTGTTGGAAAAAGGCCATTCCGAACAGGCGTTTGACAAAGAATATCGTCGGAAAATTTACAGTGAATGGCAAAAGTTGATGAACGAAGAAGTGCCGGTCATCCCAACGTTGTATCGTTCCGCCATCTATGCGGTCAACAACCGTGTCGCCAACTTCACGGTCGATCCGAGCTCGAAACTGACGTGGAAAGATGTCGGCGTCACGTCCGAGCAGCCAGAAGTGGCGGAATAAACAAAAAAGCGATTGCTTCTATGAGATTCGATATGGTAACATGAAAGACAAATGATCATACGTCTTATCAAGAGTGGGCGAGAGAACGGGCTTGATGACCCCACAGCAACCTGCCGCCGGCAAGGTGCTAACACCCGCAAAGCGGTCTCGCTTTGGATGATAAGAACGGCTGTCCCCTTTCGCATCATTCCGAGGCGAAAGGGGTTTTTGTCGATAGGGGGTGAAGGGGGAAATAGTGGAGAGGGACATGTCGATCCGAGCTTGCATGGCCGCTCATCTCCGTGCCGCAGCGTTCGCCGTTCATGTTATGCGCTGCGTGCAGGCGGAGCTGATTCGATTTGACCCTGAAGCGGCGGTTCATGTCGACCGCGGGGGCGGATATGCCCACTTGTATGGGAAAGCGCAAGGGACAACCTTTTCAGTGTTGTTGACCGACAGCGAGGCGGACGAATGGAAGGCGGACGGACCGTACGCCCTTGATCGCTACATATGGACAGAGCTTGGGAAAAAAGGGGTTTTTCCAATGCGGATGACGCCGTATTTACAAGCTGTATGGTTAATGGAGTCATAGAAAGGAAGAGGACGAATGGCAGTCAAAAAATTTGAGCATGTCGGCATTCAAGTAAAAGACATCGAGGCATCAAAGGCATTTTACCAAAACGTCGTCGGCCTGGAGTTGCTTGACGAAATGATTCATACGAACGGAACGATGAAATTGGCGTTTTTAGGGATTGACGGCTCGATCATCGTCGAGCTGATCGAAGGATACAACCCGGATTTGCCGACGGAAGGAAAAGTGCACCACGTGGCGTTTACGGTCGAAGGCATCGAGCAGGAAAAAGAACGGCTTCAGTCGCTCGGCGTCCCGCTAGTGTGGGATGAAATTACAACGCTCCCAAACGGGGCGAAATACTTATTTTTCCTTGGCCCGGACGGCGAATGGATCGAGTTTTACGAGCCGGCGCAATGAACGAAGGGGAAGGCGGCCATCGGTATGGCCGCCTTTTGCCGTGCAAGAAGGAAAATAGGGAGTGCACCGCGTATAGGTAAAGGGGAGAGGAGGAGAACAGATGGAGCCGCAAGTCATTCGCGCCATTCAAGACGACTACCCGGATGAATTCGCCTGGTGCTACGGCTGCGGACGGTTGAATGAGCAAGGCCATCATTTCCGCACCGGCTGGGACGGAGACAAAACGGTGACCGTCTATACGCCGCGCCCGGAACATACGGCGATCCCCGGGTTTGTGTACGGCGGGCTGATCGCCTCGCTCATCGACTGCCATGGCACCGGGTCGGCGGCGCTCGCCTTGCATCGGAAAAACGGCCATGAGCCGGGAAGCGGGGAAACGCCGCCGCGCTTTGTCACCGCGTCGCTTCATGTCGACTTTGTCAAGCCGACGCCGCATGGAGTGCCGCTTGTCGCCGTCGGCACTGTGACGGAGATTCATCCGAAAAAATGGAAAGTGGACACCGAAGTGTTCGCCAACGGCGAACTGTGCGCCCGCGGGCAAGTCGTCGCCGTCGTCATGCCGAAAACGTTTGTCCGTGGGTAACAAGCAACGAAAGGCGCCGGAGGGCGGTTGTTTTTGACAGCGCTTTCTCCGGCGCTTGGCAACTGGTCGAAAACGGCTGCGCCTCACCTCGTTTCGCCATTGAGGACTGATGATGTCATGAAAAAGGCAACTCGACAACGCCTCTTCTCAAGTGGGGAAACCTTGTGAAATTGGTTCTCCTTTTTCAACAAAACCACCGATTTGGCGAACATCATCGTTTTTCACCGGTTTTCTCGGATTCCTCTGATCATCGCTTTCCATGCGTTTCAAAACAACAACAGCAGCTGCTGTTTGGCCTCGTCGAATCCAAGGAGAACGAGCATGCGCAAAAACGCCTTTTGGAGATCCATCACCTTCACGGTTTGTCCATGATCAGCACCGACGACGTGGCGCTCGCCACCTCTTTGCCGTTTTGCCGCACGATGGCGGTTACATAGGCGACGGTTTTCCCGAACTTTTCCACCCGCGCCTCGATTTCGGCTTCTCCAGCCGCCGCTGGGCGGTGAAACGTCGTCTGCAAGTTGATGGAGGCGTGCATTTGGTCATCGCGAAGCAAGGTGGTCACCGCATACGCCATGAGAATGTCCGCCGCCGCTCCGACGAACCCGCCCATAATCACCCCGTTGCCGTTGAGGAGCGATTCATGGATCGTCCATACCCCTTTCGCATAGCCGTCCCGGGCTTCCGCCAGGCGGACGCCGAGCGTCTCATCGCACGGCGGCGGCGCGCTTTTTCCGGCAATGACGTCATGCAAGTTGGTCATTGGCTTCATGTGGAACACCCTTTCTGTTGTCAATCATGTTTTTTATTCGCCAAACGGCGGCGATTTCCTCTTTTCGCGTGCATGAGGAGGAGAACGGCAAAGCTGTGGCGAAAGAAACAAACAGCGGATGATGGAAAGGAGAGGGTCTTATGTATCAACCGCCAGACGCCGGCCGTTGGACCGGGCGGGTTGACAGCGTGAGCGATGAACGGGCGTTTCGCCTTCATCAGCGCATTCGCCTGCTCGACTTGTCCCAACCATTGGAGACAGCGGCAGAACGGGCGGCCGCGTTCATCGGGTTTGCGTGCGACGAAGGAGTGCGCCGCAACCAAGGCCGCCAAGGGGCGAAAGAGGCGCCGGCCGCCGTCAAAGCCGCGCTCGCCCGGCTGCCTTGGCATCTTCCGGAAGGGGTCGTTGTCTATGATGCAGGCGATGTCGTTTGCATCGATGAACGGCTCGAACAAAGCCAGACGGAACTTGGGAAGGCGGTCGCCCGCCTGCTGAAAAACGGGATGGCGTCTATCGTGATCGGCGGCGGCCATGAAACGGCGTACGGCCATTACTTGGGCGTTCGGGAAGCGCTTGGGACGGATGCCCGCCTTGGCATCCTCAACATTGATGCCCATTTCGACTTGCGGCCGTATGATGACGGGCCGACATCCGGGACGATGTTTCGGCAAATATTGGATCAAGACGATCAAGTGAGCTACTTCTGCCTTGGCATTCAGCGGCTCGGCAATACGGCGGCGCTGTTTGCGGACGCCGAGACGTATCGGTGCCGTTACATGCTGGAAGACGAGCTGACCGCAGGGCCGATCGAGGCTGCCTATGAACAAATTGAGAAATTTGCCGCCGATCATGATGCGGTGATGCTCACCTTTTGCATGGACGCCATCAGCGCGGCCGCCGCGCCGGGGGTGAGCGCGCCGTCACCGTTTGGGCTCGCCCCGTCTCTGGCGCGCGCGCTCATCCGCCGAATCGTTTCCCATCCGAAAACGATCAGCGTCGACCTTTGCGAAGTCAATCCACTCTTGGATGAAGGCGGAAAAACGGTGGCGCTGGCGGCCGCCTTTTGCATGGAGGCGCTCCTTCATTTTCAACGCTTGCAGCCAAGGCGGTGAGAACGTGAAATTGGTTATTGCCGAACGGGATGACAAAGAACAGGAAGCGATCCGCTGGCTCGTGTCCGCGTATTCCTTGCCGATTGAGCGGGTGTATACGGCAGCCACCGTGGAGGAGATGATGGCCGTCTTGGAGCGGGAGGCGCCGGAGCTGTTGTACGTCGAACTCGACATGATTCCGTATGAACGATGGCCGCAGGCGACCGCCCACGTCCGCTTGTTTTGCCAACGGGTGATTGCCGCAACGGCCGAGGCGACGTTCGCGCGGGCGAAACAAGCCATCGACTGGCAATGCGTCGATTTGCTTGTGAAGCCGCTTGAGCCCGCCAAGCTGAAGCAGGCGCTGCGGACGGCGGCGTCGCGTTCCCCGGGACGCCCAGGCTTGCCGGCGGGATTGGACGTCCATCACGACGATTACCGCTCCTTGTTTTGCGATTTTCCTTCCGCGGCTTCCGCTATATGGAGGCGCATTTTCGCGATCCGTCGCTCACGCTTGAGCGGGTCGCGGCCGCTGCCGGGCGCAGTCCCGCGTATTTCAGCCATTTGTTGTCGAAAAAGCGGGGCGTGACGTTTCGCCAGTGGCTGACGAATCGGCGGCTTGAGGAAGCAAAGCGGCTGCTTCGGCAGACGGACTTGTCGATCAAAGAAATCGCCGAACAAACCGGGTTTCGCACCGCCCATTATTTGACGCGCGTCTTCAAAGCCGAACTGAATGAGACGCCGACCGCCTACCGCGACGAACAACGGCCGAAACCGCCATCGCCGCGGTAGGCGGTTTTGTCTGTGGCAAAGCGCAGCCTTGCCGGATCGCGAGAGGGGCGGCGTATGTTTCAAAAGAAATGGATCGATATCGAAAAAAATGAACAGTTAAAACGGAAAGGAAATAGAAAATTCAAAAAAATGTGATCGTTTTCAAAAGAAGCGCGCCTATCTTCTCCTTCTTTGCTCCCTTACAATGAAAAGCAAAGAGGAAAAAGGAGAGGATGACGATGGCAGAAAAACGGACCGTCAGCCCGCCCGCGGGCACCGAGCGGCGGGCGAAAGGATGGATTCAAGAAGCGGCGCTGCGGATGCTGAACAACAATTTGCATCCCGATGTCGCCGAGCGGCCGGAGGAGTTGATCGTCTACGGCGGCATCGGCAAGGCGGCGCGCAACTGGGAATGTTACGAGGCGATTGTGGACACCCTTCTTCGTTTAGAAAACGATGAAACGTTGCTCATTCAATCCGGCAAGCCGGTGGCGGTATTTCGCACGCATCCGGACGCCCCGCGCGTGCTGATCGCCAACTCCAACCTCGTGCCCGCATGGGCGACGTGGGATCATTTCCATGAGCTCGACAAAAAAGGATTGATCATGTACGGACAAATGACGGCTGGCAGCTGGATTTACATCGGCAGCCAAGGAATCGTTCAAGGAACGTATGAAACGTTTGCCGAAGTGGCACGCCAGCACTTTGGCGGCACGCTGGCCGGGACGATCACGCTAACGGCCGGCCTTGGCGGCATGGGCGGGGCGCAGCCGCTCGCGGTGACGATGAATGGCGGCGTCTGCCTCGCTGTCGAAATCGATCCGGCCCGCATTCAGCGCCGCCTTGATACGAAATATCTCGACACGATGACCGACAGCTTGGAGGCGGCGCTTGCGATGGCGAAACGAGCGAAGGAAGAGAAAAAAGCGCTGTCAATCGGCCTTGTCGGCAATGCGGCTGAAGTGTTGCCGCGTCTCGTCGAAATGGGCTTTGTTCCGGACGTCTTGACCGATCAAACGTCCGCCCATGATCCGTTAAACGGCTACATCCCGGCTGGCCTTACGCTTGATGAGGCCGCCGAACTCAGGGCGCGCGATCCGAAGCAGTACATCGCCCGTGCAAAACAGTCGATCGCCGCGCATGTGCGGGCGATGCTGGCGATGCAAAAGCAAGGGGCGGTGACGTTTGATTACGGCAACAACATCCGCCAAGTGGCAAAAGACGAAGGGGTGGACGACGCCTTTTCCTTCCCGGGCTTTGTGCCGGCCTACATCCGCCCGCTCTTTTGCGAAGGAAAAGGGCCGTTCCGCTGGGTGGCGCTCTCGGGCGATCCTGAGGATATTTACAAAACCGATGAAGTCATTTTGCGTGAATTTCGCGACAATGAGCGTCTTTGCCATTGGATTCGCATGGCGCAAAAACGCATTCAATTCCAAGGGCTGCCGGCGCGCATTTGTTGGCTCGGCTACGGCGAGCGGGCGAAGTTCGGGAAAATCATCAACGACATGGTGGCCAAAGGCGAGCTGAAAGCGCCGATCGTCATCGGTCGCGATCATTTGGATTCGGGCTCCGTTGCTTCGCCGAACCGGGAGACGGAAGGAATGAAAGACGGAAGCGACGCCATCGCCGACTGGCCGATTTTAAACGCGCTGTTGAATGCGGTCGGCGGCGCAAGCTGGGTGTCGGTTCACCACGGCGGCGGCGTCGGCATGGGCTACTCGATTCACGCCGGCATGGTCATCGTCGCCGACGGCACAAAAGAGGCGGAAAAACGGTTGGAACGGGTGTTGACGATCGACCCGGGGCTTGGTGTGGTCCGCCACGCCGACGCTGGGTATGAGCTCGCCATTCGGACAGCGAAAGAAAAAGGCATCGATATGCCGATGCTCAAGTAGAAAGGGGGATCCATATGCGCCCGCTTTTTGTCCGCCGCGCCCGCCAGCTCGTCACGCTGGCGGGAAGCTCCGCGGCTCCGCTTGTCAAGGAGAAGATGAGCGATCTAGGCATCATCGAAAACGGCAGCGTCTGGATCGAAAACGGCACGATCGTGGCGGTTGGTGCGGACGATGAACTGGCCCGCCAATTTGCCGATCGGCTCGCCGAAGCGGAAGTCATTGACGCTAAGGGCAAAACGGTGACGCCTGGGCTTGTCGATCCTCATACTCATCTCGTTTACGCCGGCAGCCGCGAACACGAATGGACGATGCGCCTTCATGGAGCGACGTACATGGAAATCATGAACGCAGGCGGCGGCATTCATGCGACGACAAAAGCGACGCGCGAGGCGTCGGAAGAGATGTTGTATGAAGAAAGCAAGCGGCGGCTCGATCAGTTTTTGCTTCATGGGGTCACGACCGTCGAGGCGAAAAGCGGCTATGGCTTGAGTATTGAGCACGAAGTCAAACAGCTGACGGTGGCGAAACAGCTCGATGAAACCCATCCCGTCGATGTCGTGTCCACGTTTATGGGAGCGCATGCCGTACCCGCCGAGTGGAAAGACAATCCTGACGGCTTTGTCCGCGTCATCGTTGAAGAGATGATTCCAAAAGTAAGCGAGCTCGGGCTTGCCGAATTCAATGATGTCTTTTGCGAACGCGGCGTGTTCACTCCAGAACAGGCAAGAATCATTTTAGAGGCAGGAAAAGCGTACGGGCTGATGCCGAAAATTCATGCCGATGAAATCGAGCCATACGGCGGCGCGGAGCTGGCCGCGGAAGTCGGGGCGGTTTCCGCCGACCATCTCCTACGCGCTTCGGACGAAGGCATTCGCCGCATGGCGGAAAAAGGAGTGATTGCGGTGCTGCTGCCGGGCACGGCGTTTTTCCTGATGACCAAGGCCGCCAATGCCCGCAAGATCATCGACGCCGGCGCAGCGGTCGCGCTTTCCACCGACTGCAATCCCGGCTCCTCGCCAACCGTATCGCTCCCGCTGATCATGAACCTCGGCTGCCTGCAGATGGGCATGACCCCTGCCGAAGCGCTGGCGGCCGTCACGATCAACGCCGCGCACGCGATCAACCGCGGCCACGAAATCGGAAGCATTGAAGTCGGGAAAAAAGCCGATTTGGTCCTTTTCGACGTCCCGAATTATATGCAGCTCATCTACCATTACGGCATGAACCATACCGATACAGTCGTGAAAAACGGCCGGGTGGTGGTGAAAAGCGGGAGGCTTTGCTACTAGGCGTTGGCAACCAAAAGCACGCGCTTCTAGCGCGTGCTTTTCCATCAGCATTTCCAAAGCGATTAGCCATTTGGATTGAGCGGACGATTTGGACGCCGCCGATAGGGTACTGATAAAAAAAGGCCTGTCCATCATCGTAACAGGTTCCATTTTTGAGGTGCAAAATAAAAAATGATATGAAAATGACGTGCTAACTGACATCCATTTTAGCACGTCAATTTTTTATTGTTGTATAATTGTATAATAGGGATTATTCTATATATATGCTCATTGAAAAGTTAACCTTCGTATAAGTGGTTCCCACTCCGGTTATACTGCTCCTAAGGAAAAGCATGGAAAAGGAGCGGAATTCTGCATGAAACGTCTCAAAATCACCAACGATCACGGATGGACACCTCGAACACTTCGCAAACAGGAACGGAAAATCAAAAACACCCTTCTTCGCCAACGGGTGATGGCGGTTCGCCTGGTCATGGAAGGCTATTTGGGCAAAGAGGTGGCCTCCATGGTCAACGTGTGCCGACAAACCGTTTCCCATTATGTGTCGCTGTTCAACGAAGGCGGTCTGGAGCTCTTGCTTCATCGGGATTTCGCCCCCGGGCGGGAGCCGTTTCTCACCGAAGAACAGCAGGAAGAGATCAAACAGCTTGTGTTGACCACCATTCCCGCGGAACTGGGCTGGGACGTCGCTTCGGTGTGGAACACCAAACTCCTGCAATCCTATGTCGAAAAGCACTTCGGTGTTTGCATTTCCCGCGAAGCGTTGCGAAAACTCCTGCACCGCAAAGGGCTGTCATGGACACGGCCGACCTACACATTAGCGAAAGGCGATCCGGATCGACAAAAGCATTTTGAGAAACAGATCGACTTCATAAAAAAAACTTAATGGATCCTGATTCGGTCTTGTTGTACCTTGATGAAACACATATCCGCTCTTACCATGTCTTGCGGTCCACATGGTCGGAAGTCGGCCGCCAAAGACAAGCGCCGACGTTCGGCCATCATGCGACGTATCGCTGTTTGGCGCGGTCAACATCCACGATGGCGAAACGGTGCTTCATCAAACGACCGCTGCCAATGCCGCGACGTTCTTGGATTTCTTGAGAATGCTCAAAGAGCGCTATCCGGACCGTCTCATGGTCTTGGTGTTGGATAACGCCCGCATTCACCATGCCAAAATTGTCAAGGAGTTTTTGCGGGAAGAAGGGCAGTGTTTTCACTTTATTTACCTTCCTCCCTATTCGCCACAGCTGAACCCGATCGAACGCTTATGGAAATGGCTGAAAGATACGGTGATTGCCAATGTATTTCACAAGGATCGCAACGATATCATTCAAGCCATTACTCGGTTTGTCAACTACATCCACGAACGTCCGGAGGAAGTGCTGCAGCGCTTAGGGTGTGCAGGATGACTGAGAAGTTAACTCTTCATGTTGCATGTATATAATATTAGCAAAAAATCTTATGATAAAACTGTTATAATATTAGAAAAATAATAAACCGTTACAGTTATATTTAGAAGCGGACATTATATTAGGGGTGGGAGTATGTACGGAGTAATTGCTTTATTTGATGAAAAAACTGAAAACCAAATAAACAGTATTTGGAATGAATTATATGAAAGAGGTCTATCTTATTATTCAAAAGAAGTATTAAATAGAAGACCTCATATTACAATCGCAACTTATCAGGAACTTGAAAAAGAGCCGTTTATGAAGCTTATGGATGAATTTTTTCATGAAACAGACCAAATTCCTGTGACACTTAGCACATTAGGTACATTCTTACAATCGAGGACAATATTTCTTTCCCCTACACCGACAAAGGTTTTATTTGATTGGCATCGTAATTACCATGAGAAATTTAAGAGTTACAATGACAATCCTTCTTCATTGTATCTTCCAGAAAGATGGATTCCTCATTGCACAATTGCAAACCATTTAACAGAAGAACAATTCCATAGAACTTTCCGATATTGCGCAGACAATATTCAAACGATACATGCTCATATCCAAGAAGTGGCTCTAATTGAATTGGAATATAAAAATGAAAAATGCATTCGTACCTCGATTATTTTCTCTAAAAAGTTAAAAAACGAGACAATTAAACAATAATCAAAGGGGCTGACCCCATAGCCATCAAGTTAAGAAAACAGGAATAAATATATGCCTGATTTGACCATCCTTTTGAAGACCTCATAATGTCTTAGAAAGGGTGGTTTTTTTGAAGACGTCCTTATCTCTCCGAGAAGAATGGCATTGTTTTTTAGACGGATTAAGAAGCGTGTTATCGTGCGAAGAACTTGAACATATGGCCCGAGATCATCAATTTATTCAACGAAAGGGGAAATTACGCGCCCATGATTTTGTGGCACTTTGCACATTTCTCCAGGAAGGAGGCGGTCAAAAATCATTGGTGCAGCTTTGCAGTGCTCTAGCTCTCAAGCAAAACACCTTTCTGAGTGCGGAAGGGCTCAATCAACGGTTTAATGAAAAAGCGGTGAGTTTCCTCAAAGCGGTGTTTGAAAAACTGCTCATTCATCAGACTCAGGAAGCCCGTCACTTATGTCAAAGACATTCGCTGTTTCGCCGGATTCGCATTCTCGATTCCACGTCGTTTCAACTGCCTCCTGAAATCCGGGGGATTTACGAGGGATGTACGGGGCCTGGGGTGAAAATTCAGCTAGAATATGAATGGCTAGAAGGGAAGTTTCTCCATGCGGATGTCGAAGATGCCCGTCATCACGACGCCGCCTACGGAGCGTCCCTTCTATCGACCATCCAAGAGGGAGACCTTTGTTTGAAAGACTTAGGCTATTTTTCGCTTGAGGGATTGCAAGCCATTCATGACGCCGGAGCCTTTTATATTTCCCGGCTCAAACACAATGTAGGGATTTACCAAAAAGAAGGAGACCGATTTCGAAAATGGGAACCAGAGGATTTCCTTGCGGTGTTACAACCCGGAGAAACCATGGAACTGGAACATGCGTATGTCAGTGGAAAGAAAGTTCATCAACCGCGGCTCATTGTGTATCGGCTGACCGAAGAACAGGAGCGACAGAAGGAAGGACAATGGAAACAGAAGGCGAAACGAAAAGGGGCCGCGTACGTGACGCGACGCCCCCACTCAATATATGTATATATCACCAATATTCCAGCGATTTATACCTCTTTGCACGAAATTCATACGCTGTATTCTCTTCGCTGGCAAATTGAAGTGATATTTAAGACATGGAAATCCCTGTTTCACATTCATCGATTCAAACCGATGAAAGGGGCTCGCTTTCAGTGCCACCTGTATGGAACGTTGATTGCCTTATTGATCAGCTCCACTGTCATGTTTAAAATGCGGGAATGGCTCTATCGAAAACAGAAAAAGGAATTGAGCGAATATAAGGCGATGAGTATGATCAAGGAGTTCGGTATGGATTTCTTTCAAGCCTTATGGTGTTCTGAGGCGTTAGTTGTCCAACTCCTTTTAAAACTGTGTGACATCATCGCTCAACACGGAAAAAAATCAAGGCGTTATACAAAAAAGAGCGCTTTAGACATTATCGAGAGTTTGGTCATCATGCCGGTGTCATAAGAAATTCCCGCCTCATATACCATGAAAAAAACCTTCTATAGGGAAGGTGTATTTGGCATGCCTATCTTTATATATTCTCACGGTCACAGCCTCCAAAGATGAAAAGTGAAGCCTTGGAGCTACTCGCTCCAAGGCTTCACTTGATGGCTATGGGGGCTGACCCAAAAGTCCGCCAAAAAGCGGACTTTTGGAGTCAGCCCTCTCTGGTTTTTGTATATTTTACCAAACGGAACAAAATTCCGACTCTGTTCTCCCCCTCATTTACGCCACCAAGGACAATTGCTTGTCCCTAGCGGCTTTTTTGAGAAGATTGTGGGCAGCACAAACCAGCCCCCATTCGATGGAAACTTTTTGGAGGCCTCGCAGGACAAAGCGACGAAACCCGCGATTTTGTTTGATTTGCCCAAATACACTCTCAATGTCGGTTTGGCGTTGGCGGTATCGGGCTTGCCCTTCTTCACTCTCCAACCGTTCGCGGGCTTTCTGTTTTTGTTCATGATAGACGGGGTTCCATTGCGTGGTTCGTCCATACTTGGAAGTCGTGCAGGCCGAACGGAACGGACATCCTTCGCATTCATGGCATTGGTAGTGTCGGGTGACCGAGGTGTATCCTGATTCCGTGGTCTGTTTCGAAGTTCCGGTGCGAACCAGCTTTTTCCCATTGGCGCAAATCCAAACGTCTTCTTCTTCCACATAGGTCCAATTCTGCTGATGATGCGGATTTTTCTTGACCTTGCGCGTGTTCTCCTTCTCATACGTATGGTACTTGATCAAGGCCGATATGTGCTTCTCTTCCAGCTTCACGTAGTTCTCTTCCGAGCCATAAGCCGCGTCAGCGATCAAACGTTCGGGTTCCACGCCGTACTTCTCTCGAACGGTCTCCAAATGCGGGAGAAGACAACGAGTGTCGCCCGGCCTCTGATGAAGGGAATACCCCAAAATAAATTGGCCGGAAGAACCCACCTGTACGTTATAGGCCGGCTTGAGCTGGCCGTTTCGCATGTGATCCTCCTTCAACCGCATGAAGGTGGCATCCACATCGGTCTTGGAATAGCTGTTGCGATCCCCGCATACATGGAGTTGGTGTTCATACTTTTCACTGCGGGGCAAGTAGTCCTCCTTCATCTTCTTGATGGCCTTCTTCAACGGTTGGTTGTCCGGCTCGGCCTCCAACCGTTTTTCCCACTCCTCGGTTTTCTTTCGGATTTCTTCTGACGTAAAGGCCGGCGAAGGGTCGATGTCTTCCGCCTTTTCTTCTTCCACGATCGCCTCGATCTGGGCAATCAGCCGATCGACATTGGCTTGGAGTTTCTCCTGGTACTTCTCAGCCGATTTGCGCCAAACGAAGGTGTACCGGTTGGCATTCGCTTCAATTTTCGTTCCATCCACAAAATAATCTTCCATCTTGACATAGCCGTCGGCCACGAGCAGCGTGATCATTTCCCGGAACAGGTCGTCAATCAGGTCTTTCATCCGCTCCGAACGAAACCGATTGATGGAGCGGAAGTCCGGCTTTTGAAATCCACTTAGCCACATGAGGGGAAGGTGGACTTCGAGCTGCCGTGCAATCTCACGGCCATGATACATTTTTTGGGTGTAAGCGTAAAGGAGAATTTTGGTCATCATTTTCGGATGATAGGCGGAGGCGCCCCCTCCTTTGTAGTAAGCAAGAAACGTCTCCATCGGGATGCGTTCAACCATCTCATGAACCACGTGGGCCATGTTATCCCGTGGAATGAGATCGGCGATGTTGCTTGGCAAAGAGAGGTTGTCCATGGTATACTCTTTAAAGGAAATATGATCATGTTTCATAAAAGAATCGCCCTTCTTTCGGTGGTAGTGGTTTTGGTGACTCTATTCTACCAGAAAAAAGGGCGATTCTTCTATATTTGAGGCAAAAAAGTGGGGGCTGATCCCAAAACGCATTCGCGTTTTGGGTCAGCCCCTTTTTGTTGTTTTCCCTGACAATACTATTCAATTCGTATGGAATAATGGGAATTGCATTTTAAAACGGAACTCGTTACACTTATCGGGCAGGCTCTTTTCGCTTTATTTTCGCTCATTGCATTTCCCGCTGCTGTTTCAACAAATCGCGGATTTCCATCAACAGCTCTTCTTCCTTCGTTAAAGTCGGCGCCGTATCTTTGATCTCTTCTTCCTTTTTATTGTGCCAGTACAGCTTATTGTGTGAGTAAAATATTTGTGGGTGACATTCCGAAATGATCCCCGACGAGGGTTGCGAACTTTTGTTCGCGACGCTCGTCGGGGCCACCAAGCGAAGCGCGGTAGAAAAAAGCAAATGTCATGCAAAAAGGACTCTCTCCCTGCTATGATGGTGATTGTCAACATCAACCGAAAACAGGAGGGAGAGAGTCCATGAAACATGGTGTTCGCTGTCTTGTTGGCGGCCCTTTTGGAGGAGATTGATCAACAACTGGCGGAAGCGCGGGACAAGCGCCGGTATCAGCTGAAAGACAAACGGCCGACTACGATCCAAACGCTGTTTGGAGAAGTGACGTTTCGACGGAACTACTACTATGACCGGCAAACGGGGAACTATACCTTCTTGCTGGATGCCGAATTAGGCTTTGATGGGGCCCGATCGATCAGTCCTTGCCTCGAGGAAACGGCGGTCGAGTTGGCCGTAGAGTGCTCTTCCTACCGCAAAGCGGCCCGTACGTTGGAGTCGATCGTGGGGTATGCGGTCCTAAGCCACGAGGCGATTCGCCAACTGGTGCTGGAGGCCCCTGTCTCGCTGCACCGCCCTGTTTCCCAACGGCACGGCCGGGTGCTGTTTGTGGAGGCGGATGGACTGTTTATTTCCCGCCAGGGGAAAGGGAAACGGGCGAAAGAAGAGAAAATCCTGGCGGTTCACGAGGGATGGAAACGAAACGGTTCGCAGCTCGAGCTCGTGAACCGGCGCCACTACCTCCATGAAGGGGAGGGAGACGTGTGGGAACGGTTCGAAGAGTGGCTGATGAACGAATATGCCTATGATCCGTGCCGGGACCTGTTGATCATCAACGGCGACGCGGCGTCGTGGATCACGGCCTGCCGGGAGTATTTTGGGAAGCGGGCGTGCTTTCAGCTGGATCGATTTCATGTGGCGCGGGAGCTGCGTCAGTGTCTGTCCGGCCATCCGCGTTGGCGGGAGGTGCGGAAGAAGCTGGCGAAACAAGACGAAGAAGGACTTTTGGTCGAGCTGAACAGCGCGGTCGGCACGTTGGAGGACGAAGCGAAAGAGAAGCAGATGGCTGCCATGATCCGCCGGATCGAGTCGATGCCGGGATGCATCCGGGACTATCGGGAGTGGCTGTCGGAGCAAGGGGTGGAGACGACCGGCATGCGTCCGATGGGCCACGCCGAGAGCGTGATGAGCCGGTTTGCGCATCGGGTGAAATCCCGCCGCAGCTGGAAAGACCAAGGGCTTCGGGCGTTTCTGAGGGCGATGGCGGCCCGAATCGACGGGATTTGGCGGAGAAATGGGCAGTTGGTGGAGGAAGAAGAGACCCGAACGGCGGCCTCGGCCTCAACAACGTCCAAGCGGATCGAACAGGCCAAACGGAAGGCCGGACGGTTATGGGCAGATGTGGTGCGTCAGAATCTACCGTGTCTGCAGCGGTCCCGGGACACCGATCCATCAAGCGTTGTCGGCGCTCCGGGATGGTGGTTGGGTGTAAAAAAATGGAATATCGTATCATCGCCTCAAGATGAGGGATGAGAGTCCGAAAGCGCTTACGATATGAATTCCTGAAAATGGTTCGCTAACTAGTGATTGACAACGCCCGTAGTGAACCGAAAAAATGTTCTCCACAAAGTCTTGACTGACTCAGCGGTAGGACAGTCAAAAGGGATTGGGACAAACATATGGGAAAATTTGCGCGATGGCTTCATCATGACGATGGGCATTTTGCCTTCCATTATGTCAGTCGGACTGATCGGGCTGCTGCTCGCTGAATATACGCCGTTGTTTGACTGGTTGGGCTACCTGTTCTACCCATTCACCCTTCTGTTGCAAATCCCTGAACCGCTGTTGGCCGCGAAAGCTTCGGCCATTGAAATCGCGGAAATGTTTTTGCCCGCTTTGCTTGTCACCGAAGCTCCGCTTGTCACAAAATTCATCATTGCGGTCGTATCCGTCTCGGCGATCCTATTCTTTTCCGCTGTCATTCCATGCATTGTATCCACTGAGATTCCGCTCAGTTTGTCGAAACTGCTCGTCATTTGGTTTGAGCGGACGGTATTGACGCTCATCCTCACCGCGCCGCTCGCATATTGGCTGCTTTGACGGGAGCGCGGCGCTTCGATGAAAACGGACATCGATGGGGTGGCTGCGATTTTCAGGTTCGCCGCCATTCCATCAACCCGATTGAGAAGTTTCAGCGCCATGAAAGCCTGTCCACCTCCGAGACAGGCTTTCACGTCGTTTCCCGCTGCTGCTTTAACAAATCGCGAATCTCTGTCAATAGCTCCTCCTCTTTCGTCAGCGTCGGCGCGGTTTCCTTCACCTCTTCCTGCTTTTTCACCCGTTCATACAGCGTGTTGATCAATTTCACAAACAGGAAAATCGAAAACGCGATGATCAAAAAGTCGACGACCGTTTGGATAAACGCCCCATATTTCACTTCCGCTTTGCCGACTTTCCACGACAGGCCGCTGAAATTGATGCCTCCCAACAATAAGCCGACGAGCGGCATGATGATGTCATTGACGAGCGAAGAAACGATTTTGCCAAATGCCCCGCCGATAATGACCCCGACGGCCAAGTCGATGACATTGCCGCGGACGGCGAATTTTTTAAACTCGTTCCACATGCCGATCTCCTCCTTATTGAAACGATTCGTTTGCATTATACCCGATCAGTGGCAACATTGAAACTTTCTGATTTAATTCATAGAAAAACAATCTATTTTATAGTATTATAAAGTAAGCTAATGAACAAACAGCAAAGGAGGAAGTGCACCATGGAAATGACTGCACAACAAGACGTTCGCGCGAAACAGGCGGCGAACGCCCCGAAAAATCCAACCGCATGGATCATTGCGGTCTCCTGTTTTGTGTTAATCGGCGGAGCACTGTTCTTATATAGCCGCGTGTCTTGGCAACAGGCGCTTTTGTACGTGCTGGGTGCGTTTGGCGGCTTTGTGCTTTATCAAGCCCATTTCGGTTTTACTTCGGCCTGGCGGAAATTCATTTTGTACCGTCAAGGGGAAGGCATTCGAGCACAGATGGTCATGATGGCGGTGGCAAGTGCGTTGTTTTTGCCGTTGCTGATAAAAGGATCGATATTCGGCCATTCCGTTGCTGGGAATGTGCATGAAGTCGGCATTGCTGTCATGATTGGTGCCTTTATTTTCGGGATCGGCATGCAGCTGGGTGACGGCTGCGCGTCCGGGACGCTGTACCATATTGGCGGCGGTGATACGAACGGTGTCGTCACCTTGATCGGGTTTATCGCTGGATCGGTCATTGCGACGACGCATTTTGATGTTTGGATGCGTATGCCGCACGTCGATCCGATTTCGCTTATTGCTTCGTTTGGTGCATGGGGCGGCTTTCTGCTGCAACTTGTTTTGCTGGCGGTTGTCTATTATGTCGTGACGGTGATGGAAAAGCGGCGCCACGGCAAGCTGTTGACGACACCGCTTGAACACCGCCACGGATGGAAAACCATTTACAAAGGCCCATGGTCATTGTTGGTTGGCGCGTTATTATTGGCGCTGATGAACGTGCTTGTTCTCATGTTCAAAGGTTCGCCGTGGGGCATCACATCCGCATTCGCCTTGTGGGGAGCGAAGTTTGTCCAGCTGTTTGGTGTCGATCCGACGGCTTGGGCGTATTGGCAAGATGAGGCGAAACGGCAGGCGCTCGCCAATCCGCTCTACTACGATACAACGACGGTCATGGACATTAGCTTAATGTTCGGCGCCTTATTGGCGGCAGCGCTCGCTGGCCGCTATGCGAAACCCGTGCAATGGAAGCGGCCGACGCGCATGACAATCGGTGCACTCATCGGTGGATTGATGATGGGATACGGTGCCCGGTTGGCGTTCGGCTGCAACATCGGCGCGTATTTCAGCGGCATCGCTTCCTTCAGCGTCCATGGTTGGATTTGGTTTGTGTTTGCTTTCCTTGGCAGCTTGATCGGTGTCAAGTTGCGTCCGTATTGTGCGTACAAAAACTAAACGTTCGAACATCGGCATCCCGTCGTTTTGGCGGGGTGCTTTCTTTATGCAGGACGGCATATGGTACAATGGGCAGTGAGGCTTCGACAAGAGCAGCTGCCTGCTTGTTTGAAATCGTTTTCCTTGTTTTGGGAGAGCGGAAGGAGGACAGCGGTGCTTATTGGAAGGAGGGAAAAGGCATGCGGCAAACGGCCTCGATCGTCTGCATTGGCGGGGCGAACGTCGACCGAAAGGCGCGGTTGCTCACTCCGTTTCGGCTCGGCACGTCCCATCCCGTCACCACGACGCAAACCGCGGGTGGGGTGGCGAGAAACATCGCCGAAAACTTAGGACGGCTTGCTCAACCTGTTTCGCTCGTCAGCACCGTTGGCGATGATCGCGATGGACAGTGGCTCGTTGACGTGACGAGCCGATATGTCAATACGAGCTTCATCGTGCGAACGCCAAAAGCGAACACCGGGACGTATACAGCGGTGCTCGATGAACGCGGCGAGATGGTTCTCGCCTTGGCGGATATGGCCATTTATGATACAGTGGGGGAAGAATGGCGAAAGCAACAATGGACTCGGCTCGGTCCGATTTCTGCGGTCGTGCTTGACACGAATTTCCCGAAGGCTGTCATTCGTTCGGTGATTGCACAATGTCGCCAAGAGGACATCCCGCTTTGTGTTGTGACGGTGTCGGTTCCAAAAGTGAAGCGATTGCCCAGCGATTTGTCTGGTGTGACGTGGTTTGTCACGAATGAAGCGGAGGCTAAGGAATTTGTGGGACGCGACGGACATACGGACGACATCATGAAAGCGATCCTTCAAGCCGGCGCCCAGAACGTTGTCGTCACGCGCGGCGCAAACGGCGTCGCGTACGCCACCAAGCAAGGGGAAACAGAAGCGATTGCAGCGCCGAAGGTTGAGGTCACCGACGCCACCGGAGCGGGCGACGCCTTTGCGGCTGGATTTTTGTACGGCGTCTTAGGCGGACATACGGTGGAAGACGCCTGCCGCTTTGGGATGAGCAGCGCGGCGCTTACGCTGCAAACGGCCGAAACGGTGCATCCCGCTTTGAATGAACACCTGTTGCAAGCCGCCTATGCGCGGTATTTTTGCGAAGGGGGAACGAAGTGATATGAATGATTTTCTCGTCTTTTCCGAAGAAGTCGCTCAAGCGAAGGCCGAAAAAAAGCCGATTGTCGCTTTAGAATCAACGATCATCTCGCATGGCATGCCGTATCCGGAAAACGTGCAAACGGCGAAAGACGTCGAGCGGATCATCCGCGACCGCGGCGCCGTGCCGGCGACGATCGCGATCATCGATGGAAAGATTAAAATCGGGTTAACGGATGACGAACTTGAATTGTTAGGGACAAGCCACTATGTAGAAAAAGTGAGCCGCCGCGACTTGCCGTATGTCGTCGCCATGAAGAAACACGGGGCGACGACCGTGGCGGGGACGATGATTTGCGCCCAGATGGCGGGCATCCGCGTATTTGCGACCGGCGGCATCGGCGGCGTGCACCGCGGCGCCGAACAGACGATGGACATCTCGGCTGACTTGCAGGAACTCTCGCGCACAAACGTCGCGGTCGTCTGCGCCGGGGCGAAATCAATTTTGGATTTAGGCTTGACGCTTGAATACCTCGAGACGCACGGCGTTCCGGTCATCGGCTATCAGACGGACGTCCTGCCGGCGTTCTATTCGCGGACGAGCCCGTTTCGCGTCGGTTATCGCTTAGACAGCGCCAAAGAGATCGCCCAGTTCCTTGAAACGAAATGGAAGCTTGGGTTAAACGGCGGTGTTGTGATCGCCAATCCTGTCCCAAAAGAAGAGGAGCTCGAGGAGTCGTATATCACCGCCATCATCGAACAAGCGCTTAAGGAAGCAGAAAAGCAGCACATCACCGGCAAAGCGGTCACCCCGTTTTTGCTTGACCGTGTGAAAACGTTAACCGGAGGCAAAAGCTTAAAAGCAAACATCGCCTTAGTGAAAAACAACGCCGCCATGGCGGCCGACCTTGCCCGAGAGCTTTCTTGATGCGAACGCCCCCCGCCTTGATGGAAGGGCGGGGGCGTGATGGCAGTGGAGGATTTATCGAGCGTGAAGCAAATGGCGGATTTTTCGATCATGCTGGGCGATTTTGACGGAGTGGAAGTCGACCGTTTCTTGTGTTTCAACTGGTTCGACGCGGATGTGGCCGAGTTTCGCTTCGAGCCGTTCGAACCGTTCGTTCACGGTGCGCTCCAACTGGGCGATCTGCCGCTCAAACCGTCCGTCCATCTCCTCAATGCGCTTGTCCATTTCATCCGTTTTTTCATTCAACGCTTGGACTTGGCGTTGAAGCGAGTCGAATTTCTCATGGAGCGCTTCGAACTGCTTGCGCATATCGGACGCGTACAAGTCAAGCACTTGCAAAATTTGCGCCAATATCGTTTTTTCTTCCACCCTCTTCACCTCCTTCCATTTCTAGCATATCAAACAAGCGAGTTTGCGAGAAGGAACAACAGTTTCAAATCAAGCGGATTTTGTCTATGATAGAGGAGGAGATGCTGTGATGTTTGAAATGACCAAGAGCTCCTTTGGCTGCCCATTTCCATCGCATCGGCCGCTGCTTGTGTTCCATGTATGAAGGAAGAACCCGCAAACCCGTCGCGAGGAGGTTGAATGTCGATATTCTGTCAGCGACGGGGGGAAATTTCAGAAAAAAGAAGGTGTGATCATGTCCTTTATTCAAACAATCGAGCCGCATTTGTTTAGCGACCATCCTGTCCTCCGCCAGTTTGCGTTTGACGCAATCGAAGAGTATCCGGATATTCCAGCCGCGCTTGTGGAGCGTTTGGTGGATGAGGCTGTAACGGCGGACAACGAAGAAACACGGAGGATGATTTTGCACGGCATCTCCAAACAGCCGTTGACCGACCGAGCGCTTGAGCAGTTGTTGAGCATGAAAGATGCAGCGAAGTACATCCGTTGGTTTTTCCCGTTTCCAGCCGCCCAGCTCGAAAAATACGGAGAACAGCTGCTCCCTCACTTCCCGCGGTCTTGGCAGCGAGCTGTCCGCCTTGCTTTAGAAGGAACGGAAGATGACGTATGGGAACACTATTTTTCAGTGCTTTCGCATTTGCACGAGGAAGAGTTTCACAATCACGATTGGTTTTTAGTAGCCAAGCAAGCCGTGCGCATTCTCGTTGAACGCGGATGGATGACGAAGGAAGATATCGGTCTGACATGGATGAAAAACGAGCAACAGCCTTGGTTTTCGTATGACGGCATTTTGGCGGTGTATGCGGTCTCGCTCGTCGGCGCCGCTGAATATATTCCCCGCCTCGCCCGACTGTTGGAACAACAAGACGGTGATGTGCTTGTTGATCAAGCCGTTTCCACCTTATCGATGTTCCAACGTGAAGAAACGATCGAAGCGGTGCGCCCATATGCGTTTCAGGAAGACACGGCGCTGTCCGCTATTCATGTGCTCGCCAACATCAAATCTAAACAGGCCGTGCGTGTATTGCGAGAAGTCTTTTCCAAGCAGCGCGATGATGACCTCCAAGCATTTTGCTTTGAGGCGCTTTGCCATCAGCTGGATAAAGAGGCGCTCCCAGAAGTAGAGCAGTATGTAAAAAGAGCGGAAAAACGAGGGCGTTCTTGGATGATTGATGTCGAACAGAACGCGTACGCCTATTATACGATTCTAGAGATCGATCACCCGAAGCTGGAAACGTGGAGAGCCATTGCCGAGCAGCGGTATCGCCATTTTCAAGCCGTGCTGCAAACACCTCCGCGGCCGACCAACATCCCATACCGCCGAAAAGAGCGAAAAATCGGCCGTAACGACCCATGTCCGTGCGGCAGCGGGAAAAAGTATAAAAAGTGCTGTGGCAAATGAGAACGCTGCTTTGTCTCAAAGAAACAGCCCGCCCCCACGCGGTGGCGTCGGAAGCGGGCCTTTTAACATCTTTCCGAAAGAAGTCTCCCACTTCTAAACGAAGTGAAAGTGGGAGATGAATTTCGGTTAGGTATAGCCTAAAATTGTCTCTTTTTTGTGTGTTATGATATAATCAGTTTTAGAAAAATGAAAGGCTGTTGTATCAATGAAATTAGACAATAATAACCATTCAGTGTTCCTATTGTATTATCATCTTGTGCTGGTTGTAAAATATCGCAGACAAGTGATTGATGATACCATATCTGACTATGCAAAAGATATGTTTGTGAGATTGGGTAAAAATTACAATATTTCCTTGGTCGAATGGAATCACGATATGGACCATGTGCATATTTTGTTCAAAGCACATCCAAATAGTGAATTATCCAAGTTCATCAATGCCTATAAAAGTGCAAGTTCTCGACTGATCAAAAAGCATTTTCCGCAAGTGAAAAGAAAACTGTGGAAAGAATATTTTTGGTCAAGAAGCTTTTGCCTGCTTACAACGGGTGGTGCGTCCATTGAAGTAATCAAAAAATATATCGAAAATCAAGGTATGAAGTGATGTGGTGTCGATATGGCAAACAAAGCCTATCAGTTCCGTCTATACCCAACAAAAGAACAAGAAGAATTGCTCGCCAAAACCTTCGGTTGTGTCCGTTTTGTGTATAACAAAATGCTTGAAGAACGCATACAAATGTTTGAAAAGTTCAAGGACGATCAAGAATCCTTGAAACAGCAAACATTTCCGACCCCTGCCAAGTACAAAAAGGAGTTTCCTTGGCTAAAAGAAGTGGACAGCCTTGCGCTGGCAAATGCTCAACTAAATTTGCAGAAAGCGTTTCAACACTTCTTTTCTGGCCGCGCTGGATTTCCCAAGTTCAAAAACCGCAAGGCGAAACAGTCGTACACCACAAATGTGGTAAATGGCAACATCAAGCTTTCAGATGGCTATATCAAGCTGCCCAAACTGAAATGGATCAAGCTAAAGCAACATCGGGAGATTCCTGCCCACCATATCATCAAGTCTTGTACGATCACGAAAACCAAAACAGGAAAATACTATATTTCTATTCTCACAGAGTACGAACCTCAACCTGCCCTAAAAGAAGTACAAATGGTTGTTGGGCTTGACTTTTCCATGAGTACGCTGTATGTCGATAGCGAGGGTAAGAGAGCCAATTATCCTCGATTCTATCGCAAAGCATTGGAAACATTAGCGAAAGAACAGCGTAAATTGTCTCGTAAAAAGAAAGGCTCGAATCGTTGGCACAAACAGCGTCTGAAAGTAGCGAAGCTGCATGAGAAAATTGCCAACCAGCGTAAGGACTTTCTGCATAAGGAGTCGCACAAATTAGCGAAACGGTATGATTGCGTGGTCATCGAAGACCTCAACATGAAAGGGATGTCACAAGCCCTCCATTTCGGTCAAAATGTTCATGACAACGGCTGGGGCATGTTCACCACTTTCCTTCAGTACAAGCTGGCCGAACAGGGGAAGAAGCTGATCAAAATCGACAAATGGTTCCCCTCGTCCAAAACGTGTTCGTGCTGCGGTCGAGTCAAGGAGTCTCTATCGCTTTCTGAACGGACATTCCGCTGTGAATGTGGATTCGAGAGCGACAGGGACGTCAATGCGGCCATCAATATCAAACATGAGGGCATGAAACGATTGGCGATCGTCTAATTTGTCCTCGAACCGTGGGGCACACGGGGATCGCTCGGTCAACTTCCCATCATGAGATGGGATTACCCGAGAAGCCCCCACCTCTAAGCGAAGCGTAGGTGGTGGGAGTATGTCACAAAGACACAGCCATGAGGCTTAAGCTTCCATATTGATATTCTCGGAACAACACGCGCGGCGCCCCGCCGCGATCGCCTGCGCCGTAAGCGATCCAATACGGCGCGAGGTGTTCGGGGGTCGGTACGGCCTGCTTGGCGTACGGCGCCTTGTTCTCATACTCGAACACCTCTTCACTATGGGCGGCGGATCGGCTGAGAAGCCAATCATCAAATGCGACGGCCCATTCGTCCGCCTCCGCATGCCCTTCCCAACGGAGCGCCATCAAATTGTGCACCGTCCCGCCGCTTCCGATGATCATCACGCCCTCATCCCGCAACGGGCGCAGCGCTTCCCCGAGCTGCAACAATTGCTTCGGTGTCCACCACGGCACGACCGACGCTTGCACAACTGGAATATCCGCTTTCGGAAATAAGCGGTAGAGTAGCACCCATGAGCCGTGATCCAGCCCGCGCGTTTGATCGATGGCTACGTCCGTCACACTAGAGAGGCGCACCCGCACGCGCTCCGCCCACTCGACCGACCCGCGCGCCGGATACACCACTTCATACAGCTCGCGCGGAAATCCGGAAAAATCATAAATCATGTCATACGTCCCCTCAACCGCCGAAACCGTCGGTTGGCGCGTCATCCAATGCGCTGTAAAGATGACGACCGCCTGCGGGCGAATTCCTTCCCCGAGTTTGCCCAAAAGCGCCGTGTACGCATTGTCTTCGATTGCCAACATCGGCGAACCGTGAGCGAGAAATAGGGCGGGGGATCTCATCGTTCCATTCCTCCCTTGAACCATATTGACAAATCTGCTTGCGGCCTAATGCCGCCTCCAAACGATTCGCCGAAAAACGGCGCCGGAATTTCTCATCCCTAGTGTAGCATAAACATCTTTCGCTCTTCTATGCACACGCTTTCTTAAACCGTGCGATGGATGTTCGAATCCGCTCGGGACCGCTGCTGAACCTCCTTGCGATGCGGGGGGGTTCGTTTTTATCATCGACTGACTTCGTTTTAATGAGAAAGGTTCGTTCGTGATCAGTAGGTTTGTAGTGTATAAAAACATAAATTCCACAAAAAACGACAATGTTTTGGAAGCCAATTTTGGTAAAATAAAATTATGCGAACAATACTAAGGGAGCAAAGCTTCATCAAGCAGATTGATAAATATGATCTTGGTGGCTTATACTTTGAGAAGATAGTTTAGTTTTTCTTCTGACCGTCTATGACACTGCCTTATCACTAATTTAGGGGAAAAGAGGATATCCTTATGAACATACATAAGATCAGGGCGGAATGGGCAGCGTTAGAATCTAGATGGCATAAGTTGCTTTTTCTCGTCGGTTTACGAAACGAAGAAGGTCAATCGCTGTCAAAAATGCTTAATGTTCCTTATTTGAACTTGAACCGTCACTTAAGCGAAAAACTGCAAAACATTCCTAAGGCGAGCTACCCTTTGCAAGTCGGAGAAATATTAAACAAGTGGATGGAAGAATATGAAGAAACCGCATTTTGTCTCGGGGATATGGAAATTTTATTCGATAAACAATTGCAACAACATCCGATAAGATTGTTAGAGAATTTAAGCAAACGTTTCAAACTAATCGTATGCTGGCCTGGGCAATATGATGGAAAATCATTAACATACGCCATACCTGCACATCCAGAATATTTTACCTGTAGCGATTTTGAAGGGATCGTCATCACTGTATAAAAGGGGGAACATTCTATATGCTGAGATATAGTGATTTAATCCAATTCGAACCTATTGAATCTGTTGTACAGCTGCGTGATGCGGATGATAAAGAGCGCGCGTTCCATTTGCTTGATACATACGTTATTTCAGACCGTATGGCAGAACAGTTGGACGAAATCATCCTTGAGCACATTCAGTTTGACCGTATGGTTGATAACAAAGGGCTGTTGATTGTTGGAAACTACGGTACAGGGAAATCGCACTTAATGAGTGTCATCTCTACCATTGCCGAACAGCCGGGTGCAAGCGAACATATTAAAAACGAGCAGGTGGCAAAGAAAGCAAAGGAAATTGAAGGGAAATTTAAAGTCATCCGAACAGAAATTGGTGCTGTCTCGATGTCGTTGCGCGACATTATTTGCCAGGCATTGCAGCAAGGGCTGGCTAATTTAGGAATTGATTATACATTTCCAAAAGCTAACGAAGTGACAAATAACAAAGATATGCTTTACGAAATGATGGAATTATTCCATGAACAATATCCTGAACACGGCCTGATGCTTGTCGTAGACGAGCTGTTAGACTATTTGCGGGGGCGGAAAGAGCAAGAACTTACTTTAGACTTAGGCTTTTTACGCGAATTTGGAGAAGTTTGCAGCAAAACCCGTCTTCGTTTTATTGCCGGTATTCAAGAAATGTTGTTTGATAATCCAAAATTCCAATTTGTTGCTGATTCCTTACGTCGCGTTAAAGAACGTTTCCAAGAAGTGCGTATTGTCCGCGAAGACATCGCTTACGTGGTGTCAGAACGTTTATTGAAAAAAGATGAAAAGCAAAAAGCGTTAATTCGCGAGCATTTAAGCAAATTTATGCCGCTTTACCATGGCCTTAGTGAAAATATGGAAACGTATGTCAACTTATTCCCGATCCACCCGGCATACTTAGAAACGTTTGAAAAAGTAAATATTGCTGAAAAACGTGTTGTATTGCAAACGATTAGCAGAGAAATCCGCAAGCTGATGACAAAAGAAGTGCCGGAAAATGAAACAGGGATCATTTCGTTTGATAGCTACTGGCAATATATTGAAGAAGACTCGTCGTTAAGAAGCAATCCGAATGTTAGAGAGGTCATGGGCAAAGTTCAGACGTTGAAAGATAAGGTGCAAAGCGGCTTGACACGACCTGCATATAAACCAGCTGCGTTGCGCATTATCGACGCACTTGCCGTCTATCGTTTGACTACGGACGATCTAAATGCACCGATCGGGTTAACATCAGAAGAGTTAAGGGATAAGCTATTTTTAAATATTAGTATGCTATTAGATATGGATGAAAATCCTGCTGACTTTTTGCGAACAACAATTGAGTCTGTTTTAAAACAAATTATGACAGCTGTCAGCTTCCAATATATTTCCGCCAACCAGGAAAACGGACAATATTATCTAGATATCAAAAAAGACATCGCTGTGGATGAACTAATTGAAAAACGCGGCGAAGAGTTAACCGACAATCAATTGAACAGCTACTATTTTGACGTACTAAAACAAGCAATGGAAGTGTTAGACCAGCCATATGTAACGGGGTATAAAATTTGGCTGCATGAAATTCCGTGGGATGCTCGCCGCGTCAAACGACAAGGATATATCTTTTTCGGAGCGCCAAATGAACGTTCTACTGCCCAGCCGGAACGTGATTTCTACATTTATATGCTGCAGCCGTTTGAACCGCCGAAATTCCGCGATGAAGAAAAGCCGGATGAAGTATTTTTCCGGATGACGAAAAAAGATGACGAGTTCGTCCGTTTATTGCGGCTATACGGCGGTGCAAAAGAAATGAGCAATGATGCGTCAACGACAAAACAGCTATATTTAAACAAAGTCTCATATTATTTAAAACGCCTTACTACTTGGTTAAAAGACCATTTTGTCGACGCGTTTGAAATTCAATACCGTGGCAAAAAAGGGTCTGTTTTTGAATTCGGCATGTTTCTTCCTGGCAATGCGACATTGATGGAATTGGTAGACACGGTGGCAGAAGGGCTGCTAAGCCAATGGTTTGAAGAAAAGTACAGCGATTATCCGTCTTTCCGAAAACTAGAAAGAACGTATTTAACGAAAGACAATTTAGCGACATATGTCAGCGATGCTCTTTCTTATTTGAACGGAAGAAAAACAAGCCAAGGGGAAGCTATTTTAAACGGATTAGTGCTATTGGACCAAAAAGGCGAAATTAACGTCCGCAACTCTGGTTATGCCCGCTGGGTGATAGAAAAACTTGAAGAAAAAGGAAACGGACAAGTAGTAAATCAAAATGAACTCATTGAAACAGTCTATACAGCGCAAGGAACGGAAGATATCCGGCTGACAAAAGAATTCCGCATGGAGCCGGAACTGCTCGTTGTCGTACTAGGTGCTCTTATTCAGCAGGGGGAAATCGTTGTAACGGTAGACAATAAAACATACGAAGCAATGAACTTTGCAGAATTTATTAAACTTCCTTTAAGTAAATTGACGAATTTTAGCCATATTAAAAAGCCAAGCGGTCTTCCGGTTGCGGCGATTCATGCGTTGGTCGATATGTTTAGCGTGCCAAAAGGAAATGTGACCGATCAAAATTGGCTTGATTTTGCCATTAGGCAAATAATTAGCGGCGCTAAACAAGCGTTGGACAAAACCGTAAGAATGATAAACGATGTACGCCATCAGTTTCAAATTTGGGACGGTCCGTTATTCTCGAGTGATGAGCGGGCACAGTATATCGCGAAGCTAGAGAGCCTAAAATCGTTTTTAGAAGGCCTTCAAGTATACAATACGCGGGCGAAGCTCACTAACTTAAAATATGACGTCCCAGAAATCGAGCAGCAAAAAGAAAACTTGGCCATCGTTGAACAATTGGAGCAGTTGGAGCAAAAAATCAATGAATGTATGAAAATAGTGAATTACTTATCAACCGCGCTCCACATAATGAAAGCAAATAAAAATTGGGCCGAAAACGTCGATATCGCGCTAGCTAATCTCGCAAGCGCGTTAAAAGAAAACGGTGATTGTATCGAAGAAATCCGTGAGTTAGAAAAATTGAAAGAAGAATATATCCAACAATATTTGCAACTGCATCATAAAGCGCGGCTAAATGCGACGGAAGAAAATAAGAAAAAAACGCTGTTAAATGACAAACGCTATCTGGCATTAAAAGAGTTAGCGTCAAGAATCGACTTATTGCCGCGTCAGGCATTAGATGAGTGGGTAAAAAACATTCAAGCGCTGAAGGTTTGCTATCAGTTAACTCGTGAACAGCTGGAGCATCAGCAAATTTGCCCGCATTGCAAGTTCAATCCGAACGACGAATTGATGGTACAGCGATATTCATTAGAACAATTAGAGGAGCGGCTGGATGATTTGTTAAATACATGGACCGAGACGCTGTTAACAAACTTTAACGATTCGATGGTGCAGGAAGGAATTTCGTTGTTAAGCGAAGAGCAACGACAACTCGTCCAAGAATTCATCAACAAAAAGCAATTTGATTTACCGATTAACATTGGCTTGTTGGAAATCATTAATGATTTGCTGAAAGGAATTCATAAAGAAGAGATTGATGTGGAACAGCTTGTCAAAATGATGGGAGACGGCAATCCGCTAACGATCAGTGAAGCACGAAAAAACTTCGAAATGTTAATGAAAGCGATTGTCGGCAACAACCAGCCGGAGCGCGTACGCATTATTGTGAAAAAATAGAAGGGGGAAACAACATTGGACGAAAAACAACTATCGCTTCTTGATGATCATGAACAAGCAGACAACGGTCCCGTTGTCTGCTTAGGCATGACATTTAAAAATGATGAAGAACGGCGCGAATACTTTCGTAACGAACTGCGCAAAAAACTGCCGGAACTAAAAAAAATCGAAGGATTTCCAATCGGGGATGATGAAGATATTATCGCACTATCTGACCCGCCGTACTACACCGCATGCCCGAATCCGTGGATTAACGATTTTATTGAAGAATGGGAACGGGAAAAGAAAGAAAAGTATGGTAGAGATGAGAATGAGGAGTATCATCGGGAGCCATTTGCGGCGGATGTGAGTGAGGGGAAGAATGATCCGATTTATAATGCTCACAGCTATCATACGAAAGTGCCCCATAAAGCGATTATGCGTTATATTTTGCATTACACGAATCCCGGAGATATCGTCTTTGATGGCTTTGCCGGCACGGGGATGACAGGAGTGGCTGCCCAGTTATGTGGAAATAGAAAAGAAGTTGAAGAATTAGGATACAAAGTAGAAGATAATGGGAATATATTTGAAGAAATTAATGGTGAATTACATTACGTTTCACAGTTAGGTACAAGGCATGCAATTGTAAGTGATATTTCACCTATTGCTACATTTATATCTTACAATTATAATAATTCAGCCAATATATCCAGATTTAAAGAAAAGTCAAATGAGATTATTAATAAACTTGAAGATGAATATGGTTGGATTTATACCACATTAAGAAAAGAGCATTCCAAAAAAGCTGAGGAATTATTAAAAAAGAATTTCTCCATTGATGCTTTAAAAGAATATATTAGACAAAATTCAACTTTATTTGCGAAAATTAATTATATTGTTTGGAGTGATATACTATACTGTCCTAATTGTTTAGAACAATTAACCTTTTGGGATATTTCTGTTGATCAAAAAACATATGCTCTTAAAGAAACTATGAGTTGTCCTTATTGTCAAGCGATAATATCAAAAAATAAAATGGAGAGGAGTTGGGAAACTATATACGATGAGGAAATTGACTCAACAATTAAGGTAATAAAAAGAGTACCTATATTAATAAATTATTCGATTGGTAACAAAAGATTTGAGAAAAAACCTGATGAATTTGATCATTTTATATTAAAGAAAATAAAAGAAATCAAAATACCTGCGCGATTTCCTACAGATAGAATTCCAAATGGAGATAAAACTCGTGAACCAATTAGATTGGGATTAACACATACCCATCACTTTTATACAAAAAGAAATCTGCTCAGTTTATCTTTACTTTGGGAAGAAAGTAATAAGGAGCCTCTATTAAAGCTAAGTTTAACTTCCATAATTATTAAAACAGCTAGTTTACTTCATAATATTGGTTTAAAGAAAGGGAAAATAAATTTAGCAGGTGCACTTCCTAATACTTTATATGTTCCTAGTAATTTGGCAGAAAGGAATATTTTTGAGCTATTACGTGGAAAAATTAACGATCTAGTCAATGCACAATTAGAAAGGTTAAATAAAAATAACATAGTTTCTTGTATCCCTTGTAGTGAAATAGAGAAAATGGGAAATCTTGAGTCATCTGTAGATTATATTTTTATTGATCCCCCTTTTGGAGCAAATTTAATGTATTCCGAGTTAAACTTTCTATGGGAATCTTGGTTAGGAGTAAAAACCAATAATACCCTTGAAGCAATTGAAAATAAAACTCAAAACAAGAAACTTAGTGATTATCATAAATTGATGACTGACGCTTTTAAAACATGCTACAAGCTGTTGAAACCTGGTAAATGGATGACCGTTGAATTTTCTAATACCAGAGCTAGTGTTTGGAATGTCATTCAAAATGCAATCCAAGAAGCTGGGTTTATTATTGCAAATGTATCCGCTCTTAATAAAGGGCAGGGAACTTTTAATTCGCAAACAAATCCAACATCTGTAAAACAAGATTTAGTTATTACAGCCTATAAACCATCTGTTAAGATAACAGATTTCATAAAAAACAATGGAGAAAATGAAAATATTGTATGGCTCTTTTTAGAGGAACATTTAAAAAAATTGCCTGTTTTTGTTGGAAGTAAAGGACAGGGTACCTTAATATTAGAACGCACACCACGCATTTTATTCGATCGTATGGTGGCGTATCACGTGCAAAACGGTTTGCCTGTTCCGATTTCATCGGCAGAGTTCCAGGCAAAAGTGGCACAGCGGTTCCCAATGCGTGACGGGATGGTATTTTTAGAAAGCCAAGTCGCAGAATATGACAAGAAACGGACGTTAGTAAAAGAATTTGTGCAAATGAGCTTGTTTGTAACGGATGAAACGAGCGCGATTGAATGGCTGCGCCAGCAGTTATTAAAGAAACCGCAAACGCGCCAAGATTTGCATCCAAACTTTATGAAAGAAATCCAGCATATTGCCAAACATGAGAAACTGCCAGAACTTGACGATTTGCTCGAGCAAAACTTCCTAAAATACGAAGGCGACGGGCCGGTGCCAGATCAAATCGCCAGCTATCTCCGTCGAAATTATAAAGATTTGCGTGGATTGGAAAACGATGATCCGCAGCTGAAAGAAAAAGCGATGAACCGCTGGTATGTGCCGGATCCGAACAAGCAGGCAGATTTAGAGAAATTGCGTGAGAAAGCGCTGCTTCGGGAGTTTGAAGGATACGTAGAAGAATTGAGCAAGAGCAAGAAAAAGTTGAAACAGTTCCGTACGGAAGCGATCCGCGCAGGATTTAAGAAGGCATGGAGCGAAAAAGATTACGAAACGATCGTGAAAGTCGGTGAACGTCTTCCGGAAAACGTTATTCAAGAGGATGATAAACTGTTAATGTATTACGATAATGCGCAAATCCGTTTAGGAATGTAATAGGAGAAAAAGCCTGGTTTTTACGGAAAAATCAGGCTTTTTCCCATTTCTGCTGGTATAATGGATTCATAGAAATTAGTAATTTTAGGTGATAACATGAAAACGTGGCGTGAGGAAGTACTGGAAAAATTTATTCATATCCCGTATTCGCTGCTGTTGGTAAATGATCCAGATTTCTTATTGAATGACGAACAAATTCTTCAACAATTAAGAAGCACTGGATACGAAGTAGTGCACTTTCACGACAGCATTTTCATACGCTACTTGTATGAAACTCAATTTCGTGAAAGAGTGGAACAAGACGAGTTAAGGCTACTTATTTATAGCAATGAAACGGAGGAAACATGTTTTCCATACGACTTTTTACAACAAGGTTATCATATACGACTGCATATTCGTGACTTGTTTCCAAAATTTTCAGCAACCGTGGTCCGACAGTTAGATAAAGACGACTTTGATGGATTATATGCTGCTCATAAATCGTATCAAGGGTCTAACAGTGACAAGGAAACATTAGAGTATATTGTAAAACATGTCTATAAAATCCCTTACGAATTGATTGACAGTGAAGTGGAGCTATATAAAATGCTTCTTTCCATCCATTATGAGAAAAAACAATTGCCGCAAAAAGTGCAAGAGTTTTTAATCGAAAAGCTAGCGGAACGAAATGAATTAAAAGGGATGCCAGTGAAACGTTTGTTGATGTCGACTAGTTATTTTTTTCAATATATCGAAAAACGATGGGTGGAATTTGTTCAGCAGTTGTCGGCGATAGAAAAGGACCTCATATTAGAAGAAAGTGCTTTTTATTTAGCCCATCCTTTTTCCAATCCAGATGTAAGAAGACTAATGAATGATTTGTTTACAGAAGGATATATACGAAAAGCAAAAATAGACGTAACCCGTTCTTTTCCGTCATGGATGAAATCTGGTATAGAAATAGAGAAAGAGGATTCAATGGAGGAAAAACTTCGTCACCTTTATGATAAAATAGTTGAGCAAATTCCAGCGGCAAGCCGTTATAAAGATTGGCTACATATGATGGAATGGATGGCGGAATATAAATGTACCATTCTAGAGGCAAATAAACGGGAATATGAAGAAGAAGCGTATGCTCTTTTTCAGCAAGTAAACGGGGCGTTCGAGCAATGGATGATGACGAATTACCGCTCCTTAACAAGCCTGCCGCCCGTCCCGAAGCCGAAAATGGTGCACCATATTGTGCAGTTTCTCGCTGCAAAACGTGCGCAAAACGAAAAAATTGCATTGCTTGTGATGGACGGCATGAGCTATGTTCAATGGAAGAGAATAAAACATGATTTAGAAAATAAAGGTTTTACTTTTGAAGAACATGGTGTATTTGCGTGGGTGCCGACATTGACATCGGTTTCTCGTCAGGCTATCTTCTCTGGTCATTTTCCATCGGTATTTTCGCAGTCGATTCATACAACGGCTAAGGAAGAGAATTATTGGAAAACATTTTGGGAAAATAACGGGGTGCTGAAGCAATATGTTTCCTATCAAAAAGGATTAGGAAAAGACCGTTACAAAAAGGAAGAAATCGCAGCATTTCGGCGTCCGAGTATTAAAATATATGGTGCGGTGATTGACAGTATTGACCGATTCATTCATGGAGCTGTACAAGGGGAAAAAAGTTTAATGTCCGAATTGCAATTATGGCTGCATACGGACTACTTAGCGCAGTTATTAGCCGATTTGCATGATGCGAAATTTACGATTTATATCACTTCTGACCATGGAAATACGGAAAGTGTCGGAATCGGAAGCATCTCTGAAGGGGTATTAGCGGAACAAAAAGGAGAGCGTGTCCGCATTTACGACGATGTTGTTTTATGGCAAGATGCAGCGAAAAAAATCAACGGAATTCCTTGGCAAGGAGCAGGGCTTCCAAAAGATTATTACGCTTTATTAGCCCCATATGGACAAGCTTTCGTTCATAAAAATGAACGAATTGTCAGTCACGGTAGCATTAGCATCGAGGAAGTGATCGTTCCATTCATCAGAGTGATTGCGCATTAGGAGGATCATACATGGTAAAACCAGTAGGATTTGATCAAAAAATCATGTTGCATCATTTAGATTTTACAGCGAATGAAGCAAGGAAATTGTCAAGAAAAGAGATGTATGAAGCTTTAGATTACTTTTTGCGAAGCGATATTCAAGGGGCAAAATCTAGGAAAAATGCGATTACGATGTTAATGAAAATATGGTATTTAGTGGACGAGAATGTGATTCGATTACGTGACAGCGTGTTGGAATTATTTCCGCATTTGACAAAAGAAGAGAGGCTGCTTTTGCATTGGGGAATGACCATCCTTGCGTATCCGTTTTTTAAAGATGTTGTCTATGAAATGGGGAAGCTGTTTCGTTTGCAGGATGAAATACCAAGCGCTGTCATCGGAAGAAAGATGAAGGAGTTGTATGGAGACCGAAGACGTGTCGAAGTGGCAACGAGCGCGGTATTAACGAGCATAAAAACATGGGAAGCGGTTGGGTGGTTAAAAAGCCGGGTGTATACGCCGCTGCCGAAGGTCGCCATTACCTCAAGGGAACTTCATCCATTTATTACGGAAGTCATTTTGCGGGCAATGAATGTGACTGCGATACCTGTAGATTTTCTTTATCATCATCCTTTATTTTTTCCGTTTTCGTTTACGGTCAGTACAGAGTCATTGCGGAATGCGCACCAGTTTAGCGTGCACCGCCAAGGTATAGATCAATTGATTGTCGAATTATGTGAATCGTGATGGCGTGGGGGTAATGAAGATGTTTCATGCTGGTGAGGTCGTTTATGGTCCGTATTTTCCTGAAAATGTCGAAGTAAAACGTTGTGAACTATTGGAGGATTTCTATATTATTGAAGCGATTGGACGGGAAACGCATCAGTTTTATGAATTAATGCTGGAAAAGGAAAAAATAGCAGAGTTGAAAAGATTAAAGGAAAATGCAAGCCAGCAGCCTGTACAAGGAGAGGACATTCAGCGATATTTACAATATTTGATGTTCCGTCATGAGATGATGTATTCTCGCACACGGGCATTAGGGAACAAGAAACTTCTCCCATTGCCGCACCAAATTGAGGCGGTGTATGGAAGAATGCTTCAAGTTCCGCAAATCCGCTTTTTATTGGCGGATGATCCTGGCGCGGGGAAGACGATTATGGCAGGAATGCTGATTAAGGAATTAAAGGCAAGATATAGCATTGAGCGCATTCTTATTTTGACTCCCCCGTTAGTTGTCAAGCAGTGGCAAGAAGAAATGATGGAGAAGTTTCACGAACATTTCTCGATTATGAACCGCCATGTAGTTAAAGAGTACAGCGGGAAAAATCCGTTTGTCGATCACCGTCAATGTTTAGCATCGATGTATTGGGCGGCGCGGGAGGATGTGAAGCCGCTTATTCAAGAGGCCGATTTCGATTTAATTATCATCGATGAAGCCCATAAAATGGCAGCGTATACCGAAGGAACAGTAAAAAAACGGATAACAAGAACGAAGTTGTATCAATTGGGCGAATCGATTTTACGGAAAGCGCCGCATTGTTTATTGCTTACTGCTACTCCGCATAAAGGCGATATGGAGAATTTTCGCCATTTAATGAGGTTAATTGATGAGGATGTTTTCGCAAACATACAAAGGAAATGAAAGCTTGCGTGAAAAAACCAACCCGTTTATGATTCGCCGTTTAAAAGAAAGCATGAAAAATTTTGATGGAACACCGCTGTTTCCGAAGCGGACGACAAAAACGATTCAATATACATTGACCGAAGAGGAACTAGCTTTATACAACGCAGTTACAGATTATGTAAGGGAACATTTTAACCGTGCGATTCGAAACGGAAGCCATAGCACGGCGTTTGCCATGATGCTGCTTCAACGCCGGTTAAGCTCTTCGCTGGAAGCCATTTTATTATCTTTAAAGAGAAGATATAAACGATTAGTTCATTTATACAAACAGACAGAGCAAGAAAGAAGGAAGTATGTAAACAAAATAAATCAAATAGAGTGGGATGACTATTTAGAAGAAGACAGCGAACAGCAGGAGCAATTGGAAAAACAGATAGTGCAGGCAGTGGACTCGATTGATCCAGTGGAATTAAAAAAAGAAATCATCGTATTAAAGAAATTAATCGAACAAGCGGAAAATTTGCGTCTGTATGCGGTGGAGAAAAAGTATCAAGAATTAGAAAAAACATTGTTTGGTACAAACGGTCTGCTTCAGCGAAACGAAAAAATTCTCATTTTTACGGAGTATGCGGATACATTGAATTATTTAGAGAAGAAACTGCTTGAACGTGTGCCGAGAGTAGCGAAAATAGTCGGGAGCTTTTCGATCGAAGAACGCCGAAGACAAGTAGAGCTGTTTCGAAATGAATGTTCGATTATGCTAGCAACAGATGCGGGCGGCGAATCGATTAATTTACAATTTTGCAATCAAATGATCAACTATGATATACCATGGAACCCAAATAAATTAGAGCAGCGGATGGGGCGTATTCATCGGGTTGGGCAGAAGAACGAGGTGTTTGTATTTAACTTAGTTGCTCAAAATACCCGGGAAGGTCATGTTCTAATCCGTTTGCTTGAAAAAATGGAGCGCATGAAAGAAGATTTAGGGGCAGATCTAGTTTACAATTTTATCGGCGAAGTAATGGAAGATAAATGGAACAGTTTAGCAAATTTGATGCAGGAAGCGATTTTAAACCGTGAACGTCTAGATGACGTAATTGCCAATATGGAAAAAGTATTGTCGGAAGAACATAAGAAATTGCTTCAACTGCTACAAGAAGAACGGCTGGCCGAAGATCCAATTGATTTATCTGGATTAAAACGTGAACAAAATGATTTAATCGTAAATCGTATTCCTATTCGGGCATATGCCGATTTGGCAACATACATTTTAAAAAAGAAAAAAGTACGTGTTTACGAATCAAATGATGGGAAAGTAAAACGCGTGGAGCGTTTGCCGAAATTTATTCGTGATCATCTTCCTGAATTGTCCCAGTACCAAGGGGAAAGTTTTCGTTTTACTGGGTTTCGTGAATATGAAACAGAGGAAGTGGCGCTGTTAACGGGTGACCATCCAATTTTTCGATTAAGCATGGATTTGATGAAAAAGGAAATAGAAAAACATGATTGGGAAAGATATTTAGTTACCTATGATGTCCCTGAACCGTTGATGGTAGAAGTATATCAGGTTCGCATTGTAGATGGGACTGGAAAAGAGCTAGAAAATCATTTTATCCATCTAGCAAAGCGGGAAAATGGCGAAATTGTGGTTCTGCATCCGTATTGGCTATTTGCAGGCAATTTTTCTGATCAAGTTCTAGTATTAAATGATTATACATCCAATGATCATACTATCCATGTCATTAAGCATTCTTCCTTCATTCGCGATCAAATACAAGCGAAGCGCCAGAAACAGCTGGATAAAATACTGTCATTTTTGGAAAAATCATTCCATCAGCAATACCAAGATCTGTTGGAAAAAATAGATCAATATCAAAAGGAAAATATCGATAACCGCAATAGTGCTCTGATTAACCAAATGAATGCTCGCATCATTGACTTGGAGATGAAAAAGGAAGAGCGTTTAACCCTCATCCGGCGCCAAAAAAACATTAGTATGAAACCGCCGAAAAAAATGCTTTCCTTACAGCTTGTCCCATCGGGGCGCAGTAAGAGAGTCATGGCGGTAGATTATAAAGAAGTTGTAGAAACGTATGAAAAGGCAAATGGTAGAATGAATGTTAAAATGTTTGATTGCCTTGGATTGGTAGATTTTTATAGCGAACGGTTTAATGGAGAAGAACGCTATATTATTTTAACGAATGACCATAACTATATGCCGTCTGAACAGCATCTGGAAGATTTATCCGACATTTTGTCCAACGTATACATTTATGTTGTTCAAGATGGTCAAATTGTTGAAGAAAGACAGATGGATCGAATTGGAATAAAACTCGTCTAAAAGGAACATTTCGAGAGGGAGGAGAAGATATATTGGATAAAAGAGGAATTTTACCAATAACTAGGTTCATCACCACAACATGTACTTGACAAGCGATACGTTCTCCTGAACAAGGATGTGCAAAAATCATTGATTTACTGATTTTTCCTCACAAGCGTAAGTGGGGCATGTTATGAAAAAATCAAGCACAACTTTTGGTGAAGAGCCAATAACTAGGATCTTTGCCACAAAATGTACTTGACAATCAGGTTGTTTTCTGATCAAGGGTACAAAAAATGCGAAATTTCCTGTATGGTAAAGGTGACCAAACCATCAACCATGGAGGAAATTTCGCATGCAATCTCAGTTTATCAAAGATTTGATCACTTTACCAGGCTTTCTTATTCATGGAGAACGAAAAGAGGGAGGAACCCGGATGTCAAAATGGTGGATGATCCGCGCGGGCGACCGCAATGAACTGATTCCGCTTTGGCTGGAAAAGGGCATCGCATCGATCGGTTGGGCGAGATTGGGCGATCCGAAGCGCTTTCGGTCGAAAGAACAGCTGCAGCGAAAGGCGGATGAAGTGTTTGCCGAGTCAAAACCAAAATCGAGAACGAGTTGGGTGAATCAAGTATGGCGGTTTGCCCATGAAATCAAAAAGGGCGATCGAGTGATCACATATTCAAAAGAGAAAAGGGAGTACATTGTTGGAACCGTGACAGAAGAGCATCGTTACGATCCCTCCATCGGGCATCCCTATTATCCGAACATCATCCGGGTAAAATGGGAAAATGCGACAGTTCCAAGGGATTCGCTGTCAGACGGAGCGAAGAACAGTTTAGGTTCGACGCTGACGGTGTTTCGAGTGGACGAATGGGGCGATGAAATCGAGCAGCGTTTACACAGTGAACCATTCTCAAAACCTCAACATGAAGAGGGGGAAACGGAAGAAATCGTTGAAGACCTTGTTGGAAAAGCGTTGATGATGATCCAGGACAAAGTGGACAAGCTTGATCCGTGGCAAATGCAAGATTTAGTGGCGGGCTTGCTTCAAGCAATGGGGTACAATGTGCAAGTGAGTCCGAAAGGCCCTGACGGCGGTGTGGATGTGCTCGCCTATAAGGATGCGTTTGGCTTTGAAAAACCTGTAATCAAGGTGCAAGTGAAGCATCGCAAAAGCGCCGCCTCGGCCCCGGAAATCCAGCAGCTTCTCGGAGCCAACCCGATTGATGCCAATTGCCTGTTCGTCTCCACAGGCGGTTTTACGTCCCACGCAGAGGCAGTCGCCAAACATAATTCCGTGAAACTGATTGATTTGGAAGAGCTGGTCAACTTGATTGTCCATTGGTATGAGAACATGCCTAGCGATGCGAGAGCGCTGCTTCCGCTGCAGAAAATGTATGTGCCTGAATAAAAGCCGTTTGGGGCCGATTTCCTAGTTGCTCGAGGTTTTCCCGATTAAGCGAGTTGATGTTTGTTGAGCCTTTATGCCAAGGCAGGGATTTCGTCGTATTGACTTGGATGGAACACACAAGCGAAAAACGGAGAGCTTTCCCCAGCTCTCCATTTTTTCATTCATGCAGGATTTCGACCTTATGTTCACGAATGGTATTCCTTATGTTGGTTTCTTTCGTGAGGAACCGTTCTTTCCACGTGGGGGACGATTCGGCCAAGGATGTTGATGATGATAAACGGCCAACCGTTCGTCGTGCGGATGGTGCTCCCTAAGAACGCTGATCAAGTTGCGGTGTTTGCAAGGGCGGTGGCGCGAGAAGGTCGTCTTGCCTGCGATCAGGGAAGCAGCGGTTCAAGGCTGCGGCGAATCCCATCGCTTCGCGTTGCCGTGCAGACGGGGCGCCTCGTAAAAATGCGGGGGCAATGGCGGTGTGTGGCTGTAAAGATGGTGTTTTTGAGAGGGGATGAATGTTGCGAATCGTCACCTATACGTTCTATTCCATTGCCTCGGAACGAAGCGGGATTCGGCTGATCGATGCGGATTGGAGCGATCGGTGCGGATGGATCGTCGTGCAAAGAAGCCGTCGGCGGTTGGAGTGCGTCGTGAATGGAACTGTTCTTCATCCGGACGTCTCTGTTCGCTTTCCCATCATTCGCTGGGTCGACAGTGAGCGCTTTTTGCTGGCGGATGCGAGAAGTGACGGAATCAGCCATAATGTGTTTTTGGTAGATCTGCATGGAAATGTACAACATTCCTTTTGCGGCGGCGATGGGATTGAAGACATAGCGATTGGAAAAGAAGGGATCTGGATCGGCTACTTTGATGAAGGCGTGTTCGGCAAAGGAATTTCGACGGAAGGATTGGTTTTGTTTCGATTGGACGGTTCTCCGATATTCCAATATCATTCCCATTTGACAGACCGCCCCATGATCATTGACTGCTATGCGATGTGCAAAGGGAAGTATTCGACCTTGTGGCTTTTTCCTTATGATGATTTTTCGCTTATTCAGGTGGATCCTTGCAAAAAGACGGTGCGGAGATACAAAGCACCCGAGCAGCTGCGCGGATCGACCGCTGTATGTGTGAGGGGGAACTATGCGTATTTTGGCCACAGCTATCATGCAAAGGAGGAAGTGTACAGCTGGGACATCGGAAACGGAACGCTGGAGAAAATCGGGCGTCTTCATGGGGCGGTTCGAGGACTGGGGCCGAAGGAAACGAACCACTTTGTGAGTGTCGAGGATGATGCCGCGAGGGTGCATAGGATTCTCAATCCAGACGAATACGGGACGTCATGGTAAGATGATCGTGGCTGTTTTTCCGCATCGGGCAAGACGTTTTGGGCAGGCGATTTGAACGTTCCGCGGGAAAACGTGGGTCGATCCAAGCCGACGAATCCAAATTGCTGGGAGCGAAGAGCGAACTTTGGAGAGATCGGGGGTGGAGTTCTCTATTTTGTTTGTCTATCAGCTATTGAATTTTTAGGCGCAGATGGATAGAATGAAAAAGGAGAGCCATATGGCCCCGTAGCTCAGTGGATAGAGCGTCGGTTTCCTAAACCGTGCGTCGGAGGTTCGAATCCTCTTGGGGCCGCCATCTACATACGATTCGTTCGGATTGAGATTGCCGAACCCCTTGATATGACTGCGTTTGCAGTCGTTTTTCATTTTTTGGGAATCCGATGGGGTGAACATCATTCTTATTGAGGCAAGGAATGTAGAGTGGCGCTCACGTTGAGTTCAATCCAATGCATGTGGAAAAGACATGAAAATATATACAGTACATACAGTGGCATCGAACGATATTGAAGCGGGGGGCAAACATGACATTATTTGAAGAGTGTGTTTATGCAATAGGCCATGAGAACTTGAGGATGTTAACGAGCGGGGAAACCGAAACATATTTTGATTATTTGTGCACATGATTTCCGATCTTGCCTTGGGGGAGAATCGATTGGGAAAAGGTATCGGAAAAGAAACACATAAAGCATGCATCGGAAGTAGTTGATTGGCTGCGGCAAAGGGGAATTGATCATTACGATGTGATTGTGCTATGGAATTATTCTGATAACCCTGGCATCCAGACGACATTAGAGAGAGTTCTGCATGCTATTGATGATGTGGTGGCAGTGGGGTCAGACACTTTTATTCTTTGCCAACATAGAGAGTATGCAATCGAATGTTTTCATGATGGTGTTGTGACGATCGGTGTTCCTGAAAAGAAGAGGCATTTTCATGCTGGAGAGGAGGGGGAGTCAAATGATCATTGCCAACAACTATAAAGAAATCAAAGACCATTTTGACTTCACAGATAGCATTATAACGGATATCAAGTGGAACAATCCGTTAGATTTGTCTATCACAATCGACTATTATTGGGATGTACAGGAGAATAGAGAGGAAAATAGAACATTCGTGTTGCATTTTACGGATTGCTTGGCTGTAGAGTACACAATGAGGAAGGAAGTCATAGGAATGTCAAGGGAGGATCTCCATTTTGACAGCTTGTTTACCATGATTCGCTTCGAACATGCAGCAGCAGATTCAAGCGGATTTCAGCATTTTCGTATCTATACCTTTGATTATACAGAGCCGCTGTTGCAAATTATTTGCAAGCAGGTTCAGCTGGAAGAAGTGTAGGTCATTGTTGTCAGGGGGGGAATGATCGCTTTATTTTGGGTAAAGAAAAGGCGGATCGCTCCGCCTTTTTGCATGGATTGACGCACGGGACATAAGCTTCTCGGGGCCAACTGGCTCGATGCGAATGGCCTGTTCATCTCAACTGAGGGATTTACATGCATCGTTTTTCCAATTATAATGCCACTGCAACATTGCACCAATTGCTCTCTTCAGCTGTGAGGCCCTCAGCAATGAACTTTCCGTGTTTTCAATGGTGTGTCCCTTTGGCGAAGTGTTGCAGTTTCGCTTTTCCCTGTGGAGCTGTGCAAGCAACACTAACGGAATGACATTCAGCATGACAATCCGGTTGCTGAATGGAGTATACTGGAAGTGAACGATTTGCATCCCCATATGTTTGACTTGACCGAAAAAGCAGTTTGGAAACATCAGCCGAGCCGAGAAAAAGTGATTGAACAATGGGAAACGAGAGTGCTCATAGAAGCATCTTAGCTAGAAAGGAGGGGGAGGAAATTGCATTTCCGTCATATCCCCCAACTCATTGCCCGAATGCTCATGGAAGTGATTCAAACGCATATACCGCACCAATGGATATACACCGTTGAACCATTCATCAATCCATACAACGGCAAGATCAGCTATGACTATTCCGGTGAAGTGAGGAAAATGAAGAAGGAAGAGTTTGCCGAGCTTGTCCGATCGCTGGGGAGAAGTAAGGACTCGCGATTTTATTGTTCTCCGTTAGATGAGTTGTTAAACAACGTTTACATTGATCAATGGGTGCCGACGTATATGTCTAACTATGGAAAGCGTTGGGTGACATACTGTGACTTGCTTAGGGAAACATTTGATCAATGGAAGTACAGCCACTTTGAGATTTACGACGAGGACGGGAATGAGGTCAATGAAGATCTCAACTTGCAACTTGATGAAATATTCGAAGATTTTTTAGAGAATACTTCGCACGAGCCATTTGTTAGAGAAATTGAAAAAACGATTGCCTAATACGATGGATGTCACCTTGGAATGTTTCGGGTGTAGATGGCTTATATGACGCTTTGGCGGCATGGAGCCGTCTTTTTTGCTGCTATGAAATGATTTCGTTTGTTTTTCATCAGTCTTCTTGAAAAATCTCTGCGTTTTTTCTCGAGATGGTGGCGAAATATTCAACGATTTTGTAAAATTATTGTGAAGGGCGATTGCGGATGGTCGTGTTGATGTCATGAATATGCAACGGTGCATTGAATTATATTAATATATTTTTGTTAAAATCGATAATAGTGACATACTATTAATCAATTGTGTTATAATAAATTTTGTAATCGCCCTCAAAAACAAAAGGGGTATCGGTGGAATCATTTCGAGCGATCGCTCGATGCTCTTTTACAACTATTCATGGATAGGGATGGTAAACATGGGCAACAAACAAGGAAAAACGGATGTCATCTTAATCGGCGCGGGCATTATGAGCGCGACGTTGGGGACGCTCTTGAAGGAATTGGCGCCAGAGTGGGACATTGTCGTCTTTGAAAGACTGGAAGAGGCAGGAGCGGAAAGCTCCAACGAGTGGAACAACGCCGGGACGGGGCATGCGGCGCTGTGTGAGTTGAACTATACGGTTGAGAAGGCCGATGGGTCGATTGACATCGGCAAAGCGATTAAAATCAATGAGCAGTTTTACGTCTCTTTGCAGTTTTGGGCTTATTTAGTCAACAGCGGTATTCTTCGTGACCCGAAAGATTTCGTCCGTCCGCTGCCGCATATGAGCTTTGTGCAAGGGGAAGACAATGTGGCGTTTTTGAAGAAGCGCCACGAAACGATGGCGGCCAATCCGCTGTTTAAAGGGATGGAGTTCACAGATGATCCGAAAAAGTTGGCCGAATGGGTGCCGCTCATGATGGAAGGGCGGGTGGTGGACGAGCCGATCGCGGCGACCCGCATCGAATCGGGGACGGACGTGAACTTCGGGGCGTTGACGCGCCAACTGTTTGAACATTTGAAACGGAAGAACGTGGAGATCCGCTACCGCCATCATGTCGAGGATATCAAACGGACAAGCGATGGCTTATGGGAGTTGAAGGTGCGGAATTTGGACACGGGCGCCGTTGAGCGCCATGCGGCCAAGTTCGTCTTCATCGGCGCCGGGGGAGGCAGCCTCCATCTGTTGCAAAAGTCCGGCATTCCGGAAGGGAAGGGAATCGGCGGCTTCCCGGTGAGCGGGTTGTTTATGGTGTGCAACAATCCCGAGGTCGTCGAGCAGCACCATGCGAAAGTGTACGGCAAAGCGAAAGTCGGCGCGCCGCCGATGTCGGTGCCGCATTTGGACACGCGGTTTATCGACAATCAAAAGATGCTGCTGTTTGGGCCGTTTGCCGGGTTTTCGCCGAAGTTTTTGAAAAACGGATCGATGCTCGACTTGTTCACCTCGATCAAGCCGCATAACGTCTTGACGATCTTGGCGGCGGGCGTGAAAAATATGTCCTTGACCAACTATTTAATCCAGCAAGTGCTGTTGTCGAAAGAACAGCGCATGCAAGAGCTGCGGGAATTCGTCCCGACGGCGAAAAGCGACGAGTGGGACATCGTCGTGGCGGGTCAGCGCGTGCAAGTGATCAAAGACACGGAAGCTGGCGGCAAAGGAACGCTGCAGTTTGGCACGGAAGTCGTCCATGCGGCTGATGGTTCGATCGCGGCGTTGCTCGGCGCGTCGCCAGGGGCATCGACGGCGGTTCATGTCATGCTTGAAGTGATGGAGAAGTGCTTCCCAGAACGGATGAACGAATGGCGGGCGAAAGTGAAAGAGATGATTCCGTCTTACGGCGAGTCGTTGATGAAAAACGAAGCGCTGTTGCGGCAAGTGCAAGCGTCTACAGCGGAAGCGCTCGGATTGAACGGCCACTTTGCGATGCAGTTGGCGTAGGCCATAGGTCTTAGCAATGGAAAGGAAAGCCGAGAGTCCGTTGCTTAGAAGGAGCAGCCGCCTGGAAATGAAGGGCGGCTGTTTTTCTATTTCGTTTGCCGCTTGGTGTCGGAATGAAAGGGGCCTTGCCCTGTGGTTTTCAGATGCACGGCGGGGCGCAATCAAGTATACTGGAAAACAAAGACGTGAATGGAATAGCAATGGATCATCGAGGCTTGTTGAGACGATCTTGCGCTGCGGCCGCTGTTATCTTCCATGGAGAAGCAGTTGAAGGGGGTGAGGCTATGACGAGATGGGTGTCCTATTCAGAAAAGCGGCAGTTCTTAACAACGTTTTTGCAGCAGCATCGTTTGAAGCATCCCGATGCCCGATTTGTGCTGCAATACTTGCTTCAACACCCCCATTTGCTTGAGAACGTCCATTTTACGGAAACCGAGCAAAAGCAGGCGCGGTGGCTGATCATTTCGACTGCGATGGCGGAAGAGGAAGGGCTCGTCTTTTATCGGCGCGGTCAAAAAAGCACGAGTCTTGCCTCGATTATGGGCGATTTGGCGCTGCATCCGAACGAGCCGCTCTATTTGACGCTCCATTTTCCAGGAAAGGCAAGGAATTTTTCGTACCTTCGGCTTATTGATCACCAAGCGTTTGAAAATGTCAGACGGCACGAGCGGCATGAGAAAATGGCGAAGGCGGCCGAGCAAGTGTTGGATGAGGCGCTGAAACGTCATGAACTGTCGGTGTTGAAAATGCAAATTGACCAGGCGCTTGACCGAAAAGATATGGCGTTGTTTCAACAGCTGACGGAACAGTTGAAAAAATACGAAGGACAAAACAGCTAAACGGGCTGCGGGCCTGCATGGGGCAAGCCCGCAGCCGGCGCTGGCCGCTGAACGCGGCAGTTGGGCATCGGGTGGGAGTGCTAGTGTTGCACCGTGCGGCAGCGTCAGGAAAGCGGGATGATGGCCTCGGCGACGTTGTAGTCGAACGAATCAAGTTCGGTCGGGCGGCCGAGCACAAGCTTGGCAAGCTCTGCGCCTAAATATGGCCCGACGGTGAGCCCGGAAGAGCCAAGGCCGTTGGCTGCGTAAAGTCCGGTAAAACCGGGAAGCGACCCGAAGACAGGGAGAAATCCAGGCGTGCGCGGGCGAAACCCGACCCGTGTTTCCACGTAGGTGCACGCCGACAGCCCTGGCGCGACGGCGAGCGCTTTGTCCAGTATTTCGTGGATGCCGCCGGCGGTGGCGCGGACATCCATCCCCGCTTCATCTTCATGGGTCGTTCCGATGATGATTCGCCCTCTAGGGAAGGCGAGCATATACTGATTGTTCGGCGGCATGACGACCGGCCATCGGCCAGTCTCGCCTGCCAACCATTCGAGATGAACGATTTGTCCTTTTTGTGGAGTGACGGCAAACCGAACGCCCAGCGGCTCAAGCAGTTCGCCAGCCCATGCGCCGGCTGTGACGATGACCGCTTCGGCCGTGTATTTCGCTCCATTGACTTCCACGCCGATGACGCGGGAGCCTTCAAACAGGATCTGGGCGTTTCCGCGGATGTAGGCGGCGCCAAGCTTTTGGGCCGCGTTTGTGAGGGCGTCCCGCACCGCCCGGCCGTTCACTCGGGCGGCGCCGCTCACATATAGGGCATGATGCTCACCGCCAAGCGGCGGAAACAGCTCCTTCGCCTCATGGGGATGAAGCCGCACGATCTCTCCCATTTCCGGCGCGTCTTCGCGCCGTTTGCGAGCGCGCTCCTCCATTTGTTCCAGTTTCTGTTCGTCTGTATGCAGGCAAAGCGCCCCGACGCGCGCATAACCGGTGTCCGTTTCCCCGAGCGCTTGCAGTTCTTCGATGAGGGAGGGGTAAAACTTCGCTCCGTTTTTGGCCAATCGGTACCATTTTTGGTTGCGGCGCTGCGACAGCCAAGGGCAGACAATCCCCGCCGCCGCACCGGTCGCCTGCCCTTTGTCGCCGCGGTCGATGATGATCACGTTTGCGCCTTCCTTGGCCAAATGGTAAGCGGTCGAGGCCCCTAAAATGCCGGCTCCGACGATGATGTACTTCATTCATGAACACCTTTTCCTTTTTTCTACTAGCATACCATAGACGGCGCCAATCGGGAACCGGTGTGGGCCGGCCCGAAAGCCGGCAGGCGTCAAAAAGGCGCCCGCGTCAAACGGTGTTCGGCATATTTTTTCCGTAAAAGATCTCATCCATTTCCCTTCTCAGCTTGGCGGTTGTTTCATTCGCTTCTTGTTCGCTCAAATCCTCTTTTGCATAGCCAAACAAGTAGTTGTCCAAGTCAAACTGTTTCAACTTGCATTTTGTGTGAAAAATATTCTCTTGGTAAATGTTTACGTCGATCATATCGTACTTTTCGCGAATGTGCTCCGGGATATAATCTTGAATCGACGTAATGTCATGGTCGATAAACAGCTTGTATCCGTGAATGTCGCGCGTAAATCCGCGCACGCGGTAGTCGATGATCATAATGTCGGCGTCAAATGAATGAATCAAATAGTCGAGCGCTTTGAGCGGCGAAATTTCCCCGCATGTGACGACATCAATATCGGCGCGGAACGTGCTGATTCCGTCATTCGGGTGGTATTCTGGGTATGTATGGACGGTGATATGGCTTTTGTCAAGGGAAAGCACCACCGCCTCCGGCAAAGGGCCGTCATCTTCGGGCACCTCGACGACCGGCCCCTCGGAAACGAGCATCGTCACGCTCGCGCCCTGCGGAACGTAATCTTGTTTGGCGATGTTTAACACATGGGCGCCGATCATGTCGGCGACACGTTTTAAAATATTCGTCAGCCGTTCGGCATTGTACACGTCGTCAATGTATTCGATATACGCCTCCCGCTCCTTCGCCGTTTTCGTATAGCAAATATCGTACATATTGAAGCTGAGCGATTTCGTCAAGTTGTTGAACCCGTGCAGCTTGACGCGCGGTGTTTCGTTCATCGACGGGACCCATCCTTTCGTTTTTTCTTAATTTGTCCCGTTGCTGGCGAAGATAGTAATTTTTCATTTGAAATGGAAGAAAATAGAATATGGGCTTGCCCTAATGGTCTATGGCCATTTCCGGGAAGCGTCCGCTTCAGCTTGCCCGTTTCGCTTGATATTCTTGAATGACCGACCGGACAATGTGAAGGGAGTCCCACTCCTTCGCCGAAAAAAAGACGATCGGATATTTTTTCGGGAAAAGCGTTTCTTGAATTTGTTTCGGCGGCATGCCTTTTTCGTATAAATCGATGATGTTGCCTTGAAGTTCAAGCAAGTAATCGAGTTTTCGCTGCAAGGCCTCGCGCCCGTTTGGGAGATAGCCGGCATGGGCGCAGAAGACGTCGCCGAAATTGTACGTCAACACGTGTTGCAAGGAGGCGATGATCGCCGGGATGTTTTCCTCGCGCAAGATGACTTTCGTTTTCTCCTGACAGTACAAGTCGCCGCTGAACAATTGCCCCGTTTCGCGGTTCAAAAACGCCACATGATCGATGGAATGACCTGGCGTCGGGATGACGTCCCACGTTGCGCTTCGTGAGGAAAACGTCGCGCCGATCGGTTTGGCGGTGAATGGCTCGCGCTTGCCCCAAAACACTTTTCGGTATAGCGGATAGTCCGCCTTTTGCTGGCAATAATGGATCATCGGTTCGTTCATGTAGATGGGCAGCCCCATCTTCCGCTGCAAAAATGCCGCGCATCCGGTATGGTCTTCGTGATAATGGGTGATGACGACTTGGTCGATGTCTTGGTGTTGAAAAAACGAGGTGAATTCGTGCTCCATTGATTTTGCGCCGGTGTCAATCAGCACTCCATCGATGACAAAGCAGCGGACGGTGAGGCGGACGCCTTGAAACGTCGCCGTTCCTTTGGCGATATGCACGTTTTGAACCACTTCTGTTTCAAACCGTTTTTTGATCACTTTCTCGATCAGCATGGCGAACGTGCCTCCTTATTGGTGTGAGGATGTTGTTACCATTATACCACAACAGAATGAATGTTCATTCATTTGTTATTGGCGTTTCACACCCATCATGTGCTTGATGGGATGGAGAAAAGCGATGCTACAGTTAAGCTTACTTCAATCAAGCGTCTGTGAATATCCCCTCTTTTGGGGGATTGAACGTTTGATCATTTCCGATTTTAGACGTTAATAGCCGTCCATCCGGCATCAGCTACAATGACCGTGCCATTGACGAGGATTTCACTACTCTATGGGAATAACGAAGAAAAAGGAGAACAAGGGGATGGCCGTTCTCCTTTTTCATGACGCAGATAGTGGAGATCAGTATTCATCTCTGTGAACATTATGGAGCAGGATCATATCCCACCACCGTCCATATTCCCGTCGCGTCTTGCCTGATCAGCCGTTTCAAATATACTCGCTTGATTGGAGTGTTGTGGGCGTCCACTTCCACGATGGCCTCCTTTGGATAACGGTTTTCTATGCATGTCGCTATGCCGATCTTCAAGGTGAAACAAGGACGAAGGCTGTGATCATTTCGATCATGGTGCATATCCGCGTTGTTTTGCCCATACACTGAAAGAAGAGGGGAAACAGGGAGGGAAGAGCGTGCAATTTTACTACGGTCCACATATGCCGCTGCGTATTTTGGATGAAATTGAATTTTGGAAGCATCAAGAAGCGGAACATACGATCGTCATTCGCGAGCTTGTGGACGGATTGGAAGAGCCGTATGTGGAAGCGTTGAAAAAATGGGAGGAAGCGCTTTTGGACACGCATCAGCACGCGGTCCGTTATATTGAATCGGTCATTCGGGCCGGCCATTATGTTCCTGAACAACTGCATCAACAAGTGCTCCATTTTGTGTCGTACTGCCTAGAGCAGAGCCTTCAGTTCATCGAATTATGCCGGCAAATCAAAACCCGCAGCAAAGCCGTCAGCCAAAACCCGACTGCCAAGGTGGTGCTCGATCACATCATTCGCGAATCGGAGTATTTTGTCGGCATCGCGCAGTTGTTGCTGTACGGTACTCATTCGGCATTGGCTGCACTGCGGACAGATTCATCGGCGACGTCATAGAGGCAATGTAGTATAATGGAATGGGGTACTTCCAATCTATTATGAGCCACGAGGGGGACATAGCTGTGATTGTCACGACCACCAATACCATTGAAGGAAAACAAATTGAAGAGTATTTGGGCATCGTAGCGGGAGAAGTCATTTTGGGCGCCAATGTCGTCCGCGATTTTCTCGCCAGCATCACTGACATCATCGGCGGGCGGAGCGGAACGTATGAAAGCAAGCTGGCCGAAGGGCGGGAGATGGCGATCAAGGAGATGGTCAATAAGGCGAAGCATCTTGGCGCTAACGCCGTCATCGGGGTGGATCTTGATTTTGAAACGCTGCGCGATGGCATGATGATGTGCATTGCGACAGGGACGGCGGTGCGGGTGAGATCGTAAGAACAAAAGCAGAGGGTGCTCCGCCCTTTGCTTTTTTCTTTGCTCGTGCATGACGGATGTTTATGGAGTTGGGCAGTTCGAAAGAGGATTGACAGAAGAAAAAAAGCAGGTTATGATTCACATATATGAACAAATGCTCATATGTTAAAATGAGAGGGAACGATGATGAAGGCAGAAGATCATTTGTTTTTAGATGAAAGCGTCGTGGAGGAAGTGTCGAAAATCTTTAAAGCGTTGGCGGATCCGACGCGGATGAAGATGTTGTATTTGTTGTCGCAGGAAGAATGCCATGTCGGCCATATTGCGGAAGTGCTCGGCATGTCGCAGTCGGCCGTTTCCCATCAACTGGCGCTGCTTCGGGCGCTGCGGCTTGTCAAATATCGCCGTGAAGGGAAATCACTGGTGTATTCGTGCGATGACGATCATGTCATTTCGCTGCTGAGGCAGGCGATTGATCACGCTCAACATCCATAAAAGGGAGAGAAGAACGATGCATCATCATGAACACGGCCATTGCGGCCACCATCACGGGCATCATCATGGCTTGGGCAGAGAGGGGAGCCAAAAAGGGTTGGCGGCCGCTCTTGTCATTACCGTCGGGATTATGGTTCTGGAGTTTGTCGGCGGGCTTGTGACGAACAGCCTTGCTCTTCTTTCGGATTCAGGGCATATGCTGAGCGATGCTGCTTCGCTTTTGTTAAGTCTGTTGGCGGTGTGGTTTGCGGCGAGGCCTGCGTCGCCGAAGAGGACATATGGATTTTACCGGTTCGAGATTTTAGCGGCGCTCGTAAACGGGGTTGCGTTGGTGGGGATTGCCGCTTGGATTATTTGGGAAGCGGTCGCGAGGTTTGTGAATCCACCTGCTGTCGCGAGCGGGCCGATGATGGCCATTGCTGTCATAGGGTTGCTGGCTAATTTGGCAAGCGCTTGGGTGTTAATGCGCAAAGGGGATGTCAAAGAGAACGTCAATGTCCGCAGCGCCTATCTTCATGTGCTTGGCGATGCGTTAGGCTCGGTCGGGGCGATCGCGGCGGGGCTTGTCATCTGGCTGTTCGATTGGTACGCGGCCGATCCGCTCATTTCCATCGCGGTGGCGGTTTTGATTCTAAAAGGAGCATTTGCCGTAGTCAAGCAGACAGTGCATATTTTAATGGAAGGAACGCCGGCGGCGATTGACCATGCGGAAGTGAAGGCGGCGCTCTCGGGCATTGATGGGGTGATCGATGTCCACGATTTGCATATTTGGACGATCACCTCGGGGCTTGATTCGTTAAGCTGCCATTTGCTCATTGAGGAAGGTTGCGATGGGCAGGCGGTTTTGCAGCGGGCGATTGATTTGATCGAGACGCGCTTTCACATTCGCCATGCGACGATTCAAATCGAAATGCCGCATATTCGCCATGGGGAGATGGAAGTATAGGGGAGGGCTGCCAAGCTTCTCCCCGTGTTTTTTAGGATCTCCAATTGTGTTGCAACGTTTCAAGGAAGATACGTACATTTTGCTTGTTTTCCATAATCGGTGCACAAATATAGGAAAACATTCGGTAAAACGGTGGATGGTTCAAGTGAACGATGGACAGATGGCCGTGCTCGATGTCGCGGGCGGCGACGCTGCGCGACAGCAAGGACAAAGCGTTGCCGTTGATCAGCGTTTCTTTAATGCCTTGGTTGCTGCTGATGATCATGAGCGATTGGATTTTCAGCCCGTTCGAGCGGATGAAATGATTGAAATATTCCCTTGTCCCCGACCCGACTTCGCGCGCCACCCACGCCTCGTTTTGCAGCTCGCTGATCGTGACTTCGCCTTTTTGCGCCAAGGCGTGCCGCTTGGAGGCGACGATGACGAGCTCGTCTTGCATAAACGGGTGGACGGACAATTCTTTTTCGTTCGTTTGCCCTTCGATCAAGCCGATGTCGACTTGATACGATTTGACGAGTTCGACAATTTCTTTCGTGTTGCCGATCATCACCTCAAGCTCCAATTCTGGATAGCGCTTTTGGAAATCGGGCAAAAGCGGGGGCAAAATATACTCTCCAATCGTAAAGCTGGCGCCGATGGTCAATTTGCCTTTCACTGAGTGATGGTGCTCCAAAATGTCTTGCTTCGTTTGTTCATAGAGCGCCATCATTTGTTTGGCGCGATCGTACAAAAGTTCACCTGTCGGCGTCATGCGCAGCCGCTTCGGGGAGCGGATGAACAGTTTCGTCTGGAACTCCTTCTCTAAATTTTTAATGTGCAAGCTGACACTTGGCTGGGATAAATGGAGAATTTCTGCCGTCTTTGTGAAATTTTTCACTTCTGCTAACGTAATGAACGTCTTCAACTCGTCGTAATACATTGGCCAACCCCTCGCATGCAGCCTGACTGTTTTGTTGCGGATGATTATTAGTGATGTTAATAGTTTTAATAATTTATATTTATTTTACTAATGTTTTGTTTTGCGGTAAAGTGTAAATATGATATTTTGGATAAAGTATACTTTGTTTATAGGGATTAATGGAATTTGGCGTCCGCCCATGATGGCGGGTTAAGCAACGCCAATCGATTCCATCTTATTTTTATATTGTGAGGTGGACACCGTTGCAGCTGCAAGTAACCAACAGTCCGTTTAGCCAGGAGCAGATTGAGCTCTTGAACCGTTTGTTGCCGACGTTGACGCCAGCGCAAAAATTTTGGCTGAGCGGGTATTTGGCCGCCGCCGAGTCGGCCGCTGCTGTGCTTGACGCCGAAGCGCCCGCACTGCTTGTCGGGGGCGGGAAACCGGTTTCGAAAGAAGTGACCGTTCTGTACGGTTCGCAAACCGGCAATGCGCAAAAACTGGCCGAAAAAGCAGGCAAGGCGCTTAAGGAGCGCGGATTCGAGGCGAAAGTGTCGTCCATGCTTGACTTTAAGCCGAATGAATTGAAGAAAGTCGAGACGCTGCTCATCGTCGTGAGCACGCATGGGGAAGGCGATCCGCCAGACAACGCGGTGTCGTTTTACGAGTTTCTCCACAGCAAACGGGCGCCAAAGCTCAACCATCTTCGTTTCTCTGTCTTGGCGCTTGGCGATACGTCGTATGAACATTTTTGCCAGACGGGGAAAGATTTTGACAAGCGGCTCGAGGAGCTCGGGGGAGAGCGGTTTTATCCGCGCGTCGACTGTGACGTCGACTACGAGGAAGCGGCGGCGAAATGGCTTGACGGCGTGCTTGCCGAGCTGAGCAAAGGGGCCAATGCCGAGGCCGCGCCAGTGTTGTCGGCCGCTGCGGCCGTGCCGAAAGCCGAACCGGCGGTCGTCTATTCGCGGAAAAATCCGTTCTCGGCTGAGGTGCTGGAAAACATCAACTTAAACGGCCGCGGATCGAACAAAGAAACGCGCCATCTCGAATTGTCTCTTGAAGGATCGGGGTTGAAGTATGAGCCGGGCGATGCGCTTGGCATCTTCCCGAAAAACGATCCGGAGCTTGTCGATCTCATCATTCAAGAAATGAAATGGAACCCGGAAGAAACGGTGACGATCGACAAAGACGGGGAAGTGCGGTCGCTCAAAGAAGCGCTCACGTCCCATTTTGAAATCACTGTGTTGACCAAAGCGCTGTTGCAAAAGCTTGCGCCGCTGTCGAAAAACAGCGAGCTTCAAGCGCTCGTTGCCCCAGGCAATGAGGCGAAGCTGAAAGAATACGCCAAAGGCCGCGACTTATTGGATGCGTTCCGCGACTTCGGCCCATGGGATGCGGCGCCGCAACAAGTCATCTCGATTTTGCGCAAAATGCCGCCGCGCCTGTACTCGATCGCGAGCAGCTTAGCGGCCTATCCAGATGAAGTGCACTTGACGATCGGCGCGGTCCGTTATGAGTCGCACGGCCGCCTGCGCAAAGGGGTGTGCTCGACGTTCTGCGCCGAACGCGTCCAAATCGGCGATACGTTGCCGGTCTTTGTGCAGCCGAACCCGAATTTTAAGCTGCCAAAAGACCCATCGACGCCAATCATTATGATCGGTCCAGGCACCGGAGTGGCGCCGTTCCGCGCCTTTATGCAAGAGCGTGAGGCGACAGGAGCCAACGGAAAATCGTGGCTCTTTTTCGGCGACCAACATTTTATGACCGACTTCCTGTATCAAACGGAATGGCTCGCTTGGCTGAAAAGCGGTGTGCTGACTAAAATGGATGTCGCCTTCTCTCGCGATACGGAGAAGAAAGTGTATGTGCAGCACCGGATGCTCGAGCGAAGCAAAGAGCTGTTCGGCTGGCTCGAGGATGGCGCCGTCGTCTACGTATGCGGCGACAAACAACACATGGCGCGCGACGTCCATCAGACGTTGATCGAGATTATCGAAAAAGAAGGCGGAATGAGCCGCGAACAGGCGGAAGCGTATGTCACCGAGATGCAAAAGCAAAAACGATACCAACGCGACGTCTATTAATCTCAAAAGAAGGAGTGGGATCGAAAATGGCGAAAGTCGTGTTAAAAGCGCCGGACGGACCGCCAAGCGATGTGGAGCGCATCAAGCAGGAAAGCCGTTACTTGCGCGGCACGCTCGCGGAAACGATGGAAGACCCGCTCAGCGCAGGAATTCCAGAGGATGACAACCGGTTGATGAAATTCCACGGCAGCTACTTGCAAGACGACCGCGACGTGCGCACCGAGCGGCAAAAACAAAAACTGGAGCCTGCATACCAGTTCATGGTTCGCGTCCGCACGCCGGGCGGGGTGGCGACGCCGGAACAGTGGCTTGTCATGGATGAGCTCGCCCGCAAGTATGCGAACGGCACGTTGAAGCTGACGACGCGCCAAGCGTTCCAATTGCACGGCGTCTTAAAATGGAACATGAAAAAAACGATGCAAGCCATTAACAACGCGCTGATGACGACGCTTGCGGCGTGTGGCGACGTCAACCGAAACGTCATGTGCAACCCGAACCCGTACCAGTCGGAAGTGCACGCGGAAGTGTACGAATGGGCAAAGCTGATCAGCGACCATTTGCTGCCGCGGACGAGGGCGTATTACGAAATTTGGCTTGATGATGAAAAAGTGGCCGGCACGCCGGCGGTTGACGGCGAAGAAGAGCCGATTTACGGACCGACGTACTTGCCGCGGAAATTTAAAATCGGCATCGCTGTCCCGCCGTCGAACGACGTCGATGTGTTCTCGCAAGACATCGGGTTCATCGCCATTGTCGAGGACGGCAAGCTTGCCGGGTTTAATGTCGCCATCGGCGGCGGCATGGGGATGACCCATGGGGACAAAACGACGTATCCGCAGCTTGCCAAGGTGATCGGCTTCTGCCGGCCGGATCAAGTGGTCGAGGTGGCGGAGAAAATTATGACCGTTCAGCGCGACTACGGCAACCGCTCATCGCGCAAACACGCTCGCTTTAAATACACGATCGACCGCCTTGGCCTTGAAACGGTGAAAGAAGAAATTGAGCGCCGCCTTGGCTGGAAGCTCGGCGAAGCGCGCCCGTACCATTTCGAGCATAGCGGCGACCGCTATGGCTGGGTCGAAGGCGTCAATGGGACATGGCACTTCACACTCTTTGTCGAAGGCGGACGCGTCAAAGACTACGACGATTACAAGCTGATGACCGGCCTGCGCGAAATCGCGAAAGTCCATACGGGCGATTTCCGGCTGACGCCAAACCAAAACTTGGTCATCGCTAACGTCACGAGCGAGAAAAAGCCGGAAATCGAGGCACTCATCGCCAAATACGGCTTGACCGACGGCCGCCGGTACACCGCCTTGCGCCGCAACGCGCTCGCCTGTGTCGCCTTGCCGACGTGCGGCTTGGCGATGGCGGAAGCGGAGCGCTACTTGCCGAAGTTGCTTGATAAAATCGAGGAAATCATCGATGAAAACGGCTTGCGCGACGAAGAAATCACGATCCGCATGACGGGCTGTCCGAACGGTTGCGCCCGCCACGTGCTCGCCGAAATCGCCTTCGTCGGCAAAGCGGTCGGAAAATACAACATGTACCTCGGCGCTGCGTTCAACGGCACGCGCCTTGGCAAACTGTACCGCGAAAACATCGGCGAAGAAGAAATTTTGCGCGAACTGCGCGTCCTCCTATCCCGCTATGCGAAAGAGCGTCTTGACGGTGAACATTTCGGCGACTTCGTCATCCGCGCCGGCATCGTCAAAGAAGTGACGGATGGGACGAATTTTCATGATTAAAGTGGTCAGGGTGAAATGGAAACCAGCCTCTCCTTGTTTAGGGGAGGTTGGTTTTTTGTTGCTTTCATGCAATGGCTTCGGTGTTTTGTTCATTGTAGCCGCATTCAATCAATATGAGGTTGTAATAAAGGATTTCCGATCTCCATGTCCTATCTTTATCACTTGAAAAGCTGGCACGGTGACAAAAAGAGCGAACAATGCTATGTAAAAAAGTTGCAACTTATATAATTCACAAAATATTTCAACTATACCCAACGGAAAAAGACTTCAACAGTCCAACGTTGTTGGTACATGTCGGCAATGGTTTCCGCAGACGCATGGAAGAGATTCGTCACGACCCGAATGTCGCGGCCATTCGCATCTCGAAAGATCACCACCCGGTGACGCTTGGTGGAGCGGCATTGTTTCGTCCCCAACTGGCACGTGAAGTCGGCTTGAACCGATGAGGATGTGCTGGAAAGGCGTTTCAAGCTTTTTTTCTGATGAAGTTCGATGTTGTCCTTCATCCGAATGACAAAGAGCTGATGCTGCTCTACAAATCGATCGAGGCGTTCGATTTTGACATACGCCCGGTCTTCCACCAGCACTTGTTGAGCGTTCGTCAACTGTTCTCCCACCGGGCCATCGTGACGCAGTCCGGTCGTTTCCACCACGTCTGCCGGCAGCGAGGATTCCGGCGAATACGCGACGTGCAGCTTCACTCCGGCGCGTTCGCCGTGATACGGAGCCCATGGGAGGCGGTTTTTCCCGACCGTGACGGTCGTCGAATCCACCACCCGAAGCGGTTTGGGAAACCGAAGCGAACGGCGGGTTTGGCGGTTGCACTTGGAAATGATCAACGCCAACAAGCGTTTCATGATATCATAGGGAACTTCTTTCGCTTTCTTGGATACAGTTGAATAATGGAATCGCGGCAATCCATACAGAGGCCCCACATCGGCTCCGTGGCGAAAGCTTTTCCATTGATGCATGGCGGCCAGCAGGAAGAAGTGAATCCACTCGCGCAACGGAAAGGTTCGAGACGAATCACGATCCCCAACCGCTTCGGCAATCCGTTGAATCTCTTCATCCGAAACAAGTTTTTGCATCAAATTCGGGAGTGTGGTATGCTTGTTCATAGAGAGCACCTCCTGGGTTTGTTTGTGTCGCTACTCACATTCTACAGGAAAGGTGCTCTTTTTTCTATACCCTTTGGATTTTATTGGATAATCAACACGCCTGATGCTGTTGCATACAAATCGGCAGCATTTTCGCGAGAAAAAGCTGAATTATACAAGATGAAAAAGATGTTGGGACCAACAGCATGTTGTACAACATTTTCCAGCCTTCCGATCTTGCTGGTCAACAATGGATGCTGCGCCGAAATTGGCAACCTCGAGAGGTGCAGGAATTTTAGAAGGCTGAACGTATTTCGCCCCTCTTTTGCCCCCCATCGTCCTTCTAGAGGAAGGGTGTCTCAAACGAAAGAGAACCTTATTTTTGTCGATAAATGAAGAAAAAATAAGAAAACAGAAAAAAAATGATGAAAATATTGACAATGATAATTTTTATCAATTAAAATATGAAATGTGAAAATGATAATCCCTCTCTTTTTAGGGTTTGGGCAGGAACATGGTTTTCAAAAGAATGGAGTGAGATGTGGTGGCCGCATGCGGACAGAATGGCTTGACTTGAAAAGAACAGCGATTGAGGAGATGCCAGCCATCTTGGCGGTGCTGGTTGCTTCTCAACACAAGCAGAATTTATCTTTTTAATTAGGAAAGATAATCAATATCATAATTGCACCTGTAAAGCAATTGAGTCTGGACATGGCATCGTCATTCGACTTGTATGATGGGATAGAACGGGAGACAGGATGAGAAAACATGAAAAAATGGATGGTGCTTCTTGTTGTTTTGGCTGCGGCATCATTGTTTGTCGGTGTGCATGATTTATCGCCTCGCGAGCTGTTTGCCGGCGACCGTGAGGCGTGGGAAGTGTTTTTGATCAGTCGCTTGCCGAGGCTCATCAGCATTCTGATCGCCGGGTCAAGCGTGAGCATTTGCGGCTTGATCATGCAGCAGTTGAGCCAAAACCGATTTGTGTCGCCGACGACGGCGGGAACGATGGATTGGGCGCGGCTTGGCCTGTTGGTGTCCATGATTGCATTCGCTGCCGCAGGGCCGCTTGTGAAGGCGGCTATTGCCGTTGTGTTTGCGTTTGCGGGGACGCTGCTGTTTATGACGGTTTTGGATCGTGTGAAGTACAAAGATTCGATCTTTATTCCGCTCATCGGCTTGATGTTTGGCAATATTGTCGGTTCTGTCACGACGTTTTTGGCTTATAAATATGATTTGATTCAATCGATGTCCGCATGGATGCACGGCGATTTTTCCGTTATGATGCAAGGACGTTATGAAATGCTGTATGTGAGCGTTCCGCTCATGGCAATCGCTTATGTATACGCCAATCGGTTTACGATCGCCGGCATGGGGGAGGAGATGGCGACGAACTTAGGGGTTCGCTACCGTTCGATTGTCTACACTGGTCTCCTCATTGTCGCTGTTGTTTCTGCTGTTGAGGTGTTGACGGTTGGGACGCTGCCGTTTTTAGGGCTGATCGTTCCGAACATCGTCACGATGTATTATGGGGATCATTTGCGCAAAGTATTGCCGTTGACAGCCATATTTGGCGCTTTGTTTGTGCTGATTTGCGATGTATTTGGCCGAGTCGCCATTTATCCATACGAAATTCCGATCGGCTTGACGGTTGGAGTAATCGGAAGCGGTGTCTTTTTATATTTGCTCGTAAGGAGAACGAAGCAGTATGTCTAATCGGATGAAAGTGGTTGTGCTCGTGGTATTGGCGCTCGGATTGATCGTGTTGTTTTTGTTTACACACTTGCGAGGGGATTTTGACTATGTGTTGCGCTCGCGGAGCGAAAAGATTGTCGCGATGGTGCTTGTCGGTTGGGCGGGGGCGGTTTCGACCGTCTTATTTCAGACAATGACCAATAATCGTATTTTAACTCCAAGCATTATTGGGCTTGATTCCGTTTATATGCTTGTACAAACTGCTGTGGTGTTTTTGTTCGGTTCGACGACGTTGACCATGATGGGCAACACCTTGCACTTTCTCTTGTCTGCTGGGTCGATGATCGGTTTTTCAGTTTTATTGTATTCGTTTTTGTTTCACCGTGAAGGGCAAAATTTATATTTCATCTTGCTTGTTGGGATGATTCTCGGTACGTTTTTCCAAAGTTTGACGTCTTTCATGCAATATTTGATTGACCCAAATGAATTTTCCATCATTCAAGATCGAATGTTTGCGAGCATCAACAATATAAAAACAGACTTGCTTTGGCCGGCAGGCCTGCTCATTGCGGCTGCGACATTGTATACATACCGTCATCTTCACGAGTTGGACGTGCTGTCGCTCGGCAAAGATCATGCGATCAATTTAGGCGTGGCGTATGAAACGGTCGTCAAACGGCTGCTGATGATTGTGGCGGTGTTGGTGTCGGTTTCGACCGCGCTTGTTGGTCCCATCATGTTTTTCGGATTGATAGTCGCCAATGTGGCGTATGCGTTTTTTCAAACGTATGAACATCGTTATTTGCTTGCAGGAGCGGCGCTGTTCGGCATCATCGCCCTCGTTGGCGGCCAGCTGGTAGTCGAGCGAGTGTTCACCTTTTCGACGACGTTGTCTGTCATTGTCAACATGGTCGGAGGCGTCTATTTTCTATACCTTTTGTTAAAGGAGCGAAAAGCATGGTAGAGGTGAAACAAGTATTGAAGCGATACGGCGGGAAGACCGTGATTGACCGTGTATCTTTATCTGTTCCGCGCCGCAAGCTCACATCGCTCATTGGCCCGAACGGGGCGGGGAAAAGCACGCTTTTGTCCATGATGAGCCGCTTAATTCCAAAAGATGGCGGGGAAATCTGGATTGAAGGAAAGGAAATTGCTCGTTATCGGACAGAAGAGTTGGCGAAAAAAATTTCCATTTTGAAGCAATCCAACCACATTGCGGCTCGCTTGACGGTACACGAATTGGTGTCGTTCGGTCGCTTTCCGTATTCGCGCGGCCGCTTGACGCGCCAAGATCGCGACTATGTGCGTGAGGCGATCCGCTATATGGAGCTGGAGCCATTGCAAGACCGCTATATGGACGAGTTGAGCGGCGGACAGCGGCAGAGAGCTTATATCGCGATGGTGTTGGCGCAAGATACGGATTATATTTTCTTGGACGAGCCGTTGAACAATTTGGATATGAAACACGCCGTGCAAATGATGAAAGTGTTGCGCAAGCTGGTCGATGAGCTTGGCAAAACGATCGTGATGGTGATGCACGATATTAACTTTGCCTCCTGTTACTCCGATTATATGGTCGCGTTAAAAGATGGAGCGGTCGTCTGTGAAGGGGATGTTTCATCGATCATGCGCGATGAAGTGCTTCGCGGCATTTATGATTTGGATGTGCGCGTGCAGACGATTGAAAATCGGCGCATCTGTGTGTATTTTTAGCAAATTCCCATGAGAAAGCGTCCATCTTGACTAGTGAAAAAGCGGGCTGTGGAAGCCTATGGGCATGCTTGGTGAAGAGCTCCGTCTCGGATTCAAACATGGGACGGGGAGACGCGATCAAAGTCAAGTATATGAAGAAGATTCCAATTAAGCAAAAAATGGTTGAGCCGGCTTTCATGTTGACATCAGCAAGAAAGGGCGCCCTTTGTCGAGTGAATACGAAAGCCGTCAACATATAATTTGAATTTCCAAAGGGGGGTATAGCCAATGAAACAGCGTTGGCTGATGGTAGTGGTTGCTTTGCTTCTCATTGTACTGGCTGCTTGCGGCAATAAGGAGAATACAAGCAACGGAGCAAGTGGGAAGAATGACGAGAAGAAAACGGAACAAGCCGAGGAAATGACGATCAAGCACCAGCTTGGAGAGGCGAAAGTCAAGAAAAATCCAGAGAAAGTGGTTGTCTTTGATTTTGGAGTGCTGGACACCCTTGATAAACTAGGGGTGAAGGTGACAGCTTTGCCCCAGATGAACGTGCCGAAATACTTGGAGAAATATAAAAGCAGCGACTACCAAAACGTCGGCAGCTTGATGGAGCCGGATTTTGAAAAATTGAGCGAAATCAAGCCGGATGTCATTTTTATTTCCGGTCGTCAAGCAAATTTGTATGACAAGTTGAAAGAGATTGGCCCAACCGTGTATATAGGGATTGACACTCAACATTATTGGGATTCATTTACAAACAATATGAAGCTGATCGGGCAAATGTTTGGCAAAGAAAAAGAAGTAGATGAGGAACTGGCCAATATTGAAAAACAAATCGAAGAAGTGAAGACAAAGGCTGCAGACAAAAAAGCGCTGATCATTTTGACGACCGGTGGGAAAGTGAGTGCGTACGGCAAAGGTTCGCGCTTTGGGCTCATCCATGATGTGCTCGGCGTGCCAGCCGCAGACCCGAATTTGAAAGTGACGAATCCTCATGGACAAAGCGTATCATTTGAGTACATTGCCGAGAAAAACCCGGATTACTTGTTTGTCATTGACCGCGACGCCGTTGTAGAAGGAAAGCCGACAGCGAAGCAAACGATTGAAAATGCACTTGTGAAAAAGACGAAAGCATATCAAAACGGCCACATTGTCTACTTGGATCCAAATTATTGGTATCTCTCAGGCGGCGGATTGACGTCGGTGTCGGAAATGATCAAACAGGTGGAAGAAGGATTGAAATAAAAGGACAGGCGGGCTTAGGCGGCCCGCCTGCTTTATCGTCATAAAATGATATTCTTAATTTTGTAGATTTCCCGTTCGTGTTCGATGACTTTGTTCGAGAGGAAGGTGATGTCAAGTTTGATGTTGTTCAGCTGTTCATTGAATGATTGGGCATGGGAATCGACTTTTTTCTCTAAGGAGTCGAGTCTTTGGTGGATGGAAGAAACTTCACCGTGAAGTTTGTGCACGTCCATCGCGAGGGCGTCGAGTGCGGCGTCGGTTTCATCCTGGCGGTGAAGCAGGGCAGACATCAGATCATACAGTTCTTTTTGGCCGGCTTTGATATGGGCTTGTTCTTCTTCTAACCGCTTTTGGCCTTCAAGGAGAGCTTGCTGGATCCGCCGGAATTCTTCTTGCTCTTTGCGCATTTCCTGCTGTTCTCTACGGATCTCCTGCTGTTCTTTTCGCATTTCTTGTTGTTCTCTTCGGATTTCCTGTTGTTCTTTTCGGATTTCTTGTTGTTCTCTTCGGATCTCCTGCTGTTCTTTTCGCATTTCTTGTTGTTCTCTTCGGATCTCCTGTTGCTCTTTCCGTATTTCTTGTTGTTCTCTACGGATCTCCTGCTGTTCTTTTCGCATTTCTTGTTGTTCTCTTCGGATTTCCTGCTGCTCTTTGCGCATTTCTTGTTGTTCTCTTCGGATTTCCTGCTGCTCTTTGCGCATTTCTTGTTGTTCCGCTTCCAGCCGTTTGTGGCTTTCGACGAGGAGGTGCAGCGTGTTCTCGATATGACCAAGGCGGTTGAACAGTTGCAAGAGGATCTCTTCGCTCATGGTTGGCCCCTCTTTCATTCTAATTTCCTTCATTATAGCACATATGTTCTTGTCGGACAAGCACGAATGGTGTATATAGGAAAGCGTACAAACATATGATACAATGGATAAACAAACTGACAAATCTCAGTGCGGGCATCGGCCAGTACGTTTTAGAAAGGGATCGATGTATGCTTTACGTTTCTCCTGCCAAAATCGCAAGCTATTTTTATCACGAGTGCGAGCGGAATTTTTATTTTCAGTCGTTGGCGAAAGAACGGCGCAGCGAGCTCGATGTGCCGGAAGAGCTGTTTGAGCAGCCTGCGGTTCATGAGAGCGTGCTGCGCCGAGGGGTTGAGTGGGAAGAGGAAGTGATTACGACCTATTTGGCCGGCCAAGTGCAGATGGGAGAGCGAGATCCTGGCGCACCGATTTCCCACTGCTATTTGGATGGAGAGGAGACGATCCGCGAGCTGAAGCAGCCGAGCAAGCGCTATTTATACCAGCCGACATTGATCGCGCCGCCGCGCTTTTACGAACGGTACGGGTTGGATCGGGACGACATCCATTTTGCGGCGTGTCGTCCGGATTTGATTGAGTGCATTCCGGGGCAAAACGGCTTTGTGTTCCGCATCATCGACATCAAATCATCAGATGTGTTAAAGATTTCCCACCGCGTGCAAACGGCGCTGTACGCGTTGATGTTGTCCTCGGTGTTAGAGGAGCACGGTGTTAAGGGCAGCGTCGATTTGCGCGAAGCCGGGATATGGACGTACAAAACCGAGCAGCCGCAGCTGACAGATATCGGACAGCTGCTTCCGTTTCTTGAGCAGTTTTTGGCTAGCGAATTGACGGCGCTGGCTGGGAAGCAACTTGATGAGCTGTTTTGGCATTTGGATTATCGCTGTGAATGGTGCCCGTTCTATGATTACTGTTTCGACAAAGCGCGGAAACAGTCGCATATTTCCCTCGTTCCGTACTTATCGAGTCATGCGTCCCGCTTTATCCGCGAGCGGCAGCTTCCGGAGACGATCGATGAGTTTCGCCAACTTCTTGAGCGTCAAGAAACGAGACACGTCCTAAAACAAAACGCTGGATTGGCGCGTCAACTTCGGCGGCTTGAAGCGCAGCTTGAGGCGATTGCGGAGGAAAAGGTCGTTCCGTATGACCAGGCGGTGACGCATATGCCGATATGGGAAGACATCCGTCTGATTCTCACCGCGCAACGCGATCCGTTGACGGGGAAGATTGCGGCGGCATCGTTGTACCGTGTTGGTGGAACAGACGTGTTTGGAACGGGATCGGAAATGCATCATGTTATTGCTGGTTCTCTGGAAGAATGCGACGCGGTCGGCCGAACGTTTGCCGATGCGCTGGACCGCCTGCTTCAGACGGTGCACGATTACAACCGGGATCGAGAGTGGCGGTCGCAAAAATCGGTGCAGGTGTATGTCATCGACAACTATGAATGGGACAATGTGCAGCAGCTACTTCAAGCGCTTTTGTTCGATCCAGACTATAACGAAAAAGCTGTTCGGCTGCTGTCGTATTTTCATAGCAGCTCACTAGCAAGTGCCAGCGACCACCCAAGCGAAATGGTTCCGCTTCCTGTCGTTGTGCTGACAACGGCTGTGAGCCAGCTGTTCGCCTTGCCGGCGCATGTCGCGTACCGTCTTGAAGACTTGTCGCGGTATATTGCGGCCTACCATGATTCGCCGTTTCTGTACTCGGCGAGCGAGCGCTTTTCGTTCCGCTTGACAAACGCCATGAAACTGGATGTGCTGCACGACGCCTGGCAAACAGGGGACACGGAAACACGGCAAGCGGTCGAGAAGGAGCTGAGCCGCCGCCTTTGGGCTGCTCACAGCATCATTCAAGGAATCCGTGCGTGGGCCGAGAGCGTCCATCCTTCGCCGCTTATGGTCTGGCCGGAAAAATTTGCGTTTCCTCATTCGGCTGATTACCGTGATCCGCTTGTGTCCAAGCTGGCGTTTATGGCGCGCTATGAGGCGCTATTAAACTACTTGGATATTCGCCAAAAGCGCCTGCTTCCGCTTTCGGAGCGGCTTGAGAACGGAGTGACGCTTCATGTCACGTACCTTGGCGGCGATCGGTTCCGATTGAACAACCGCCAGGCGCTTGAAGCGATCGATCTAAAGGCGAGCTGGCTTTTGACGGAGTGCAATGAGGAAGGAGAAAAGGCGCAACAGACGTTTCCTGATCATAAGTACGCCAGTGAATGGAAGCCGCCCCAATGGGCCAATGTCTATTTTGTCCGCATTCGCGCCATCGAAGATAATGGCAAGACAGCTGAACTCGAGCTCGAGTTGCCCAAATGGCTCGATCGGTTCCCGCTTGTGGAAGGAGAGGAGTATTGGCTGTCGCTTCGGCATGCGGATTTTACCACCTCGCGCGTCTTGCAGGCGTTGCAACAGTTGGATAAGGACAATCATCGCATCTTGGACTTGATTCGCGATCCGATTCGCTATCGGAAAACGTTTCGTCCCAACTGGGATGCAGAGGAAGTCAAGGCGCTTCTCCGCCAAAGCAGGCTGACGAAAAGCCAGCGTCAGGCGTTTCTCCACTTTCTCCGCCATACGTTGACGCTCGTCTGGGGGCCGCCTGGCACCGGGAAAACGCATTTTATTGCCGTTGCTCTTCGGCTGCTTATGCCGATTTATGAAAAGCAGGGGCGCAGGCTTGCCATTCTTGTTTCGGGTTTCACCCATGCGGCGATCGAAAACGTTCTGCGCAAAATTCAGGAGCTTGCGCCGCGGCGCAGCGTCCATATCGCGAAACTTGGTGAGATTCAGACGGAAAACGCCAAAGGAATCGCCGAGGTGGCGGACCGTGACCTTCCCCGATGGCTGGGCAACGGCGGGCATCGGGTGCTTGGCGCCACGCTGTACGGCATTCAAAGGGCGTATGAAAAAGACTGTCTAGAAGAGTTTGACGTCGTCATTCTGGATGAGGCGTCGCAAATCCGCGTGGCCGATTCACTGTTGGCGCTGCGCCATGTCAAAAAAGCAGGCAGGCTGCTTATCGTCGGCGACCATTTCCAGCTGCCGCCAATCATTCAAGGGGCGTATGCGGCCGCGGAAGGGGAGCCGCACCTGTTCGACTCGATTTTCGGCCTGCTGTTTGACGCGGATGTGGAGAAGCGGTATACCCGCCAACTGACGGACAATTTCCGCATGAACGAGGCGCTTTGCCGCTACCCGGCCGAGCGGATTTACAGCTCCCAGTATACCGCGTTCACCCGCCAGATTGCCGAACAAACGTTGGCGCTCGCCGATGCCCCAACTGCCGATGAATGGGTGGAAGCAGCGATCGACCCTGACTATCCGCTTGTCGTCTGCACGTATGACGGCGTGTACGGTGCCCAAGAAAACGAGGCGGAAGCGCGCTGGGTGGCGAGCATCGCGAAGGTGTTGCGGGAACGGCTTCTCGACAGCGAGGAAAAACGGTACGATGACTCATCAGAAGGCGACCAAGCGTTTTGGCGCCGCGGGCTGTTTATCATCTCGCCGCATCGGGCGCAAATCCGCGCCATTCGCCGTGAGCTTGAACACCAAGGACTGCGTCCGCCGTTTTTCGTCGATACGGTTGATAAAATGCAAGGGCAAGAAGCGGATACGGCGATCATCAGCTACGGCGTCGCCGATCCGGAACTGGCTGTGATGGAAGGGGAGTTCATCTACAGTTTGAACCGCCTCAACGTGTCGCTCACGCGGGCGCGGAAAAAGGCGATCCTCTTCCTCTCGCGCCAACTGATGTCGCCGCCGCTTCAGGTGATCGGCAACGAGGAATACCGTGAAGGAGTCAACTTTATGGTTGGGCTTGAGCAGTACGCTTTACGTCATGGGGAAGCGCAAACGTTTATGGTCGACGGTGTTGCGCTGCAAATGTACCGAGTCAGTCGTCCGAAGATGGAAAAGATGGACACTCTATGAAGCTGCTGAGTTTGACAGGAAAAAAGGATGAATCAAGGCGCTGTTCAACTTGAGAAATTCTTTGATGCATCCAAGAATCCCCATTTTCTTACTCAAAAACCGCATAAACAGTCGCCATCCGCCATGCCGCCTTCTCCGTTTGTTGGCTCGTTTTGTTTCCATGCTGAGCGCAGCCGCGCACGGTTCGGAAGAGGGGGGCATGGGGGACGGAATGGGGATTGATGTACGAACGATGAATAGTTGATAAGAAAATTAAGGAAGGAAACCGCCGAGCCATGGCGAAATAATGGAAATAAGATTCGTCGATAAGAAACACTGCGCTGAGAATGCGCGGGAAGAGAGGGGGCGTGCCATGGCAAATGCCGGCGGGAGAAGATCGGTGTCGGATGCAAGGCTTGAGGTGATCAAAAAGCTCTTTCCGGAAGCGGTTGTGGATGGGGGCATCGATTGGGAGTGGCTGAAGAGGGTGCTTGGCGGTCACAAACGGCAGGAAGCATATGAGTTCATGTGGCCGGGGAAGGCAGAGGCGAGGCGGCTCGCTGAAACGCCTGCGTCCGGAGTATTGCGGCCGGATCAGGCAGCGAGCAAGCAGTGGGAGACAACAAACAATTGGTATATTGAAGGAGACAATTTAGAAGTATTAAAACTGCTGCGGACGTCGCATGCAGGGGCCATCCAAATGATTTACATCGACCCGCCGTACAACACCGGGAAAGTGCTGACGTATAAAGACCATTGGCGCCAAAAGAAGAGCGTGCCAGCTCGTAGGAAGGATATAGAGGAAGCGCGCGCTCATGCCGGCTGGCTCAACATGATGTACCCGCGCCTTTTGGTGGCGCGGGAGCTGTTGGCGGAGACAGGGGCGATGTTTATTTCCATTGATGATACAGAACAGGCGAATTTGAAAAAGATGTGCGATGAACTGTTTGGCGAGCGAAATTTTGTCGCCACGTTCATTTGGCAGCGGGCGTTTTCGCCTGTGAACATGAACAAGTTCGCTTCGCGCAACCATGACTTCATCCTCTGTTACGCGAAAAATATCGACCGTTTAGCTTGGTACGGCTTGCCGCGCCATCCGGAAGCGGACGGGCGGTATGCCAATCCGGACAACGACCCGCGCGGGCCGTGGACGTCAGGCGATTTGTCGGTCGGTCCGCCGATTCCGGAAAAAATTTATGACATCGTGACGCCAGGCGGCCGGGTCGTTTCGCCGCCGAACGGGTATTGTTGGCGGGTGACAAAGGAGCGCTTCGCCGAGCTGGCGGCGGACAACCGCATTTGGTTTGGCAAAGACGGCAACGGGGTGCCGCGCCTGAAGCGGTTTTTAAGCGAAGTGAAGCCGACGGTGACACCGCTTACGATTTGGACGCATGATGAGGTGTCCCATTCGCAGGAGGCGAAAAAAGAGCTGAAGGAGCTGTTCGATGGGCTGGCGGTGATGGATTACCCGAAGCCGGTGAAGCTCATTCAGCGCATGGTGGCGTTGACAACGAAGGACAATGACATCATCCTCGACTTTTTTTCCGGCTCGGCGACAACAGCCCATGCCGTCATGCAGCAAAACGCTGAAGACGGCGGCCGGCGGTCGTTTATAATGGTGCAGCTTCCCGAACGGCTTGCGGAAACGTCCGAGGCGTATCGGGTGGGGTTTCGAACGATTTGCGACATCGGCCGCGAGCGCATCCGCCGTGCGGGAGAGAAAATCGTCCGTGAAACGGGGAAGACAGAGCTTGATATTGGCTTTCGCGTATTTCGGTTCGAGAAGAAATCGAAGCAGCCCGCTCGCTAGGTGGACGGGCTGCTTTTCGATTCGGCTGATGAAAAGCGCTTTGGTAAAACAGGCGTTGCGTCTATGTTCCGAGTCCCTGATGTCCGTCGTTTCAGGCGCTTTTTACAATGACGCCGCAGCCCAACGGTCGTTGACAAAGACGTCGTACTCCGCGGCAATCGTTTCTTTGAGCTCCGCTAAAGACGGGATGCCGTCGGCGAACGTGTAGGTGTCAAGGCAAATGAGGGAGTATTCGTCGCCGGGATCAAATACGATGGTGACGACTTCTTCCGTTCCAGCGTCCACTTGTCGGATGGTGTCGCCGTCTTCCGGCTCCACGAGTACGTTTTGGTATGTTTCGCGAATCACGTAGTAGCCTTCCTGCAATTGTTCAGTGAATAGATGTTCGATGTCTGTCAGTTCGTGGACGATCATTATTTAAGTCCTCCTAACTTGTGAAATCATTCTCAATGTCAGTATATAACGTAGTCGTTGTCGATATAATAGATGTTGTGGAAAGTTCGAAAAGTTGTCATTTTGTATGCCAAGCGTAGATAAGGTTGGGTGCAGGATTGATAAGGGAAAATAGCAGCTTCCTGCAAAAAGAAAGCGCCCTCGTGGGAGGGCGATGTCAACGTTTAACCAGTGACACTGCTTGCCTTCTGTCATCGATAGGCTGTTTAGGTGTAAATGATTCATTATTTTGCGATTTCTGTCGGACTGTTATGTTTTGAATCGAAAAGGGTGATTTGTTCATACTCGCCTTCCTTTAATATGCTTTGGTCGTTTTTCATTAAGTAGGTGTAGACACCAATTGCAATGAACAATCCAAATGTCCACGCGTTGTCCCAAAGAAAACGAAGTGGCGGTATGAATAAACCAAGTACAGGAATAACGACTCCCACAATCAGTGCGTACACTCCGTTTTTGTTAAACCCATTTGCATAATTGTAACGGCCATTCGGTTTGTACAGTTCTTTTAAGTGCAACTGTCTTCGGCGAACGAGCCAATAGTCCGCAATAGCAATGCCGTCAATGGGTCCAAGCAAAGCGGCGTATGTGCCAAGCCAGCCGAATATATAATTCCCAAAGTTGGACATAATATACCATGGCTGCAATAAAATAGCGAATAGTCCTGTGATAATCGCGCCAATTCCAAATGTAATTCGCTTCGGATATAAATTTTCGATCGCTCGGGCAGGGGCAACCACGTTGGCACCCACATTAATAGTTACAGAAGAGATGACAATAATAATAGTCCCTAATAGAATGACAAATGGGGGAAATTTAGCTAACAGCTGCACGGGATCCCAAATGGCTTGACCAAAAATCACAATGGTTGCTGAGGTTACGGCAATTCCGATAAATGAAAAAACAGTCATTGTAATAGGCAAGGATAAACTTTGGGCAACCATTTGTGATTTCTGACTCTGTGCGTATCGGCAAAAATCAGGGATGTTTAATGCCAATGTGGCCCAAAAGCCGATGACGCCAGTTAAAGAAGGGAAAAAGACTTTCAAAAATTCACCGGTTGTTTCGAACTTAGAAGGAGTCTCTAAAATCGGTCCCCATCCTCCGGCGTTCGTAAATGCCCAAATGAGCAAAATGATGGAAGAAATCCCGACAACAGGTGCAGCCACTGCGCTTAGCTTTTTGATGCCTTCTGGGCCTCTATAAGCAATGCTGATATTTAAGATCCAAAATAATGCAAATACGATGGCTGTATGTCCCGGTAAATTCCCCCACGAAGAGAATGATGCCATGAGTAATGTGTCAATGGCTTTTGTTCCGATCCACGTATTGATTCCAAACCATCCGGCTGCTACAAGGGCCCGGGCTAAAGTGGGAATATGGGCGCCTTTATCTCCAAACCAAAGCCGGGCAAACACAGGATAAGGAATCCCGAATTTTGTTCCTGCATGAGAGTTTAATAAAATCGGAATAAGGACGATCACGTTCCCCAGAAAAATGGTACCAACAGCTTGCCACCAGTTCATTCCTAAAGCAATCATGCCGCTGGCCATGGTGTATGAAGGAATGCATAAACACATTCCAATCCACAATGTAGCAAAATTGATTCCTTTCCATGAATGTTCTTGCCTTGTTGTCGGACGCAAGTCATCATTCCATAAAGGACTTCCACTGACTTCTTGTGCGGCTTCCTCCGTCAAGACCACAATCCCATTGTGTTCAATTTGTGTTTTCATTCATATCCCCCTTTTTTTAAAAATCCAGTGTATAAAAGAGAAATTTAAGAAAATTCTATCTATACTATGTAAATTTTTCATTATACGATTTGTCAAATAAGAAAAAGAGAAATCTATTCATTATGTAAAATGTGTAACTATTCCTCACATTTTGATGTTCTCAATCCTAGGGAGCAACTTCGTCTAGCTGTATATTTATTTCGCTGAAATTTACATAGTGAACAATCAATGTTTTCTATTATTTAACAAAGTGTATAATGAAAAGCTGGTGATTTACTATGTAGAATATTCTTAAAGTTCAGCCTAATTGTGAAACTAGATAAAATGAAGAAGGAGTGATTGGAGCATGGCTGATCAAGTGACCATTGGTTTGATCCAAGCTTCTCATAATGTGCATGGGGACGAGCCGGTCGAGGTTCATAAGGAAAAGGCGATTGAAAAGCACGTCAAGCTTGTCAAGGAGGCAAAAGATCGGGGAGCACAAATCATCTGTTTGCAAGAGATTTTCTATGGCCCGTATTTCTGCGCCGAGCAAAATACAAAATGGTATGAGGCGGCGGAAGAAATTCCAAATGGTCCGACGACCAAAATGTTTCAGGAAATAGCAAAACAGCTGGGGGTAGTGATCGTTCTACCGATTTATGAAAGGGAAGGAATTGCTACTTACTATAATACGGCAGCTGTCATTGATGCCGATGGAACCTACTTAGGAAAGTATCGCAAACAGCATATTCCGCATGTCGGGGTAGGAAACGAGGGCTGTGGATTTTGGGAAAAATTTTATTTTAAGCCTGGAAATTTAGGCTATTCGGTATTTGATACCGCATTTGCCAAGATCGGCGTTTATATTTGTTATGACCGTCATTTCCCAGAGGGAGCGCGAATTTTAGGACTAAAAGGCGCTGAAATTGTGTTCAATCCATCCGCTACGGTAGCAGGTCTCTCCGAATATTTATGGAAACTGGAACAACCGGCTCATGCCGTTGCCAATGGCTATTACGTGGCTGCCATCAATCGGGTTGGATATGAAGCACCGTGGAACATGGGAGAGTTTTACGGGCAGTCTTACTTGGTTGATCCTAGAGGGAACTTTGTGGCCATGGGCAGCCGTGATCAAGATGAAGTGGTGATTGGCGTTATGAATAAGAAGATGATTCGGGAAGTGCGCGATATTTGGCAATTTTACCGTGATCGTCGTCCGGAAACCTATAGTGAAATGACGGCTTTACTTCCATAGAAAGCAGCGAGAAAGGGGAGGAGGGAATGACTCTATTCCCTTTCTTTAAAAATGACGCGTGGAGGGGGATGGAGATGGAGCAATCACGTTTGGAAAAGAACTTTGAAGAAGTAGAGCCTGGCTTGACAGATCGAGAAGCAATGGAAGAAGCGAATCGATGTTTGTACTGTTATGACGCTCCTTGTATTCGAGCTTGTCCGACAGGGATTGATATCCCCGCTTTTATCAAAAAAATTGCTTCTGGGAATGTAAAAGGGTCAGCGAAAACGATTATGTTGTCAAACCCGGTTGGCGCCAGTTGTGCAAGAGTGTGTCCGACAGAGGAATTATGTGAAGGGGCTTGTGTTTTAAATCATTCTACAAAACCCATTATGATTGGAAAATTGCAGCGATATGCGACCGATTGGGCGATCCGAAATAAAGAAGTATTATTCCAAGCGGGACGAAAAAATGGAAAAACAGTGGCGGTTGTCGGCGGCGGCCCTGCTGGATTATCATCGGCCAGAGAACTAGCTCGTCTTGGGTATGAAGTGACCATTTTTGAAGCGGAGAACCAAGCAGGCGGGCTAAACACGTATGGCATTGTTTCTTTCCGCCTCCCTCAAAATATCTCGTTGTGGGAAGTCAATCAAATCAAAAGCTTAGGCGTGCAAATCCGCACGAATACAAGGGTTGGTAAGGATATTGAAGTAAACGAGCTCCTAGAAAATTATGATGCTGTTGTTTTAGCTGTTGGCATGGGGAAAGTGCCAAAGTTAGGAATCCCGGGAGAAGATTTGGACGGAGTATATGATGCCATTGAGTTGATTAAAGAGACGAAAACAAAACCGTTGACTGATCGGCTGGTGGGGAAAAGGGTAGTTGTGATAGGTGCGGGAAATACCGCGATTGATGCAGCTACCTGTTCGGTGCGTCTAGGAGCGGAAAATGTAAAAATTTTATATCGCCGGACGAAAGAAGAAATGACAGCTTATGAATTTGAGTATGAGTTTGCCAAACAGGATGGTGTCGAATTTCGCTGGCTAACAGCACCCAAAAGGATTATTGGCGACAGTAAGGGCAAGGTTACTCATGTTGAATGCGTTCGGATGGAATTGGGAGAACCAGACGCTGATGGCCGCCGCCGCCCTCTTCCGGTTGAGGGATCGGAATTTATTATGCCGGTTGATGTTGTCATTAAAGCCATTGGGCAAGAGCGCCATATCGAATTGATTGAAGCTTTTGGATTAGAGCATGATCATGGCGTAGTCAAGGTGAATCCTGAAACTTATCAAACGTCGAATCTGAAGGTGTTTGCTTGTGGGGATGTGATTTTTGAAAGAGGAAAAGGCGAAGCGATGGTGGTGGTGGCAGCGCAGCAAGGGAAGGAAGCAGCTTACGGGATTCATCGATATTTGACAAAGGCAGTAAGCGAAACGGCCTAAATGAGAGGAGGGAACGGCAATGGCTGATTTAAGCATTAACTTAGCGGGAATCAAGTCCCCCAATCCATTTTGGCTCGCTTCCGCCCCTCCCACCAATTCGGGGTATCAAGTGCAAAGGGCATTTGAGGCGGGTTGGGGAGGAGCGGTATGGAAAACATTAGGGGAACCTATTTTGAATGTATCGTCCCGATTTGCGGCAATCAGTTTTAACGGACAGCGAGTCATGGGCTTTAACAATATTGAATTAATCACGGATCGTCCTCTTGAGGAAAATTTAAAGGAAATTTATGAGACGAAAAAACGTTTTCCTGACCGGGCTGTCGTTGCTTCTTTGATGGTCGAGCCCAAGCGCGAAAAATGGCATGAGATTGTGAAGCGAGTAGAAGATGTGGGCGTGGATGGGTTGGAACTCAATTTTGGCTGTCCGCATGGAATGGCGGAACGGGGGATGGGATCGGCATCAGGTCAAGTGCCAGAATTGGTCGAACGACAAACATATTGGGTCAAAGAGGTGGCACGCACCCCTGTCATTGTTAAATTAACTCCTAATATTACCGATATTACGGCGACCGCTGAAGCGGCTGCCCAAGGCGGGGCAGATGCCATCAGTTTGATCAACACAATCAATAGTCTCATGGGGGTGGACTTAGATACGTGGAATACGATTCCACATGTAGCAGGAAAGGGGGCGCACGGGGGATACTGCGGTCCAGCAGTAAAACCCATTGCTTTAAATATGGTGGCCGAATGCGCGCGACACCCGCGTATCCGCATTCCGATTTCGGGAATTGGCGGGATCTCCAATTGGAGAGATGCCGTTGAGTTTATGTTAATGGGAGCGACAGGAGTTCAAGTGTGCACGGCGGTTATGCACCATGGGTTTCGGATTATCGAGGATATGATTGAAGGGTTGAATCACTATCTTGATGAAAAAGGAATTGCTTCCGTAATGGATATTGTAGGGAAATCAGTGTCAAAGTATTCTGATTGGGGAGATTTGGACCTCAATTATAAGGTTGTGGCGCGAATTCATCGTGAGCGCTGTATTCAGTGCAATAAGTGCTACATTTCTTGTGAAGATGCTTCCCATCAATGCATTGAGCGTCTCGTAGACGAAAACGGAAAAGAATATTTAAAAGTGCGCGAAGAAGATTGTGTAGGATGCAATTTATGTTCCATCGTCTGTCCGGTTGACGGAGCGATTGAGATGGTCGAAGTGCCAAGCGAACATCCCCCGATGACATGGAATGAACGGCAAGCGGCCCTTGGCCGGCTAAGCGGTTGCAGTGTGGATATCAAATCATTATAAATGAAGGAGGGTATCATGATGACAAAATTGATAAAAAATGGAACAATTGTCACCGCTACAGATATATATGAAGCCGATCTCCTCATTCAAGATGGGAAAATTGCAGTAATCGGGAGAAATTTAGATGAGAGCGGAGCGGAAGTGATTGATGCCACAGGTTGTTATGTGTTTCCAGGAGGCATTGATCCGCACACCCATTTAGATATGCCGTTTGGCGGCACTGTGACAAAAGACGACTTTGAGTCGGGGACGATTGCCGCCGCATTTGGCGGGACGACGACCATTATTGATTTTTGCTTAACGAATAAAGGTGAGCCCCTGAAAAAAGCGATTGAAACTTGGCATAACAAAGCGACGGGGAAAGCGGTGATCGATTACGGGTTCCATTTGATGATCAGTGAAATAACGGACGATGTGCTTGAAGAGCTTCCAAAAGTGATCGAAGAAGAAGGAATTACCTCCTTTAAAGTATTTATGGCGTATAAAGATGTGTTTCAAGCTGATGATGGAACCTTGTATCGGACGCTAGTCGCGGCAAAAGAACTCGGAGCGCTTGTCATGGTGCATGCCGAGAATGGAGACGTGATTGACTATTTAACGAAAAAAGCCTTGGAGGACGGGCATACTGATCCGATTTATCATGCATTAACGAGACCTCCAGAGCTAGAAGGAGAAGCGACGGGGCGCGCCTGTCAATTGACAGAACTCGCTGGTTCGCAATTGTACGTCGTTCATGTATCGTGTGCTCAAGCGGTAGAGAAAATTGCTGAAGCGCGCAATAAGGGGTTGAATGTATGGGGCGAAACTTGTCCCCAGTATCTGGTGCTCGATCAGTCCTATTTAGAAAAGCCGAATTTTGAAGGTGCTAAATATGTATGGTCACCGCCGCTTCGTGAGAAATGGCATCAAGAAGTGCTATGGAATGCCTTGAAAAACGGCCAGCTGCAAACGCTCGGATCTGACCAATGCTCATTTGATTTTAAAGGCCAAAAAGAATTAGGAAGGGGAGATTTTACCAAAATCCCAAATGGTGGTCCTATTATTGAGGATCGGGTGAGTATTCTTTTCAGTGAAGGAGTGAAAAAAGGGAGAATTACACTCAACCAGTTTGTTGATATTGTATCAACAAGAATCGCCAAATTGTTTGGTCTATTCCCGAAGAAAGGAACCATTGCCGTCGGTGCGGATGCGGATTTAGTCATTTTTGATCCAACGGTTGAACGGGTGATTTCAGCCGAAACACACCATATGGCTGTGGATTATAATCCGTTTGAAGGGATGAAAGTAACAGGGGAACCTGTGTCGGTTTTATGTAGAGGAGAATTTGTGGTACGTGATAAACAATTTGTCGGGAAACCGGGGTACGGCCAATATGTTAAACGCGCGAAATATGGGGCGCTAATGGCCGACCAAGATGTGGTGAAAATGTCCTAACGTAAATAAATCATTGAACACCAACAAGCTGTGCCTGGCGGTAAGGATGCGGGTCACGACGAGAAGCGGGGGGTGTGTGATGACTTACCATCAGTTTCTACGTGAGCGAGAAAAGATCGATTACTTAATTGAACAAGGATACTATATGAAAAGCGTAAAAGAAAATTTAAGCGGATCGTTTGTTGAATTTGAGAAAGAAGACTCTTTGTCAGAAACAAGAGATATCCAAACACTGCATATTACAAACGCTGATGCACGCAAATATTTTTCGTCATTATTAATCCGCCAGCTCAGAAAACACCACGAATAGAGAGAAGAGCGATGCACATCGCGATAAGCGCCGGAACGAGTTCCTCTATATATCCTCAATCATTATAGAGGCAGGGCCGGCGCTTTGATTTTCATGAAACAGAGCGCGAATCGCCTAAATGAATGTCACATCTCATAACATAAAACGAGATCGATGATGTTGCTTTCTGTATAATGAAACGTAGAAGGCCATATATAGCCAAGCCGTTACATAAAAATTTGTGATAGAAGCAGGAGCGACCGTTTACGCTGCCTAATATTAAAATGGCATTGCCATGATTGGTGTAAGGGGAGTGAAACAAAGTGTATGAAGACTCCTACATTAACGGTTTCTGATATTCTAAAGCGGAAACATTTTGAACATGTTGAAGTGGTTGCAGGGCATAATGGGCTCAACCGCACTGTAAAATGGGTGCATGTTGTCGAAGTTGCGAAAATCCATCATCTGTTAAACGGAAAAGAGCTGATTTTATCTACTGGGGTAGGATGGAAGGAAAATAAGGAACTGTTTCGATCGTTTGTAGAACAGCTTATCAACTGTGACGCTTCGGGATTATGTATTGAAATCGGTATGCATACTCCTTCTGTTCCGCAAGAAGTAATCGATTTAGCGAATGTGCATCACTTTCCGATCATTCTCTTTCTTAAAGAAGTGCCTTTCGTTGAGATCACCCAAGACATCCACACTTATTTAATTAACCAACACTATGAAATCATCTCCGGACTAGAATCATATTCACAGCAATTAAACAAAAAATTACTTTCAATGGATCATTATAGTGAAATTTTAAAACTATTGCACCACTATTCGGGACATCAAGTAGTTTTTAAAATAAACGGCAGAGAGGTGGAGATATTTCCTAAATACAGCAAAACATTTAAGGAAGAACAGTTGATAGTTGACGACAACGCAGCTTCCAAGAAAAGAGTGGCCACCAAACCGATCCAATTTCTCGGGAATGAATATGCCGAGCTATCCATTGTGTCAACCGGAAAGGAAATCAGCGAATTTGATCTGCTGATTTTGGATCGTACGGCAACTGCGCTGGCACAGCATCTGCTTCGTGATTTGTATGTCGATGAAAAAAAGAGAGTAGAAGAAAATGAGTGGTTGAAAAGCTGGCTAGAGGGAGAGCATCCCATTGAAAATGTGTTTAGTTATTTGGCTGAGTATGGGGCAGAGCCAAATCCAAAAGGAGGGACAGTGCTTGTTGTCCGTTTTAAATCTTCAATGAAGCAATGCTCGAATTTAGACATGATTTATTTTAAAATGCTATGCCGGACGATTTTTGAACAACAAGGTTTTTCGACATTTCCTGTCGATTTTCACAGCAGCATCGTATTTATTATGATCAATAACAGGGAAATGAAAACATGGAAAAGTCGAATGAAAATAGGACTGAATTCTTTGCTTGAATCGGATTATATTCAAAAGAAGAAATTACCTCAATTTGTTGTCGGGGTCGGAAAATTTATCGAAAATGTTTCTCATATGGACAAAAGTTATCGGACGGCTTTAGAGACGATCAAAATTCAACATCATCTTGGCGGCAGAGCCAATAGCTGTTTTTATGAGGATTTGCATATCTATCGAATTATTTCCCTTATTCATAAATACAATGATTTGTATGAAGTTGTCATGGAATACTTAGAGCCTGTTCTTCAATACGATGAAAAATATAATGGAAACTTGTTGGAAACGTTAAAGGTATATTTGGCGTGTAACGGTTCAAAAAAAGAAACCGCACAAAGACTATTTGTCGTTAGGCAAACGCTGTATCATCGAATCCAAAAACTAGAGTCGCTTTTGGGAGAGGATTTTATGAATCCGGAAAAACGGCTCGCTATTGAGTTTATGATCAAGGCATATGAATATTTACACTCGCAAAGTATGGAAAACAAATATGTGCAGCATGATCGGTTGCGAAGATTGTAAGTAAGAAGTCTCCCCCCTGAGAAGCGAAAAGCAGAAGATGCCGTAGGCTTCTAGGGGGATTTCTTTCGTAAAAACATCCATGAGCAATTTTTTGCTCTCCACCGACATGAAAATCTCAGTCCAAGGCGCGCACATTTTCAAAATTTGGTCACATTGTGGAATAAATAGGCTAATCGCTTTTACGCTTTGTCTAGTGAAGGCAATCAAAAACTGGAGGATAATTTTGTGTAACAATACAAAATATTTAGATCATGAACAAAGATAGGAATAAGGAGGAGAATCTGATGTCCATCACCAAACCGGAAACGACGGTTCTCAAAAACTATATCGGCGGACAGTGGGTGGCATCGAGTGGCACAGAAACGCTAGAAGTCCCGAACCCGGCGACTGGGGAAGTGTTGGCGCGTGTTCCGATCTCAACCAAAGAGGATGTCGATCAAGCGGTGCAAGCAGCCAAGAAAGCGTTTGCGACGTGGAAAGATGTCCCTGTTCCCAAACGAGCGCGGATTATGTTTTCATTTCACCATTTGTTAAACCAGCATCATGAGGAATTAGCGGAGCTTGTCGTACAGGAAAATGGCAAAGCGTATAAAGAAGCGTACGGAGAAATTCAACGGGGGATTGAATGCGTGGAGTTTGCGGCCGGCGCTCCGACTTTGCTGATGGGGGAATCGCTGTCGAATATTGCCGAAGAGATTGACTCGGAAATGTTTCGTTATCCGTTGGGAGTTGTGGCAGGGATCACTCCGTTCAACTTCCCCATGATGGTGCCGCTTTGGATGTTCCCGTTGGCGATTGTGTGCGGCAATACGTTTGTATTGAAGCCATCGGAACGGACGCCCATTTTGGCCAATAAGTTAGCAGAACTGTTTACGGAGGCAGGTGCCCCTCCTGGAGTGCTCAATGTCGTTCATGGAGCGCATGAGGTGGTCAACGCCTTGATTGATCATGAGGATATTCGTGCGATTTCATTTGTCGGTTCACAGCCAGTGGCCAAGTATGTGTATGAACGGACAGCAGCGCAAGGCAAACGAGTGCAGGCGTTGTCGGGGGCGAAAAATCATCATATTGTCATGCCAGATGCGGATGTAGAGACGGCCGTACAACATGTGATCAGCTCAGCGTTTGGCAGCGCGGGCCAGCGTTGCATGGCTTGCAGTGCAGTCGTGATTGTCGGGGAAAACGAAACGTTCGTCCGTCGGTTGAAACAAAAAGCGGATGAGTTGATTATTGGGAATGGTATGGATCCGGAAGTGTTATTAACCCCGGTCATTCGGCAGTCTCACCGTGAAAAGGTGCTAGGCTACATTCAGAAGGGGATTGAAGAGGGCGCGGTATTGCTACGCGATGGGCGAAAGGAAATGGATGATAGACCCGAAGGCAATTTTTTAGGTCCCACGATTTTTGATTATGTCACCCCGGATATGACGATCGCGAAAGAAGAGATCTTCGCACCTGTATTAAGTTTGCTGAGGGCCAATGATTTAGATGAAGCGCTCAGCTATATTCGGAAGTCTCGGTATGGGAACGGGGCGACGATTTATACAAAGGATGCGAAGGCCGTCCGGAAATTCCGTGAAGAGGCCGATGCGGGGATGTTGGGCATTAACGTCGGCGTGCCGGCGACGATGGCGTTTTTCCCGTTCTCTGGCTGGAAAGATTCGTTTTACGGCGATCTTCATGTGAATGGAAAAGATGGCGTGAATTTTTACACGCGCAAAAAGATGATTACTTCCCGGTTTGATTTTTAACCTGTGTTGGGTGAAAGGGGCAGAGAATCATGCAAACTGAACAAACCCACCAACTGTGGCTCGAAAAAGACGACCGATATATCTGGCATTCGATGAAGCCGTATAACCCACAAGCAACGCTGATTGCCGCCGAAGCGAAAGGCTGCTGGGTGACGGATGCAGCTGGACGCCAGTATTTGGATGCGATGGCCGGGCTCTGGTGCGTCAACGTCGGCTATGGGCGCGAGGAACTCGCCGAAGCGGCGTATGAGCAGCTGAAGACGCTGGCGTATTTCCCGCTCACGCAAAGCCACCTGCCGGCCATCGAGCTCGGGGAAAAGCTCAACGAACTGTTGGGCGATGAGTATGTCATCTTTTTCTCAAACAGCGGATCAGAGGCGAACGAAACGGCGTTTAAAATCGCCCGCCAATACCATCAGCAACGCGGGGAGCATCACCGGTACAAAATCATTTCCCGCTACCGGGCGTACCATGGGAATTCCATGGGGGCGCTCTCAGCGACCGGGCAGGCGCAACGGAAATACAAATACGAACCGCTCGCGCCAGGGTTCATCCATGTGCCGCCGCCGGATGTGTACCGCGACCCGGATGCGGCGGATGACCCGCGCCGGTTGCGGGCGGTCAAGGCCATTGATGATGTCATGACGTGGGAGTTGAGTGAAACGATTGCGGCCGTCATTATGGAGCCGATCATCACCGGGGGCGGTGTGCTCATTCCTCCGGACGGGTATATGAAAGCGGTCAAAGACGTGTGTGAAAAACACGGGGCTTTGCTGATTGTCGATGAAGTCATCTGCGGCTTCGGCCGGACGGGAGCGGCGTTCGGATTTCAACACTACGGCGTCAAGCCGGACATCATCACGATGGCAAAAGGCATTACGAGCGCGTATTTGCCGCTGGCGGCAACGGCGGTGCGAAAAGAGATTTATGAAGCGTTCAAGGGAACGGATGAATACGACTACTTCCGCCATGTCAATACGTTTGGCGGCCACCCGGCTTCGTGCGCGGTGGCGCTGAAAAACATCGAGATTATGGAGACGGAGCGGCTGTTTGACCGCTCGCGCGAGGCTGGGGAATGGCTGCTTGATGAGCTCAAAACGAACCTAGCCGGCCACCCGTATGTCGGCGATGTGCGCGGCAAAGGGCTGCTTGTCGGCATTGAGCTTGTCGCTGACAAAGCGACGAAAGAGCCGCTCGATGTGTCGCTTGTCAATCAAGTGATCCATCGATGCAAAGAAAACGGCCTCATCATCGGCAAAAACGGAACGACAGTCGCCGGATACAACAACGTGCTCACCTTGTCGCCGCCGCTTTGCATCACGGATGATGAACTTTCGTTTGTGGTCCGCGTCTTGAGCGGGGCGCTAGCGGCCATTCAATAAGAAGAAGGACAAACGCCAGCTTGGGTCGACAGGCTGGTGTTTTGTTTGCCTTCGTGCAGACATTCGGAAAAACATAGAAGCAGGCCGCTGTCGCTAGGGTTGGACGTTCTCCCGGTTTCGAGATGGGAGATTCTTAGACATCTGCCTTAGGGCAGGCTGCTGGATCATCGATTCCTGTGCGTTTGACGAAAGATCGATCATGAACACTGAATGGCCATTCCGAACAAGAGCCGTTTTAACCCCATTCAAATACATACGTTAATGGAATAGCTAAGTCCTTAAATTGTGCGGAATGCAGCGTGTCTTGTTGCCCGTATGTGGCATGCCGTTGATATGTACCTTCGTGTAAATAGTACACATGAATCATTTTATTAGCAGTATCAACAATCCAATATTCCGCAATTCCATAGTGTTGGTAAGTATAAAATTTTTCGTTGTAATCTTTTAAAGCGGTTGAAGGTGACAAAACTTCAACAACTAGCGCAGGCGCCCCGTAACATCCTTTTTGGACAATCTGTTTTTTATTGCAAATCACGGCAATATCGGGTTGGACAATGTCATCAGGGGTTTCATACGTTTCATTTTTGCTAAGGAATACATCAAACGGCGCCATAAAGACGTAACAATGTTGGTTTTGGAAAAAATGGCGCAAAGCAAAATACAATTCTCCGACGGCAAATTGATGTTCCGAAGATGGAGCAGGTGTCATATTATAGGCTTTTCCATTTATCAGTTCCCAGCGGCCTTCCCATGTTTTCCAGTCAGCGTACGTGTAAATTTTGTTCAAGTCAGGGGTATTGCCCACTGTTTCACCTTCTTTCATCTTAAAGATATGTTTGTTTACAGTTTAACATAAAGAAGTCAAGGAAGTGTAGGAAGGACTTTCATGAGACATTTATTCATCACCCGCCTACGCTGACAACCGGAAGCGAGGGTTTTCTTGGTTCAGAAAGGAATCTGGCGTTTGGTTGTCGAATGACATGAGAGAAGAATGCATGAAGAAAGGGAGAGGAATGATGTCCGCATTTCAAGCGTTTGTCGTCAACAAAACCGAAACAGAATTTACCGCCGGCGTGCAGACGATATCCATGGATGATTTGCCGGAAGGCGACGTCGTTGTCCGCGTCCATTATTCAAGCGTCAACTACAAAGATGGATTGGCGTCCATTCCGGACGGCAAAATTGTGAAAACGTATCCGTTCGTGCCGGGAATTGATTTGGCCGGGGTGGTTGTCTCGTCGCAACATCCGCGCTTCCGCGAAGGGGACGAGGTGATCGCGACCGGATATGAAATCGGTGTGACGCATTTCGGGGGCTACAGCGAGTACGCCCGGCTGCACGGCGATTGGCTCGTGCCGCTGCCAAAAGGGTTGACGTTGAAAGAAGCGATGGCGATCGGCACGGCTGGGTTCACGGCGGCATTGTCCATTCACAGGCTTGAGGAGCATGGGTTGACGCCGGAACGCGGACCGGTGCTTGTCACGGGGGCGACGGGCGGCGTCGGGAGTCTGGCTGTGTCGATGCTCGCCAAGCGCGGCTATACGGTGGAAGCGAGCACAGGCAAAACGGCGGAGCACGACTATTTGCGCGCCCTCGGCGCCAAGGAAGTGTTGACGCGCGAAGACGTCACGGCTGAACGCATTCGTCCGCTTGATAAGCAGCGCTGGGCCGCGGCGGTCGACCCGGTCGGCGGCCGGACGCTGGCGACGGTGTTAAGCCGCATCCGCTACGGCGGAGCGGTGGCGGTGAGTGGGTTGACAGGCGGCGTCGAGGTGCCGACAACCGTCCATCCATTCATTTTGCGCGGTGTCAGCTTGCTTGGCGTTGATTCCGTCTATTGTCCAATGGATTTGCGTTTGCGCATTTGGGAGCGGCTCGCTGGCGACTTAAAGCCGGATTTGGAGCGGATTGTTCAAGAAATTTCGCTCGCTGAATTGCCGCAAGCGCTTGAGCGCATTTTGCGCGGCGAGCTGCGCGGCCGGACGGTCGTGCGGTTAGGATGACGTTCGGACGCAATCGAACGGAAGCAGCGTCCGAACTTGGTGCTCTCCACATCTTCTTTTTGAATGATCCTTGATGAGTGAAGGCGACGGAAAGGGGAAGTGTGCAGAAGAAGAAAGGAAAGACGCAGGGGGAAGCACCTGCGTCTTTTTTTTGTGATCTCGAACCCATTTTTCGACGTGAGCGTAGGCGGGGGAGCGTTCACCCCCGCAATTGATACCGCTCGAGCTCCGCGAAAAAGTCTTTCACAAACCGGTAAAACACTTTCACCGACGGAGCGAGTTCGTGGTGGTCGGAAATGATAATGCCGACGTTGCGCTTTACTTGCGGCATCTCGATTGGCACTTTGGCGGCGTAGCGAAGAAGGCTTTCCGACAGGGCGCTTTCCGGCAGGAGGGTCACGCCGATGCCAGCGGAGACAAGCCCTTTAATGGCATCGAGATCTTCGCCTTCCGATGAAATGTTGGGCGAAAATCCGGCTTGGTGGCAAGCGTCAATAACGATTTGATGCAAAATGTATCCTTTTGGAAACGTTACAAATGGATCATGGCGCAGTTCGTTCAATACGATCCGGTCGCGGCGGGCGAGCGGATGGCTGTTCGGCAGGAGGGCCGCAAACGGTTCGGAAAACAAAATTTCTCCTTTAATGCCGATTTCACGAACCGGAATCGGTCCGAGAAAGGCAAGGTCGATCTCCCGTTTTTTCACCGCTTCGATTAAATAATAGTACGACCCTTGGCGGAGATGGAACGAGACGTTTGGGTGCTCCGCTTTAAAGGCGGAGATGACCATCGGCATCATGTGGCTTGCCAGGCTTGTCGGAAACCCGATTTTAATCGTCCCGCGCTCCGGGTCTAAATATTCTTCGATTTGTTGCTTTGCATCATCGACCGCCTTCAACACCGCTTCGGCGTGCGGCAAAAAATGACGGCCGATGGGGGTGAGCTTCACGTTCCGCCCTTCCCGTTCAAAAAGCTGCACGCCAAGCTCCGCTTCTAAGTTTGCGATTTGCCGGCTGATCGCCGACTGCGCGACATGGAGGGCATCGGCGGCTTCGGAGACGTGTTCGCGCCGGGCGACTTCCACGAAATATTGCAGTTGCCGCAGCTCCATTTTTTTCCCTCCTTTTGATTGATCGCAAAAAGAGATGGATTTTATCTAAATTATATATTGTTTATATTAATTTTGAAAACTACAATGAATATTACAGACAATTCGGAACGGGAGGGGAAGGCAGCATGAAACACTACGGATTACCGGAAGCACAAGGGCTGTATCGCCCGGAATTTGAACATGATGCATGCGGGATCGGGTTTTATGCGCATTTGAAAGGAAAACCGTCGCACGACATTATCAAAAAGGCACTTCATATGCTTCGCCAGCTTGAACACCGCGGCGGACAAGGGAGCGATCCGGAAACGGGCGATGGCGCGGGCATTATGACGCAAATTCCGCATGAGTATTTTCAAGCGGTGTGCGGCGGGATGAACTTGCCGGAAAAAGGGCGCTACGGGGTCGGGATGTTCTTTTTGCCGGAAGAGGAAGCGAAACGGGCGTACTATGAATCGATGTTCAATGAGATCGTCGCTCAAGAAGGGCAACGGCTGCTCGGATGGCGGACAGTTCCAGTTGATCGTGAAAAGCTTGGCAAACTGGCGCGGCAAAGCCAGCCGTTCATCCGCCAAGTGTTTGTCGCGGCAAGTGATGACGTGGCTGATGAGTTGGCGTTTGAACGGAAGCTGTATGTGATCCGCAAACAATTCGAAAAATGTGTGGAACACAACGAGTGCTATGTAGCGAGCTTCTCGAGCCGGACGATCGTGTATAAAGGGCTTTTGACGCCGGAACAAATCGATGCGTTTTATTTGGATTTGCAAGATGAACGGTTCCGTTCGGCGTTTGCCCTCGTGCACTCGCGCTTCAGCACGAACACGTTCCCGAGCTGGGAGCGGGCCCATCCGAACCGCTATTTGATCCATAACGGCGAGATCAACACGCTGCGCGGCAATGTCAACTGGATGACGGCGCGCGAGAAACAATTTGTGTCCGAAGCGTTCGGCGCGGATTTGGAAAAAGTCGTGCCGATTTTGGATACGAACGGCAGCGACTCGTCGATTTTGGACAATGCGTTTGAATTTTTCGTTCTCGCTGGCCGGAAGCCGGCCCATGTCGCGATGATGCTCATTCCGGAACCGTGGTTTTGGGATGAGCAGATGGACGGGGCGAAAAAGGCGTTTTACGAGTACCACAGCTGTCTCATGGAGCCGTGGGACGGACCGACGGCGATTTCGTTCACCGACGGCAAGCAAATCGGCGCCATTTTGGACCGGAACGGTTTGCGTCCGGCCCGCTATTATGTCACCAAAGACGACTATATTATTTTCTCATCCGAAGTCGGCGTCATCGATGTTGACCCGAACAACATTTTATATAAGGAACGGCTGAGCCCGGGGAAAATGCTGTTGGTTGACCTCGAGCAAGGGCGCATCATCTCTGACCAGGAAATCAAGGAAGAAATGGCTCATGAAAAGCCATATCGCCAATGGATCAACGAGCAAATGATCACGCTTGGCGATCTGGAAATTCCGGAGGACGTCGAAGCGCCGAAGCAGCTTGTCAAGCTGCAAAAAGCGTTCGGCTACACGTTTGAAGATGTGGAAAAAACGATTTTGCCGATGGCGACGGAGGGGAAAGATCCGACGGGGGCGATGGGCATGGATGCGCCGCTTGCCGTGCTGTCCGAGCGGCCGCAAAGCTTGTTCAACTACTTCAAGCAGCTGTTTGCCCAAGTGACAAATCCGCCGATTGACGCCATCCGCGAATATGTCGTCACGTCAACGATGACGCTGCTCGGTAAAGAAGGGAATATTTTGCATCCGGACGCCAAAGCGGCGCGGCGCATTCGCCTTGAGACGCCGCTGTTGACGAACGAAGAACTGGCGGCGTTAAAAGCGAATCCACACCCGGAATTTGCGTGCGCGGTGCTGCCTACGCTGTTTACTGATGATTTGAAACAGGCGCTTGATGAGCTGTTTGCCAAAGCGGATGAAGCGATCGAAAACGGGGCGGCGCTTCTTGTGCTGTCCGACCGCGGCGTTGATGACACGCATGTGGCGATTCCGGTGTTGCTGGCGGTAAGCGGGCTTCATCAACACCTTGTCCGCAACGGGACGCGCACGAACGTCAGCCTGCTTGTCGAAAGCGGCGAAGCGCGTGAAGTGCACCATTTTGCGGCGCTCATCGGCTACGGGGCGGACGCCATCAACCCGTACTTGGCGCTCGAGACGATCCGCCAGGCGTCAGAAAACGGCGTCATCGCCTTGTCGTACCGGGAAGCAGCGAAAACGTACATCAAGGCGGCTGTTGACGGCGTCGTCAAAGTGATGTCGAAAATGGGCATTTCGACGGTGCAAAGCTACCGCGGCGCACAAATTTTTGAAGCGGTCGGCATCGGCGACGATGTCATTGAGGAATACTTCACCGGCACGGCGTCGCAAATCGGCGGCATCGGGCTTGCGGAAATTGCGAAAGAAGCGAAAATGCGCCACGAAGCCGCTTTCGGAGCGCGGCATGAAGACGATGTGCTCGATGCAGGCAGCGAGCTGCAATGGCGGCGCAACGGCGAACATCACGCGTTCAACCCGAAGACGATCCATTTGTTGCAATGGGCGTGCCGGAAAAACGATTACAACCTCTATAAACAATATTCGAAACTGGCCAATGAAGAACAGTTGACGTTTTTGCGCAACTTGTTCGACTTCGATTCGAAGCGCCCTCCGGTGCCGATTGACGAAGTCGAGCCGGTTGAATCGATCGTCCGCCGCTTTAAAACCGGCGCGATGTCGTTCGGTTCGATCAGCCAAGAAGCGCATGAGGCGCTGGCGATCGCCATGAACCGGATCGGCGGAAAAAGCAACAGCGGCGAGGGCGGCGAAGATCCAGCCCGCTACGTGAAAGACGACAACGGCGACTGGCGCCGCAGCGCGATCAAACAAGTGGCGTCCGGGCGTTTTGGCGTAAAAAGCCATTATTTGGTTAACGCTGACGAATTGCAAATCAAAATGGCGCAAGGGGCAAAACCGGGTGAAGGCGGGCAGCTTCCAGCCAACAAAGTGTACCCGTGGGTCGGCAAAGTGCGCGGCTCAACGCCGGGAGTCGAGCTCATTTCCCCGCCGCCGCACCATGACATTTACTCGATCGAAGACTTGGCCCAGCTCATTTACGATTTGAAAAACGCCAACAAAGACGCGCGCATCAGCGTCAAGCTTGTCGCCAAGGCCGGCGTTGGCACGATCGCCGCTGGCGTGGCGAAAGGGAACGCCGATGTCATTGTCATCAGCGGCTATGACGGCGGCACGGGTGCGTCGCCGAAAACGAGCATCAAGCATGCCGGCTTGCCGTGGGAGCTCGGATTGGCGGAAACGCATCAGACGCTCATGTTGAATGGTTTGCGAGACCGCGTCGTCTTGGAAACGGACGGAAAATTGATGACAGGACGCGATGTTGTCATGGCCGCTTTGTTCGGCGCTGAAGAGTTCGGGTTTGCGACGGCTCCGCTTGTCGTCTTAGGCTGTGTCATGATGCGCGTCTGTCATTTGGATACGTGCCCGGTCGGCGTGGCGACGCAAAATCCGGAGCTGCGCAAGAAATTTGCCGGCGATCCGGACCATGTCGTCAACTTCATGTATTTCGTCGCTCAGGAAGTGCGGGAAATTATGGCGGAACTCGGCTTCCGCACGATTGACGAAATGGTCGGCCGCGTTGACGTTTTGAAAGTGAGCGAACGGGCAAAAGCGCATTGGAAAGCGAAACATCTTGACTTGTCTCGTCTCTTGTACCAAGTCGATGGCCCGCGCACAGGCAGCAAAGGGCAAAACCATCGAATGGAAGAGACGCTCGACTATACGGAAATTTTGCCTGCGGTGCAGCCAGCGCTTGAGCGGCAAGAGCCGGTTGCGCTCGAGCTCGCCATTCGCAACGTCCACCGCACGGTCGGGGCGATGACGGGAAGCGAAATCTCGAAGCGCTACGGCGAGGAAGGACTGCCGGAGGATACGATCCGCCTTCACTTCACCGGATCGGCGGGGCAGAGCTTTGCGGCGTTTGTGCCAAAAGGGATGACGCTCGAACTCGTCGGCGATGCGAACGATTACGTCGGCAAAGGGCTTTCCGGCGGCAAAGTGATCGTCCGTCCGCCGCATGAGGCGCCGTTTGCCGCCGCGGACAACGTCATCATCGGCAACGTGGCGTTTTACGGGGCTACAAGCGGCGAAGCGTACATCCGCGGCCGCGCTGGGGAGCGGTTCTGCGTCCGCAACAGCGGCGTCCATGCCGTTGTCGAAGGCGTCGGCGACCATGGCTGTGAATATATGACCGGCGGCCGTGTCGTCATTCTCGGTTCGGTCGGCAAAAACTTCGCCGCCGGCATGTCGGGAGGGATCGCCTACGTCTTGGCGGACGATGACAGCTGGCGGGAAACGGCCAACGGCGAGCTCGTTTCGTTTGAGCCGCTCGCAGATGAAGCCGAGATTTTGGAAGTGCGCCGGATGATCGAAAACCATTACCGCTACACAGGAAGCCCGCGGGCCGCGTTGGTGCTCGATGAGTGGGACGCTTACGTCCGCCGCTTCGTCAAAGTCATTCCGCGCAACTATAAACTGATGATCGAGACGATTGAAACGCTCGAACAGTCCGGGCTTTCGCACGAAGAAGCCGTTATGGTGGCGTTTGAAACGGTGGCGAAACAGAAAAAAGCGGCTGTCGGCGGCGTCCATCAGCTCGAGGCGGTGGCGAAGTAACGCCGCAGCTTGCGGACGGCCGCAGGGCGACGGCGCCGCTTTGGCCCCGCGGCTTCGCGGGGCCCCGCTTTTTGATCGGCCCAACAGGCGGGAAGGCCGCATGAGAGAAGAGAGGATGTGTACGGAAAGAAGGAGGGGGAACCATCGTGGGAAAAACAACAGGGTTTATGGAATATGCTCGCGAGGAAGAGAAAAAGCGCGACCCGCTTTCCCGTCTTGATGATTGGAAAGAATATACGCAGCCGTTTTCCGAAGAAGTGCTGGCGCGCCAAGGCGCCCGCTGCATGGATTGCGGCACGCCGTTTTGCCATATGGGGTTGGAGCTGAACGGCCTCACTTCCGGATGCCCAGTGCATAACTTAATTCCGGAATGGAACGATTTAGTGTACCGCGGCCGTTGGAAAGAAGCGCTTGACCGTTTGCTGAAAACGAACAACTTCCCGGAATTCACCGGCCGCGTCTGTCCGGCGCCGTGCGAGGGATCGTGTACGGTGGCGATTTCCGACCCGGCGGTTGCCATTAAAGGGATTGAACGGGCCATTATCGATAAAGGATTCGCGGAAGGATGGGTGAAACCGCGCATTCCGAAAACGCGAACGGGAAAAAAAGTGGCTATCGTCGGCTCCGGTCCGGCCGGGCTCGCCTGCGCCGACCAACTTAACCAAGCTGGCCATTCGGTGACGGTGTACGAGCGGGCTGACCGCATCGGCGGCTTATTGATGTACGGCATTCCGAATATGAAACTGGAAAAAGAAGTGGTCGAGCGTCGGGTGCGTCTGCTCGAAGAGGAAGGCATCACGTTTATTACGAACACCGAAGTCGGCAAAGATATTATGGCTGACGAACTTCGTGCTCAGTACGACGCCGTCGTCTTGTGCATCGGTGCGCAAAAGCAGCGCGATTTGGCCATTGAAGGCCGTGAGCTTGAGGGCGTCCATTTTGCGATGGACTATTTAACGGGCGTGACGAAAAGTTTATTGGATTCGAATTTTGCCGACGGCCAGTTTATCGATGCCAAGGGAAAACGTGTCATCGTGATCGGCGGCGGCGACACGGGGGCCGACTGCGTGGCGACCGCGCTGCGCCAAGGCTGCAAAAGCGTCGTCCAGTTTGGCAAACACCCGGCTTTGCCGGACAAGCGCCCAGACAATAACCCTTGGCCGCAATATCCGCTCGTCTTTACGCTCGACTACGCATACGAAGAAGCAAAAGCGAAATTCGGCGCCGACCCGCGCCAATATTGCATTCAAACGAAAAAAATCGTAGGCGACGAGCACGGCCGCGTGAAAGAGCTGCATACGATTCAAATGGAAAAAATCATTGATGAAAACGGCAAAGCGATCTTTAAAGAAATTCCGGGGACGGAACAAGTATGGCCGTGTGATTTGGTGTTTATCGCCATCGGGTTTGAAGGGCCAGAGCAGCCGTTGTTGAAGCAGTTTGGCGTGGAAACAGTGAACAATAAAGTGAAAGCCCCATACGGCAAATATACAACAAACATCGAGGGCGTGTTTGCCGCCGGCGACGCCCGCCGCGGCCAAAGTTTAATTGTCTGGGCCATCCACGAAGGCCGCGGGGCGGCTCGTGAAGTCGATCGGTTCCTGATGGGAGAGACGAAGCTGCCGTCGTAACGGCTGTTTCCTCCTTAAAAAGTGCTGCTTTTTAAGGAGGATTTTTCTTTTGTTCATGAAAATATATTAAGTTATAATGAGGAACTTTCAATGTTTCCTTTTGGTTTGATCTCCGTACAAATCGACTTTGATATCCAGTGGTGGGCAACCGACTGATGCGGTTGTGAGGAAGCATCAACAAGGAGTGAGTCAGAGTGAACCGACGATTATGGATGATAACGGCTGTCGGCGCGGTCTTTTTTTTGGCTGTTTGGGCAAGCGTGGCAGCCGGGGTGACAAAGGCGGCTGACGAAGGTGGGCTGCAGCTGTTTGATTCATGGCAATGGCTCGATCCGTTTACGTTTCTCGGCAATGGGAAAACAATAGGCATCATCAGTGTGATGCTTGTCATTGGTTTATGGTTTTTCCGCCGCGATGTCTATGGAATGGTGTTGGTTGTCGTCGCTGTTGGTGGGGGGTATGGCATCAACGAATGGATCAAGCATGTTGTGGGGCGGGAGCGCCCGCCGCATGCCGAGATCGGGGGGTTCAGTTTTCCGAGCGGCCACGCGATGATCGGGACGATTTACTTGCTGCTTTTAGCGTATTTTTTGGCGCAAACGCGCACCAAGCGTGGAGAACGGGCGGCCATTTACGGCGTGTTTGCGGCGCTGGCGCTCTTAACTGGCTTAAGCCGGTTAAGCTTGCAAGTGCATTATCCGTCTGATGTGCTTGGCGGGTTTGTGCTTGGCGGTGCTTACTTGGCGGCCTGTCTTGCTCTTTATCGGATGTGGATTCATCGAGGCGGCCGTTTGTAGCTGATCATCAAAAAATCATTTTTTGCCCCATGTTGATTTGATGATGAAGCCGATTCATCGGTTTGATTTAGCGTCTGATCTTGTCGAAAAGGAGAAGAAAATCTCTTTTTCTATACTATGACGTTGTGTGGGACAATGATACAATGGGGGAAAGGAGGTGAGAAACGATGAGCCAAGCCGAACTCGTGCAACTAATGGCTGAATTGCTTGACCAAAAGTTGAATCCGATCCACATGCGGCTCGATCGGATCGAAGGCGATGTCCGGGCCCTTCAAGAAGGACAAGCGCGTTTGGAAGGCGAGATCCAAGCGCTGAAAGAAGGACAGGCGCGCTTGGAAGGTGAAGTGCAGTTGTTGCAAGAGGGGCAAGCCCGCTTGGAACAGCGGCTTCACCGGGTGGAAGAGGATGTGCGCACATTAAAAGCGGACATGGACATGGTCAAAGGCGACGTGCAAACGTTGAAAGCGGACATGGACATGATCAAGGGCGACGTGCAAACGCTCAAAGAAGGGCAACAACGGCTTGAAGCGAAAGTTGAACGGGTCGAAGAAAAAGTTGACAACCTCGCAACAGAAATGCGGAGCCACTTTCGCTATATCGAGAACATGCTCCATAAGCATCAGGCCGCTCTTGACATGGCTTCGCGGCAGTTCTCTTCGCAACAGTCATCGATCAACTATTTGATCAAAAAAGTGGCAGAGCATGATATGGACATTTTCCACTTAAAAAATGATCTCCAACCATAGTGTCCTGTACTGCAATAAAGAAAACAGTCTAAAGGGTGAGCGGCAACTAGGAAAATACGATGGAATGAGGCGTGTTTTCACTGGTCTTCTAGACAGCTTTTTCAGCATATGCTTTATAGAGGAAAGATCTGAGTCACAGGGAGGAAGCGATATGGCGGCCCGGATCGTGAAAACGGGGTATGCGTTGGCGTTTTTGTGCATCATTGCCGGCATTGTGTATTTTTTTGCCGCCAACTGGCCGGAGATGGGGCGAGAGGCGAAAGTTGGGATCAGCATCGGCATGATGGCGGGGTTTTACATCGCAAGCGCGGCGCTTTCGGGTCGCCATCGCTTTTTAGGACGCTGGATGCTGATTGGTGGGGTGTTGTCGTTTGGCGTAGCGCTCGCCTTGCTTGGACAAATTTACAATTCGCATGCCGATAGCTACTGGCTGTTTCTGATCTGGCTGGTGCCGACGGCGTTGTTGGCGCGGCTGACGAGAGATGCGGCGCTTTCGGTTATCGCTGTTGTGTTGTTGCAACTTGCCTGCTGGTTTTATTATTTCCCTTCCGCTTATCCCATCGAGTGGACGGAATGGGCGTCATTTGGCTGGCTGCTTTTCTTTGTTGCTGTGAACGGTGTGCTGTTTGCGGTAAGCCGCTCGCCGTGGCCGGCCCATGCCGCCTATGCGGCCATGCATGGGTGGCTGCTTGTCATGGGGGTTACCGGGTTTTCGTACGGGCGTGATGCTTGGTGGCCATATGTGCATGCAGCGCTGCTCGCCGGGTTGCTTTATTACTTCCTTTCTGTCGCCAAACAACGCTCGTACGTCTTGGTGACGAGTTTGTTTGCCGGCTTGTTTTTGCTGATTCAATATATCCGGTTGCTTGCCGAGCATTTTGAGACGTGGCTCCTTTTGCTCGGGTTGGCGGCGGCCGCGGCGGTTCTGTACGGCGGGATCGTGCTGCTTCGGCGGACCGGACTGTTTTCGGCCCAAACAAGGGCCGGGAAGCGGTTTTTGGCGGCGTTTCAGGCCGTTGTCACGCTGGCGGCTTCGGCGTTGGCGACGGCGAGTCTGCTCGGCTTGTACTTGCTTTGGGCGGAATCGTGGTCGCCGTATGTGCTCTTTTTCTTTTCGATTGCAGCGTTTGTTCTTCCCGCCTCGTTCGGACGGCGTTGGAACGCGGTCGTCCGCTATACGCTGCTTGCCGTCGGTTATGGGCTTGGATTGACGGTGGCGTGGGAAGTGTCGACTGCGGTGGTGCTCGTGTATGCGGCCGGGTTAGCCCTTGGCCTTGTGCGCTCGTCAGACAGCGGGGTGCACCGGCTGACGACCATGGCGCTCACGTTTTATTTGGCGGCAGCGCTCGGTTCGATCATGGATGAAGGACGGTTTGTGCTGCTGGCGCTTGCTTTGTGCAACGGCGGGCTGTATGCATACGGGCGGTGGAGAGGCAAGCCGCATCTTACCGCGCTGATCTTGGCGCTCGGAGCGCTCGGGATTGCGACAAGCATGGATGTGTTTGCCGCTGACGGAGTATACATCGCCGCCAATATTGCCATGCTCGCCGCACTTGCGTTTTTCCTGTTCCAAGGGCGGCGGCTGGAGCGGAAGGCCGCTTGGGTGTACACAGTGCTGTATCTCATGCTGAAATATTATGAATTGGCGTGGAATTTGCTTCATAAATCGGTCAGTTTGCTGGCGGCCGGGCTGTTGTTGCTTGTTTGGGCGGTGTGGCTTGAAAAACGGGACGGATGGATGCGGGATGAAGGAGCGCGCTGGCGCTTCGGTGCTTCCTTTCTTGTGTTTGCCGTCATTGTTGCCCAATTTTCGTTCGCCGGCTATACCTTTTGGCAGAAAGAGCGTCTGTTGCAACATGGACATGTCGTCAAGCTCGAACTGGAACCGGTGGATCCGCGTTCGGTGCTGCAGGGGGACTATATCCGGCTGCGTTACGACATTTCCACGGTCCGGTCGCTCGACGGAAGCGGGCGCGTGCAAGTTGTGCTGCGAAAAGGGCCGGACGGGGTGCACCGCTTTGCCGGGATATATGCCGTTAATGGCGAAAAACAGCCTGGATATACAGAGCAGCAAGGGGACATTTTGATCAGCGGCACTTTCCATGGCACGCAAGTCGTATACGGGATCGAATCATATTTTGTGCCAGAAAAAACAGGAATGCAATGGCAGGAAAACGCCCGTTTCGCTTATGTGCGCGTGAGCGAAAACGGCGATGCGCTGCTCGAGGCGATCAGCGCTGAATAAGGGTGGGGGAGCGGGTGCCGGTGTAGGCCCCGCTGTTTTATCAAGCAGATTTTTTGGTAAAAAAGGGCTGTTCATTTTTGAATGATCATAGACTTTTAGAAGGGGGTGAACGAATGGAAACGGTTGTTCATGCACCGCAGAAAAAGAAGCGATGGAAACGGCTCGCATGGCAGGCCGTGGCGCTCGCCGTGATCGCGTTTGTTGGCATCGGCCTTTTTGCAAACGCTTACATAAATCGTTCGTTGCCAATGACGGAAGGCGAGCTCACAGTTCCAGGGTTGCTTGATGAGGTGCGCGTGGTTCGCGACGCTGACGGCGTTCCCCACATTTTGTCGAAAAATGAGCACGATTTGTTTTTTTCTCAAGGGTTTGTGCAGGCGCAAGATCGGCTGTTTCAAATGGATTTAAGCCGCCGCCAGGCATCGGGGCAGCTGAGCGAGGTGGTGGGCGATGCCACCATCGAACGCGACAAGTTTTTCCGCACTCTTGGATTGCGCCGCGCGGCCGAGGCGTCGTATGACATGTACTCGGACGAAGCGAAACGAGTGCTTGAGGCGTTTGCCCAAGGAGTCAACGCGTATATCGCATTGGCCAAACAAACCGGCAAACTGCCGCTCGAATTTCGGCTGCTCAGCTATGAGCCAGCGCCATGGACGCCAGTTGACTCATTGGCTATTGGCAAATATATGGCGTTTGACCTCGGCGGCCATTGGGAAGGGCAGGCATTTCGCTATTGGGCGCTTAGGCACTTGCCAAAAGAAAAGGCGTACGATCTGTTTCCTTCGTATCCGAAAGAGGCACCGACGATTTTGCCAGCGTATGAACAGGTGCATATCGATGTGGAACGGGTGTTTGCTGCAGCGGTTTTGCCGTCCGAGTGGAACGGAAGCAACAATTGGGTGTTAAGCGGCCGGAAAACGAAAAGCGGACAGCCGATGCTGGCGAACGATCCGCATTTGTCGCTGTCCACGCCATCCATTTGGTACCAAATGCATTTAAAAGCGCCGACCGTCAATGTGAGCGGCGTCATCTTTGCCGGCGTCCCCGGCATCATTATCGGGCATAACAACGATATTGCCTGGGGAGTGACGAACACCGGACCCGATGTGCAAGATTTGTATATTGAGAAACGGAACCCGGCCAACAAGCGGCAATTTTTGTACAATGGCCGATGGGAAGAGGCCAAAGTCATAGAAGAGCCGATTCGGGTGAAAGGTGGAAAAACCATCCCGTACAAGGTGACGGTGACACGGCACGGTCCGGTCATTTCTGAATTCGCGTCCCCGGCTGATGGAGATGCGGTATTCGCTTTGCGGTGGACAGCGCTCGATCCGTCAACCGAACTGCAGGCTGTGCTGGAAATGAACAAGGCGAAAAATTGGGGGCAGTTTGAACGGGCGCTCGAACACTTCCATGCGCCGACGCAAAATTTCGTTTTCGCGGCGAAAGATGGGACGATTGCGTACAAGGCGAACGGAAAAATTCCGATCCGCAAAAAGGGAAACGGACTTCTTCCTGTTCCGGGCTGGACGGATGAGTATGAGTGGATCGGCTTCATTCCGTTTGATCGCCTCCCGCGTGTCATCAATCCGAAGGAAGGATTTATTGCCACGGCCAACAATAAAGTGATCGGCGACAGCTATCCGTACCATTTAAGCCACCATTGGGCCCAGCCGTACCGCTACATGCGGATCGCCGGGATGCTGCAAAGCAAAGATGACTGGACGCTCGAAGAGATGCAGAAGCTGCAAATGGATCAAATGAACTTATGGGCAAAAGAGTTTGTCCCGCTTTTGCTTGAGCAAGTGGCGGGCGAGCCGCTTTCCGAGCAGGCGAAGGCGGCCCTTAGTGAGTTGCGGCGGTGGGATTTCGTCGACCGCAAGGATGAAGCGGCTCCGCTCATTTTCCATCACTGGATGGCGGCAATCGCCGACGTCCTTTTTGACGATGACATTCCGCCGGCGGTCGATCGGCTGTTTGAAGGGAAAAAGAGCATCGTTGATGAGCTGCTGAGGCGGGCGGCCAAAGGAGACGTCTCGCCATGGTTTGCGGATCAAGGCGGTGTTTCCCGCGTGCTCGCAACGGCGCTTGATCGCACAGTCCGCCAATTGATTGACAAATATGGGAATGACCCAGAAAAGTGGAAGTGGGGAGACGATCATCGGCTGTTTTTTGCCCACCCGTTATCGAACGCCTCGCCTGTGCTGCAGTTTTTCTTTAACCGCGAGCAGCCGATCCCGGTCGGCGGCAGCGATGTCACCGTGCAGGCGGCGAGTTATACAAAGGATGGCATCGTCAATCATGGCGCTTCTTGGCGATTTGTCATCGATGTGGCGGACATCGGGCACGGATGGCACATTGTCGGCCCCGGCCAGGCCGGCCATTTCCGCAGCCCGTGGTATCATGACCAAATCGACGACTGGGTCAACGGGACGTACCATGTGACAAGTTTAGGAAAAGTCAAGGGCAGCACATTGCGGTTGCGGCCGAAACAAGTGGTGGCGAAATAAGGCGGGGGAGGCTACTCCCCCGCATACCGTTCCAACACGCGGTCAACCGCGCTGCCGTATGTTTCGCCGAATAAATGGAGATGAACGAGCAAGTAAAACAGCTGGTAGAGCGGTTTTCGGTCATGATAATCAGCCGAGAGCGGCATAAGCTCGCGATAGCTCTCATAAAACCGGACTGGGAAGCCGCCAAACAGCTCGGTAAACGCGATCTCAAACTCATGATGGCCATATAAAACAGACGGATCGATCAAATACGGCACTCCGTCTGGTCCTGGAATCCAGTTGCCGCTCCATAAATCGCCATGCAAAAGCGACGGAAAACAGTCATCCGGGAGCCATTGGTCAAGCCGCTCGAGCAGCCATTCGAGACGTTTGCGCCGCTTGACGGGCAGGAGGCCTCTCTCCGCCGCTCGCGTTATTTGTGGTCTAAGGCGGGCGTCGCGGTAATAGTCGGTCCAGCGGCCGTACCAGCCGTTGCGCTGCGGCAGCATGCCGATATAGGTATCGCGGTCAAGCCCGAACGCCGGTCCGCGGCATTGATGGAGGCGGGCAAGGCCGCGGCCGAGCTGTTCGGCCGTCTGTTCCGTTTCTGTTCCTTCGATCCACTCCAAGACGAGCCAGCCCCAGCCGTCCGCTTCCCCGAAGCCGAAGGTATGCGGAACGTTGATGGCGCGTGCTTGCCTGATCAGCTCGAGGCCCATCTGTTCGGCAGCGAAAAATCCACTCGGCGGGAAACGTTGCATTTTGATAAAGTACGTTTGTTTGCCGCTTTGGACGCGATAGACGTCATTGATGTCGCCGCCTGATACGCGGCGCCAATGGCGGATGTGGGAGTGGTCGCCGATCGATTCGAGCGCCATTTGCAACATCGTTTCTTTGGTCATGGATCCACCTCCGCCAACTGCTCATTGAGCTCGTTCAGCACTTCACCGATTTTTCGCTGATGGATGACAGCATCGGCGAGATCGTCCAAGTCAGTCGGCTCCCAATTGATGATGACAAGCTTCGCACCGTTTCGTTTGGCGACAAGCGGCAGTTGATTGGCCGGCGACACTTGCAGGGAGGAGCCAAGCACGAGGAATAGATCAGCCTGTTGGGCAGCCTCCCATGCTTCCGTGATGGCTTTCTCCGGCAATGGCTCGCCAAACAACACGACCGACGGGCGCAAAACTCCGCCGCATTCGCACGTCAGCACACCGTGCAAATAGACAAAGCTGGGTTTTGACTCCCCGCACCGCTGACAATGGACGGTGCGGAGCGAGCCATGAAGTTCGATGACGCGTCGGCTTCCCGCTTCTTGATGAAAGCCATCGACATTTTGCGTTACAATCGTCTGCACGATCCCGCGCCGCTCCCAATCGGCCAACAAGCGGTGTCCGTCGTGCGGCTGGCACTGTTGCAACGTGCGGATGCGATATTGGTAAAACTCGACGAACGATTCACGGCGATGGTACAGCGCATCGATGGTAGCGAGTTCGCTCGGATTGAAACGCGCCCACAGCCCGGTGCGCGGCGAACGGAAATCGGGCAGCCCGCTTTCCGTTGACATGCCGGCGCCGGTCAGCACGACGGTGTGGCGCGAGGCGGCCAGCCATGAGGTGATGGTCATTCTGTTTCCCTCCTTACTGTCGCAACCATAGCGACTCTCATTTCTGATGCTTCATCTCTTTCCACCAATCATTTTACTTTTCCTTTTCACTCGTTTCCAGTATGATAGAAATGAAAGAAAAAATGGACAAGGAGGCGGGAATCCATGAGCAAAAAAGTGCTGATCATCACGGGTGATGCTGTTGATGCGCTGGAGGTGTATTATCCGTATTATCGTTTGTTGGAGGAAGGGCATGACGTAACGATTGCCGCGCCGAAGAAAAAGAAACTGCACACCGTTGTCCATGATTTTGTCGACTGGGATACGTATGTGGAAAAACAAGGCTATTTGATCGACGCCCATGCGTCGTTCGCCGAAGTCGATCCGGCGCAATACGACGGATTGGTCATTCCGGGCGGGCGGGCGCCGGAATACATTCGCCTTGATGAAAACGTGCAGCGCATCGTTCGCCATTTCTTTGAGGCGAATAAGCCGATTGCCGCCATTTGCCACGCCTCGCTCATTTTTGAAACAATGCCGGATTTGCTGAAAGGACGGAGTTTGACAGCGTATATTGCCTGCAAACCCGGTGTCGAAGCGCTCGGAGCAACGTATGTGTCTGACAATACGGTCCATGTTGACGGCAACCTTGTCTCCGCCCATGCGTGGCCGGATTTGCCGGCGTTTATGCGTGAGTTCCTTCGATTGCTCCAATAGCCAAAAAGCGGTCTCCCTTTGGGTGAGGGGAGACCGCTTGTGCATGCAACAGGGTTTTGGGTGCGGCGGGCGGCGCTGTTTTTCATGGCTAAAGGTTCCCGCTTGTGATGGCGGGTTTTATTTTTGATGATGCTGTCCGCCAAACGGCCCGGCCGTCATCCTGCGATATCCACTTGTTCCGTCTTCACTTTCGGCGCTTTTGTCGCCAAATAGACGCCGAACAAGACGATTGCGCCGCCGGCCAGCTGCAGGACGGATAGAGCACCGCCAAGCAAAAACGTGATCACAGCGGTAAATACGGCAATTAAGTTTAAATATACACCGGCATGGCTCGGACCGACTTTTTGCACTGAGATGTTCCAAAATAAGAAGGAAAGAATGGACGGAAACAAGCAAATATAGACCAATCCGGCGAGCCCAGCTGCACTTATGTGATCAGCTGGAAACGGATAAAAGAATGCGAACGGCCACAGCAGCAGCAAGCTAAAAAAAACGGAGCACGTTGTCGCTGTAATCGGTGGGACGGGTAGTTTTTTGCCGATGATCGAATACAGCGCCCAGACGACGCCGGCGGCGAGCATCATCAAATCGCCGCGGTTGTAGTCCGTTCGGAAGACGTGCGCTATATGCCCATCCGTTAAAATAAACAATACGCCGGCCAGCGACAACAAAAAGCCGGCAATATTGGTTTTCGACAGCCGCTCCCGCAGCAGCGCATACGACAACACGACGATAATCGCCGGATTGAGCGAGTTGACAATCGCCGCGTTCATCGGCGATGTATAGGCGAGCGCGCCGTATAAAAGCAAGTTATAGCCGATGACGCCAAGCCCCCCGGCCGCAGCGAGCGGAAGCCAATATTGTTTGATGATGTCTTGGTAGCGCGGCCGCTCAAGCCAGTACGATACGGGCGCCAACACGATAAAAGCGGCGCACCAGCGGATCAATGTCAGCCAAAATGGGCCTGTTTCGGCGATGACTGACTTGCCGATAACATAATTGCCGGCCCAAAACAAGTTGGCCAGCACGAGAAACAGCTTTTCTCTCATCCTTCTTCGCTCCTGTCTAGTTTTTCCTTTCTTTTACGTTTACTTCATTGCTGCTCTGATTTCCTTCTTGCATGTTGTTTTTCTGCCGTCAGCCACCCCTGTTGCTGTTTTGCCAACAGCGGAACATGAACGGCGGGAAGAATGATGCGGCCGCTCAGCATGCCGCTTCGCGTTCGGCGGAAAGGTGCGTGCGTCTGCAGAAAGGGGCGTGTACAATAAGGGTTGTCTTTTTCCGGTTCATAAGATAACATTTGTACCGTAAGATGATTTACTGATTTAAACAAAAATAGAGAAAAGGAAGGACGATTGGTTATGGCATTACCAGGCGGGGCAGCGATGAACATTACGATTCGTCTCCAGTTCGAAAAAGATATCGTCTCGTTCAGCGATATCGCCGCAGCCATTGGCAAAGCGGGCGGAGACATCGTCGGCATTGACGTCATCTCATCAAGCAAAGTTCATACGGTGCGCGACATCACCGTCAGCGCCCTTGATACGAAGCAGTGCGACTTGATCATTGAGGCACTGAAAAAAATTCGCGGCGTCAAAATTGTGAACGTTTCCGACCGCACGTTTTTGATGCACATCGGGGGGAAAATTGAAACAAATTCAAAAATCCCAGTGAAAACGCGCGACGACTTGTCGCGGGTGTACACGCCGGGCGTGGCGCGCGTCTGCACGGCCATCGCTGAAGATCCGCGCAAGGCGTATTCGTTGACAATTAAACGCAATACGGTCGCAGTTGTCTCGGACGGCACGGCCGTGCTCGGGCTGGGCGACATCGGCCCGTACGCGGCGATGCCGGTCATGGAAGGGAAAGCGATGCTGTTTAAGGAATTTGCCGGAGTGGACGCGTTCCCGATTTGTTTGGATACGAAAGACACGGAAGAAATCATTCAAATTGTGAAAGCGATTGCCCCGGCGTTTGGCGGCATTAATCTCGAAGACATTTCCGCTCCGCGCTGCTTTGAGATTGAAAAGCGGTTGAAGGAAGAGCTCGACATCCCGGTGTTCCATGATGATCAACACGGCACGGCGGTCGTGCTCTTGGCCGGGTTGCTCAACGCGTTGAAAATCGTCGACAAAAAGCTCGAGGACATTAAAGTGGTTCTCACCGGCATTGGCGCCGCTGGCATTGCCTGCACGAAAATTTTGCTCGCTGCCGGCGTGCGCAACATTATTGGGGTGGACCGCTATGGCGCCATCCATCGCGATGAAACGTACGAAAATCCGTATTGGCAAGAGTATGCGCAAATCACCAATCCCGATAATCTCAAAGGAAGCTTGTCGGATGTGATCGCCGGCGCAGATGTATTTATCGGTGTTTCCGCCCCGGGCATTTTGAAAGTGGATGACGTGAAAAAGATGGCGCGCGACCCAATCGTGTTTGCGATGGCCAACCCGATTCCGGAAATTGATCCGGAGCTGGCCGAACCGTACGTGCGCGTCATGGCGACCGGGCGTTCCGACTATCCAAACCAAATTAACAACGTCCTTTGCTTCCCGGGCATTTTCCGCGGCGCGCTGGACTGCCGGGCGCGAGAAATTAATGAGGAAATGAAACTCGCTGCCGCGAAGGCGATCGCCTCGGTCGTCACGGAAGACGAATTGAGCGAATCGTACATCATCCCAAGCGTGTTTAACAGCAAAGTCGTCGAACGCGTCAGACAAGCGGTCGTCGAAGCGGCTTACCGCACCGGCGTTGCCCGGAAAGACAACATTCCAGTTGGCGGGTATACGGGACAGTAAAAGAACCAAAATACCACGAACGAATGGACGGCTTCCTTTGCAGGGGAAGCCTTTTTTTGGCTGCAGGAGCATCTGTTGCGAGAAATAAGAAGCTGTCCATCTGTTTTGTAACAATACTGTAACAATTGTTAAATGAAACAGCGTGTTCGAGGGGTTGTCAACTCCCTTTTTGCAAGAAAAATATAGAATGATCGGCTGATAGAAGAAAAAAAGGAATGGAAGTGTGTGAAAGGATGACATCGCCAGCCGTTGCAGCCGGCGGCTTAGGCGTTTATTTGGCAATGAAAACAAGCCTGTTTTTTGCTCATTTTTTCCAACAGTCCTTTTTCCCAAATTTAAACCAAAAATATTACAAAAAACCCGTGTTATAATGGGGGCGCAGGCAAGAGAACAGCTGGAACTGTTCCTAAACAGAACTTAAGTGGATGGCGTGACGATGAATAGAGAAAGTCTTTGAAACTTTGAAAATAGAAACTAATTTTGAAAATAGAAAACAAGGAGGAATTCCGATGAAGAAAAAAATGTTAGCCACGATCGCCGCTTCGGTTGCGCTCATCGGCGCTTCGTTTGCGGCAACAACAAAAACGGAAGCGGCAGGGACGACATGCCCGACGGCGAACGGGTATCAAGTAAAATATACAAGCACTAACATTCAAGATTTCGAGAAATGGTTGAAACAATACTTCCCGTTTGTGTCGTTCCAACCGGCGAAACCGGCCGTGCAGCAACCGGCAGTGAAACAGCCGGCCGCAGCGAAACCGCAAGCTCCGGCAGCGGTCAAACAGCCAGCGGCAAAGCCGCAAGCCAATACGCAAGCGCCAGCGAAAAAACCGGCAACAGCGCCAACAACAACGACACAAAAAACAACCGGCTTGAACGCTTATGAGCAACAAGTCGTAGAACTGACGAACAAAGAACGGGCAAAATACGGTTTGCCGCCGCTTCAAGTCGACTTAGCTCTCAGCAAAGTCGCCCGCGAAAAATCGCGCGATATGGCGGTCCACAACTACTTCTCGCACAACAGCCCGACGTACGGCTCCCCGTTTGAGATGATGAAAAAATTCGGCATTTCGTACACAGCCGCCGGGGAAAACATCGCCAAAGGCCAACGCACCCCGCAAGAAGTCGTCAATGCGTGGATGAACAGTGAAGGCCACCGGGCGAACATTTTGAACAAAAACTTTACGCATATCGGCGTTGGTTTTGAAGAAAACGGCTATATTTGGACGCAACAATTTATCCGCAAGTAAGGCGGATGGTTGACGGTGATCCTGCCCATCATGCAGATGGGCAGGGTTTTTTTGTACAAAAATATTTCGCTAACAACTTGGGAAACTATGCTATAATGGTCAACAGGCTGTAAAAAATGAGAAGATCGCGGGGGAGACACCAATGCGAATACGCGATTGGGATCACAACTTAAAAGTCCGCCTGTATGGCGAGGCGCTGATGAATACGACTTTTTGGATGTTTTTTCCGTTTATGGCCATCTATTTTGCAGACTCGTTTGGCAAAGAAACAGCCAGTATGTTATTGATTGTGTCGCAATTGTTTTCCGTGGTCGCCAATTTGATGGGTGGCTATTGCGCCGATGTGTTCGGGCGCAAGCGAATGATGGTGTTATCCGCTTACGGGCAGGGGGCGGCGTTTTTCGTCTTTGCCTTGGCCAGTTCCCCATGGTGGTCGTCGCCACTTGTCGGTTTTCTTTGTTTTACGTTTGCCGGCATTTGCGTCGCCTTTTATTGGCCGGCGAGCCAGGCGATGGTTGCTGACATCGTGCCAGAAAAAGACCGGAGCTACGTGTTCGCGGTGTTTTATACGTCGGTGAATATTTCGGTCGTGATTGGCCCGACGGTCGGCGGGCTGTTTTATGCTGATCACCTGTTTTGGCTGCTGCTTTTGGCGGCGTGCTCCTGTTTAACGATGGCGGCTGTGTTGGCCAGACGGCTGCGCGAAACAGCCCTGCATTCGGCGGGAGGGCGGCGAACCGTGCCGTGGCTGCGGTTTTGGCGGGAACAAATAGGGCAGTATGCCGTCATTGTCCGCGACCGCACCTTTTTCTTGTTTATTATAGCCGGGGTGCTTGTCGCACAGACGTTTATGCAGCTTGATTTGTTGCTTCCGGTCTATATGAAAGAGACGCTTCATAAAGAAACGTTATGGGCTGGCTGGACGGTGGACGGCGCCAATGCTTTTGGCCTGCTCATTGCGGAAAACGGGCTGCTTGTGGCGCTGTGCACGGTCATGGTGACGCGGCAGATGGCGCGTTTTTCGGAGCGGTGGGCGTTTATCGGCTCGGCTGTTTTATATGGCATCACAATGTGGCTGTTTAGCCAAACATCGTCGTTTTTCGGATTTGCGGCGGTCATGGTGCTGTTCACCTTGGCCGAGCTGATGACGGCCGGTCTGCAGCAGTCATTTGTATCCAGGCTGGCACCTGAAGACATGCGCGGCCAATATTTTGCCGCCGCTAGCCTCCGCTTTACGATCGGGCGGATGGTGGCGCCGCTGTCGCTCGCCGCGGCGGAATGGATCGGCTATGCATGGACGTTTGTTGTCCTTGGGATGCTGGCGCTAGGAAGCGCGGCGCTCTATGCATGGATGTTTCACCAGGCCAGGCAGCAAACAGAGCGGCCGGACATTTCCCTTTCCCAATGACGGGGGCTATGCAAATGGCTACCCGTTTTTTTGTGTTCCCCAGTATAATAAAAAGCGCACCGTTGTTCGTGTAACATATATTCCCTGTCTCTGACATAAAGTGGAACTAGACAGAGAGAAGGAGAGGGGAAGCCATCATGAAACTGCAACGGTGGGAAACGAACATAAACGGGGGGGAAGCGGACAACCGCGGCGGACAAGACGGCGCGGCGGTGTTGGCGCGTTATGAGAAACGGCAGCAAAAGCGCCTATTGTCCCGGGAAAAGAGAAAAAAACAATACCGTTTCATCGGCTGGCTTCTTTTGGCGGTCGCTGTCGCATGGGGGGCGGGCACGCTCGTTTGGAGCGGGTACGGAACATTAAAGACGGCAGCGAGCCGAGAGTTGGCCATCACGCGGTTGAAAGAAGCGATCGAAGACCGCGATGCGGCTGCCTTGCAAACGATGCTGAGAACGATCGATGAAACGGTGCCCATTAATGAGAAAACGCTCGCGCCGTTATTCGCCTATTTTGAACAGCATTCTGAGGCGTACGAAGCGCTCGATCAGGAGTTCGACCGCCAGCGTGAGGGGGGGCACGTGTATATTAAAGGATTGACGTCCCGCCCGCCGGTGTTTACGATTCATGTGTTTGAGGATCGGTATGTGTTTGAGCCAGCCCTCTATTTTCTCCATGTCCGCGTCGATGATCCGGAGGCGTCGCTTGTCGTCAATGGGGTGAAAGCGGAAGAGGAGGCGACGAAAGACCCATTTGTCAAAAAAATCGGCCCGTATTTGCCGGGCGCGTACACTGTAACCATTGTCCATTCGAATGGGAAAAAGAAAACCATCCGCGTTGAGCTGTTTGGCGGCGCCCGCGTCCATGAGGTCGATATCACGAAATGAACGAATAAGCAAATACCGCTTCCACGACGGCGGTAATGACAACATCTTGCGTCTGTACAGGCGGCGCTGATGAGGAAATGCTGAGAACAGCCGGATTGTATGGCGCCGGCCGAGGCGATGACTGTTCTTTCAGTTCAATCGGCGTGTCATAAAGAGGCAAGCTGAGAGCGCGGGCGATGGCCAGCGCTTTTTCTTTGGCGTGTTTCACGGCCAATGCCAACGCTTGCTGGTAATAGGCTTGTTCGTTTGCTAGACGGAATTCCAAGCCGCGGGCGAGGTTTGCTCCACGGGCAACGGCCGCCTCGTAAATGGCGCCGGCTTTTTTAGGATCGCGGACGGTGATTTCCAGCCAATGTTCGACTTCATAGCCAGATAAAGCGGTTGTTCCGTTATGATGTTCGTATGTTGGCCGGATGGAAAACGATGTCGTTTCAATGTCTTCTATTGGAATGTCAAGCGCCTTTAATGCTTCGATGACGGCATTGGTGCGTTTGGCATTGTCAGTCAGGGCTTCTTGGATGTTGTGATGTTCTGTATGAACGCCGATTGCGATGAGGACGGTATCCGGTTTGGCGATGACGGTTCCTTGGCCAGTGATGGTCAGTGTGGGGCGAGAAGCGGCAGGGGGAGCGGGACGATGCCATGACTGCATTTCATTCCCTCCTTCCACCATTAGGCAGCTTTTTGATCCTCGTCCGCCGCTTGCCAATAGTAGACGCGCGGCAGGCCAACATAGCACCAATATTCCTTCAACAGCGAGATCACGACAAAGGAGGCAAATTGCCAGTCGATCGAATTCATCCCCATTTCTCCTTTCGATGGTTTCACTATAGCTTATTCGAAGCGGCCATTGTCCTATGCGCGCCGTCCAGTTGGTGATGAAACTTCTTTGGGCGCTTGTACGTATCATGGCGTGGACATGTTATAATGGAAGAAAAGATGAAGAAAGGGATGGACAATGAAGCAACTGCTTCGCACGATATGGCGCTGGTTCGTTTCATGGAACGTTGGGATCATCGTTGCAGTTATGGTATTTATTGCCGCCGATTTTCACGTCTTGCCCTCGCTTTTATCAGGAATGGGAGCGATGTGGGGGGTGTCCGCTGTGATGAAAAGGCGGCATCGCCGTTTGGCAGCTGACGTACCGACCGAGGAGCAGGCATACGTTCGCAGCCAGCTTGGCGAGGCGCGCGCGTTATGGAAGCGGCTGCGCCGGGCCCGCTATCGGCTTCGTTCGGTGGCGATGTGGCAAACCGTTTCCCGATTGAGTGCCATCGTCGATCGGATCATTCGCGCGGTCGAGCAGCAGCCGCACCAGCTTCGCCTCGCCCAGCCGTTTTTCTTAAATGAGTGGCCGACGGCGGTGGAAATGGTGGAAAAATACGTATACTTGTCGCAGCAGCCGGAGCAAAATGCGGAAATGGCCGCGGCGCTGCAACAAACGGAGCGGTTGCTTGGCGAGCTGACCGAAGCGGCGGAGCGGCAGCTGCTCGAAGTGTTATCAAACGACGTTTGGTCGCTGCAAACCGAAGCAAAAATGCTTGAGCAGTCGTTGCATCAATCATCGGCCCGGCTTCATTTGCCGTTGTCAAAGAAAGGAGAATGACGGTGGACGAACGGAATCATGAGATGGAGTCACTCGAACAGCTTCATGAACGGAAACGGACAAGCATGCTTGACGATCTGCTGGCCCAGCCGTTTTCCCCGCCGGCCGCCCCCCAGCTTGAAGAGGGGGAAACGACGGCTAACGCGCTCGATGCGCTCAAACCGGAGCATCGGGAAAAAGCATTGGCGCTGGCCCGACAAATCGATCCGGCCAACCACCAGGCCATTTTGCAATACGGTGTGGCGGCACAAGCGGAACTGTCGAAGTTTTCCCATACGATTTTGCATCATGTGCAGACGAAAGACGCCGGCCCGGTCGGTGAAGTGATCAGCGAGCTTATGGCGAAAATTAAGGAAGTCAATCCCGATGATTTAATGCCGGCGAAAAAAGGGTTTTTGTCCCGCTTGTTTGGCACAGTGGCCAAGCCGCTGCAAGGGATGGTGGCGAAATATCAAAAAATCGGCGTTGAAATCGACAAAATCGCCGACCAGCTGGAAAAACACCGGCATTTGTTGTTTCGCGACATCATGATGCTCGAGACGCTTTACGAGAAAAATAAAGAGTATTTTGAGGCGCTCAATATTTATATTGCGGCCGCGGAATACAAGCTGGAGGAGCTGCGGACGAAAACGATCCCGGAAAAGCAAGCGGCCGCCGAGCGCTCCGGCGACCAAATGGCTTGGCAAGAGGTGCAAGATTTGCGCCAGTTTGCCGACCGGCTGGAAAAGCGGGTGCACGACTTAAAGCTCAGCCGGCAAGTGACGATCCAGACCGCGCCGCAAATCCGCATGATTCAGCATATGAACGAGACGCTCGTCGAGCGCATCCAGTCATCGATTTTAAACGCGATTCCGCTTTGGAAAAACCAAGTCGTCATCGCGTTGACGCTGTTTCGACAACAAAAAGCGGCGGAGGCGCAAAAACAAGTTGCTGAAACGACGAATGAGCTGCTGTTGCGCAACTCCGAGCTGTTAAAAACGAACAGCATCGCAATCGCCAAGGAAAATGAGCGCGGCTTGGTCGACATCGAAACGCTGAAGCGGACGCAAGAAAACTTGATCGCCACACTTGAGGAGACGTTGAAAATTCAAGCGGAAGGCCGTTTGAAACGGCAGCAGGCCGAACGCGAACTGGCGGCCATGGAAGCGGAACTGAAACAGACGCTTCTGTCTTTGAAGCGGCCGGAGCGTTAGGGGATCGCTTGCCCGCGGCTCGGCGCATAGAAAAGGGTGCCTGCCACGAGATGGGCACCCTTTTCGTCGTTTTGCGCGGCCGTCTTGTTTCGGCCGCAGGCGGTTGTGCAGCCAAGAGCCGCCGTTCGATGGCGTTTTGCGCTAGGCGGCCTCCTCGCCTACAAAATCGGGGGGTTGGGCGGTTCTTGCTTCGGCCGGTCTTCGTCGTCCACCCGTTCGTCTTCGCGGCCATCGGGGCGGGCGGTGCGGATGTCAAACTCTTCCGCCGCTTCCGTCTGCCACTGGCGGCCGATCAGCGGCACCCCTTCCTCGCCATGTTGGCCGATGACAAAACGCAACACATAGCCATGGAACAACAGCTCCCCTAATGCGGCAAGCAAGGCCGAGAAAAAGGCCGCATTGATCATAGCACCCCCTGCACCGTCATAAAACGCGCCAACGCCGATCCAAGTAGCGACAAACACTAGGCCGAAATCGGCGATCGTCGCCGAGACGTTGCCGAGGCGCGGCAAGACATACAAATCGCCGAGCGCGTAGGCGACTAGCGTCAGCCAAAGGCTGAACCATAATAGTTCCGCGGACGATATGCGCAAAAACAACGGCAAAATGGCGAACATCACGGTAGCCGTCAGCAAATACTTCAGCGCCAATGCGAGCAAATGTCTCATCTTTGCGCCGCCGTCCTCACTCTGCAGGGGAGTTCGGGCCCTCTAATTTTTTATCTCCGTACCCCGGTTGCTTTTCCATATTTTTTGCCGGCTGTTGTTTTTTTCGTTGCTGCTCCAAGCTGTCGTTTTGTTGTGGCTGTCTCATTGGCCATCATCCTCTCTTTTGGTTGTTTACCGTTAGTTTGCCGCATTTGTCTTGATGTATACATGTATTATCCATAAACTTCCTCTTTTTATTTTTCATGGCTCTTCACCACAAAGTGTACTTGACAAAGAAAGACGATTATGATAGAGAAAATCAAAACAGCATTTTTCCTTTTTATACCACACGTCTCTTTGAGCAACATTGCTATCATGTTTGTCTTTAAAAGTCAAGTACATCTTTTGGTGATGAACCTTTTTCATCCCTGTTTCACATTAATATAATGAACGATGTGAACAGGGAGGAAAGCGAATGGCAGAGAACAAACAATCGCTTGAGGTGGCCGGGCGCCAGTATGATCCGTCTGATTACAAGTCAGCCGCGGCTCTCGGCGCCGGGTTGGCCGAGACGCATGAACAAGTAAGCGACGTCTACGCGGAAGGGACGATCGAGGCGGCGGTCGAGCAAGAAAACGCGCCAGACATTCCCCTGTCCCCGCCGGAGTAAAAGCCGGGGCTGACCCAAAAGTCCGCCAAAAAGCGGACTTTTGGAGTCAGCCCTCTCTGGTTTTTGTATATTTTACCAAACGGAACAAAATTCCGACTCTGTTCTCCCCCTCATTTACGCCACCAAGGACAATTGCTTGTCCCTAGCGGCTTTTTTGAGAAGATTGTGGGCAGCACAAACCAGCCCCCATTCGATGGAAACTTTTTGGAGGCCTCGCAGGACAAAGCGACGAAACCCGCGATTTTGTTTGATTTGCCCAAATACACTCTCAATGTCGGTTTGGCGTTGGCGGTATCGGGCTTGCCCTTCTTCACTCTCCAACCGTTCGCGGGCTTTCTGTTTTTGTTCATGATAGACGGGGTTCCATTGCGTGGTTCGTCCATACTTGGAAGTCGTGCAGGCCGAACGGAACGGACATCCTTCGCATTCATGGCATTGGTAGTGTCGGGTGACCGAGGTGTATCCTGATTCCGTGGTCTGTTTCGAAGTTCCGGTGCGAACCAGCTTTTTCCCATTGGCGCAAATCCAAACGTCTTCTTCTTCCACATAGGTCCAATTCTGCTGATGATGCGGATTTTTCTTGACCTTGCGCGTGTTCTCCTTCTCATACGTATGGTACTTGATCAAGGCCGATATGTGCTTCTCTTCCAGCTTCACGTAGTTCTCTTCCGAGCCATAAGCCGCGTCAGCGATCAAACGTTCGGGTTCCACGCCGTACTTCTCTCGAACGGTCTCCAAATGCGGGAGAAGACAACGAGTGTCGCCCGGCCTCTGATGAAGGGAATACCCCAAAATAAATTGGCCGGAAGAACCCACCTGTACGTTATAGGCCGGCTTGAGCTGGCCGTTTCGCATGTGATCCTCCTTCAACCGCATGAAGGTGGCATCCACATCGGTCTTGGAATAGCTGTTGCGATCCCCGCATACATGGAGTTGGTGTTCATACTTTTCACTGCGGGGCAAGTAGTCCTCCTTCATCTTCTTGATGGCCTTCTTCAACGGTTGGTTGTCCGGCTCGGCCTCCAACCGTTTTTCCCACTCCTCGGTTTTCTTTCGGATTTCTTCTGACGTAAAGGCCGGCGAAGGGTCGATGTCTTCCGCCTTTTCTTCTTCCACGATCGCCTCGATCTGGGCAATCAGCCGATCGACATTGGCTTGGAGTTTCTCCTGGTACTTCTCAGCCGATTTGCGCCAAACGAAGGTGTACCGGTTGGCATTCGCTTCAATTTTCGTTCCATCCACAAAATAATCTTCCATCTTGACATAGCCGTCGGCCACGAGCAGCGTGATCATTTCCCGGAACAGGTCGTCAATCAGGTCTTTCATCCGCTCCGAACGAAACCGATTGATGGAGCGGAAGTCCGGCTTTTGAAATCCACTTAGCCACATGAGGGGAAGGTGGACTTCGAGCTGCCGTGCAATCTCACGGCCATGATACATTTTTTGGGTGTAAGCGTAAAGGAGAATTTTGGTCATCATTTTCGGATGATAGGCGGAGGCGCCCCCTCCTTTGTAGTAAGCAAGAAACGTCTCCATCGGGATGCGTTCAACCATCTCATGAACCACGTGGGCCATGTTATCCCGTGGAATGAGATCGGCGATGTTGCTTGGCAAAGAGAGGTTGTCCATGGTATACTCTTTAAAGGAAATATGATCATGTTTCATAAAAGAATCGCCCTTCTTTCGGTGGTAGTGGTTTTGGTGACTCTATTCTACCAGAAAAAAGGGCGATTCTTCTATATTTGAGGCAAAAAAGTGGGGGCTGATCCCAAAACGCATTCGCGTTTTGGGTCAGCCCCCGCTGATGGCTAAGGCTGTCCATCGGTGAGAAATGAAAGGGCAAAAGGAAAGAAAAACAGTTCGTACTTTCCCCCATCGTCGTCTATACTAGTAGTGCGCACGGCGATTCACCGATATAAGGGGGATGATCATCGTGAGATGGCAGCGGGCTTTATTGGCGTTGCTCAAAGAGCGGAAAGACCATTCCATCGCGTTGGCGATCGACACATCAAACCGTCCGGCGCGGCCAATGCTCATTCAAAACATTGTCAAGCTGTTTGAAAAGCTGCGCCCGGACACGCTGCTCGTCCAAGCGGATTTTAAAATTCGCGATGTCTCTCCGGTTGGCGTGGCGACGATTAAATATTTCAAGCACGGGAAATCGTCGTACACCGAAGTGCTGGAATGGGCCGCTGCGCAAAAAATCGATACGTTGTTTTACATCACCGATGTAACCGGCTATTTTTATGAAGAACTCGAAGTCGACTATGAAGTGTTTTGGCTTGTGCCGGACGATTACATGCCGCGCGTGCCGTTTGGCAAGCCCATTCGTGTGGCGTAACACTGTGAGGAATGCCCCTCGTGATGAGGGGCATTCTTTTTTGTTAAGAAATTTAACAAACTTTTTGTGTTTGAAACCGATTTCAACCAAAAACACGTGTTGCTTTTGGTTGGTTTATGTTATATATTATGACATATAAAAGGGATGATAAATGACAAAAGGGGGATGCGTAAAATGGATGAAAAAACGTTGACGCTTGGGCTGGATGCCCTCTGGGTCATGCTTTCGGCGGTGCTCGTCATCGGCATGCAGGCAGGGTTTGCTTTGCTTGAGGCCGGATCAACGCGCATGAAAAACTCCGGACATGTGGCTGGCAAACAAATTTTAAGCTTTGCCATCGCCTCATTGGCGTTTTGGGCGTTCGGCTTTGCGATTACGTTTGGGGCTGGGAATAGCTTCATCGGGACGGAAGGATGGTTTTTAAAAGAAGGAAAAGGAACGTTTGACTCGTTGTCGTGGGCGAATGTGCCGCTCGAGCTGAAATTTTTATTCCAGCTCGGCTTTGCCGGCGTGTCGCTGGCCATCGCTTGGGGCGGCTTCGCTGAGCGGGCGAAGTTGTCTGTTTATTTTCTTTTTGGCACGATTTTTACGATCGCCATTTACCCGGTGATCGGCCATTGGGTGTGGGGCGGCGGCTGGCTCGGGCAACTCGGGATGCAAGATTTCGCTGGTTCAACCGTTGTCCACTTGCAAGGCGCGATTGCGGCGCTCATCGCCACGGTCTTGCTTGGCCCGCGCATCGGCAAGTTCAATAAAGACAAGACGCCAAACGTCATTCCGGGGCATAACCAAGTGTATACAGTCATTGGCGGATTGATTTTATGGATCGGCTGGTTTGGATTTAACGCGGGCAGCACGATGGCGGTTGGCGACGGATTTTTCGGCTATGTGGCCTTGACGACGAACTTGGCTGCTGCGGCGGGGGCGGTTGCTGCGATCTTGACGGCGAAAATTTTGGTCGGCAAAGCGGACATTCCGGCGATGGTCAACGGTGTGTTGGCGGCATTGGTTGCCATTACAGCGGCGTGCGCGTTCGTTGAACCGTGGGCGGCGGTCATCATCGGGGCAGTGGCGGGATCGTTCACGTTCTGGACGTCCATCTACTTCGAACGCAAAGGGATTGATGATCCAATTTACGCCTTTTCCGTCCACGGCATTGCCGGCATTATCGGCACGATTTCAACTGGGTTTTTCGCTTCGCCGCGTTTAGTCGAGATCACGGGCATCGGGAAGGCCGGACTGTTTTACGGCGGCGGATTTGATCAGCTGATTGTGCAAACGGTCGGGGTGCTCGGCGCTGCGGTGTATGTCGCTGCCGTTTCGTTTATCATCTTATATGCCATGAAGAAAACGATCGGACTGCGTGTGACGGCGGAACAAGAAATTTCAGGTCTTGATATTAGCGAGCACGGCTCTTATGGCTATCCGGAACAGCTCGATCCCGCGTATCAGCCGAAGACAGCTGCCCAGCAATAGCCAAGGGGGAAAAGGAGGTGGAATCGTTGGCGGAAAAGGTGGCCGAACGGCTAAGTGCAGCCGAGTCGGCCGCCGAACTTCGTTTTTGTCATGATGAACTGGCGCGTGAACTGCGGCGCTGTTTGACGCTTGAACAAATGGAGCAGCTTGCAAGCGACATCGTTTGTGTGCATGAAGCCATCCTTCGCCGCGCGTTTTTCCTTGCGGAGCGGGAGACGATGAAACAGTCGGTCGGCATTCGTCCCCCGGCGTGGTGCTGGTATGTGATGGGAAGCATCGGCCGGCGTGAGCCGACGATCTGGACGGATCAGGATCACGGCGTTTTATTCGACTGTCCCGAGGAAGTGGAGGCGGATTGTTATGAATTCATCCGCCATATGGCGGCGATTGGGGTGGACATGTTGCATGAGGCTGGGTATCCGTACTGCTCCGGTTACGTGATGGCGACGAACAAGCGGTGGGCGCAGTCGGTCCGCGGTTGGGAGCAACAACTTTCTTCCTATTTCGAAAGCGGGTGGCCGAACGACATTCGTTTTTTGTTGATCGCGATGGATATGCGGCCGCTTTATGGAGACGCCGAACTGGCCGAGGCGGGGAGGCGGACGCTGTTTGCCGAGATCGCTGACCGGCCGCCGCTGTTGGCGCGTATGGGGGAGCACGTTCAATTCCCTCCGGTTCCGCTCGGTTGGCTGGGCAACGTGCAAACGGAGCGATGGGGGCCGCACAGTGGGGCCGTTCATATGAAACAAAGCGGCTACGTGCAACTCGCCAACGCCTTAAAATGGTTAGCCTGTTTTGCGCGAGTCCCAGCGGCGGACACGGCAGAGCGGCGGCGGGCGCTTGAGGCGGCGGGCGTATTGACGGCACCGCTTTCCACCGCCGTTGGCGAGGCGCTGTCTGTTTACTATTCGATTCGTCTCAAGTACAGCACCGAGGCGAGGGATGGTCGTGAATATGTGTTATGGCGGACGCTTGAGCGGACAGAGCAAAAGCAGCTGAAGCAAGCGATGCGCACCGCAAAACGGTTGCAGCGCTTTGTCGCCCGGCAGGTGGCTCGCATTCATGCATGAGCGGCACCGTTTTTGGCAGCGGGCGCTCCGCTTGTTGTCGCTTGGCATCCCTCGTGAAGCATCATCCGCCCTATTCGGCAACGATCATTCGCTGCAGCAGGAAATGTGGCTGCGCTCGCTGCAAAAGGAAAAACAGCACATCATCAATTGGCATGACCGTTTGACTGACATCCCGTTTGTCATCATCGATATGGAAACGACCGGCTTTTCCCCGGAGCAAGGCGATGAAATTTTGGCCATGGCGGCAGCGAAAACGGTCGGAGGAGCCGTGACCGATATGTACATGACGCTCGTCAAGCCGGAAAAGCCGATCCCGCAACACATCTCCGCCTTGACCGGCATTGAGGCGAAGGATGTGGTGTTCGCTCCGCCGCTTGCCGAGGCGCTGCGCACGTTTGTGCCGTTTATTGCCACAGGCGTTTTAGTCGGCTATCATATCGGCCATGATTTGGCGTTTTTGCGCCATGCCCTTTGGCGCCATTATCGGCAAAAATGGAGCGGACGATTTCTTGACTTGCAGCCGATGATGACGCTGATCGGCCATTCGTGCCCGACGTTTGACGATGCGTTAGCTTGTTACGGCATCCGTTGCCCGCGCCGCCATACGGCGGATGGCGATGTAGAAGCCATGGTGAAGCTATGGGCGATCTTGCTCGGCGAACTGCATGAGCTCGGCATCGAAACATTGCACGACTTGTATGCCGCGCTCAGCCGTCATTGAGCTTCCAAGCGGGGAGGTTTCCGAGCGGGAAACGGCCGGTCTGAATAGAAAAAGCGCCGAAGTCGGCGCTTTTTTGTCGATATTAGAGTGGTTTCGTCGGTGTCGGTTCGGCGTAACCTTCTTTATATTTTTCATCGATCATGCGACGGATGTCTTTCACCGATTTCCCGTCTTCATAAGCGGCAATCGACTCAGCGGCGATCTCCAAGCAGACGCCGCATTTGGTCGCATGATCATCCCAGACGACCGAGCCGTCTTGTTTATTTTCATAGACGAAGCAGTCGTAATTGTTCTTATGGCCAGCTGATTGCCCGCAGCCGCAATAGCAAGGGATATTCTCAAGCAGCTCGCGGTGTTCGGCCGCCTGCTGGTACAAGACCGCCATCTCTTCTTCAAACGCGCTCAAAAAGTTTGGCAAATGCTCGATCGATTTTGTTGTTTCGCGAATATCGCCAGTAGCTGTTTTCGTTATATGCGAATGGCTTTGTTCTTGGCTGTTGCCATCTGCGCAGCCTGACAGAAGAACGCTAAACGACAACATACATGCCGCCATCCATACTGGACGTCTCAAATTTCTTCTTCCTTTCTTTTTGGTCGTTTCCTGGCTCGGTTATTGACAGTTTTAATGTATCATACTTTGTCTTGGGCGGCAACCATCTTGTAGCTAGGCGCGCTGCGCTCACCATTCCAGCATAAAAATGGCTGATCAAGGCAGTGCGTTTTCAATAAGAAAAAAGAAGACGATGCAAAGGAAGAAGAGGCTTTGCATCGTCTTTCACTGCATTACTGGCCTTGCAGAAAATATTTTTCAATATCATCCAACATCAAGTGGGCCGCAAGTACTCCGCCAGCCGTGTTCCAAATCGTGTCGCTCACTTTGTACACTTTGCCTTGTTTCGCGACATTTAAGTTTTGAAAGAGCGGGTCGTTGATCCATTCTTTTTCGATTTCGCTTGCTTTGCCGTCGCCGGTTTCATATGTAAAGTAGAACAAGATATCGCCATCCATGGCTGGGATGCGTTCTTTCGTCACGCCGGTTTCCGCAAAGTCGTTTACGTTTTGCGATTCCGGGCGGGCGAAGCCGAGTTGGTCTAAAATGACGCCGGAGAACGAGTCTTTATGGTAAATGCGCACGTCGCCGGCCATAAAGCGGACGATCGATACTTTCATCTTCAGTTTATCGCCAAGTTTCGCTTTTAAGTCTTCGATGCGCTTGTCGTATTCAGCGATGACTTGCTTTCCTTTCTCTTCTTTGTTCACGGCTTTCGCATAGAGCATGAAGTTGTCTTTCCAGTTGCCGCGCAGCGTTTCCGCAAACACAGTCGGAGCGATTTGTTTCAGTTGCTCGTAAATTTTTTCATGGCGCATTTTGTTTCCGATGATTAAGTCTGGTTTTAACGCGGCGATCGCTTCCACGTTTGGCTCCGATTCGAGACCGAGCTCTTTGACGCCATCCATTTGGTCTTTAATGTGGTCGTACCACGGATCGCCCGTCCACGATTTGACCGCGCCGACCGGCTTCACGCCTAGCGCGAGCAGCGCTTCCGTTCCTTCGTTCGTTAAAATGACGACCCGTTTTGGCGTCCCTTTGATTTCTGTTGTTTCCATGGCGTGTTCGACCGTATAGCTTCCTTCAGATTTCGGTTCCTTGTTTTCCGCCGGCTCGGCCGTTTCTTCCTGTTTTCCGCCGCAGCCGGCAAGAAGAAGGAGAGAAAGGATGAAGGCGGAAAGAAGGGTGAGATGTCGTGATTTCACTAGCCAATCCCCCCTTTGTATTTGATAATGAATTTCATTTACATTGATAAATAAATAAGATTGAGAATCATTGTCAACTATAAATAAAAAATCATAAGAAAATGCGAAAAAACATTGACGATGAGAGTCATTATCAAATAGACTTGACGATAGAGATATAGAGAATGAAGCAAGGGAGATCTCAGAGATGCTGGTGACAAACCGTCAAAAAATGGTTGGCCTTATCGGTTTGCTGATTGTGCTGCTTGCCGCCATGTGGATGAGCATCGTTTGTGGATATACCGACACGAGTTGGCGGCAGGCGGCGCTGTCTTGCTTGATGGAAAAGAGATTGCCAAGCAGCCGACCAAGGAAATCGCCCGCCGTTTGGCCATTTTGCCGCAGTCGCCTGTGGCTCCGGAAGGATTGACGGTCCTTCAGCTCGTCAAGCAAGGGCGTTACCCATATCAAACGTGGCTCAAGCAATGGAGCGACGAAGATGAGCGCGCCGTTGCGCGCGCTTTGTCAGCAACAGGACTGACAGAGCTTGCCGAGCGGCCGGTTGATTCGCTGTCCGGCGGCCAGCGCCAGCGCGCATGGATTGCCATGACGCTGGCGCAAGAAACGGACATCATCTTGCTTGACGAGCCGACCACTTACTTAGATTTGGCGCATCAAATTGATATTTTGGATTTATTGTTCGAACTCAATGCAACAGAACAGCGGACGATCGTCATGGTGCTTCACGATTTAAATTTGGCGTGCCGCTATGCGCATCATCTCGTCGCCATTCGCAACAAAACGGTGTACGCCGAAGGGAAGCCGGAGGATGTCATTTCCCGCCAGCTCGTGAAAGATGTGTTCCAAATGGACTGTCAAATTACGTACGATCCGCTCTTTGGCACTCCGCTTTGCATTCCGTACGGCAAAGGGCGGCGCATCCTACAGAAAGAAGGCGTATCGTGATGAGGTTAAGTGAAGAAGAAGTGAAAGCGTTGGAAACGTACCGTTTTTCGAGCGAAGCTGCTGATGTCTCGTCATCGATGTTGTTGGCCCGGCTGCTGAATGATGACGGGCAGCTCGCGAAGTATGTGGCGCACGTCCGCGCCGAGATGGGGGCGGCAAACGACGCGGTTGCCGCTTCGATGCTCGTTAAGCGCCTAAGCTTTTTGGCGCCGATGGCCTTATACGCCATGTCGGTGTGGAACAAGCGGCTTGTGCTCGATCCTGAGCGAATTTGGCTTGATACGGACGGCGAAGGGGAAATGTGGATGCCGCGCTTTCGCCTTGCGCCGCCGGAAGCGGAGATGTGCGGCATTGAGCGCAGCGGTTGGCGCGAGCAGGCCGTTCGCGACGTGTTCGCCGGCTTGTTCGCTCCGCTCATCGTCCGGTTGCGGCGCCTGACGCGTGTATCGCCGCTCATCTTATGGGAAAATGTCGCGATTTATGTGTACTGGGTATATGAACGTTGGCTTGAGGATGAGTCGCTTGCCCCGGTCGCCGACCGGCTGCGCGATGATTTTTATTTCCTTGTTTATGACGCAGACGGCCGCCTGTTTGGCCAAAAAGACAATCCGCTCCGTCGCTTTTGGAAAGGCGCGAGCGGCATGCAGCGGACAACGTGCTGCCTATACGTGCAAACCAACGGGGGGACATGCTGCCAAACGTGCCCACTCAAAGCCCGCCAGCGGCAAACCGGATGACTGGGAGGCCGCCGGTGGGCAGTTTCATGTTTTTGACAAAATGTTTGCGAAATTTGTTGATTTTTGCCGGTATTTTCGTGAAAATGGAAGTGTGGACATCGCTTATTTTGGTGAAACGGCGAGGTAGCAATTGCATGGACAAATATACGGCCTTTTTCCATCACTTCACAGAAGCAGTGGTCATCTTGAATTTGCAAGGCGTGATCATTTACAACAATCCGGCTTTTGCCGGCTTGGCGCTGAGTGAAGAAGAACAGAGGACGCTGTCCGTCGAAGGACGGGCGTTGGTTGAACGGGTGAAACAGCGCCCGGCTGCCTTTCGCTGGGAGTTGCTTGGCGGCTTATTGGTTGCGGGGGTGTCGCCGATCATCGGTGAAAACGGACAGACGGCCGCCGTCTTATGCGTTCTTCGCCGCCAAGCGGAGGAGAGCGGCCTGCAAGCGCGGCTTGCCGAAGCGGAACGGCGTCTGCAGCTGATTGTTGAGCATTCGAACGATTACGTGTTGATTTTTTCTCCCAATCGTGAGTTGTCATACATTCCGCCGTCATGGAAGCGAAAAACAAACAAGCGTCTTCCAGTGTCATACGAAGAGGTGCTGACATTTGTCCACCCTGATGACGCCCCGGTCGTGGCACAAAAATTGGCTGAGCTGTACGATACATACGAGACGCAATCCGCCGAATTTCGCAAGCAAGGCGAGAAAGGCGAATGGGTTTGGATGGAGGCGCAAGGGAAGGCGATCATCGATGAAGCGGGGACGCTCGATTGCGTCATTGTAACCGTGAAAAACATCAGCGAGCGGAAACGGTATGAAGAGAAGCTCCGTCAGCTTGCCTACTTCGATTCGCTTACCGGCATCGCCAACCGCAGCTATTTCGAGCGGCATATTCATGAGCTGGTCGCGAGTCAGACGCCGTTTGCCCTTTGCTATTTGGATTTTGACAAATTCAAATGGATCAACGATCATTTTTCCCATCAAGCCGGCGATTACTTTTTGCGCGAGGCGGTCAAGCGCGTCGAGCGGGCGTTGCGTCCCGGCGACTTTTTTGCCCGCATCGGCGGTGATGAGTTTGTTCTCTTGTTGCCAAACATCACGAAAACGGAGATGACCGCCTTGGCCGAACGGCTTGTCAGCTCGTTTCACGAGCCGTTTTATTACGAAAAACAGCTGATTCAATCAACATTGTCGATCGGCATCGCTTTTTTCCCGAAAGACAGCGATCGGATCGAGCAAGTGATGAAATACGCCGATCAAGCGTTGTACGAAGTGAAAGAGCGGGGGCGGAACGGCTATGCCTTTTACCGGCCGACCGAGCATCGGCAGGCGGTGATTGAGCAAGATTTGCCGTTTGCTATTATGCGCGGGCAGTTGTATTTATGCTATCAGCCGAAAGTGCAACTTGCTAAAGGAAAGGCGATGGGGGTTGAGGCGCTTTTGCGCTGGCGTCATCCGTCGCTCGGTGAAATTCCGCCGCTCGATTTCATTCCGTTGGCGGAGGAAAGCGGGTTTATTTTTGAAATTACATTATGGGTGTTGGAACAGGCGTCCCGTCAAGTGAAAGAGTGGGAAAGAAAATCTCCGGGCCTCAAGCTTGCCGTCAACTTGTCGCCGTTTTTGCTCAATCGTCCGGAGCTCATCGAGCATGTGAAGCGCATTTTGCGGGAGACGGGGCTTTCGCCCGATCGTCTCATTTTGGAAGTGACCGAAAGCGGACTGATGGAAAACATCGAAACAGGGCAGCACATTTTAACCGAATTGCAACGTCTCGGTGTGCAGGCGGCGATCGATGACTTTGGAACCGGTTTTTCATCGTTGGCTTACATCCGCAATTTGCCGGTGTCGCTGTTGAAAATCGACCGCAGTTTTATTCAAGGCATTGCGGAAAATTCGAAAGATGCAACGATCGTTGATACGATCATTCATTTAGCAAAAAGCCTGGATATTGAAGTATTGGCCGAAGGAGTGGAGACCGAATCGCAGGTGGCGCTTCTTTCGCAAATGCATTGCGACTACGCGCAAGGATTTTATTTCAGCCGCTCGCTCGAAGCGGAAAAGTTGCAGCAATGGCTAGAAGAACACAACCGCAACGCTTGCGGCGAACCGCCGGCGTAGCCGATCATTTCCGTTCATTCTTTTCCTCGGCTTGCCGCAAACTACACTTGATGACTAGGCAAGAGGAGGAAAAACCATGGAATTTGCGCCAAGAAGCGTCGTGATCGACGAGTTTATCGACACGCTTGAGCCGATGATGGAAGCGTATGGCCTCGACCAAGTCGGCATTTTTGAAGAGCATGGTGAAGGCAATCGCTATTATATCGGTTATACGATCAACAAAGACGACGAGATGATCACCATTCACATGCCGTTTGTCAAAAACGAACGCGGTGAACTGGCGCTTGAGAAGCAGGAATGGACCGTTCGAAAAGACGGTCGGGAGAAAAAAGGCTTTCATTCGCTGCAAGAGGCGATGAAAGAAATCATCCATTAACAAGCAGGCGGCCCAGCTCGGCCGCTTTTTCGCCATCGAAAGGGAGAGGATCATGATTGCGGAACTTCAGATCGCGGATGAGAAAACGGCCGCTATGGTGCTGCGCCTGCAGCGGCGCGCGTATACGATCGAGGCGCAGATCATCGGCAGCACGGCGCTCCCGCCGCTTCACGATACGATCGCTTCTCTGCAACGATGCGGCGAGCGCTTTTTTGGCTAGCTTGCCTGAGCAGGCGATTGAATGATCGATAGATGAATAGAGAGGAGAAGCAAAGGAACACATGGGGACAACCTTGTATTTGACCAGACATGGGGAAACGAAGTGGAACGTCGAAAAGCGGATGCAAGGATGGCAAGACTCGCCGCTCACGGAAAAAGGGCGGCAAGACGCCATGCGGCTTGGAAAGCGGCTTGAAGCGGTGGAATTGGCCGCGATTTACACAAGCACAAGCGGCCGGGCGCTGGAAACGGCCGAGCTCGTCCGCGGCGGGCGGCTCATTCCGATCTATCAAGACGAGCGGCTGCGCGAGATTCGTCTTGGCGATTGGGAAGGCAAGACGCATGACGAGATCCGGGAAATGGATCCGATCGCGTTCGACCATTTTTGGAACGCCCCCCATCTGTACGCTCCACAGCGTGGCGAGCGGTTTTGCGACGTGCAACAGCGGGCGCTTGAAGCGGTGCGGCGCATCATCGAGCGGCACGAGGGAGAAACGGTGTTAATCGTCACCCACGGCGTCGTGCTGAAAACACTTATGGCGGCGTTCAAGGGCGCGCCGCTTGACCAGCTGTGGGCGCCGCCGTATATGTACGGCACGAGCGTGACGATTGTGGAGGTGAATGCGGACGTGTTTCACCTGGTTGTGGAAGGCGATGTTTCCCATCTAGAAGAAGTCAAGGAAGTATAGATAGGGAAGAAGGATGGAGAATTGGAGGCGGCGCTGTTTCTTCGGTTCATCGCCATAATATGCGCTTGGCCAATCGGATCGGTTTCTTGCGCCATCATGCAACCTCATTCATGATTCAAGAAATGGATGAAAGCTATGAGTGGGCGCCTTCCAGTACAACGTTTGGTGAAGAACTGCTTTTTCTTATCAAGTCTAGTTGTCCAAAAAAACAGCCCCGTTTTCCTCGATCGGGAAGCGGGGCTGCGCCGTTTATACGAGCCCGAGCCATCTCGCCAGCTGTGCGGTCGTAAAGGTGACCGCAATGGCAATCGCTGTCGGCAAGGCAAAGGCGACGAACGTCCATTTTGCGCTTTTCGTTTCTTTGTAAATGTTGACGAGCGTCGTGCCGCATGGGTAGTGAAGCAAGGAAAACAGCATCATATTAAGGGCGGTGAGCCACGTCCAGCCGTGGTCGAGCAAAAGTTGTTTAAGAGAATGCAGACCATCGGCTTCGATGAGCGCCCCCGCGGATAAATAGCCCATCAGCAAAATCGGCACGACAATTTCATTGGCTGGCAAGCCTAAAATGAACGCCATCAAAATGTAGCCATCCAATCCCAATGATTGGGCAAATGGGTCAAGCCAGTGGGCGAAAGCGGCCAGCGCGGTTGTGTCGCCGATATGAAGATTGGCGAGAATCCATGTGATTACGCCGGCTGGCGCCGCAACCGTTACCGCCCGTTTCAGCACATAGAGTGATTTGTCGAGGGTGGTCCGGATGATCGTCTCCATGATTTTCGGGCGTCGGTACGGCGGCAGCTCCAGCGTGTAATGGGTCGGAATGCCGCGCAAGGCCGTCTTGGATAAGACCCATGAAACGGTCAACGTGACGACGATGCCAAACAACACCATGGCGACGACCACACCTGCTGTCACGAACGTGTTCCATCCACCTGTATAGCCGGCTGCCATAAATAAGGAAGAAAGCAAAATCAGCGTTGGCCAACGTCCATTGCAGGGGACGAAGTTGTTGGTCAAAATGGCCAGCATTCGTTCGCGCGGTGATTCGATAATGCGCGTCGACATGATGGCCGCCGCGTTGCAGCCGAAGCCCATGGCCATCGTCAGTGATTGTTTGCCATGCGCTCCCGCTTTTTGAAACAAGCGATCCATGTTAAAGGCGACACGCGGCAAGTAGCCATAATTTTCGAGCAAAGCGAATACGGGAAAGAAAATCGCCATCGGCGGCAGCATCACGCTGACGACCCAAGCCGTGCCGCGGTATAGGCCAAGTACAATGAGGCCGTGCAACCAGTCGGGGGCGTGAATCGCTTGAAAGGCCATGGTGAGATACGTTTCGATCGTTCCGAACAAGCGGGCGAGCGAATCGGAAAATACGTTGGCGCCGGCGATCGTCATGTAAAGGACAGCGGCGAGAAGCGCCAGCATAATGGGAAATCCCCACCGCTTCGACGTGACGATCCGGTCAATTTGTTCCGTTCGATCGCGTTTTGCGGCCGCTGTATGCGTGACACATTCTTGAGAAAGCGCAGCGGACGTTTGGAAAATGGCAGACACGATCTGTTCACGCGTGTCAGCCGGTGCTAATGACTTGGCTTCGTTCATGAGCTGGTCAAACTGATTTGACAGATCCGCAGCAGGCATACGCGTTCCCCTCCTTGATCAATCGTTGCGGCGGTTGTTTCAGCGCTTGAAGCAGCGATGCATCACCGTCAAGGAGACGAAGAGCGATCCAGCGAGCAGGATGCGTGTCACCCATCAGTTCCTTGACAAGGGGCAAGAGCTTGGCAATGCCTCGTTCGATTTCCGGACTGTACCGGATGGAAAGCGGGGTGGTGTGAATGCGGCCATGCGCCATGGCATCCACCGCATCAAGCAGTGCATCGATTCCTTCCCGGTTGCGGGCCGAAATCGGCACGACCGGCACACCGAGTTTGGCAGCCAATTTTTTTGTGTTGATGTGAAAGCCTTTCTTTTTCGCTTCATCCATCAAATTGATAGCGATAATGACGCGGTCGGTCATTTCCAATACTTGAAGCGCTAGATTCAAGTTGCGTTCTAATGCCGTCGCATCGACGACAACGACCGTGACGTCAGGACGTTGAAACAGAAGAAAATCGCGCGTCACCTCTTCATCGGCTGAATTGGAATAGAGCGAATACGTTCCCGGCAAGTCGACGATCCGGTACAATGCGCCGCGGTGGCGGCATTCTCCTTCCGCATGAGTGACCGTTTTCCCGGGCCAGTTGCCGGTATGTTGGCGCAGGCCCGTTAAGACATTGAACAACGTGCTTTTGCCGGTGTTCGGATTTCCCATTAAGGCAACGGTATATGTTTTATCCATCATGATCAATCGTCTCCCCGTAAATATAGTCGCTTTCTTCTTTCCTTAATGCGATCGTCGTGCCACAAACGCGATAGGCGGTCGGGTCGCCAAGCGGGCTTCTTTGTCCCACCTTCACTTCCCCGCCGGGTACAAATCCCAAATCAAGCAATCGTCGTTTTAACACAGGATCAGGAACATCAACCTTTTCGATGCGAAATCGATCGCCCGGTTTCATATCGGAGAGGCGGCAACGTTTTCCTTGTGCCATAAAAGTTTCCCTCCGGTTAATATTTTTTACTAAAGACATTTTTTTTGCTTAGACCAACTTTTGAATTTATCATATTCCAGTTGCCTCGCTGTTGTCAACCCATTTGCTTCTTCTTTTTCTGACAGAGTTGTCGAACCAACAACTATTCAAAACAGTAGGAAATCATGTTATCATATGAATAGTCTGAACAAATTATCGGCAGAAAGGCGGTGACGGCGTCCATTGACGCACGATGAAATGAAAGCGATTACGGAAGGGACGATTCTTTGGCAGCCGACGGAGGAACAAATCAAAAACTCCAACCTTTATCGATATATGGAGTGGTTGAGAGAACAGAAAGGGCTCTCCTTCTCTTCGTACCGCGAGCTATGGACATGGTCAGTTGAGCATCTTGAAGAATTTTGGGAAACGGTTTGGGAATATTGTGGTGTTCAGGCGGCAACGCCATATGAGTGCGTGCTGCGGGAGCGGAAGATGCCGGGGACGGAATGGTTTCCAGGCGCTGCGCTCAACTATGCGAAACATATTTTCCGGCATGCGCGCGCCGACCGCCCGGCCATCATTTTCCGTTCAGAGCGCGTGCCGTACCGGGAAGTGTCCTGGCAGGAGCTCGGTGAAAAAACGGCGGCGATCGCCAAAGCATTGCGAGCGATGGGAGTGAAGCGCGGCGATCGCGTCGTCGCGTATATGCCGAATATCCCCGAGACAGTGATGGCGTTTTTGGCGTGCGCCTCGATCGGCGCCATTTGGTCCAGTTGCTCGCCGGATTTTGGCGCCGGCAGCGTCATTGACCGGTTCGCGCAAATCGAGCCGACCGTGTTGTTTGCGGTCGACGGCTGCCAATACAACGGCAAAGAATTTGACAAAATGCCGGTCGTATCCGAATTGCGCGCCAAGTTGCCGTCATTGAAAAAGACCGTGCTGCTTCCGTATTGGCGCGGGCAGATGGAGGCTCCGGATGAGGGCGTTGTGCTGTGGGATGATGTCGTGGCGGACAAGGCGGAGCTCGTCTATGACGACGTTCCGTTTCGTCATCCGCTTTGGATTTTGTATTCCTCGGGAACGACCGGCTTGCCGAAGCCGATTGTCCAAGGGCATGGCGGCATTTTGCTTGAACATTTGAAAGCATTGACGATTTCCGAAAACTTGACGAAAGACAGCACGTTTTTCTGGTTTACGACGACTGGATGGATGATGTGGAACTTTTTGATCGGCGGGTTGCTGGCCGGGTCGACCATCGTGCTTTATGACGGCAGTCCGACGTACCCAGACGGCAATGTCTTATGGGATCTTGCCGAGAAAGCAGGCATCACCCATTTCGGCACGAGCGCGGCGTTTATCAACATCTGCATGAAGCTCGGCTTGAAGCCGAAAGAGCAATATGACTTATCGAAGCTCAAAGCCGTGCTCTCGACCGGCTCGCCGCTGACGGTCGAAGGGTTCGCCTGGGTGTATGAAAACGTCAAGGATGACATTTGCCTGGCATCATGCAGCGGCGGAACGGATGTGTGCACCGCGTTTGTCGTCGGTTCGCCGATTTTGCCGGTGCGCGCCGGCATCCTCTCGTGCCGCGCGTTGGGCGCGGATGTGCAGGCGTTTGACGAAAACGGCCGGCCGCTTGTCAATGAAGTCGGTGAACTTGTCATCACGAAGCCGATGCCGTCGATGCCGCTCTTTTTCTGGAACGATCCAGACGGCGAACGGTATCGGAACAGCTATTTTGACACGTACCCGGGCGTCTGGAAGCACGGCGACTGGATTAAAATTGACGAACAAGGGGGATGCGTCATTTACGGACGCTCCGACTCGACGATCAACCGTGCCGGCGTCCGCATGGGCACGAGCGAAATTTACCGTGCGGTCGAAGCGGTCGACGGGGTGTTCGAAAGCCTCATTGTCGATTTGGAAATGATGGGCAAGCAGTCGTTTATGCCGCTGTTTGTCGTCCTCAAGCCGGGCGCGGTGCTCGATGACGAGCTGAAAGAGCGCATCCGCCAATCGATTCGGCAGCACGTCTCGCCGCGCTTTGTTCCAGATGAAATTTGCGAGGTGAAGCAAATTCCGAAAACGCTAAACGGCAAGAAAATGGAGATTCCGATCCGCAAGCTGCTCCTTGGCTTCCCGCTCGAAAAGGCGGTCAACCCAGGCTCGATGGCCAATCCGGAGGCGCTCGACTTTTTCCGCGAGCTGGCGAAGACGCTGGCGGCAAAGACGCAAATAAGCTGAAGTCCCTTTTTGGAAGCGTGCGAAAGGTTGTTATTAAGTGGAGATGCTTAATAACAACCTTTCTATGTATTAGTGAATTATAAATAGAGGAGTCGGGGGCATGGAAGAAAGCAAGCGGACTAGGCTAGTTTGGAAATCCATCGGTGATTGAGGAGCGGACGACGGTGAAAGAGATGTTGGGGCGATGAGACGAGACGGTGTCCGTTTTTATGATGAGAAAGTCCGGAAGATCTGTTTAGGAGAACCTTCCGGGCTTCATTTGCGGCGACGATGATTCGGAGTTTTAGTATGACGTAAGCAGGGGGATGTTGTTTGATGATGGCTATGTTCACACAGGATATGGAACAAGCGTTAAACGTCGAAGAGATCAACGAAATGGAGCGGACTGACGTCTAGTACATATTGAGCGCCGTCTTGACCCGCTTGATCTCCTTTTTGTTTTCGAACAGCTCTTCAACTAAAATGTTTTGGCCGTTGGCGACATCGGTGATCCGTTTGTCCATGTCGGCCACTTGCTGGCTTAATTGGTTGAGTTGTTCATTCGTTTGCTGCACTTGTTTGGCGAGCTGGTCGACTTGCTCATGAGTTTGCTGTACTTGGTGGTTCAGCTGCTGCACTTGGCTGTTAAGGTGTTGGACTTGTTGGCCCAGTTGCTGCACTTGCTCGTTTGTTTGTTGCACCTGTTGGCCCAGTTGCTGCACTTGTCCGTTCGTTTGTTGCAGCTGGTCGGCGAGTTCTTTAATGGCTTGCCAAATCATTTCATTTGAGATCGCTCCCATTCGACAATCTCCTTTCCGGTTCGATTCTCCTTCTATTATACATGGCGAAAGCAAGAGATGATAGAAGAAAGATGACGAAACGTTTTTCTTTGCGGCGCGCCCCCTCGGTGTGATATACAAAAGAGTGTCAACAGTACACTATTGGAGGATGGGCACTGTGATCCGTGTCAGCCATTTGCATAAATCGTTCCGCGTTCATCGCCGCGATGCGGGATGGCTTGAGGTGGTTCGCCATTTGTGGCGGCGCGACTACCGGGTCATCGAGGCGGTGAAGGACGTTTCGTTTACGATTGAAAAAGGAGAAATCGTCGGCTTTTTAGGGCCAAACGGGGCGGGGAAAACGACGACGATGAAAATGCTTGCTGGCCTCTTGCATCCGACATCAGGAGAGATCACGGTCGGCGGGTTTGTGCCGTTTGAGCAAAAGCCGGAGTTTAAAAAAATGATGAGCTTGGTGATGGGGCAAAAAAGCCAGCTCATTTGGGACATCCCGCCGATGGAGACGTTTTTGGTCAATAAAGCCATTTATGACATCGACGATCGGGCTTTCCGCCAGACGCTCGAGGAATTGACGGAGCTGCTCGACTTGGCGCCGCTTCTTGACAAGCCGACGCGCAGTCTGTCGCTCGGGCAGCGGATGCGCTGCGAGCTGGCGGCCGCGCTGTTGCATCGGCCGCACGTGTTGTTTTTGGATGAGCCGACGATCGGGCTGGACGTCCATACGCAGGAAAACGTGCGCCGTTTTATCGTCGATTACAATCGGGAGCACGAGACGACGATTTTGTTGACATCGCATTACATGGGTGATGTTGCAGCGCTTTGCGACCGGGTGATGATCATTAACTACGGGCGATTGATTTACGACGGGGAACTGTCGGTGCTGACGGAGAAGCTGGCGCCGTACAAGCGATTGGAAGTCCGGTTTTCACGAGTTCCGGACATGGATTGGGGAGAGTATGGCGAAGTGGCGGAAATCGAAGAAGGAACAGTCGTATTGCGGGTGGCGCGCGAGAAGGCGGCGGGGACAGCAGCGCGGTTATTGGAACGGTTTGATGTCCGCGACATCAATATTGAAGACCCGCCGCTTGAGGAAGTGATTACGCGCGCGTTTCAGGAGGAGCGTGTATGATTCGCAAATATATCGCCCTATTGCGGATGAAATACATCGAAATGCTCGCGTATCGGCTTGCGACGTTCGTCTGGATGACGGGCGCCATCACGCAGCCGCTCATTACGATGTTTGTCTGGATGAACATTCATCCGGAAGAGAGCGATTCGTTTGTCTTTTATTTTATGGCCGTCATTTTTGTCGAACGAATGACGAGCGCGTGGGATGTATGGGAGCTGGACCGTGAAATTCGCGAAGGGACGTTTTCGAATTTGCTGCTTAGGCCGCTTCACCCGATCCATTGGGCGATCGCGGAAAACATCATTTATAAATGGCTGTTTGCCGTCATTTTAGTGCCTGTCTGGGTAGTGGCAGCGACATTTTGGCCGGCGCTTCGTCCTCACATGACGGCAAGTCAAATCATGTTGTTTTTGATGGCGGTCGTATTGGGTGCGGCGCTTCGTTTTTTGCTTAGTTACTCGTGCGGGCTGCTCGCGTTTTGGGTCACAAAGGTGGCGGCGGTGTACGGGGTGATCGATGTGATGTCGCTGTTTTTGTCAGGGCGAATCGCGCCGCTTGAGTTTTTGCCGCCGACGCTTCGCGAATGGAGCGAGTGGCTGCCGTTTCGCTATATGATCAGTTTCCCGATTGAAATCGCCACCGGGGCGGCAGGCGGCGGAGAAATAATGCGCGGTTTTGCGATTGCGGCGGGGTGGATGGCCGTGTTTGTCGCGGGGTTGCAGTGGCTTTGGAAAGCAGGAATGCGAAAAAACCAGGCGGTAGGTGGGTGAATATGCGGCGGTATGGGCGGGTGTTCCGCGAGTTTTTCCGTGCTTGTTTGGTTGAGGAATTGGAATATCGAAGTGAATTTTTCGGCAATTTCATCGCCAGCTTTTTTGGTGTCGGCATCGCCCTGCTTACGGTCCATATCTTTTTTTACCAGACGGATCGCTTAGGCGGCTGGACGTATGGGGAAGTGCTGGTGTTGCTCGGCGTTTTTAATACGCTGCGCGGATGGATCGATTTCGCGCTTCGGCCGAACATGCCGCGTTTGCTTGAGCATGTCCGGCGCGGCACGCTCGATTATATTTTGACGAAACCGGTCGACAGCATGTTTTACGTCAGCTTCCGCCATCTTGTCTTTTGGCGGCTGATCGATGTAGCGCTTGGCCTCGGCGTCATCGGCTACGGCTTGTATGTCGAACGCTACGTGCCGTCGGCGGCGGACGTGCTGATGTTTTTGATCGTGATGGTTGCTTCGCTTTTGCTTATTTATTCGTTATGGATGATGCTTATGACGACGTCGTTTTGGGTGGTGCGCATTGATGATTTGTCGTTTATTTTCGATTCGTTTTTTGACACGGCCCGCTTCCCCGGCAGCATGTACCGGGGCGCAGTGCGATGGGTGATTACATACATCTTGCCGGCGGTGTTGATCACCAATACGCCGGCTTTGGCGCTGCTTGGAAAATGGCGCATCCCGACAGCGCTGGCGGCTTTGGCTGCGGCCATTCTCTTTTTATGGCTGGCCCGTCGCTTTTGGCGGTTTGCCTTGCGCTTTTACACCGGGGCGGGCGGGTGAGGAAACGGCTCCTTAGACAGGGGCTTTTTTCTTTTGTCATGGTGATTTCGCCAGGGAATCAGCGGCGCGTATATCGACCCATGCCGTCCGATTCGCTTCTGGCCGCCATGAATAATGGAAAAGCGTTTCAGTGCTGATGACCTGTGCGTTCGGTCGACTGTCTCTTTCTTTGCATTGGCTTAGGATGTCTCCTTTCGCCGACGGCTCCCAGATCCATTTTTTCCATATTGATGGTTGGATGGCGGAGAGAATGGACACGGAGAAGGGGGAGGATGACTGTTTCTTTGCTTTCATATTCGTTGACTTTTACGTAAACGTCAATTAAAATAAAATTCAGAATATTGATTCTAGAAAAGGGATGGCCATGCACTATTTCACCATTTCCGATTTGGCGCAAGAGTTTGATGTGAGCACACGGACGATCCGCTATTATGAAGAACGCGGATTGCTCTCCCCAATCCGGACCGAGTCAGGGCAGCGGCTGTATACGAAAAAGGAGCGGGCGAAACTCAAGCTCATTTTGCGCGGCAAACGGTTCGGCTTTTCGCTTGACGAAATTCATGAGATGATTGCGCTGTTTGATGAGGATCGCACGGGGAAGAAACAGCTTGAAAAAACGGTCGAATACGGGCGGCGGAAATTGAAGGAGGTGAGCGAGCGGATCGAGGATTTGCTTCAGCTGAAGGCGGAGATGGAAGCGCTGCTTTCCGATTTTGAACAGCGATTGCGAGAATGGGAGGAATCGGATGGATGAACATTTCAGAGCTGCTCGCCCGGAATGCGAGGAAATTTCCAGAGAAAACGGCGGTCATCGAAGGAGAATCATCGCTGTCGTATGCCGAGGTCAACTGCATGGTCAATCGCTTGGCCTCATCATTGGCTCGGCTTGGTGTCGGACGCGGCGATAAAGTCGCGCTGTATATGCCCAATACCAAAGAGTTTGCCGTTTCGTACTTTGCCGTTTTGCGCCTTGGCGCGGTTGTTGTGCCGATTAACGCGCGCTTGACGGCGGCTGAGGTGCAGTATATTCTCGGCTATAGCGAGGCAAAGGCGCTCATCGCCCACGATTGGGTGCATCAAGTGCTCGCCCCGCTTGTCGGTGGAAGCGATGGAATCTGGGTGAAGACCGGGAAGGAGGAAGGCGGTTGGCTGTCGCTCGAGGAGTTGATCGATTCGGGTGATCCAGAAGAGATCGTCTGCCCAGCCAAAGAGGATGATGAGGCGACGATTTTGTATACATCGGGGACAACGGGGCGGCCAAAAGGGGTGTTGTTCACGCATCGCAATGTGATCACGGTTGCGGACATGATCGTGATCGAAACGAAAATCGACCGTCAAAGCCGCCTGCTGCATCTCATGCCGCTCAGCCACTCAGCGCCGCTTCATTTGTTTTTCATAGGCGGCACGTACGTCGGTGCGACCCATGTCCTAGCGCCTGCGTTTTCCCCGGATGCGTTGCTCGAACTGGTCGAGCGTCACAAGATCACCCACTTTTTCGGCGCGCCAGTGGCGTATTTGTTGACGGCGAAGCATCCGCGGTTTGACGAATACGACCTTTCTTCGGTCCGTTGCTGGATGTACGGCGGGGCTCCGCTGTCGCGCGAGGAAGTGAAGTTTGTCGCCAGCCGCTTTGGCGCCGGGCGGATGATGTGTTTATACGGTTTGACCGAAGCCGGCCCGAACGGGACGTACTTGTCTCCTGAGGAGCATGGCGAAAAAGCGGGGAGCGTCGGACGAGATGCCGCTCTTCATTGCGAGGTGGCCCTCGTCGATGAGAACGGACAGGAAGTTGCGCCCGGCGAGGTCGGGGAGATCGTGCTGCGCGGGGAGAGCATCATGAAAGGATACTACAAGGACGAAGAAAAAACGAACGAGGTGATCAAAGACGGCTGGCTGTACACCGGCGATTTGGCGCGCCGCGATGAAGACGGCTACATTTGGATCGTCGACCGGAAAAAAGATGTCATCATTTCCGGCGGTGTCAACATTTATCCAAAGGAAGTCGAAGATGTGCTGCGAACGCATCCGGCGATCGCCGATGTTGCCGTGATCGGCGTGCCGCATCCGGAGTGGGGCGAAACAGCAAAAGCGTTTGTTGTATTGAGCCAACCTCTCGAACCGCTTGCGGAAGAGTGCAAGCGTTTCCTATCTGACAAGCTGGCTGACTATAAAATTCCGCGTCTGTATGAGGCGATCGCTGAACTGCCGCGCAATGCGACGGGAAAAGTGTTGAAACAAGTGCTGCGGATGTGGGAGACGACGGCGCAGGGAGCACAGGGACGATAAGAAGAGGGGAAAGGGGAGAGACGATGAAACCGCTTTATGAAGTCGATCCGAATTTGCTGGCGAATTTGAAACGGCATTTGGATGACGAATTGTATCGGTATGCGGAAGAAAAGCTCGCGTCGTTTTACGAATTTTGCTTGACGGACGTCGACCGCCGCGCCGTGCACACCGACCGCGAAGGGCAGCCGCGCCTCATCAAGTACGACCGGTTTGGGAACGACATTTCCGAAGTATGGGTAAACGAAGGATACGTGCAGACGGCAAAACAGACGTACGAAACGGGCATTGTCGGTTATGTGCACAAACCGATTCCCGAGCTTGGAAGAAAAGGAAACTACATGTATTCGTACGCCCAAGGGTACATTTTATCCCAAGCTGAGCCCGGGTTTTATTGTCCGGTGACGCTGACGATGGCAACCGCCTATGTGCTTGAACATTTCGCCGACGACGAGTTAAAAGCACGGTACTTGCCCCATGTCACTTCCACCGGTGAGGTCGAACTGTATGAAGGGGCGACGTTTTTAACCGAGCGCCAAGGCGGGTCGGACGTTGGCGCCAACGCGGTGCGTGCTGTGCCGTGCGGCGACCATTATAAACTATATGGGGAAAAATATTTTGCCAGCAATGCCGGCCGCTGCGGCGTGGCGCTCGTATTGGCGCGCATCGACGGGAGCGGGCCGGGGACGAAAGGGCTGAGCTTGTTCCTTGTCCCGTGGCGCAAAGAAGATGGGACGTTAAACGGCATCTCGATTCGCCGCCTGAAAGATAAGTTAGGAGTGCGCGCCGTGCCGTCGGCCGAAGTCGTGTTTGACGGGGTCGAGGCGTATGTGGTCGGCGATCCGCGGAAAGGCTTCTACTATATGATGGAAGCGCTTAATCTCTCGCGCGTCTGCAATGCGGTTGCTTCCGTCGGCATCATGAAGCGGGCTCTTGAAGAGGCGAAACAATACGCCGAGCGGCGCACGGCCTTTGGCCATGTGTTGACGAATTACCCGATGGTGCGCGGGACGCTCGCCAATTTGACAGCGAGACAGGAAGTGGAAACGAGCGCCTGCTTTGACATGATCGCCTTGTTTGACCGCGTCATGGCTGCGCCGCATGAAGCGAGCGAGGCGGAGAAAGCATGGCTCAGGCTTTTGATCGCACTTCTTAAAATGCGCACCGCCGAAGAGGCGATTGCCTTTAGCCATGAGGCGATTGAACTGCACGGCGGCAACGGATATATCGAAGATTTTGTCACCCCGCGCCTGCTTCGTGACGCCCAAGTGCTGACCGTTTGGGAGGGAACGGCGAATATTTTGGCGCTCGAGGTGCTGCGTTTGATGCGCAAATATCGCATCCACGAACGGTTTGCCGCCGAGATGCAGGAGCGTCTTGAGCGGTTGACGGCCGAGGTTAAGCCGCTTGCCCGCCCGGTTGAAGAAGGGTTGAAGGAGTTGGTGGCCGCGCTCGCCCGTCTTGGCGGCCAAGCGGATGAGGTGCAGACGTTCCACGCGAAAGCGATTGCCAATCGGATGTGTGATCTGTATTTGAGCATCATCGCCCTTGAACGCGGGCAAGAAGACGAACGGAACAGGTTGATCGCTGAGCTGTTTTTGCGCCATGTTTGGGAGCGCGGGCTCGTCGATGAACGCATGACGTCGGTGCGCGAGTTTGACTTGATCGTCAGATGTAAAGGAGCGTCTGCGCCGCTCGCGCATTCGTAAGTTGGCGGCATGAAGCGGGCCATGGGCGAAAGGGATGTTCGTTTTTGGCGGACATCTCTTTTTTTGACTGCCAAATGAGCAATTCAACAAGTAGGATGAAAGAAAGGAAGGGGAAAACGGACATGGAAGTGGTGCGCACGCCGCGCCGGACAAAACGGCGCGTTTGGATTTCTGCGGCCATTGGCGTTGTCATTTTGGGGTTGCTCGCCTGCGTCGGTTTGTCCGTTTATGTCGGCTGGCAGCTGACGCATAAACCGCGCGAGCCGGTTACCATGACGCCGAAAGACTATGGCATGGCGTATGAAAGTGCGACATTTACAAGCAAAGATGGGAAAACGGCGCTCGAAGGCTGGATCATTCCGCCTAAAGGAGCGGCGAAGATGACGGTCATTTTTGCCCATGGATACGGCAACAACCGCGTCCAAGAAAATGTGCCGTTTTTGCCGCTCGCCAAGCGGCTTGTTGACGACGGATACCGCGTCATCTTGTTCGACTTTCGCGCGAGCGGCGAGTCGGAAGGCGATATGATTACGATCGGCGTCAAAGAGAAAGACGATCTGCTTGGCGTCATTGATTACGCGAAAAAGCACTTCGATGAGCCCATTGCCCTGTATGGTGTTTCAATGGGGGCGGCGACATCGATTTTGGCGGCGGCAGAGGACCAGGATGTGCGCGGGGTGATTGCCGACAGCCCGTTCAGCGACCTCGAATCATATTTGCGCGCCAATATGCCGGTGTGGACGCATTTGCCGAACGTGCCGTTTACGTATTTGATTTTGGCGATCATTCCGGCGCTGGCTGATTTGGATTTGGGCGTGTCTTCGCCCATCCATGCGGTCGATCGTGTCGCGCCGAGGCCGATTTTGTTCATCCACAGCAAAAACGACCGTTCGATTCCGTATGAAGAAAGCGTAAAACTGTACAAAACCCATCCGGATGTGTTTCAGCTATGGCTGACGGACAAAGCGGATCATGTGAAAAGTTTTTCTCTCTACAGCGATGAGTATGTAGAAAGAGTGTCGGCGTTTTTGCGCTCATTGGTAAAAACTTCTTCGTAAGGCGGCTGCGATTCGTGTTCGGCCGCTTTTTGTATTATAATGGAAGAAATAGAGAATGAAGATGGCATTGATCAACGAATCGAGGAGTGAATGCCATGTGCGGTCGGTTTACGTTGACAGTTGATTTGGAAACATTGCGGGCGTTGTTTCGTTTCCGTTATCAAGGTTCGCTTGCGCCCCGGTTCAACATCGCCCCGGGTCAAGATGTGTTGGCCATCGTCGCCGAGGAGGGTGAAAGAGTCGGGAAAATGATGCGCTGGGGGCTTGTGCCGTTTTGGGCGAAAGATGCCCGCATCGGCGCCAAGATGATCAACGCTCGGGCGGAAACGGTCGATGAAAAGGCGAGTTTTCACCATGCGTTCAAACGGCGGCGCTGTTTGATTTTAGCCGATGGATTTTTCGAATGGAAAAAGGAAGGAGCGAAAAAAGTACCGTACCGGTTTACCCTCAAAACGGGCGAGCCATTTGCCTTTGCCGGACTGTGGGAGCGCTGGAAAGGGCCGAGCGGGCCGCTTGAGACGTGCACGATCATGACGACGAGGGCGAACGAGCTCATCGCCCCTATTCACGACCGGATGCCGGTCATATTGCCTCCTGAGCGGCATGATGACTGGCTTGATGCAAGTTTTGATGACAGCGAGTATTTGAAATCGTTGTTGTTGCCGTATCCGAGCGAACTAATGCGAATGTACGAAGTGTCGCCGCTTGTCAACTCGCCGAAACATGATGTGAGCGCTTGCATCGAGCCGGTTCACAGCCGATGAATGGGGGAATCGAATGCACCCGATCATTTTGTTTGACGGCGACTGTTTGTTTTGCCATGCGAGTGTATATTGGATCGCCGCCCGCGACCGAAAGGCGGTGTTTCGCTTTGCCGCACAACAGAGCGCTGTCGGGCGGACATTGTTGGAAACGATGGGTGCGCCGGGAGGGGACACGGTCGTCCTCATCGAAGACGGCTGCTATTATGTCAAGTCGGATGCCGTGTTGCGCATCGGACGACATCTGGCCTGGCCGTGGAATTGGCTGGCAGCGTCTGGATTTCTCATCCCTCGGCTGTTGCGCGATCATATGTATGATCAGATTGCGAAACGTCGGCATCGTCTCGCACCGAAGCACGATCATTGCCAGCTGCCGCCTCCTGAACTGCGGGCTCGTTTTCTTGATGAATTGCCGCGGTAAAGAAGGAAAATATGTTTGTTTGTCGTATTGAAAAGAGAAAGAAATAAGGGAGGGGAGATGGCATGGCGAACGAAACAAAACGGTGGCTCGAACAATGCACGGCTGCGGCGCTTGAGCAGTTCGCCGATGATTTGGCAGTCGAAGCAGAACAAAGCGAGGAAGAAGCCCGCCGTCGATTTTACGAAGGCATGGCAGTAGCAGCCAAGCTCGTGGCATTGCGGTGGGAGGGAAAATGCGCGTACATCGACGACGATTTGGTCGACAATGTGTATGAAGCGATTGCCGTCTTTTCTCTTGAAAAGCTGGAGGAAGAGTTGACGGGTGAAACGCAAACCGATTCCAACGAGCGCTGCTCGTTTTGTCTCAAAGAAAAGCCAAGGCTGGCCAAAGGTCCGCTGGCGGCCATTTGCGACGATTGCCTGCAGTTTGGGCTGCAAGTGATCGCCAAGCAATCATGACGGAGGCGGCGGTCATCGCGAAGGCGATGGCCATCGTTTTTCTGCATAGCGGATAAGCGGGTAGGACAAGGCGAGCAACACGGCGATAAAGGGATGACGCCGCTCCAATGAAAATGCGCCTAGACGCAGCCGCCGGCTGTTCCGGCAAGGCTTCCCTAAATCATACATTGATGATGGGAAGGCGCGGCAGGGAATGCCAAACGTTTCATGAACGCTCCATGAAGACCGTTCCATCGGACATCGTGGTTCGTTCTCAAAGCCTGATTCTCCCATGGCCAACATGTGCAAAAGATGGAGCGCCAAAGGGGACGAAGGCCAAAAGAAGAGAGGAGGAAGGAGAATGATTCCGGTCGTAACATCTGATGAAATGTACGCCATCGACCGAGAAGTGACGGAGCGGATCGGCATCAGCGCTGATTCGTTGATGGAAAACGCAGGGCAGGCGCTGTTTTGGGCGCTGAAGAAGCGGATTCCGCCCGCTGCCAAGGTGGCGGTGCTCGCGGGCACGGGCAACAACGGCGGCGATGGGTTCGTCATCGCGCGCATGTTGAAAAGTTATGGCTATGAAACCGATGTCTGGCTCGTTCCGCCAAAGGAAAAGGTGAAAGGGGCGGCGCGCACGGCGCTTGAGGTGTACGAGCGGTCCGGTTATGCATGGATCGCTTATGAAGGAAAAGAGCGGGAGTTGGCGGCGCTCTTGCCGCATTATGACATCATCATTGACGCCTTGCTTGGCATCGGCGTCAAAGGGGACGTACGTCCGCCATATAAGGAAATCATCGAGCAAGTGAACCGTTCGCCGGCGGTCGTTTATGCGATTGACGTGCCGAGCGGGGTGCCGGCGGACGGTGGGGAAGCCGGCATGGCGGTCCGCGCTGATGCGACACTGACGGTGCAATGCCCGAAACTTGGGGCGTACACGTTCCCGGCGGCCGATTATTACGGAGAGCTCACCGTCGTGGATATCGGCATTCCGCCGGCGGCGGTGCAGGCGAAGGCGGCTGCTCGGTTTTTGTGGGAAAAGAGCGATGTGGTGCGGACGATGCCGAAGCGAACACGGTCATCGCATAAAGGAACGTACGGCAAGCTGCTCATTGTCGGCGGGTCCAAGGCGATGGCCGGCGCGGTGACACTCGCCGCGAAGGCGGCGCTTCGCAGCGGGGCGGGGCTGGTGACGATCGCCGTTCCGGAAGCGATGTATGAGGCGGTCGCCAACCGCGTGCCGGAGGCGATGTGTCGATTATGGCCGGCCGAGGGCGGCGCGTTTGCCGGCGCGGCCGATTGGGACGGGCTTGAGATCGATGCGATCGCGGTCGGCCCAGGGATGGGCCGGACGGAAGGGGTTCGCCGCTTGGTCAATGAGCTTGTGCGCCAGCCGGTGCCGCTTGTCATCGACGCCGATGCCTTGTTTTTTTGGGGCGACTACGCCGAGCTGGTGCGCGAACGGAGCGCGCCGACGGTGATCACGCCGCATCCGGGGGAAATGGCGCGCCTCCTTCGCCGCCCGGTCAGCGAGGTGGAACGCGACCGGTTTGGCGTGTCGAAGCGGCTGGCGATGGAATATGGCGTCTATGTCGTGTTGAAAGGGCCGTATACGATTGTGACAGCGCCGGACGGGGCGCAATATGTAAACGCGACCGGCAATCCGGCCTTGGCGAAAGGCGGGAGCGGCGACGTGTTGACGGGCATCGTGGCGGCGTTTTTGCTGCAGCACGAGGCGGTGCAGCCGGCGGTGAGCAATGCAGTGTTCGTGCATGGAAAGGCTGCTGATTGGCTTGTTCAACACGGTCATTCGCCTTGGGATGTATTGGCGTCGGACGTTGTGGAGGCCTTGCCGGCTGTGCTCGCTTCGCTGGCGTGATCAACCGGTCCATTGAAAGGGACAATGGGGGATGAACACGATTCCTGCCGGTTTGCGATGACCGGCTGGCGTATGGGCTGTGTCAACTACCCCCACTTAGCTAACGCTTGAAGTGGGGGCTTGCAACTCTCCAGAAGTACAAGCGGACTTCGTCCTCCTTCCTTGACTTGGGGTTGCATCAGGGCAGGTTGACAACTACCCAACGACGCAGGTCATGCCTGCATCGTTACCGATTCTCTCGGTGTGTCTGTTGGCAGTACTTGGCTTCCACACACAACAGACGGATCTACGCTCGATGTTTTACGGTTACAACGTTTCCTGTAACCAACTCCATACATCGAGTAGCAGTTATTGGAGTGCCTTTATTAAACGGTTTTCTCCACGCCTTTATTCTATCATACACAAAAGAAAAGGGGAACGCGCATTCCTCTCCCACTTACTCCCTTTGGTCGTTGAAGTGGGAGTCTCCTGCGCGAAATAGGATGAAATAGCCCCTTACACCGCCGGCATTCGCGAATTCTCGATCCCATTTTCAACGCTGAAGCCGTATTTGCGCCTGCGGCTCTGAACCTCCCGATGGCTAAAGCCACGGGGTTCTTGTGTACTATAGAGCTTCTTCCATACCTTCGCATGGATACTGACTCTACTTCCACAAGACTTTCATGGGCAAACACCTTACTGGTGCTTATCGCCCTGTGCGCCCGATTCAAGACGCTTTTTATCATTTAAATTCCCATACTACTTACGACATATGGCTGAAGACGAAGTCGTTTGATTTCTTCATCATGCAGTCGAATAAATTGATCCCATCTCTCTAAACATTTGTTCCTATCTATTTCTTTTCGATTGTTTTTCACGTTCATGATTAAAAATGCGCTGTATAAATCTCGTTGTACTTTGTGTCCGTCTACTTCATGCCATCGTTGAGAAAGTGTTTTCTTGTTGTACTCATCGTTTTGATGGTCGTATTGACTTGCCTTGACGCTAAATGTGTCGATGTATTGAAGGGAATAGCCTTCATATTGCAGTTTTTGATTTAGTATGTTCAAAAACAAACTTGGCGCACGATTCGCAATGCTTTTCCCAAATCGTTTTTTCTTTTTGTATTTTCCGTTGGCATCGACTTTTGTTTCTTTTGCCTTTGCTTGAAGTGCTCTGAAATTCATTTTTTCTACTTGGATATGATGGCCTAATGTGATGATCCAATTAGCAAGCCGTTGATGATCTTGTTTACGTTTTTCAGCCATCTTTCTTTGCAACTCGGCTAGTTGTTGACGAGTTTTTAGATAATTTTTACTCCAAACCCATTTTTCCTTGTTGTCTTTTTTTATTGTTCCATCTTCATTGTATTTGTGTGGATTATTCGCCCGTCTTTGACGATCCAATTTTCGTTGAAGAACTCGCTTTTGCTTTTCTATGTTTTCGATGCTCGGCGCAAGAACGAACAACTTGACATTATTCATTGAACAAATAGCGATGGTTTGTGTTCCTATGTCGATGCCAACATCGCCTTGCCCTATTGGATGTTTTACTTCTCCTGTTTGACGGTTTATTTTCTTTGGCGGCACACCTTCAAGGGTGAGTTGGAGAAAATACTTGATTTTCCCCCTAATCCGTCTACGAACGATGCGACAATATTTTATACGGTCTTGTAGAGCCGTATGTGCATATATATCGTTTGAGCGAATTATAACAGGAATAGATAAACCATTCCAAAGCAAATGTTTGTTTTTGAAACGGATGCCTGTGCTATTTGTTTTTCCTTCTAATGAATCCATATCGTTGTATTTTTTAAAAGACACTTTTTTGGCATTGCCAAAGATTAGTTTTTCCATTGCCATACATGCTCTCGTAGCGATTTTTTGTGCGGTGTGTGAGTCGATGTGTTTCTTGAAATGGTGTTGCATTGGCTTAACAAAATCGTGCATAGCGTATTCATTGATTCCGTACTGCCGATATAACTCATTTAGCAAGTTGTTTCTTTCTTTTGATTTTGGTTGTTGGATTATATACATGCAACATGAAGAGTTAACTTCTCAGTCATCCTGCACACCCTAAGCGCTGCAGCACTTCCTCCGGACGTTCGTGGATGTAGTTGACAAACCGAGTAATGGCTTGAATGATATCGTTGCGATCCTTGTGAAATACATTGGCAATCACCGTATCTTTCAGCCATTTCCATAAGCGTTCGATCGGGTTCAGCTGTGGCGAATAGGGAGGAAGGTAAATAAAGTGAAAACACTGCCCTTCTTCCCGCAAAAACTCCTTGACCATCTTGGCATGGTGAATGCGGGCGTTATCCAACACCAAGACCATGAGACGGTCTGGATAGCGCTCTTTGAGCATTCTCAAGAAATCCAAGAACGTCGCAGCATTGGCGGCAGTTGTTTGATGAAGCACCGTTTCACCATCATGGACGTTGACCGCGCCAAACAGCGATACGTGGGCATGATGGCCAAACGTCGGCACTTGTTTTTGGCGGCCGACTTCCGACCATGTGGACCGCAAGACATGGTAAGAGCGGATATGGGTTTCATCGATGTACAGAAGAACAGCATCTTCTGTCTCCTTGGTGATCAAGTTTTTTTTTATCAGATCCATTTGTTTTTCAAATTGCTTTTGCTCATCCGGATTTCCTTTCGCCAGTGTGTACGTCGGTCGTGTCCACGACAGCCCTTTGCGGTGCAGGAGTTTTCGCAACGCTTCGCGGGAAATGGAAACACCGAATTGCTTTGCGACATAGGATTGCAGGAGTTTGGTGTTCCACGCCGAAGCGACGTCCCAGCCCAGTTCCGCGGGAGTGGTGGTCAATACAAGCTGTTTGATCTTTTCTTGCTGTTCTTCCGTGAGAAACGGCTCCCGCCCAGGGGCGAAATCCCGATGAAGCAAGAGCTCCAGACCGCCTTCGTTGAACAGCGACACATAATGGGAAACGGTTTGTCGGCACACGTTGACCATGGAGGCCACCTCTTTGCCCAAATAGCCTTCCATGACCAGGCGGACGGCCATCACACGTTGGCGAAGAAGGGTGTTTTTGATTTTCCGTTCCTGTTTGCGAAGTGTCCGAGGTGTCCATCCGTGATCGTTGGTGATTTTGAGACGTTTCATGCAGAATTCCGCTCCTTTTCCATGTTTTTCATTAGGAGCAGTATAACCAGAGTGGGCACCGCTTATGCGAAGGTTAACTTTTCAATGAGCATGTATATAGATGACGATACTGCTTATCGTGTTGTAGTTTTTTATACCGTTTCAGCAATTCGCCCAAACAAGCGTTGTATATTTTTCTGCCAATTTCAAAACGTTTCTCTAATATGTGCGCTTGCCATAATTCTGTTTTGAGTTTCAACGTCAGCACGTAGCTTTTGGTTTTTGTTTTCGCCAATGACACCACTTCCTTTATATTCCTTTATACGTTCTTTTGGTTTTCGATGTACTGTTTAACCGCTTCTTCTGAAATATGACCAATTGTGCAACAAAAATAACTTCGTGTCCATAGCGACGGTAGTCTGCTTTTTAACGAAGGATATTTTTCTCTTAGTATTCGACTACTTTTTCCTTTAAATGCTTGTATTAATTTATGGATATGCTGTCGTGGATCAAAAGAAATAAACATATGAACATGATCTGTATAAATTGAAATAAAGGTTTTCTCCCGTTCCACGGCGAATAAATAAAAGAGAAAATAGGGGAACGGAGAGAAAATATGATGCCAAATCACAAAGACGAGATCGAAAAGTTGTCCACTGCCATGAAAGAAGCAAAAAGTAAACGAGCATATGAACGCTACCAAGCGATTTATCTTCATTTGCAGGGATATACCAAAGGAGAAATCGCAACGATTATTGGTCGATCCAAGAAAACTATTTATAACTATATTCATGCCTACGCCCAGCGCGGTCTTGATGGACTGGAGATGAAATACTCACCTGGCGCCCCACGTCGATTGACCCCTGAGCAGGAAAAAGAGCTGGCTTTGATCATTGAACATCAGCTCCCCGTAGATGTGGGATTCGAAGCAAAATATAATTGGACGCTTGCGATAATCGCTGAACTCATTCAACAAAAGTGGGGGCCAACATACACGCTTCGCGGAACAAGTGACATTCTGCATCGGTTAGGGCTAAGCTATACGAAACCGACCTATACACTAGCCAATGCCGATGAAGAGAAACAAAAAGAATTCGTCGAAATCACCTTCCCTGAAGTAAAAACAAACTGGTAGATGGGAACATCGCCCATGTCCTCTTTCAAGATGAGTCGATGATTCGTGATTACCAAGCGATTCAAAAAACATGGTTTGTCAAAGGAAAACAACGAATCATTCCGACGTTTGGAAAACATCAAGGGTTGAAGCTGATTGGCACGTTGAACTACGAAACAGGGGAAGTGTTTTGCATCGAAGAAGAACGCTATGACGCGGAAACATTTCTTCGATTTCTTCAACTTGTGTTAGAACGCTATCCCACAGGCAAAATAGTGATGATTTTAGATAACGCTCGAATTCACCATGCCAAACTCATTCAGCCATTTTTAAAAGAACACGAAGATCGGTTAGAGCTCGTCTTTTTGCTACCATACAGTCCGCAATTGAACTTGATTGAAGGGCTATGGAAATGGCTGAAATCAGACGTGATTTACAACGTGTTCTATTCGAGTGTGCAAGAAATTAGAAAGAATGTCCAAGCCTTTATTCAGCGAATCAACCAGAAACCAGAACAAACGATCGATCGTTTGTGTGTTCAGTTGTAAATCTTTAATTCAACTTATATATCATTTTGTTTTCTGTCCACGGTATCGAAGAAAGGTGTTAGTGGGCAGAGTGGAAGAGCGATTCAAGCAGTTAGTAGAAGAAATTTGCCAGGAGAATGATTGGATCATCCTTGCTATGGAAGTGATGCCTGATCATTGTCATTTGTTCTTGAATTGCCTCCCTTCTGATTCTCCATCAGATATGATGGCAAAAGTGAAAGGAGCGACTTCCAGACGATTAAGACAAGAATTTCAACACTTGTCTCGTCTGCCGAGTCTTTGGACACGCTCTTTCTTCGTTAGTACAGCAGGGAATGTATCAAGTGAGACAATAAAACGTTATGTGGAATCTCAAAAGAAAAGGGGGTGAATCCATGCCGACGATCACCCTAAGGCTGGAGCTGCACAAGCCAACGAAAGCCAAACAAGATATGTATGAACGGATGACAGCAGTGAATACCGCGTTTGCGAATTGGCTGTTGAATCATCCCGAACTGAATCAAGCGACGAGCAAAATGTTTAAAACGTTTTCGTCGCAGCGGTTTCCTTCCGCCGTCGTCAATCAGACGATTCGAGAAGTGAAGTCCCAAAAGAAAAAACAAAAGGCAAAGAAGTTCCGAACATTCTGGTGTTGCTTTAACAATCAAAACGTGAAGGTGGAAAAGAAAGGAGCGTTCTACACGGTTTCCTTCCCCACACTGGAGAAGCGAATTGGCGTGCCAGTGGTCACGCGTTCCTATCAAGAAGCGTGGCTGAATCGGCTGCTCGATGGAACCGCCAAACAAGGGGCCGCCAAGCTCTATAAAAAGAGAACGAAATGGTACTTGGCTGTTGCGGTCACCTTTGACGTGAAGCTGCGGCACGAAACAAAGGTGATGAGGGTTGACCTTGGGCTTCGCTATATCGCCGTGGCCAGCGTAGGAACGAAATCACTGTTTTTCAAAGGGAACCAATGCGCCTTTGTACGTCGACGATATGCGGCTTTGCGGCGAAGGCTGGGCCAAGCCAAGAAGCTTCATATGATTCGCAAAATCGGCCGTAAAGAGTCCCGCTGGATGAAGGATCAAAATCACAAAATCAGCTGTCAAATCGTGAATGTTGCCCTCGCCAACGGTGTTGGCGTGATTCGGATGGAAGCGTTGACAGGGATTCGGAAACGGGCAAAATCGGCCAAAGAAGCGGGGCGAAGCCTTCATGCTTGGGCGTTCCATCAATTGCAAACGATGATCGCCTATAAAGCGGAAATGGCGGGCATTCGCGTGGAGTGGGTGAATCCAACCTACACGAGCCAAACGTGTAAATGTGGTCATCGAGAGAAAGCGAACCGAAACGGCATCTGCTTCCGATGCCAAAGGTGCGGATACACTCTCCACGCCGACTTGAATGGCGCGATCAACATCGCCAAAGCCATTTCGGGCTTCGCCTCCTAACCTAGCGCACTGGTCACAGGTGCGCCGCCCATGGGGGTACATCCTAACCCGATGGGACGGGGTGATGACACACCCCTAAACTTGGGCGTTGTCCAAACCAGAAATGGATGAGGACGCGAACGACCCAAGAATCCCACGGATTTAGGCGTGCGGAGTGTCAAAAAGAAGTCGATCGTTCTATAAAAAATTTGGTTGAAAGATTAGGTAAAAAGGGATGCATATGAAAAATCATCAAACAAGAACAGTCTATGTCATATCAGGCCCCGCTGGGGTTGGCAAATCAACAATTTCAACAGCATTGGCGAACAAGTTGGAGCGTAGTGCGTATATTTCCGGCGATGACATCAGCCATATGCATATCAATGGACGGAAAAAACCGTGGGAAAGTAAAGAAGAGCTTTCATTAATTTGGGATAATATTCTAAGTCTTGCAAGAAATTTTGTAAAATACGGCAATGATGTGGTAGTGGATTATATTGCCTTTCCCCAAGAAGCGATATGGTTGTATGAAAATGTAAAGGATTTAAACGTAACGGTTATGTATGTTGTTTTGTGGGCAGATGGGAAAACGTTAAGGCAAAGGGATGAGATGAGGGCCCCCGAGCAACAAATGGGGGAACGCTGCCTCATTTTGCTGAATGAGTTCCATGCATCAGGATTCGATCGAAAGCATCTTTTGGATACTAGCGGGAAACGTAAGGATGACATAGATGAGATGATTGATGAAATCATGAGCAATCAAAGATTTCGAATTGGTTAAAAGATGTTTCATTGGCGCTGCTCTTTCCTTGCCATCGCGAGTTGATTCTCACATCAGCAATGACACTGAGGACAGCAACCGCCCTTGTTCGCTTTTTTATGGTCCTGTCTGGGAACACAAACAGCCCGTTTTCAGCGGGCTTTTTTTCATGATATGATAATGGAAAAAGAAGAAAGTTGCAAAAGAGACAAAGATGAGGGATGGACATGGCGCATAACTTTCAATTTCTATATAAATTGAAATAAAGGTTTTCTCCCGTTCCACGGCGAATAAATAAAAGAGAAAATAGGGGAACGGAGAGAAAATATGATGCCAAATCACAAAGACGAGATCGAAAAGTTGTCCACTGCCATGAAAGAAGCAAAAAGTAAACGAGCATATGAACGCTACCAAGCGATTTATCTTCATTTGCAGGGATATACCAAAGGAGAAATCGCAACGATTATTGGTCGATCCAAGAAAACTATTTATAACTATATAAGTTGCAATAAAGATTTTTCGATTGTTCGATTCTGTTTTCCCTTCATACAAGTCGACTTTGATAGAATGCGGCGGGCGCTCTGCCGGATGTAAAACAAAGTTTCAACTTATATGGCATAATTTCTAACGCTTTAATTTCAACATCATTTTCTTTCGCTACTTCATACAAAATCTCTTTTAAATCTTTTTCAATATCTCCAACTAATACTTTACGTCTATATTTTGGACAAAATATAACATGATATTGATTTAAATAAACAATTCCATTTTTATGAGTATACTTATCATTAGACATTAGATAAACACCTCCTATCTAATATTTATTATACAAAATATTAGATAGGAGTCAATTATCTAATATTTTTTGTTTCGTTTCATCCCAACGACTAAAGTCGTGGGCTTTCACGAAACGCATCCTGTAATTATTGGTTTATCAGCCGACATTCAGCTTCCGCTGATCGCTGGGCTGCGACCTTTACGCGTTTGAAGCGAGAGTCTTCTTTCGAAACGATGATCAACGTTGCGGAAAGGAGGCAGTTCCATTTTTAGATAAATATTGATATCATGAATGTAGAAATAGAAGAAGGGAGATAGGAATCGTGCCGCGATTCGTTTGGCTTGAAACGGAGGAAGAAGTGAGAAGCGCCTTTCCGGTGATGCGTGAGCTGCGCACCCATTTGGATGAGGAAACCTACACGGCGCTCGTGCGAGAAGCGCAAGAACAAGAAGGGTATCAGCTTGTGGCGTTATATGATCAGGACAAAATGGTTGCGGTTGTCGGATTCATGCCGATGATCACGCTCTATAACGGCCGCTTTATTTGGGTGTGCGATTTGGTTACCGCTTCGAGCGAACGTTCGAAAGGATATGGAAAGGCGTTGTTGTCCTATGTGCACGAGTGGGCGAGGGAGCACGGCTACGGGATTGTTTCGCTGTCGTCCGGCCTGCAACGGATAGACGCCCATCGCTTTTATGAGGAAAAAATGGAATATGCAAAAGTCAGTTATGTGTTTTCAAAACGCTTATCGAGTTGAATCCAACGGGGGCTGACCCAAAAGTCCGCCAAAAAGCGGACTTTTGGAGTCAGCCCTCTCTGGTTTTTGTATATTTTACCAAACGGAACAAAATTCCGACTCTGTTCTCCCCCTCATTTACGCCACCAAGGACAATTGCTTGTCCCTAGCGGCTTTTTTGAGAAGATTGTGGGCAGCACAAACCAGCCCCCATTCGATGGAAACTTTTTGGAGGCCTCGCAGGACAAAGCGACGAAACCCGCGATTTTGTTTGATTTGCCCAAATACACTCTCAATGTCGGTTTGGCGTTGGCGGTATCGGGCTTGCCCTTCTTCACTCTCCAACCGTTCGCGGGCTTTCTGTTTTTGTTCATGATAGACGGGGTTCCATTGCGTGGTTCGTCCATACTTGGAAGTCGTGCAGGCCGAACGGAACGGACATCCTTCGCATTCATGGCATTGGTAGTGTCGGGTGACCGAGGTGTATCCTGATTCCGTGGTCTGTTTCGAAGTTCCGGTGCGAACCAGCTTTTTCCCATTGGCGCAAATCCAAACGTCTTCTTCTTCCACATAGGTCCAATTCTGCTGATGATGCGGATTTTTCTTGACCTTGCGCGTGTTCTCCTTCTCATACGTATGGTACTTGATCAAGGCCGATATGTGCTTCTCTTCCAGCTTCACGTAGTTCTCTTCCGAGCCATAAGCCGCGTCAGCGATCAAACGTTCGGGTTCCACGCCGTACTTCTCTCGAACGGTCTCCAAATGCGGGAGAAGACAACGAGTGTCGCCCGGCCTCTGATGAAGGGAATACCCCAAAATAAATTGGCCGGAAGAACCCACCTGTACGTTATAGGCCGGCTTGAGCTGGCCGTTTCGCATGTGATCCTCCTTCAACCGCATGAAGGTGGCATCCACATCGGTCTTGGAATAGCTGTTGCGATCCCCGCATACATGGAGTTGGTGTTCATACTTTTCACTGCGGGGCAAGTAGTCCTCCTTCATCTTCTTGATGGCCTTCTTCAACGGTTGGTTGTCCGGCTCGGCCTCCAACCGTTTTTCCCACTCCTCGGTTTTCTTTCGGATTTCTTCTGACGTAAAGGCCGGCGAAGGGTCGATGTCTTCCGCCTTTTCTTCTTCCACGATCGCCTCGATCTGGGCAATCAGCCGATCGACATTGGCTTGGAGTTTCTCCTGGTACTTCTCAGCCGATTTGCGCCAAACGAAGGTGTACCGGTTGGCATTCGCTTCAATTTTCGTTCCATCCACAAAATAATCTTCCATCTTGACATAGCCGTCGGCCACGAGCAGCGTGATCATTTCCCGGAACAGGTCGTCAATCAGGTCTTTCATCCGCTCCGAACGAAACCGATTGATGGAGCGGAAGTCCGGCTTTTGAAATCCACTTAGCCACATGAGGGGAAGGTGGACTTCGAGCTGCCGTGCAATCTCACGGCCATGATACATTTTTTGGGTGTAAGCGTAAAGGAGAATTTTGGTCATCATTTTCGGATGATAGGCGGAGGCGCCCCCTCCTTTGTAGTAAGCAAGAAACGTCTCCATCGGGATGCGTTCAACCATCTCATGAACCACGTGGGCCATGTTATCCCGTGGAATGAGATCGGCGATGTTGCTTGGCAAAGAGAGGTTGTCCATGGTATACTCTTTAAAGGAAATATGATCATGTTTCATAAAAGAATCGCCCTTCTTTCGGTGGTAGTGGTTTTGGTGACTCTATTCTACCAGAAAAAAGGGCGATTCTTCTATATTTGAGGCAAAAAAGTGGGGGCTGATCCCAAAACGCATTCGCGTTTTGGGTCAGCCCCTTTTCATTTTGGGGGTGGAAAATTGTCCTACTTTTCATTATAATAAGAATATATAGTCCGTATTTTGGAATTAATATTCTGATATTCGGAATTGAGGGGCAATGATGAACAAAACGGTGTTAAAAACAAAAGAACTGCTTGATTTGTTTCTCGACTGCGAACGGTTGACTTTGCCAGAGATGGTCGAACGGCTTCAGATGCCGAAAACATCGGTATATCGGATGGCGCAGTCGCTTGTCGCGCTTGGCTTTTTGCAAAAGCGGGGCGATCACTATGAACTCGGTTTGGCATTGTTGACGTTTGGGTCGCTCGTTGCCGAGCGGCTCGATATTCGTCGGGTGGCGCTGCCGGTGATGGAGCGGCTGAAAGAAGCGACGAACGAAGCGGTGAATCTTGTCATCCGCGACGGTGATGAGGCGCTCTATATTGAAAAAGTCGAGACGTCCGAGCCGGTGCGCGTCTATACGAAAGTCGGCCGGCGCGCGCCGCTGTACGCCGGCGCGTGCCCGCGCGCTTTGCTGGCCTTTATGGACGAAAAAGAGCAAGCACGCTATTTGGAACGAACAAAACTTGTCAAAATCGCCAAAAATACCGTAACGGACAAGCAGGCGTTGCGTCGGCAGTTGGAAGAAGATCGGAAACGGGGCTATACGGTCAGCTATTCTGAGCTAGAAAACTATTCGGCGGCTGTGGCTGTGCCGATTTTTAACCATGAAGGCGCGGCCATCGCCGGGCTGAGTGTCGCCGGCCCGGAACAGCGTTTTTTGCCGGATGATGTGGCGCGCATCGTTCCGTTGCTTCGGCAGGCGGCGATGGAGATTTCACGTGAACTTGGTTTTCAAGGAAAGGGATGGAAATGAACTATACGCTGTTTCCGTTATGTGAATATGCAGTGACCGTCCGGTTTGCCGATTATATCGATGAGACCGTAAATGATATCGTTCATGAGACAGCGGTTCGCCTAAAGAGAGAACGAAAAGAAGGGGTCAACGAAATTGTGCCGGCGTTTTCATCGCTTACCGTGTATTACGACCCGCTGGCGATTGGTTATGCGGACGTATGTCGGTGGCTGCGCGAAAAGGTCGAGTCGTCTGGACAGACGGAACGGCCTTTGGCGCGAACGGTTGTTATTCCTGTCTGCTATGGCGGTGAATTTGGGCCGGACTTACCAGAGGTCGCCCGCTTTCACGGGATATCGGAAGATGAGGTGGTTACGCTTCATTCGGCCGGCCGCTACCGTGTCTATATGATCGGGTTTTCGCCCGGGTTTGCGTATTTGGGGGGCTTGTCGCCGCGTTTGTCCACACCGAGGCGGGCGGTGCCGCGCACAAAAGTGCCCGCCGGTTCGGTCGGCATCGCCGGCGGGCAGACGGGCGTCTATCCGCTGGCGACGCCGGGCGGCTGGCAGCTGATCGGCCGGACGCCGCTCCGCGTATTTGACCCGCACCGGAAGGAGCCGAGCTTGCTTTCCGCCGGTGACATTGTTGAATTTCGGCCGATTGGCGCCGATGAATTTGCACGTTGGAGAGATGAACATGATTGAAGTCATGGAGGGCGGATTTTTTACGACCGTTCAAGACAGCGGGCGTTTCGGCTACCGGCATGCCGGGGTGCCGGTGGGCGGGGCGATGGACGCGTGGGCGTATCGCCTTGCCAATGCGCTTGTCGGCAACCATGGCGATGAGGCGGTGCTCGAGGCGACGATGGCCGGGCCGACGATTCGGTTTCACGCCGAAACGGTGATCGCCATATGCGGCGGCGAGTTCTCATGCGCGCTGAACGGGCAGCCGTTGGCGCTTTGGAAGCCGGCGGCCGTCAAGCCGGGTGATGTGTTGGAAATCGGGGCATGTCGAGTGGGATGGAGAGCGTATATGGCCGTAGCAGGTGGCATTGATGTTTCGCCTGTGATGGGCAGCCGTTCAACGTACGTCCCGGCGCAGCTTGGCGGTGTATCGGGCCGGCCGTTGCGGCGCGGGGATGTGTTGAAGATTGGGACGGCCGCTCTCATTTTCCCTTCAAAGCCGCTGCATTGGGGGCTCTCCCGGTTGGCCAGCCGCTATATCGGCGGAAAAACGAAAACGGTGCGCGCTGTCCCTGGTCCGGAATATGACGAGTTTACGCCGGACAGCCGCACTCAGTTGTTTGCCGCCTTCTATGAGGTGACGCCCCAATCCGATCGGATCGGCTATCGGCTTTCCGGCCCAACGTTGGCGCTTGTGCGCGAGCGGGAAATGGTCTCGGAAGCGGTCGTCTTCGGCACTGTGCAAGTGCCATCGTCCGGCCAACCGATCGTGTTGATGGCCGACAGCCAGACGACGGGCGGCTACCCGCGCATCGCCCAAGTGGCAGCGGTCGATTTGCCTTTGTTGGCGCAGGCGCGTCCCGGCGACCGTATCCAGTTTCGACCGATCGCGCCTGAGGAAGCGGTGCAGCTTTATATCGAACAACAGCGGCGGCTGGATCGGTGGATTGCCGCCATTCGCCGCCAATGGGGGGAAGAATCATGACGGTCATTGATCTCAATTGCGATTTTGGCGAAAGTTTTGGTGCATACGAGCTTGGGCAGAAAGAAATATTGTTATACGTTACGTCTGTCAACATCGCCTGCGGGTTTCACGCCGGCGATCCGCTCGTCATGCGGCGGACGGTGCAGCTCGCCATCCAGCATGGCGTTGCCATCGGCGCCCACCCCGGTCTTCCTGATTTGCTCGGATTTGGGCGGCGGGCGATGGCGGTTTCGCCCGAAGAAGTGTATGCGTACGTTGTTTACCAGATCGGCGCACTTGCAGCCTTTGTCAAGGCGGAAGGCGGCGTGATGACGCATGTGAAGCCGCACGGCGCCTTGTACAATATGGCGGCGAAAGACGCGGCGTTGGCTGAAGCGATCGCCAAAGCGGTGCGCGATGTCGACCCGTCGCTTGTCTTGTGTGGTTTGTCGGGGAGCGAGCTCATCCGCGCGGGCCGCGCTTATGGCTTGCGAACCGCGAGCGAAGTGTTCGCCGACCGGACGTATCAGGCGGATGGTTCGCTCACTCCAAGAAGTGATGCACGTGCCATCATTGTGGATGAAAATGAGGCGATCCGCCAAGTGCTTCGCATGGTTGGCGAACAGCGCGTCCGCTCATTGCAAGGGACGGACGTGACGATTGAAGCCGACACCGTCTGCCTGCATGGCGACAATGAGCAGGCGGTGCGATTTGCCAAGCGGTTGTATGAAGCGTTGCAGCAAGAAGGCATTGCCATTCAGGCGCTGCGATAAGAAGAGAGACAATGCATAAGAATGAAAGCCGATTAAGCGTGTTGATCGGGGCCGTTTTTTTGATGGCGACATCGGCCATCGCTCTCGGGTTTTTGACGCAGACGACGGTGTTTACAGCCCAACTGGCGGCGAGCTTCCGGGTTCGTTATATTGCTTTTCATTTTGTTTGACATCGGCGCCCAGGCGAACATTTGGCGCATTATTGCGGTGTCTGAGCGGAGGGCGCAAGACATTGCCAACGCGGTGCTTCCCGGCCTTGGCTATATCTTCGCGATTATCCTGCTTCTTGGCGGGCTGCCGTTTAACATCGGCAACACCGCTGACGTAAAGCGTCCGAAGCAGCAAAAGCTGTTTAGGGCGCTGTTTTCATTTGAGGCGGTTTGCTGCGTTCTCGGCAAAGTGGACAGCCATTTTCCAAGCAAGCGGATCATCCCCTCGCTTGCGTCCTGAAGCCATTGGAACGGTTTCCATCATTTGCACTTTTCTTCTCTCATCTTGTAAGATAAAGAAGGCGCAAAACAGGGCGCCGGGCAGGAAAGGAGAGCGAACATGAACGGAGCAGACATCAAAGCGATCGTCTTTGATTTAGATGGAACGCTGTACGAGGAAACAGAGCATTTTGACTATTACGCCGAACAGGTGGCTAAGCGGCTGAAGACAGCGGACCGGCCGCGGTTTTGGGACGACTACCGGGCGGTGCTGGCCGGGCGCCATCCGCTTCGCATCGGCACGGTGTACGATACAAAGGAAGATTTGATTTTGCAGCTTGAAGAAGGAGATGTTCGCGAAGTGCGCCGTTGGAGCGGCGAGCTGTTGCCGGCAGCCGACGTCAAAGCGGCCTACCCTGGGCCGGTGGCGATCGATTTGGATCGGTTTTTCAGCATCGGCGACCTTTGGTGGGTGCCGAGCTCGATTGGCCGCCATTACGGATTGACGAACGAGGATACATATGCCGCATTTTTAGAAACGCGCGAATGGATGATGGGTCCGGAGTTTACTATGAAGGGGGCTCCGGGGTTTGCCGAGACGCTCGCCGAGCTGCGCGAGAAAACGGCGCTTGTGTTGATGACAAACAGCCCGGAGCCGGACAGCGAAGCGATTTTGCGGAAACTCGGCCTTGCTGGTTTGTTCGACGAGAAAATTTTTCAGGCGGCCAAGCCAATCAAAACAGCCGCCCATTTAGCGGCGATCCGGGCGCGTTTTGGCGTCGACTATCAGCAAATGCTCTGCGTCGGCGACAACATCGGCAATGACATCGCGCCGGCCCGCCGGCTCGGCTGCCGAACGATGTTGATTGACGCGTACGGTTTGGCGAAGCCGGGTGATGCCGACGTCATCGTCGCCTCCACGTCAGCGTGTGTGCCGGTGCTGCGCCGCCTGCTGTAGGCGGCGCATACCATTTTGTCTAAACTATTCAGAATATTATTGACATAAAAGGTGGAAGCATGTACAATGAAAAGTGTACATGCTAGCCAGACAATCAACGGTATGAATTGAAAGGCTTGGGCATATGGATGTTATTGCAACCGCTTTCTTTTGGGCGGTGGCTGCCGATTTGCAAAGCAGACAAAAAGAGGGGGGAACGGTTGGATGAATACGAGACATTACCCGTATTGGCCGAAACGGCTTTCGAAAACGTTGACCGTGCCGGAGACGACGCTTGTCGACCATTTGGAAACGACAGCGAAGCGCTATCCGAACAAAACAGCGATTTACTATTACGGCGCAGCATATTCGTACAAGCAGCTGCTTGATGACGTCAACGCGCTCGCCGGCTATCTCCAGCGAAAGCTGTCCGTCCAACCGGGCGACCGTGTGTTGTTGTACATGCAAAACTCTCCGCAGTTTGTCATCTCCTACTATGCCATTTTGCGCGCTGAAGCCATTGTCGTGCCGATCAACCCGATGAACACCTCAGATGAGCTTTCCTTTTATGTGAACGATTGTGAGACGAAAGTCGGCCTCGTTGGCCAAGAGCTGCTGGACAAAGCGACGCCGCTTCTCGGCCGGACACCGCTTGAACATCTTATCGTCGCCGCGTATTCCGATTATGCGTCCGATGATTCCCCGGTGTCGTTGCCGGCTGAAGTGGCGGCGCCGCGGCGGGCCATTGGGGATGAGCGCATTCTTTTATGGGCGGACTGCCTCGGCGCCCAATTGCCGCCGCTTCCATACAACGGCCATGTTGATGACATCGCCGTCTTGCCATACACATCCGGGACGACCGGGGTGCCAAAAGGCTGCATCCACCCGCACCGGACGGTGAACGCCAACATCGTCGGCGCCTATTATTGGGGCAACGTGACGAGCGATTCCGTCGCCTTGGCGACATTGCCGTTTTTCCATGTCACCGGGATGGTGCACAGCATGCACGTGCCGATTTTCGCCGGCTCAGCGATCGTGCTCATGACGCGCTGGGATCGGGACGCGGCCGCCCGGCTGATCGAATTGCACCGCTGCACCCATTGGGTGAACATCAGCACGATGCTGATTGACTTTTTGGCCAACCCGGCGCTCGGTCGATACGATATTTCATCGCTTGCGAGCATTTCCGGCGGCGGGGCGGCGCTGCCGGAGGCGGTCGGGGAAAAATTGTTTCAGCTTACCGGCGTCCGCTACTTTGAAGGCTACGGGTTGTCCGAGACGATTTCGCAAACGCACTTCAACCCGCCGGACCGGCCGAAATTGCAATGTCTCGGCGTTCCGTCGTTTGACGTCGACGCGCGCATCATTGACCCGGCGACGGGGCGGGAGCTTGGCGTCGGCGAAGTCGGGGAGATCATCGTTTGTGGCCCGCAAGTGTTCCGCGGCTATTACCGGCGTGAAAAAGAAACGGAAGAAGCGTTCATCGAGCTCGACGGCAAACGGTTTTTCCGCACCGGCGACATCGGGCGGATGGATGAGGAAGGCTACTTTTTCATCGTCGACCGCGTCAAACGGATGATCAACGCTTCCGGCTATAAAGTATGGCCGACTGAAGTCGAGTCGCTTTTGTACAAACATCCGGCTGTTCAGCAGGCGTGCGTCGTCGGCGTGCCGGATCCGCGCCGCGGCGAAACGGTGAAGGCGTTTATCGTTCTTCATGACGAGTATGTCGGCAAAGTAACGGAAGAAGAGATCATTGAATGGTCCAAGACGCAAATGGCGGCGTACAAATATCCGCGCCTCGTTGAATTCCGCTCATCGCTGCCGATGACGTCAAGCGGCAAGCTGCTTTGGCGGAAATTGCAGGAAGAGGAGTATGAAAAAGCGGGGAAAGGGGTGAACAACTGATGGCGGAGATGGTAGAAACGGTATGCGGGCCGGTGCCGGTGGAACAACTTGGAAAAACGCTCATCCACGAACATTTCCTCTTCGGCTACCCGGGATTTCAAGGCGATGTGACGCATGGCCCATTTCATGAAGATGAAGCGCTTCGCGTTGCCGTTGAAGCGGCGGAAAAGATGAAGCGGCACGGCATTCAAACGGTTGTCGATCCGACGCCGAACGACTGCGGGCGCAACCCGGCGTTTTTGCGGCGCGTTGCCGAAGAAACAGGGCTGAACATCATTTGTGCGACCGGCTACTATTATGAAGGAGAAGGAGCGCCGCCGTACTTCCAATTCCGCCGGTTGCTCGGGACGGCGGAAGATGATATTTACGACATGTTTATGACCGAGCTGACCGAAGGCATTGCCGACACCGGAATCAAAGCCGGCGTTATCAAGCTCGCCTCAAGCAAAGGCCGCATCACCGAGTACGAAAAGATGTTCTTCCGCGCCGCCGCCCGCGCGCAAAAAGAGACGAGCGCGGTCATCATCACCCATACGCAAGAAGGGACGATGGGGCCGGAACAAGCCGCCTATTTGCTTGAGCACGGCGCCGACCCGGACAAAATCGTCATCGGCCATATGTGCGGCAACACCGACCCGGACTACCATCGCCGGACGCTTGAGTACGGTGTTTACATCGCCTTTGACCGCTTCGGCATTCAAGGGATGGTCGGCGCTCCAACGGATGAGGAACGGATTCGCACGCTTCTTGCCCTGCTTCGCGACGGATACGCAGACCGGATTATGCTTTCGCATGATACGGTCAACCTTTGGCTCGGCCGCCCGTTTGAACTGCCTGAGCCGTTTGCGGAAATGATGAAAAATTGGCATGTCGAGCACTTGTTTGTCAATGTGATTCCGGCGCTGAGAAAGGAAGGGATCGGCGACGAGGTGTTTGCGCAGCTGTTTGTGCGCAATCCAGCCGCCTTATTTTCCGCCTGACAGGGCCGTGAAGCGCCGAATTCAAAACCGCTGCCAGCCGGCTTTGCCCGGCCGACAGCGGTTTTTCGTTTGCCGTCCGTTTTTTGTCATCATTATGAATAATTTTCCTCATTTGTTGAACAATAAGGAAAGACATCAGCCGGGCGAAAGGAGGGAGAGAGGCGCTGGTGACAGAAAAACGACTTCTGTTCTTCTCACTGCTGGCCATCGCCTTATATGTGTCGCCGTACTTTGTGCTTGGCGAGGATGCGCATATGCGCGTCCATGACAATTTGGATTCCAACATTGCCTGGTATAAAGTGCTCACCCGAAGCGGCGAACTGTTTGGCCCGGTTGACGGCATCATCCCGCAAATCATTAACGGATTGCCGCGCAACGCGTTCGGGACGGAGTTCAGCGGCATCGTCTGGCTTCACGCTTTGTTTCCGTCCATTTACGCCTATGGGCTCAGCCAAGCCATCACCCGCGTGTTCGCGTTTGTCGGCATGTATCTTTTGCTGAAAAAGCATGTGCTGCCGGGCGAGCGCTGGGGATGGATTCGCATCGGCGCTTCGTTGACGTTTGCCTTGACGCCGTTTTGGCCGTCGGGGATGTTGAGCACGCTCGGCATGCCGCTTGCGCTTTGGGCGTTTTTAAACATTCGGGGCGGGGAGCGTTCATGGGTGAATTGGGCGGTGTTGACGCTCTTGCCGCTTTACTCGAGCTTTGTGCTTGGCTTTTTCTTTTTCCTAAGCGCGCTTGGGATTTGGTGGCTCATTGATGTCATCCGCGGCAAGGGTTGGAATTGGCGGTTTTTGGCGGCCATCGTCTATATGACGGTGCTCTATTTGGCGGTCGACTACCGGCTTGTCCATTCGCTCTTGTTTTCCGATGAACCGACAAGCCGAGACGAATATTTCCACGCCCGCCTGCCGCTTTGGCGGGTGATCCGTCTGACGTTCAAAAACTATGTGCTCGGCCATACTCATGTGATGACGGTGCACGGGTTCGTCATTTTGCCGGTGACGCTCATCGCCTTGTACTTCGTGTGGAAGCGGAAGCGCTGGCGGCAGGAAATGCCGTTTCTTGTGCTGCACGTATTGAACTTCGCGTTGTCGACATGGTATGCATTTTGGTTTTACAAAGGATGGCAGCCGCTCACGGAACGGTTTGATTTGCTCGATAAGTTCAATTTCGCCCGCTATCATTTTTTGCGGCCGATGGTCATTTACGTTTTGTTTGCGATGGCGCTGAAAATTATTTGGCAGGAAGGACGGCGGTGGCGGGCGGTCAGCGCGGCGGCGATCGCTTTGCAGCTGTTGGTGCTTGTCTTGCACAATGAGGAAATCGTCTACCGCAACAAGCCGTCGTTTCGCGAATTTTACGCCGAGAAGCAATTTGCCGCCATCCGCGAGTATATCGGCCGTCCCGTCCATACATACCGCGTCGCCAGCATCGGCATCCACCCGGCGATCGCCCAGTACAACGGTTTTTACACGCTTGATACGTACAACAACTTTTACCCGTTGGAATACAAACACCGGTTCCGTCGCATTATCGCCAAGGAGCTGGAAAAAAACAAAAAGCTGCGCGAGTATTTTGACGAATGGGGCGGGCGCTGCTACCTTTTTGTCGACGAACTCGGCAAACATTATATGTTCAAGAAAACGTCGAAGCGGACGATCCGCCATCTTGAATTGAACACAAAAGCGTTTTACGCCATGGGCGGGCGTTATATTTTCTCGGCGTTGCCGATTGAAAACGCAAGCGACAACGCGTTGCATCTTGAGCGTGTGTTTCGCTCGGACGAATCTGCTTGGACGATTTACTTATACAAGGTCGCATGGAAAGGGGGAACGTGAGATGTCCGAACCGGTAGTAGCCATCGTCGTGCCGTGTTACAACGAAGAAGAGGTGCTCCCAGAGACGATCCGCCGCTTGCAGGCGCTGCGCGGCGAACTTGTTGAGGAAAAAATGATTTCGCCCAAAAGTGCGCTCTTGTTCGTGGATGACGGAAGCCATGACGATACATGGAAAATCATTTACAAGGCGAGCTTGCGTCATCCGGAAGTGAAAGGGCTGAAACTAGCGCGCAACGCTGGGCATCAAAACGCGTTGCTGGCCGGTCTGTTTGCGGCAAAAACACACGCCGACTGCTTGATTTCGATCGATGCCGATTTGCAAGATGATTTGTCGGCCATTCGCGAATTTGTGCAAAAGTTTCGCGAAGGGTATGACATCGTTTACGGCGTGCGCCGGCGTCGCGATACGGATACGTGGTTTAAACGCCATACCGCCCAAGGATTTTATCGGTTAATGAAGATGTTTGGCGTTGATCTCGTGTATAACCATGCCGACTACCGTCTGATGAGCCGGCGCGCGGTCGAGGCGCTCGAACAGTTCGGGGAAGTGAACTTGTTTTTGCGCGGCATCGTTCCGCTTCTAGGTTTTCGCTCGGCGGCCGTCTATTACGACCGGAAAGAACGGCTGGCCGGAAAAACAAAATACCCGTTAAAAAAAATGATCGCTTTTGCGCTCGACGGGGTCACATCGTTTAGCGTCACCCCGATTCGCTTTATTTCGCTCATCGGCTTTCTCTCGTTTGTCGTCAGCCTCATCTTCGGCGCCTATTTTCTCTTTTTAAAGTGGGCTGGGCATACCGAGACGGGATGGACGTCGCTCATTACCTCGATTTGGCTGCTAGGGGGGCTGCAGCTCATCGCCCTTGGGCTGATCGGGGAATACGTTGGAAAAATTTATAAGGAAACGAAACGGCGGCCGCGCTACATCGTCGATTTGGATTTATGGAACTGGCCACTGCCGCAGCGGCTGTCACGATCGGCTTCGTCCGAGGAGGCGGAAGCGGCGAAGCGGCTGCGGCCATAAGGAAACGGCAGGCGTGCACAAGCGCGCCGTTTTTCTTTGTCTTGCAATTCTAAAAAAGAAAGAGTAGACTGATGGATGGGAATGATATGGCGGATTTTCGGGGGATGCAGAGAAGGCGGTCTTTCGCCGGCTGGCAAAGGCTGTTTGTCGAGAAAGGGGAGGATAAGCGATGGCCGATTGGCGTGAATGGGCGGAACTGCGCGAGCGGGTGAGAGAGGCCAATCCGCTCGTCCACAATATGACGAATGTCGTCGTGACGAATTTTACGGCGAACGGATTGCTGGCGCTTGGCGCTTCGCCGGTGATGGCGTATGCGAAAGAGGAAGTGGCAGAGATGGCGAAGCTTGCCGGCGCGCTCGTATTGAACATCGGGACGCTGAACGCTGAGGAAGTAGAGGCGATGTTGATCGCCGGCCGGGCGGCGAACGAAGCCGGTGTGCCGGTGGTGTTCGACCCGGTCGGAGCCGGGGCCACGCGCTATCGAACGGAGACGGCGCGCCGCATCGCCGAACAGGTGAAGCTTGCAGCGGTCCGCGGCAATGCGGCGGAAATCGCCAATATGATCGGCGAGACGTGGGCGATTAAAGGCGTCGACGCCGGGGAAGGAAGCGGCGATGCCGCGGCTTTGGCGAAGCGGGCGGCGGCCAAGCTTGGCACCGTTGTGATCATCACCGGAAAGGACGATGTCGTCACGGACGGAAATACGACGTATTTGGTTCACAACGGCCACCCGCTGTTGACGAAAGTGACCGGGACGGGCTGTTTGTTGACGTCGGTGATTGGGGCGTTTGCCGCTGTTGAGCGTGATATGGTGAAGGCAGCGGTGGCGGCGCTCGCCTATTATGGCGTCGCGGCGGAGCGGGCGGCTGCAGAAGCTGGGGAGCGCAGTCCGGGCCGTTTTCAGTCGTTGTTTCTAGACGCGTTGGCGCACACAAGCGCCGATGATGTGAAGCGTGACGGACAGGTCGAACAACGGTAAAAGGAGAGGGGAGCCACATGGTATTCAAAGCGTTGACGATTGCTGGTTCGGACAGCGGCGGCGGCGCCGGCATTCAAGCGGATCTCAAAACGTTTCAAGAGCTTGGTGTGTTTGGCATGTCAGCGATCACAGCGGTGACGGCGCAAAATACGCTTGGCGTGCAAGGCGTCTTTCCGCTGTCGGCGGAGGCGGTCGCCGCCCAGATCGAATCGGTGGCCGCTGATTTAGGCGCCGATGCGGTGAAAACCGGCATGCTTTTTAGCGCCGATATCATCCGCACGGTGGCTGAACAGGTGAAAAAACACGGCTGGGAGCGGCTTGTCGTCGATCCGGTGATGATCGCGAAAGGCGGCGCCCCGTTGCTGCAAGAAGAGGCGGTGGCGGCGCTGAAAGAAGAACTGTTGCCGCTGGCGCTTGTCATTACGCCGAACATTCCGGAAGCGGAAGCGCTGACCGGCACGGCCATCCGCACGATGGATGACCGCCGCGAAGCGGCGCGCCGTCTGCACCGGATGGGCGCCCGCTACGTCGTGATTAAAGGCGGCCATGATGACGACGGCGAGGAAACGGTCGATTTGCTGTATAATGGAGACGGATTTTCGTATTTTAAAAGCAAGCGGATCGACACGCGCCATACGCACGGGACCGGTTGTACGTTCGCGGCGGCGATTGCAGCTGAACTGGCGAAAGGGCGCCACCCCGCTGATGCTGTGGCAACGGCGAAGGCGTTTGTACAATCGGCGATTGCCCATCCGCTCGGCATCGGCCAAGGCCACGGGCCGACGAACCATTGGGCGTATCGGCAATATGGGGAGTGAGACGGGTGGCGCGCATCACAAGCGAAGAAATGAAAGAGCGGTTGGCGGTGTACTTTATTATGGGAACCCCAAACAGTGAGAAGCCGGCGGAGCAGGTGCTCGAGGAAGCGCTTGACGGCGGCGTGACGCTGTTTCAATTTCGCGAAAAAGGACCGGGCGCTTTCAAAGGAGAAGACAAAGCGGCGCTCGCCCAAAGATTGCAGCGTCTTTGCCGCACTTATGGCGTGCCGTTTATCGTCAACGATGACGTCGAGCTGGCTATGGCCATCGATGCCGACGGTGTCCACGTCGGCCAAGATGATGAAGACGCGCGGCGCGTGCGGGAGAAAATCGGTGATAAAATTTTAGGCGTTTCCGCCCACAACGTCGAAGAAGCGATGGCGGCGATGGCGGCAGGGGCTGATTACATCGGCGTCGGCCCGATTTATCCAACCCGCTCAAAGGATGATGCGAACGAAGCGCAAGGCCCCGATATTCTTCGCCGCCTCCGCGAAGCGGGGATTACGATTCCGATTGTCGCCATCGGCGGCATTACGGCTGACAATGCAAGAGAGGTGATGGAGGCCGGAGCGGACGGGGTGTCGGTCATCAGCGCCATCGCGTCATCTCCGTCGCCTAAAGCCGCCGCTTCTCGTTTATTGGAGGCGGTGCGGGCTGCCCGTGTGAAACGGTGACCATCAAACAGACAAGACAAAAGGGGCTGACCCAAAAGTCCGCCAAAAAGCGGACTTTTGGAGTCAGCCCTCTCTGGTTTTTGTATATTTTACCAAACGGAACAAAATTCCGACTCTGTTCTCCCCCTCATTTACGCCACCAAGGACAATTGCTTGTCCCTAGCGGCTTTTTTGAGAAGATTGTGGGCAGCACAAACCAGCCCCCATTCGATGGAAACTTTTTGGAGGCCTCGCAGGACAAAGCGACGAAACCCGCGATTTTGTTTGATTTGCCCAAATACACTCTCAATGTCGGTTTGGCGTTGGCGGTATCGGGCTTGCCCTTCTTCACTCTCCAACCGTTCGCGGGCTTTCTGTTTTTGTTCATGATAGACGGGGTTCCATTGCGTGGTTCGTCCATACTTGGAAGTCGTGCAGGCCGAACGGAACGGACATCCTTCGCATTCATGGCATTGGTAGTGTCGGGTGACCGAGGTGTATCCTGATTCCGTGGTCTGTTTCGAAGTTCCGGTGCGAACCAGCTTTTTCCCATTGGCGCAAATCCAAACGTCTTCTTCTTCCACATAGGTCCAATTCTGCTGATGATGCGGATTTTTCTTGACCTTGCGCGTGTTCTCCTTCTCATACGTATGGTACTTGATCAAGGCCGATATGTGCTTCTCTTCCAGCTTCACGTAGTTCTCTTCCGAGCCATAAGCCGCGTCAGCGATCAAACGTTCGGGTTCCACGCCGTACTTCTCTCGAACGGTCTCCAAATGCGGGAGAAGACAACGAGTGTCGCCCGGCCTCTGATGAAGGGAATACCCCAAAATAAATTGGCCGGAAGAACCCACCTGTACGTTATAGGCCGGCTTGAGCTGGCCGTTTCGCATGTGATCCTCCTTCAACCGCATGAAGGTGGCATCCACATCGGTCTTGGAATAGCTGTTGCGATCCCCGCATACATGGAGTTGGTGTTCATACTTTTCACTGCGGGGCAAGTAGTCCTCCTTCATCTTCTTGATGGCCTTCTTCAACGGTTGGTTGTCCGGCTCGGCCTCCAACCGTTTTTCCCACTCCTCGGTTTTCTTTCGGATTTCTTCTGACGTAAAGGCCGGCGAAGGGTCGATGTCTTCCGCCTTTTCTTCTTCCACGATCGCCTCGATCTGGGCAATCAGCCGATCGACATTGGCTTGGAGTTTCTCCTGGTACTTCTCAGCCGATTTGCGCCAAACGAAGGTGTACCGGTTGGCATTCGCTTCAATTTTCGTTCCATCCACAAAATAATCTTCCATCTTGACATAGCCGTCGGCCACGAGCAGCGTGATCATTTCCCGGAACAGGTCGTCAATCAGGTCTTTCATCCGCTCCGAACGAAACCGATTGATGGAGCGGAAGTCCGGCTTTTGAAATCCACTTAGCCACATGAGGGGAAGGTGGACTTCGAGCTGCCGTGCAATCTCACGGCCATGATACATTTTTTGGGTGTAAGCGTAAAGGAGAATTTTGGTCATCATTTTCGGATGATAGGCGGAGGCGCCCCCTCCTTTGTAGTAAGCAAGAAACGTCTCCATCGGGATGCGTTCAACCATCTCATGAACCACGTGGGCCATGTTATCCCGTGGAATGAGATCGGCGATGTTGCTTGGCAAAGAGAGGTTGTCCATAGTATACTCTTTAAAGGAAATATGATCATGTTTCATAAAAGAATCGCCCTTCTTTCGGTGGTAGTGGTTTTGGTGACTCTATTCTACCAGAAAAAAGGGCGATTCTCCTATATTTGAGGCAAAAAAGTGGGGGCTGATCCCAAAACGCATTCGCGTTTTGGGTCAGCCCCTTTTTGCGTCTTAAGAAGCCGTCTGCCGCCACCTCGGCTACCGCCATTCAAGCAGCGGCCGCACGAGCCGGACGACCGGCCGGCTGCCGAGAACGAGCATAACGGCGACCGACAGCGCGAGCAGAAGCGGATAGCCGTGCACATCCATAATAAAATCCGTAAACGGCGTTTCGTGCAAATATTTTAAAATAAACCCGTGCAAGATATAGATGTAAAACGTGCGCGCCCCAAGCACGGAAAACGAGAAGCGCCGGCTCGGGATGAGCGACAGAAAGCCAAACATCATGAGCAGGCTCGCCCCATAAATGGCAAGGCGGCCCGCCGCGCCGGCCGGCTCCGACACGCCGAGCGTATCGTATGACTTTGAGCCGTACAACCAGTCTTGCGGCAAGTCTGGAAACCCGAAATGAATGAGCACAAACATGCCAGTCAGCACAAACAGCGAAGCGACGCGCACCGGTGCGGCAAACAGGCGCTCGATCGCCGGCTTTGGCGTGAAAAACCCGAGCAAAAAGAACGGGAAAAACGTGAGCGTTCTTGACAAGCTCAGCCATTTTTCCGCTTCCATCATCCCGCCGGCCAAGCCGAGAAGAAGCGCCATCGGCAGCGCGATCCGCTTCGGCAGCCGGCCGAACCATAACAGCAGCACGTTCCAGCTGAACAGGCTGAGCAAAAACCATAGGCTCCAATGCGGGGTCAACAAGTCAAGTTCCAACGACTGTTTGTCGTACAGGAAGAAGTAGTAGACCGAGTACAGCAGCTGGAACAGAACGTACGGAATGAGCAGCTTTTTCGTAATTTTTTGCAAGTAGCCGTGTTCATAGAACTTTTTGGCGAAATAGCCGGAAATGAAAATGAACGCCGGCATATGGAAAAAGAAAATCCACGTATACAAGCTGTGCACCCATAAGACGCCGTCAATGTACGGGCGCAGAAAGTGGCCAAACACGACAAGGAGCATCAACGCACACTTCGCGTTGTCAAAATAATAGTCCCGCTCCTTCACAGTGTTTCCTCCTTTCTAACACATCAATTCGAATCATACTTCTTCTTTTTGGGGGAGTCAACCGCAGAAACATGCCGGAAAGCGGCTGTCCATGCAACAGTTTGACAAAGAAAGGTGATGATTGGGTGAAAAACGACCGCCGCGAAACGGACGATATGACGCAGTTATTGCAAATCATCAACGCCAAAGGGGACGAAGGGGAATTGAACGCCATCGTCTGCAACGATGAATTGTTTTGGAAAAGCTTGCGGGCGCAGGCGGAAGACAGTGCAAAAGGAGGCGAATAAGAAATGGAGTTGCTGCGGGCGAAACGGATCGCCGAGGCCGGGGAGATCGTCCCGGTGACGTATGAAGGAAAACGGGTGATCATTCAGCACGTCGATGAAGGGCGGGAAATGGCGCGCATTTATTTTGCAGATGAGCCGGAACGCGAGCAAGACGTACCGGTGCGCCTGCTTGAAGAGCTGTAGGCGCCGGGCAAGTTGTCGTTGTTTTGTCAAGAGAAAGCCGATGACACTCCTTATTCGAATCTGATATAATAACGAAAGAAATGACGCTTGAACATTGGAGTGAGCAATATGAACATCGGGTTTGGAGAAATTGCGCTCATCGTCTTTTTCGCATTGCTCATTTTCGGGCCGAAAAAGCTGCCGGAGTTAGGGCAAGCGGCTGGAAAAACGCTGCGTGAATTCAAAAACGCGACAAAGGGCATCATTGACGACGACGAGGCGACAAAAGCGCAAAAATAAGAGGTTGGGCGAGAGCCTAGCCTCTTATTTTTTGCTTTGTCGGCCATTGTTCTCTCGCCGCAAAAAAAAAAAGACAAGCTCTGCTGACAAGCGCCATATACATATACGGAGGTGCGTTCGTTCGTTGCAATCAGCCGGTGGCGGAGGGGAGTCATGATGATCAAAAAAATGGCGGCGGTGATCGTCGGCAGCCTGTTGCTTGGCGTTGGCATCAACGTCTTTTTCGTCCCTCACCATTTGCTTGATGGGGGAATGATCGGGCTCGGATTGATCGCCAAATATGTCTGGAACGTGCAAGCCGGATTGACGATGATCGTCTTGAGCGTTCCGCTTTACGTGGCGGCTTGGTTTTACTACCGCCCGTTTTTTTACAACAGTTTGCACGGTCTTTTGTTTTCCTCTTGGATGATTGACGTATTGTCGGTGTTGCGCGGCGTGGTGGCGCTCGATCCATTGTGGAGTGCCATGATCGGCGGAATCTTGGTTGGTGCAGGCATCGGGTTGATGCTGCGTGAGGAGACAAGCACGGGCGGCACCGACTTGCTCGCCCAGTTTATCGCGCGGCTGACGAACTGGAACGTTGGGGTCGTTATTTTTGTGATTGATGCGTGCATCATTTCAGCTGGAAGCTTGATCATCGACTCCGTGCCGTTTGTCCACTCGCTTGTCGTTGTCACGGTTGTCGGGGCGGTGACAACGATGTTGACGCACGAAAAAACGATGGGGGTGTAATCCAGTCCCCACCGTTTTTTCATGGCCATTCCCCGACTGTCCGCTGTCATGATCAAGACGGAAAGGGAGGCGGTTATGGAACTTGAGCGTTCGAGCCTGCAACGCTTCGTTGAGATGGCGTCATTCCGTTGCAACGGGCGGCATGCAGGCTGTTCCAGATGGAAGGCGGGCGCTTGTTCACGGTTTCGCCAGCTCGAGGGCACGATAGACGTTGATAAGTCCGTAGCCATAATACGGATCTTTTCCTCTCTCGCCTAAGTCATCAGCGCTTTCCAAAATAATGCTGCGCACTTCATCATTCGAAAGCCGCGGGTTGACGGAACGAATCAAGGCGGCGAGCGCCGCGACGTGGGGAGCGGCCATCGACGTGCCGGAAAGAGCGGCGTACTGATGGCCGGCAAATGTGCTGGCAATGTTCGTCCCGGGCGCCACCACATCGATGTACTCGCCATAATTGGAATACAAAGCGTAGGATAGATCCGGGTCGACGGCCCCGACGCTGATCACTTCCGGATACGCGGCCGGAAAGCTCGGCTGTGATGTGCTGTCGTTGCCGGAGGCGGCGACAAGCACGACATCATGGGCGTCGGCGTAGCGGATCGCCTCTTCAAGCACCGAGGATGGTTGGTAGTTGCCAAGGCTTAAATTGATGACCTTTGCCCCGTGGTCGACCGCCCAGCGGATGCCTTTCGCCACGTCGATGCTCGTTCCATAGCCGTCCGCATTTAATGCTTTGACGGCCATGATCGGGTTGAACCATGTTATGCCGGCGACTCCTTCGTCGTTGTTCGGCTGTGAGGCGATAATGCCAGCGACATGGGTGCCATGGCCATTTTCGTCATTCGGAGAGCGGTCGTCGGCCAATACGTTGTATCCGGGACCAAGGCGGCGGATTAAATCGGGATGGGTCAAATCGACCCCGCTGTCAATGATGGCGACAGGCACGGTTTGTTTGCCGCGCGACAACGTCCAGCCGGCTTCGGTATGAATGGCCGGCAAATTCCATTGGTAGCGGGCGTAAAACGAATCGTTCGGCGTCTCGACCGGCCGGGAAAGGTCGTTTTGCATATAAATGTAGTTCGGCTCGCAATACTCGACTGTTGGGAGGGTGCGGAAATAGCGGCGCATATCCTCGTACGTCTGTTCGTGCGAACGGAAAACAAACACGTGATCCAGCCGCTTGACAAGCTGGCCGCGGATGGCGGCTTCCATCCGTGTAAGGTGGCGGTGATCCGGCGGAGTTTGAAAACGGACTGCAATTTCATTGTAAAAATAGTGGCTTCGGTCGCCGCGTTCGTTATGGCGAATTTCCCGAATGCGCGGATGCGCGTTCAGCTGCTCTTTAAGCTGTTCTCCGGCGTTGAGGCTGTCTAAGGCGACGATCGTCGGATGGGTGCGCGCGTCGTTTGTGTCAAACGGCTCAAGGCGCGGCGGAACCGGGACGTTTTCTTGCGGCGCCGGCCGGGTGAAACTGACCACGGCGGCAACGACGAGGGCGACGGCGGCGCCGAGGGCGGCCCATATCGTGTATCGGCGATTCATGTGGTTCACCTCCTTGTTGTTAGGATGGGCGAATGGAGGGCAAATCATGAAAAATGGGATTCCACTTGCAGCGGGCGAATCCCATTTGTGCGTTCAGCGGCCGGCTGATTGCAACACTTGCTGCGCCGTTTGCATATCGACGCGCAGCTGCTCTTGGACGTTGGTCGGATGATAGTATCCTTTGTTGATCATGTATTGGCTAATTTGCTCGTGAAACGCAATCGCGTCATTTAACTTCCCTCCGAAAGAAGTCTCCTACTTCTAAACGTGAAGGTGCGCCAGCACCAGTGAAAGTGGGAGATGAATGTCGGTTGGCGTTAGCCAACGAATAGGATAGAATATGGCTAGAACGGACACCTTCGGAACGAAGGGAAGCGTAAAGGGTTCTTGTGTGTGGCTTACCGTTCGGCGAACACGCACAAGTCGCTTGAAGCCCCCACCTCCAAGCGAAGCGTAGGTGGTGGGTAGTTCACATGTTGCTTCAGCGTATTGCGCACTTCCGGGGTTGTTGCTTCGGCAATGGCCATTGCGCACGCTTTGATCGCACTTTTCGCCCCAATGAGATAGTCGGCGGCGATCATTTGATCATTGAATACGCCGGTCGGCGTCATCGTTGCCTGCATCGTTGTCCCTCCTCCGTTCGTTACGATAATAAGTTTTGCAAGTCGCGGATGTGCTGCTCTGTTTTTTGCATGTCTTGTTGAATGAGCGATTTCAGCTGCGGGCCGCTCGCCATTAGACTATTTGTTGTCGCACACGTCGTGCTGATCGCTTTTGGGGATGTTTTCCTTGCAATGACGTTCCTCGGATTGTCCACACTAACGGACAAGGAGGGACAATCGATGAACGAAACGTGTTTCTATTGCTAATGCGAGTGCGACGACAACGTGCATTACGTCTCGTTCCATGCGAACGATGAAGAACGCGAGGAAGCGCTTTGTCCGGAATGTTACCAAGAATGGCTGCAGGGCATGAAAGGCTAAAAAACCGCACCGGTTCGGTTACGGTGCGGTTTTTTCTGCGAGCGGAGGGGTGGTGACGACATCGGACAAGTCGCTCTCTTCGTCATAAGAACGATACACGGCTGCTTTGGTCCGCGGAGCGTGAAGAGACAACGATAAAATGCGCTCGTTCCCGTTGTGGGCGACTTTTGTTTCCATCCTCAGCGCCGCATCCGCCAGTGTCAGCGAGTAAAAGCGGTACGTCAAACCGAGCCAAGTGCGCTCGGACCGGACGGTGTCCGGATGATGGCGGATCAGCTCCGCCAGCTCGGCAAACGAATGGTTTTCCCGCTGAAGCCATTCGCGAATGGCGGCTGCCGTCTGTTCCAGCAAATGTTTCCATGACGGTGTCATCGACATCATCCTTTTTTACATCCAGCATGCCCATTTTCGCCCTTTGTTATGCGGGCAGGCGGATGGAAAACGTCGTCATGTCTTCATCGGATGAACAGCGGATATCTCCGCCATGGTCTTCAATCACTTTTTTGCAAATGTACAACCCGATGCCGGTTCCGAGTTTTTTCGTCGTAAAAAACGGCTCGAAAATCGTTTCCACAATGTCGGCCGGAATGGACGGACCGTTGTTGGCGATTTCGATGATGGTGCTTCCGTCTTGGCAACGGGCGGCGATGTTGATCCGCCGCGGTTTTTCCCTCTCTTTCAACGCTTCGATCGAGTTGAGCAAAATATTTACCAGCACCTGGCGCAGCTGATCTTTATAGGCAAATATATGTATGGATTCATCGATCGCCACCGAAAGGTCGACATCGCTGTCGACGATCGTGGCGTATAAAAACTCGATAATTTCCTCCAACAGCTGGCAAAGCGAAAACGTTTCCTTTTCGCTTTCAACAATTTCTTTGCGTGAGGCATGCAAAAATTGCGAAATGCGAAATTTCAGCTGCTGCAACTCATGGTCGATAATGTCTAAATAAGGAAGATGCGGATGCTCAAACTTCAATAATTGAATAAAACCAATAATAGCCGTAAGCGGATTGCGAAACTCATGGACAAAACTCGATGACATTTGTCCGAGCAGCGTCAGCCGGTCTTGATGCGATCTGGCAATGAGCGCATTTTTCTCATGCAGCTCCTTTTCTTTTAACTCATTGTATTTGGTGACCGCATGAAACAAAAACTGGTCAAACAGCTCGTTCAAATGGTCGATGAGCGGGGACAGCTCGTCGACCGGCAGCGGCGCGGCGAGCGCGTGGTTGATGGCGAGCCGCCTCCCAAGGTTGACGTTGTAGACGAGAACGCCGATGCCGACATTCATTTCCGCACGTTCTTTCGCGATTTTGTTGGCTAACCGTTCGACCGTCTCGCTAGATAGCGACCGCAACAGCGCTTCTTTGACCAGCTCAAACACTGCTAAGCCGTTTTGTTCGACATGATCGATGTATTTGTCATCGTCGGCAATTTTCATTTGCTGCCGCCAATAGGCGAGGAAGTCCGGCAAATGGGTTTCCAAATGGGTGACAAGCTGCTGTGCGGCAGATGCCAACAAAGCCACCTCGCTTTCTGTCGTTTATTTTTATTATAATTGGGAACATCGAACTAGAACAGAGGGAAAATGGCTGCATATCCGAGAAAACTAGTTTCCTTCCGCGAAAAAGGCGGGTGGTTTGAACAAAAACGGAAAAATCATTTATAATGAATGGGACGAATAAATATTTTGCAAAAGGTTGGGGACGATCGTGAAATTGTATGACTCGATTTTAGATTTGATCGGTGGCACGCCGATCGTGAAGCTCAACCGTCTCCCGGATCGGGAGGGAGCGGACGTATATATAAAACTCGAATCGTTCAACCCAGGCGGCAGCGTCAAAGATCGGCCGGCTTGGGAAATGATCCGCCGGGCAGAGGCGGAAGGGAAAATTACGCCTGGAAAAAGCACGATCATCGAACCGACGTCCGGCAACACCGGCATCGGGTTGGCCATGGTGTGCGCCGCCCGCGGGTATCGCTGCATCATCACGATGCCCGACAATGCGACGGTGGAGCGGGTGAAAATTTTAAAGGCGTACGGAGCCGAAGTTTATTTGACGCCGGCGGAGAAGCGGATGCAAGGGGCAATTGATGAAGCGAACCGGCTGGCTGGCGAAATCCCTGACAGCTTCATTCCGATGCAGTTTGAAAATCCGGCCAATCCGGATGCGCATCGGCATACGACGGCGGTGGAAATTTACGAGGCGTTTGATGGGCGGCTCGATGCGTTCGTGCTCACCGCCGGCACCGGCGGGACGGTGACGGGAACAGGGGAGGAACTGAAAAAGCGCATCCCAAATTTGCGCATTTACGTCGTTGAACCGTACGGTTCGCCGGTGTTGTCGGGCGGGAAGCCGGGGCCGCACAAAATTCCCGGCACGGGTCCGGGGTTTATCCCGAAAATTTTAAACCGCTCGATTTACGATGACATTTTTTTGATCAAAGATGAGGATGCCCAGCAAATGGCGCGCCAACTGGCGGCCAAGGAAGGCATTTTGGTCGGCGCCTCAGCGGCGGCGAGCGCTTATTACGCCATCAAAGTGGCAAAACAGCTCCCGAAAGGCGCACGCGTCCTTTGCATGGCGCCCGATTCCGGCGAGCGGTATTTGTCATCCGATTTATTCGCCGATTAAGCGGACGTCGATCGACGAAAAAAGCGAGGATTTCTTGCCTTTCATTGGGAAGTGAAGCATTCCTCTCTGCAAAACAAAGAGGAATGCTTTTGTTTGATCGTTTGCCGGTGTGGAGAACAAAAAAACCGACCGGTCGTTCTTGATGAAGGATGACAATCGGCTTTCTTTCTGGTTCCTTGGCGCATGCGTTGAGCGCCTCAGCGGGGAGTGCGGTGAATCGTTGCTGTTCTTTTGGCAGATCGAACGAGCGCAGCGCTGCGTCATGGTCGGAATGATAAAAACAGTGACGGATTTCATGAACCATTTCGAATTCCTCCATCGATGACGGCAGGAACGCTTGTGGAGATGGGCCGGCAATTGCCGGTGATGTTGCGGACAGCGTTCATCGCTTTGGCGCCGGGGGGTATGGATCAAATGGGGATTTTGGCGCGGGAAGCGCATGCCGATCTTGCTGTTGTGACAAGTTATCAAATGTTCCGCATTTTTTTCATTTTGCTTGTCGTTCCGCCGGTGCTGAAAAAATGGTTTGCCGCCCGCTGGTTTCGATCGATTGAACGATGGGTCATGCCGTCTGCGTCAATCCAAAAGAAAGGGCTGTGACAAGAAACAAATATATGCTAAACTAGAAAGAAAAAGGAGGGGGTTGCCATGAACCATTCGACCGTTTATCGTCCGCACAGCCCGGTGGCGAAGTTGGCGGTTTCCTTTTTAGCGGCGCTGGCTGTTGCGACCGCAGGGCTGTATGCCGGGCAATGGGTGCCGGCCGGGATGTACTTGCCGCTCTATGGCTTGGAACTCATTTTGCTTTTGGTGATGATCTTCGCCCGCCGCAAAAAAGCGGTCGGCTATCCGCTCATGTTTGCGTTTATGTTTGTCTCGGGGGCGACGCTCTATCCGCTCATCGGCTATTACATTTCCATCATTGGCGCCGCGGCGGTGTTCAAAGCGTTTGCCCTAGCGGTTGTCTCGTTTACGGGTGTTGCCATTTATGCGGCGAGAACGAAAGAAGATTTTTCGTTCCTCGGCGGATTTTTGATGCTTGGCGCGTTTGCGCTCCTTGGCCTATTGATCATTCAATGGTTCATCCCGTTCTCGAGCGTCGGGCAAATGGGAGTGGCGGCGCTAGGGATTTTGATTTTCCTTGGCTTTACGATTTACGACATCAACCGCTTAGCCCGCTACGGCTTTACGGAAGCGGACATTCCGATGATTGTCGTCAATATTTACCTTGATTTCATCAACTTGTTTGTCTACATTTTGCGTTTTTTCGCCAGCGATGAAGATTGAGCGCCAAAAAGGGCTGCCAAAAGGAGCAGCCCTTTTTCTATGACGATGGCACAGATCAAAGCGGCAAGTCGAAATGGTGCGGCTGTTTTTTTACGGCATGAAAGGTGAAACGCGGTGAGGCAGGAATCGGCAAATGGTGGGGCGAATAAAAGAAAGAAATGGAGAAGAAAGGGGCCTCATGATGAAGTTTGCCGTCAATGTTTCGACGATTTTCACGGAAGCGCCGTTTCTTGCCCGGTTTGCCAAGGCGAAGCAGCACGGGTTTTCGCACGTTGAGTGCCAGTTTCCGTACGCTGCGGCGCCTGAGGCGGTTGCCGCTGAACTGGAGGAATACGGGCTGTCGCTCGTTACGATCAACTTGCCGGCCGGCGATTGGGAAAAGGGGGAGCGCGGACTGGCGATTCTTCCCGGCCGTCATGACGATTTCCGCCGTGCGCTTGAGGAAGGGGTGCGCTATGCGCTCGCGCTTGGCGCGCCGCGTCTTCATTGCATGGCTGGAGTGGTTCCGGCCGATTTGCCGCGGGAACGGGCGAAAGAAATATACATGCGCCGCTTGGATGAGGCGGCCGCTGCGCTCGGCGTCCACGGTTTGACGCTGACGATTGAACCGATCAATCCGTTCGATATGCCGGGCTACTTTTTAACGGATATTGATGAAGCCGTGGCCATCATTCGTGCTCTTGGCAGGGCAAATGTGAAAGTGCAATACGACATCTACCATATGGCGCGGCTTGGGCGCGATGTGACAGCGACGTTTGCGGCCTATGAACCATTGATTGACCATGTGCAATTTGCCGATGCCCCCGGGCGGCATGAGCCGGGGACGGGAGCGCTTCCGTATCGCGAGATTTTCGCATTTTTGCAAGAGCAAGGCTACAATGGAGCGATTGGACTTGAGTACATTCCATCAGGGAAAAGCAGCGAAAGTTTTGCCTGGTATGAGGAATACCGCGGAATGAAAGGGGGAGGCGGACGATGATGCGCGTCGGCTTTATCGGATTGGGCGTGATGGGATCGCGCATGGCGAAGCGGCTGCTTGAAGCGGGATTCAATGTTACGGTGTACAACCGCACGCCGGAAAAAGCGGCACCGCTGGTGGAACGCGGCGCCCGGCCGGCTGTGACAGCAGCAGAACTGGCCGGTGAAGCGGATATCATTTGCACGTGTTTATCGATGCCGGATGATGTCATCGAAGTGTATACAGGTGAAGGCGGCGTCCTCAGCGTGGCCCGGCCTGGGACGATTTGTCTTGATTTTACGACCGTCGGCCCGAAAACAAGCCGATTTGTCGCCCGGCGCGCCGACAAGCGCGGCGTCGCCTATTTGGATGCGCCAGTAAGCGGCGGTCCGGAAGGGGCGGAGCAAGGGGCGCTGACAATCATGGTCGGCGGAGCGAAAGAAGCATGGGAGCAGGTGCGCCCACTGCTTCAGGCGTTGGGAAAAACGGTCGAATATTTAGGGGAAAGCGGCGCCGGCAGCGCGGCGAAAGTGATCAATCAGTACTTGGTTGCTGTCCATTCCGTCGCCGCGGCGGAAGCGATGGTCGCTGGCGTCGCTTATGGGCTTGATGCCGGGAAGCTGTATCGGCTGTTAAAAGAAAGCTACGGAGACAGCCGGATGCTGCGCCGCCATATGGAGCAGTTCGTGCTGCCGCGTCAATTCACTCCTGGCGGGGCGGTGAAGTATGTGCACAAGGACGTGCGCCTGGCGAACGAGTTGATGGACGAGATCGGCCTTGGCCGCCGCCTCGGCATGCAGGCGGAAGAAGCGTTTGCCGAAGCGGTCGCCGCAGGCCTTGCCGATTTGGATATGTCAGCGGTCATCCAGCCGCTCGAACAGCGGGTCAAGGTGACAGTGGAAGAGACAGAATGAACAAAATGGTTGATGAATTCAAAAAATTGTTGAAAAAATGCATGATCAATGATTTAATAGAGGTAGCGGCACCCTCGCTGCGCGGGGAGCCGTTCACCTTGCCGAAACGCCAGATGCGTTTCGTTTTTTTAAACTATGAAAAAGAAACATTGTTTCCTATCGCGAAACAAAGGAGGGGCAACGATGCTCTCGTTGACATGGCTGGATGAGTTAAGCGCGCTTTTGCGCCCCGGACAAATCGAAGTGAACGAATCCCCGCACCCCCTCGGCAACAGCGGGGCGGCGACCGTTTATCCGCAAACGGAAGACGAGATCGCCGCCGTGCTCCGCTATGCCGACCGCCAAGGCAAAAAGGTCGTCATCGCCGGCCGCGGCACGAAACGGGGGTTCGGCGGGCAACGGGAACAGGCAGACATCTTGTTGTCGTTGGAACACTATACCGGCATTGTCGAACATGCGGCCGCTGATATGACGGTCACCGTGAAGGCAGGAACGAAATTTGGCGATTTGCAGCGCGCGCTCGCCCCGTATCGGCAAAAGGTCGCCTTAGATCCGTTTTGGCCGGAGGAAGCGACGATCGGCGGAGTGATTGCGGCCAACGACAGCGGACCGAAGCGTCTCGGCTACGGGTCGGCGCGCGATTCCGTCATCGGGATGCGCATCGTGTACCCAGATGGGACGATCATCCGTTCAGGCGGCAAAGTCGTGAAAAACGTCGCCGGCTACGATATGAACAAGCTGTTCATTGGAGCGATGGGGACGCTCGGCGTGTTGAGCGAGATTACGCTCAAGCTTCGACCGCTGCCAAAATATGAAAGTGTTGTTTTATTGTCGTTTCCAACCGGCGATGTTCATGATATTCGCTCGTTTGCGGTTTCCTTCCTTGATACGATGATGGAGCCGGTTTGCTTTGAACTGCTTAACCCGGCGCTTTCCGAGCGGCTGACGGGACGGCCGGTTTATACGCTTGTGATCGGGTTTGAAGATGTGGAAAACGCCGTCCATTACCAAGAACAATGGGTGGAACGGCTGCGGCCGAAAATGGCGGAAATGTCCATTTTAGCTGCTGAGGAGGCTTCCGCCTTTTGGCAGGCGTTTTATACAGCGGCGCCGAACGGGCGCCTGGCGTTGGCGAAAAACGGCGTGGAAGCGGCGGTGAAAATCGGCGTCGTCAACTTGGATGTGCTCGCCGTCTTGCGGGAAAGCGTTCTCATCGCTGATCGCTGCCACGTCCGTCTTGAGGCGCACGGTGGATTGGGCCATGGGCTTTGCCAGGTGTATGTACACGGAAGCGAAGAAGGGGTGTTGGCGGCCATTGAGGAGCTGCGTCAGGCAGCGGTTCGCCTTGGCGGCTATGCGATCGTGAAACATTTGCCATTTTCGCTGCGCCAGCGCGTTGACGTTTGGGGCGGAAAGCCTTCGTACTTTTTCTTGCTCGAAGGCATTAAGCGAAAAGTGGATCCAAACAAAACGGTCAACGATCAGCGCTTTATTGGGGGGATTTAATCATGAGCACGATAATCAATGAACGGACGGACAGCCCGGCGTGTGCGACCGCGAGCCTCGGCAACTACCGATTTCCCGACTTGCCGGACCCGAGCAAGTGGGCTGATTGCGTCCACTGCGGCATGTGCTTGGAGTCGTGTCCGACGTATGAACAAACCGGCCAAGAGCAGCACTCTCCGCGCGGCCGCGTCCATTTGATGAAATCGGTCGGCGAAGGAAGGCTTGAGTTGACGCCTGATTTGCTCGATCCGATTTTTACGTGCCTCGATTGCCGTGCCTGCACGACGGCTTGCCCGGCCGATGTCGATGTCGGTGGGCTCATTGAACAAGTGCGCGGCCAGCTCCGCCAGGCGGTTCCGCTCACCGGTTGGAAGGCGCTTGTCAGCGACGTTTTCTTAAAAGGCATTTTTCCGCATCCGTCGCGCCTCGATTGGCTCGGCCGCCTGCTGAAATGGTACCAAAAAAGCGGCTTGCAGACGGCGGCGCGCAAAACGGGGCTGCTCAAGGTGATGCCGGACCATTTGGCCGAAATGGAGGCGATTTTGCCGGCCGTCGGTACGCCGGTGCGGAAAAAGTATCAACACCAGCCGCTCATTAAGGCGAAAGGGGAAACGAAGCGGACGGTTGCCGTTTTGACCGGATGCGTCATGGATGTGATGTTTAGTGATATTAACGAAGCGACGATCCGTGTGTTGACCCATAACGGCAACGATGTCGTCATCGTCCCGGACCAGACGTGCTGCGGGGCGCTCCATGTGCACGCCGGCGACCGGGAAACGGGCCGGAAGCTCGCCAAGCAAAACATCGAGGCGTTTCAAGATGTCGACCATGTCATTGTCAACGCCGCCGGCTGCGGCTGCATGTTGAAAGAGTACCCGGAATTGTTCCGCGATGACCCGGAATGGCATGAAAAGGCGGAGCAATTTGCCGCCAAAGTTGAGGATGTGTCCAAATTTTTGCATGACACGGGCTTCAAAGCGCCGAAAGCCGAACTGAACGTGCGCCTCACCTACCATGATGCGTGTCACCTTGCCCATGGCCAGGGCATCCGCCAAGAGCCGCGCGCTTTGATTGAAAGCATTCCAGGGGTGGAAATGGTCGCCATGCCAAACGCCGATCGTTGCTGCGGCAGCGCCGGCATTTACAACCTCACCCATCCGGAGATGGCGCAGGCGGTGCTTGAGAGCAAAATGCAAAACGTGCCGCAAGAGGTGGAACTCATTTCCATGGGCAATCCGGGCTGCATGCTGCAAATGGCGCTTGGCGTGAAAAAATACGGGCGAAGCCAAAAAATCGTCCATACGGTGCAGCTGCTCGATTGGGCGTACCAAAAAGAAGAAGGGAAGGACGTGCGCATATGAGAAAACGGCTGATTGCAACGAACGATCCGCACATTCAGGCGCTCGCCCGCATTGTCGGCGAAACGGCAATTTTGTACCGGAAGGAAGATTTAATGGCGTACGACTGCGACGGATTTACCGTCCACCGCCATCTGCCAAGGGCGGTCGTATTCCCGAACAGCACGGAGCAAGTGGCGGCGGTCGTCAAGTACTGCCATGAGCATGACCTTCCGTTTCTCGCCCGCGGCGCCGGCACGGGGCTAAGCGGCGGGGCGATTCCGCTAAACGGCGAAGTCGTGATCAGCCTGACGCGGATGAAGCGGCTTTTGCACGTCGATTTGGAAAACCGGCGCGCCGTCGTCGAGCCGGGGTTCGTCAATTTAAAATTGACAAACTCGGTTGCCCACCGCGGCTACTACTATGCGCCCGATCCGTCAAGCCAATACTGCTGCACGATCGGCGGCAACGTCGCGGAAAACGCCGGCGGCGCCCATTGCTTGAAATATGGGGTGACGACGAACCATATTTTGGGGCTTGAAGTTGTCCTGCCGAACGGCGAAGTGATTGAAATCGGCGCAAACGGCGTCCCCGACCCGCCCGGCTACGATTTGCTCGGGTTGTTGACCGGATCGGAAGGAACGCTTGGCATCGTGACAAAAATCACCGTCCGTTTGTTGAAAAATCCCGAGGCCAAACAGACGGTGCTCGCCTATTTTGACGAAGTGGAAGATGCGAGCCAGACCGTCTCCGACATCATTTCCGCCGGGATTGTGCCGGCGGCGCTGGAGATGATGGACCAGACGGCCATCGAGGCGGTTGAAGCGGCCGCGTTTCCAGTCGGCCATCCGAAAGACATCGCCGCGCTGTTGCTCATTGAAGTGGACGGCATTTCCGCCGGGATCGACGAACAAATCAACGATATTTTAACGATTTGCCGCCGCCACCATGTGCGCGAAGTGAAAGTCGCCCAGTCAGAGGAAGAGCGGGCGCGCTGGTGGGCGAACCGGAAAACCGGCTTTGGCGCCATGGGGGCGATTTCGCCGGATTATTTAGTGCAAGACGGCGTCATTCCGCGCAGCCGGCTGCCGGAAGTGTTGAACGAAATCGCCAACATCAGCCGCAAATACGGGCTTCGGATTGCGAATATTTTCCATGCTGGAGACGGCAATTTGCACCCGCTTGTGTTGTTTGATGCGAGCAAGCCTGGGGAGACAGAGCGGGCGCTTGCCGCCGGAAGCGAATGCCTCAAGGCGTGTGCAGCGGTCGGCGGATCGATCACCGGCGAACATGGCGTTGGCATTGAGAAAAAAGAAGAGATGCGCTTCATCTTCACTGACGAGGAAATTTTGGCGCAAACGGCCATCCGCGACGTGTTTAACCCGAAAAACTTGCTCAACGCCGGCAAGCTGTTTCCGACGCCGGGGCGGTGCGTAGAGACAAAACGGATACCGTCCGCAGTAAAATGAAAATTTTGCAAAAATGATTGCCAGTCATTTCGTTTCATGGTATCATCTTTTTAGATGAATTGAGAAACAGTGTTTCGTAATAAGAAACAAAAAGGGGGAGAACCGAACGATGGCTGATTACGTACAAGTCGGGACGATTCAAGTGGCGAAAGTGTTTTATGAGTTTGTCAACGAGGAGCTTCTGCCGAACAGCGGGTTGGATCAAGACAAGTTTTGGCGCGATTTCGGCGCGCTCATCGCCGATTTGACGCCGCGCAACAAAGAGCTGCTGGCGCGCCGCGATGAGATCCAGCAACAATTGAATGAGTGGCATAAAGCGCACCGCGGCCGCTTCAATTTTGACGAGTATAAAGCGTTTTTAACCGAAATCGGCTATTTGGAGCCGGAAGTTGAGGACTTCGAAATTACGACAGAAAATGTGGATGATGAAATTGCCGTGCAGGCCGGGCCGCAGCTCGTCGTGCCGCTCACAAACGCCCGTTATGCGCTGAACGCCGCCAATGCCCGCTGGGGCAGCTTATATGACGCGCTGTACGGCACTGACGCCATCAGCGAAGAAGACGGCGCCTCACGCGGTTCGTCGTACAACCCGGTGCGTGGGGCGAAAGTCATCGCCTACGGACGGCAGTTTTTGGATGAGGCGGTGCCACTTGCCGAATATTCCCATCAAGACGCAGTCCAATACGCGGTCGTGGACGGGCGGCTCGTCGTGACGGTTGAAGGAGGGGCGACGACAGGGCTGAAAGAGCCGGAAACATTCGTCGGCTTCCAAGGCGACCCGCAACATCCGACAGCGGTGTTGCTGAAGAACAATGGTCTTCACATTGAAATTCAAATCGACCGCGAGCATCCGGTCGGCAAAACGGACAAAGCCGGCATTAAAGACATTGTGCTCGAAGCGGCGGTCACAACGATCATGGACGGCGAAGATTCGGTGGCGGCCGTTGATGCCGAAGACAAAGTGCTTGTCTACCGCAACTTGTTCGGCCTCATCAAAGGCGATTTGACGGCGACGTTTGAGAAAAACGGCAAGCTGATGACGCGGGCGTTAAACCCGGATCGCGTCTATGAAATGCCGGATGGCGGAAAGCTTGTGCTGCCGGGCCGTTCGCTTATGTTCGTGCGCAACGTTGGGCACTTAATGACGAACAACGCGATTTTGCATGCGAATGGCGAAGAAGTGCATGAAGGGATCATCGATGCCGTCATTACGAGCTTGATCATGAAACACTCGCTCATCGGCAATACGCGCTATTTGAACTCGCGCAAAGGCTCGATTTACATCGTCAAGCCGAAAATGCACGGATCGGCGGAAGTGGCGTTTGCCAACGAGCTGTTTGACCGTGTCGAAGACATGCTCGGCCTCGAGCGGAATACGATTAAAATCGGCGTGATGGACGAGGAGCGCCGCACGTCGCTCAACTTGAAAAACTGCATCTACCAAGTGCGCGACCGCATCGTCTTCATCAACACCGGCTTCCTCGACCGGACGGGCGACGAGATTCATACATCGATGGAAGCGGGGCCGATGCTGCGCAAAAACGAGATGAAATCATCGACTTGGCTGCAGGCGTATGAAAAATCGAACGTCGCCGTTGGGCTTGCCGCCGGCTTCCGCGGCCGGGCGCAAATCGGCAAAGGGATGTGGGCGATGCCGGATTTGATGGCCGAAATGCTGAAGCAAAAAGGAGCGCAGCTCAAAGCAGGCGCCAATACGGCATGGGTGCCGTCGCCGACAGCGGCCACGCTCCATGCGCTTCATTACCATCAAGTGAACGTCTCCGCTGTGCAAAGCGAACTGGCGAACGATCGGAACGATTATCGCGACGACATGTTGCAAATCCCGGTCGTTGACCATCCGCAATGGACAGCGGAAGAGATTCAAGAAGAGCTCGACAACAACTGCCAAAGCATTTTAGGCTATGTCGTCCGCTGGGTCGATCAAGGAATCGGCTGCTCGAAAGTGCCGGACATCCATAACATTGGGCTGATGGAAGACCGGGCGACGCTCCGCATTTCGAGCCAAATTCTCGCCAACTGGCTCCACCATGGCATTTGCACGAAAGAGCAAGTGCTTGAAGCGCTTAAGCGAATGGCGAAAGTCGTCGACGAACAAAACGCCGGCGATCCGAACTATCGGCCGATGGCGCCGAACTACGATGATTCGGTGGCCTTCCAAGCGGCGTGCGACCTCGTGTTCCTCGGCTATGAACAGCCAAACGGCTACACGGAGCCGATTTTGCACCGCCGCCGCCAAGAGGCAAAAGCAAAATTCGCGGCTGTGCAGCAATAAGCAAACGCGGAATCGAGGGGCAAGGGCGGCATCGCCCTTGTTCCTTCCTTATATAAATCAGAAAATTCAATAAATGGTAAGAAGGGAGGCCGCTCCTAGTTGCTACTGGCCGGTTGCGGAACCGAACGCAGCCAAAAAGGCGGCACGAGAAGACGAGCTCAGGTTAGTAGCCAGGAACTGGATATGGAACAGTTAAGGGAAAAAGCATTGCTTGTCCATCGGCAGGCAAAAGGAAAATTGTCCGTCGAGCTGAAAGTGCCGGTCGTGGATATGAATGACTTAAGCGTCATTTATTCGCCGGGTGTGGCAGAGCCGTGCAAAGAAATTTCCGCCAATGAAGAGGAGATTTATCATTACACGGTAAAAGGCAATTTCGTTGCCGTTGTCTCAAACGGCACCGCTGTGCTCGGGCTTGGCAATATCGGCGCGCGGGCAGCGCTTCCGGTGATGGAGGGGAAAGCCGCCTTGTTTAAAGCGTTCGCCGGCATTGACGCCGTGCCGCTTTGTCTCGACACGGAAGACCCGGATGAGTTTGTCCAGGCCGTCAAACTGCTCGAACCGGCGTTTGGGGGCATCAATTTGGAAGATATCGCGGCGCCGGCCTGTTTTATGATTGAGGAGCGGCTGCGCCAAGAAATGGCTATTCCGGTGTTCCATGATGATCAGCATGGCACAGCGATCGTCGTGGCTGCCGGGCTGACGAACGCGTTGAAAGTGGTCGGCAAGCGGCTCGCCGATTGCCGGATCGTCATCAACGGCGCCGGAGCGGCCGGGGTGGCGATTGCCAAGCTGCTGCTGTCAATGGGAGTCGGCGACCTCATTATGTGCGACACGAAAGGGGCCATTTACGAAGGTCGTCCGCACGGCATGAACGCGCTAAAAGAAGACTTGGCGAAACAAACAAACAGGGAGCGCGCGGCCGGAACGCTCGCGGACGTGATCAAGGGCGCCGACGTATTTATCGGCGTTTCGGCTGCCGGCGCGTTGACGCCGGCGATGGTCCGGACAATGAACCGCGGCGCGATCGTGTTTGCGCTCGCCAATCCGGTGCCGGAAATTATGCCGGATGAGGCAAAGGCCGCCGGCGCCGCCATCGTGGCAACCGGCCGGTCGGATTTGCCGAACCAAGTGAACAATGTGCTCGCCTTCCCCGGCGTCTTCCGCGGCGCGCTCGATGTGCGGGCGCGAGAAATCAATGAGGCGATGAAAATAGCGGCGGCCGACGCCATCGCCGGGCTCATCCAGCCGGAAGAGTTAACCGAGGAGTACGTCATTCCCAACCCGTTTGATCAGCGCGTCGTCGCAGCGGTCGCTTCCGCCGTCGCCCGCGCAGCGATGGAAACCGGGGTGGCGCGGAACATTGCGAAGCATGAGGAGAAAAATCGCGTCAGAGAGGGGTAACTTGTCGATGAAATTTGCTCGTTTTTTCGCTGATGGGACCGTTCGCGCCGGCGTAGTGAGCGGCGCGGTCATCCGCGAAATCGAAGGTGATGTGTTTGGTGATTGGGACTATACGGGAAGCGTGTTTCGCTGCGACGACGTTGCATTCGCAGCGCCGCTTGTGCCGCGCCATGTGATCGGCATCGGCGCCAACTATGTGGCGTCAAGCGAGCAGCGGCCGGCGGAGCTTCCGGACATCCCTGTCTTTTTCTTTAAACCGTCCTCATCGGTCATCGGCCCGGAAGCGGATATCGTCATTCCTGCCGGCGTGCGCGAGGTCAAATTTGAATCGGAACTGGCTGTTGTCATCGGCAAACAGGCGAAATGCGTGAGCGAAGAAGATGTCTGGGCGCATATTTTCGGCTATACGGTCGCCAATGACGTCACCGCGCCGCAATTTTTCCATCCTGATGGGCATTGGACGGTCGGAAAATCGTTTGATACGTTCACGCCGCTCGGCCCGGTCATTGAAACGGAGCTTGACCCGCTGGCGGTGTCGGTGAAAGCGCGCGTAAACGGCGTCGAAAAACAAAACAGCCCGACAGAGCTCATGATCGTTTCGATCAGCAAAATGATCTCCTATTTGTCCCATGTCATGACGCTGCAGCCGGGCGATGTCATTTTAACCGGAAGCCCGGTCGGCGCCGAGCTGGTCGGCCCGGGAACAGTCATTGAGTGTGAAGTGGACGGCATCGGCACGCTCCGCAATACGTTCGTCGCCGCCAAAGCGCCGGCTGTTTCCGCTTCGTAAAGATGAGGGTTTGCTGCCAGCGAAGGGGGCGCGCATGCCCCATTGCTGCCGGACGGTGCGTTTGCGGGATTCGGTTTTGCCTGCCTGCAAACGCTCGGTCGTTCGTGTATAATAGCGGGCGGAGAGAACAAATTGAGGTGAAGGCAATGGAAAAAGAAAATATAGTGAAATCTGTAAGTCGGGCGTTGCAAATTATTGACATCGTCAGTGCGAAAAAAGACGGGCTAGGCGTGACGGAAATCGCGAAACAAATGGACATTAACAAAAGTTCCGTCTACCGCATTTTAACGACGCTCGCCCAATACGGCTACATCGAGCAGCATCCGGAAACAGAGCGGTACAAGCTTGGCTACAAGTTTTTGGAAATCAGCTCGAAACTGCTTGACTCGATTGATTTGCGCCAAGAGGCGAAGCCATATTTGCGCGAGCTCGAAAAAGAAACGAACGAGGTCATCCACCTCGTCGTCTATGATCAAGGGGAAGTCATTTATATTGAAAAATTGGAAGGAACGGAGACGCTGCGCATGCACTCCAAAGTCGGCAAGCGGGCTCCGATGCATTGCACGGCCGTTGGCAAGGCGATTTTAGCCAGCTTGCCGCCGGCTGTCGCCGCCGAGATCATCGACCGGAAAGGGTTGCCCAGACATACCGATTGGACGATCACCGACCGCGAGGCGTTTTTCCGCGAGCTTGACACCATTCGGCAAAACGGATATGCGCTTGACTTGGAAGAAAACGAGTACGGTATCCGATGTGTTGCCGTTCCGATTTTTGACTATACTGGCGGCGTCGTCGCGGCGATCAGCGTTTCCGGCCCGACGATCCGCATGACGGATGACCGCATCATGAGGCTTGCTGCGCGCATGCGCCAAATCGGCAAAGAACTCTCCGCCCGGCTCGGCCATCGGCCGATTCATTCCGTCCAGCCGTAACGGCTGGGCGTTTTGTTTTGCGGCGCGAACGGCCGGCGGGGCATGGCGGACGGAAGGGCATGCAGCCGAGCCGTGTTGCGCTTCGCTTCCCGAAAGCCGCCCGCTTTTCGCCGCGTTTTGCTAGTGCAAACGGCAATGATGCATGTAAAATAGAAACGAGGTGATTGGCAACGTGAACAAACAGACGCTTTCCGAGTGGATCGAACAGCTTCGCCAGGACCCGAACGTCGTTCATTGGCATGAAATTGAGCCGAAAGAAGCCGACACAGTTCCGTTTCCGACCGAATTGAATCCGCGGCTGCGCGCGGCGCTTGAAGCGCGCGGCATCGCCTCGCTTTACACGCACCAGGCGTCAGCGTATGAGGCGGTGCGAAGCGGGCGGAACGTCGTCGCGGTGACGCCGACGGCATCCGGCAAAACGCTCTGCTACAATTTGCCTGTGCTGCAAGCGATCGCGGAGGCGCCGGAAAGCCGCGCTCTTTACTTGTTTCCGACCAAGGCGCTCGCCCAAGATCAAAAAAACGAATTACATGAAATCATCGCCGAGATGGGAACGCCGATTTACAGCTATACATACGACGGCGATACGGTGCCGGCGCTGCGGCAAAAAATCCGCCAGGCCGGCCATATTGTCATCACCAACCCGGACATGCTCCATACCGCCATTTTGCCGCACCATACGAAATGGATGTCGCTGTTTGAACAGTTGCGCTACGTCGTCATCGACGAACTGCATACATACCGCGGCGTGTTCGGCAGCCATGTCGCGAACGTCATCCGCCGCCTAAAGCGGATTTGCGCCTTTTACGGCAGCCGGCCGGCATTTATTTGCACCTCGGCGACGATCGCCAATCCGCAGGAGTTGGCTGAGCGGCTGATTGGCGAACCGGTGGCGCTGATTGACAACAACGGGGCGCCGCGCGGACGGAAACATATCGTGTTTTACAATCCGCCGGTCGTCGAGCGGACGATGAACGTCCGTCAAAGTGCGACGAAAACGGCGGTCGAACTGGCGCGGCAGCTTTTACGCAACCACATTCCGACGATTGTGTTCGCCCGCAGCCGCGTCCGCGCCGAACTTATCTTAAGCCATTTGCAGGCGGCGGTGAAGGGGCGGATTGGGGAAACGATGGTCCGCGGCTACCGCGGCGGCTACTTGCCGAACGAACGGCGCGCGATTGAAAAGGGGCTGCGCAGCGGGGACATTATCGGGGTGGTCAGCACAAACGCGCTCGAGCTTGGCGTTGATATCGGCCAGCTGCAGGCGTGCATTCTCGCTGGCTACCCAGGAACGATTGCCAGCACGTGGCAGCAAGCCGGCCGCGCCGGCCGCCGCCATGGCGATTCGCTCGTGATTATGGTGGCCGGTTCAAGTCCGCTTGACCAGTACATCGCCGCCCATCCGGAATACTTCTTCGCCCGCTCGCCGGAAACAGCCCGCATCAATCCGGATAATATGCTCATTTTAGTCGACCATCTTAAATGCGCCGCGTACGAGCTTCCGTTTCGGCGCGGCGAGACGTTTGGCGGAGTCGAGGTCGAAGAAGTGCTCGATTTTTTGGCTGAGCAGGGGGTGCTTTATGAGCGCGGCGGCCGCTGGCATTGGATGAGCGAAGCGTTTCCGGCGCAAAACATTAGTTTGCGCTCTGCGGCGCAGGAAAATGTCGTCATTATCGATGTTTCTGACACCGCCCGCCATCGTGTCATCGGTGAGATGGATCGCTTCAGCGCGATGACGCTGCTCCATGAAGAAGCGATCTATTTGCACGAAGGGACGCAATACCAAGTTGAGCAGCTTGATTGGGAGGAGAAAAAAGCGTACGTCCGTCAAGTGGATGTCGAATATTTCACCGATGCCAATCTGGCCGTGCAGCTTGAAGTGCTGTCTGAAGACCGTACTGCCGAACGAGGAGCGATGGCCGTCAAGTACGGCGATGTATCGGTCCGGGCGATGGCGACGATGTTTAAAAAGTTGAAACTGTCGACGTTTGAAAACATCGGATCAGGGCCGATCCGCCTGCCGGAAGAAACGCTTCATACGTCGGCGGCATGGCTCGAATGGATGGAAGTGCCGCCGCGGTTTTCCCCGGCGTTGTTTGAGCACATTCTGGTGGGCATCGCCAACGTGCTTGGCCATCTCGTGCCGATGTTTGTCATGTGCGACCGCTCGGATATTCATGTTGTGCCGCAGCTGAAGGCGCCGCACTCCGGACGGCCGACCATTTTCCTTTATGACCGCTATCCGGGCGGCATCGGTTTATCGGAAGCGCTGTTTGAGCGGTATGAACAAATGCTGGCGAAAGTGAAAGAGTGGGTGGAGCGCTGTCCGTGTGCGGATGGCTGTCCATCGTGCATCGGTGCTCTTGATGCGGCAGGGATGCCGGTCAAGCATGAATTGGTGCAGTTTTTAGCTGAACAACTCGCTGTGCGGAGCGGTTCCTCGGCTTAGCGCCAACCGCGCCCTGCGGCGCAGCTTCCCGGTCATCGAGACTGGACGGAAAGGAAGGGCGAGACGGATGAAGCCAAAGCTGTCGCAATGGAAAGAATTGCTTGCCGCCCGGCATAAAAAGGAGAACGATGAAGAAAAAGAAGAGGAGAAACCGGACGGACGACCTGTGACGGACGTGCCGTATGCCGACGTTTGGCGGGAGTACGGCGCCAAGCCGTATTGGTTTGCCGGCGATTACTGCCTCATTCGGGAAACGGTGTATCCGCTTGACTATCAGCACGGCCGCTATCGGCTCGGAGCGCTGTATGAAGTGCACGAAAGATGGCAGGAAGCGCCGTTTTCCCATCCGCTCTCGTGCCGCGGCTTTGCCGTTAGCGACTTATTCTTTTTTGACACGGAGACGATGGGGCTTTCAAGCGGAGCGGGAAATGTCATGTTTTTGCTCGGCCATGCCCGCTTTGCCGGCGATTGCGTCATCGTCCGCCAGCATTTTTTGCCGCATCCCGGAGCGGAAGTGGCGCTGTATCAAAGTTTCTTATCCGATGTCAACTATACGACGCTTGTTACGTACAATGGAAAAGCGTTCGACTGGCCGCGGCTGAAAACGCGCCATGCCCTTGTCCGTGACATGGTGCCGAAGCTGCCCGCGTTCGGTCATTTTGATTTGTATCACGCCGCCCGCCGATTATGGAAAGGCCGGCTCGATTCGCTGCGGTTGGCTGAAGTGGAGCGGCACATTCTCTATGTCGAGCGGGGCGATGATGTGCCCGGTTTTTTGGCGCCGATGATGTACCAAGCGTTTTTGCAAACGCCCCATCCCGACCGGATCATGCCCGTTTTGCGCCATAATGAGCAAGACGTGTTGTCGCTCATCGTGTTATACATTCATTTGTCGATTCAGCTGCTTGACGCAAACCAACTCACCGATCCAGGCGAACAGCTGGCCGCCGCCCGCTGGTTGGAAACGGTCGGGGAGACGGCGGCCGCGCGGGGCGTCTATGAACAGGCGGGCGCCGGGCAGGCGAAAGAAGCGCATATGGCGAAGTGGCAACTGTCGCTTTTATATCGGAAGGAAAAACGGTATGACGAGGCGGCGGCGCTTTGGCGCGACTTATTGGAGTGTGGCGTCTATTGGAAGATGAAAGCGGGCCTTGAGCTGGCGAAAGCGTACGAACATTATTTCCGTGACCTTGATGAAGCGCACCGTTATGCCGTTATGGCATATGAAGCGTGGCGGTCGCTCGCTAGGATGAGCCGACAACATAGCGAGAAAGAAGAAGCGGAATGGCGCAGGCGGCTCGCGCGGCTTGAACGCAAGAAAAACGGGTGAGAACGAGAACTCGCCCATTTCCCTGGCAAGCGCAAAATATGACAGAAAACGAAAATGTTTCGTCTTTTTGTTGTGAATCTTGTAGAAAAAAGAAAAAACGTGTACAATGGCATCGGAATGAACGAAAACGATGGCAGGGAGAAGAAGACGATGCGGAGCATGTACAAAAAAATTTTGTATCTCTTTTTTATTGTCGTCGGTTTGACGTTTGTCGTGTTCAATTATATCTATTAATGAACGTCAGAGAGGCCGGCGCCGCATAACGGATTCAAAAAGACGAATGACGATGCCAAAACGTCCGAAGCACCGGGGGCGAGAGAGCCGGTAGATTGTTGGCGCGAATGGCTCTTCAAAATGGGTGTTTATACTAGTACGAGTCCACTCCGTTCATCATAGGCTAGTATTGTCAAGCAACAGCTTAAATTGATGAAAGGAGAGGAATATGATGCATTGCCTGCCGAATGTAACGGCGCCGATCGTTCATCCGCCTCGTTGCAACGTTTTGCATCATTTCGAAGCAACGATTGTGCCGCATATCCATCCATCGCATACGACGCATGTTTATCATCACCTGTATGAACATCAACATTATTTCCCGCATACGGAATCGGCGGTGGCTCAGGCTGCCAATCGCCATCTGTACTGCCCGGGTCCGGGACCAATGCCATTTCCGCCGTTTCCGTTGCGATAGTAAGGGCCAAAAACAGAAGCCGCTTTGTCGGCTTCTGTTTTTTTACGGATGGAAAACGCCGGCAGCCGGCGGCGTTTGGGCGGGAGGACGGCGTTTCGGCGCCGCCGGGAAGTCTGCGTGGGCGCCATGCGGCTTCCCGATCGATGCGGCAAGCCAACCGTCAATTGACAACCGGCTGAATTTCTGAAAAAATAAAGAGAAGATGATCGTTGAATGCGGATTGAGGTGAAAAGCCATGTCAGCCAATCGCGTAAAACTAACGCCGAAAGACATTTTAGAAAAGGAATTTAAGGTAAGCATACGGGGGTACAACCAAGACGAAGTGGATCAATTTTTGGATCTCATTATTAAAGATTATGAAGCATTTCAGCAAGAAATTGACGAGTTGCGCCAGGAAAACGCCCGGCTGAAGCGGCAAGTCGAGGAGCTTCAAAAACGGCCGGCGATGTCGGCGGGAACGACGAACTACGACATTTTGCAGCGCCTTTCCAACTTAGAAAAGCATGTGTTTGGCCGGAAACTGTATGAATAACCAGCCGGCAGGGCGAAGTTGATGCAGGGATTTCTAATTTTTTCTTCTTGATTCTCACACCAAGATCAGCTATACTGTAAGATGCTCGCAGCGTTAATCATGCTCGGGTAATCGCTGCGGCCGGTTTCGGCCGTAGAGGAAAGTCCATGCTCGCACGGTGCTGAGATGCCCGTAGTGTTCGTGCCTAGCGAATCCATAAGCTAGGGCAGCCTGGCTTCGGCTGGGCTGACGGCGGGGAAAGAACCTACGTCCCGGCTCGGGATATGGTTCGATTACCCTGAAAGTGCCACAGTGACGGAGCTCTAAGGGAAACCTTAGAGGTGGAACGCGGTAAACCCCACGAGCGAGAAACCCAAATGATGGTAGGGGCACCTTCCCGAAGGAAATGAACGGAGGGAAGGACAGGCGGCGCATGCAGCCTGTAGATAGATGATTACCGCCGGAGTACGAGGCGCAAAGCCGCTTGCAGTACGAAGGTACAGAACATGGCTTATAGAGCATGATTAACGTGGTGATGGCATCATGAAAAGCCCTCCTGCATGAAGGAGGGCTTTTCTTGTATCGGTTGTTTTGCAGGATGGTTATACTTGGAGATGAAATACATATTGCCTGCCAGAATAGGGGGAAGCGGATGGAGCGATTTTCAATCATTGCCACGGCCGCGATGGGGCTCGAAGCGGTTGTGGCGGATGAAGTGCGCCGGCTTGGCTACGAATGCCAAGTGGAAAACGGCAAGGTGATGTTTGAAGGTGATGCGGCTGCGATTTGCCGCGCCAATCTTTGGCTGCGCACTGCCGACCGTGTGAAGCTCAAAATCGGCGAGTTTCGGGCGACGACGTTTGAAGAGTTGTTTGAGCAGACGAAGGCGCTGCCATGGGCTGATTATTTGCCGAAAGACGCCTCGTTCCCTGTTATTGGAAAATCAGTGAAATCAACGTTGTTCAGCGTCTCCGATTGCCAAGCCATCGTCAAAAAAGCGGTTGTTGAAAGCCTAAAGGAGCGCTATCGGCTGTCGTGGTTTCCTGAAACAGGGGCGCTCTACCGCATCGAAGTGGCGCTCCATAAGGACATCGCCACCTTGACGATCGATGCGAGCGGCGCCGGGCTGCACAAGCGCGGCTATCGTCTCCGCCAAGGGGAAGCGCCGCTCAGAGAGACGCTCGCCGCCGCCTTGGTGCTGCTGACCAACTGGACGCCGGACCGCCCGTTTGTTGACCCGTTTTGCGGCTCGGGCACGATCGCCATTGAGGCAGCGCTCATCGGCCAAAACATTGCCCCTGGATTCAACCGCGACTTTGTTTCCGAACAATGGCCGTGGATCGGGAAACAAGTGTGGGAGCGCGCGCGCGAAGAAGCAGAAGCGCTGGCCCGCTATGACCAGCCTTTGGATATTATCGGGATGGACATCGATCCGCACATGGTGGAAACCGCCAAGGCGAACGCGGCGGAAGCAGGGCTTGCCGATTTATTGTCGTTTCGAGTCGGGCGGGCGGAGCAGTTTCGGACGGACAAGCGGTACGGAGTGATTGTCGGCAATCCGCCGTATGGGGAGCGGCTTGGCGAACGCCGGGAAGTGGAAGCGCTCTATCGCGCCATCGGCCGCGCCTACGCCTCTTTGGATACGTGGTCGGTCTATATCTTAACCGCCCACCGCGGCTTTGAAACGCATTACGGCCGACCGGCAACCAAACGGCGCAAGCTGTTTAACGGCTTTATCGAAACGCATTACTACCAATATTGGGGGCCGCGGCCGCCGCGTGAAGGCTAGAAGTTGACTTCTCGGCGGCGATCCATCATAATATTGTCTTGTTATTGGGAATAAGCGCGCAACAAACTTGTTGCGCGCTTATGCATGATGATGCCGGGGGAGTTTATGCCAATTTGGAGGGGTGGCGGCGATGAGCCATGATCGTTATCCATTTACAGTAGAAAAAAACGAAAACTTCTTTGACAAGCTCAGCCAATGGATCGGCGATGTTTTTTACGATATTTTGCCAGAGGCCGGGTTTGAGCTGCGCGATGAGCAAATTTATATGGCGTTCCAGCTCGAGCGCGCGTTTCGCGAGAAAAAGGTGATGTTTGCCGAAGCCGGGGTCGGCACGGGAAAAACGATCGTCTATTTGCTGTATGCGATTTGTTACGCCCGCTACACTGGCAAGCCGGCCATCATCGCCTGCGCGGATGAGACATTGATCGAGCAGCTCGTCAAAAAAGAAGGGGATATCGCCAAATTGTCCGATGTGCTTGGACTGCATATCGACGTCCGGCTGGCCAAATCGCCGGATCAATATTTATGTTTAAATAAGCTCGAAGAAGTCACGACATATGATGACGAGGATATCGAATTATACGAGCGAATTTTTGATGAGCTTCCGGCATTCGTCCACGATAATAAACCGATGCAGTCGTTTTACCGCTATGGCGACCGGAAGGAATACGCCCATTTGAGTGATGAGCAGTGGAAAAAAATCGCCTGGGACCCGTTTCAGGATTGTTTTACATGTGAAAAGCGGCACCGCTGCGGCCAGACGCTTTGGCGCGATTATTATCGAAAAGCGACGGATTTGATCGTCTGTTCGCACGATTTTTATATGGAACACGTCTGGACGTATGAGGCGCGCAAGCGGGAAGGCCAGCTGCCGCTGTTGCCGGAGGCGAGCTGCGTCGTGTTCGATGAGGGGCATTTGCTTGAGTTTGCCGCGCAAAAGGCGCTGACGTACCGGATGAAAGAGACGACGCTTGAGATGCTGCTGACAAGGCTGCTCGAAAACGACATCCGTGAACAGCTCGCTTATTTAATTGAGGAGACGTTGGAGACGAGCGCGCGCTTTTTTGCGGAATTGAAAGCGTGCGCGAAAGACGTTCCCGGATCGAACCGGAAAGAAATTTCGCCGTCGCCCGCCCTGCAGCAATGGGCGAAGCAGCTGCACAGGCAAATCGTTGAAATCGGCAATGAGCTTGTGTTTGAAAGCGAGACGTATACGATCGACCATTATCAGCTGAACATCGTGGACGAATATTTGGATCAAATTCAATATTCGCTCGACTTGTTTTTGACGAACGCCGATGCGATCACATGGCTTGAGTCATCGCGCCAAGAGGCGACTTTGGTCGTCATGCCGCGCACCGTGCAGGAAGTGCTGCGCGAAAAAGTGTTCAGCAAACGAATGCCGTTTATCTTTTCATCGGCGACGCTGTCGAGTGGAAAATCGTTTGCCTATATTGCCCAAAGCTTGGGCATTGATGACTATTTGTCGTTCAGCGTGCCATCGCCGTTTGATTACGATGAGCAAATGACAATTTATATGCCGACGTTCCGCGCCGGCGAGACGCTGTTTGCGGAAAAATATCGCTATGCGCTCGAAAAATTGCGCGAAACCGGCGGCCGGGCGCTCATCTTGTTCCCGACGCGCGAAGAGCTGCTCCAATTTAAAGAAGAAGCGGCCGATGAACCGTTTTCGTTCTTGTTTGAGGGAGACCGTGAAATCAGCGATTTGGTCGCCGAGTTTCAGCGCAATGAGGAGACCGTGCTTTGTTCGGAACATTTATGGGAAGGGCTTGACATCCCGGGGCCGTCATTGTCAAACGTCATCATTTGGTCGCTTCCGTATCCGCCGAACGATCCGGTGTTTCAGGCGAAACGGAAGGCATACCGTGATCCGTTTTGGAGCGTTGATGTGCCGTACATGCTGCTCCGCCTCCGTCAAGGGGTCGGGCGGCTCATCCGCACCCGCGACGATCGCGGCATCGTCTCCATTTTTGTCACTGACCGCGACGATGCGCAAGTCATCCAAGCGGTCAAAGAGGTGCTGCCGATAGCGGTGAGGGAAGAATAAGTTCTTCCCTTTTTCTTTTTGCAGCCGAAGCGGATATTTCCCGATGCGTCAGCAGGAAAATGTCCCCTTGTTATGGAAATGATGATACGGCCAGCAAAAACAGTGGGAGGATGGGGCTCGATGAAGCGAATGGAAGAACAATTTTTGGAATATGTCAAAAAAATGATGGGATACCATGAGGCGATCGGCCTCATGTATTGGGATTTGCGGACCGGGGCTCCGAAGAAAGGAGTCGGACAGCGCTCGGAAGTGATCGGCATGCTGTCGGCGGAAGCGTTCCAAATGTCGATATCCGAAGAGATGGCGGCGTTTATCGCCAAACTGTCAGCCAAAGGGGTGTATGAACAGCTTGGTGAAGTGACGCAGCGCACGCTCGATGAGTGTAAAAAAGAATATGAGCGCAATAAAAAAATTCCCGTTGCCGAATACAAGGAGTATGTAGTGCTTCGCTCCAAAGCGGAAAGCGTCTGGGAAGAGGCGAAAGCAACCGCTGATTTTTCCCGTTTTCGCCCGTACTTGGAGCGAATCATCGAGTTTCAGCGCCGTTTTATCGAGTACTGGGGATATGAAGGGCATCCGTACAACACGCTGCTTGATCAATATGAGCCGGGCATGACGGTCGAGCTGCTCGATCAGCTGTTCGGCCGGCTGCGTGAACGCATCGTTCCGCTTGTACAAGCCGTTGCCGCCGCCCCAAATAAGCCGGATACGTCGTTTTTGTTTGCTGCGTTTCCGAAAGAACGGCAACGGGCGTTTCTTTTGGAGCTGCTTCCGGAACTCGGCTATGACTTTGGCAAAGGGCGGCTTGATGAGACGGTTCATCCGTTTGCGATCGGATTGAACCCAAACGATGTGCGCATTACGACGCGCTACGACGAACGCGATTTTCGCACCGCCATCTTCGGGACGATTCATGAGTGCGGCCATGCCCTGTATGAACAACATATTTCCGAAACGCTTGTCGGCACGCCGCTTTGCGGTGGGGCATCGATGGGTATTCACGAGTCGCAGTCACTGTTTTTCGAAAATATGGTCGGCCGCCACTATTCATTTTGGAAGCGGCATTATTCACGTCTTTCGCAATACGCGCCATCGCAGTTTGCCGGCGTTTCGCTGGATGCGTTTTACCGGGCGATCAATGAGGTGAAGCCGTCGTTGATTCGTATTGAGGCTGACGAACTGACGTATCCGCTTCACATTATTGTTCGGTATGAAATAGAAAAGCAGCTGTTTGCTGGAGAGATTGAAGCTGCTGATTTGCCGGATGTATGGAACGAGAAATACGAACAGTATCTCGGCATCCGCCCGTACAACGATTCGGTCGGTGTTTTACAGGACGTCCATTGGTCGGGCGGCAGCTTCGGCTATTTTCCGTCGTACGCGCTTGGCTATATGTACGCGGCGCAATTCAAACAAGCGCTTGAAAAAGAGCTGGATGTTGCCCGATTGCTTGAGGAAGGGAACATCACACCGATTCGTGAATGGCTGACCGCCAACGTTCACCGGTTCGGCAAAACGAAAAAGCCGCTCGACCTCGTGCGCGATGCGACGGGCGAACCGCTGAAAGCCGATTACCTCATTCAATATTTGGAAGAAAAATATAAGGCGATTTACTGCTTATAAACGAATCCCCCCTCTTTAGCAGCGAAGAGGGGGGATGGCTTTACCATAGTTTGTATCCTTTCGACCCCGGCGGGGCGTTTTGGATAATGTCGATCAGCGGCACCGTATACGCGATCAAAATAAGCGCAACGACAAGGCTGATCCAAAGTTTCCAGTTTTCAAGCGCCAGTGCGGCCCGTTCATACGGAGCAGCTGCCTCGGCGACCGGAAATTCCGTTTCGCCTTTCGGGGCGAAAAATGCCAAGTTGATGACGATGACGAGAATGAGAATGATGCCGATGAATAAGATCGTTCCACCGACAGCTTGTGCGATTTGATACGGAATCCATTCGAGCGCCTGCGGCGAATTGCCGTACGTCGAGAACGCTGAACGTCTTGGCGCTCCAAGCAAGCCGGCAAAATGCATCGAGCCGGACATAAACGTCATCCCAACGGCCCAAACGATCGTTTGAATGATGGCGAGGCGGTTCATCGCCTTCGTCATCACCCGGCCGGTCAAATGCGGGATGAGCCAATACGATGCGCCAAAAAACGTTAACACAACCGTCGTGGCAACGGTCAAATGGAAGTGGCCGGTCACCCAAATCGTGTTATGGACGACTTGGTTGAGTTGATGCGAGGCGTTAATAATCCCGCCGGTGCCGGCCGGAATGAAAAACAGCATCCCGACAAATGGCGCGAAAAAGCGCGCATCTCCCCACGGCAATTTCCGCCACCAGCCAAACAAGCCGGTTGCCCCTTGCGAGCGGCCATATGATTCAAACGTCGCAAACATGGCAAACGCGGTCATGAGCGACGGAATGATGACCATAAACGTCAAGACGACTTGCACGTACTTCCAAAACGGCGAAATCCCTGGCTCTAGCAATTGATGGTGAAAGCCGACTGGAATCGAAAACAGCAAAAACAAGATAAATGCCAGCCGTGCGAGCGAATCAGAGAAGATTTTGCCGCCGATCACTTTCGGAATGACGGCGTACCAAACCATATACGCCGGCAATAGCCAGAAGTAGACGAGCGGATGCCCGAAATACCAAAACAGCGTCCGGCTCAAGAGCACGTTCACCCGATCCGTGAGCCCAAGCGACCACGGAATAAGCTGAAAGACGACGGTCGCAGCGACACCGAGCGTGCAGACGAGCCATAATACCATATTTGTCACCGACATAAATGTCAACAGCGGGCTCGCTTCGCCGCGGTGCGCCTTCCGCCAGCGCGCGTAATGGGCAAACATTCCAAAACCGCTCACCCAGCTGCCGACGACGACGAGCGCCAAGCCGATGTAAAAGCCAGCGTGCGCCTGAAGCGGTGCGTAAAACGTATATAAGACAGATGCTTGGCCGGTTAGGATGAAAAAGGCTGTGCAGGCCGTCCCTGCCGTCATCATCCAAAAACCGATCCAGCCGAGCCGGCGCGAACCGTCCGAGAGCGATCCGGTCGTGCGGCTGACCGCGGCGAACTGAAAGCCGATAATGAAAAACGTCGTCAGCACAAGCCCAAGCAAGACGCCGTGCGTCGTCAAAATCGTGTAATAGCTGATCCCAGCCGGCAGTTCAAACTTGCCGGAACGGACGAGCGTTTGCAACAGGCCGGCGAAGCCGCCTAATGCGAGAGCAACAAAAGCGACAGCTAAATGCGCCAGCGCCAGTTTGGCGTCGCGGCGATCGACTTTTTCCAACGATTGTACCATGTTACTCCACCACCTTAATGCGCGCCGTCATCATATGGTGGCCGGCGCCGCAATATTCATTGCAGAGAATCGTATATTCGCCGGGCTCATCAAACGTCGTCGTCAAACTGTTGACGTAGCCAGGTTCGACCATCATGTTGATGTTTGTTCCTGGAATTTGAAATCCATGGATCACATCCTTCGAGGTGACGTTAATCGTCACTTTCGCTCCTTTTGGAATTTCGATGGTATTTGGCGTAAAGGAAAACGCCGCGACAACAATGTTTAGTTCGTACTCGTTATTTCCTTTTTTGACAAGCCCAGGCTGATTGAATGGCGGGGTCGTGTCCACTTTCTCTGGATCGATCGTCGTCAGGCAGCTTGGCGGCTGCTGTCCGGCAGCGAAAGCGCTCACGCCGACGACGGTTAAAAAGACAACGAGACAGCCGATGCCGAACGTCAGCCAAATTTTTTCGTATTTATGAATGTGCATATCCAGTCCCTCCCTTGCCGCTTACAGGCGGTGTAAAAATAACAAGTAGACGCTGACCCAGGCGAAAATGATGAAAAAGCCGAGCAAAAACACAGACGCCAGCGTGCCGCTGAGCGCCGGCTCTTTTTCCTTTTTTGTTTGCCGGGCCATTGCCGTCGGTTTTGTCCGCTCTGGTTTGGCCATCCTTTCATCCCTCCTCGTGCGTTTTGGATTCATCCCCCATAACGTTGACAGGCAGGTGCGCCAAGCGCGAGTTTCCCTGCTTTGACACTATCATAACCGTACAAAACGGCCGCAACAGTGACTTTTCTCACAAAAACAACACAAGAAGTTTGAACAAATGGTGACGATTGTGAACAATGTAGGAAAAGGGCGGGAAGGAAAAAGGCGGCGGATCCGTCTGATGAGGGACAGCGGCAACGGTTTTGTCCCGGACAGAACCGGAACGAAGATAGCTGACGGCAAAGGAGGGTAAAAACGAATGATTAATTATTTTTTTTATTTAATGTTCGTTTTTTTATTAAAAACCGCTTCTCATCCGCTGCCTTCCATGGTATACTGCTAGTAACTGAATCACGCTGACTCACTCATATAATCGCAAGAATACGGCTTGCGAGTCTCTACCAGCCGACCGTAAATCGGCTGACTATGAGTGGCAATGTCGGAAGGGAGTCGGCCATGGCCGCTTTGCGCCTTCTGTTTGCTTTTGGCTTAAAAGACATTGGGGCTGACCCAAAAGTCCGCCAAAAAGCGGACTTTTGGAGTCAGCCCTCTCTGGTTTTTGTATATTTTACCAAACGGAACAAAATTCCGACTCTGTTCTCCCCCTCATTTACGCCACCAAGGACAATTGCTTGTCCCTAGCGGCTTTTTTGAGAAGATTGTGGGCAGCACAAACCAGCCCCCATTCGATGGAAACTTTTTGGAGGCCTCGCAGGACAAAGCGACGAAACCCGCGATTTTGTTTGATTTGCCCAAATACACTCTCAATGTCGGTTTGGCGTTGGCGGTATCGGGCTTGCCCTTCTTCACTCTCCAACCGTTCGCGGGCTTTCTGTTTTTGTTCATGATAGACGGGGTTCCATTGCGTGGTTCGTCCATACTTGGAAGTCGTGCAGGCCGAACGGAACGGACATCCTTCGCATTCATGGCATTGGTAGTGTCGGGTGACCGAGGTGTATCCTGATTCCGTGGTCTGTTTCGAAGTTCCGGTGCGAACCAGCTTTTTCCCATTGGCGCAAATCCAAACGTCTTCTTCTTCCACATAGGTCCAATTCTGCTGATGATGCGGATTTTTCTTGACCTTGCGCGTGTTCTCCTTCTCATACGTATGGTACTTGATCAAGGCCGATATGTGCTTCTCTTCCAGCTTCACGTAGTTCTCTTCCGAGCCATAAGCCGCGTCAGCGATCAAACGTTCGGGTTCCACGCCGTACTTCTCTCGAACGGTCTCCAAATGCGGGAGAAGACAACGAGTGTCGCCCGGCCTCTGATGAAGGGAATACCCCAAAATAAATTGGCCGGAAGAACCCACCTGTACGTTATAGGCCGGCTTGAGCTGGCCGTTTCGCATGTGATCCTCCTTCAACCGCATGAAGGTGGCATCCACATCGGTCTTGGAATAGCTGTTGCGATCCCCGCATACATGGAGTTGGTGTTCATACTTTTCACTGCGGGGCAAGTAGTCCTCCTTCATCTTCTTGATGGCCTTCTTCAACGGTTGGTTGTCCGGCTCGGCCTCCAACCGTTTTTCCCACTCCTCGGTTTTCTTTCGGATTTCTTCTGACGTAAAGGCCGGCGAAGGGTCGATGTCTTCCGCCTTTTCTTCTTCCACGATCGCCTCGATCTGGGCAATCAGCCGATCGACATTGGCTTGGAGTTTCTCCTGGTACTTCTCAGCCGATTTGCGCCAAACGAAGGTGTACCGGTTGGCATTCGCTTCAATTTTCGTTCCATCCACAAAATAATCTTCCATCTTGACATAGCCGTCGGCCACGAGCAGCGTGATCATTTCCCGGAACAGGTCGTCAATCAGGTCTTTCATCCGCTCCGAACGAAACCGATTGATGGAGCGGAAGTCCGGCTTTTGAAATCCACTTAGCCACATGAGGGGAAGGTGGACTTCGAGCTGCCGTGCAATCTCACGGCCATGATACATTTTTTGGGTGTAAGCGTAAAGGAGAATTTTGGTCATCATTTTCGGATGATAGGCGGAGGCGCCCCCTCCTTTGTAGTAAGCAAGAAACGTCTCCATCGGGATGCGTTCAACCATCTCATGAACCACGTGGGCCATGTTATCCCGTGGAATGAGATCGGCGATGTTGCTTGGCAAAGAGAGGTTGTCCATGGTATACTCTTTAAAGGAAATATGATCATGTTTCATAAAAGAATCGCCCTTCTTTCGGTGGTAGTGGTTTTGGTGACTCTATTCTACCAGAAAAAAGGGCGATTCTTCTATATTTGAGGCAAAAAAGTGGGGGCTGATCCCAAAACGCATTCGCGTTTTGGGTCAGCCCCCGGTGTTTTTTAAGCTTTTTTATTTTGGAGGGGATTGGCATGCGCGAATTGCTCGAAAAAATTGCCGCTGAAGGAGAGGTGCTGGCCGGCGGGGTGCTGAAAGTCGACCGCTTCTTAAACCATCAAGTCGACCCGCATTTGATGAAGCGGATTGGGGAGGAGTTCGCCGCCAAGTTTCACTGTGAGCGGCCGACGAAAGTGCTGACGCTTGAGTCATCGGGCATCAGCCCGGCACTTATGGCTGCCTATGAACTTGGCGTTCCTCTTGTCGTTGCCCGCAAGCGGCGGCCAGTGACGATGGCCGACGATGTATACCGCGCGGAAGTATATTCGTTTACGAAGCAGGAGACGAACGAGATCGTTGTTTCCCGTTCGTTGCTTAACAGCGGTGACCGGGTGCTCATTATCGATGACTTTTTAGCCAACGGCCAGGCAGCGCTTGGAATGACGGAGATTGTCCAACAAGCCGGCGCGGTTGTCGCCGGCATCGGCATCGTCATTGAAAAGGCGTTTCAAGACGGCGGGCGATTGCTTCGTGCGCGCGGCTTCCGCGTCGTATCGCTCGCCTGCATCGCGTCGCTTGATGGTGGTGTCATTCAATTTGCTGACGAGGTGATGAGTCAATGAAGATGAAATGGTGGCAAGTTGGATCACTCGGCATCCAACACGTATTGGCGATGTACGCCGGGGCGATCGTCGTTCCGCTTATCGTCGGCGGGGCGTTGCATTTGACGAGCGAACAGCTGACGTATTTAGTGGCCATTGACTTATTGACGTGCGGCATTGCGACGTTTTTGCAAGCGTGGAAAAACAAGTGGTTTGGCATCGGCTTGCCGGTTATGCTTGGCTGCACATTTACGGCGGTCGGGCCGATGATCGCTATTGGCGGACAGTACGGGATGCCGGCAGTGTATGGGGCGATCCTCTGCGCCGGAGCGGTTGTGGTGCTCATCAGTCCGTATTTCGGCAAGTTGCGGACGTTGTTTCCGCCAGTTGTCACCGGCTCGGTCGTGACCATTATTGGCTTGACGCTCATCCCGGCGGCGGTGAACAACATGGCCGGCGGGCAAGGGGCAAAAGACTTCGGCGATCCGGCCAACTTGGCGCTGTCATTTGGCGTCCTGGCGCTGATTATCTTGCTGTATCGTTGTTTTACAGGATTCATCCGCTCGATCTCTGTTTTGCTTGGCATGGCAGCCGGAACGTTTGCCGCGGCCATGATGGGAAAAGTGGACTGGACGCCGGTTGCGGAAGCGTCATGGCTTCACTGGCCGACGTTGTTTTACTTTGGCGCCCCGACGTTTCATGGGTCTGCTGTTTTCACCATGGTGCTCGTCGCGATCGTCAGCCTTGTCGAATCGACCGGCGTTTACTTTGCTTTGTCGGACATTTGCCGCCGCCGGCTGACCGATGACGATTTGGCGGGCGGCTACCGCGCTGAAGGATTGGCCATCATCATCGGCGGGCTGTTGAACGCATTTCCGTATACGACGTATTCGCAAAACGTCGGACTTGTTCAGCTATCGGGCGTGAAAACGCGCAATGTCATTTACGCTGCCGCGGCGTTTCTTGTCCTGCTTGGATTTGTGCCGAAAATCGCCGCCGTGGCGACAATCATCCCAGCGCCGGTTTTAGGCGGGGCCATGCTCGCTATGTTTGGCACGGTCATCGCCTACGGCGTGAAAATGTTAAGCCAAGTCGATTTGGCTATGCAAGAAAACTTGCTGATCATTGCTTGCTCGGTCGGCATAGGGCTTGGGGTGACGGCGGTGCCGAACTTGTTTGCTGAGCTTCCGGCGGGCCTGCGCATTTTGACGGACAGCGGCATCGTCGCCGGCGGCCTCACCGCCATCCTTTTAAATGCCGTCTTCCATTTCGGCAAGGCGAGAAAATCGGCTGCACTGCCGTTGCAGGAACAAAAAATTTCATAATCGTGTTGATCGCTTTTATAGCCATCTTCGTTTTCTGGCCGCTGCTCGGAAAATGGGGATGGCTTTTTTGTCGGCGTGTCGATTGGCGGTGAAAACGATAGAAATTGGTAGAAGTATGATGGTATAATGGAAAGCGAAAGGGGGTGAAACGATGGATGAATGGGTGGAGCGCCTTTTCGATGAGCTGCGGCAAATACGGAATCAGATGGCGACCAAACAGGATGTTGTGCGGGTGAATGATCGCATCGATCGGCTTGAACAAACGGTGAGCGCGACGAAAGAGGATGTTGCGCGGTTAAATGGACGCGTCGGGCAACTCGAAGAGACCGTGGCAGCGACGAGAGAAGACGTTGTCCGGATGAATGATCGCATCGGGCGGCTTGAGCAGACCGTGGCAGCGACGAGAGAAGACGTCGCAGCGCTGGATGAGCGCATCGGGACTATCGAGCGGACGATGGCAACGAAAGAGGATGTCGCAACGCTGGATGGGCGCATCGGGACTATCGAGCGGACGATGGCAACGAAAGAGGATGTCGCAGCGCTGGATGAGCGCATCGGGACTATCGAGCGGATGATGGCAACGAAAGAGGATGTCGCAACGCTGGATGGGCGCATCGGGACTATCGAGCGGACGATGGCAACGAAAGAGGATGTCGCAGCGCTGGATGAGCGCATCGGGACTATCGAGCGGACGATGGCAACGAAAGAGGATGTCGCAACGCTGGATGAGCGCATCGGGACTATCGAGCGGACGATGGCAACGAAAGAGGATGTCGCAGCGCTGGATGAGCGCATCGGGACTATCGAGCGGACGATGGCAACGAAAGAGGATGTCGCAGCGCTGGATGGGCGCATCGGGACTATCGAGCGGACGATGGCAACGAAAGAGGATGTCGCAACGCTGGATGGGCGCATCGGGCAACTCGAAGAGACCGTGGCGGCTAACAGAGACGACATTGCGGCGCTCGACAGCCGGATTGGGCGCATGGAACAAACGATGGCGACGAAAGAGGACGTTGCCGAATTGCCGTTTATTCGCCAAGCTGTCGTGGAAACGTTAGAAACGCTCCGTGAAATTCCGGCAATGAAACAAACCCTCACAGAAACGCAACAAAAAGTCAATGAAGTCATTGCCGGACAAGCCCGGCAAGAGCTCGTGCTTCAATCCCTCGCCTTGCACTTGCTTGAGCATGAAAGCGAAATCCGCGCACTCAAAGCGAAGTAACCAACAAACATCTCGATGTACATCCTCGCTTATAACCGCTTTCCTGGAAAAAACAGGCCGGCTTTGTCCGCGCCTGTTTTTGCATGCCACAACCAAAGGATCCATCAGCTGTTCTTGAAAAAATGGGTGCACCCATGCACTTTCCGCTGTATACTGACCGGCCTGTTGCGCATCCTAATAGAAAAAGAGGAACAGACCGAGGTGTTTGTATGCCGGTTCTTTTATCCGTCGGCACAGCCACGATGCCGTATACGGCCGCCCAAGACGAGGTGAAGCAGCATGTTTCCAGCCTGTTTTCCGGGCGAATGGCGCGCGTCCCTCTCGGGGTTGGCCGCTTTTGTTCCCGCTTTTTTTAGCGGGGCAAGGGCTGCGGGTGTGGACGATTTTGTCGCTCGGCCGCTTTTGGAATGCGAAAATTTTGATTGTGCCCAACCGCCCTGTTGTAAAAAAAGGGCCGTATCGATGGATCCGCCACCCGAACTATGCCGTTGTCGCGTTGGAGATTGCGTTGCTGCCGCTGTTGTTTCAAGCGCATATGACCGCTCTTTTGTTTTCGCTCCTAAACGCTCTCATGTTGTCCGTCCGCATCTCGACAGAAGAGAGGGCGTTGGCTGCGCTCACCGATTACCGTGAGGCCTTTTGGTTGCGGCCGCGCTTCGTGCCGCCGCTGAGGGGAGAACGGGCGTGCGTTTCCGGCAGTGCACAAGCAAAACAAAGACAGCCGGCTGTGAAACGGTCCCATTGACGCCAATGGCTCGCCGGCTGCGGGCCGGGGAAAAACATTCATCCCGCTGAACGAACCGGCGGGATTTTTTTGTTTTCCTATTGGGAAACGGGGCGAAATACAGTAAAATGAATGTAAATGACATTGACGGAAACAAAGGGGTTTTGGTCATGGGGAATATTGTGATCGAGCGGCCGCCATTGCGGCCGTGGCTGGCGAAAATGATGAATATGCACGACCGGCTTCAGCAAGCCGGCGACAACGAAAATGCCGATAAAGTGAAGCAGCTGATCGAAAAAACGGCAGCCGGCGAGCTGGTCATCGCCTTTTGCGGCCATTTTTCCGCCGGAAAATCAAGTTTGATCAACGCGTTGCTCGGCGAGCCGCTGCTGCCGTCGAGTCCGATTCCGACGAGTGCCAATCTTGTGAAAGTGAAAGCCGGTCCGGACTGCGTGCGCGTCTTTTATCATGATGATCCGCCGGTTGAATATGAGCCGCCGTACGATCCGGAGCTGATCCGCGCCCAATGCCGGGACGGGGAGACGATTGAGTGGATCGAAATCAGCCGCGAAACGGGCGCCATCCCCCCGGGAGTGGCCATCTTGGACACGCCGGGCATCGATTCGACCGATGACGCCCACCGGCTGGCCACCGAGTCGGCGCTTCATTTGGCGGACGTCGTCTTTTATGTCATGGATTACAACCATGTACAGGCGGAGCTAAACTTTCAATTTACGAAACAATTAACAGATGAAGGAAAAATCGTGTATTTAGTGGTGAACCAAATCGACAAACATCGCGAGGACGAACTGCCGTTTGCGGCGTTTCGCGCTTCGGCGGCCGAGGCGTTCCGGCGTTGGGGGGTCGAAGCGGCCCGCTTGTTTTTTCTATCATTAAAAGACCCAGCCCATCCAGAGAATGAGTGGCAGGAGTTGACGGCTTGTTTGCGCCGCTTGGTTGCTGACAAAGACGAATGGCTTCTTCGCGGCGCAGAAGCGGGATTGAGGCGGATTGCCGCCCGCCATCTTGAACAGCTTCGCGCGCGGCATGAGCTGCTTGAGCAGGAGTTTAAAGCGCGCCTCGAGGCGCTTGGCGGGGCTGGCAGTGAAGCCGAGGCCATGCAGGAGCTCGGGCGCTTGGAAGCTGAGCTTGCTGATTGGCAAACGGCGCGGGCGCGGGCGGAGGAAGCGTTTCGCGCTGAGCTTGACCGCGTGCTGCAAAATGCCTATTTAATGCCGTTTGAGACGAGGGAGCGGGCGGAAGCGTACTTGCAGGCGATGCAGCCGAATTTCAAAGTGGGCCTGCTGTTTGCAAAGACCAAAACGGAGCAAGAACGCGAGCGGCGGCTTGAGGCGTTTTACGAAAGCGTCAAAGCGCAGGCGGCGGCGCAAATCGAGTGGCATGTCCGCCAGCTTCTTCTCCGGTTCGGGAACGAGTGGCACGCCGACGGCGCCTGGCTCGGCCAGTGCCAGCAATGGACGGCGGATTGGGATCAGACGCTGCTTTCAAGCCTTGTCAAGCAGGGGGCGGAAGCAAGCGGTGCGGCGCTATTAAACTATACGGATGAGGTGGCGATGGCGCTGAAAAAACGATACCGCGACGTGGCGCTCGCCTTGTTTGCCGGGCTCGCGGCGCAAATTGCCGAGCGGGCGGCTGCTCAAGCGAAAGCGCTAGAAGGCCGGCTTTCGGCAGCACGCGAAAAAGCGGAGCTCATCGCCCGCCTTGCCGGCTTGAAAGCGGAAGAGGAGGAGCGCCAACGCGCGCTCGAGCGGTTGATTGCCGCTTCGGGCGATGAGGTTGTGCTCGATGAAGAGCGCCTCGCTGCGCTGACGGCGCCGCCTCATTTCCAGAAAGTGCGCCATGCGCAAGCGGCAGAGCGGCCAGCAACAACGAAACCGGCTGTGAATCATCCCGCCGCTCAAGAGCAAGCGCTCAGTCGGGAAGCGGTGGAAGGAGCGGCAGAAGAGAGCGCGGACGGGCGGCGCGCTTTGGCGGCGAGTGGAAAGCAACGGAGCGATGAGGCGGCTGATCGGCTCGAGGAGGCGGCCGCCTGGCTCGAGCGGACCGATTTGTTACGCCGGTTCGTCGGCCCGTTGCGCGACAAGGCGCGCCGGCTTCGCGAGCGGGCCTTTACGGTCGCGTTGTTCGGCGCCTTCAGCGCCGGCAAATCGTCGCTGGCCAACGCCTTGCTTGGGGAGCCGCTTTTGCCGTCTTCGCCGAACCCGACGACGGCCGCCATCAGCAAAATCGCTCCGCCCGACCGGGAGCATCCGCACGGAACGGCGGTTGTCAAAGTGAAGGACGAGGCGCAAATATGGGCTGATGTGCAAGCCTCGCTTCGCCAGTTCGGCTGCGAGGCGAAGTCGTGGGATGAAGCGCTCCGCCATTGCGCCCGCCTTGCCGAATCCGGGGCTGAGCGTCCGGCGCAAAAGCCGCATCTCGCCTTTTTGGCGGCTGCCGCCGCCGGATATGAGCGGATGAAAAACCGGTTCGGGACGAGGCTGTCGATCGGATTTGCGGAGCTTGAGGCATATGTCGCCGATGAGGCGGTGTCGTGTTTCCTTGATGAAGTCGTGTTGTATGCCGATTGCCCGCTCACCCGCCAAGGGGTGACGCTTGTCGATACGCCGGGCGTCGATTCATTAAACGCCCGCCATACCGGGGTGGCGTTCCATTATATGAAGCACGCCGATGCGCTGCTGTTTGTCACGTATTACAACCACGCGTTCTCGAAGGCAGACCGGGAGTTTTTGCTGCAGCTCGGGCGCGTCAAAGATGCGTTTTCGCTTGATAAAATGTTTTTCATCATCAATGCGGCTGATTTGGCCCAGTCGAAAGAGGAGCTTGATGCGGTCGTTTCCTATATGAATGGCGAACTCGCTCGCTTTGGCATCCGCTTCCCGCGCCTTTATGCGCTCTCAAGCCGCCTGGCGCTGGCGGAAAAAACGGGGACGAACCCCGGGCCGTGCGGCACCTTGACAGACTCCGGCCTGCCCGCCTTTGAAGCGGACTTTTTCCGCTTTTTGACAGAAGAGCTTGCGGAGGTGGCCGTCCAAAGCGCTTATGCCGAGCTTGGGCGGGCGCGGCAGGCGGCAGAGGAATTCGCGCGCGCCGCCGGGCAGAGCGAGGCGGAAAAAGCGGCGAAACGCCAATCGCTTGAAGCGGCGCGTGCACAGATGCACGCCGTGCTCGCCGCCGCCGGCGACGCCTACGGCCGCCAGGCGCTCAGCCAAGAAGCCGACGAGCTTTTGTATTACGTGAAACAGCGCGTCTTCTTCCGCTTGAACGATACGTTCAAAGAGGCGTTCAATCCGGCGGTGCTCCGCGACGACCAAGGCCCGGCGCGTCGGGCGCTCGAGCGTTGCCTCGACGAACTGCTCGCATCGGTCGGCTTTGATTTGGCGCAAGAGCTGCGGGCGACGAGCCTGCGCATCGAATCGTTTTTGCACAAGCGGCTCGCCGAACAGTTTCATCGCCTTTGCGGCGAGCTCCGCCGGTTTGACGAAGCGCTCGCGCTCACGCCGCCGGAGGCGTTCGCCTTCTCGGCGCCGGAGTTTGTCGACGCTCTTGGCGATGTCGACCGGGCGCGGTTTCACAAGGCGCTTTCGTTATATAAAAACGCGAAGTCGTTTTTTGAACGTGATGAAAAACGGCGGATGAAGGAAGAAATCGAAGCGGCGCTCGCCGAACCGGTCGGCCGCTATTTAGCCGAACAAAAAGAGCGGCTGCTTGATGCGTACGCCGGGCAATACGAGGCGGCGATTGCTGCGCTGTCGGCCGCGCTCGCCGATCAAGTCGACAGCTATATGGACGGCTTAATGGCGGCGCTTGCGGAGGCGGCCGACCATGAGGCGCTCAGTCGGATTGAAGCGGCGCTTGGCCGCCTTTTGCCGGAAGAGGGCAAGGGGGCGCGCCGATGAGTCGGTTTCACGCCTGTGCGACATGCGTTCATTACGGCATTGAAAAACGGGACGGCAGGCTGTATACGTATTGCCGCCGGCTCGGCTATGAGACGAAGCCAAACTATCGGTTCAACTGCTGGACGCCAAAACCGAACGTCCGGCGTTTGATGGAAAAAGAAGAAGGAAAGGAAGAATCCCATTGAGCGAAGTACATCACGCCATCACCGCCCATGTCAACAAACAGCACGCCATCTTAAAGCGGTTTGCCGCCCTTGAGCTCGAGCGCGAGCGGCGCATCGATGAGGCGGTTGAACGGTGCCGCCGCGGCGAGCCGTTTACGGTCGAGGCGATCAATGAAGTGACGAAACAAATGAACGAGCTGGCCGCCGGCGGCCTCGTGCCGGCGCGCCGCTATGTAACGCCAGAGATGGTGCGCGACTACGTGCGCCGGCTTGAAGAGAAGTAACGCACACAGCCAAAGCGTTGGCATTGGCTGCCCGGCTGCCGGCCTGTAAGCAGACCGGGCTGATGAAAACGAAAGAGGGGGGAGAAACAATGGTGTCTCTCGTTTCCCACGAATGGCTGTTGGCGCATTTGTCCGATGAAACCATCCGCATTGTTGATTGCCGGTTTTGGCTTGGCGATCCGGCTAAAGGGGCGTCTCTTTACCGGGAAGACCATATTCCCGGAGCGGTGTATATGGACTTAGAGCGCGACTTGTCGGGCCCGGTCGGAGAGCACGGAGGCCGCCATCCGCTTCCATCAGCCGCCCAAGCGGCGGACGTGTTTAGCCGGGCCGGCATTGACGACACGACGACGGTCATCGCCTACGATGACCAAGACGGGGCCATGGCCGCGCGCTGTTGGTGGCTGCTCCGGTATTTCGGCCATGCGCGCGCATACGTGTTGGATGGCAACTACAGCGAATGGAAACGAAAAGGAAATCCGGTGACGCGCGCCATTTCAGCTGTGCCGCCGCGGCGGTTTCAGCCGCGTCCGGACCGATCATGGCTCGCGACGGTCGAGGATGTGCGAGCCGCCGTTCGCGACCGTGCAGCGGTGCTCATTGATTCCCGCGAGTGGAAGCGGTATGCCGGGTTGGAGGAGCCGATCGACCGCCGGGCCGGCCGCATTCCCGGGGCGGTGCACCGATTTTGGAAAGACGGGGTGACGGAAGGAGGCTACTGGAAAAGCGCGGCTGAACAAGCGGACCGGTTCGCCGGCCTTGACCGCGAAGCCTCCATTATCGTCTATTGCGGCTCCGGCGTCACCGCTTGTCCAAACGTGCTCGCCCTAAAAGAAGCCGGCTACCGCAACGTCCGACTGTATGTCGGCAGCTTCAGCGACTGGATTTCCTATCCCGATCATCCGGTTGAAACGGACCACCCGTCCTCGGACGCCTAGTTTCGAAATTGTTTCGCGCATCGTTTTTCTCCGGCAACGCATACTATGTGTGAACCGTTGAAACAAAAAGGAGGCGAGTGCATGGGACGGACCAAACTTGGCAACGCCAACGCCCAACGGAACAACAACGCCAAAAAGAAAAACGGCTTCAATGAATGGACGAGCGAGTTTGCTTCGTACGCCGAGGTGGAAGCCGAGAAACTGAAAAACGACCATAAAAACATCCGTTAATGACGAGGGCTCGCCCCCATACCCATCAAGTTAAGAATTTTGGTCTTTGTGCATCGTCAAAAACATGGTATCCTTTCTAACGAACACTCCACGTTAGAAAGGATTTTTTTCATGGAAAAACAAATGAAAGCATGGATTCAAACCATTCGTCAACTCTTTTCTCCCGAAGAATTAACCCGTCTCGCACGGAAAACAGGCTTTATCCGGCGGCAGCGTTCGTTAACGGCGGAAGCCTTTCTGACTCTCTGTGCATGGGGAGATGGCTCACTGGCCAAACAGTCGCTTCAGCGGTTGTGTGCGGCCTTGACGCTTTGGCATGGCTGTTCCCTTTCAAGCGAAGGCTTGAATCAGCGTTTTACCGATCGGGCCGTGGCATTTTTGCGAGAAGTGTTTTTCCTTCTCCTCCTGCATCAACGTCCATTGCTTTTGTCAGCCATGGAGACCTATCGAACTTGTTTTACCCGCCTGCGGATTTTGGACTCAACCAGCTTTTTGGTTCCCGCTGACTATGGGGAAGACTATCGAGGTTCCGTTTCGTCGGGGGTGAAAATTCAGTTTGAATATGACTTGTTATCCGGCGCCTGCCTTCAGCTATGCGTTCAATCGGCCAATGACTCGGACGCTCGTTTTGCCTATCATGCCCAGCATACGATTTTACCGAATGACCTATGTATTCGGGATTTGGGCTTTTTCTCCGTTGCCGCACTGGCCGAGATCGACGCCCGCGGAGCGTATTATATTACTCGGCTCCGTTCCGATATGAAAGTGTATATCAAGGAGAATGGCCAGTGGAAGGAATGGGATTGGGAATCTCTTGGGAATCAATTAAAGGAAGGGGAATCAGTAGAAATGGAACATGTATACATCGGGCATGAGCGTTTGTATATCCCACGCTTGATTTTTCGACGTTTGACGGCGGAAGAATGGCAAAAACGGATGGCGTATGTGCGAAAAAGGGAAAAAAGAAAAGGGAAGGCACTGACACGCCAAACCCTCGAACAAAAGAAATACCACATCTTACTGACGAATTTACCACAAGAGTCGTTTGATGGTCAACAGGTTTATGAGCTCTATTCCCTGCGCTGGCAAATTGAATTGTTGTTTAAAGCCTGGAAATCCGTATTTGATTTGGAGAAAGTCAAGGAGATGAAAAAAGAACGTTTCGAATGCCATTTATACGGGACGTTGATTGCCATTTTGGTCACCCAGACGTTTCTGTTTCAAGCTCGGATGTATTGGCATCAAAAGGAAGACATTGAAATCAGTGAACGGAAAGCGCTCGATCTTCTCCAATCGTATTGGCACCAGTTGCTTTTGCGTTCGCATATGGCGGAAATCAACCTTTTCTCTCTCCTTTCCCTGTTACGAAAACATGCCAAGAAAGGTCGAAGGAAAGGGGAAGAAACGGCATCAGATATCTTAACGAAATTAGAGATATGGTAGAATTAGATATGGATATAAATACCAAATACCCCTCTTCTGGAGGGGTATTTGGTATGCCCAATAATGGATGTGATCCCCATCATTCACTGCGGGGATGAACACGAGTATCGTCTTAAAAATTTTATACCGCTAAACTTGACGGGTATGGGGCTCGCCCCTCGTTTTTTCGTCCTTAGACGTCAACGTTGGCAAACACAAACGTATGTGCTATAATGATGGGCAGAGCGGCGGAGGGCGCTGGATGGAAGAAAGGGCGCCGGCCGGCAGGGAGGGAAATGCGTGCGGAAATGGTTCGTCGTCCTATTGTTTTTGGCCGTTGCCGGCTATGGTCTTTGGAATGCGATGGCTGCCGGGAACGAACAGGAAACAGACGAAATAGAAAGCGGCCCGGGCATCGGCCAGACGGCCCCTGATTTGACGCTGCCGACGCTTGGCGGCAAAGCCGTCCGGCTGTCTGATTTGCGCGGCAAAGCGGTTGTCCTCAACTTTTGGACGTCGTGGTGTCCGCCGTGCAAAAAGGAAATGCCGGAGCTTGAGGCGTTTTACAAGCAGCACGGCCGCGAAGTCATGTTGCTTGCCGTCCATTTGACGACGCAAGATACGCTCGATAATGCGGAGCGATTTGCGAAAGACAAAAAACTGACGTTGCCCGTCGCCTTGGATGTGCGCGGCGAAGCGCTTCGTCAATATCGAATCCAAACGATTCCAACGACGTATATTATCGATCCAAACGGCGTCATTCGGCGAAAAATTGTCGGCCCGGTGACGGCGAAGCGGCTCGAGCAGGAAACAGCGCTTTTTCGTTGAGCAGATGGCTGCAGCGAAAGGCGCTTTCTTCGTGGTTCGTTATTTTTCAAAAAGTTGTCATAATTTTTATCTTTTTTGGGCATGAATAAGATTACAATATAAATGAGGGGAGGTTGATAGCGATGAGACGATCCCGCAAAATGACTCTCCAAGAATTGATCAGCGAGAACAAACGGCAATTGTTGAACGACCGGGAAGCGCTCGAGAAAATCGAGAAAAAGCTGGAAGAGCGGATGCTCAAGAAAGCAGAATAACCCATGCATAGCGGTCCTCCGGGCGGACAGACTAGATGGCGAGGAGGCGAAGATGATGAGCAATCCGAAAGGAAGCCGCAAACATTTTGTTCCCAACCATATCGGAACACAGCCTCGCGCCGCTGGAGGAAACAAAGGCAAACAAATGCAAGATCAATCCGGCCAGCATGCTCAAGTCATCCAAACGAAGGGTGAGTAGCTGGAAAATCTTGTAAAGGAGGAAGCCTATATGCCGCGTCCGAAACCGGATGACCGCAGCGACAATGTTGAGAAGCTGCAAGAGATGGTGCAAAACACCATTGAAAATATTGAAAAAGCCGAAGAAACGATGCAGTTTGCTTCCCCGGAAGAGCGGGAGAAAATTCGCGAGAAAAACCGCCGCCGCGAAGAAGCGATCGCGGCCATGCGCGCGGAAATTAAAGACGAAGCCGCTGCACGGGAGCACGGCTACCAATCATGACAAAGCTGCCCCGATGCGGGCGGCTTTGTTTTTTGGGTTGCCGCTTGAGCGGCCGGACGGACAAATGGTAACATAAAGGAGAAGCCCGGCAAAAAATGGAGGGAGAACGAACATGAAAGTGGCAGAAAAACAAATTGAAGTGCGTTATGCGGAAACAGACCAAATGGGCGTCGTCTACCACGCGAACTATTTAGTTTGGATGGAAGTCGGGCGTACGGAATTGATCAAACAGCTTGGCTTTCATTATGCCGACATGGAGAAAGAAGGCATCATTTCGCCTGTTGTCGATTTGCAAGTGTCGTACAAAAAGCCGCTTCGTTATGGGGAAACGGCGACCGTCCGCACATGGATTGACGCTTACGACGGCATCCGCGTCACATACGGCTACGAAATTGTTGCCCCGGACGGCGAGGTGGCCGTGACCGGCAAATCGCAGCACGTTTGCGTCAAGCGCGATACGTTTCGGCCGATCGTCATCCGCAAATATTTTCCCGAGTGGCATGAAGCGTATGAGCGGGCGAAACGATAAAGGGGAGCGGTGCGATGGCGTTTGGCATTCGCCGGCAGGAGCTTGCGGCATGGAAAGAAAAAGTGAAGCGCGGCGAAATCGCCTTTTTGACCCATTATTGGCATGATGAACGGTTTCCGCACTGCACGACGGTGACGAAAGTCGGCTGCGCCGATGTCGAAAAACTTGCCGCCTGGGGGAGGCAATACGGGCTGAAGGAAGAGTGGATGGACCGGCGCAACGAGTTTCCGCATTTCGATTTGCTTGGGGAGACGCAGGTGCGCATTTTGCGGCAAGAAGGCCGGCTTCATGAGCTGGAACGATTCACGAAACGGGGGAAGAAGGAGTCATGATCGATTTGGCTGCTGTAAAAGAAATGGCGAAACATACGTTAATCGAGACGCTCGGCATCGATATCATCGAGCTTGGCGAAGGGCGCGTCGTGGCGACGATGCCGGTCGACCATCGCACGCATCAGCCGGCCGGGCTGTTGCACGGCGGAGCGTCGGTTGCCTTGGCCGAGACGGTGGCGAGCATCGGCGCGTACGCGCTTGTGGACCCCAACACGGAAAACGTCGTTGGATTGGAAATCAACGCCAATCACGTCCGCGCCGTTCGCCGCGGGACGGTGACGGCGACAGGGACGGTGTTGCACCGCGGCCGGACGACGATGGTTTGGGATGTGCGCATTACGGACGAACAAGGGGAGCTCGTCTGCATCTCCCGCTGCACGATCGCCATTATTCGAAAAAGCTAGCGTCACGGCTAGCTTTTTTCGCTGGTTAATGGAGCAAAAACACCGGTTCGCCGCTTTTTTCGTCCAAATCCACCGTCAAATCGCGGCCGTCAAAATACCATTGGTCGCTGTCTTCGACAAAAAACGTCACGCCGTCAACCGTTGTCTGCGCCGCTGGCTCTCCTGCCGGCTCGTCTTTCGCCATGCCGAGCGAAAACCCTTTTTGCACGGTGCTGCATCCCCCGTAGCGGGCGAAAAAGCGGATCGCATCGCCTGGCTTCAGCCCGAGCTCCCGCTTGTACCAATCAAACGCTTTTTTGGTAATGATGATGTTCATGGCTTCCCCTCCTCACTTGTATATTATAAGCGAATGGAAAACAGCCGGTAAAATGATTGTGTGAACATTGGCTGACAATTTCAGGACAAAGCGTTTCCACAAAGTGGCGTCGTCCTCCTCCGGAGCAGCTTGAGTAAAATGGCGGCTGGCGGCAAACAGTAAAGACAAAGGGGGTGAGGACGGTGGGCAAAAAACGGATGTTCCCGCTCAGCTACGAATCGGATGGCGTGATGGGAAAAACGGGCAAACCACAACCGCACCGTTCGGACCGCCGGCAAACAGACAAACAATCGCCTGACTTTTTCAACACGACGCCGTCAAGCGAATAACGGGCCGCGGCAGGCAATGGTTGAACATGGCGCCGCTTTCTTGAATAAAGTAGCCAGTAGGCTGCTTTTTTTCATGGCAACTACTATACAAACAGGCCGGTCCGCGTTATCATTACTTGAGGGACATCTTTTTCGAAAGGAGTGGCGTTTTCGTATATGAGTAGTTCGAGTCCGAACGAACCGGAACCGGAATATAGCGGGGAACGCGGCCTGTTCCTTTTTCCGCCCGCTGCTCATCATACGAAAACGAGCTCCGGACGGAAAGGAAGAGGCGCCGCCTTCCTCGCATGAAAAGGAGGAAGGATGCCAGATGATGAAAATGTATTTGTCCGATGCGAGCGGCAAAATGCGCGAAATTGACCGGATCGAAAACGGCTGCTGGATCAATCTCGTCGCTCCGACCGAGGACGAAATTCGCTACATCGCCCACCATTTGGACATTCCGATCGATTCGATCAAAGACGCGTTGGATGATGAGGAGCGGTCGCGCGTCGAAAAGGAAGACAACCATGTGCTCATTATCGTCGACATTCCGATTGTCGCCCATGATGAAGTGGACGGCCCGATTTACGAGACGATTCCGATCGGCATGATCATTACGAACACGTGTTTTATTACGGTTTGTTTGCAGGAGAATCCGATTTTTGAAGAATTCTCCAAAAACAAAATCAAAAACTTTTACACGTTTATGAAGACGCGGTTTGCGTTGCAAATGCTGTACATGATTTCCACGTATTATTTGCGCTACTTGAAGCAAATCAACCGGCGGACGAGCGAAATTGAAAAAGAGCTGCACCAGTCGATGAAAAACAAAGAGCTGTTTTCGCTCCTTAGCATGGAAAAAAGCTTAGTCTACTTTATGACGTCGCTCAAGGCGAACAACATCGTCATGGAGCGGCTTATGCGCCTCAACTATTTGCGCATGTACGAAGATGACCAAGATTTGCTGCAAGACGTCATTATTGAAAACAAGCAGGCGATTGAAATGGCGGAAGTATACAGCAGCATTTTAAGCGGCATGATGGATGCGTTCGCTTCGGTCATCTCGAACAACTTAAACATTGTGATGAAGTTTTTGACCGCCATTACGATCGTCATTTCGCTGCCGACGATGGTGGCGAGCTTCTACGGTATGAACGTACCGATTCCGTACCAACACTCTCCGTACGCCTTTTTGATCGCGATGGCGCTCGCCGGTTCACTGTCAGCGGCGACGGCGTACATCTTTTGGAAAAAGCGATACTTTTGACGGCCGGCGGAACAACGGCTGCCCTATTGTTCGGGCAGCCGTTTTTGCGTTCTTGCCGCCACTCCGCCGGAGAGGATAAACTTCATCGCCTCTTCCGGCGCCATGTCGATGACTTCAACTTGTTCTTTTGGAACGAGGAGCGTCAGCCCCGCAACTTGAAACGTCTGCGGAACATAGACGGCCACATAATCGGCCAGCGGATCGTGCCAGGAGCCGACGTCATCCATCGTAATGAAGCCGAGGCATTTCCAGCCGCTTTCCGGCAGCGTGACGAGCACGACTTTGGAAAACGACCGTTTTTCCCCGATCAAAGAGGCGATCGTATCTTTGGCGACCGAATAAACCGTTTTCATCAAGGGAATGCTTTCAAGCAACCGGTCGATCAGTCGAATGAGGCGGCCGCTCACGTATTGCGTCGATAGCCAACCGCAGACGGTAATCAGCGCGACAGTCGCCAATAGGCCTAGGCCGGGAATGTAGCGGCCATCCAAATACGGACGGACGTATTGGCCAAGCAGCCCATCCAAAACGGTGAACACTTTGTAGCACACATAGACGGCGAGTAAAATTGGCACGATCGTCAACATGCCGTTTAGGAAATTTTTGGCCAAAAAGCGCATCCGTTTGCTCCCCTTTCCTTCATTCTCTTTGGCGCGGAGCTCCCCACTTCGATCGACGGAAACAAGCGGGAAGCTGCTCCTTTCCTACCATACCAGTTTTTCTTTTTGCCGACAACGCTTTTAAAATCTCGAACATTTATAAGTGAAAATGGTAAAAAGTTCGTATTTTACCTTGACGAACCGCCTCGTATTCCGTATACTTTCCAAGTGGAATACGAAAAGTGGGGGATGGCGCAATGAACAACCATTACGATGTCATCGTGGTCGGCGCCGGGCCGGCTGGCATTTTCACCTGTTACGAACTGACGCTGAAACTGCCTGGGGCGAACGTGCTTTTGATTGATAAAGGGCATGATATATACCGGCGCAACTGTCCGATTTTGCAGAAAAAAATTGAGAAATGCCCGCCGCCGGCCGGCAAAAAAGACTATGCCGGCTGCGTGCCGGCCTGTTCGATTACGAACGGGTTCGGCGGGGCCGGAGCGTACTCGGATGGCAAATTCAACATCACGAGCGAATTCGGCGGTTGGATGACCGATTATTTGCCTGCCTCAACCGTGCTTGACCTCATCCGTTATGTGGATGAGATCAACTTAAAACATGGGGCGACGACATCGATTACCGACCCGATGACCGACAAAGTGAAAGAGATTGAGCGGCGCGCGTATGCCGCCGGGCTGAAGCTGCTGCGCGCCTATGTCCGCCATTTGGGCACGGAGCAAAACTTAGAAATTTTAAAAAGCATTTTTGAGTATTTGCGCGAGCGGATTGCGATGCGCTTTCAGACGGAAGTGGACGATATTTTGACGGAGCGGACGGAAAGCGGCCATGTTGTCAAAGGAGTAGTGCTGAAAAACGGCGAAACGCTGACGGCGGAAAAAGTCGTCATCGCCCCGGGGCGCGACGGCTCGGTTTGGCTGAGCAAAGTGTTGCGCAAACGCCGCTTGCGGATGATCAACAACCAAGTGGACATTGGGGTGCGCGTCGAGACATCGAACATCGTCATGCAGGAAATCAACGAGCATTTGTATGAGGGGAAGTTTATTTTCAATACGTCGGTCGGGACGCAAGTGCGGACGTTTTGCAGCAATCCGTCCGGGCATGTTGTCGTCGAAAACCATTCCGGCATTATGCTCGCCAACGGACACGCCTACAAAGACCCGAAACTTGGCAGCAACAACACGAACTTTGCCCTTCTTGTTTCACATAAGTTTTCCGATCCGTTTGACAAGCCGAACGAATACGCCCATGAAATTTCCCGGCTGGCGAACGCCTTGTCCAACGGCGGCATCATCGTGCAAAAATATGGCGACATTTTAAAAGGACGGCGATCGACGGAAAAGCGGATTAAAGAAGGATTTATTGAACCAACGCTAAAAGAGGCGGTGCCGGGCGATTTAGGCCTCGTTTTGCCGTACAACACGATGAAAAGCTTGATTGAGATGACGGAAGCGCTCAATCACGTCACCCCGGGGCTGGCGTCGGAACATACGCTCTTTTATGGCGTCGAGGCGAAGTTTTATTCGGCGCGCCCGAAGCTAAACGACCGGTTTGAAACAGAAATTGCTGGGCTGTACGTTGGCGGCGACGGCGCCGGCATTACGCGCGGCCTCGCCCAAGCGAGCGCTTGCGGCGTCTGGATCGCCCGCGACATCGTCGAGAAATTGACGCATTAGGTGAGGAACCGAGGGCAGGCCCCTTCAAACGGGGGCCTGTTTTTTTGCTGTCTGCCTGGGGACGGATTAAAAAGTAAACTGAAATGAAAATATAGTTGACAAATATGCGGCTGGTCCGTTACGATAAATGTAATGATATGGAAAGGGGAGAGGAGAGATGGCAAACTGGCTGGTGTTGGCCGAGCAAGTGTTGGGAGGCCACGAGCTGACCGATGAGGAAGCATTGGCGATATTGGATTGTCCGGATGAGGAGTTGCTCCTTTTGCTGCAAGGGGCGTACCGGATTCGCTCCGCCTATTATGGAAACAAAGTGAAGCTGAACATGATCATCAACGCCAAATCCGGCCTCTGTCCGGAAAACTGCGGCTACTGTTCGCAGTCCGCCGTATCGACGGCGCCGGTGAAAACGTATAAAATGGTCGACAAAGAGACGTTGTTGCGCGGCGCGGAAGAAGCACACCGTTTGCGCATTGGGACGTACTGCATCGTCGCCAGCGGCCGGGGGCCGAGCGATAAAGAGATCGACACCGTTGTGTCCGCGGTCAAGGAAATTAAAGAGCGGTTCGGGCTGAAAGTGTGCGCCTGCCTTGGGATCTTAAAGCCGGAGCAGGCGGCCCGGCTGAAAGAGGCGGGGGTGGATCGCTACAATCATAACATCAACACATCGAAGCAGCACCATCCGAACATTACGACGTCCCATACATACGACGATCGGGTGCGGACGGTGGAAACGGTGAAAGAAGCTGGTCTTTCGCCTTGTTCCGGCGTCATCATCGGCATGAAAGAAACGAAGCGGGATGTCGTCGATATGGCGCGCAGCCTGCGGGCGCTCGACGCGGATTCCATTCCGGTCAACTTTTTGCATGCGATCGACGGAACGCCGCTGGCTGGCACGAACGAATTAAACCCGCGTTACTGTTTGAAGGTGCTGGCCCTTTTTCGCTATATGAATCCAACCAAAGAAATCCGCATCGCCGGCGGGCGAGAAGTGAATTTGCGCTCCCTTCAGCCGCTCGGGCTGTATGCCGCCAACTCGATTTTTGTCGGCGACTATTTGACGACGGCCGGGCAGGAAAAGGCGGCCGATTATCAAATGCTTGAAGATCTCGGATTTGAAATTGAATTTGCCCCAGCACCGCCCGCCGGGGTGGTGTAACGGTTGACGGGGCTGACTCAAAAGTCCCTTTTTGATGAAATGTAACCGAAGTATGTGAAAGAGACCACCTCTGAAATCCTCGGTTTTACCGGGTTTTTCGTGGTGGTCTATTTTTCTATGTCGCCCCAGATAGGAGCATTACCGCTCTTTTGGGTCAGCCCTTTTTCATATGGCTAGTCCGGGATCGGTCATTGGAAACGGCCTCTAGAAGGACGGGGATTTTATGGAAACAGCGGCCCGATGGTTGGCATGAAACGCGAACGTGGCGCGTACGATGGCAATACAAGCGGCAAAAAAAGCTTCACAAACAGAAAAAAGCTCATTATAATAGCAACAAAGAGAAAGGAAGAGGATGGGGAAACATGGCAAGATCGTTTTATCGTTACTTATTGCGCTTCCGCCACGGGTGTGAAGAAGATCCAATCGTCCGGTTTGCGAACGGGGCGTACGATGACCACAGCTTTCCAAAAGGATCGGCCGACTACGAGGAGCTCAGCGGGTATTTGGAGGTGCATGGCGATTATTTGGAAAGCATGGTTCTCTTTGATGAACTATGGGAGCAGTTTTTACACGAAGCATAACATGGAAGAGGGTTTTGCTCCGAATATTGACAGCGCTTTCAATCGTTTTTCCGCGCTGGCAAAGGTGTCCACCCTTGTATGCATGCATATACTATACTAACCATTTGTTCAACAAGGGTGGGAGATGCCAATGAGCGCGCCGAAACGCCCGAAATTTTCCGTCGGCGACATCGTCATCAATACATTGTACGGAACGGTCGGAACGATCACCGATATTCAGCAAGTAGACGGCACGTTTTTGTACGAAATCAACCATGGCCATAGCCTGTTTGCTGAGCAGACGCTCGTGTTGTTGTCTGAATTTACCGGCGATTTGTGGATTGCCGAAGAAATTGAAATTGAGCTGCCGTTTTTCCTTGGCGAAATTGTCCGCGTCCGCGATTATGACGGCCAATTGTTCAAAGTCGTTGGAGTGCGGACAGAAATTTACCGCTATTATGGGGAAGGATGGGAAGAGACGATTTATGAATTGAAACGGCTGACGGACGGCTGGGAAATTGAAGTCCATCTCGAAGATATGATTCCGCTGGCCGATGGGGACGGAACGTCCGTCACGCTCGTGCAAGATATCGTGATCGCCGCGCCGATGAAGGCCTCGATCGCGCTGCCGCCCGCTGGCGGCGAAAAGAGTGGGCCGTCGGTTGACGACCTGCTTGATATGTACAATGACTACAAAGCGCTGTATGAATGGTTCGGCGATGACCAATACAAACGAATGATGGAAACGGTTGTTCAACGGTTGCAAACGATTGTAAACTACCATAATAGGAACTGACAAAGAACAAAGAGAAAGTAGGGAATGCCGGCGAAGAGGACGAACGCAGCCATTCTGTTAACAATTGTTTCCATTATTTTATCTGCAATCGTCAGCTTGTCCATTTTGTTCCGCCTCCGTATTTTTTTGTTTTATTGGTACATATGGTATGAAGGAAGCGGAAAAAGTAGTACAACATGATTTTTGACATAAAACGGAAGGCGGCGACATACAACATTACAAAGGGGGGCGAGATGGAGTGAAGGAGATTGAAGTGATTATTGATACGGAGGAGATCGCCGAATTTTTTTACCAACAGCTCATCCGCCGCGGCTTTGTGCCGACGCAGGAGGAACTGGAAGAGCTCGCGGATATTACGTTTGACTATTTGCTGGAAAAATGCATTATCGACGAAGAGATTGATGTCGACGACGAGTAACCGTCGTCGTTTTTACAATTACTCGGCCGCCGCGATGGCGGCCGCTTTCATCATGGCCAAATGCCGCTCGTCACTTCTGGGTGGCGTTCAAAAAACGTGAAATAGGCGGCTGTGCGCGTGATGTTGTTGAGGTTATGCTCCGCCGTTTTCTGCCGAATCATAGCAACGGCCGCCGCCTCGTCGTCGCTCGGGCGTTCGCACCTTGAAACGGAAAGGCGGTCGGAAAGGCGGTAGAACAAACGAGCATCGGCAATGCGAACGGGATGGCGGTATAAAAATGAGCGGTAAACGTATTCGAGCGGGCGGCGCAGCACGGTGAGCGGGCGAATCGGCATCCGGTTTATGGGGATCGGCGATATTGTCTTGATCGACGAAGGGCGGAAAGGACAGACGTACTACCGCCTCTGCCCGGATGGCTGGAAACGGGTGGAACGCCAGCTTGTCTGTTGACGGAATATTCAAAAATACAGTCGCCTTCAACCGATTGGGGATGGTATAATAGCAATAACATCGAATAAAGCCCGGCCGTTTAGGGAACGGATAAGAAAGGAAAGGGGGCGGATCAGATGGAAGAGCAAAGACAACGGCGCGACACGCCGACGGTAGCGCCGGGAATTGACGATGATGAAGTGTTGAACGAAAAGGCGACGGAAGAGGAAATTGAGCGCGGAGACTATACGAAAGTCGTCACACTGGCGTGGGACGAAGTCGAGCCGTCGGAGCCCTGATCGAAATAGAAACCCTTGTGCGGCACAAGGGTTTCTCCGGGTTTGTTACGATTCGGGATTGTCGTGATGGCCCGGGCCGTTTTTCCGGCCGCCGGCGGCCGAGTATTCCTTGGCGTGCGCTGCGTCTTCGGCGATCAACGCCTCTTTTGGAATATGGTTGTTCTTTTTCTGCCCGTTGATGCGGTTGCGATGCTTTTTGCCCATCGTTTTCCCTCCTTGAACTGTCGTTGTCGTTAGTGTATGCGGCAAAAGGGCGGTTCATCGACGGAAAATGTTTGCAGGCGGCGTCGGGCGGGCGGAGCGGAGACTGAAGGGAACTGGGAGGGGGACGGAATATGGCCGCATTGGCGCTGGCGCTGTTGCTGTGCGTCGTCTCGATCGCCGCGTCGCTTTGGCTCAAAGAGCAGGTGGAGCGCGTTTTGTTTCGCTGGAGAAACGTTCCTGTTCTCCATGCGGCCAATATCGTCATCATTGCGGCCATCGTTGCGGTTGCCTATTATCGGCTGAGCGGCATCGGCGTCTACTTGCGTGATTTGGCCGACATCGATGGATTTTGGTATGTATTTGCCGGAACAACGCAGCTTGTGCTGCCGCTTTATTTGTTCGCCTGCTGGCTGCTCGCCAGGCGGCGCGGGCGCGAGAAAAAATATACGCGCAGCAAAGATAAAAAGGTGCTGTATATCAACGAAAGGTATCTTGCGCGCCGCTATCGCGACGATTATCGTTCGAAAACGTCTTAAAAAGGGAGAGCAGCTCTCCCTTAAAATTTTGTTTTTTCTTTTTTGGACGTTGACGGCTGGTTGTTCGCTTTTGAGGATGGATTCGTTTTGTTGGCGTACTCCACCGCCTGCTCAAGTTTCTTTTTCACCGTCTTTCCTCCTTTCCCGCCGTGTGGGCACGAATAGTATGCCCGCCTTTCGCTCAAGCTACTCGAGGCAAGACTGCCATTTTCCGCAAACATATGATATGATAAACAAGGGCATGGCCGAACCATAACCGTTCGAAGTCATAAGGAGGAATCGAGTTTGAGCGTACATATCGGAGCCAAACAAGGGGACATCGCCGAACGCATTTTGCTGCCGGGCGACCCGCTGCGCGCCAAATACATTGCCGAGACGTTTTTGGAAGGGGCGGTGTGCTACAATGAAGTGCGCGGCATGTTCGGATTTACGGGGACATACAAAGGGCATCGCGTCTCCGTCCAAGGGACGGGGATGGGAGTGCCGTCCATTTCGATTTATGTCAACGAATTGATCCAAAGCTATGGAGTAAAGACGCTCATCCGCGTCGGAACATGCGGCGCCATTCAACCGGATGTGCGCGTGCGTGACGTCATTTTGGCGATCGGCGCATCCACCGATTCCAACATGAACCGTCTCATTTTCCGCGGCCGCGATTATGCGCCGACGGCGGATTTCCACTTGCTGCGGACGGCATACGACGTTGGAATGGAAAAAGGATTGGCGCTCAAAGTCGGCAACGTCTTTACCGCCGACATGTTTTACAACGACGAACCAAACTGGGAAACGTGGGCGCGCTACGGCGTATTGGCCGTCGAGATGGAAACGGCGGCGCTCTATACGTTGGCGGCCAAATTCGGCTGCCGGGCGCTGTCGGTGCTGACGGTCAGCGACCATATTTTAACCGGCGAGGAGACGACAGCCGAAGAACGGCAAACGACGTTTAACGAAATGATCGAGGTGGCGCTCGAAGCGGCGGTTCGCAGCAGCTGATGATGCGGCGGCTGTTCGGTGCGCCCCGGGAAACAGAAAAGGGGAAGATGAATGAATCAGCGTTGGCAAACGGCGGCGCTTATGTGCCTGTTGCTCGTTGGCTGCCAAACGGGAGGAAGCGGTGACGGCGGCGCGGCCGGCCCGCCCGGGCAGCCGCCGGAACATACGGCGCCGCCCAGCATCCATGAACGAGAGGAACCGAACCGGCCGGTTGACCCGGATTTGCAGCTTGAGGCAAAATATTGGAACGTCATCGAAGTGCGAAACGGACAAAAGGTCATTATGAACCCGGACAACATTTTGGTGCTTGTCAATAAAGAGCAGTCGCTTCCGTCCGGTTACAAGCCGGCCGATTTGGTTGTGCCGCGCGTGCCGTTTTCGTTTGCCGACCCGAACGCAGAAAAGCGGCATATGCGGGCCGAGGCGGCCGCCGCGCTCGAAGAAATGTTTGCCGCCGCCCGCCGCGATGGCATTGAGCTCGTCGCGGTGTCCGCTTACCGGTCGTATGAGCGGCAGAAGGCGATTTTTGCGGAGGAAGTGCGGCAAAAAGGGGAGGAAAAAGCCGTCCAGGCCGTCGCCCACCCGGGGCAAAGCGAACACCAGACGGGGCTTGCTGTTGACATTAGCAGCCGGTCGGCCGGCTACCAGCTGACCGAGGCGTTCGGGACGACAAAAGAAGGGCAGTGGGTCGCCGCCCACGCGCATGAATACGGGTTTATCATCCGCTATCCGAAAGGGAAGGAAGCGGTGACCGGCTATCAATATGAGCCGTGGCATCTTCGCTATGTCGGGCGGAAGGCCGCCGCCGTGATGAAAGAGCGCGGCATGACAATGGAAGAATATTTTCAAGCGGTAAAAAAAGTGTGAAGACAGGGCTGGCCCAAAAGAGCGGTAATGCTTCTATCTGGCATAATATGAAAAAGTAGACCACCACGAAAAACCCGGTAAAACCAAGGGTTTCAGAGGTGGTCTCTTTCCCATGCTTCGGTTGCATTTCATCAAAAAGGGGCTTTTGAGTCAGCCCCGTTTTCGTTTGTTGCAGCCCCTATGCCTCACACCAAAACACGCAGTAGCCGAGCCGGTCGCCAAATTGCGCCGTCAGCTGCTGATGCTTCTGCCACATGCTCGCCATCTCCGGCGTCGTCGGGAAGGCGATGACGGCCGGCGTCCCTTCTCCCGCCGCCTCCGCCGCCGTTTTGTAAAAGAAATGACGGCAGCGGAATCCGCTTTGTTCAAGCGTTTTTTTCCATTCGGCGGGCGTCATCAGCCGCTTGAAGCCGTAGAACGCGGCGATCCGCTGCTGCTCGGCGGCGGTGAGCCGCTTATGGCATGCTTCGATGCCGATGAACGTGCCTCCTTTCTTCAGCACGCGGCGGATTTCGGCAAGCGCAGCAGGCAGTGAAACAAAGGCGAGCACCGATTCGGAAAGGACAAGATCAAACGTGCCGGCGGGAAACGGCAGCGATTCGACCGAAGCCTGGTGCAGGCGAACCGGAACCGCCATGGCACCGAAACGCTGCTTCGCCTTGGCGATCATTTTGGGATGGAGATCGATGGCCGTCACGTCCGCGCCGTACTGTCTAGCGATATACGCCGCTGTCTGCCCTGTGCCGCAGCCGACGTCAAGCACGGCGGTTGAGCGGTCAATATTAAGTTTACGTAAGATTTGTTTTGTCAACTCAAAACCGCCGGGGTGGGCGCCGTCAATCCCCATGTCCGCCAACCAGTCCAAATACGTCATCATGGCATTCTCCTTTTTCACTCAGTTGGTTTATCATATGCCAGAGAGCCGTTTTTTGTCTTTGAGCAAAAAAATTGGCTTGTCCCTATACTCATGAAAAAAAGCAATTTTGTTGCTATAGACCCAACCGCTATCAAGCTGGTACACTGATACGTGCAAGAACGAGAACGCTAGGTTGGTGAATGGAGTGGAACGGAAACAACGGGCGGAGGCTGGGGTGTTGTTAAGCCTCTTTATCTATCTTCTGCTGGCAGCCGGCAAGCTTTTGGCCGGGGCGGCAGCCGGATCGGACGGAGTGAAAGCGGACGGATGGAACAATTTGAGCGATGTGATGGCTTCCGTCGCTGTCTATATCGGCATGAAAATTGCCAAAAAACCGCGCGACCGCAATCATCCGTACGGACATTCGCGGGCGGAGAACATTTCGTCGCTGTTGGCCGCCTTTTTCATGATGTCCATCGGTATTGATGTGATTACAGACGGCGCCCGCACGCTTCTTGGCGGCGGGAGGGAGGCCGCCCCCGATTGGCTGGCGGCAGCGGCCGCCCTTGCTTCAGCAGCAGTGATGTTCATCATCTATGTCATCAATGTGCGGCTGGCGCGGCGGACGAACAGCATGGCGCTGGCGGCCGTAGCGAAAGACAACTTATCGGATGCACTCGTCAGCATTGGCGCCGCGCTTGGGATTGTCGGCGCGCATCTTGAGTGGGTATGGCTTGACCCGTTGGCGGCGCTCGTCATTGGTGCGCTCATTTGCAAGACGGCGTGGGAGGTGTTTATGGAAACGGCCCATGCGTTGACCGACGGGTTTGATGAAAGAAAGCTCGCCATTTACCGGCAAGAAATCGCTGCGGTCAGCGGGGTGCGCGATGTCGCGGACATTAAGGCGCGCATGCTCGGCAATGACGTTGTGCTCGAAGTAACCATCCGCGTCGATTCGCAGTTGACGGTAGTGAAAAGCCATGAAATTGCCGACGAGGTCGAGCGTTTAATGAAAAAACGGCATAACATCCGGGCGACGCACGTTCATGTGGAGCCGGAAGCGGTGCGCTGAGCGGAGGCCAAGCAAACGGGGGCGCGGCCGTCGCGCCCCAACCGCCTGCCGATCAAGAGGGAGGGATGGTCCTCCTTTTTTTCGAATGCTGCCGTCCGATGGACGCTCCTGCTTTGTTAAGGCATCGTTCCATTCGGCGGACAAAAGCGGCTTTCGGCGGGCACGGGGCGGCGTTGCTGCGCCGATGTTCCGGCCGTTTTTTCGGCGGCCGGCGAGGAGTAGTTTTTCGGCAAACGGCAAACAATACGAATAAACGCATCAGTTAGAAAGGAGACTCGTGTATGTCCATCCATCCGAACCCCCGCTTGCCGCTTGGCGGAATATACGAACGGCATGCGCCGGCGGGCGGCCAGTCGTGCTGGTTTCATTTCACCGCCGCCGCCAAGCCGGATTTGGAACGGCTCCTCTCCTCGCTGTCGATTCATCCGCTCGCCCGAAAACGGCTTATAGGTGGAACAGACATTCCACTGGTCGATGAGTACGAAGGATTCCTTTTTGTATCGTTGTTTATCATCCGTCCGTCCGGCCGAACGGCGAACATTCGCCTGCTTGCCGCCGAGCGGCATATCATCAGTTATATGGATGAAGATGACCCGTTTATCGGCCATGTGAAAGAACGGCTGTTGGATCATCGCGATCAGGCGCTGTACCCTGGATATGTTCTTTACCATTTCCTGGACTTAGCCGTCACTCGCTTTTTGCAGGTGATCGACCAAATCGCCGACCGCATTCAGGCGCTTGAGCGGCAAGTGTTTGCGACGCCGTTCGCCAATGAAATCGGGCGTGAAATTTACCGGATGAAAACCCATCTTCATGAGCTGCGGCAAGTGGCCGAAGCGCAGGAAGAGGCGATCAAAACGATCCGCCATGCCGAGCTGCCGTACATCAACGCGGAAACGAATCCATACATCGATGAGGTGGCCTCCCGTTTCGCCCGCGTGCCCGCCGCGCTCGACGCGTTTAAGGAATCATTGTCCGCCATTTTTGATTTGCAACTGTCGCTCAAATCCGATCATATGAACGTCATTATGAAAACGTTGACATTGGTGAGCGTCATATTTTTGCCGATGACGTTTATTGCCGGTGTCTACGGCATGAATTTTTCGTTTATGCCCGAGCTGAAATGGCGGTACGGGTATCCGTTCGCCCTGCTGCTGATGGCGACCGTCGCCGTCCTCATTGCCCTGTATTTTAAGCGCAAAGGTTGGTGGGGGGAGACTGGGACGAAAGAAAAATAGGCGCCAGCTTGCAAAAATGGGCGTTGGCCCGGTCGTTTGGGCGGGCGGACGCATATGATGGTCCCGTCAACGGGATCAAGGAGGTGTCCGCCATGAGCAGTTTGGTCAGCAGCGGTTATGCGCTCGTCATTGTTTTGTTCATTTTGTTGATTATTGTCGGTTGTGTATGTGTCGCCTGGTAGGAAGCCGGACGGAAAAGAAGGGGAAGACGGGTCAAACAGTGCGGCTAGTCGCCGACGATCAGCCTTCTCCTTGGCGTCTTTTTGTTCGGCGAGCCGTTTACGAAAGCGCATTTTTATGCGTTTAGCTGCATCTGGGCGGCGCTTATTTTGTTTTCTGCTGTTCAAATCAAGCAGGCGTCAGGGCGAAAAAAATGGAAGCGAAGCTCGCTTAAAGCATAAAAGCGGTCCGAGAACGGGCCGTTTTTTTGTTTTTACGGCAAATACCTATTTTTGCCGAAACACCTAACCATTTTCCTGGTTTGTGAATAGTCTACTAGTACAAAAACAAAGGAGGTGCTGGCAAATGGGTGCAGCTTACGGCGGCGGATTTGCGTTAATCGTCGTTCTGTTCATCTTGTTAATTATTGTCGGATGCGCATGTATCGGTGGTTGGGTGTACTAACGAACCCTACTTGCTAGCAAGGAGGTGACGAATATGACATGCGGCTTTTATGGCGGCTGGGGCGGCTTTGGCTTCGGCTACCCGGGTTATGGCGGCTACGGTTTCGTGCTGATCGTCGTCTTGTTTATTTTGCTCATTATCGTCGGGGCGACATGGTGCTAGACGGATAATGGGCGGCGCGGGGGAGGCGGCTTGAGAGCGGCTGTCCCCCGCCATTTTTGTGATGAAAGAGGCAGGAGGATGAGAGGGGCGGGGAGAAGTTATACAAAGAGAGGAAAAGTGAAAACGGTGTGGAGGGACAAAGACATGACTCATCTTCCAAAAGATCTTGTGGCGACGTTTTCGATCGTGGCGTTTGACCCGGCGACCGGGGAGCTTGGCATCGCTGTTCAATCGAAATTTTTAGGCGTCGGCGCGGTCGTGCCGTGGGCGAAAGCGGGCGTCGGCGCCGTGGCGACGCAGTCATATGCCAACACGTCATACGGCCCACGCGGCCTCGAATGGATGGAACAAGGGAAAACGGCGCAAGAAACGCTTGAGTTGCTCGTTGCCGATGACAGCGAGCGCGATTTGCGCCAGGTCGGCATCGTGGATGCGAAAGGACGGGCAGCAACGTTCACCGGAAAAAAATGTTACCCGTGGGCGGGCGGCATTACCGGACCGAACTATGCAGCGCAAGGCAATATTTTAGCCGGGGAGGAAACGGTGCTGGCGATGGGAAGAACATTCGAGCAGGCCAAAGGGCCGCTCGCCGAGCGATTGCTAAAGGCGCTTCAAGCTGGTCAGGCGGCGGGGGGCGACCGCCGCGGGCAACAGTCGGCTGCCTTGCTCGTTGTGAAAGAAAGGGGCGGCTATGGCGGGTACAATGACCGCTATATCGATTTGCGCGTTGACGACCACCCGCGGCCGATCGAGGAGCTCATTCGCCTGTATGAGCTGCGCCAGCTTTATTTTGAGAAACCGCGCCCCGAAAAAGTGGCAGCGATTGAAGGAACGGTAAAGGAAGAGGTGGCCGCCCACTTGATCCGGCTCGGCTACTTGCCGAAAGAGCGCGCCGCCGACAGCGAGGCGCTTCACGAAGCGCTGACAGCGTATATACATACAGAAAACTTTGAGGAACGCGAACTAGAAAAAGGGAAAATCGATCTTGACGTGCTCGCGTATATGAAACAGCAGCCGTCGCCGCAGGGGGAAAAATAAAAAAATAAAAACGATCACTGCATGGTTGGTCGGGCGGATGAATGGCGTTGTATGAAAAGCGAAGGTGTCCCAAAAGGAGCGGGACACCTTTTCCTATGACTGCATATGCGCAAACAACGATTTATGCGGTGTTTCGGTTCAGGAAAAACAGCCCGTGTTTGGGCAGCGGCCGTTTAGGAGGCGAGCGGCGCACGCCCGCTGTCATGTCTGCGCCAAACGGCCCGCAGGCGAAAGCTGAGAAACAGCGCGCCCGTTGCCAATCCGGCGATCAGGCCGATCCAATAGCCGAACGCCCCGGCGGCAGTCAGTAGAGCGAGCGCGCAGCCAAGCGGAAGCCCAACGCCCCAATAGGCGAGAAGAGCGGACCAAAAAACGGCGTTCACCTCTTTATAGCCCCGCAGCGCTCCTTGGATGGGAGCGGCGATGGCATCGGAAACTTGAAAGAAGATCGCATAGAGCAAAAATTTCCCCGTCAACGCCGCCACTGTCGGATCGTTTGTATACAGTCGAGCAACATCGCCGCGGAAGATGGAAAGAAACAATGCAGCGGCGGCAGCGACCGCCAAGGCGAGGGTGATGCCGATCAGGCAATATTGTTTGGCCGCTTCATAACGGTTGGCCCCAGCTTCAACGCCTACGGCGATCGTTAGCGCCATCGATAAGCTGAGCGGAATCATATACAACAAGGAAGCGAAGTTGAGGGCGCTTTGATGGGCAGCGACTGTTTCGGCGCCAAACCGGCCGACAAGCAGCGTCACCGCAGCGAAAATGCTCGTTTCAAAAAAGATGGCTGATCCGATCGGCACCCCGGTTTTCAGCAACTCTCTCCATGCGGCCCATGACGGACGGTAAAAACGGACGAGCACGCGATAGGGAGACAAACGGCGAAATTTCACCGCGGCAAAGGCAGCGGCCGCGAAGCAGTATGCGTACGTGATCGCTGTCGCATAGCCGGTGCCGATGCCGCCAAGGCGCGGAAACCCGCCATGCCCGTAAATCAACAGCCAGTTGAACAGCATATTGATCGGCAAGGCGGTGAGCGTAATCCACATCGTCACGTTCGTTTGCCCAAGTGCATCGATGAAATAGCGGAGCACAGAATAAAGAAACAGCGGGACGATCCCAAACGACAAGGCGCGTAAGTAATGAAAGGCGATATGCCGAACGTTTTCGTCCAAAGACATCTGTTTCAAGATCAACGGCACAGAAGCGGCGCCGATCAGGACAATGGCGGCAGCAAGCGCGACAGCCAAGTAGAGCGCCTGGGTGACGGCGCGGGCGATTGAGTCATGGCGTCCGGCGCCGAGATGATGCGAGACGATCGGGGACAAGGCGAGCAAAATGCCGCCGACGCCGGTCCACACCGGCACCCATAAGCTGGAGCCGATCGCGACGCCGGCAAGATCTTCGGCGCTCGCGTGGCCGGACATGGCAACATCGACAAAGTTCATGGCATATTGGCCCGTTTGCGAAACAAAAATGGGAAGAAACAAGGCGAACAGGCGCCGCCATTTGCCGTTGGGCGGAGCGGGCGTGGTCATAATCGTTCCCCCTTTTTCCATGATAAAGTGACACATTGTTCTAAATCATCAACCTCATCGTTTCCGAAGCCGGGATGGCCTCCCTCTTCGGAAGCAATTTACGACGAAAGAAACGGCGGTTGGCTGCAAAGCGGAAATTCGATCAAAAAACAAGTGCCGCGTGCATCGCTTTGCACTTTCATCGTCCCGCGATGCAGTTCGACGATTTTTTTCGATAACGACAGGCCGAGCCCAGTTCCCGTTTCCTTCGTTGAAAAAAACGGATCGAAAACATGGTCGATGACCGACGGCGGAATGCCGGGCCCATCGTCGCAGAAGCGAAGCTGGACGATATGGTTCACTTTCCGGCTGCTCACCGTGACATTCATCGTTTTGGCCACTTTGGCTTCCACAGCGTTGCGGAATAAGTTTAAAAACACTTGCAAAAGCTGGCGGCGGTCGCCGCTCATTTCGTAATCGTCCAGTTGTTCGTCGAGGTCAAAATGGACGTTCACACTGTGCAGCAACGCCTCGCTCTGCAGCAGAACGCCGACATCGTCGCGCAAAAAACGGTGCAGCCGGAACGTTTCCATCTTCACGTCCGCCGGCTTGGCGATGTTTAAAAAGTCGGTGATGATGCCGTTTGCCCGGTCAAGCTCAGGAATGAGCAGGCGTTCGACGAGCGAGGCGATCCGGTCTGGCAGCTCGGTTTTGAGCAGCTGCAAATAGCCGCGCACCGTCGTCAGCGGATTGCGGATTTCATGGGCGATGCCGGCGGCGATGCGGCCGGCGACGGCGAGCTTTTCCGTTTCTTTCATCATATTGAGCGACTGAAACATACTGATGACTCGTTTGATCGATCCGTCATCGTTGTAAATAAAACGGGTGTTAACGATGCCGTAAAATCGGTCGAGCACCTCGTGATTGTAGAGCGGCTCGCCTTTTTCAAGCGATTCGAGCGTTGCGATCAGCTCATCAGGCAGCTTCAGCAGCTCGCGAATATGTTTGCCGATGATGGCGTCGCGCTCGACGCCCGTGTCAATGGCCGCCTGCAAATTGCAAAGCGTGATGATCCCGTTGTCGTCGACAAAAACGATATGGTGCGGCACGAGATCGAGCAGCGGCGTCAAAAAGGCTTCCACTTTTTCAAACGGTACGTCGTGATACAAGTCAATATCCCACTGCCATTTGGCTTCCTTTTCAAGGGACGGTGGAATGGTGCGAAGGTGCGGCCGGACGTCGCCGCGCTTTTTTTCGATGGCGATTCCACTTTCGTAATCGGCAAAGGTGAACGGAAACGGAAGCGTTTCGATGAGCCGCTCATAAGCGCGCAGCTTTCGTTCGAGCTCTTCGATTTGCGATTGTACGAGTCGATCGTTCATCTCTTCAAACTCCTTAGCTGCACATTTCGTTTTTCATTTTACAAAAACCGCCCTCCGTCGGCTATGGCGGACATCGCATCGATCCGACGGGAGGACGAAACGAATCGAAGCAACCGGGCGGTGCGGGCAGGAGCCGTCAATCGATGCCTGCCGTTTCCACGCGGGAAAGGAACTGGCTAAGCGCCTCAAGGGACGGAAAAGCAGCTTGCCCCTGCCGCTCGTTGCCGCCCCCTTTGCCGCCAAACAGGGCGGCTTGTTCTTTCAGCCAGTTCCCTGCATGGAGCAAGGAAGACGGTGCTTTGGCGATCACGGCGCGCCAATCGGAGGTGGAGGCGAGAAGCGCGGTTTTGCCATAACGGTCGGCGATCAGACGGGCGATCATTTGCAGTTCTTTTGCCCCATATTGGTCGTAACGGCCAATCACTGCACGTCCTGATTCGGCGGCGGCCCGTTCGGCTTCGACGGCAAAGACGATTGCCTCGTATTGGCGCAGCCGTTTTTCCCATTCTTTTTTCTCTTGTTCCCATTTTGCGATCACGTCGAGCAGCTGATCGCGGCTTGTCCCGAACCGACCTGCTGCCGCCTGCACGACGCGGTGGGTTTGCTGGTAGTCGGCAAGCGCCCGGCCGCCGCAAAGAAAGGAAAGACGCGTCATGCCGCGATGGCGCTCTGCTTTCAGCAATTTGATCACGCCGATTTCGCCCGTGCGTTTCACATGGGTGCCGCAGCACGCCGACAAATCGATCCCTTTCATCTCGACAACACGGACAGAACCTTGGACATCGGGACGCTTGCGAAACGGCATCCGTTCTGCTTCTTCCGGCGTCACCCAATACGTCTCGACCGGGAGATTCGCGTAAATGAGTTCGTTGGCCCGGTTTTCCACTGCCAGCATGTCTGCTTCCGTCAGCGCACCCGCCGTGATGTCGATTGTGACGACCTCGCGCCCAAGGTGAAAACCGACTGTTTCGGCGCCGAGCTGTTCAACGAGTACAGCGGATAATAAATGTTGGCCGCTATGCTGTTGTGTATGATCGCGGCGCCGTTTCCTATCAAGGACGCATGAAACGGCGCCCATTCCCGGGTGGGCAGGAAGGCGGTGATACACTTCCCCGTTTTCGTCAAACACATCGAGCACCGGCAAGCCGGCGATCGTGCCGGCGTCAGACGGTTGGCCACCGCCTTCCGGGTAAAACGCTGTTTCCGCCAAGGTGACAATGTATGTTTCGCCGTCTTGGCGGACGCTTGTCACCGTTGTCGTCCACACGTCAACATCCGGCGCCGTATAGTACAACTTTTTCGTCACAACCGTTTCATCCTTTCGTCTTCCGAATGCTTTTCTTTCATATTAGCAAATTCCCTCGCGTTTGCCTATCGCCGATCTTTTTGGCCGCTTTTTCCCGTTGGCAATTGGCCAAATCTATAGAACAATGTTCTAAATAAACAATATTCACAAAAGAAAAAGAACAGACCGTAGACAGCTCTTCCTCTAGAAACACTCTGATGTTTTGGGACAAGTCCAACGTTCAAACGGTTTGACAAAGGAAGCGGGTTGCAGCGATGTTTGTTGAACATGATTTTATCTTAATTAGGCGAGAAGACTCCCACTTCAACGAAGCGAAGCGGAGTAAGTGGGAGATGAATCGCCTTAACTATATTTTGCTGAAAATAGGATAGATTCAGTAAAATATGGTATAATATAGTTAGATGGGAGGTGAAAAAATGTATTTTTGTATCAAACAACAGCTAAATGGTTTGACCAAAGAAGAATACTTGACTCTTCGAGAACTGTGCCATATTGCCAAGAACATGTACAACGTCGGATTGTACAATGTCAGACAATACTATTTTGAACACAAGGAATTTCTTAATTATGAGAAAAATTATCATCTTGCCAAAACTAACGAAAACTATAAGCTGTTAAACAGCAACATGGCACAGCAAATTTTAAAAAAGGTCAATGAAGCCTTTAAATCTTTCTTTGGTTTGATCAGTCTTGCCAAACAAGGAAAATATGACCACAAGGCTATCAGTATTCCAAAATATCTTAAAAAAGATGGCTTTCATTCACTGATCATTGGCCAGATTCGTATAGACGGCAACAAATTCACGATACCGTATTCTCGCCTATTTAAAAAGACTCACAAGCCTATCACGATAACGATTCCGCCTGTGTTACTGGACAAAAAGATTAAGCAGATTGAAATCATTCCTAAGCATCATGCCAGGTTCTTTGAGATTCAGTACAAATATGAAATGCCTGAAGATCAAAGAGAATTAAATGACCAAAAAGCACTGGCCATTGATTTAGGATTAAACAATCTTGCCACTTGTGTCACATCAGATGGCAGATCATTCATCATTGATGGGCGGAGATTAAAAAGTATAAATCAATGGTTTAACAAAGAAAATGCCAGACTTCAAAGCATAAAAGATAAGCAAAAAATCAAAGGCACCACTCGTAAACAGGATGTCAATGGCGCATTAAACATCTTAAAGAAAAGTAAAGCTGTAGACCTGAGTGTCTTATGCTCTAGCGGCGAAGTGGACACGCCTCAAAGAATAAGGATTGCTTGAAGCAGTCAAACTTCTTTGGAAGCCCCTACTTCAAATTTTCGCTAGAAAATTAAGTGGGGGTAGTTCACGCAACAAAACTATATGCTAAAAATAATCCAAAACCAACTAGCAACATTTGTCGGCGGCGAAATGCTTTGTATATAATAAAACGGAGCGAAAACGAACCGATCGCCGATCGGAAAGGGTGGTTTGATGATGTTGACGTTAACAGACATTGAACAAGCGCGAGCGAAAATGAAAGGCATCGTCCACCAAACGCCGCTTGAGCATTCGCAAACGTTCAGCCGGCTGTCTGGCAATGATGTATATATGAAACTCGAAAATTTGCAAAAAACGGGCTCGTTTAAAGTAAGAGGTTCATTCAATAAAATTATGTCGCTCACGGAAGAAGAAAGGGCGCGAGGCGTCATCGCCGCTTCAGCCGGCAACCACGCCCAAGGGGTCGCCTACGCAAGCGGCATGCTTCATATTCCGTGCACGATCGTCATGCCAAAAGGCGCGCCGCTCAGCAAAATTGAAGCGACGAAAAGCTACGGGGCGGAAGTCGTGCTGTACGGCGATGTGTTTGACGAGTCTTTGGAATATGCGTTAGAGTTGCAGCGTGAACGGGGGATGACGTTTGTTCATCCGTTTGACGACTTGGCGGTGATGGCCGGCCAAGGGACGATCGGCTTAGAGCTGATCGAGCAGCTTCCCGACGTCGATGTCGTTCTTTGTCCAGTCGGCGGCGGCGGGTTGCTTGCGGGGGTGGCGCTTACGTTAAAACAGCTGAAGCCGTCGGTTGAAGTGTACGGCGTTGAGTCATCGGCTTGCCCCGGCATGACGGCGGCCATACGCCATAAACAGCCCGTCTCCATTGCCGCATCGAATACGATCGCCGATGGGATTGCCGTGAAAAAGCCGGGCAATATTACGTACCAATACATTGAGCAATACGTCGATGGCGTTGTATGCGTGGAAGAGGCGGAAATTTCGCGGACGATGCTGTATGTGCTCGAGCGGAACAAGCTGTTGATCGAAGGGGCGGCAGCTTGTCCGCTGGCGGCATTGTTGTATCAAAAGCTGCCGTTTCGCGGCAAAAAAGTCGCCGCCATTTTAAGCGGCGGCAACGTCGATGTGACGCTCATTTCCCGCATCATCGAGCGGGGGCTTGTCGAAGCGGGGCGGTTTGTGACGTTTACAACGGTCATCTCCGACAAGCCGGGCCAGTTGAACAAACTGCTTCGCATTATCGCCGAGCTCGAGGCGAATGTCATGTCGATTCATCATCAGCGCATCGGCGCCAAGGTGCTGCCAGGTCAGGCGGAAATTCACTTTTCGCTCGAGACGAAAAACGAAGACCATATTCAGCAAATCTACCAAGTGTTGTTGAAAGAAGGCTACGATGTACAGTTTTACCGATGAGCGTGCGATGGAAAACGGTTTGTGTTTCGCCACTGTCTGTTAAGCAAACAGTGGAAAAGCCGTCTTGGAAATCATGTTCACAGGGCTGCCAAATAAACTTCATCGGCATCGTCGCCTCGCTTTTTTGAGAGCGGGCTTCCTCCTTTCTTTGCAGTTGGCCGATGCAGACTTAGGGGCATCGGCAGTCCTCTCGGTTTGACGCCACAAATGCCATTGGCAACAGGGATGATTCATAGTATAATGGAAAAAATATCATTCGAAAAGCGGGGGAATTCTATGATTCGCCGGTTAACGGCCGAAGACGATCAACAAGTATTTTCGTTTTTGCGGCAAGATCCGTCGTTCAATTTATCTTAATTAGGCGAGAAGACTCCCACTTCAACGAAGCGAAGCGGAGTAAGTGGGAGATGAATCGCCTTAACTCAGGCGTGTTGATTATCCAATAAAATCCAAAGGGTATAGAAAAAAGAGCACCTTTCCTGTAGAATGTGAGTAGCGACACAAACAAACCCAGGAGGTGCTCTCTATGAACAAGCATACCACACTCCCGAATTTGATGCAAAAACTTGTTTCGGATGAAGAGATTCAACTGATTGCCGAAGCGGTTGGGGATCGTGATTCGTCTCGAACCTTTACGTTGCGCGAGTGGATTCACTTCTTCCTGCTGGCCGCCATGCATCAATGGAAAAGCTTTCGCCACGGAGCCGATGTGGGGCCTCTGTATGGATTGCCGCGATTCCATTATTCCACAGTATCCAAGAAAGCGAAAGACGTTCCCTATGACATCATGAAACGCTTGTTGGCGTTGATCATTTCCAAGTGCAACCGCCAAACCCGCCGTTCGCTTCGGTTTCCCAAACCGCTTCGGGTGGTGGATTCGACGACCGTCACGGTCGGGAAAAACCGCCTCCCATGGGCTCCGTATCACGGCGAACGCGCCGGAGTGAAGCTGCACGTCGCGTATTCGCCGGAATCCTCGTTGCCGGCAGACGTGGTGGAAACGACCGGACTGCGTCACGATGGCCCAGTGGGAGAACAGTTGACGAACGCTCAACAAGTGCTGGTGGAAGACCGGGCGTATTTCAAAATCGAACGCCTCGATCGATTTGTGGAGCAGCATCAGCTCTTTGTCATTCGGATGAAGGACAACATCGAACTTCATCAGAAAAAAAGCTTGAAACGCCTTTCCAGCACATCCTCATCGGTTCAAGCCGACTTCACGTGCCAGTTGGGGACGAAACAATGCCGCTCCACCAAGCGTCACCGGGTGGTGATCTTTCGAGATGCGAATGGCCGCGACATTCGGGTCGTGACGAACCTCTTCCATGCGTCTGCGGAAACCATTGCCGACATGTACCAACAACGTTGGACTGTTGAGGTCTTTTTCCGTTGGGTGAAGCAATATCTGAATGTCCCGACCTTGTTTGGCACGACGGAAAATGCGGTATACAATCAGCTGTTTGCGGCGTTCATCGCGTATGTGTTGCTGCGATGGCTGTATGATCAAACCAAAAAACAGACGAACGTCTCTCTTTCCTTCATTTCGTTCGTTCGCCGTTTTTTCTCTGGGCAGCTTCCTCTCGATTGGAAATCCGGGATGGCCGCTGCTTTGTTTGAGTATGCCCAAATTTATGGAAGGCGTATGTATAATTTTGGATAATCAACACTCGTGGCCTTAACTATATTTTGCTGAAAATAGGATAGATTCAGTAAAATATAGTATAATATAGTTAGATGGGAGGTGAAAAAATGTATTTTTGTATCAAACAACAGCTAAATGGTTTGACCAAAGAAGAATACTTGACTCTTCGAGAACTGTGCCATATTGCCAAGAACATGTACAACGTCGGATTGTAAATTGGCAAACTTGTCATTGGCTATGCGGAAACATGGCAACGCAATATTAATCTAGGAAAAAAGACAAATCAAAACTTTGTCAATATTCCTCTCGGTAACATAAAAGAAAAACTAGAATATCTTTGTGAATTTTACGGCATTGAATTCTTGAAACAGGAAGAATCCTATACGTCTCAAGCCAGCTTTTTTGACGGCGATGAGATTCCTGAATATAATGCCGACAATCCAAAAGAATATAAGTTCAGCGGCAAACGTATTAAGCGCGGCTTGTATCGAACAAAGTCTGGCAAACTAATTAATGCTGATGTCAATGGCGCATTAAACATCTTAAAGAAAAGTAAAGCTGTAGACCTGAGTGTCTTATGCTCTAGCGGCGAAGTGGACACGCCTCAAAGAATAAGGATTGCTTGAAGCAGTCAAACTTCTTTGGAAGCCCCTACTTCAAATTTTCGCTAGAAAATTAAGTGGGGGTAGTTCACTTATCATCGGCGATATTGAGTCGTTTGGCTATGACGCCGATTTCCAAGACGTTTGGGGGCAGTTTGACGATGCCGGCTCGCTGAAGGCGGTGCTGCTCCGTTATTACGATTCCTACATTCCGTACGCGCCCGGCGATTTTGATGCCGATGGCTTTGCTCGTCTCATCCGCGAGACAGCCCAATCATCGTCCATCCAGCTGTCTGGCAAGGCGGACATTGCCAGGCAGTTCGAAGAGCGGCTGCCGCTTGGGACGAAGCGAACGCTTTACTTTTGCGAGTGTCGGACGGATGAATACGCCCGCCAAGAAATGGGGGCGTTCGCCGTCAAAAAAGCCGAGTTGGCCGATGTCGACCGGATTCTCGACTTGCGGCGCCGCATTGCCGAATTTGAAACGAGGCCGTCGTCCCGCGATATGCTGGTGAAAGGGATGGAAACCAATTCAGCTAGAACGTACTACATTGAACAAGACGGCCGAATGGTGGCCGCCGCATCGACGTCAGCGGAAAACTCATTGTCGGCGATGATCGTCGGCGTCTGCACGGATCAAGGACATCGCGGGAAAGGATATGCGAGCGCCATCGTGGCGAAGCTCGTTTGCGATTTGCTCGCTGAAGGGAAGATGCCGTGCTTGTTTTACGACAATCCAACCGCCGGCCGCATTTACCATCGCCTTGGTTTTCGCGATATCGGATTGTGGGCGATGTACCGTTAGAAGGGCGGAAGTCCCGCCAGCTTGCTTGTGTACAAAAGCAGGCTGGCGGTTATTGTCCGTCTGCGCCGTTGGGCGTGCCGCGGCGAATGTGCTCGCCGCCGTGCTCCCGCATCGCTTTTGCCTTGTCGTTGACGAGCTGTTTTTGGTCTACGATGGAAGAAGGTGTTTGTTTTTTGTTCGCCATATGGAATCACCTCAATGGAGACGATTTCGCGCGCTGAATGAACATGTCCGCATCTTCGATCAGCCCGCAGACGCCGCATTGGACGCGGTAGCTCGGGCCGCGGTACGGGAGATGGAACGGTTCGAGCGCTTCGTTTGTGTATTCGTGCTCGATGTCGCCGGTGTGCGGATCGAGCTTGACCGCACGCGGGTGCTGCTCAATGAGATGAAACCGCGTCCGGTTCGTTTTGCAGTTTGGGCATAGCATCGGTTCCAATGGAAGCCACCTCCGGTTTTTATCTTTTGGAAAAACGGCCGTGGTTATGTATAGGTCATCTGTTTTGTTTCAGTTCGTGCGGCTAGGGGATAGGGCTCGCGCAGCCGATCGGACGATGTGCGGCGAAAGACGCCTCCATTTTTCGGGCGCCGGAACGATTTTTGTTGACAATGGCTGCAACTGTCGAGTATCTTAATAAACAAGAAGAAGATTTTGCTTTTTTCGAAATGTTTTACAGTTCAGGCGAAGGAGACTGTTATGGCAGAGAAACCGCTTCGAGACCGCATTATCGACACCGCTCTTCATTTGTTTGAGAAATATGGCTACCATGGCGTGACGGTCGACCGCATCGTCGCGGAAAGCGATACGTCGAAAGGCGGGTTTTACCATAATTTTAAATCAAAAGACGAGTTGCTTTACCATATTCATGACGTCTTTATTACGTATGCGCTGACGAAGGCGCAGGAAGCGTATGAAAGCTGTTCGACGCCGACCGAGCGCTTGTACGCCATCGTGCAGTCGTTTGTCAAAGTGTATCATTTATATAAACCACACATCACCGTGTTTTACCAGGAAAGCACGTACTTAAAACCGGAATACGCTGAACCGATCAATGAAAAGCGCGAAGAGTTCAAGCAAATCATTTTTCGAGTCATTCGCGAGGGGATTGAAGCCGGGGAATTTCGTCCGGAGCTGTCGGTGGAGATTACTGGCATGTCCATTATCGGCATGGTCAACTGGACATACAAATGGTACAATCCGGACGGTCCGCTGTCCATTGAGGAGATCGCGGCGTATTTTGCCGATTTCATTTTGCATGCGGTGCTTCGCAACCCGGCCAGTCCGGCGGCAGCCCCGTTTTTATGGCGGCCGGCCGCCGAATAAGTTGTTGATCGTATACAGACCAACTAGTCGGTTTCGGAAACGCTTCAAAAAATCAAAACCGTTTACACTCGTTTCCTTACTGAAACCGACTAGTCGGTTCAAATGATAGAACATTTTCTATGGGGGAGAGGGACAGGATGAATTTTTCATTAACAAAAGAGCAACAAATGATTAAAGAAATGGTTCGCGACTTTGCTGAGAAGGAAATTGCCCCATACGCAGCGAAATGGGATGAAGAGGCGTATTTTCCGCTCGATGTCTTCCGCAAAATGGGCGAGTTGGGGTTGTTGGGCCTGCCGTTTCCGGAAGAGTACGGCGGCGCTGGGGGCGATACGATTTCGTATGCCATCGCCGTTGAGGAAATCGGCCGCGCCTGCGGCGGCACCGGGCTAAGCTATGCGGCCGCTGTGTCACTTGGGGCGAGTCCCATTTATTACTTTGGAACAGAGGAGCAGAAACAAAAATGGCTCGTGCCGATGGCGAAAGGCGAGACGCTTGGCGCTTTTGGGCTCACGGAGCCGAACGCCGGATCGGACGCCGGCGGCACGCGCACGACCGCGGTGCTGGACGGCGATGAGTATGTCATCAACGGCGAAAAATGTTGGATCACAAACGCCCAATACGCGCGGCAAGTCATTGTCACAGCTGTGACGGGCAAAGATGCGCGCGGCAAAAACATCATCACCGCTCTCATCGTGCCAACGGACTCCCCAGGATTTACGATTCGTTCGAATTACGACAAGATGGGCGTGCGCGCGTCCAATACGTGCGAGCTTGTTTTCGAGAACGTCCGCGTGCCGAAAGAAAACGTCTTAGGCGACCCGCAAAAAGGGTTTAAACAGTTTTTGTACACGCTTGATGGCGGGCGCATCTCGATCGCCGCGCTGGCGGTCGGCATTGCGCAAGCGGCGTTTGAGAAAGCGCTTCAATACGCGAAAGAACGCGTTCAGTTTGGCCAGCCGATTTCCAAGTTTCAAGCGATCCAGTTTAAGCTCGCTGACATGGCGATGGAAATTGAGCTTGCCCGTAATATGGTGTACAAGGCGGCTTGGTTGAAAGACCAAGGGAAACCGTTTACAAAAGAAGCATCGTTCGCCAAGCTGTTCGCCTCGGAAATGGGGTTCCGCGTCTGCAACCAGGCGATCCAAATCCATGGCGGCTACGGCTATATGAAAGAATACGGAGTCGAACGCCACTTGCGCGACGTCAAGCTCATGGAAATCGGCGAAGGCACATCGGAAATCCAGCGTCTCGTCATCGCCCGCCAACTGGGATGCTAAAAGCGGAAATGCCTGCATATCCATAACAATGAATTCGGACAAAGGGGAGGAAACGGCCGATGTTGACGGTGACTGTGGGGAAATTGTTGGAAGAACGGGCCAGGCAATATGCGAATCATGAGGCGGTCGTGTATGCCGACCGCGGCTTGCGTCTGACATATCGGCAGTTTAACGACTATTGCCGGCTTGTCGCGCGCGGGTTGATGCGGCTTGGCATCGAAAAAGGGGAGCATGTCGCCATTTGGGCGACGAACGTTCCGGAATGGATCGCCTGCCAATTTGCGACCGGCAAAATGGGAGCCGTCCTCGTGACGGTCAATACGAACTACCGCGCGGCGGAGCTTGAGTATTTGCTTCGGCAGTCCGACTCGACAACACTGTTTTTGATCGAGCAATACCGCGATTCGTCATACATCGATATTTTGTACGAAATCGTTCCCGAGTTGCGCACATCAGCGCCCGGACAGCTGCAATCGAAACGGCTGCCGAAGCTGAAAAACGTGGTCTTTCTTGGCGACAAACGGCACCCGGGCATGTTTACATGGAACGACATCTTGGCGATGGCGCATGACGTGACGGAAGAAGAGCTCGATGCGCAGATGGAAAGCCTTGATCCGCACGATGTGATCAACATGCAATACACGTCCGGGACGACTGGATTCCCGAAAGGGGTGATGTTGACGCATTACAACATCGTCAACAACGCCCACCAAGTCGCGCAATGCATGGGGCTTGGCGAAGGCGATCGATTGTGCATTCCGGTGCCGTTTTTCCATTGTTTCGGCTGCGTCATGAGCACGCTTGCATGCGTGACGGTCGGGGCGACGATGGTGCCTGTGCAGGAGTTTCATCCGAAGCGGGTGCTGGAGACGGTCGAGGCGGAGCGGTGCACGGCGCTTCACGGCGTGCCGACGATGTTCATCGCCGAGCTCAACGACCCGGATTTTGCCAAATACGATTTGTCGTCGCTGCGCACGGGCATTATGGCTGGCTCCCCTTGCCCGGTCGAAGTGATGAAGGCGGTCATCGAGAAAATGGGGATGAAAGACATTACGATCGCCTACGGGCAGACCGAAGCGTCCCCAGTCATCACGCAAACGCGCACCGACGATCCGCTTGAGCTGCGTGTCGAAACGGTTGGCCGCGCCTTGCCGGGCGTCGAGGTGAAAATCGTCGAGCCGGGAACGAACAAGGAAGTGCCGCCCGGTGTGCAAGGGGAGCTGTGCACGCGCGGCTATCATGTCATGAAAGGATATTACAACAATTCGGAAGCGACGCGCGAAGCGATCGATGAAGACGGCTGGCTCCATACCGGCGACTTGGCGGTGATGGATGAAAACGGTTACTTCCGCATCACCGGCCGTCTGAAAGATATGATCATCCGCGGCGGCGAAAACATTTATCCGCGTGAAATCGAAGAGTTTTTATACAAACATCCGAAAATTTTGGACGTCCAAGTCGTTGGCGTGCCGGATGAAGTATACGGGGAAGAAGTGATGGCGTGGATCATCTTAAAAGACGGCGAAACGGCGACGGCTGAGGAGATTCGCGAGTTTTGCCGCGGCCACATTTCCCGTCATAAAATCCCGCGCTACATTGAGTTTACTGATTCGTACCCGATGACGGCGTCCGGGAAAATCCAAAAATTTAAACTGCGGGAAATGGCGAAACAGCGCCTCGGCTTGACGACGTAAACCGCCGTGCCGGGCGGTTTCGTCCGCCCGGCGGCATTCTCAGTTTTCGTGAAAGGGTGAGACGATGTTTTCGAAAGTATTGATTGCCAACCGCGGCGAAATCGCCGTCCGCATCATCCGCACGTGCCAAAAGCTCGGCATCCGGACCGTCGCCGTCTATTCCGAAGCGGATGCGGATTCGCTCCACGTCTCGCTCGCGGATGAGGCGTATTTGATCGGCAAGCCGCGCGTCGCGGAAAGCTATTTAAATATCGAAAAAATCATAGAGGTTGCCAAAACGGCGAAAGCGGAGGCGATCCATCCCGGCTACGGGCTGTTGTCGGAAAATCCAGCGTTTGCCCGCCGCTGCGAGGAAGAAGGAATCGTCTTCATCGGTCCGAAGGCGGACGTCATCGCGGCGATGGGCAGCAAAATCGAAGCGCGGCGGACGATGGAACAAGCCGGCGTGCCGATCGTCCCAGGCGTCTCCTTTGCGCTTGATAGCGCCGATGAAGCGGCCAAAGCGGCGGCTTCGATTGGGTATCCAGTCATGCTGAAGGCGTCAGCCGGCGGCGGCGGCATCGGCATGCATATCGCCCGCGACGAAGCCGAGCTGCGCCAGGCGTTTGAAGGAAGCCAAAAACGGGCGGCTTCGTTTTTCGGCGACGGGACGATGTATATCGAAAAATATATCGATCGCCCGCGCCATATTGAAATTCAGCTGCTCGCTGATTCCTACGGCAACTGCGTCTACTTGTGGGAGCGCGAGTGTTCGATCCAGCGCCGCCATCAAAAGGTGGTCGAAGAGGCGCCGTCGCCGTTTTTGGATGAGGAAACACGGCGGAAAATGGGCGAAGCAGCCGTGCGGGCCGCGCGCCATATCGGCTATGCGAACGCCGGCACGATCGAGTTTCTTGTCGATGAGCAAAAAAACTTTTATTTTCTGGAGATGAACACACGCCTGCAAGTTGAACATCCGGTGACGGAAGAAATCACCGGCATCGACATTGTCGAAGAGCAGCTGCGCATCGCCGCCGGCGAGCCGCTTCGTTATCAGCAGGAAGACATCCGCCGCGATGGACACGCCATTGAAGTGCGCATTTATGCCGAAGACCCGAACACGTTTTACCCGTCGCCCGGCCGCATTACGGCGTTTTCCGCCCCACAAGGCGAATGGATTCGTCATGAAACGGCGGTTCAAAGCGGCGCCGCGGTTACGCCGTTTTATGATCCGATGATCGCCAAACTAATCGCCAAAGGACCGGATCGGCAAACGGCGATTGAACGCTTGCTCGAAGCGCTTCGACACTATCGCGTGGAAGGGATTAAAACGAACATTCCGCTGCTTGAGGCCGTGCTGTCCCATCCGGCGTTTCAAGCGGGGGATACGACGACCGATTTCCTTTCGAAGCATTGGAAGCCAGCAAAAGCAAAATGAAGCAGAAACGGAGGAAGACACGATGACCCAAGTAACGGCAACAATGGCTGGAAGTGTATGGAAATTGTTGGTGGCTGTCGGGGATCATGTAGAAGAAGGCCAAGATGTCATCATTTTAGAATCGATGAAAATGGAGATTCCGATTGCCGCGGAAACGTCTGGCGTCGTGAAGCACATCCACGTGCAGGAAGGAGATTTCGTAAACGAAGGCGACGTGCTTGTCGAGATTGAATAAAGGGGGAGCAGAGCATGAGCCGATGGCCGGCGAAGGTGACGATCAAAGAAGTCGGCCCGCGCGACGGCCTGCAAAACGAAGCAGCGCCGATCGCGACCGCCGATAAAATCGCGTGGATCAACTTATTGTCCGAAACGGGGCTGTCGTACATTGAGGTGACTTCCTTCGTCCATCCGAAATGGATCCCGCAGCTCGCCGATGCCGCTGAGGTCGCAGCCGGCATCGGCCGAAAAGCCGGCGTCACGTATGCGGCGCTCGTGCCGAACGAAAGAGGGCTTGAGCGGGCGTTGGCCGCGGGGATTGACGAAGTCGGCGTCTTTATGTCAGCGAGCGAAACGCACAACCAAAAAAATATTAACAAAACGATCGCTGCCACATTTCCGGTGCTGGAAGCGGTCGTGCAAACGGCAAAACAAGCAGGCAAAACGGTGCGCGGCTACGTTTCCACCGTCTTTGGCTGCCCGTATGAAGGGGCAGTTGCCGTCGATCAAGTGCTGATGGTGGCGGATCGGTTGTTGGCGATGGGGGTTGACGAACTGTCGCTTGGCGATACGATCGGCGTCGCGACGCCCAAGCAAGTGGAGGACGTGCTTGCTGAGGTGCTCCGCCGTTTTCCGGCTGATCGGATCGCGATGCATTTCCATGACACGAGAGGGACGGCGCTGGCCAATATTTTAGTGTCAATGGAAATGGGGATTACGACGTTTGACAGCTCGCTCGGCGGCCTCGGCGGCTGTCCATACGCTCCCGGAGCGTCGGGAAACGTCGCCACCGATGATTTAGTATATATGCTTCACGGCATGGGGATTGAAACCGGCATCGATGTCGAGCAGCTGACGAAAGCGGCGTTGTTTATCCGCGATAAAATCGGCCGCCCGCTTCCGAGCCGCTATTTGCAAACGGTTGGATCATAAGGGGGGGAGAAAACGTGAGCGCACTTGTATCGTTTGAAACACAAGAAAACGGCATCGCCATTGTGACATTAAACCGCCCGGAAGCAGCCAACGCGCTTTCTAGAGCGCTTTTGTTGGAGCTTGGTGCGCTTTTGCAAGAAATCAAATTTCAAAAAGACGTGCGCGTTGTCATGTTGACCGGGGCCGGAGACAAAGTGTTTTGCGCCGGAGCCGATTTGAAAGAGCGGGCAGGGATGAACGAAACCGAAGTCCGTCAGGCCGTCGCTTTAATCAGCAAAACGATCAACGAGGTCGAGAAAGTGCCGCAGCCGGTCATTGCCGCGTTAAACGGCTCGGCCTTTGGCGGGGGGCTTGAGCTGGCGCTCGCCTGCGACATCCGGTTTGCCGCCGACGATATCCAGCTCGGGCTGACGGAAACGTCGCTCGGCATCATTCCGGGAGCGGGGGGGACGCAGCGGCTGCCGCGCCTTGTCGGCATCGGAAAAGCGAAAGAATTGATTTTTGCCGCAAAGCGCATCACCGCCAAAGAGGCCGAGCGAATCGGCCTTGTCGAATACGCGGTGCCGCGCGCCGAGCTGATGGAGCGTGCGCTTTGTCTCGCGCAGCAAATCGCTGACAATGCGCCAATAGCCGTCCGCCAGGCGAAACGGGCGATCCAAAGCGTATTCAACGTTGATTTGGAGACGGGCCTCGCAATTGAGCAGCTCGCCTATGAGGCGACAATCCCAACGAAAGACCGTCTGGAAGGTCTGCAGGCGTTTAAAGAAAAGCGGAAGCCGGTGTACAAAGGGGAGTAAGCCTGCGCTTGGGCAAGATGAGGCTGTTTGGATAAGGAAAAAGCCGCACGGAGCGCTTGTTCTGCACCGACATTGGCACGACAGCCAAAAACGGCCCCAACCGTGCTCCCGGCCGAACACGCGGGATGGAACAGCAAGATCTATCAAAACAAGGAGGGGAAACAAAGAGATGAAGGAAACAGCCAATCAGCAAGACACGCTCGCAGCGGAGCTGGAGAAAAGAGCGGCGGAAATCAAGAAAGGCGGGGCGCCAAAATATCATGAAAAAAATGCGGCCCAAGGGAAATTGTTTGTCCGCGAGCGGCTGAATTTGCTGCTTGACGATGGCTTAGAAGTGGAAGACGGCTTGTTTGCCAACTGTTTGGCGGATGGCCTGCCGGCTGACGGGGTGGTGACCGGGATCGGCAAAATCAACGGCCGCACCGTCTGCGTGATGGCGAACGATTCGACCGTCAAAGCCGGCTCATGGGGAGCGCGCACGGTCGAAAAAATCATCCGCATTCAAGAAACGGCGGAAAAACTGCGCTGCCCGATCATTTATTTGGTGGACTCGGCCGGCGCACGCATTACGGACCAACTCGAAATGTTTCCCGGCCGGCGCGGGGCAGGGCGCATTTTTTACAATGAGGTGAAGCTGTCCGGCAAAGTGCCGCAAGTGTGCCTGTTGTTTGGCCCGTCAGCAGCCGGCGGCGCTTATATTCCGGCGTTTTGCGACATCGTCATCATGGTCGAGGGCAACGCCTCGATGTACTTGGGCTCGCCGCGCATGGCGGAAATGGTGATTGGGGAAAAAGTGACGCTCGAAGAGATGGGCGGCGCTCGCATGCATTGCACCGTCTCCGGCTGCGGCGACGTGCTCGTGAAAACCGAAGAAGAAGCGATTGCCTATGCGCGCCGTTATTTGTCATATTTTCCGTCCCATTACGGCGAAAAACCGCCGGTGGTCGAGGCGAAGCCGCCGAAATCGTTCGACAAAACGATCGAAGACATTTTGCCGGAAAACCAAAATGCGCCGTTCAACATGTATGATTTGATTGAGCGAATCATTGACGAAGGATCGTTTTGCGAAATCAAAAAACTGTTTGCGCCGGAAATCATTACGGGACTGGCGCGCCTTAACGGCCAGCCGATCGGCATCATCGCCAACCAGCCGCGCGTCAAAGGCGGTGTCTTGTTCCACGATTCGGCTGATAAAGCGGCGAAATTCATCACGCTTTGCGACGCGTTCCATATCCCGCTTCTGTTTTTGGCCGACGTCCCTGGCTTTATGATCGGCACGAAGGTCGAGCGGGCCGGCATCATCCGCCATGGGGCGAAAATGATCGCCGCCATGTCGGAAGCCACCGTACCGAAGATCTCGGTCATCGTCCGCAAAGCGTACGGCGCCGGGTTGTATGCCATGGCCGGCCCGGCGTTTGAACCGGACTGCTGCCTCGCGCTTCCGAACGCGCAAATCGCCGTCATGGGGCCGGAGGCGGCCGTCAACGCCGTTTATGCGAACAAAATCGCCGAGCTGCCGCCGGAAGAGCGGCCGGCGTTTGTCGAACAAAAACGCGAGGAATACCGGCGCGACATCGATATCTACCGGCTCGCTTCTGAATTGGTCGTTGACGGAATTGTCGCGCCGAACGATTTGCGCAACGAGCTTATCCGCCGCTTTGACGCGTATATGTCCAAGTACATCGTCTTTTCCGATCGGAAACACGGGGTGTATCCGGTTTGAAAAAACTGGATAAACGTCCCCCTTGTCAAACGAAGAAAGATTGTGTATGATAATAATCACCAATCCGCTGCTGCGTTGTGCGTTGTAGAATGAAGTTTCAACCGATGGCAATCAAAAGGGAGTTCTACATTGAAGCGGGAATGTCATGCCCCTTATTCGTCTGCGGGGACGACAGGAACGCTTCTGCGAACACCCACCTGGTGGAGCGTGGTTGAGAAACTGCATTCAGCCAACGGCAACAGCGGCGCGGATTCACGAATGAGGAGTTGGCAAAAGAGTCCAACTGGATGCAAAACATCCGGTTGGACTCTTTTTCGTTGCGTATGTTTTCTCAAAAAGACATGAAACAATATAGTTGATTTTCCCTGTTTTCATGTTATAATCATATTTCGTGCAGGAATAATTCGTATTGAAACTATTCCAACAAGAAAGATGAGGCAAGGAGGGGGGATGAATGGAAGGGATCAGCCGGGACATCATGTATGCTGTCTTCCGGACGCAAAAGGCGCTTTACCGCCTCATCCGCGAGGACGCGGCTCGCGTCGGGGTGACAGAGGTGCAGCTGATCGTCTTATATACGCTGTTGAAAACAGAACATATTCGCCTGAATGACTTGGCGGAAAAATTAAACTTAAGCAACAGCAACGTCAGCGGCACGGTCGATCGGCTCGTCGGCGCCGGCCTTGTTGTCCGCGAGCCGTCGAAGCAAGATCGGCGCGCGGTCATTTTGAGTTTGACGGAAAAAGGAAAAGAGACAGTGTCGGAAGCGTTTGGCGAGCAGTCGGTGCTGCGCCGGCGGCTTCGCCGCATTCAAGAACTCGTCTCTCCAGAGGAGATTGAACAGTTTTTGCATCTTCATGAAAAAATTAAAGCGATTTTACTCGGGGAGGAATAGACAGTGAACGTGAAACGATTGGTGGCGCTGAACATCATTGTGCTCATTTTGCTTGTCGGCGGCGGCTTTGCCGCTTACTACTATGTGAACGAAGCGACGAATTACATTAAAACAGACAACGCCCGCATCGACGGCCAGGTCATCTCGGTTGCGGCGCCGTTGTCCGGGAAGCTGACATCCTGGCGGGGCGACACGGGAAAAACGTTCTCAGCCGGGGAAGAAATCGGTGAGGTGTTTGACGGCAAAACGACGGTGCCGGTGACAGTGCCTCATCGGATGACGATCGTGCAGCAAAACGCGGTCAAAGACTCGTTTGTCGCCGCGGGGACGCCGCTTGCCCGAGGGTTTGATTTGAACGATTTGTGGGTGACGGCGAACATTGAAGAGACCGATATTGAAGACGTGAAAGTCGGGCAAGACGTCGATATTTATGTCGATGCGTATCCGGACCGCAAATTCAGCGGCAAAGTCGAAAAAATCGGCAACGCGACAGCGAATACGTTCAGCCTGCTGCCGAGCTCCAATGCGACCGGCAACTACACGAAAGTGACCCAAGTGATTCCCGTTACGATTTCCATTGACAATTACAGCGGAGCCGGACTTGTGCCGGGCATGAACGTCACCGTCCGCATCCATAAGTAGGTGATGGAAGATGACAGCATTTGTCATTGGTTATATTGTGTTTGCCGTTTTGGTCTTGGCGGCGGTCAACATCGCGCTGCGCCGCCGCAAACCGGCTTCAGCCGCGGTGAAGGCGGCAGATGAAGCGGCGGAAGCCAACGCTCAACCGTTAGCGGAAACGAAAGCAGAGCCAGCGGCAGAAACGGATGGGCGCCCGGCCGCTCCAGCCGGGCAAGGCGGCCTCGGGGATATCGGCAGCCGCGGAAAAGTTGTGGCGACGGTCATGCTGGGCGCGTTTGTCGCCATCTTGAACCAAACGTTGATCAACGTCGCCTTGCCCCATATGATGCAAGATTTCAACGTGGAAACGTCGACGATTCAATGGCTCGTGACAGGATATATGCTCGTCAACGGGGTGCTCATCCCGATCAGCCCGTTTTTAATTGCGAAGTTTCCAGCGAAACGGCTGTTTTTGTCTGGCATGTCGTTTTTCGCCATCGGCGCGTTTGTTTGCTCGATCGCTCCAACCTTTGCCGTCATGCTCGCAGGGCGGCTGACGCAGGCGGTCGGGGCGGGCATCATCATGCAGCTGATGATGGTCATTATGCTGTCGATTTTCCCGCCGGAACGCCGCGGAGTGGCCATGGGGACGGTCGGAATCGCCATGATGTTCGCGCCGGCGATCGGGCCGACGTTATCCGGATGGCTTGTCGAACATTATACATGGCGGCTGTTGTTTTACGTCGTTTTGCCGATCGCGATTGTAGACATTGTGCTTGCCTCCGCCTGGCTGAAACATACGCCGCGCAAGGGCAATCCGGTGCTGGACGTGCAAGGGGCGGTCTACTCCACGATCGGGTTTGGCGGCGTTCTGTATGGCTTCAGCGAAGCCGGCAGCAAAGGATGGGGCGAGACGGAAGTCGTTGTGTCGCTTATCATCGGCGTCTTGTTCTTGATCATGTTCACATGGCGTTCGCTCCGCTCGGAGCATCCGGTGCTCAATTTCCGTGTGTTCCGCTACCCAGTGTTTACGTTGGCGACCGTCATCGGATCGGTCATCAATATGGCGATGTTTGCAGCGATGGTGCTGCTGCCGGTGTATTTGCAAAACTTGCGCGGCTTTACGCCGCTTGATGCCGGTTTGCTGTTGCTACCGGGAGCGATTGTCATGGCGATCATGTCGCCGATTTCCGGCTGGGTGTTTGACCGCATCGGCGCGCGGGCGCTGGCGATCGTCGGCTTGATCATCACCGCGGTCACGACGTGGGAATTCAGCAAGCTGACGATGGATACACCGTACAGCCAGTTAATTTGGCTTTATATTTTCCGCATGTTCGGCATGTCGATGCTCGGAATGCCGATTATGACGGAAGGATTGAACGCCTTGCCGCGCCATTTGTACAGCCACGGCACGGCGATGTCCAATACGATCCGCCAAGTGGCCGCTTCGCTCGGAACGGCGTTCTTGGTGACGATCATGTCCAACCGGGCCAAATTCCATGCGGACATGTACCGAAATGAGATGACGGAAAACAATCCGTTTTTCATGAGCCTTGTCGGCCAGCTGAAGCAGGCGATTCCGAGCGATGAAGCGGTGGTGCAGCTGCTGTATGGGCTCGTGCAGCAGAGATCGACTGTCGAAGGGATTAACGACGCCTTTTTCGTCGCCACCGGCTTGACGGTATTGGCGTTAATGATGGCGTTTTTCTTAAAGGGAAAAAAGCATAAATCGCCATCAGCGTAAACAAAGGAAGCGGCGCAGAAGCCTAACGGGTTCGGTTGTTGAGTACAAAATTAAAAAAAGTAATACAAAAGGGAGTCCAATTCGCATATGAAATGGACTCCCTTTTGTTTCTTGATATATCAATGTTTTATTTAATTTATGACCATTAATCGCATTATAATTAGCATCTTAATTAGCAAGTGACTGCTGACCAACAGACAGTATTCCAAATATGTGTTAAAATTGATGCTAATTGGACATACTAAATGTATGACGATTTTTATTGCGAGGTGTAAATAAAATGAAGTTTATTAAGCCCAAAAATAACAATGCGAGTCGTGTTGATTGGCTTATTTCTGAGCGAGTAAGAGCGATTATAAAAACCTATTCAGAATACACTGAGTACACGGAAAGCGAAGTTGTTGATACATTTCTTCTCAACTTGTTAGAAGATAAAGATTTCATCAAATGGATTAGCAAAAAACGAAATAACAAAAGAATTGTAAAACAACTGGAAATCGAATATTTATTGGAGAGCGATAACTTTGGCTAAATTAAAGAGATTGGCTACCAAAGAAGATAATCTTGTGAATGTACATTCCCCTGTTTCGATGGCAGAAACAGCAGAAAGAACAAAAGATTACGAATTGTTAACACCAAAGCAGTTCGGAACTAAATACAAAGATTTACTGTTCAAACCAACTGAATTCACTTGGAACGGAAACATCTACAAAATTCAATACAATCATTGTTCCAATCCGTATTGTAAGTGGCACGGTCTTCCTCAAGAAAGATTTGAAACAAAAGGGAAACCAAGTCGGTATAAATTATCAGGAACTGGAACGGACAAAACCATTAAATGCAATCCAGACCCAATTAATCTAACAAAAGGAGCTACTTTGGACTGCCACGCCATAACACTATCGAATTGGTCTATCGCACAAGAAATTGAACGATTAATCAGAATCAACAGTATCCAAGATGTTGAACCCGATTATCAATTTCATAAAGATTGTTGTATTGCGGAAGATTGTACGCCTTTTAACGAACCAAAGGCATTCTATAAACGTGGAAAAAGCACAGGTAAATCACAAAGATGGCAATGTAAGACGTGCAAGAAGTTTACCAATGTATTACCTAACCGTAAGCAATCTATCACATACAATCAAAAACGAAGTGATATTCTTCTTTGGTTTACAAAGTTATTGTTAAGTCGGGTTCCGATTACCAGAACTTGCGAACTTTTGGAAATTGGGAGAGGTACCTATTACGATAAATTAGAATTTGTTTATCGAAGATGTTTGGAGTTTTTGGAACGGCACGAAACAAAACCGCTTCAAAATATGCAGTTTAAAGAAATATGGCTCAATACCGATAAAATGACCTATTTCCTCAACAATGTTCGGAAAAAAGGAATGGGTGGCAGCCAGTATGATGATTTAGAGGAAAGTCAATTCCCAACCAATGTGGTGATTACTGCCGATTTATTCTCAAGGTATGTGTTCCGAAGCGATGTGGCATTTGATTGGGATATTTCATTGAGGGATATTGCCCTTGATACCGTTCTTTTAAAAGAAGACCACCTAAATGAATTTGCCAAGAAACACGCTCGCATTCCGAAATATTCTCATTATCCGATGCCTCCGTCTAAAAATGACACACAAACTTATGTCGAGTATCAAGCCGAATTAGATAAAATTGAACACAGAGCCAAGTATATTGATGGATTACACATTAATTCAACTTATACAACGATTGCTCATTATCGGCTTATTAAACAGCTTGTAAAGGCTTCAGAGTGGCGTTTTGTGACAGATAAAGACAATTCATTGATGACTTCCCTTTATCTTAATTAGGCGAGAAGACTCCCACTTCAACGAAGCGAAGCGGAGTAAGTGGGAGATGAATCGCCTTAACTCAGGCGTGTTGATTATCCAATAAAATCCAAAGGGTATAGAAAAAAGAGCACCTTTCCTGTAGAATGTGAGTAGCGACACAAACAAACCCAGGAGGTGCTCTCTATGAACAAGCATACCACACTCCCGAATTTGATGCAAAAACTTGTTTCGGATGAAGAGATTCAACGGATTGCCGAAGCGGTTGGGGATCGTGATTCGTCTCGAACCTTTCCGTTGCGCGAGTGGATTCACTTCTTCCTGCTGGCCGCCATGCATCAATGGAAAAGCTTTCGCCACGGAGCCGATGTGGGGCCTCTGTATGGATTGCCGCGATTCCATTATTCCACAGTATCCAAGAAAGCGAAAGACGTTCCCTATGACATCATGAAACGCTTGTTGGCGTTGATCATTTCCAAGTGCAACCGCCAAACCCGCCGTTCGCTTCGGTTTCCCAAACCGCTTCGGGTGGTGGATTCGACGACCGTCACGGTCGGGAAAAACCGCCTCCCATGGGCTCCGTATCACGGCGAACGCGCCGGAGTGAAGCTGCACGTCGCGTATTCGCCGGAATCCTCGTTGCCGGCAGACGTGGTGGAAACGACCGGACTGCGTCACGATGGCCCAGTGGGAGAACAGTTGACGAACGCTCAACAAGTGCTGGTGGAAGACCGGGCGTATTTCAAAATCGAACGCCTCGATCGATTTGTGGAGCAGCATCAGCTCTTTGTCATTCGGATGAAGGACAACATCGAACTTCATCAGAAAAAAAGCTTGAAACGCCTTTCCAGCACATCCTCATCGGTTCAAGCCGACTTCACGTGCCAATTGGGGACGAAACAATGCCGCTCCACCAAGCGTCACCGGGTGGTGATCTTTCGAGATGCGAATGGCCGCGACATTCGGGTCGTGACGAATCTCTTCCATGCGTCTGCGGAAACCATTGCCGACATGTACCAACAACGTTGGACTGTTGAGGTCTTTTTCCGTTGGGTGAAGCAATATCTGAATGTCCCGATCTTGTTTGGCACGACGGAAAATGCGGTATACAATCAGCTGTTTGCGGCGTTCATCGCGTATGTGTTGCTGCGATGGCTGTATGATCAAACCAAAAAACAGACGAACGTCTCTCTTTCCTTCATTTCGTTCGTTCGCCGTTTTTTCTCTGGGCAGCTTCCTCTCGATTGGAAATCCGGGATGGCCGCTGCTTTGTTTGAGTATGCCCAAATTTATGGAAGGCGTATGTATAATTTTGGATAATCAACACTCGTGTTCTTGCTCCCTTTTTGCACACATATACATCATAAAGACAAGCGGATGACAAAAGAGGGGGGGAGCGCCATGGCGCATTTCGGCTCGAAAGGATGGCTTGTGGCTGAGTTGAAAAAGGCGGGCATCGCCCGTCATCCGGTTGGACGGAAAAAAATTGAAACGTACAAGGCGGCGGAGCTGTACGGGCTGTACCGAAAATATGTGCAGAAAACATGCTGAACCGGATGAAGCGATCCGGCTTCTTTTTTGGGGTACAATAGTTATAAGGAAAGGCCGTGAAGCCTTGATATGTCAACATTTCTAGTGGGAGGAGGGAGGGCGCGCCTCTTTGGCCAGGAAAGCGATGAAGAAAAAACGGTTTACTGTAGCGGAAGGGGAAACGATCGCCGCCTGTTTAGCGCGAATGAAACAGGAAGGCTACCGCCCCATCCGCCGCATCGAGCAGCCAATTTTCCGCGAAGTGGAAACGAACGGCGAAACGATGGTTGAGCCGTGCGGGCGCATCATCGAATTTGAGGGGGTGCGCGATGAGCCGTAGCAACAGGTCGTTAGCACGGTTGCCCGCCGCCGCCAACGATTTGAGGCGTCGGCCATAGCGGCAAATGGCGAATGGGACGTTGCAGCCGGTTGTCCGGGTCGCTACAATAAAGAAGGGGAAAAATATAAAGAGAAGGAGATGACGCCATGATTCATCACACATGGGCGACCCGGCCGACGATCAAAAAAGTAAAGTGCGTTCACACGAACGCGGAAAAGTACATGGTCAGCAATGTATTGACGCCGGGCAAGGTATATGAAGTAAAAAACGAAACCGACGAGTTTTATTTTGTCATTGACAACAGCGGAAAAGTCGGCGGGTTTTACAAAGATTATTTTGAGGAAGTCAAATGATCGCGCCAATCACCAAGAAAAAACGGATGTCCAAAACAGGGCATCCGTTTTTTCGTTCAGCCGACGGCGCTTTGTTCTGCCGTCGGCGGTCCCACCCGACTTGCCGGCAACGTGATCGTCAACGTCGTCCCTTTTTGTACGGCGCTTTCGATCGTCCACGTTCCTCCCATTTGTTCGATGATTTTGACGGCGACCATCGCACCAAGCCCAGTGCCTTTTTCTTTTGTGCTGAAGTATGGCTCGCCGAAGCGGCGCACTTGTTCTTTCGTCATGCCAACGCCGTTGTCGGAAATGGTAATGACGACTGATGCCCCCCGGTTCTCAGCCGCGACATGAAGCGTGCCGCCGTTTGGCATCGCCTCAATGCTGTTTTTCAACAAGTTGAGAAAACACTGTTGGAAATATTGTACGTTTCCGATGACGATGCCATCTTCGAGGGAAGAGGATACATGGATCGAATGCATATGCGCCATTGGCGTAATCATTTGCAACACTTTTTGAAGCTCGACGGCGACATCAATCGGCTCGGTTTCTTTCGGCGCCGGTTTGGCAAACGTCAAATAGTCGCGGATGATGGCTTCCGCCCGCTCGAGTTCCTCTAAGGCGATGCGAATGTAGCGCTCTTCGGTTTCGCGCGGCAGCCGACCCGTTTGCATCAGCTGGATGAACCCTTTGACGACCGTCAACGGGTTGCGGATTTCATGGGAAATGCTCGCCGCCATTTGGCTGACGATCTGCATTTTTTCCATCTTCATCAGCTCCGCCCGAGCGAGCTGCGCCTCATGAAGCGTCTCCATCAAATAGACAGCGAACAGCATGACGAACGGCGGCATCATAATAAAATACACGATATATGGCTTCGTTACCGGAAAATCAGCAACAATCACGGCGACAAATGTCGTCAGCACCGCGAGCAAAAACGTCAGCCAAAGCGACATAACGAGCTTGCTCGGCCGCGGCAGCTTGCGAAACAGCGGCGAGGCGGCCGCCGCTATGGCAAACATGATGGCGTAAACGATCAAGGTGAGCGGTTGAAATCCGTACAAAACGGTGCGCGCCAGCATCAAGACAACAAACAGCACCGCCCCGACCGCGCCGCCGCCATACAATGTTCCAAGCAAAAACGGAATTTGCCGGAAATCATGGACGCACAGCGGATCCATGTAAATCGGAAATTTCATGCACAACACGGCCGCCAACGCCAAACAAACCCCAAGCAGCGCCCGGCCATAGAGCGGGCGCTGCCGGATCGCTCGACTATGGTCATAAATAAAGGAAAAGGCAAAGATCGTGACCAAAATATAAAATAAGTTGTTCAAGACGTGCTGGTTAATGTATAAACCGGCCATACGAAAAATCTCCTAACTGAATGGACCTTATCACCTTCCATTATAGCGAAAAGAGATTGAAAGAAAAATATGCATTGGCTATGTCCGATCTTTCGGCAGCCAAACCGCCAAGGCGCCAAGGAGCGGCAGCGAGCGTAAACGAAGCCGCCGTCGAGCGCAAAATCGGAAAGAGCGCCGGGATGACCGCCTGCATCGCATCGTTCAAAAAGTGGCCGAGGCTGATGCGAACAAAATCGGGTAGACGGTCATGCTGACGGCGCTTGTTCGTTCCGTATGAACCCCCATCGTTCTCCCCCGTTCCAACCATAGATTTTAATATGGCTAAATTATACTTGATCCTTGCCACCAGAGAAAGCCCCATTTCCCAGCGTGAGCGCAGGCAAGAGGGCGCTTCATTTTTGTCTTTTCAATCGCCAGCGCGGTAATTCAGCTTTTCTTTTCCAGATGCACTGATGACGAGCTCGACGTTTACGAATAGCGTGTTGTTATGGAGTGGGATGAGGCCGTTGATCTGATGTTTTTTCCAGAGATCCGGACGCTGGCGATACAGTTGCTCCGCTAGATTCAATATATCGATCTGTTGCTCTTTCCCAAGTTTATATAAGCGGTGGATTTCTTGTTTCACCGTTTGTTCCGCCAGTTTGGTCAGTTGTTTTCGTGAGAGCGGTTCACGCAGTTCGAGGAGATTTCCTTGCGCCTTGACGTTTACAGTAAAAGCATACTTTCCGTTCTTCACGTCGACCGACCACTTCGTTGTTGGATTATGGACGATTAGGGAGGCAACGGTTTTCTCTTTTTGCTTGACATAAATCGGGGTGCGCCGAACGTCCTGCTCCAACCAACGAAGCCCTTGCAAATCGGAACGGCCCTCGCATCCTTGCAGGCGGTAATCGTGAAGAAAACAAATGCCGGATATAGCCAACATTTGTTTTGGCTTCTTATTTTCCACCCAACGATTGTCTTCAATTGTTAAATAAGGGAGTCTAGCTACATCAGCTTTTTCATCCATCGCAGCAATCAATCGGCTGAGACGGATCGGGCGGATAAACGAACTTTGCTGGAAGATTTCCTCAGGATTGGACAACAGTGAATAATATGAGGAAGCATTGAGCAACGGTGTTGCTTGAAATAAGTCGGAAATCGGCTCATCGGTCGCGTACACCCACGCCGTATGGCGAATTTCATTGTAACGGTTCAGCACGTCGATCACATCGGCCACGATGCCTTTTTGCAAGGCCCGTTTGGTAAAGACAATGCTTTTTACATGGCCCCATGACACCCTTTGTTGAATGGAAGGGTAGATTTTGTCGGTCGCGATATTAAACGTTTCGCCAGCGGCTTTGCCGATGGAAACGGCCGCTTTCTCTTTGCCGCCTCCGGCCTCGACTTTGGCGAGGGCGGTGAAACCAACCAGCTGAACGTAGGCGACCACTTGGCCATCTTTATAATCCACCCCAATGGCATGAATATACACAATATGATCGATGTTGCGCGTGTCCCAACAGCCGCTGAGCAAGATGACGGAAGCGATGACGGGAAAGAGCCGCTTCCTCATTTTTGTTCCCTCTCTTTCGCAATGAGATCATTTGGGTGCACAATGCGGTCGCGCGTGCGGAACTGCTTCCATGTACTCGGGATAAAGACTTTCCCGATATCTTTTGATGGCGGCGCCAGCGGCGTGAGATACGGAACGCCGCAGGTGCGCAAGTTGACCGCATAAGTCAAGATGAAAAACAGCGACAGAATGAAGCCAAACAGGCCAAGAACGGTGGAGGCCGTCAAGACAATAAAGCGCAGCAAGGTGACGCTTCCGGCCATGTTTTGGTTGACGAGCGTGAATGTCGAGACGACGGAAATGGCGGCGATGACGAGTGTGGCCGGGGCGGCAAGCCCCGCGTTGATCGTCGCCTGGCCGATGATTAAGCCGCCGACGACGGACAGCGTCTGCCCGATGGCGATTGGCAGACGCATCCCGGCTTCCTTAAACACCTCAAACAAAATCATCATCACAAACATCTCCAGCGGCACTGGAAGCGGCACTCCTTGGCGCGACAAAATGAGCGTCGCCAGCAAGGTGAACGGAATCTGGTCCGGATGGAAGGAGGTCAAGGCGACCCAGGCGCCCGGCAAATAAATGGCGACCGAAGTGCCGACGAGCCGAAGCAGGCGCTGAAATGCGACAAACAAGAAAAACGTGTTGTTATCTTCCGGCGTGTTCAGCAAAAACGTTAAATTGCCCGGGCCGATCAAGGCGGTCGGCGCCCCGTCGACCAAGATGATAAAACGGCCGTTGAGGAGCGAATTGACGGCAAAATCGGGCCGCCCGGTATAACCGAACATCGGGAACAAAGAAAACCGGGTGTCAGACAACCACTCCTCAATTTGATTGGTGCTTGTCACCGAGTCGATGTACAAACTGAGCAGACGGCTTCTCACCTCATCGATGATGGTCGTGTTGGCAATATCATCGACATAGAGGAGCCCGACTTTTGTCTGGCTGCGTGTGCCGATGACAAACGGTTCGTAGACGAGCCGGTGCGAGCGCAGCCGCTTGCGAATGAGGGCGACATTTTTGCTGATTTCTTCAATAAATCCATCTTTGGGTCCACGGATCGATATTTCCGTGTTCGGCTCTTCCGGATCGCGGCTGGGCGGGCTGGCGAGCGGCATCGTGTACAAGGCATCGGCTTCGTGAAAATAAATGAGCAAATCGCCGCTAAACAGCCTGAAGTTGAGATCATCGATCCGCACTTCTTTTCCCATATACTCAAGCGCCGCCGGTTTGCGGGCCTCGATGTCAGCAGCCGTAAAGCACGGATGCTGTTCGCACAGCTCGCGGAACATCGGATAAATGGCCTTTTGCAGCATTTGTGCATCGCACAGTTCCTCGCAATAAATAAACAGCAAGTGCACCACAGCCGCCGAGCCGTCAGGCAAAGAGGATGGAATCGCGGCTTCCGTCATGATGACATCCGGGCATTTGGCGTACATCGTGCGCAACGCCTCTTCGGAGATGATGACGGTCTCGAGCCCTGTGTAATCGTCTTTCAACCGCTTGCCTTCGGCGGCTCGCATCGGTCGTTTCATCCTGCCACCCCTCTTTTCTTTTTGCGATATGCCAACAAAGCGAAACCACTTAACACAACGGACAGCGCAAGACTAAACAGCAGCGATGACGGCAGCACCCCATGTTTGACAAAATGCAAAAACTGTTCATCGCTGCCTGGCGCCAGCGCCGCCAATGTGATCGCCAAGTAAAGGACAATGAGCACCCAACGGCGGGTTTGCGGATGGCGGATCGGGAACAGCTCTACAATGAGCGCCATCGACAAGGAGATGCGGATAAGGGCGCCTGATATCCACTGGTAGATCGACATAAAGTCGACATGTTCAATGTACGTCCCTAAGCTGACCATCCGCCATTGCTCAAATGCCGGATAGCGAAGGCGCGTCGCCTGCTCGGGGCCAAATTCGGTGATGGCGCCAATCGTCGGCCCGATGCTCAGCCCGGCTGTGAAAACAGCGATGGCGGCAAGCGCCTTCCATGAAAACGGGCGAGGCAGGCGATGAGAAAGAAACAAAAGAACAATCACTTCCGCATATCCGGCCCCCGCGTACATCATAGCGCGCCATACAGGCTCCATGCCGTGCTCAAGCATTGGTTTGAGCAGTGAATAATCTTTATGCGGTGTGGTCGAGAGCATCACGAAAAAACCAAACACGATGACGAACGGGCAAATGATCATGGAAGTATTGGCAATCGAGTCGATGCCTTGGTACGAGTTATAAAAACAAACGGCCACGATGACCAAAATCAGCGCCCACTTCGGCGTCGCTGTCAAATAGGAGGTAGTGGTGAACGTGATCGTATCGTTTAACGTGACAAAACTATGAAGAAGCAAAAAAGCGCTGCTGACACCGGCCACCGCATAAGCAGCCGCGCTCGAAAACCGGGCCTTGAGCCAGTCAAACAGCCGCTCGCCGTTCAGTTGTCGGATGGTGAAATAAAGCAGCGGCAGCCAGAGGAGCAAACCTCCCAACGCTCCCAAGGCGGCGATCCACGCATCGCGGTGGGCGGCCTCAAGCATAAAGGGGATGATGATGACATGATTCATCAGCCCGACCGACAGCATGATCATGAATAACAATTGCAGGGCGCTAAGCGGTTGTCCGTTCATCATGGATCCCTTTCTTTCCATGCAATCTCTAGAACGATAGTGTTTCCAGTCCAGGGGAATTTATCCGCGCAAACGGCAAACCAACAGCGAAACTTCTCAGGCGGCAGGGGGCACAATACAGGGAAGAAAGGGCGAACATCAACGGCATGCAAGGGGGGCGCAGCATGAAATGGCTTCATTTGACGATCGGCGTGAAGATTTCCAGCTGCCGCCCCACCCGGTGTATGTCCCGGTGACGCTGATCCGGGATGGCCAGCTGTTGGCAGACGAATTAGCGGAGCTTGGGAAAACAGAGCAATGGCTGGCCGCCAAACTGCAAAAACAAGGAATTGCCTCGCCAAAAGACGTGTTGATCGCCGAGTGGCTCGAAGGAGATGGGCTGTTTGTTCAGACGTATCAGCCCGCCGAGCGGCAACGGTCAACGCGGCGGCAAACGGCGCCGGAATGAGATGAAGAAAGAATCCGGGAATGGATTCTTTCTTTATTTTGGAAAAAATTCTTGCCTTTCTTCTGTTTTATGTGTACTATTAGTTATAGTACGGTTGTAACAACGAGAGGAGGAGGGGAGGATGTTTGAGCTCGATTTACGAAGCCGGCAACCGATTTATGAGCAGCTGATGGAAAAAATGAAAGAAATGGTCATCCGTGAATTATGGCAGCCGCACGATCAGCTGCCATCGGTCAGGACGATGGCGAAACAGCTGATGGTGAATCCGAACACGATTCAAAAAGCGTACCGCGAACTGGAACGCGACGGCTGGATTTATTCGATTCCAGGGAAAGGCAGCTTCGTTGCCCCGCGCTCGAAAGAACCAAACATCGAGGCGGTCGCCGCGGTCCGTGAGCAGTTTGTCCGCCTTGTCAAGGAAGCACGGTTTTTAGGGGTGACGAATGAGCAGTTATGGCAATGGGTTCGAGAAGGAGAGAAAGAGGGGGAGAATCGTGATTCAACTTGTGGACGTGACGAAAATGTTTGATCGATTTGCCGCTGTCAAGGGCGCGAACATGATGGTGCCAAAAGGAGCGATTTACGGGCTGCTCGGCCCGAACGGCGCCGGGAAAACGACGCTGCTAAAGATGATGGCCGGCATTCTCCGCCAAGATCGCGGGACGATTACAGTGGACGGGGAGGATGTGTGGGAAAATGTCCGGGTGAAGCAACGCCTTTTGTTTTTGCCGGACTTTGTCTACTTTTTTCCGCACGCGACGATTCGGCAAATGGCGGATTTTTACGAGCAACTGTACCCTTCGTTCAGCCGCGGACGGTTTCTGGAATTGCAGTCCGTCTTTGCGCTTGATCCAAACAAAAAGATTCAGCAGTTTTCCAAAGGCATGCAGCGCCAGGCGGCGTTTTGGCTTGCTTTTTCCGTCCGGCCGGACGTGCTTATTATGGATGAGCCGCTTGATGGGCTCGATGCATTCGTCCGCCGTCATGTGAAGCAGCTGTTAATCGATGAAGTAGTAGAACGGGAAATGACCGTTGTCATCTCGTCACACAATTTGCGCGAACTCGAAGATTTATGCGGCATGGTCGGACTGATGGCGCACGGTGTGGTGCAGCTCGAGCGCGATTTGGACGAGCTGCGCGCGGGGATGCATAAGCTGCAAGCCGCCTTTCGCGGCGGGTTTCCGAGCGAGTTGGCCGAACGGCTTGACATCGTGCATCGCGAGGAGCGCGGCAGCATCGTTCTTCTTATTGTCCGCGGGGAAAAGCGGCGCATAGAGGAGACGGTCCGCGCATTTCATCCTCTCATCCTTGATGTGCTGCCGCTGTCGCTTGAAGAAATTTTTATGTATGAAATGGGGGGCGATGCTCATGTCCGTGAAACAGTGGTCGGCTAACCGCGCCATGTGGGGGCAAAATCTTCGTCAAATCGGCTGGATTGCCATCATTCACTGGCTGCTATGGCTGGCGGCGATTGTGCTGCCGATGGCGCTCGCGTATTCTCAATATGACCCAAAGGTCGGCAATATTCCGCAATGGTACAGTGTGTATGATATAGCCAATGGAATGGAAGCGCTGTGCGCTTGGCTCGTTCCGATTTTGGCGGCGGCCGGCGTGGTTCGCTATATGCATGAGAAACGGTCGGCTGATTTCATCCATAGCTTGCCCATCCGCCGCACCGAACTGCTTGCCGGGCAGATGCTTATTGGATGGCTCTTTTTGGCGGTTCCGCTCGTGTTGACCGCCTTGGTTGCGATCGGATGTCTGTACGGACTTGATCTCCCGTGGCCGATTGGAGCGGGGGATGTGGGACGATGGCTTGGCGAGACGCTTGTCGTAGAGACGGTGATTTTTGCGCTAGGTGTCATGGTCGGCGTGCTCGTCGGCCAATCGATCGTTCATATTGTGTTAACGAATATTGCTCTCTTTTTTCCGACAGGCATCATGGTGCTGCTGTTTAGCAATTTGCCGTTATGGTTGTATGGATTCCCTGATGGGTACTATTTATCGGGAAATCTGATGGATTGGGCGCTGCCGATTCGTTATGCGATGCTGACGGATCAAGCGATGAGTGCGGGAGAAATCGGGATGTTGCTGCTGTTGTCGCTTCTATTTTTCAGTTTGTCCATTTGGCTGTACGAGCGGCGGCCGACGGAAGCGGCCGGGCAGGCGCTCGCCTTTTCAGTGCTTCGCCCACTGTTTGTGTATGGAGTGGCGTTTTGCATGTGCTTGACCGGCGGGTTCTACTTTGGACAAGTCCAACGGCAGTGGGGATGGATCATCTTTGGGTATGTTGCGTTTTCGCTTATCGGGTATGCCGTTGCGCAAATGGTCGTGATGAAAACATGGCGTGTTTTTCATAAATGGAAAGGGTATATCGCCTTTGCCGCTGTGATGTCGGTCTTATTTTTGACTGTGCGCCTTGATCCGGTTGGATATGTGAGACACGTTCCGAATTTGTCCGATATTGAGAAAGTCTATTTCGGCCAGTCGGTGATGAATTGGCAAAATCCTAACTTGATGGAAAGAGAGTTTGAAGCATTCGATCAGTTTTTGCGCACGAAGGACAACATCAAAGCTGTCAGGGCGCTTCATGCGCAGCTTGTGCACGATCAGCCGCTCCCGTCACGTTTTGGCAACGTCCGGCCGATTGTGATCGGGTATGTGCTCAAAGACGGCACGCGTCTCCTCCGCCGCTACGAAGTGCCGATTGAACCGTACATGCCGTATTTTCAGCGCATCATGGGCTCAAAAGAATATAAGCGGCAATATTATTTGCTCCTTCGCCCGAGCTATTCTCCGATCCGCCAAGTGACGATCCGCAATGTCGAAACGGGGCGTCCGGTGGTCGTGCTGGCCGATCCGAAGGAGATCGAGTCGTTTGTCCAGGCGCTCAAACAAGATTTGTGGAATGAGCCGGTGGAGGACATCATCCGCGGGGGGAGAACATGGCAGGGGGATATTGAATTGCTGCAAAGCGACGGCGATTCGTTTGCCGTTCCCTTGTCTTCACACAGCACCCATGTTCGCGAGTGGTTGCAACAACGGCATCATTGGGAGCAAATACAGAAAAGGTAACGCCCAATGAAGAGGAAAGGTGTCCCGTTGCTTTCGGGGCACCTTCCTCTTTTTTCCTCCGGCTGTTGGTCAAGACGTTTTGTTTTTTCGTTTCCACATCCAAACGTTCAATAGATCGAGCAACAGCAAAAAAATGAACAAGGATAAAATAAATAGTTCCGGCGCTTCCATTACCAAAAAGGGATTCAGCACGATATGCAACGATTGATGCAAGGTCATCCCCATCAACCGATCCATGCTTACTGTCGTTCCTATGGCGAGCAAGGCAAACATCAGCCAAACAACAATTAGTTTCATGGCGTTCCACCTGCTGTTTTTCTTTAGTTTTTGCTATTGATTCAAAACCGATGCACGGGCGTATACCCTCCCGATTTCGTGTCCATAATGAGGGATAAAAAGGAAGCGGAGTGAGGAGGAAAAACATGCTGTTTCAATGGGGAATGGGCCGACAAAAAAAGCAGATCAATGACAGGGTGAAACAAGAAGGACCAGACCATAGCGGCGAGGCAACGGACGTCCCGCAAGAGCCGATGTCAGCTGAATTAGCCGTCAACCTTGACATCATCCGCCAAACGACTGGACAAAGCAGCGATGTTGCCATCCGCCGGTTTTCGCTTGGCCAAGAGAAGCAAATCAATGCAGCCATCGTCTTTGTGGATGGTCTTGTTGACGAAAAACATGTGTACGAGTTTTTGCTGACGCCGTTGCTGGAGGCGTCATTTCCACTGTCATTAACAGAAAAAGAATCGTTTCCGTGGATCGAACAAAAGTTGGCCGCGGTGGGCGGTGTGAAGCATGTCATCGATTGGGAACACCTGTTTTTGGAGCTGTTTTCCGGAGAGACCATCATCTTGTTGGATGGGGTGCCGTCCGCTGTCAGCGCCAGCACCAAAGGCGGCCAATATCGTGCAATCGAGGAGCCACAGACGCAACTCGCCGTCCGCGGACCGCGCGATGGATTTACGGAGTCGTTGCGCACAAACACCGCGATGATCCGCCGCCGCATTAAAAATCCCAATCTTTGGCTGGAAACGATGCAAATCGGCACCGTGACGCAAACGGATGTCGCGATCATGTACATCAAAGGCATTGCCAATGACGAGGTTATCGAGGAAGTGAGAGCGCGCCTGCGCCGCATTGATACGGACAGCGTGCTTGAGTCCGGTTATATTGAACAGTTAATCGAAGATCAAACGTTTACGACATTTCCGACGATCTACCATACCGAGCGTCCCGATGTGGTGGCGGCGAATTTGCTGGAGGGGCGGATTGCGATTTTGATTCAGGGGACGCCGTTTATCCTGATTGTGCCGGCTTTGTTTATCCAATTTTTTCAAGCGGTAGAGGATTATTATTCCCGTTTTGATATTGCGACCGCTCTTCGTTTTTTACGCGTGTTGATTTTTTTTCTCTCGCTCGTCGCGCCCTCTATTTATATTGCTGCGATGACGTTTCATCAAGAAATGATCCCAACTCAGCTTGTCATCGCCATTGCCGCCCAGCGTGAGGCTGTGCCGTTTTCCGCTTTTGTCGAGGCATTAATCATGGAAGTGACATTTGAGATTTTGCGCGAAGCGGGGATTCGGCTGCCGCGTGCGGTCGGGCAAGCGGTGTCGATTGTCGGGGCGCTTGTCATCGGTGAGGTGGCGATCACTGCCGGTTTTGTTTCATCGGCCATGGTTATCGTTGTCTCGCTCACCGCGATTGCCAGCTTTGCAACGCCGGCGTTTGCCATCGCCATCTCAGCACGCCTCATCCGCTTTGGGTTGATGTTTTTAGCGGCGATGTTCGGGTTTTATGGCATTATAATGGGTCTGCTGATCATGATTCTCCATTTATGCAGCTTGCGTTCATTTGGCATGCCATACATGTCGCCGCTTGCTCCATTTATTTCAACCAATGTAGGCGATACCCTGTTTCGGATTCCGACATGGATGTACCGCGAGCGGCCGCGCCTGATTAACCAGAAAAATATCATTCGTCAATCAGGGGATCAGAAACCGCAGCCTCCGGCACCAACACGCCGGGAAAAGGAGGATGGATCATGAAACGACCTATCGCCATGTTTGTGTCCTTTTTTGTTTGTGCGGTGCTGCTGGCTGGCTGTTGGAGTAAAAAAGAGTTAACCGATTTGGCCGTTGTCATTGCCGTCGGCCTCGATAAAACAAAAGACGGCAGATATTTGGCCTCGTTTCAAATCGTCAACCCGGGCAACGTTGCGGGGGCGATCCAACGAGGAGGCGGGGCGGGCGGCGTGCCCGTTTCCATTTATACGTCAACCGGAGACACGTTGATCGAGGCAACCCGGAAAGCCTCGAAAAAGCTGTCGCGCATCCTGTATTACGCTCATACCAACTTGGTGGTCATCAGCGAGGAAGTGGCGCGCGAAGGGTTGAATGGGGTATTCGATGCGATAGAACGGAGCCACCAGTTTCGGACGACAGCGCGGCTGGTTATTGCTCATGGCCACTCGGCGAAAGAGGTGTTAAGCGTATTAACACCCATTGACAAAATTTCCGCCAATAAAATTATTAAGACGTTGGAGTTTTCCGAGATGTCCTGGGGGCAGACAATCAACACTGATGTCTGGTGGGCGATTCGTGGTTTGACATCTTCAGGAAGAAATACAGTCGTGACAGGTGTTGTCATTGAAGGAAACCCACAGCAGGGCAAACGGCAAACAAACGTTCAATCCTCTGTGCCAGATGCTCGCATCAGCTTGGATGGACTGGCGTTATTTAAAAAAGACCGTCTTGTTCGCTGGGTGAGCGGGTCGACATCAAGGGGCGTACTTTGGGTGCTGGATCGAATTAAACAAACGAATATCACGATCCCCTGGAAAGGAAAAAAAGAAGCGATTGGTTATCAAACGATGGGAGTGACAACGGGGTTAAAAGTGGAATTGAAAAACGGTCATCCTTCCATTTTGGTTCATATCCAAACAGAAGGGGATATCAGTGAGACGTACGTCCCGATCAATTTGGCTGATTACCGATTATTGTTTCAATTGGAAAAGGCGATTGGCCGGGATATTGAACGGGAAGTGAGACAGGCGATTGAAACGGCCCAGCATGAAAAAACGGATGTTTTTGGTTTTGGCGAGGCGGTGCATCGCGCCCACCCCCGCCTGTGGAAAAGAATCAAAAAAGAGTGGGATGACCGCTATTTCCCTCATCTTCGGGTGACAGTAAAAGTGGATGCTTCCATTCGACGCACGGGATTGCGGAATACGCCATACATCAAATAAGCGTTTTCGGCTCAAAAAACTTGGATACGGTGGAGTGAGGGGCGATGGAGCGAGATGGAACATAGCAAAATCAATGTGCGCCAGCTGTTTGTCCTGATTGTGTTGTTTGAGCATGGCAGTGCGATGGTCATTCCACTCGGCGTCAGCGCCAAGCAAGATATGTGGATCGCCATTTTGCTCGGTCTGGCGCTTGGGCTGCTGCTGTTTTTGGTTTACGAGCGTTTGTTTCATTATTACCCCGATCAGCCGCTGACTTCCTATGTGACACATATCGTCGGCAAGCCGCTCGGCAAGGTGTTGGCGGTTCTCTATATTACCTATTTTTTCTATATCGCCGCCCGTGTGTTGCGTGACTTTGGCGAACTGTTGCTCACGTTTGCCTATCCGGAAACGCCGCTGTTTGTTTTGAATGTCCTTATGGCTATGACGGTCATGTACAGCGCCTATAAAGGCATCGAAGTATTGGCGCGCACCGGCGAACTGCTTTATACGTTGTTGCAAATACTGGCGGTTGTCGGATTCATCTTAGTTATCGCTTCCGGAGTTGTTGATCTCACCCAGCTCCAACCGGTGTTAGAGGAAGGGTGGAAACGGGTGTGGAAAACGGTGTTCACGGAAACGTTGTACGTGCCGTTTGGCGAAATGATCGTGTTTACCATGCTGTTTCCATACTTGAATCGTTCGGAAAAAGCGCGGCGGGCCGCCGTTGCCGGGATGGTGTTGACCGGGATCAACCTGGCGATCATTATGGCCGTTAATACGGCCGTCTTGGGAGCTGATGCGGTGTCACGTTCATCGTTTCCGTTGCTCGATACGATCCGCCGCATTCAAGTCGCTCACTTTTTAGAGCGGCTTGATATCTTTTTTATGGTCGCTCTAGTGATCGGGGGGTTTTTCAAAGTCTCCATCTTTTTTTATGCCGGCGTCGTGGGGGTGGCTCATGTATTCGGGTTTTCGAACCACCAGCGGCTTGTTTATCCGTTTGGGGCGATTGTCTTATTGTGGTCCGTGGCGATGGCAAGCAACTATGCGGAGCATATTCATGAAGGATTAAAGATTGTCACGCTCTATCTGCACATCCCGCTGCAAATCATCATTCCGGTGCTCTTGCTTGTGATTGCGGCGATTCGCCGGCGGTTTGGACAATCAGCAAAATAAGAAAAACGGACTAGAAGATTTATGCGGCAGCAAGCAGGAAAAACCGCAAAAAAACACGAATACAACAATAACCTGTTCCTATGAGGAACAATGGGGCGAAAAGTGGTGCTGAACATGCAACCCGAAGGCGGGGTGGAAACAACCCGGCGCCGATGCGCGTTTTTGTTTCGGGAAGCCGGTGTCAGCTAAAAGCGATGGATGTTGATTATAACAAAAAAGGGTTGAACGATGGTGAAGGCGAAAGTACAGGCGATCGATCAGCTAGACGCGGAACAGTTGGGCAGCGGCATGGTGATGACCGACCGTCAACTTTCGATTGTTGCGGTCAGCGAACCGACGCCAAGATGGCTCGGATTTGCCAAACATGAATTAGTCGGGCGGCCGGTCGGCGTTCTGTTTTCAGCTGAGTGGTCGGCCGCGTTGTTAGATGGCATCGCCGAGGCGGTAAAAAAGGACGGATGTTGGCAAGGAGAAGCGCGCCATGTAGCGAAAAGCGGGAAAGCCTATACGAGTTGGATGAACGTCTATCGGCTATCAGGCAGCGAAGGAGAATGGCTCGTTTGGCATTTTGTTGAACAAACCGCTATGCCTCCGGCTGATCGACCGACGCCGTCTGAGTTGCTCGGGGTCATTTACGATTCCGCCCCGTTTGCGGTTGTTCCGGTGGCGGCGGACGGAATTGTGCAAGATTGGGGGCTTAGTGCAGAGCGGCTGTTTGGGCGTCGAAAAGAAGAGGCGGTCGGCCGCCCGATATGGTCGCTCTTTCGTTGCGGCGGCCCAACATGGCTTCCATTTCCTCCCAAAGAGCAGCGATGCGGCGAAGGGATGGTTCAGCGTCCGGACGGCACGTCCGCCAATGTCGCCTATACGGTCATTCCCGTGCTTCAGGGGGACGGATATATCGTTCTGATCGAAGACGAGACGAAGCAAAAGCAGAAAGAGGCGGAGCGGCGGCGCCAAATCGAGCTGGCGAAAAAAATTCAGCACAACTTGTTGACGCCGCTCATTCAAAACGAGGCGGTGACGATGGATGCCGTCTATATTCCATCCGATGATTTGTCAGGCGATATTTACGCTTGCTATCAAATCGACCTGTACCGCTACGGGGTGATCGTCATCGATGTGATGGGACACGGCATTTCGTCAGCCTTGGTGAGCATGCTGCTTCGCTCGCTTTTGCGCGGGTTGATCGTGCGCGTCATTGACCCGGTCTCGGTGGCGAGCGAGCTGGAAAAGCATGTGCAAACGTTGTTTCCTGATGAGGCCAACGACATCCGTCACCTGTTTTCCATGATTTATTTAGTGATTGACACGAAAGAGCGGAAAATTGAATATACGAACGCCGGCCATCCGGCTGGGCTGCTCGTGTTTGACGATGGAAGCGTCCATGAGTTGGACAAAGGCGGTTTGGCGATTGGCAGCCCGTTTTCCTTGCCGTTTGAAAAAGAGGTGATTCATTACGACAAGCGGGCCCGCCTCCTTTTGTATACAGACGGCATTTTAGAGGAGATCGATCCGTCGATTTTGCAAAGCATTGAAAAAATTCGCTCATGCACGCAAATGTACCGCCATTTGCCGGATAAACGCTTCCTCGAACGTTTAATCAGCCAAGGTCCGCCGCTCGTCAGCCCTTCCGACGACATTTGCTTATTGTCCATCACGGTTCATGGATAGGCGGGACGCTTTGTGGTGTGTGAATGGATCGTGCGCTGCCGGGCGGACGAGGAAGCGGTTTTGGTTTGCCATCTCCTTGCGGAGCAGGCTGCTTCGTTGTTTGCTGTCCGTGATGCGGAATTGTTTGTGTTGGCGGTGCATGAAGCGGTCGTCAATGCCGTTAAAGCTGTTCAACGGGCGGGGATGGAGGCGGGGACGATTTCGCTCTCCTTTTTTGTCACAAGCGCTGATGTGGCCGTGGCGGTTGAGGATGAGGGCGGCGGCGTTCCAGCGGACGTGATCGAGCAGCTCGATCAAATGACGCTCTCTGATGTATTGCTCGCCGAATCGGGACGAGGGTTGCTATTCATCCGAGAAATTATGGATGACGTTATGTGGGTTGAGCAAAAGGGCGGCCGTCGGATGCTTGTCATGAAAATGAGTCGGAATGCAACATAACGGGCTTTGGTGCCATGATGCACCCATGTGATCGGAACGAATGCGGGTGGTGGCCGAGGGCAAGGCATGGCTGGTCAACGATAGGGGGATACAATGAAACAGCATCGGTTGTCGTTTGAATTGGAAATGGTTGTAGAACGCGCATACGAATGCATCAAGCTAACTGGACGGCTCGCCTATGATACGCAGCTCGCGGCGGAACAAAAGCTGGCGACGGCGGTGGTTGCTGTCAAGCGCCGCCTTGTCGTTGTCGACGTGAGCGGCCTTCGATTTTTGGACAGTACGGGATTAGCGCTCCTTGTCCGCTTTTTTAAGCAAATCGTCAGCGAAAGCCGCGCCATGGCCATCGTCGTCCGGGATAACGCGGCTATAGAAAAGGTTTTGTTGATAGCCAAGCTCGACCGGCTGCTGCCGATCGTTGGCGATGAACAACAGCTGTTGTCCCTTGCACCGCCAAGCTCTTTCGACCATATGAGCCAGGAGGCGCTTTATTCGGCATGGCGTCAGCGTTCGTCATAGACATGGCTCTCATGCCGAATCAACTGGAAGATTTCACATTTCGCTGGCCCAAAAGCGTGTCGTCTATTTTTCCGACTGCTGAAGGCAAGGTGTGACGGAAGACGGAATAACCACCTGCTTCCCAGACCCATGCATGGGTCTGGAAGCGGTGTTGTTCAGTCACCCGCCAGTCGGGCATCTCGATCGAAACGATTGAACAGACCAGTTGTTCCCCTATTGCCGCCGATGGCCCCCGAGCGATGAGACATTCGTTCGGGGGTTTTGTTCCTTTGGGCCGGGAGCATCTCCGCTTCTGCAAATGCATTCTCATTGTCAAGTGAACTACCCCCACTTAATTTTCTAGCGAAAATTTGAAGTGGGGGCTTCCAAAGAAGTTTGACTGCTTCAAGCAATCCTTATTCTTTGAGGCGTGTCCACTTCGCCGCTAGAGCATAAGACACTCAGGTCTACAGCTTTACTTTTCTTTAAGATGTTTAATGCGCCATTGACATCAGCATTAATTAGTTTGCCAGACTTTGTTCGATACAAGCCGCGCTTAATACGTTTGCCGCTGAACTTATATTCTTTTGGATTGTCGGCATTATATTCAGGAATCTCATCGCCGTCAAAAAAGCTGGCTTGAGACGTATAGGATTCTTCCTGTTTCAAGAATTCAATGCCGTAAAATTCACAAAGATATTCTAGTTTTTCTTTTATGTTACCGAGAGGAATATTGACAAAGTTTTGATTTGTCTTTTTTCCTAGATTCATATTGCGTTGCCATGTTTCCGCATAGCCAATGACAAGTTTGCCAATTTACAATCCGACGTTGTACATGTTCTTGGCAATATGGCACAGTTCTCGAAGAGTCAAGTATTCTTCTTTGGTCAAACCATTTAGCTGTTGTTTGATACAAAAATACATGTTTTCACCTCCCATCTAACTATATGATACTATATTTTACTGAATCTATCCTATTTTCAGCAAAATATAGTTAAGGCGATTCATCTCCCACTTACTCCGCTTCGCTTCGTTGAAGTGGGAGTCTTCTCGCCTAATTAAGATAAAATTATACACAACGATGAACGGCGGCTGGGCCCCGCGATCGGAATGGAGAGGAGAGTGGCGCAGACATGGGGCGGGTGCTGATCTATTTGCGGCCATATGGGAAGTGGATGGCGTTGGCTTGGTTGTTTATGTTGACCGAGCTCATCATCGAGCTTTGGCAGCCGCTGTTGATGGGGAAAATCATCGACGATGGTGTCATGAAACAGGATGTTGCGGCCATTTTCACGTGGGGAGCAGTGATGCTCGGGGCGTCGCTGTTGGCGTTTGCCTCAGGCATCGCCAACTCATTTGCCGCAGCCTACGTCGGTCAGGAGTACGGATTTGCGCTGCGGACGGCGCTGTTTGCCAAAATCCAATCGTTTTCGCTTGCGCGCATCGAGCAGCTGTCGCCGGCTTCGCTCGTCACCCGGATGACGAACGATGTGACCCAAGTGCAAAACATGTTGTTTATGAGTTTGCGCATCGCCTTGCGTGCGCCGCTTCTCGTCGTCTTCGGCGTCGCGATGGCGTTTGTCGTTCATGCGCGCTTGGCGCTCGTTTTGGCGGTGGCTGTTCCTCTGTCCGCTGTTTTTTTATTGTGGGTTGTACAAAAGGCGGCGGCGTCCTTTTCCGCCGTCCAACGAGCGCTTGACCGTGTCAACGGCGTAATGCGTGAAAATTTGGCCGGCATGCGACTCATTAAAGCGTGGATGAGAAAAGAATACGAAGAGGAGCGATTTGCGGCGGCGAACGATGCGCTGATGGAGCGGACCATGAGCGTGCTTCGCCTCGTGGAGACGATCACGCCGGTGTTGCTGATCGTGATGAACACCGCCATCGTCGCCGTTCTCCTTTTTGGCCGCCACCATATCGAGGCCGGGACGGCGAGCGCTGGGCAAGTCGTCGCCATCGTCAACTACGCGACGCGGGCGACGGCTGCGTTGTCGATGTTTACATTTATTACGATGGCGTTTTCACGGGCGCGCGCCTCGGCCGCCCGCCTCGCTGAACTTCTTGAAGCCCCGGGCGAGCGACACGGGGCGGATGCGGGCGGCGGTCCGGCCGTTCAGCGCGGGGAAATCCGGTTTGAGCACGTTTCGTTCCGTTATCCGTCGAGTCCGCGCGAGGCGCTTTCGGACGTGTCGTTCGTCATCCGTCCGCATGAGACAGCCGCCATTTTAGGAGCGACAGGGGCCGGCAAATCGACGCTTCTTCAGCTGATTCCCCGGTTGTACGAACCAAGCGGCGGGCGCGTGTTGATTGATGGCGTCGATGTGCGCGAGTTTTCCGCCGAACAGCTGCGGACGGCGGTGCGCTTTGTCCCGCAGGAAGTGCTGCTGTTTTCAGGGACGGTCGCGGACAATCTCCGCTTTGGCAACATCACTGCGTCGATGGAAGAACTTGTGCAAGCGGCTCGCGATGCACAAATTCATGAAACCATCACTCGGTTTCCGGATGGATACGACGCACGGATCGGTCAAAAGGGTGTCAATTTATCAGGCGGGCAAAAGCAGCGGCTGTCGATCGCCCGCGCCTTGGTGGGGCAACCGCGCGTTTTGCTTTTGGATGACAGCACAAGCGCGCTCGATGCAGAGACGGAAGCAAAGCTGCTCGCAGCGTTGCGGAAGTATGCATGCACGACGGTGATGGTGACGCAAAAGGTGAGCACCGCGATGGCGGCGGATACGATTTTGCTTTTGGAAGACGGCCGCCTGATCGCACAAGGAAGCCATGAACAACTGCTGGCGACGAGCGACCTGTATCGACGCATCGTCGCCACGCAGGAAGGAAAGAAGGGATCGGTGGATGTCACTACGGCATAGTCCGCACGGAGCGCGTGTTGGCGCAAGTCCGCAGCGGGCGAAAAACAGCGTCGGCACGTTGCGTCGGCTATGGGCCTTTATCGCTCCGCAAAAGCGAAAGCTGTTTGCGGCCGTGGCTATGGTGATGGCCAGCTCGGCGTTGGCGCTTGCTGGGCCGTATGTCGTTGGCCGGGCGGTTGATTCGTACATTGTGGAACGAAAAACGGATGGATTTTTCGCAACGCTCATTTTGCTTCTGGCCATTTATTTGGCCCTTGGGGCGGCGACGTTTTGGCAAAACTATTGGATGATCGATGTCGGCCAGCGGACGGTGCGCAGCATTCGCGAGCGGTTGTTTCATCATTTTCATGAGCTGCCGATTTCGTTTTTTGACCGACGCCAGCAAGGCGAACTCATGAGCCGGATTACAAACGACATCGACAATATGAGCCAGACATTTAACAGCACGGTTGTCCAGGTCGTCTCGAGCACGTTGACGTTGATGGGCGCTATGGTGGTTATGCTTTCACAAAGCGTTGTGTTGACAATCGTAACGCTTGTTGTCGTGCCGCTCATGTATGTGGGCATGCGCTGGATCACCAACCGGACGCGGGTGCGTTTCCGTGAGCAGCAACGGGCGCTCGGAGAGATGAACGGCTTTATCGAAGAGGTCATTTCCGGACAGAAAGTGGTGAAGCTGTTTTCCCAAGAAGAGCGGATGGAGGAGGAATTGGCGCGCAAAAATGCCGAGCTGAAACAAGCCGGTTTTTGGGCGCAAACGTATTCCGGCTTTATTCCGAAGCTGATGAACTTTTTAAACAACTTGAGCTTCGGCTTGATTGCCGTTGTCGGCGGATGGCTGGCGGCGAAAGGGACGATATCGGTCGGGACGATCGTCGTGTTTGTCGAATACGCCCGCCAGTTTACCAGACCGCTTAATGACCTGGCCAATCAATGGAACACACTGCTGTCGGCGTTGGCCGGCGCTGAACGGGTGTTGGAAATTTTGGATTTGCCGGAGGAAGAGGAAGACGAGCGGGAAGCGGTGGTCTTGGACCGGCTTGATGGACGCATTGAGTTTCGTCAAGTCGTCTTTTCTTACGACAAACAGCGTCCGGCGCTTCGTGATGTCACGTTTTCCGTCTCACCCGGGGAGACGGTCGCGCTTGTCGGTCCAACTGGAGCCGGCAAAACGACCGTATTGCAGCTGTTGACCCGCTTTTACGATCCGGACGAAGGCGTCATTTTGATCGATGGACGCGACAGCCGGACGATCAAGCGAGCAAGTTTGCGCCGCCACATGGCGTTTGTGCTTCAAGATGCGTTTTTGTTCGCCGGAACGATCCGCGACAACATTCGCTACGGCCGGCTTGAGGCGACCGATGAAGAAGTCGAGGAGGCGGCGCGCCAGGCGAACGCCCACTCGTTTATTATGAAGCTGCCGAACGGCTATGACACCGTTTTGACCTCGGGAGGAGGCGGGATCAGCCAAGGGCAGCGGCAGCTGTTGGCGATCGCCCGGGCGATGATCGCCGACCCGGCCATTTTGATTTTGGACGAAGCGACGAGCAACATCGATACAGTGACCGAAGTGCGCATTCAAGAAGCGCTCGCCCGGCTCATGAACGGGCGGACATGTTTTGTCATCGCCCATCGGTTGAACACGATTCAACATGCCGACCGCATCGTTGTGCTCAACGACGGCAAAGTGATCGAGCAAGGGACGCATGAAGAGCTGTTGGCTACAAAAGGATTTTATTTCCAGTTGTATTGCCGCTATTGGAAACGCAGTGTGCATGCGGCCCGATGAGGAATGCGCCTGCCCGGCGACGCCGCTCTCCCGCTGAACCGAAAACGAGCGCCCCGATCGTTGAACAAAGCCATGTGTCGCGAGGGTCGACGATCAGGGCGCCTTTCTATCGCTATGTGAAACGCCGGCTTGTGTCGGGCGTGTCTTGCCAGCATAGGCTTAAGGACGCGTTCGCTCGGAGAGGCGCTTTTGAAACGCTTCGCGCCAGCTTGCGGATAAGGCTGGATGGCTGGCGATTTGCTTCATGGCAGCGGCATTGTCCCGCTCATGATAGTAAATGTGATTGATATACGCGATGGATAGCGCCCCCGCGCCCCGCTCGACGAGAACGAGCGGCGCGCCTGGAGCGACGACGCCCTCTTTGAGAACGCGAAAGTAAAACCCGCTTTTTCCTGTCTGGCAGACGGCTTTCGGCAAATCGGGCAGCTGATGTTTGAACGCCAATTTGGAGCACGGCTGGCGCGGCTGTGACACTTGTACGAGCGCCGTGCCGGCAGCATAAATGTCGCCAAGACACACATCGTCTTCCGTCAAACCGAGAAGCGTCCAGTTTTCTCCAAACGCCCCCGCCGTAAACGGGCGGCCGTATCGCTCTTCCCAATAGACGAAATGCTCGGACGGATAGGCGCAAATCGCTTTATCTTCTCCTCCGTGATGGACGAGGTCGGCTTGTCCATCTCCAACCAAGTTAAGCTTGCCGACAGCGACCGGCCCGGCGACCGGCGTTTTGTGAATGCCGGTCACTAGCCGCTCGCCATTTACCTCTATTGTTTTCGGCTTTCCGACATTAATCGAAACAATTTGCATTGGTTCACCCCCATACCGCCTCGGCGATGAGCCGGAAGCTTGCGAGTTTATCCTCGAAGTCGTATGTAATCGTCACGAGCATGATTTCCTCTGTTTCATACGTTTCGCTCAGCCGATACAGCTTGTCTTTGACGCGCGTCGGACTGCCGACGATCATCCGCCGCCGGTTGTCTTCCACCCGTTTGCGCTCATACGGGCTGTACGGATACGCCGCCGCTTTTTCCGGGCTTGGCGTGCCGTTCAGCGCCATCCCTTGCTCGATCATAAGAAGCGACAGATCAAGGCTGCCGGCGATCCATTCCGCTTTTTCATCCGTTTCGGCGCAAATTGCAAACACCGCGACCATTCCGCGCGGCTCGGCCAAATACGGCGATGGAACAAACCGGTCGCGGTACAGCCGCATATAATGTTCGCCGCCTTCCCCGTTGATAAACTGGGCGAACACGTACGGCAGCCCTTTATCGGCTGCCAGCTTCGCCGTTTCCGAACTGGAGCCGAGCAGCCATAGTTCCGGCGGGGACTGCACGATCGGCGTCGCCTTGACGCCATACAGCGGGTGAACCGGCGGCAAGGCGTCATACAAATAGCCGAGCAAGTCGTCAATTTGCTCCGGATAGCGGTCTACCGACCGTCGTCTGTCGCCTTGCAGCGCGATCGTCGCCCGGGGCATGCCGCCGGGTGCCCGCCCGATGCCGAGATCGACGCGGCCGGGATGAAGGCCGGCAAGCACATGGAAGTTTTCCGCCACCTTGTACGGGCTGTAATGCGGCAGCATCACGCCGCCTGAGCCGATGCGGATGCGCGACGTTTTCGCTCCGATGTGTCCGAGTAGCACTTCCGGCGACGAACCGGCAAGGCTGTTTGTATCGTGGTGTTCCGACACCCAAAACCGCTTATAGCCAAGCTGCTCAACGTGTTGGGCGAGCTTGACGGTGTTCTCGAGCGCTTCTTCTGCCGTCATGCCTTCGGCGATCGGCGACTGGTCGAGGACGCTCAGTTGCAGCGCCATTGCGATTCCTCCTTCTTCCGCCGCAGCGGTGGAAAAAATGATTAGTTTCTATTATGCGCTGTTTTGCTTCGGTTTGTCCATTCATTTGCCCACCCGTCTAGCAAAAACCGATCCGCCGTCGGCGGATCGGCCAATCTCGTCAAGATGCGCGGCAGTTCACAAGCTGACGGACTGCTTTTGTTCAGCCGCCTGGCGGTCGGGTTTGGGGCCGCGCTTAGGGAAAAAGGAATGAAACAGCTGTCTGACGCTGTCGACGATAAACGAACACCGTTCATACAGCGCCTCTTTTAAACTGTCAAGCTGGCGGGTGACTTTGTACTGCGCGGCCTCTTGCGCTTCAAGCCGTTCGATGACCGTCTCGTGGAACACGTGCTGCAGCTCGAGCTGTTCGATCAACTTTTGGTACAGTTTTTCTTGCCCTTCGAGGCGGGCGGCCATTCCTTCGGCGAGCTGCTCGCGTTCGGCCGTCCGCTGTTCGAGCCGGCGCATCGTGTCGCTTTGCACGGTGAGCGCTTCGATGACGGCCTGCTGCGCCGCTTCTTCTTTGGCCAGCTGCTCTTCCCACCGCAATTGTCGCCTTTCCTCCCGCTCCTGCTGGGCGATGACCGACTGCTCGAGGCGTTCGAGCGTTCCGGCCAAGGCGGCTTGCCCCGCCTGTGCTTCCATAAGCAGCCGCTCGAGGCGGGCGAGCGCTTCCGCCCACTGCCCGCTTTGCGCTTCCTGTTGCTTTTGCCCGGTTTCGGCCGCTTGCTGAAGCGAGGCAACTATGGCGGCCATTTCTTCGTAATAATGGGTTTGGGCTACTTGCCCAGCAGTCACCGTTTGTCCGAGCTCGGACAGCGCCTCGGCAAGCCGTCCGCTTTGCCGCGCCCAGCCGGCCGCAAGCGACTGTTCGAGGCGGGCGAACATGTCCGCCATTTGTTCGCGTTGTTCCGCTTGGTGCTTTTGCCCTTCTTCGATGGCGTCCTCAAGCTGGGCGAGCCGTTCCGCCAACTGATCGAACTGTTGTTTTTGCTGTTCGAGCATTTGTTGCGCGGCGGTGCGGCGATAATAAAACATCGGGTGGGATGCGGGCGGTGCGGCAGCTGGCCCGTACACGCGCGGGGTCATGTGTTTATTCATATAAATCAATGCACAAACGCCTCCTTTCCGTCGTCTATGTGGCATCATATGCCGAGCTGTGCAGTTCGGTTTGGGCGCTGGATTTGTGACACCCGCCTTCCTTTTGATATAATGAAAGAAAATATTGGAGAAAGGGTGTTGTTGATGCCAGCTGTCGAATCGAACATGTTTCCCCTCGGCAAACAAGCGCCGTCGTTTTCCCTCACGAATGTCATCGATGGCAACGTCGTCCGTCTTGAGGATGTGAAATCGGACGTCGCAACCGTCATTATGTTCATTTGCAATCACTGCCCATTTGTCAAGCATGTCCAGCACGAGCTTGTTCGCCTCGCGAACGATTATATGCCCAAAGGGGTGTCGTTTGTCGCCATCAACTCCAACGATGCGGAACAGTATCCAGAAGATTCACCCGAAAACATGAAAAAGGTGGCGGAAGAGCTCGGCTATCCGTTTCCGTATTTGTACGATGAGACGCAAGAGGTGGCGAAAGCATACGACGCCGCTTGCACCCCGGACTTTTACATTTTCGACCGGGATCTGAAATGCGTCTACCGCGGCCAGTTGGACGACTCGCGCCCGAACAACGGCATCCCGGTCACCGGGGAGTCGATCCGCACCGCGCTGGATGCTTTGTTGGAGGGCCGCCCGGTGCCGGAAAAGCAAAAGCCGAGCATCGGCTGCAGCATTAAATGGAAACAAGCACTGTAACAATGTGCTTGACTTTTCATTGTGAAGCGGGTATGATGGAAAAAGCATCATTCGTTCGTTGCGGAATCGCCACCGCCGTGCCGTTGGCTTGCGAGTGCAGCCGGCACGGCATTTTTGTGGCCGCGATCTACTGAACAAATTCACACTGGCGCCGCCTCGGAGCGGCAAGGATGGATGAGAGGAAGGGCTTCCATTGTTTTTGTTTCCTTTCCTTGAGTTTTCGTAATTTATGTTATGTAAACAAAAGGAGAACGAGGAGATGGCGGAAGGGCGATATCGGGTGTTTGTGTATGGAACGTTGCTGACTGGCGAAGAAAACCATGAAGTGGCCGCTCCATACGTTCGCGCCGCGTGTCCAGGGAAAGTAAACGGCCGCTTATACAACGTTGGCCCATACCCTGCGCTTGTGCTTGGAGAAGAGGGGGAAGTGGAAGGGGAGTGGCTGACGGTGACGGAAGAAGGGCTCAAGGCAATGGATGAGCTCGAGGATTACGTTGAAGGGCGGCGCGATAACGAATACGAACGGGTGTGGGTTCGCGACGCGCGTAAACCGATCGAAGGATATGTGTACGTCTATCCGCCGGAAAAAGCGGCCGGCTTGCCGCTTATTCCGTCCGGATCATGGCGGCGGCGTGAGGAGAAAATGTAACATCTAGAAACAGCCTATGAGGAACGGTCATCCTCTGGGCTGTTTATTTTTTACCCTGAATCCGTGACAGCAGCTCATCAAAAGCACCGGAAAACGTAATCATATCAAGGGTTTAGCCCAGTTTCGGATGTTCACTTATTGAGTGAAAAGCAAAAAGTGTGATATTTGTTGATTTATCAAGCTTTCTCAGCAGTTTGAACGCGTTTTTATCACGGATTCAGGTTTTACATGAATATGGAAACGATTGCAAAAAATCGTTATAAAAATACAGAAAAATTGCTAAAAAAGTGTTGCCAAACGGCCACTCTTTTTCTATAATAAAAGCATGTTAGAAAAATAAACGTAAGAATGTGAGGTAATGTGACATGTCAAAAACGTTCGTTTCCTCCACCCAAACGGGATTGCTTGAACAAATTAAAGAAACGATCCAACAAAAGAACGTTGAACTTCTTCATTTGCAGTTTGTCGACATCGAAGGGATTTTAAAACATGTAACGGTGACGGCGGAACAGCTTGATGACGTCGTCGAAGGAAAAATCATGTTTGATGGTTCGTCGATCAAAGGATTTTCGCCGATCAACCGCTCCGACTTGTATCTTCTTCCGGATTTGAATACGTTTGCTGTTTTGCCGTGGACGGTCGAGGAAGGCTATGCGGAAGCGCGCTTTCTCTGCTCGGTGACCAATCCGGACGGCACGCTGTTTGAGGGCGACCCGCGCAACGTGTTGAAAAAAACGGTCGAGCGGGCGGCAGAAAAAGGATATACGATCTCGGTCGGCCCAGAGCTGGAGTTTTTCCTGTTCAAAGCCGATGAAAACGGCAATCCGACGCTTGAGCTCCATGATGGCGGCGGTTATTTCGAACCGTCTCCGAAAGACTTGGGCGAACGCGTTCGCCTTGAAATTTACCGCGCCTTAAAAGCGATGGGCTTTACGATTGAAGCGTCGCACCATGAAGTGGCGGAAGGCCAGCATGAGATCGACTTCAAATATGCCGATGCGCTCGGTGCGGCGGACAATGCGACGACGTACAAATGGGTTGTCAAAACGATCGCCAGCAAGTTCGGCCTCCATGCGACGTTTATGCCAAAACCGGTGTTTGGCATCAACGGTTCAGGGATGCATGTCAACATTTCCCTCTTCAAAGATGGGGAAAATGCGTTCTTTGATCCGAACGATGCGAACCAGTTGTCAGAAACAGCGTACCAATTCATCGCGGGCTTGCTGAAAAATGTGAAGCACTTTGCGGCGGTTACGAATCCGCTTGTCAACTCGTACAAACGGCTTGTGCCAGGGTATGAAGCGCCTTGCTACATCGCGTGGTCCGCTTCGAACCGTTCGGCGCTTATCCGCATTCCGGCGAAACGCGGCGTTGCGACGCGCGTTGAGCTCCGTTGCCCGGATCCGTCAGCGAATCCGTATTTGGCGTATGCCATCATCGCTGCCGCTGGCCTTGACGGTGTCGAAAAAGGGTTAACCGCTCCAGCACCGGTTGATGAAGATATCTTCCATATGTCGGAAGAACGCCGTGCGGAGCTTGGCATCGACAACTTGCCGGAAAACTTGGGTGCTGCTGTCGCTGCGTTCGAAGAAGGCGAAATCGGCCGCACGACGCTTGGCGAGCACGTATTCAACGAATATGTCGCGTTGAAAAAAGAGGAATGGAACAGCTACCGCACGGCGGTTCATGCTTGGGAAGTCGAGCGGTATCAAGGAAAGTTCTGATCGAAAGCCACCATCCAAAAGGTGTCCCGTCTCCATATTCGGGGCGCCTTTTTTCTGCAGGCAGCTGTTTGTCTTGATGGACGGCCGCGCGGCGCCTTCCGCCCGTCGGCCGCCAAGCTGCCGGCGTTCGCAACGTCATCTTGCGCGTGAGGAGGAAAAGATGACTGCATTTTTTTATTTTTTAAATTCATAGTTTACATCTATGAATAATGGGATTTAAATTATAAGTAACACGCTCAACTATTGCAAGCGGAGGGAAACCAATGAAAAAACTGATCGTTTTTGTGTTTGTAGGATTTATCGCCCAGTTGATCGACGGATCGCTCGGAATGGCGTACGGCGTCACCTCGTCGACGCTGCTGTTGACGTTTGGCATCGCTCCAGCTGTTGCCTCGGCGTCTGTTCATTTGGCGGAAGTGGTGACGACAGCGGCGTCCGGCGCCTCTCACTGGAAATTTGGCAACGTCGATCGCGCCATGGTCGGGAAGCTCATTATTCCTGGGTCGGTCGGCGCGTTTATCGGAGCATGCTTTTTAAGCAACTTGCCAGGGGATGTGATCAAACCGTATGTATCGTTGTTTTTATTGGCGCTTGGCTTTTACATTATTTATCGATTTTTAGTGTTGAACGGCCGCGCGCCGTCGGCGTCAGGAAAACAGTGGTCCAATAAGCAGCTCGTCCCGCTCGGCTTGGCGGCCGGTTTTCTTGATGCGACCGGCGGTGGGGGCTGGGGGCCGATTGCGACGCCGGTGCTGTTGGCCAATAAAAACATGGAGGCGCGCAAGGTGGTTGGCACGGTCGATACGTCCGAATTTGCCGTTGCCTTGTCGGCAACGCTCGGATTCGTCATTTCACTCGGTTGGGAGCAAGTGAACTGGTATTGGGTGCTGACGCTGATGGCGGGCGGGGTCATCGCTGCGCCGATCGCGGCTTGGCTTGTGCGTAAACTGCCGTCCCATTTGCTTGGAGTGTTGGTTGGCGGATTGATTATTTTGACAAACGTTCGCACGCTTCTGCACGCTTGGGAAGCCCCGGCGTCGGTTTATCCTGCTGTGTACGGCCTCATCGTCATCGGCTGGGCGGCGGCAGTATGGGTGGCGATCAGAAATGGACGGAAAGGAAAAACAGCTAGTGGGGAGTTGGCGTCGTAGATTAAGACGGGGCGCCAACCCCTGTTTTTGGTTAAGGCTCGTGTTATTTCGTTTCGCCATCCTCTTGAGTGGGGAAAGAAGGAATTTTTCGCGGCGGTGATAGGGGTGAATGAACGGTGTCCCAAGCATAAAAGGGACACCTTTTCTTTGTTAATACGTATAACGATGATGATGACGAATCCGTCTGCTTGGTTTCATGCCATGAGGCCGGTTTTTCTCCTTCCAAACGGTGCGTTTTGCGGTTTGGGAACAAGACAGGCGTTGGTTGGCGGCGAAACGCACGGCTTCAGGCGCGCCGTTTCGTGAACGGGAGATGGATATGGTAGAGTGGGAGTGCAGAATCCCAATCTTCGTTCGCAACCACGACGCCATAAGGAGGTGGGGACGTGAAGCAAGAGAAACCGGTTCTGTATCACATTGGCATTGGCCTCATCATCGCCTCGTTCGTCGTTTGGGTGGCGGTGCCGATCGCGCCGTTTCTGCCGTTTTCAGCCGCTGTCAAGGCAACGATTGTCGCCACGGTCATTGCGGCGGCGGAAGTCATGTTTTGGCTCGGGGTGCTGCTGGCTGGAAAAGAAGCAGCGAGGAAGCTGAAAGCGTATTGGAATCCGAAGCATTGGCGCATAAATCGGCAACGGTTGGATCAAACCAATGATGTTAAGCAAAAAGAGGAACGGTTGGAAGAAAGCCAATAAAGAGATGAGGTGGTGGCATGAGACGGAGAGCTGTTTCGTTTCTCATCGTTGTTGCCGCTCTGTCCGGAGCGCTTTGGCTTGGCGGCCTGGCATTGGCGGTGCAAGATCAGTTTTTTGCAACCGCCAAGCCGCCGACGAAAGAACAACGGCCGTCAACGGCTGAAACAAGGCAACATGATGAGAAAATGGATATTGTTGCTCTTGGCGACTCGTTGACGAGAGGAACGGGCGATGAAAGCGGAAAAGGGTATGTCGGCTATATGGTCGATGCGCTTCGCCGGCAAACGGATAGGCCGATCCGTGTGACGAATTTGGCGGTTCGCGGCCTTCGCTCCGACGGACTGCTTCGCCAGCTTGGCCAGCCTGAGATTCAGCGGCAAGTCGCCATGGCGGATCTTATTGTGATGACCATCGGCGGCAACGACTTGTTTCAAGGCGGGGAAGCGTTGAAACTGGATCGAAAGCAGCTGAATGAGGCGAAACGGCGATATGTAGCCAACCTAGACCGCATTTTCGCCGCGCTGCGCCGCTTCAACAGCGAAGCGGTCATTTTTGCGATCGGTTTGTACAACCCGTTTGGCGATTTAGACGATGCCAAATGGACGTCGGCGGTTGTGCGCGATTGGAATTTTGCATCAGCGGAAGTGGCGGCCCGCTATCCGAACATCGTCGCGGTGCCGACGTTTGACTTGTTTGTCTTGCATGTCAATGATTATTTATATAGCGACCATTTCCATCCAAACAAAGAAGGGTACAAGCGGATTGGAGAGCGCGTCGCCTCGCTCATCACGTTGACGGAGGAGGACGAGCGATGACCAAACGGGCGACATTGATGGTCAAAGAGCTGCGAAAAACGATTCGCGGCAAGGAAATTATTAAAGGCATTTCGTTTGAGCTGCATGAAGGGGAAGTATTCGGTTTTTTAGGGCCGAACGGCGCGGGAAAAACGACGACGATCCGCATGCTCGTCGGGCTCATTCGGCCGACGGCGGGGACGGTGGCAATTGGCGGGTATGATCTTCACCGCCAGTTTACCGACGCGATCCGCCAGATCGGTTGCATCGTCGAAAACCCAGAAATGTATCCGTATTTAACAGGCTGGGAAAACCTTGAACATTTCGCCCGCATGATGCCGGGAATTGGTGCAGATCGCATCATGGAAGTGGCGAAGCTCGTCGGGCTGGAACAGCGCATCCATGACCGGGTGGGCACGTATTCGCTCGGCATGCGGCAGCGGCTCGGCATCGCGCAGGCGCTGCTTGGAAAGCCGAAGGTGCTCATTTTGGACGAGCCGACCAACGGCCTTGACCCGGCCGGCATTCGCGAAATGCGCGCCTTCATCCGCTTTTTGGCGGAAACGGAAGGGTTGAGCGTCCTCGTTTCATCGCATTTGTTAAGCGAAATTCAATTAATGTGCGACCGCGTCGCCATTATGGCGAAAGGGCGGCTCTTGGCGGTCGACACGGTGGAGCGGCTGTTAAACCAGCAGGCGCGCGTCGTTTGGAAAGCCGTTCCGATCGAGCGGGCGCGGGCGCTGTTAGCGGCGGAAACCGAGGTGTTGCGCGCCGATGAAGAGACGATCGTCACGCCATATGAGCCGTCGAGACTAGCCGCTTGGAACGCCAAGCTTGTCCAAGCCGGCGTCTCGGTTTCGGAAATTGAACCGCGGCTGCCGACGCTCGAGGACTTGTTTATCGAGCTGACAGGGGGCGAAACGATTGAGTAAGCTCGTGTATAATGAAATGTTGAAAATCGTTCGCAAACGGCGTCTATGGGTGATCGCCGCCATCATTGCGGTGCTCGTCGCCTTGTTTACATACGCCCAATACCGCGAGACGGAAGAACTGCGAAAACGGCTTGGCACGACCGACTGGCGGACGCAGCTGCAGCAGCAAATCGTCGATTTGCAAAACCGCCTCCAGTCGCCGAGCATGTCGGAAGAATGGCGGAAGTATTTGCAAATCCGTCTCAAGCAGCAGCAGTATTACTTAGAACATAACATCAACCCGTCCGCTCCTGGTGCGCCGACGTTTATGCGCACGTTTATCGAAAACGCCATCGATTTGTTCTTGCCGCTTTTGGTGATGGTGGTGGCGGCCGATTTAGTGTCGTCCGAGGCAAGCGCTGGAACGATCAAGCTGCTTCTCGTTCGGCCGGTGAAGCGGTGGAAAGTGCTGCTCAGCAAATATATCGCGCTCTTGTTGTCTGTCTCGTTTGTGATGTTGGCGACAGCAGTGTTGTCGTATGTCATTTCCGGTCTTGTGTTCGGGTACGGCGGCTTTCATCTGCCACTATTGACCGGTTTTGTCCCTCAAGGAGAGGATCTCGATACAACGAACGTTCACATGATTCCGCAATGGAAATACATTTTGATCGAGCTTGGGCTCGCCACGTTTGTGAGTGCTGTTGTCGGCACGCTGACGTTTATGTGTTCCGTGCTGCTTCGGAGCACGGCGGCAGTGATGGGCATTATGCTCGCGGCATTGATTTCTGGCGCGATTTTGTCGAACATGGTGTCGTCATGGCATTCGGCGAAATATTTGTTTATGGTCAATTTGCGGCTGACAGATTACATAAAAGGAGCGACTCCGCCGATTGAGGGAATGACGCTTGGCTTTTCGATGGCCGTGCTGGCCGTTTGGGGGCTTGCAGGGCTTCTTGTCGCTTTTTTTGTCTTTATGCGGCGAGATGTCTATTGAAAACGGCAGAGCGGCGAAAACCCGAGGGGGTGTTCCCTCGGGTTTTTCAGTGAAAGGGGATGAAATGCCTATCTATTCGGCTGCTTGTCGTGAACGCCGGCGAGTCCAAGCGCGTGATGGCCCCGCAGCAACTGCTCCACGGCCGGCCATTGCTGTTCATCGCAACGGATGAGAAGCACGATATCAGCGCCTGTGCGGCTTTGACGGTGCGTGGATTTTCGGTTTACCCACCATTTGAGCAAAATGCCGATTCCGATGCCTGAAACCGCCCCGATAATCCCCCAAATGATCGGACCCCATGCCAACACATAGCCGTAAATCGCCCCTAGCAGCATCAAGCACGTTCCTAAAATCGCCGCCAAGTCAAGGAAGCTGAACCCGTTGGCGTGATGGAGCGTATCAAGCAGGCGCGGCGGTTCGGCAGAGCGGTTGAGCGGGACTGCAAAAATCTGATGTTCAGCAATCCCTTTTTCTTGAAGCGCTGAAATCGCCAGTTCAACGAATAGGTGGCTCTCGAAAGTGGCAATGACAATCATGAAACGCCTCCCATCAAATCGGCCATGCGAACCGTTTCGGCTGAAAGCGGCGCCGCAAATAGTGGGCTAGTTCTTTTTCAAACAACTTGTTGTATTCGACCGCTGATACGTAAGCATCGTAAAAGATGAACGAGTAAATCGGTGGCAGATAAAGCGCCCACTGCATATCGATGATCTTCGTTGCACAATCGAATCGGCCCGTCAGCGTGTACGTAATCGCTTCGGGCAAGTGGGCGAAATACGATACCAAAATGGTAAAGGTGAAGATAAACAGGCCGGTGATCACTTTATGGACATACAAATGGCCAAGGCCCGGGGCGAGCACCGACTAGACCAGCGCCAGCCAAGGCTCGCGCTTGTCCAAATAATTAATATCCCATATTCCCATTCGGATGGAAGAGATCGGCGCATCTTCGCGGTCGGCGAGCAAATACAGCTTGTTCATGTCGACTGAGCCGCGGTAGCTGTCCCAAATGCTGTACATGTAGATGGCCACATAAAACATGAGCCATCGTTCGTCAAGAACGGCTTTTGCCTTTTCAAAATCGCCAAGCAGCGAGTATAATATACCTGTATTGATATGGGCTTTTGTGTTGATAATTCAGAAAAAAGATAAATTTTCATCCGTTATGGCGAAAAAAAGATAAAAAAACTATTGACTTTCCTTTGAGGTTCATATAGAATGTGAATTGTCGCAAGGTAAACCAGCCTGTGTCGGGAAGTAGCTCAGCTTGGTAGAGCACACGGTTCGGGTCCGTGAGGTCGCAGGTTCAAATCCTGTCTTCCCGACCATTGCCATGGGGCCTTAGCTCAGCTGGGAGAGCGCCTGCCCCGCACGCAGGAGGTCATCGGTTCGAATCCGATAGGCTCCATTTTTATACGGAGGAATACCCAAGTCTGGCTGAAGGGGGCGGTTTCGAAAACCGCTAGGGGTGTCACAGCCCGCGGGGGTTCGAATCCCTCTTCCTCCATTTCTAATATCCGATCCTGTCAAATTGTAAATCATGAAACCCTTGATACGACTGCGTTGGCAGTCGTTTTTCATTTTTTGGGAATCCTTTTGACTTTTCTTCAAATCTTTTAACATGTTCAGCGTCTTATCATCAATCGTAATCGTTCGTTTCGAATCGAAAACACCGTCTCGATGGCATCTTTTTTTGAATTTATGTATATACTATGTATATACGAAATGAAAGGAGAGAGGTATAATGGAATTAAACAAACAGAAAGGAGTGTCAATCATGACAATAACAGTTCAAAAATGGGGAAACAGCCTTGCGGTTCGTATCCCAAGCGTGATTGCTGAACGTTTAGCGCTTCATCAAGGATCAGAAGTGGAGGTGATCGTTGAGAACCAAGCGATCAAGTTGATCCCGAAAAAGAAAAAGCCGACATTGGAGGAACTTTTGGCTAAAATCACGCCGGAAAATCGTCATGCTGAAATTGATTTTGGAACAGAAGGGAATGAATTGTTCTGATGCAAGCGCCGGATCGTGGGGATCTTGTTTACGTCAATTTCAATCCACAAGCAGGGCATGAGCAGGCAGGAAAAAGGCCCGGCATCGTTCTATCACCAAAGCGGTTCAATCAATTGACAGGGTTTGCGGTGCTTTGCCCGATCACCCGGCAACAAAAAGGATATCCATTTGAAGTGGAATTGCCATCAGGCTTGGCCGTTGAAGGCGTGATTTTAACCGATCAGGTCAAAAGTTTAGATTGGCGCGCCCGACAGCTTCAAATAGTAGGACGGGCGCCCAATGAAGTTGTTTCGGATTGCTTGGATCTGATTCATACTTTTCTTTCGTGAAAGGCCATTTATGGTGGGATTGGAATCCCTCTTCCAACGTCCACCTGCCGAGTGCCGGCAGGTTTTTGTTTTTTGCGAGCGGTATGGCCGCCATTTTTCAGGCAGATGACTTGCCTGTTTTTCGTTGAATCCGGTACGATGAAGGAGGAAACGGTTTGTCGATTGAGCTGCACTCCTTTCGGCAACGGCCGGAATTGCGCAACATAAGGGAGGAGAGGTTATGGCGATTCAACGCCGCATTCGCCGTACCAAAACGGTGCAAATGACTGTCAACAGCCCGATTCACCGAAGCGGGCCTGTGCTGGAGCCCGGGAATTGGCAAGAGTATGATCCGTTTTTGCTGATGATGGAAGATATTTTCGAGCGCGGAACCTTTGATGTCCACCCGCACCGCGGCATCGAGACGGTGACGTACGTGATCAGCGGCGAGCTCGAACATTTTGACAGCAAAGCCGGCCACGGCACGCTCGGCCCCGGGGATGTGCAATGGATGACGGCCGGCCGCGGCGTCGTCCATAAAGAAGACCCGGCTCCCGGTTCGACGGTGCACAGCCTGCAGCTTTGGATCAACTTGCCGAGCACGCATAAAATGACCGAGCCGCGCTACCAAAACTTGCGCGCCGAGGACATGCCGGTGCGAAAAGAGGAAGGGGCGGTGATCCGCGTCTTTTCCGGCTCATCGAAAGGCGTCAAAGCGCCGACGAAAAACATCGTCCCGGTGACGATGGTCGACATGACGGTGGAGCCGGGGGCGACGGTGGCGCAAGACTTGCCGGGCCATTACAACGGCTTTTTGTACATTTTAGAAGGCAGCGGCATGTTTGGCGCCGACAAGACGGAAGGAAAAGCCGGGCAAGCGCTGTTTTTCAGCCGCCACGACCGCGGCGAAGAAACGGAGCTGCAGGTGACCGCGCGTGAAAAGCTGCGCCTTCTTCTTTACGCCGGCGAGCCGGTGAACGAACCGGTCGTCGCCTACGGGCCGTTCGTCATGAACACGCCGGAACAAATCCGCGAAGCGATCCGCGATTACCAGGAGGGGCGGTTTGGTCAGTAATGGCAGAAAAGAGCTGATCATTTTTCGGCTCTTTCTTTTTTTACTATGATGAAAATCGGGAACAATACCATTCATTGCATCAGGAGGCATGGATGATGAATGCGGTCATTGAAACGATTTTGCGCCATCGCTCGATTCGCCGTTTTGAAGAGCGGCCGTTGACGGATGAACAAATCCGCACGATCGTCGAATGCGCCCAGGCGGCGTCGACTTCCAGTTATGTGCAGGCGTACTCGATCATCGGCGTGAAAGATCCGGAAAAAAAGCAAAAGCTTGCGGAATTGGCAGGAAATCAGTCGTACGTGGCCCAAAACGGCCATTTTTTCATCTTTTGCGCCGATTTTCACCGCCATGAGCTCATTGGCGAGCTAGAAGGAAAAGACGTGCTTCCGTCGCTAGAGAGCACGGAAAAGTTTATGGTCGCGCTGATTGACACAGCGCTTGCGGCGCAGAACGCCGCCATCGCTGCGGAGTCGATGGGGCTTGGCATTTGCTACATCGGTGGGTTGCGCAACAATTTGCCCGAAGTATGTGCGCTGCTAAATGTGCCGAAGCGGGTCATTCCGCTGTTTGGGCTTGCCGTCGGCTATCCTGCGCAAATGCCGGATCGAAAGCCGCGGCTGCCGTTTGAACACGTTTATCACGAGGACGAATACGACCAAGACCGCACGCGGCTCGTCGAACAGCTGCAACGCTACAACGAAACCGTGTCTGCCTATTATGAACAGCGGACGAACGGCCGCCGCCGCGACACTTGGACCGGGCAAATGGCCGAGATGCTCAGCCGTCAAGTCCGGATGTACATAAAGGAGTTTGTGGAAGGGAAAGGGTTCAATTTACGGTAGCCTCGCTGCAGGCGGGAGCCCCCAGCTCCCATTCCCGAAGTCCAAGAGGTTCGTAAGAAAGGAGAGAACGAGAGTGGGCAAAATCCGGCAACTGGCGCAATGGATCAAAGAGGCGAATACAATCGCCGTCCTGACCGGGGCCGGGATGAGCACGGAGTCCGGCATTCCTGATTTTCGCAGTGAAAACGGCCTTTACGCCCAAGAGGACCATGTCGAATATTATTTGTCAGAGCATTATTACAAAAAAGATCCGGCTGATTTTTGGCGTCGATTTAAGCGGATGTTTTCATTAAAAATGATGGGCGGCTTTGCCCCGAATGATGGGCATCGGTTTCTCCGTTGGCTTGAGGAGATGGGCAAGACGGTGACGATTTTGACGCAAAATATTGACGGGCTGCATACAAAAGCAGGGAGCACGAATGTCATTGAGCTGCACGGCACGCTGCAGACGGCGACATGCCCGTCATGCGGCAACAAGTATGATCTGTCGTTTATCAACCACCACGAGGTGCCGCGCTGCGAAAAGTGCCAGACGATTGTCAAACCGGATGTCGTTTTGTTTGGCGGGCTCGTGCCGCGCATGGAAGAAGCGTTTGCTGCGGCGGCCGCCAGCGACTTGCTTCTGGCCATGGGAACAAGTTTGGAAGTGGCGCCCGTGAATCAAATCCCGTTTTATGTCGCCGCCGAATCGCCGGCAACAAGGAAAGTATTGATTAACAAAACAGCGACAAGAATGGACGGGATGTTTGACCTTGTCATTTATGGCGGAATCGGAGAAACGGTCGCCAACGTGCGCAAGCAACTACAGGCGGAATAGATCGATAGATTCCATGCCAACGGGAGAACACATATGGCGTTTTCCCGTTGGACAAAAAATCAAAAAAGGTATTGTACTTTTCAGAACATTCTAATATAATAAAGATAACATACCAACCGGTTGGTATTTTGATGAGTGGAGCCGAGCATAAAGGCGTAACGGAAAACGGAGGGGACCATCATGTATTTGCGCTTAACAGACGAGCAGCGCATGGTGCAAAAAGCGATCCGCAAGTTTGTGGAAAAAGAGTTAATGCCGCTTGAAAACGAAGTGTTGCGCAATGAGTGGGAAGGAAAGCCCGGGCTTGCGCCGGAGAAATTGAAAGAATTGCAATTAAAAGCGAAAGAAGCGGGTTTTTGGGGGATCAACACGCCGGAGGAATACGGCGGCGCGAACTTGGGCCACGTCATGCAGGCGATCGTCCTAATGGAAGTGTCGAAAACGCTCGTTCCGTTCCAGTTCGGCGGGTCGGCGGACAACATTTTGTATTATGCGAATGAGGAGCAGAAGAAAAAATACTTGATCCCGACGATCAACGGCGAGAAAAAATCGTGTTTCGCCATGACCGAGCCAGGGGCGGGGTCCGATACGCGCAACATCAAAATGACGGCGGTCAAAGATGGCGATGAATGGGTGTTGAACGGGGAGAAGACATTCATTACCGGCGGCAATGACGCCGATTTCGTGATGGTGATCGCCATCACCGACAAAGAGCGGCATCAGGCGACGAACGGGCGCGAAGGGGTGACGTGCTTTATCGTTGACCGCGAGATGGGCTGGCGCTCCGAACCGATTTATACGATGGGGCCGTCGACGCCAGCCAGCTTGATTTTCGAAAACGTGCGCGTGCCGGAAGAAAACATTTTAGGCGAGCTGCACTACGGTTACAAGCTTGGACTTGAGTGGATCGGCTATGCGCGATGGGTCGTCGGCGCCCGTGCGGTCGGGGCGGCGGAGCGGCTGCTGCAGATGGCGATTGATTATGCGAAAGAGCGCGTCACGTTTGGCAAGCCGATCGCCGAGCGGCAAGCAATCCAATGGATGATCGCCGATTCAGCGGTGGAAATCGAAGCGGCCAAATGGCTGGTGTTAAATGCGGCGTTTACGCTCGACCAAGGGGAGGACAACCGCCACTTGGCATCGATGGCGAAACTGTTTGGCGCGAACATGGGCAATCGCGTCGTTGACCGCGTCATGCAAATCCACGGCGGCATGGGCTATACGAAGGAAATGCCGATCGAGCGTTGGTATCGCGAAGCGCGGCTGTGGCGCATTTACGACGGCACGGATGAAATTCAGCGCCTCATTATCGCTCGCAACTTGATTAAAGGGCATGTCAAACTTGGTCAGTTCATCTGAAAAATGAAAGCGTTATCGAAAGGGAGGAGAACACGATGAGCCAACGGTTTGCAGGAAGAGTGGCGTTTGTGACCGGAGGAAGCCGCGGCATCGGCAAGGCGATCGTCACCCGCTTCGCGGAAGAAGGGGCGAAAGTGGCATTCATCGATTTAAATGAAGAAGCGCTTGAAGCGACGGCTGCCGAGCTGCGGGAGAAAGGGTATGACGTGTACGCCAAAGTGGCGAGCGTCACCGACCGCGAACAAGTGGAAACGACGATGCAAGAGGTCGTCGACCGGTTCGGCTCGCTTGATATTCTTGTCAACAACGCCGGCGTCATCCGCGACAACTTGCTCTTTAAAATGACGGACGACGATTGGCAAACGGTCATGGACGTCCATTTAAAAGGCGCGTTTTACTGCGCCCGCGCCGCGCAAAAATATATGGTCGAAAAAGGATATGGCCGCATCATCAACGTTTCGTCGACCTCCGCGCTCGGAAACCGCGGCCAGGCGAACTATTCGGCGGCGAAAGCCGGCATTCAAGGGTTTACGAAAACGTTGGCGATCGAGCTCGGCAAGTTCGGCATTACGACGAACGCCATCGCTCCAGGATTCATTGAAACCGATATGACAAAGGCAACCGCTGAGCGGCTTGGCATTTCGTTTGAGCAGCTCATTCAGGCGAGCGTCGCCAACATCCCGGTCGGACGCAGCGGCCGTCCGGAAGACATCGCCCATGCAGTCGCGTTTTTCGCCGACGAACGGTCGTCGTTTGTCAACGGCCAAGTGCTGTATGTGGCCGGCGGCCCGAAATGTTAAGGGGGGGACGGGGATGTACCAGCATGACATCGGAAAACGGTCGGCGAAAGTGAAAAACACCGTTGAACACGGAGCGGTGAAAAAGTTTGCGGAGGCGATCGGCGACCCTCATCCGATTTATTGGGATGAGGAGACGGGGAAGCGGTCGCGCTACGGGCGCAACATCGCCCCGCCGACGTTTCCGCGCGTGTTTGACTACGGCGTCATTGAAGGATTGAAATTGCCAGCCAAAGGGCTCATTCACGGCGAGCAGCGCTTCCATTATGAGCGTCCGCTGTTTGTCGGTGAAGAACTGTACTGCTATGCGGAAGTGAAAGATTATTACGAAAAACAAAGCAGCATGGGCTTGCTCGGTTTTTTAGTGATCGCCAACAACGGCGAGGATGCTGACGGAAATCTCATTTTCACTTCCACCTCGACGATCATGATCAACGAGGCGGTTAGAAAGGCGATGAGCGTATGACGACGATCCGCGATTGGCAAGTAGGGCAGTCGCTTCCCGACGTGACGCTTCCCCCGGTGTCCCGGCTCGATTTGATCAAATATGCCGGCGCATCAGGCGACTACAATCCGATTCATACGATCGATGAAGAGGCGAAAAAAGCCGGCCTGCCGGGCATTATCGCCCACGGCATGTGGACGATGGGGAACTTGGCCAAGCTGTTTACGCCGTATTACGAAGAAGGGTTCGTACAGGACTATTTTGTCCGCTTTCAATCGATGGTGTTTTTAAATGATATCATCACCTTAAAGGCAACGGTGAAGGAAAAAGGCGACAAGACGATTCGGTTTGACGTCGCGGCCGTCAATCAGCATGGCAAAGAAGTCGTCAAAGGTGAAGCGGTCTTTGCGCTTTACGAGTGAAAAAGACGGGCGGCCCCAAAGCTGAAGCCGTAAGCGGGGCGAGGGGCCAGCCCGTTTGCGGGGATGTGTTCACAACGAACAAGGGGGAATGACGATGAAACGGGATGCCGTCATTGTGTCGGCCGTACGGACGGCCATTGCCCGCCAAGGAGGCGCTTTGGCGACGTTGCCGGCGCATATTTACGGTGCGGAAGTGATCAAAGAGGCGATGCGGCGGGCGAACATCGGCCCGGAACACGTCGATGATGTCATCATGGGCAATGTCTTAAGCGGCGGCGGCAACATCGCCCGACTGACGGCGCTGCAAACCGGCTTATCTCTAGAGTTGACAGGTTTGACCGTTGACCGCCAATGCGGTTCGGGCATTAACGCTGTGGCGTTGGCGGCGCAGGCCATTTGGGCCGGCGACGGGGACGTCTATATCGCCGGCGGTGTGGAAAGCATGAGCCGCGCACCGTATTTGATGGACCGCCCGGAAAAACCGTACAGCTCAACACCGCCCAGCTTCCGCAAGTCGCAGCTGTCGCCAAAAGAGATTGGTGACCCGCCGATGGGCATTACGGCGGAGAATTTGGCGAAAAAGTACGGCATCAGCCGTGAAGAACAAGACGCGTTTGCCTTGCGCAGTCAGCAGCGCATGGCGCGCGCCATGCAGGAAGGGCGGTTTGACGAACAAATCGTGCCGATCACCGTTCCGGTGAAAAAAGGCGAGCCGTTCGTCTTCGATACGGATGAACATCCGCGCCCGAACACGACGATGGAAGCGCTGTCGAAGCTGCCGCCGGCATTTTTGGAAGGCGGAACGGTGACAGCCGGAAACAGCTCGGGACTGAACGATGCCGCCTCCGCGCTCGTCATCATGTCGCGGGAAAAAGCAGAGGAGCTTGGCGTAAAGCCGCTTGCCGTCATCCGCGCCCATGCGGTCGCCGGGGTCGACCCGAACATCATGGGCATCGGTCCGGTGCCGGCGACAAGAAAAGTGTTGGAAAAAGCGGGGTTGACGCTTGATGAGATGGACATCATCGAAATCAACGAAGCGTTTGCCGCGCAAGTGATCGCCTGCGACCGCGAGCTTGAAATGGATCCGGAAAAAGTGAACATAAACGGCGGCGCCATTGCCCACGGCCATCCGCTTGGCGCGACCGGGGCGATTTTGATCACAAAAGCGGTGTATGAATTGAAACGCCGCAGCGGGAAGTATGCGCTGATTACGGCGTGCATCGGCGGCGGCCAAGGGATTGCGACCATCATTGAGAGAGAATGACGCATTGGAGACCGTGGAGGATGAAAGAAAAATTAAGGGAAGTGGCCATAGAGTTGTTCGAACGCAAAGGATTCAAAGAAACGTCGGTGCAGGAAATCGTCGAAGCGATCGGGGCAACGAAGGGAGCCTTTTACTACTATTACAAAAGCAAAGAGGAGTTGCTATGTGATATTTGTGTTTCCTATCTGGACGATTTGCTTCGGCAGCAAGCTTGCATTGTCCAAGATCTTGAGAAAAGCTGCACGGAGAAATTGCGGGCCATCGTCCATATGGTCATCTGCAATATCCGCACACGGAAGAAAAGCGCCCGCATTTTCTTCCGTGAGATGCGGCATTTGGCTGACGACCATTTAGAGGAAATCCGCGCCAAGCGGCGGTTGTTTCGCAAGCGGTATGAACAGCTTATTCGGGACGGAATGGCGCGCGGCGAATTCAAGCCGTCGCTTCATGCAGAAATGATTACGTTCGGTCTGCTCGGCATCACCAACTGGAGCTATTATTGGTTCCGGCCTGACGGAGGCATCTCTGAAGAAGAACTGACGGATATTTTCGTTGATTTCATTTTGCACGGTATAAAGGCGCCAAGAGCTGGAGAAAGCGGTCGAAATGAGGAGGAGCTAGGCAATTCGGGCGGTCAGACCGAATGAAAGATCGGCCGCTTTGATGGTCTGGCCAAACGGCAAACAAAAAGGGGGGATCGGGATGGAGCTATTCATCCAACAGCTGTTAAACGGGCTGACTGTTGGAAGCGTTTACAGCCTCGTGGCGTTAGGGTTGACGCTTGTTTACGGCATTTTGCACATTCCAAACTTCGCCCACGGCGCGCTGTATATGATGGGCGGTTATGTTACATTGATGGCTATGACGAAGCTCGGGATGCCGTATGGGATCGCGATCGTCGCATCGATGGCGGCGGTCGGGCTGCTTGGCGTCTTGATGGAGCGGCTCGTGTTTTATCCGCTTCGCAATGCGCCGCCGCTCCATGATAAAATCGCGGCGATCGGCATCTTGCTCTTTTTGGAAGCGTTTGCCCAGTTCGTCTGGGGGGCGGACTATCAGACGATGCCGACCCCGTATGGCGATGTCGTCACGGTGTTCGGATTCACATTGACCATTCAACGCATCCTCATCATCGCATCCGCTGTCATCATCATGATCTTGCTTTACCTCTTCTTGAAAAAGACGTTCATCGGGGCTTCCATCATCGCGATGGCGCAAAACCGCGAAGGGGCGAATTTGGTCGGCATCAATACGAACAAAGTGGCCATGCTGACGTTTTTCCTCTCCGGCAGCCTGGCTGCGCTCGCCGCGTCGCTCGCTTCGCCGATCAACCTCGTGTTTCCCGGCATGGGGCATCTCGTCATCTTGAAAGCGTTTGTCATCATCATTCTCGGCGGCATGGGAAGCATTCCCGGCGCCATTGTCGGCGGCTATATTTTAGGATTCAGCGAGAGTTTGGGGGCGACATATGTGTCGAATGACTACAAGGACATTATCGCTTTTGCCATCCTCGTCATCATTTTAACGGTCAAACCGAACGGACTGTTTGCCAAGGAGGGACATTGATGGCCGTTTTCGAAAAACGACGCCTATGGCTTGCTGTTCTCGCGGCGTTGGCACTCGCCTTCCCACTGCTTGTGACCAACGGCTATTACGTGCATATGATGACTATTTCCTTTATTTGGATGATTGCGGTGTACGGATTGAACTTGTTTGCCGGCTATACGGGGTATTTGTCGCTTGCCCACGCTGGATTTTTTGCGATCGGCGCGTATGCGCTCGGCATTTTGACGGTAAAAGCCGGCTGGCCGTTTTGGCTTGCTTTTGCCGCAGCGTGTTTGCTGACGACGTTGATCGGCGTTTTCGTCGGACTTGTCGCCTTGCGAACGAAAGAACACTTTTTCGCCATTTATACACTTTGCGTCGGCTACATCATCTATTTGATCATTGACAAATGGGACAGTTTAACCGGCGGAGTGCGCGGGTTTATCGGCATTCCGGCGCCGGCTGACATCGGCCCGCTCTCGTTTCAAACGCCCGTCGCCCAATATTATTTGGTGTTATGCTTCTTGGTTGCGGTCATCTTCACCATGTACCGCCTTGTCTATTCGTTGACCGGACGGACGTACATCGCCATTCGCAACAGTGAGGAGCTCGCGTTGACGCTTGGCATCTCGACGATGAAAAACAAACTCGCCTCGTTTGTTCTCTCGGTCTTTTTTACATCGCTTGCCGGAGCGCTGTACGCGTCGTTCATCCGCTTTCTTGGCCCGGACATTGCGTACGTCAGCGTCATGTTCGACTTTTTAACGTACTTGCTTGTCGGTGGGATTGGCACGCTTGCCGGTCCGGTCGTCGGGACGTTGCTGATTACGTTTCTGTCCCAACAATTGCAGTTTTTGCAAGATTACCGGATGTTGATTTTCGGTCCGGTGCTGACGTTGCTCATCATCTTTTACCCTCATGGCATTGCCGGGGGGGTCATCCGTTTGAAAGCAAAGCGTGAAGAAGCGCGCCGTCTCGATCCAGAAGCGAACCGAGTTGCTGCGGAACTGGCCGTCTCGAGCCAAGGACGAGGCGAGCGGCACGCAGAGGAGGGATAACGATGCTTTTGCACGTTGAACGGTTGACGAAGCGGTTTGGCGGGCTTCTGGCGGTCAACGATGTCACCTTTTCCGTCGAGCAAGGGAAGATCAACGCCATCATCGGCCCAAACGGAGCCGGCAAATCGACGTTTTTCAATTTAATCAGCGGCTTGCACCGGCCGACGTCAGGGACGATTACGTTCAAAGGGCGCGATATTACCCGCCTGCCGGCAAACGAACGGGCGAAGCTCGGCATCGCCCGCACGTTTCAAACGACTCACTTGTTTGAACAGGCGACGGTGATTGACAACGTCATCATCGGCCATCGTCTCCGCACATCATCCAACTTATTTGATGCCATTTTGCGCACGAAACGGCACCGCCGCGAGGAACAGGCATGCAAAGAAAAGGCGATGGAAGTGCTCGACTTTGTTGGGCTCACCGATGTGGCGGATCGGCTCGTTGCTAACCTGTCGCAGGAACAGAAAAAGCGGGTGGCGTTTGCGCTCGCCTTGGCGACCGATCCGGAACTCGTCCTGCTTGACGAGCCTGCTGCCGGCGTCAACCCGGACGAAACGGAAGGGTTGGAAGAGCTGATTGTCAAAATGGTCAAGGGCGGCCTGACAGTTTGTCTCATTGAACATAAAATGTCGATGATTATGAAAATCGCTGACCGCATTATGGTGTTGAACTATGGAGAGAAAATTGCAGAAGGAACGCCGGAGGAAGTGAAAAACAACGAGGCGGTCATTCAAGCGTACTTAGGAGGGAGCGCCATTGCTTGAAGTTGCGAACGTATCGGTCCGCTATGGGAGTTTTGCCGCCATTCGCGATGTGACGTTTTCCGTCAAGCGAGGAGAGATTGCGGTTTTGCTCGGTGCCAATGGAGCAGGAAAAAGTACATTGTTCCGCACGATCAGCGGACTGCACAAACCTGTGCAAGGGGAAATCCGCCTCAACGGTGAGCGCATCGACTCACTTCCGCCTGATCGCATCGTCGGGCGCGGCGTCGTGCAATGCGCGGAAGGGCGCAAACTGTTTCCGCGCATGAGCGTATACGAAAATTTGCTGATGGGCGCTTACGTTCATCGAAAGGATAAAGATGGCATCCGCCGATCGTTGGAACACGTATATGAATTATTTCCCATCCTGCGGGAAAAGCGCAATGAGCCGGCCGGATCGCTAAGCGGCGGCCAGCAGCAAATGCTTGCCATCGGACGCGCCTTAATGTCGCGCCCTGCGGTGCTCTTGCTTGATGAGCCGTCGATCGGGCTTGCTCCGCTCATTGTCGAGCAAATGTTTGCGACGATTAAACAAATCAATCAGGAAGGGACGACGATTTTGCTCGCCGAACAAAATGCCCATGCGGCGTTGTCCATCGCTCATCACGGCTATGTGTTTGAAAATGGAACGATCGTTGCCTCAGGAACAGCGGAGGAGCTGCTCGCCAACGACGATGTCCGCAAGGCGTACATTGGCGGATGATCGACTCCATCTTCTTCAGCAACGAAAGCAAGGAGAAGAGATGGCACTGAAAGGAGGTGAATAACGGGCGCGCTGAATATTATCTAAATATTCTAAATAATAAATCATCAATAGGGGGAGTAGTAATGAAAAAAAGAAAATGGTCCATCTTGGCGATGATGGCAGCGATCATGATGTTGATGCTGGCTGCCTGCAACAGCTCAACAACTAACAACAACGCAAGCACCGGAAACAACAATAATGGAGGCGGAGGCGGCGGTGAAACGGGCACAGTCAACATCGGATACAGCGGTCCGTTAAGCGGTCCGGCCGCCTATTACGGGGAGCGGACGTTAAACGGCGTAAAAATGGCGGCGGAAGAAATCAATAACAGCGGTGGATTTGAAGTGAACGGCAAAACATACAAGCTCAATATCGTGTCATTGGATGACAAATATTTGCCGAACGAAACAGCGGCGAACGCCAAACGTCTCGTTCAGGAGCATCAGACGCCTATTATTTTTACTCCACACAGCGGCGGTGTGATGGCGCTGCAAGTGTTCAATCAAACGGACAATTTCATCATCGCGGCATACACAAGCGAACCGAAAATTACGCAGACCGGCAACAAGCTGACCGTGCGCATTCCGCCGCGCTATGACGGCTACATCCCGACCTTTACTGATTATGCCATGAAGCGTTTCGGCAAGAAACTGGCCGCTCTGCCGACGGCGACGCAATACGGGAAAGACTGGACGGAAAAATTGTTGCCGTACTGGGAAAAGCAAGGCGGGGAAGTCGTCTACAAATCGTCGATTGATTTTACGAAAGACACTGACTTCTTTACCATCGTGACGAACGCATTGAAAGAAAAACCGGACGTGCTGTTTATCGGCGGACCGTCGGAACCGACGGCGAAAGTGGCGAAACAAGCGCGTGAACTTGGCTTTAAAGGCGGTTTTATCATTATGGATCAGGCGAAGCTCGATGAAATGCAACGGACGATCGGTTCTTATGAGATACTGGAAGGCTCAATCGGCGTCATGCCGCTTATTCACTCCGACCAACCAGGGGCTCCGGAGTTTGCGGAAAAATATCGGACGAAATTCAATGCCGAGGCGAGTTCGGAATCCGGGTATAACTACTTGGCTCTTTACGCGTTTGTTGAGGCTATGAAAGCCGCTGGGACGGTTGATGATCCGATGGCCATCCGCGAGCATTTGAACGAAGGGCTGAAAAACATTCCGAAAGAAAAGCAAGTATACGTCGTTCCAAGCGTCGGCGATGATGGCGGCTTTGAATCAGAAATCGTTGTGGCCGCGGTGGAAAATGGAAAAGTTGTGCCGATTGAGTTAATTGACAAATAATCCGTCCGCCATGCAAGGCCGACAAACGAAGAAGCCCTTTCATCAGCACGTTTGCCATGCATAGCGTCTCGAAGGAGACAACACCCTCGACAGGCTGTCGGAAAAAGTCATCGCTCGACTTTTTCCAGACAGCCTTTTCACATTCTGATATTTTTTGATTATACGGATGACAGCTGCGCCTGTTAGGGTGCCTTTTATCAAGAGTGGGCGTTCGACATGTTCATTCCGGATGGGGATCAGAAGGGAAGTCCATATCGCCGTGAATGTTCAAAGATCCAGGCCGATCGCTGGCATTTGGCAAGTGAACAATGATAGGCAAAAGAGGCTTACATCGTGATAAGATCGCCTCTTTGGCGCTGCTGTTTCGGTGTATACATATTTTTTTATAAAACTATGTTCTAAATAATCAAAGGAACAAATAGAAAAATTTTAAATAATGAGATAAAATAAAACTGCTCTACATCATTGAGAAGGGAGAAGGTCAAACGCATAGGGGGGGAACGATGAGAATCATCGTGTGCATCCTGCTTGCCTGCCAGACGTTCGTCATCTACTATTGGATCAGCGATTGGCGTCAGCTTGTCACCCCGGTGGGTCTTTGCATGTGGGTGGGCGGAATCGCAGTCGGCCTTGTTGTTCTTCGGACGGGGCGGTACCTATCGCCAAGATGGCGGAGGGCGCTGAAGATGACGACGGCGGGAGTCATCTTGCTTGCTGTGATGTCGCTGATCATTGAATGGGCGGTTTGTTCGATGCCGTAGTCAAAATAGATGTTGAAAGCCCGTACGATTGATCAAGAACTTCCCGTGTGGGCGTACGGGGAATGCGCCTTTAGAATGAAGCGAACCCCTTGCCTAAGGCGAAAGAGGGCTGCTAACGGCTTCGATGGGCGGAATCGAACATCTTCGGCGCCAAGCGGCGGCCAACCGCATACATGATCGGTGCGCCGATCGCCATGACAACAAACTCGCCAATGGCCGTCGTCAGCCATGTGAGCCAAAACGGAAAGCCGAGCGCGAGCTTTAGTTCAAAGGCGATGATGGCCATGGTCACGGTAAACGACAACGTATTGATCGCCATACGCGCCCAAATGTTCTCGACATAACGCATGGAAACAATCGTGATGAGAAGCGCCAGCACCGACTGGCCGACGCCGAATACAAGATCATACGCGACAATCGGCGAGAAAAACAAATTGGCCAAAAAGACGCCGAGCACGATGCCCACGGCGTATGTTCGGCGGAATACGACTAGGTGGTTTAACATTTCTGAGACGCGAAACTGAATGTTCGTAAAGCCAAACGGCTGGATGAACGCCGTCACGGCGATATATACGGCGGCGATCAAACCGTTTGTCGCCATCATTCGAACGTTCATGGTATTCTCTCCTCTCGTGCATGATGATATGATTGTAGCATGACACTCTCGTGAACGAAAGGAGCGGGATCCATGGCTGCAAAGAAACAAGCAGCAGACCGATATGGTTCCGTCTGGGAGGTCGCAATTACGGCGCTTCGCCTCGGCTTGACGTCATTTGGCGGACCGGTGGCCCATCTTGGCTATTTTTACGAAGAATACGTCAAACGAAAGAAATGGATTGACGAGAAAACGTATGCCGATTTGGTCGCTTTATGCCAATTTCTCCCTGGTCCGGCAAGCAGCCAGGTCGGCATCGGCATCGGACTGATGCGCGCCGGCGTCTGGGGGGCGTTGGCAGCGTGGCTTGGGTTTACGTTGCCGTCGGCGGTTGCGCTTAGTTTGGTTGCCGTCTGGCTGCAACATGCTTCTTTGGGAGAGGCGGGCTGGATGCACGGCTTGCTGTTGGCGGCTGTCGCGGTCGTCGCTCAGGCGGTATGGGAGATGGCGCGCAAATTCGCCTCTAGCCGCCTCGAGGCAACGGTCGCCATCATAGCGGCGGCCGCCGTGCTTCTTGCGCCGGGCGCGTGGAGCCAAGTCGCCGTCATCGCCGCAGCGGGGGGCATTGGCGCTGTTGGATTGCGAAAAAACGTCGCACCTTCTTCGTCTGCGGCAGGCATCCCGCCTTCCATTCGTCGTTCCACCGGTTTGACGTTGCTTTCATTGTTTGCCGTGTTGCTTGTTGCGCTGCCGCTCATTCGCACTTGGATCCATTCACCACTTTGGGCGCTGTTTGACAGCTTTTACCGCGCCGGGGCGCTCGTGTTTGGCGGCGGGCATGTCGTGCTGCCGCTTTTGGAGGCGGAAGTGGTGCCGCAAGGGTGGGTCACCGCCAATCAGTTTTTAGCCGGCTACAGCGCCGCGCAAGCTGTTCCGGGGCCGCTGTTTACGTTTGCTGCGTACATCGGAATGGCTGCGTTCGGTTGGAAAGGCACGCTCGTGGCTACGGCAGCGATTTTTCTTCCGTCCTTTTTGCTTGTGCTCGGCGCTTTTCCGTTTTGGCACTGGCTTCGCCATCAGCCGCGCTTCCAAGCGGCGCTTGCCGGCATTAACGCCGCTGTCGTCGGGATTTTGCTCGCGGCGCTGTATGATCCGATTTGGACAAAAGCGGTGAACGAGCTGGCCGATTTCGCGTTTGTCCTCGTCGCCTTTCTTTTGCTTGCCGTTTGGAAGTGGCCGGCGTGGGCGGTCGTCCTTGTTTCATTCGTCGGCGGAGGGCTGCGCGCTTGGCTCGGCTGATCGCGCCAAACACCATTCGTTACCGTCCAATGGACAACGTCGCTTTCTGCTTTGCCCCTGCAATGGACGGCAAATGCAAATAGACGTATAGTTCGATCAGCAGCAGCGCCAGCCAAGAAAAATGCTATGAGAAAATGGATGGTTACAATAGCAGGCGGGAGGTCAAACCAGAAAACAAGGGTGTCGAGTGCGATCTGCGCCGCAAGCTGGCTTTTTTTCGCAAATGAACTACAGGACTGGCCAAGTTGGTTTAGTTTTCCGTGAACCGCTCATACTAACAACAGCATGATCGACTTGAAAGGAAGTGGATCAAAGTGAAACAGGCATGGCGCATTTATATGAGCGATTTGAAACATCTCACGACCAACTGGGCCGCATCCATATTGGCTCTCGGTCTGATCGTTCTTCCATCGCTTTACGCTTGGATCAATGTAGAGGCTTCGATTGACCCTTATGCCCATACAGAGGATTTACCGGTCGGCGTCGTGAACGAAGACCGAGGGGCGGAGCTCGCCGGTCACCGGTTTCACGCCGGCGATGAGATCGTCAAGACCTTAAAAAACAACCACCAGTTGGGATGGCGATTTGTCACGCGGAAAAAAGGAATGGAAGGCGTTCGGAGGGGAGACTACTTTGCGACGATCGTCATTCCGGCTGATTTCTCGGCTAAATTAGCCACTGTAGTGCAGAAACGTCCGAAAAGGGCGGTTATTTACTATTATGAAAACGACAAACGGAACGCCATCGCTCCCAAAATCACGGAGCGCGGAGCAAGTACATTGTCAGCGCGAGTCAGCGATGAGTTTGTGAGGGTGGTCAATACCGCATTGTTTTCCTTGTTCCACCAAGCGGGAGTGACGCTCGAACAGCAGCTTCCCACCATTCGCCGCGTTGAAGCGTTCGTGTTTCGTTTGGAAAACGAATTGCCAACGATTCACCGACAATTGAAAGCCCTAGATCGCGATGTGGGAGAGGCAAGATCACTAGTTCGTACAGGCCGCGAGCTTCTGCCGGCTGCCAAAACAACGGTGCGGCGCGGTTTAGAATGGACAGGCCGCGTTGAGAAGTTGTTCATGCAAGTCAATGCTTCATCGCACTTATGGGAAAAGCCGGTGGAAATGGCGGTTCATGCGCTCTATTCCTTTGCAGAGCAGACGCCACAGTCCCTCGATACACCGGAAAAGCAAGCGCGTTGGGCGGCTCTCATCCAACAGGCGGCAACAGACGCGAGCCCATTGGTTCAGCAATTGCGCCGAACGTTGAGAACATGGGAGGGGACGATTGATTCCTCTTCGCTTCAGCCTGTGCAACGCACAGTCAGCCGTATCGAGCAGACGCTAGCGTCTATTCAAGAAACAGCGGCGCTAGTGAAACAACATCCAACAGGCGTCGAAGGGAAGATCACTCACCTGCGTGAACAAATGGCCTTATTGGACGCACAGGCGCAGCAACTTGATCAAGCATATCGCCAACGGCTGCTACCTATGCTGCGGGCAAAATGGAATCAAACAGGGGAACAGGTGCGCCAAGCGAAACAAACGCTTCTTCGCATGGATCAAGCGTTACATGAGGCAGAGCAATGGTTGTCAAACACAGATCGTGATTTAGCGGCCGCGCAACAAGCGCTAAAGACCGCACAGGCTCAATATCCATTTCTCTCCCGCCAGGTCCGCGAGCTGGCCGCCTTCCTATCGAAAATCAAAAGAGAAACCAACATCGACGAACTGATTCGCTTGTTGAAACAAGATCCACAGGCGAAAGGCGCCTTTTTGGCCCACCCGATTGACGTCAAAACGTTCCGCCTTTTCCCGCTGCCGAACTATGGTTCAGGCATGAATCCATTTTACACGGTGCTGGCCATATGGGTAGGATGTTTGTTGCTTGTTTCCGTCTTGTCGACCGATCCTTCTTCGTTTTCGGAAGCGAATGAGCGGGAAAGATATGCCGGACGGTTGTTGACCTTTTGGACGCTGAATGCTTTGCAGGCGATGGTCGTGACGGCTGGAGCGGCTTTCATCTTGCCAAATATTTTCGTCCGTGAGCCGGGATGGTTCATGACGTTCGGCCTTTTGTGCAGCTTTGTCTTTATGGCGGTGGTTTTTTCGCTTGTTTCCTTGTTCGGCAATGTGGGAAAAGCGATGGCGATTGTGTTGCTCGTCTTGCAAATTGCCGGAGCGGGAGGCACGTATCCGATTGAGCTGATTCCTCCGTTCTTTCAGCAATTAAACCCTTGGCTGCCGTTTACCTACGCCATTGACATCATGCGCGAGGCAGTCGGCGGGATCGTATGGGAAAATGTTGAGCATGATGTCAAGCGGCTTCTCTTGTTTGCCGTTTCCGCCCTTTTGGCCGGGCTTGTGTTGAAAGGCCCGTTAAGCCCATGGATGCGCGTGCTGAAAGAGAAAGCCGCCCTAAGCGGGTTGTTTCATTGAAACATTTGCTCTATTTTCTTTTGGAAGCATCTGCTACAATAGGGACGAGAGCGTTGCTTCCTGTTCAATGACCCCGTAGGATGCATGCTTCTCGTTTTGCGAGATGAGAGAACCAATGGCGGGGAAAAGGGGAGAGAATTGTGTCGATCCGTCGACTGCTTGGTGTTGCGTTCCTTTTTTTGGCGATTTCGATGTTTATCGAGCAAATGTGGTGGGTCGGGGGCATTTGCCTCTTGATTGGAATTGGAATGACGGCGAAGTGGAGGAAAAAGAAGCATATATGGTAACGATCGAGAGCGATAAGCTCAGACAGCACGATGAGCAGTTGATGACAAAAGCAGAACAGTTTATCATAGCAAGCTATCGGGAGCTTGGAAAAAGTGAGCAAGAAATAAAGCGGCGGGTGAATGAAATCCGTTGGGAAGTGGAACAAACCGGAACATACCGCCATACGTACGAAGAGTTAAGCTATGGGGCTAAGATGGCTTGGCGCCACAGCAACCGCTGCATCGGCCGCTTGTTTTGGCAATCGCTCCATGTCATCGATGCGCGAGAAGCGGTTACCGTAGACGAGGTTTTTTCTTATCTATTCCATCATATTGAGTTTGCAACCAATGGCGGGAAAATCCGACCGACGATCACGATCTTCCGTCCCAATGGGGAAGTGCGCATTTGGAATCATCAACTGATTCGTTATGCCGGTTATGAAACCGAAGAAGGGATTATCGGCGACTCATCCTCCCTTACGTTCACCCGCGCCTGTGAACAGCTTGGGTGGAAGGGGGAGAAAACGCCTTTTGACGTGTTGCCCTTGGTGATCCAGGTAGGCGGCCAGAAGCCTGTTTGGACGCCGATCCCTAAAGAATTGGTGCTTGAGGTGCCCATTGAACATCCGGAGTTTCCGTGGTTTCGCGATCTGCAGTTAAAATGGTACGCGGTCCCGATTATTTCAGATATGTGTCTAGAAATTGGCGGCATTCGCTATATGGCAGCACCGTTTAACGGGTGGTACATGGGTACGGAGATTGGAGCCCGCAATTTTGCCGATGATTATCGCTACAACATGCTTCCGAAAGTGGCCTCTTGCATGGGGCTTGACACCAACTCCAACGCATCATTATGGAAAGACAAGGCGTTGGTCGAATTGAATATCGCGGTTTTGTATTCCTACAAAAAGGCGGGCGTCAGCATCGTTGACCATCATACCGCCGCGCGCCAATTTCAGTTGTTTGAACAGCAAGAGAAAGCAGCCGGCCGCCATGTCACCGGCGATTGGACATGGCTGATTCCGCCTCTTTCTCCGGCAACAACGCACATTTTTCATCGGTCGTATGACAACACGATGATGCTGCCCAACTTTTTCTATCAGGACCGTCCATACGAACCACAAAGGGGAGGGGAACAATGACCGTCATCATCCGCATGCGCGATGTGTCATGGGCAAGAGGAGAGCGCACGATTTTGCGCGATATAAACTGGGAAGTAAAAGAAGGCGAGCAATGGGCGATTCTTGGACTAAACGGCTCCGGGAAAACATCGCTTCTCAATATCGTCACCGGCTATCAGTACCCGACGCGCGGTGAGGTGGAAGTATTAGGCTATCGGTTTGGACAGGCGAGTCTGCCGGAGTTGCGCCGGCACATCGGGTTTGTCAGCAGCGCGCTCCTTGATCAATTTCACGACACGCTGCAAACGGAAACGGTTGAAGATGTCATCATCAGCGGCAAGTTTGCGACGATTGGCCTGTATGATGCAGTAACTAGCGAGGATCGGGATCAAGCGGAGGCATTGATGGAATCGTTCCGCCTGCAAGCGGTAAAAGGGAAGCGATACGCGACGCTGTCGCAAGGGGAAAAGCGAAAAACGTTGATCGCCCGGGCGCTGATGGCAAATCCGAAGCTGCTGATCTTGGATGAGCCGACCGTTGGCCTAGACTTATTGGCGCGTGAAGAAGTGCTTTCCTTGATCGAACAGGTCGTGTCCCGTCCGTGCCATGTATTATACGTCACCCACTATATTGAAGAGATTGTGGGATCGATCACCCATGTGCTGCTCTTGCAAGACGGACGCATTGCCGCCGCTGGGCGAAAAGAGGATGTGCTGACCGATGAGCGGCTTTCAGCGGCGTTTCGCCTCCATATGCGCGTTCATTGGGAGAACGGGCGGCCGTGGGCGTCCGTGCGCCGCTGAGCCGGCCGATTCCTCCGCCGCTAGGAGGTTGGTGATTTAGTACAAAATAATGCTAGCTCCACCTGTTTCTCAATTTTCAACCCGCATAGCGCCATCAACGCATAGAGGATGTCCGCCAAACAGCGTGACATCCTCTTTTGTGGCTCGACGTTTCAAAACGCCCGGTCAACGGGCGGAAAATCGATATCGTCCGCTTGTTGGCGGCCGTCAGCGGGCGTGATTTCAATGACCGGCGGCCGTCCGTTTTCAAAGCCGTGGGCGATATCGCGAATCGGACTCATTTCATCGGGAACGCCAATCCCTGGGGTATAGCGCGGCAGGTTGGAAGCGGCGCTGCGTTCTTCCCAAGGTTCTCTCATGAACAAACACCTCCGTATTCTCAGTATGGCCGTTTGGAGAGGCGATACAAATGGAAAAAGCCTCCTTTCCCTTCCGCCGCAACAGGAGAAACTTCTTGATCAAGTCAATAAAAATGTTTCAAATATTCGAAATACATTGTATAATAAAAGTAATGACATACCAACCGGTTGGTATACATTGTTTTGAAAACGGATTCATCCGGAAGAAAAGGAAAGGCGGGAGAACGTGAGGCTGAACGGAAAATCTGCGATTGTCACCGGCGGCGCGAGCGGCATCGGCCGGGCGACGGCGATCCGCTTTGCGGAAGAAGGCGCCAAAGTGGCGGTAAGCGACATCGATGAGGCAGGAGGGGAAGAAACGGTTCGGCGGATTCGGGAAAAAGGAGGTGAGGCGATTTTTGTCAAGGCCGATGTTTCCGACTCGGGGCAAGTAAAGCAGCTCGTGCAAACGGCCGTGGAGGCGTTCGGCGGCCTGCATATTCTCTTTAACAATGCCGGCATCGGCCATTCGGAAGTGCGGAGCACCGACTTGTCCGAGGAAGAGTGGGACCGGGTCATCGATGTCAACTTAAAAGGAGTGTTTTTAGGCATCAAATATGCCGTGCCAGCGTTGAAGGAATCCGGTGGCGGTGCGATTGTCAATACATCGAGCTTGCTTGGGATTAAAGGAAAAAAATACGAGTCGGCGTACAACGCTTCGAAAGCCGGAGTCATTTTGTTAACGAAAAATGCGGCGCTTGAATACGGCAAGTTCAATATTCGCGTCAACGCCATCGCGCCGGGTGTCATTGATACGAACATCATCACGCCATGGAAACAAGACGCGCGCAAGTGGCCGATCATCTCGAAAGCGAACGCCCTCGGCCGCATCGGCACGCCGGAGGAAGTAGCGAATGCGGTGTTGTTTTTGGCGTCCGACGAGGCATCGTTTATCACCGGGGCAACGTTGTCGGTCGACGGCGGCGGACTGACGTTTTAGCTTGCTTGATGTGATAAAAACAAAAACAAAGAGGGAGGGGACGCGATGCGCTTTTCCAATGCAGTGGCAGTTGTCACCGGCGGGGGCAGCGGCATCGGCCGAGCGACGGCCATTCGGCTGGCGCAGGAAGGGGCGACGGTCATTCTTGTCGGCCGCACGGCGGCGAAACTCGAAACAACCGCTCAAACGATCGAACGGATGGAAGGAGCCGGAAAGGCAGAGGTGTTTGTCGCGGATGTCACCAACCGGGAGCAAGTGAAAGGACTGGCCGACTATGTGCGCCGCCAGCATGGCGATCTGCATGTGCTGGTCAACAATGCCGGCATTTCGACCCATACGAAATGGCTTGAGCTGACCGAACAGGAATGGGACGACGTGCAACAAGTGAACATGAAAAGCGTGTTTCTTGTTTCCCAAACGCTCGCTCCCCTGATGATTGAGGGAGCAAAGCGGGAGCGCGCCAACCGGGCGGTCGTCAACGTCGCCTCGCTGTCGGGTTATCAGGCTGGAGCGCACATTCCGCACTACAGTGCGGCGAAAGCGGGAGTGATCAGTTTGACGAAATCGCTCGCCTTGGAGCTGGCTCCGTACGGCATTCGAGTCAACTCTGTCTCACCTGGCTTTGTCGAGACGCCGCTTACCGAGCGCGGACTGCAAAACGAACGGTTTGTGAAAGCCATCGAACGCAACACCGCCTTAAGGCGGGTGGGGGCGCCGGAGGAAATTGCCAATGTCATCGCCTTTCTTGCCTCGGCGGAAGCGTCGTATATGACTGGCTCTGATGTGCTTGTCGATGGAGGGTGGCTGATTACATAGCCTTGCCGGTTTTGCGGTGTTAATGAAAACGTGGAAAGGGGAGAAGGAACATGGCGGAATCTCCGCATTTGCTTGTTGAACGATCCCATTCAGTGTTATGGCTGACATTGAACCGCCCAGAGCGGCTTAACGCGTTCAGCCCCGATATGGTGGCCGGATTAACAGAAGAGATCGAACGCGCCGCTGTGGATGACGGTGTGCGGGCCATCGTCTTATCCGGCGCTGGGAGAGCGTTTTGCGCCGGCGGGGATGTGAAAACGATGGGACAGTCCAACGCCCAGCAAGCCTACGATCATATCGGCCGACTCAATCGTCTTATTCTGGCCATGCAGCGATGCGAAAAACCGATCATCGCCGCCGTGCACGGATTTGCCGCCGGGGCGGGGTTTAACCTCGCGCTGGCCTGCGATTTCATCATTGCGGCGGATGACACTCAATTCATTTTAAGCTTTGCCAAAGTCGGGCTGGTGTCTGATGGCGGCGGATCGTATTGGCTGCCGCGGCTTGTCGGCCCACATTTGGCCAAACAACTGTTCTTTACCGCTGAGCCCATTTCGGCCCGCCGTTTGCATGAACTTGGCGTCTTAAGCGACGTCGTTCCGGCGGAAACACTGCGTGAGGCGGCCGAAACGATCGCGGTCAAGCTCGCCCAAGGACCGACGAAGGCGATCGGCCATCAAAAACGGCTCATCACCCATGCCATGACCGCTTCCCTTGAGGAGATACTCGAAGAAGAGCGGCTCGTTCAGGGGCTGATGGTGGAAACAGCTGACCACCGGGAAGGCGTGGCGGCGTTTCAGGAAAAACGGGAGCCGGTGTTCAAGGGAAAGTAACGGGCAGTACGGCCAATGGACGAATGAATGGAAAAGGTGTCCTGATTGATGCGGGACACCTTTTGATTATTTCGCTTTTGGAACGACAGAGGAGAGCGGTTGGCGGCCGTCAAGCAGCCGGCTGATATCGATCATCAGTTGGTCGGCCGTTTCATATGGCCTCTCCAGCTGCAGCATTCTTCTCAATATCCGACAGGCGTGCGGCGACAATGCAAGCTCTTCTTCCCAGCTTTTTTCCTCATCGCTTGTCGGTTCATAAGACGAGTACAATAAAAATAAGGTAAAGTGTCCAAGGGCATAGAAATCGCTTCGTGGATGCGGTTCGCGCCGCAGCCGCTTCTCAAGCGGGTCGTCATCGCGGAAATCCACCGGTTCGCCGATGCGGCAGGCCAAGCCGAAGTCGATGACAAACACCGTTCCATTGCGCCAGATGATGTTCGGGATGCGCAAATCGCGGTGGACAATCCCCAAAGTATGCAGGTGGCACACGACCATCAACACGTCGCGCAGCAGCTGGAACGCTGCCTGTTCCGTATACGTGACTCCCCGTTTGAAGATCAAGTCTTCCACGGTTTCTCCTTCGATGTACTCCATCACGAGATGCGGCTGTCCGCGCTCCACAAACCGATCATACAGCCTCGGAATTTGCGGATGGCGCAAACGGGCAAGCAGATCCGCTTCGCGCTGAAGCAAGCGGCGGCCGTCTTCGCCTTTTGTCCGCCGCGCCTGCTTGACGACGACAAACCGCTTGGTATGGAGGTCGCGCCCTTTATAGGCGATGCCGTAGCTTCCCATCCCAAGCTCTTCGATGATTTCATAGCGGCCCAAAAGCACCTTCCCGCCCCGATGCGGCCGATCAACCCAGCGGGAGACGAACGGATGGCGTTCAAAAAACCGTTTCATCAGCTGCCGAAAAAGCTTGAGAAGAAGCTGCCGCTATGATGTTTCTTTTTGTAGTGATGGTGCCCATACTGGGACGGGTGGTGATGCGAGTGATACGTCGGGTTGTAATAATGGTGGTCGCTGCTGCTGTAATGTTTATGGTAGTGCGACGGATGATGGGGATGGCCGAAAAGGGATTTTAGCCATTTTTTCAACATCGTGATCGCTCCTTTGCGATAGATTTATCTATATATACGAGGCAATGAGAGGGAGGTTTCAGATTCAAAGATGAAAAAGAAACCGCCAGGGGCATGAGCCCCCAGCGCCGTGCAGTAGTCTCATTCCTCTTTTTGGCTCAATGCCTGCTTGAGCAGCTCTCCTAAACTGACCCCAAACGATTCGTTCGACGCGCTGTATTTTTTGAGAAGCGCCCGTTCGCTGCCTTTGGCGGCGATGCGTTTGGTCTCGTCCGCTTTTTCGACAATATTGCACGGGCGGCATTGGAAATAAAGTCCTGCCTTTCCTTCATGCATTTCCATGCGCCGGTGGCATTGCGGACAACGGCGGTTCGACAGTTTCGGGTCGCGCCGGCGGCGGTAGCGGCATTGTAAGTTCGAGCAGACAAGCATCCGTCCGTCTTTCGTTTTCCGCTCTTTTAAAAGCGCGCCGCATTCTGGACACGTCAGATTCGTGAGGTTTGGCGCTTTGTATACCTGCTCGCTTTGCTTAATTTCGGCAACGAGTTGCTGCGTTTGCCGGCGGATGTTGGCCAAAAATTGTTGTGGATTTCCTTTCCCGCGGGCGATCGCCTCCAGCTCCCGCTCCCAGCGGGCGGTCAATTCCGGCGATTTCAGCTCTTCATTGACGAGCTCAATCAGCTGTTTCCCTTTTTTTGTCGGATAAAACCGTCCGTCTTTTCGCTCGACCACTTCGGTTTCAACCAGCCGTTCGATGATGTCCGCTCTTGTCGCTGGCGTGCCGAGCCCGTATTTCTCCATTTGCGCGAGCAAGTCAGCTTCCGAATAACGGGCAGGCGGTTCCGTGAACGATTGTTCCAGCTCAAGTTGCACTGATGGGAGCGTCTGGCCTTCCGCGAGATGCAACAACGTTGGTTGGGCCTTGTTGTCTTCTTTGCTGAGAACGGCTTGAAATCCGGCGTTGACAACCACCGTCTCCTTGGCGACAAACGTTTCGCCGCCGATGTCAAAGACGGCTGTCGTCGTTTCGGATTCATGCGGCGGGTAGAAAAGCGCCAAAAAACGGCGGGCGATGAGATCATACAGCTTGCGCTCATCAGTGGACAGCCTGCTAAGGTCGAGCCGCTCATCCGTTGGAACGATGGCGTGATGATCGGTTACTTTGTCATCGTTAAATACCCGCTTGGCAGCTTTGGCTTTGCCTTTGGCGAGAAGCGGAACGATGACGTCCTCATAACCGGATTTCATCGCCAACAACCGCTCGGTCATCGTCGCTTCCATATCGCTTGGCAAATAACGCGAATCGGTGCGCGGGTACGTGACAAGCTTGTGTTGTTCGTACAGTCGCTGCAACACCGAGAGCGTCTTTTTCGCCGAAAAGCCAAACCGCTTGTTTGCGTCCCGCTGCAGTTCGGTCAAGTCATACGGCAGCGGGGCGGGCTCGCTTTTTCGTTTCCGTTTGATCGATGTGACGCGCGCCGGCTGACCGTCAAGGCGGGCGTGCAGCTGCTTCGCTTCGTCTTGGTCAAACAGACGATGTCCGCCATGCCGCTCCCATACGGCTGTGATGGACCCGATCTTGGCCCGAATTGTCCAATATGGCACGGGAACGAACGATTGGATCTCGCGTTCGCGCTCGATGATCATCGCAAGCGTCGGCGTCTGCACCCGCCCGGCTGAGAGCGGATCGTTGTATTTGGTCGTCAAGGCGCGCGAGACGTTTAACCCAATCAACCAGTCGGCTTCCGCGCGGCAGACGGCCGATTGATACAGGCGTTCAAACTGCACCCCGGGCTTGAGTTGGCGGAAGCCGTCGCGGATGGCGCGGTCGGTTTGCGACGAAATCCATAGCCGCCAAATCGGCTTCGTCCAACTGATCATCTCTAAAATCCAGCGCGCCACCAGTTCCCCCTCGCGGCCCGCGTCGGTCGCGATGATGACATCTTTCACATCCGGTCGTTTCGCCAACCGTTCAATGGCGCGAAACTGGTGGCTTGTTTGCCGAATGACTTTCAAGCCCATTTTCTTTGGGATGATCGGCAAGTCCTCCAGCCGCCATGTTTCGTATTTTCGGTCGTAGTCTTCCGGCATCTTCAGCTCCACTAAATGGCCGAGTGCCCAGGTGACAATGTGCTGCTTTCCTTCAAAATAATGTTTATGTGCTTGCTTGCAGCCGAGCACGCGGGCGATGTCGCGGGCGACGCTCGGCTTTTCCGCTAACACGAGCGATTTCATCGATAAACCCCTTTCTGTCGTCTCTACATGAGCATAGTCTGCTTCTTAAGTATAAAGGAAGAAGGAAAAAGACGCATCCGTCAAGGTTTGTCTCCTTGGCGGGACAAGACGCCTTGGCGTGGCGCAAAGCTGCATCTCCACACTTTCTGCACATTTGCCAAATAAAATAGTAAAATTGAAATGACACTCGGACTTGATGGATGAGGAGAGGAATCCGTGCGAAAACTGTCACGGAAACTCGGAATGCTTTGTTCGTTTTTGACAAAATTGTGTGAAAAACTGCGCCCCGCGTTTCAGGAAAAATCGTTGTCGCTTGTGTGCCAGTGCCCCGGTTCGGTCATGGCTGCGATTGATCGGCAGCGGTTCGAGCAAGTGATGATCAATGTGCTTGACAATGCACGAAAGTACGCGTTTTCTGGCACGACGGTGGCCGTCGCCGTTCACCTTCAAAAGCAAGGAATCGTCATTGCCGTATCCGATGAAGGAACCGGCATTCCGCCGGAAGATGTGCCCCGGATTTTCGAGCGGTTTTATCGGGTTGACAAATCGCGGTCGCGGACAAGCGGCGGGACCGGACTCGGTTTGGCGATTGCCAAAGAAATCGTCGAGGCGCACGGGGGAACGATCGCTGCTCGAAGCGAACAAGGAAAAGGAACGACCATCCTCATTACGCTGCCGGAGGGATAATGATGTATACCTTGCTGTTGGTTGATGATGAAGAGCGGATGCTTGATTTATTGGAATTGTATTTAGCGCCGAACGGCTACCGCTGCGTGAAACGGCGTTCGGGGGCGGAAGCCATTGACTATTTGCGGCGCCATCATGCCGATTTGGTGCTGCTTGATGTCATGATGCCAGAACTCGACGGATGGGAAACGTGCCGCCGCATCCGATCGTTTTCGAATGTGCCGATCATGATGGTCACCGCTCGCGATGAGACGGCGGATATTGTCCAAGGATTGAAAATCGGAGCAGACGATTATGTGACGAAACCGTTTGACGAGGCGGAACTGCTTGCTCGCATTGAAGCGGTGCTGCGCCGTACAGCTGGCGGTCGTTCCGCCATTCGCGCGGCCGGGCTTGTATGGGACGAAGAGGAACATACGGTCCGCTACGAAGATAAGCCGATTGCGTTGACGCCGAAAGAATTTGCCATTTTGGGGCTGCTGTTAAAGCACCCGAATCAGGTGTTCAGCCGCGGGCAAATCATCGCATCGCTATGGGGCTATCTCGCTGATACGGAAGAGAGGACCGTTGACTCCCACATGAAAAACATCCGCGAAAAATTGCGGAAAGCGGGGTTCCCAGTGGACGAATATTTGCAGACGGTCTGGGGCGTCGGCTACAAATGGGAAGGGCGCAAGTCATAACCATTTTCGGAAAGAGAGGCGTTTGGGTCAAATGGAAGAACGGATGATTGAGTTCCTTCAAGCATACGGCGGAGCGGCGTACTTCTTGAGTCTAGCCTGCAATGTGGTGATCAGCGTGCTCGGAGTCGTCCCAAGCGCCTTTTTAACATAAATTAGCCAGAAGTCCTCCACCTCTATAGGTGGGGGATGAATGGCGTTCGGTTTTTCTGTTTTTCTCTTTCTTTTTTGGATGACAATAGAATACAATAAACATAGGAGGTGAAACCATGTATCGAACGCTGAAAACCCGTTTTCGGGCAAAGAAAGAAGTTATCCAAAAACTATTTGAATGCAATCGCATCTCCGCAGAAGTTTGGAACGAATGCATTCGTTTGGCAAAAGAACATCATTTGAAAACAGGAAAATGGATAACCAAAACGGAACTGCAAAAAGCAACAAAAGGTCGTTTTCCTATCCACAGCCAAAGCATCCAAGCCGTTGTGCATAAATATATCTTTGCCCGTGATGGGGCAAAAGAAGCACGGAAAAAAGGGGAAAAAATCAAATATCCATACAAAAAGAAAAAACACTTCAACACGAAATGGGCAAAAGATGGATTTGTTTTGCGTGAAGACGGAACGTTGGAACTGTCGCTAGGAATTTGGAATCGAAAAAGACAATCTCCTTTGGTGGTGAAAATGGATAAAGAACAAATTCCAAAGGGTCAAGTGAAAGAAATCGAGTTGGTCTATGACCGTGGTTTGTGGCTTTGTTTATCGTATGAAGATGGAAAAGAACCAAAAGAGAATAAAAATCAAAACCGTGTCGCTATTGACTCAGGGGAAATTCACACCATCGCAGCCGTTTGTGAAAATGGGGAAAGCCTCATTATCACAGGACGAAAAATAAGAAGCATTCATCGGTTGAGAAACAAAAAATTAAAAGAACTTCAAAAGTTGATGTCCCGTTGCAAAAAAGGTTCCAAACAATGGAAAAAGTACAATCGGGCGAAACAATACGTATTAAGTAAGAGTGAAGTGCAACTCAAAGATGCGTTGCATAAAACCACGAGACAATTTGTTCGTTGGTGTTTGGAAAACCAAGTGAAAGAAGTGGTCATTGGGGATGTCGAAGGAGTGCAACGGAACACGAAAAAGAAACGAAACAAAAAGACCAATCAGAAATTATCCAATTGGTCGTTTGGAAAACTATTTGATTATCTCAAATACAAATTGAATGCCGAAGGCATTGAAATAGAGAAAAAAGATGAAAGTTACACATCGCAAACATGCCCTGTTTGCGGGAAGAAGAATACATCTTCTTCTAGAAATTATACATGTCAATGCGGATACAAACAACACCGTGATATCCATGGGGCAATGAATTTATTTGCCAAAGTATATTATGGCGAAATTCGCCCGTTGGAATTTACGGTCAAACCGTTTACGTATCGACGGATTGCATAAGCAAGAAGTCGTAGATGGCGAGTTCCCGCCCATGAGTATCGATGATACTCATGTTGCCTGTCGTTCCCAACGAGACCGATGCCAGGCGTTGCCTGCAGATAGGCTGCCAACCAGTCTATCGTGCATCCACCCCGAAGGGAAAACAGGAAACTCCTACTTCTGTAAGTAGGAGAGGTTCATCTGCCGCCAATTTGACCGTTTTCGGATTTTGGTCCGGCTTTTGGGTGTCGTTTGCCGGCGAGGCGATCGGAGCGGTCGTCTCGTTTGTCTTGTATCGAAAAGGACTTCGCCGATGGAGCCAAACCACATGGCTTTCCCATCCCAAGGTGAAGCCGTTGCTTCATGCCAGTGGCAAGGAGGCGTTTGGGCTTATTTTCGCGCTTCGACTGTTGCCGTTTGTGCCATCCGGGGCGGTGACGTTCGTTGCTGCCATCGGCCGCACGTCTCTTCTCGTGTTTGCAACGGCTAGCTCGCTCGGCAAGCTCCCGGCTTTATGGATGGAAGCGTATGCCGTCCATCAATTCCTCGAGGCCGCCTGGGCGGGCAAACTGATGCTCGCTGTTGCATCGATCGTTCTTTTGTGTTTCGTCTGGCGAAAGATAGGGCAAAAAGCAGCGGGGTGAAACAGCCCCCGCCCAAAAGGACAGTCAGCCTAGGCGCCATACGGCCTTTAGCGGCAAATCCAAGGCCATCTCCACAAAATCTGCACAAATGTCTGGTATGCTAACAAGGCAAGGAGGGTGAAAACGATGAAAAACTGGAAAATGTTATTGGGAACAACTTCAGTTATGGCAGCGCTCTTGCTATCCGCCTGCACCGGTGCCAACGACAACAAAGCGCCAAAGGAAAATACGGCTTCTCACACCGGTCATGAGGGAATGAACCACTCGGGTTCAGGAGAGGTGCCGGCTGGATTGAAGGAAGCGAAACAACCAAAGTATCCGGTTGGAAGCCAAGTCATCATCCATGCCGACCATATGCCGGGAATGGATGGAGTCAAGGCGACTGTCACCGGTGCCTTTGACACGATCGTCTATACGGTCACATACACCCCAACTACAGGCGGGGACCCAGTGAAAAACCATAAATGGGTCATTCACGAAGAAATCGAAAACGCCGGAGACAAACCGTTCCAGCCGGGCGATGAAGTCGTCTTGAATGCCGATCACATGGAAGGGATGAAAGGGGCCAAAGCAGTCATTGATTCGGCGAAACAAACGACGGTGTATATGGTCGATTACATCGATACGGAAACTGGTCAAAAAGTGACCAACCACAAATGGGTGACCGAAGACGAGCTGTCGCCGGCCAACTAACGAATCATCATCGGTGTTTCCGCAAAACGCGCAGCCATTTCCCTTGGAGCGGAAAAAGGAAGACGGGCGCCGTCTATGATGAAAGGACGCCCGTCTCTAGCTGTCGCCCGAGCGAAAAGAGGCGGTTTGGTTACGCCGTTCGCCCGGGCGCTTTTGTTGCTTGATGCTGCTTTTCTTTGACAGTGGAATAGATGAATAAGAGAACCAAGACGGCCACGCAGAGAAGCGAACCGATTCGATGCTCTCTTTGAAGCAAAAAGCCAAGCCAAATCGCCCCGAGCGCCCCGACCGCCGCCATCGTTGTGTACGGAAACCCTTTCGTTCGGAAAAACGGCTTCGTTTTGTAGTGCGGCCGCAGCTTCAGCTGAGCGGCGCCGATCATCATCCAAACGATGAGCACGGTAAACCCAGGAATCGTCATCAATTCCCCGATGATCCGCCCGGGCGCCAAGTACGCGCCGATCACGCCAGCGGCGATGCAGATGGCGACCATGCCCATCCCGTACAGCGGAACCCCGTGTTTCGTCGTCCGCTGCAAGCGGCGGCTTGCTTCTCCTTGTTCAGCCATGGTGTACAGCAACCGAGAAGTCGCATAGACGCCTGTATTGGCCGCCGATAAGACGGCAATGAGCAACACCGCGTTCATGACATGGGCCGCGCCGGGCAACCCGATCGCTTCCAACACTTGGACAAAGGGGCTGTTCGTTTCCGAAACGGTGTTCCATGGCATAATGCCGCAAATGATGGCCATTGGCAAAAGATAAAAGCCGACAACCCGCCAGATTGTGGTGCGAATGACGCGCGGCAGCACCTGCTCGGCGTCTTTCATCTCCGTCACCGCCACCCCGATCAGCTCCGCTCCGCCATAGGAAAACATCACGATAAGCAAGGCGCTGAGCGTTCCGGCAAACCCGTGCGGAAACCATCCGCCGTCGCCGGCAGACGGAAACGAGCCGCTTATGCCGCTTGGGATCACGCCAGCCCATACGCCCGCCCCGAGCACGATAAACACCACTAGCGCCGCCACTTTCAGGCCGGCCAGCCAAAATTCCGCTTCCCCGTAATACTTCACAGGGAAAAGATTCAACCCCATGATCAGACACGCGCACAGGAGGGCAAGCAGCCATAACGGCGCAGACGGAAACCAATAGCTCAGGAAACTGCCGGCAGCCAGCAGTTCGACAACAGTGACCAACGTCCAATTGATCCAATACAGCCAGCCGACGATCCATGACAGGCGAAAGCCAAACGCCCGGCGGATCAAATGTTGAACGTTCGAACCCGGATACGCGATCGCCATCTCGGCCAGTGCAGCCATAATCCAAAACAACAGCACGCCGCCGATCAAGTACGTGAGCACGACGCTTGGTCCGGCGATATGAATGGCCTCGGCGCTTCCTTTAAAAATGCCGGTGCCGATCATCCCTCCTAACGCGATCAGCTGAACGTGGCGGGGCAATAGTCCTTTTTGCAGCTGAGGACGGGATTGTTCCATGTTGACAACAACCTTTCTGCTCTAATGTTGATTCATAGATGTGCTTTTTTGCTTTTATGCGGTTAAGCAAAAAAGATAATTTCAGAATATAATAGTTCAGTTGTTCTGTCAACGATTGTCGAAAAAAGGCATCGCCAACATGGAAATGTTTTGTTATACTGGAAACAGAAATGATGTGCAAAAAGGAGATTAAGAGAATGCTTCCTCATAGAGGCAAACCCATTTCATCAAAAGCGGTCACCGTGTGGCGTCTCACGGGGGCGCTTGTGGCATTGGCTTCCGGTGTGGCGATCGGGGGAATCATATGGCTGCTCTCGCAGTTCCATGCTCCTCCTTGGCTATTGATAGTGTTGGCCGGCGTTTGGATGGTGCAAGCCATTGTATGGGTCGTCTGGCTCCCGCCGTTGCGCCAAAGACGTTGGCGCTATGACATTCGTGAAGAAGAGATTGACATTCAGCGAGGAGTCTGGTCTACGAGACGGACTTTGATCCCGATGGCTCGCGTTCAGTACGTCGATGTGCGGCAAGGTCCGCTTCTCAAGCGGTACGGGTTGGCTTCCATTGCGGTGTTCACAGCGGCGGCCGCTCATGAAATTCCCGCTCTTCCGATGGAAGAAGCGGAGCAGCTTTGCCGCTTGATTGCGGAGTGGGCGAAGGTGGCGGATGACAATGACGCGTAAAGCAAGACGCCGCCTCCATCCGATTGCCATTATGGCCGGGCTAGGAAAAGAATTAAAAAATATGGTCGTTCCTCTTCTAGTCATCATGGCAGCCGGCAGTCGCCATGGGTTTTCATGGACCGATATTCTTGTGCCGTTGGCCGCCCTCATTTACACGCTGGTCATGGGCGTTCTTTCTTGGCTTCGTTTTACATATGAGTGGGATGACACTTGCTTGGTCGTTGAAGAAGGGGTGTTTGTTCGCAAAAAACGTTCCATTCCGTTGGAGCGCATTCATGGGATTTCGGTGACAGAGGGAATCTGGCAGCGGATGGCGGGGGTCGTCCAAGTGCATATTGAGACGGCGGGCGATGCCCTCGGTGAAGCAGAAGTGACGCTTCGGGCCATATCAAGGGAAGAAGCCCGCCGCCTGCAACGATGCGTGGAACAGGCGAAACACAAGGCGGAAAACGCTTCCCATCCGGAGCCACTCGCGAACCGCCCACATCCTGTTCTGTTTACCTTATCGATGAAAGAAGTATGGGTCGCTTCGTTGACAAGCGGTGGAGCGCTTGGCGTGGTTGCCGCTTTATGTGGGTTTTTGTCGCAATTAGGCGACTTCATTCCATATGAGGCGCTGATCCGCGATCTTCAGTCGACATGGAACGGACATGGACGATGGTATATTGCTCTATTGATCTTGTCGATTCTCTTGGCCGCCTATGGAGTGGCCATCGTGCAAAATATGATCCGGTACGCTTCGTTTGTCGTGCGGAAACAAGAAGACACGATTGTGATTGCTCGCGGATGGTTGGAACGAAAAGCGGTGTCCGTCCCTGTTGACCGCGTCCAAGGCGTCGTTATTCATGAGAATTGGCTGCGCCGTTTTTTCGGATATGCCTCTGTATCCATTATTCATGCCGGCGGAGCGCTCGATGGCGGACCGTCAGGGGAAGTCGTTCTTTGCCCGCTGGTCAAAAAGCATCGCATCGTCCCCATTGTTCAGGCTTGTTTGCCCGAGTATCGCCTCGATGTGCCATTTTGTCCGCTTCCTCAGCGTGCAAAAAGTCGATATATGCTTCGCCCGCTTTATTGGTTGACGATTCCGGTTGGAGTTGCCGCGTATATGGAGCGTCCATGGGGAGCAGGGCTTTTGTTTGTGTTGCCGCTTGCTCTGTGGATCGGGGCGCGGCGCTATCAAGCGGCCGGCTGGGCGCTTTCCTCGAAGCAGCTGTCGCTCCGCAACGGCTGGTTTCGGCGAACGACCGCGCATTTGTTAAAGCGTCACGTCCAATCGTTGGAAATCGCAACGACATGGTGGCAAAGAAAAAAACAGTTGGTGACGATCTCGGCTTCCGTCATGCCGGTCGGCACCCGCTCCCGTGTCGTGGATGTGGATGAAGAAGATGCCGCTTCGATCTATCGCTGGCTGCAAGGGGAAAAGGGGGACCAAACATGATGAAGGCCTTTCTTCACGGGCTTATCCTTGCGTTTGGACTCATTTTGCCATTGGGGATGCAAAACGTGTTCATTTTGACCCAAGGAGCAGTCCAGCGGCGTTGGCGGCATGCCTTGCCGGCGGTGCTGACGGCGTCGTTGTGTGATACGTTGTTGATTTTCCTCGCCATTTTGGGCGTCTCGCTCGTTTGGCTTGGTTCCGCTTGGCTGAAAACAGCCGTGATGGGGGCTGGCATTCTTTTTTGGCTGTATATGGGCTGGAGTACATGGAAGAGCGAGCCTGCAACAGGCGAAAGCGAAGCGGCGGAACGGTTTCCGCCCCGCAAACAAATCGCTTTTGCCGCCTTGAAAGCGACCTGAGTTGTTCCCAACGAACAAATGATCTGCTAAAATAGGAAACAACGAAAGAAAAGAAGGGAAGAAAGATGCAAACGGAGCGCGAATCGCATGGGCGGATCATTTTTCCGACAGGCAAACGAAAGAGGGGGAAGAACGTTGACGATCTTACTAATTGCCGCGGCTGTCGTGATGCTTGCAGGCCTCATCGGCACGCTCGCGCTGTCGGGGCGGGGGGACGAACAGTACACATCAGCAACCGAAGGCAATCTCACCCGCCTAGTGTTGATTTATGCCGGGTTGGCCCTTGTGCTAGCGGCGGGAATCGGGGTATATCTAGTGTTATAACAAGCGAAAGACGATGCCCGCCGTCGGGTGGAGAAGAACGTTTCATCTTGTCTCTGCCTTGCTGTTTGCCGGTTTGTTTCTCCTTCATCTATTTTGGCCGATCTAATCACGTGTAAGGGAGAGAGAAAACGTGGGTGACTTGCTTTCTTTGCTGACGGAATACCGCCATCGCCAAGTTGTCGTCAACTTCTATGAAGAAGACGAGCTGGTGGCGCGTGACGGGTTTTTCTTTGATGGCATCGAACGATCAGACGGTCTGCTATCTTTCATCAAAGATGGGCGCATTCGCTGGTCCATTCGGTTGGATGACTACCCAAGCTATGAGATCGTACACGATTTCCCGAGGCGTTATCGGTTTTATGGCCAGCATCGGGCTGTAGAGCTCTATTTCCCTTCTTAACGGTGTCCGCTTTAGGAGAAACCGGTCAGAATCCTCCTCATTTTCATGAGGAGATGAATGACCGGTTTTTGACTATATATCATGTAAGTGGTTGAAATGTTTTTATAAAGACTCACAAGCCTATCACGATAACGATTCCGCCTGTGTTACTGGACAAAAAGATTAAGCAGATTGAAATCATTCCTAAGCATCATGCCAGGTTCTTTGAGATTCAGTACAAATATGAAATGCCTGAAGATCAAAGAGAATTAAATGACCAAAAAGCACTGGCAATTGATTTAGGATTAAACAATTTTGCCACTTGTGTCACATCAGACGGCAGATCATTCATCATTGATGGGCGGAGATTAAAAAGTATCAATCAATGGTTTAACAAAGAAAATGCCAGACTTCAAAGCATAAAAGATAAGCAAAAAATCAAAGGCACCACTCGTAAACAGGCTTTGCTTGCTATGAATCGCAATAATAAAGTGAATGATTATATCAACAAGACTTGCCGTTACATCATTAACTACTGTATTGAAAATCAAATTGGCAAACTTGTCATTGGCTATGCGGAAACATGGCAACGCAATATGAATCTAGGAAAAAAGACAAATCAAAACTTTGTCAATATTCCTCTCGGTAACATAAAAGAAAAACTAGAATATCTTTGTAAATTTTACGGCATTGAATTCTTGAAACAGGAAGAATCATATACGTCTCAAGCCAGCTTTTTTGACGGCGATGAGATTCCTGAATATAATGCCGACAATCCAAAAGAATATAAGTTCAGCGGCAAACGTATTAAGCGCGGCTTGTATCGAACAAAGTCTGGCAAACTAATTAATGCTGATGTCAATGGCGCATTAAACATCTTAAAGAAAAGTAAAGCTGTAGACCTGAGTGTCTTATGCTCTAGCGGCGAAGTGGACACGCCTCAAAGAATAAGGATTGCTTGAAGCAGTCAAACTTCTTTGGAAGCCCCCACTTCAAATTTTCGCTAGAAAATTAAGTGGGGGTAGTTCATATATTAAAAAATAACTGAATTCTAAATCAATTGAAACATAAATTAATAGTGGCATACCTTGGACTGGTATAGCAACACAAATAAAAATAATAAAAGGTATCTTTTATTATTTACTATCAAATATAAATTTAGTATAATTCTAATGTACAAATCATTATCATTTTTGACTGGCAACAAAACAGTCAGAAATGGTAATGATGGAATTCCTATTTTTTATTAAGTAAGGGAAAGGAGAACAGGAGAATGGAAAATCAAAATCGTCAGAATGCAGCCCAATGTCCGTTTCACGGAAGCGTAACGAATCAGTCTTCGAATCGAACGACGAACAAAGACTGGTGGCCGAACCAGCTGAACTTAAGCATTCTCCATCAACATGACCGAAAAACGAATCCTCATGATGAAGAGTTCAACTATGCTGAGGAGTTTCAAAAACTAGACTATTGGGCGCTCAAAGAAGATTTGCGCAAACTGATGACGGAAAGCCAAGACTGGTGGCCGGCCGACTATGGCCATTACGGGCCGTTGTTTATCCGCATGGCCTGGCATTCAGCTGGCACGTACCGCATCGGCGACGGCCGTGGCGGCGCTTCGACCGGCACGCAGCGCTTTGCCCCGTTAAACAGCTGGCCGGACAACGCCAACTTGGATAAAGCGCGGCGGCTATTGTGGCCGATCAAGAAAAAATACGGCAACAAAATTTCTTGGGCTGACTTGATGATTTTGGCCGGCAATGTCGCCATCGAATCGATGGGCGGCAAAACGATCGGCTTTGGCGGCGGCCGCGTTGACGTCTGGCATCCGGAAGAAGACGTTTATTGGGGATCGGAAAAAGAGTGGCTCGCCTCTGAACGCTATTCCGGTGATCGCGAGCTCGAAAACCCGCTCGCCGCGGTGCAAATGGGGTTAATCTACGTCAACCCAGAAGGGCCGGACGGCAAGCCGGATCCAAAAGCAGCGGCGCGCGATATTCGCGAGACGTTCCGCCGCATGGGGATGAACGATGAAGAAACGGTCGCCTTGATCGCCGGCGGCCACACGTTCGGCAAAGCGCACGGCGCCGGCCCTGCCACGCACGTCGGTCCCGAGCCGGAAGCCGCCCCGATTGAAGCGCAAGGGCTAGGATGGATCAGCTCTTACGGAAAAGGGAAAGGGAGCGATACGATCACAAGCGGCATTGAAGGCGCTTGGACGCCGACGCCAACCCAGTGGGATACGTCGTACTTTGACATGCTGTTTGGCTATGACTGGTGGCTGACGAAAAGCCCAGCCGGGGCATGGCAATGGATGGCAGTTGACCCGAAAGAAGAGCATCTCGCACCGGATGTCGAAGACCCATCGAAAAAAGTTCCGACGATGATGATGACAACCGACCTGGCGCTTCGCTTTGATCCGGAATTCGAAAAAATCGCCCGCCGCTTCCATGAAAATCCGGATGAGTTCGCGGATGCGTTCGCCCGCGCTTGGTTCAAACTGACGCATCGCGATATGGGTCCGAAAACGAGATACTTAGGTCCGGAAGTGCCGAAAGAAGACTTCATCTGGCAAGACCCGATTCCAACGGTCGACTATGAATTGAGCGATGCCGAAATCGAAGAAATCAAAGCGAAAATTTTGAACTCGGGCCTGACCGTCAGCGAACTCGTCAAAACCGCTTGGGCTTCAGCCAGCACGTTCCGCAACTCCGATAAACGAGGCGGAGCCAACGGCGCCCGCATCCGCCTTGCGCCGCAAAAAGATTGGGAAGTGAACGAACCAGAGCGGCTCGCTAAAGTGCTTTCCGTCTATGAAGACATCCAGCGCGAGCTGCCGAAGAAAGTCAGCATCGCCGATCTCATCGTTCTTGGCGGCAGCGCAGCGGTCGAAAAGGCGGCGCGCGACGCTGGTTTTGATGTCAAAGTGCCGTTTATTCCAGGACGGGGTGATGCGACGCAAGAACAAACTGACGTCCAGAGCTTTTCCGTACTGGAGCCGTTTGCCGACGGATTCCGCAACTATCAAAAGAAAGAGTACAGCGTCGGTCCGGAAGAGCTGCTCATCGACAAAGCGCAGCTTCTTGGATTGACCGCTCCAGAAATGACCGTGCTTGTCGGCGGCTTGCGGGTGTTGGGCGCCAACTACCGCGATCTCCCGCACGGGGTTTTCACTGATCGCGTCGGGGTGCTGACGAACGACTTCTTTGTCAACTTAGTCGACATGAACTATGAATGGGTGCCGACAGACAGCGGCATTTATGAAATCCGCGACCGGAAAACGGGCGAAGTGCGGTGGACGGCTACCCGGGTTGACCTTATTTTCGGAGCCAACTCGATCCTTCGTTCGTACGCCGAATTTTACGCCCAAGACGACAACCAAGAAAAATTTGTCCGTGATTTCATCAACGCTTGGGTGAAAGTCATGAACGCCGACCGCTTTGACATTCATTTGAAACAAGCCAAAGAGTCGGTCACAGTTTAACCAACAAAAAAGCAGCTTGTCCGTTTAAGGGGCAAGCTGCTTTTTTATATTCATATCCAGGGATTCTTTCTTAGACTTGTTGTGGATCAAAAGGGAAAGATTCGTTGAAAGGAAACTAGAGCGCTCAATTACCTGTTTTTATGCTTATGTGTCAGAGATTTGCAGAAAGAAAAGAGCCTTCGGAGAATCTTTGAGAATAGTATGTATTTTATTGACAAATTATGTGTTTTTCAGTATGATTGCGGCAGAATCAAATCAAGATCAAATAGCATAGGGAAAGGGACAGGACAAACGTTCACGTCAAAATAAAAAGACAGCTCAGCCCTGCCCAACGGTGGCGGGGAAAAGCTATCCTTCCGTACGTTGAGATGTTATCAGCCCTGCCCAACGGTGGCGGGGAAAACAACACCTTCTTTTTATGATTGTAAGGTATAAACGTGTTTTAGTCAACACAAAATGAATTTATGTATGGAAAGTAAAGGAGTTTACTTTAAATATGCACTACTTAATCTATTTTGATGAGAGCAATAAACTCGACCAGTTTAACGCTGACTATTCTTACTATGGGGCTTACGGAGGAACCGATGCCGCAATGGCAAGGGTTGTTAAGCAAGTTCGAAACATCTTTAAACAGTGTAATTCTTTTAGTGAACTTCATTTTCGAGAGTATACGAAAGACAACCTTGTCAAGAAATATTTTCAAACTCTTCATACGGTTATTAATGAGAATGTACAGATTAATATTCTAACCGTTAATAATAGGGATGCTTTGTATGCGGCACAGAAAATCGGATTAACGGCGACTGAACTAAGAAACTTATTCTATATCAAAATACCGGAAAGATTATTTTATGGAATGACTCGGGATTTATCAAGTCAAGAATCTGGAACGATTAAGGTGAAGATTAAGGTAGACCAGAATGATGAGTATGATAAGCTTTTTCTTGAAACAAAAATCATTGAACAGATGAACGCACATTCGGCTTATCGCAATAAAAATTACCGCGTTGTTAATGTCCTTTCTCAAAACTCTGTTAAATCAATACCTTTGCAAATAGTGGATACATTTATGGGGATAGTTATATTTTTGTTGGAACAAAATTATCTTGAATTGTCCAATACTGCCAAGATAAAAAGTGATTTAATATATCGGTTCCTTATTGAAGGAAATAACTTAATGAAGTTTCAACAGCAAATCAAACTATATAAATGGACGGGACACGAAGAACTCACCTTTGTCAATATCAGCGACTATGTATCACCTTTTATGGCTTATAAAGCAGCATATGATTCACAAGAAATAATACGAATTCAAAAGATCATGGTTGAGAATCCAGCGATGCCTCTAAAAGAGCTTAGACTCAAGGCAGGCTATCCGAATACCATGAAGAACACACTGATCGGATACAAGGATCAGATTGAAGGACGGGGTAGGAATTATTCTATTTTATGATTCTCTTAGTTAGTTTTTTTTATCAATAAATATGAATCTTTGACACACAAAGAAAAGAAGGAGTTTTCCCATTCGGGCCATTTATGAAACCCGAGTTCGGCAGTCATGGCCGGCTGCATCTGTAAAATAGATCTGGAAAGGAGCGCCCGATGAGGATACGCAAATGTGCTAGAGCAGTGATCATCAATGAGCGAAACGAAATTCTTCTTCAGCAATTTGAATTTCGGGATGTAGTAGGGAACAAAGTGTTATGGGTTACTCCAGGAGGGGGCATTGAAGAAAACGAGACCCCAGCTGAAGCTTTAAAAAGGGAATTATACGAAGAACTAGGCATAGTGGTTGATCTTCTCGGTGGCCCCATATTCCAACTGGATGTATGGATTGAAGGAAAACAAGGTTCTTTTATTAGCCGGGAAATTTATTATCACGTTACGATCCAATCCGATACGGTGTTGTCTATCGAACATATGACAAAGAACGAAAAAGACACACTGAAAGGACTCAAATGGTGGAGCAAAGACGAATTGCAGAAAATCGACAACTTTGCGCCGCGTGAAATATTGAACTACATATAGTTTTCTGCTTTTCACTGCGCTGCGGTTGCAGCGAGTCGAGGGGGGGGGAGTAGAGGGAATCGTGACGTTCCTTTCTCTCTTTTTTCCATCTTAAGTTAACATAATATAAATTATAGGAAGTTATATTCGGTTTTGTCTCAATAAAAAGTAATCTTTTGATAGTGAGACGAAAAGCAAAAAAACAACGACATCCGTCATGAATGAGCGCTTTTGCAGCATACGCATGCAGCGGACATATTTGGCTGCTAAGCTCCTCGCCACCTGGAAATCCGTTATAGGTATAAAGGAGTGCGCGATGATGAGATGCGGGCTCGTCCATATTTGTTGTGTCATACCAAAAAAATCAAGAGTCGTCGCCAATTTGGTTTTTGCGCCGTTCCTAGCTTGTGCCCTAGCAGTATGTGTTTCACCGCAATCATTTTCCGCATCCGTCTCGCCTTCCTGATCGTTTGACAGTGGCTGGGCTTGTCCCTTTCTCCTGCCGAGTTGAAAGGCAAATAAAATAACGTGCAGTGTTCCCGAGTGGTTCATGAAACACTGCACGTTACCCGCTGCGTGTCGATTGTCGCAGGAAAGGCATGCTCCCATCCTTTCTTTTTAACTTTCAACGTTATGCAATGTCGGTGTGGCGATAGCGGACGCCTTTATACCGAACGCGAACCGGCATGCCTTTCTCTTGTTTGTACCTAATGAGCAGCCGTCGAGCTTTTGAAAAGGCTTCCATCATCCCAGATGCCGGAATCGCCTCATCCCAGACAGACGTTCTTCCTTGGTCTGTGTAAAAGGAAAAGACGTACTGTTTCACCCTCTTCACCTCCCTATGTACTTATTATAATCAGAGACTGTTTTTCCTAAACACAAAAACTGTTACAATTATGTTAACATTTTCTGTGCCGCGGCACTATGAAAAAATGGCTGGCGGAATGGGCCGCCGTGTCACGTTCTTTTTTTGATCTATGGAGCTCCTTTCAGTATGTTCGTTGTCACCGCCGGAATCAGCCTGCCGCCATGCTGCAAAGCCAGCGGTCTCTCTCTTGTCGCCGCAAAGAAAACCGGCACCTTATTCGATGCCGGTTTGATGTTTGTATTGTTTGACAGCCGACGGATAGTCGGCTTGGATGGCGTCTTTGTCCCGCCCGAGCCGCACGCTTAAAAACTCTAGCACAGCGGCGTCGTAGGCGAGCCCTGCCGCAAACTGCCGCTTTAACCATCGCTCGCCTGCGGCTTCATCAGGAAAGGTGCGAGCCTCTCCCCCGTCGGCATACCATGTCCATCCCTGTTCCGTCTGGCGGCTTAACCACCACTGGCCTTGATGATTCGTCCAAAACACGCCTTCTGCCTCTTCCCGCTTGTTCAGTTGGTTTTGTTCCGCATCGCCATAAACAGGCGCAAGCGGGAACGTCTCGATGACAAACAGCGGAAAGGTCGTGTCATCCACAAAACAACCCGATGCCTTCGGGTGGCCGCCGCCGCCAAACTGCTTCGCGAATTCGGCGACGTTGACGTCGTCATGGATGGTGCGAAACCCGATATGTTTTGTCCCGAGATTGACTAGGGCGATCAAATCTAGGTGCGGATGCCGTTTGGATAAGGCGTTGCCAAGCTCCGACAGATGGCGTTCAGCGAACACGACGCCGATGCAGTAATCGCCGATCCAGCGCTGAACGAGCTGCTTTTGCTTCTGTCGGATGTAGCGTTGAATTTTCTTTTCTTCCATATCCAGAAGCAACTCTTCCGTCTCCGTCAAGGCGAACGCCTCCCCGGAGGCGAGCCGCTCGCTCATCGTCTCCCAAAAGCCGTCGAGCCCGAGAATGGTGAACAAATCGTTGAGCCGCTTCGCTTGCAAATTCCCATTTTCTTCCCATTCCCACGTGTCGTACTGGCGGACGAGCTCGACAAACGCATCCAACGTTTCGTTAGGCGCCAGTTTTCCTTCGCGGACGAGGTAATCGTAAAAGAGCGAGGTTGCACATGTTTTTTTGCCGTCTTCCCGTTCGGGCGCGACCCATCCCCATGGATAGCTGTTGAAATGAAGCGCGGTCACGTGGTGGTCGATGACTTGCACATGGCCGCCGCGCTTGGCCCGCTCGGCGAGCTGCTGCTCCACCTCCTGGCCGACGGCTAGGTCGGTGATAAACAGCATGGCGCCATTCGCTTCCTCGCTTTGCAAGAACTGGCTGACCCGTTCATCCAAGTTCCGGTACGAGCAAAACGAAATGTTCACCTCGGCAAACGCCAGCTTGGCGAGCAATCCGCAGCCGATGCCATCTAAATCGCTGTCGGTAAATAGTTTGATCATCGATTCCCATCCTTTTGTTACAAGCTTTTTTGCAGCCACGTTTTCAAAAGCGGAAGCAGTCGGTCGGGCAGCTCGCTCACTTGTGGAACGAAAACGCGAAAGCGGCCGTAAATGTTTTCAATCGTCCGCCGCGTCGATTCGTCATCCGCCCCGCGGCCTAAAAAAAGGTTGACAACCTCAATGCCGCGCCTCCGCGCTTCGGCCACCGCTTCATGCGTGTCGATAATGCCGTTTTGTTCATAGCCATAGGCGGCCGGTTCCCCGTCAGAAAAGATGAGCAACACTTTTTGCATTTCCGGGCGACGGAGAAGTTGCTCAGTCATCCAGCGGATCGCCAGCCCGTCGCGGTTGTCTTCGTGGGGCTCAAGCTGCATGATCGCCGGGCCGCTTGATGGGTCCAACGACTCGCGGAACGAAACAGCCACTTGCAAGTAATTCGGCTGTCTGGCCGCGGTTGCCTCGTTGGCGTCTTCCCAAAACCCGACGATCTGGTGCGGCACACGCAACGTTTGAAGCACGTTGTGGCAGAGAACGAGCCCCGTTTTCGTTTCATCCATTTTATCGTGCATCGACGCCGAGCAGTCGACGAGCAGGCCGAACGCTGCGTTGAACCGCCGCGCTGGCTCGCCTTTTTTGTAAAACAGGCGCGGCCGCTCGTCGGTGAAAAACGGTATGAGCTGTTTGCGCAGCCGTCCGGCCGGCAAGTTCGTGCGCCACGTGCTGCGTTGGTGTTCGAGCCATTGCTCCATCACGCGCACAAGCCGCTTTCGGTATGGCGCGGCCGCCGCCTGTTTGCTGCGGTATTCGTTCCGTTCGTCACGACTTGGCGGCGGGGAAGAAAAAACAATGATGGCTGCCTGGCGGTTCGCTTCCCCATATGGAGCACCGCCTCCGGCTGGTCGATGTTCCTGGGATGCGGCCGCCGCCTCGAGGCCGTATTCGTTTCGCTTCGCCGGCCGGGACGTTCCTTGGACAATGGCGAGCGCCTGGTCGCCATCGTCCCCCGGCCTCGCCCCGTCGCCAAGCATGCCAGTGCGGGTGCCGCGTTTCAACTCAAAGCGGAGAAAATTCCCATTCGGCCGGCTTGTTTCCCGGTGCCACGTCGACAGCACTTCCTGGTGCGCTTTGCCGTTTGGCGGATTTTCCGCTGCATCGCGGTTTTCCAACGGATCGACCCGCTTCAAATCGCGAACCGTCATCTCCGATTCATCGTCCCCGTCATCGACAAATGGAAGCGAGGTGTAAGCGTTCACCATGTCACCGGCAAGCGCCTCTTCCATCAATGCGACGATGGCTAACGCCCAGCGGGCCGTATCCGCGGTGGACATCGCGTCAAACCATTGCGGCCACAGCGCGTCAAGGCGCGCCTGCACCGTTTCATCCGCCATCGGAGCGAGCGGAACGTCATCAAGCGGCGAGTCGGCGGTCAGCCGCAAATACATCGCCGCCAAAAATTGATCGGCGGCGGCGCCGCGGGTTTGGTTTGCCTGCCATTGCTGGGTGAAGTAGCGACGGTAAAGGCGGCGGCGCGTGCGAAACCAACGTTTCACCCCGGGCCGTTCCCGCTCGCAGAGAGCCTCAACACGAAGATCCTCAGCCAACGAAAACAGCTGTTTCGCCAATTTCGGCCATGGGTGCGCTTCGGCTGCTTGCCGAAATGCGCGGACCGCCGCTAGGTCCGTATGCCGCCGCGTGCCGATGACGCGCAAGGCGACATCGCTTTTCATTGCCGTTTCTTTCTCCTTTGGCGGATACACATCCCAAAACTGACTGACGTACACCGTTGGCTTAACCGGATGCATCCCGGAATGGGCGGCGAACTCGACCGTCATGTCAGGACGGCGGGCGAGCGTTCGGGCGAGATCGGCGAGCTGCATCACCAAAAACGGATCAATCGGCCGATCGTTGAACATCATAAACCGTTCCATGGCCTCCTCCTACTCGTCAAACCATGTTTCCGCGATATTGCGCACCGCCGCCCGCTCCCGTTCATCGTCGAGCTTGTCGATGATGCTTCGTTCAATGGCGCGCAGCGGCGGGATATGCACCGCCAGATCGCACGCATCGAGCAAGGCGCGTACGGAAGCCACTTCTTCTGCCACTTGCCCGTTTCGCACCTGCGCCAGCAAGTCGGCTGACAAGGCGACGAAACGGTTGATCAACGCATCGTCTGTTAATGTAGTTTGTGCCATGATGACCGATTTTAACGTCTCCCCCTGCACATATGGGACATCGATGACGACGAAGCGGTTTTTTAACGCTTCATTGAGCGGCACGGTGCCGATATAACCTTCGTTGATCGCCGCAATGACGCCAAACGTCGGCTTCGCCTCGACGACCTCGCCAGTGAGCGGATTGGTGAGGCGGCGCCGATAGTCAAGCACGCTGTTTAAGATTGGCAGCGTCTCAGGTTTGGCCATATTGATTTCATCAATGTATAGCAAATGCCCCTTCTCCATCGCCCGGATGACCGGGCCGGGCACATACTCGATCACCGCTTGGCCGTCGCGGTGCACGATCGTTTTAAACCCAAGCAGCGCCTCGGCATCAAGGTCCACAGAGCAGTTGATGCTGTGCATCGGCTGCCCGAACAAGGCGGACAACGTTTCCGCCAGCCGCGTTTTCCCCGATCCGGTTGGACCTTTTAACAGTACGTTTTTTCCAAGCGCCAGGGCGATGGCCGCATCGTGCACGATCGCTCCGTCTTCCGCCGTATACCCGTCGGAGCCGATCAGCGCGTGATCTGGATCATGGCGGAATAACGCTTTTCGTGTTTCCATTTCCCTTATGACAACCTGTGGCCATGTCAACATCCTACGTCTTCCTCTCTGTTGCCGTGTCCTTCTCCCATTCTACTAAATCGTTCGGTGGGATGCAAAACAAACAGAATTCACCATAAAAATGTTATGTAAATTCATACAAAAAAAGAGGCGCCCTCAACTGAAGTTGTCCTCAATCGCCTTGCGAATGAGCGCCGCACACCGGTCCAGCTCCGCTTTCAGTTGGCGTTTGTACAATTTCGCCTTTTCCTGCCCCCCTTCCGCGAAGCGGTAGTACACAACTTCTTGGTACTTCATGCCTTCTTTTTTCTGCTTGACTTGCTTTAAAATGCCGTCTTCAATCAAATCGTGGAGCGCTTTGTACACTTCGGAATGGTTCGGCCGGTAGCCAAACGGTTTAAACTCTTGGCGCAGCACATCAAGCAGCTTCAGTCCATACAACCGTTCTTGTTCCGTTAACGTGATTAAATACAGTTTTAAAAACGCACGTTGTTTTAACAGAAAACCGCTGGGCGTCCGTTTTTCTCCCATAGGCTTTTTCCCTCCTTCCCTACGGATGAAATTTCGCTCTTTGGGCGGCCAAATCCTGCTTATCTTCATTATACCATGCGGGAAAGGAAAAATCCTCTCCCGCTTGGGTTCAATAAAACACGATCGTTTTGTTTCCATGGATGATGACCCGGTCTTCCAAATGCCATTTGAGCGCCCGGGCGAGCACGGTTTTTTCGATCAGGCGGCCGATCCGCTTTAAATCGTCGGGATGGTGGCGGTGGTCCACGCGGGCGACGTCTTGCTCGATGATCGGCCCTTCATCCAAATCGTCGGTGACGTAGTGCGATGTGGCGCCGATCAATTTGACGCCGCGCTCATACGCCCGCTCGTATGGCCTGGCGCCGATAAACGCCGGCAGGAACGAGTGGTGGATGTTGATGATCCGTCCCGGGAATTCAGCCACAAACGCCGGCGATAAAATTTGCATGTACCGGGCGAGCACAATCGTGTCGATGCGATAGTCATGAAGCAGGCGGATTTGCCTCGCCTCGGCGTCCGCCTTCGTTTCGCTCGTCACGGGAATGTGCACATACGGGATGCCAAACGGCTCGACCGCATCGCGCAAATCCGGATGGTTGCTGACAACAAGAGCGATATCGGCGATCAGTTCGCCTGCCTGCCATTGCCAAAGAAGTTCAAGCAAGCAGTGCTCCGCTTTTGAGACAAAAATGGCGATCCGCCGAATGTCGTTATGGAGGCGAAGATGCCAATCCATGCCAAACTCAGCAGCGATCGGGGCGAACGCCGCTTCGATCTGGTCTTTTCGTTCCGTGATGTTCGGGCAGTCAAACTCCAAACGGAGGAAGAACGTACCCCCTTTCGGATCGGTCGAGTATTGGCTCGATTCGACGATATTGGCGCCTTGCTCATACAAGAAGGACGTGACCGCGGCGACAATGCCTGGACGATCCGGACAGGAAATGAGCAGGCGGGCGCGATCTTCATAGCCTTGCAAAAATGATTGCCAGCGATGTTGGCGAAACGTCGTCATGTTGTTCTCTCCCTTTTCTTTCCGTCGTTTGGTTTTCATCATACAAAAAAATCATCCGCTTGCCAACTGCACGGTCCATCTTTTTTGCAAGAAAAGCCGCCTTTGCCCCTGCGGCGGAAGGGGCGATATTCAAAAGAACATCTCCCCTCGAGTAAAATGGCAGTGAAAAAGGGGCTGACCCAAAAGTCCGCCAAAAAGCGGACTTTTGGAGTCAGCCCTCTCTGGTTTTTGTATATTTTACCAAACGGAACAAAATTCCGACTCTGTTCTCCCCCTCATTTACGCCACCAAGGACAATTGCTTGTCCCTAGCGGCTTTTTTGAGAAGATTGTGGGCAGCACAAACCAGCCCCCATTCGATGGAAACTTTTTGGAGGCCTCGCAGGACAAAGCGACGAAACCCGCGATTTTGTTTGATTTGCCCAAATACACTCTCAATGTCGGTTTGGCGTTGGCGGTATCGGGCTTGCCCTTCTTCACTCTCCAACCGTTCGCGGGCTTTCTGTTTTTGTTCATGATAGACGGGGTTCCATTGCGTGGTTCGTCCATACTTGGAAGTCGTGCAGGCCGAACGGAACGGACATCCTTCGCATTCATGGCATTGGTAGTGTCGGGTGACCGAGGTGTATCCTGATTCCGTGGTCTGTTTCGAAGTTCCGGTGCGAACCAGCTTTTTCCCATTGGCGCAAATCCAAACGTCTTCTTCTTCCACATAGGTCCAATTCTGCTGATGATGCGGATTTTTCTTGACCTTGCGCGTGTTCTCCTTCTCATACGTATGGTACTTGATCAAGGCCGATATGTGCTTCTCTTCCAGCTTCACGTAGTTCTCTTCCGAGCCATAAGCCGCGTCAGCGATCAAACGTTCGGGTTCCACGCCGTACTTCTCTCGAACGGTCTCCAAATGCGGGAGAAGACAACGAGTGTCGCCCGGCCTCTGATGAAGGGAATACCCCAAAATAAATTGGCCGGAAGAACCCACCTGTACGTTATAGGCCGGCTTGAGCTGGCCGTTTCGCATGTGATCCTCCTTCAACCGCATGAAGGTGGCATCCACATCGGTCTTGGAATAGCTGTTGCGATCCCCGCATACATGGAGTTGGTGTTCATACTTTTCACTGCGGGGCAAGTAGTCCTCCTTCATCTTCTTGATGGCCTTCTTCAACGGTTGGTTGTCCGGCTCGGCCTCCAACCGTTTTTCCCACTCCTCGGTTTTCTTTCGGATTTCTTCTGACGTAAAGGCCGGCGAAGGGTCGATGTCTTCCGCCTTTTCTTCTTCCACGATCGCCTCGATCTGGGCAATCAGCCGATCGACATTGGCTTGGAGTTTCTCCTGGTACTTCTCAGCCGATTTGCGCCAAACGAAGGTGTACCGGTTGGCATTCGCTTCAATTTTCGTTCCATCCACAAAATAATCTTCCATCTTGACATAGCCGTCGGCCACGAGCAGCGTGATCATTTCCCGGAACAGGTCGTCAATCAGGTCTTTCATCCGCTCCGAACGAAACCGATTGATGGAGCGGAAGTCCGGCTTTTGAAATCCACTTAGCCACATGAGGGGAAGGTGGACTTCGAGCTGCCGTGCAATCTCACGGCCATGATACATTTTTTGGGTGTAAGCGTAAAGGAGAATTTTGGTCATCATTTTCGGATGATAGGCGGAGGCGCCCCCTCCTTTGTAGTAAGCAAGAAACGTCTCCATCGGGATGCGTTCAACCATCTCATGAACCACGTGGGCCATGTTATCCCGTGGAATGAGATCGGCGATGTTGCTTGGCAAAGAGAGGTTGTCCATAGTATACTCTTTAAAGGAAATATGATCATGTTTCATAAAAGAATCGCCCTTCTTTCGGTGGTAGTGGTTTTGGTGACTCTATTCTACCAGAAAAAAGGGCGATTCTTCTATATTTGAGGCAAAAAAGTGGGGGCTGATCCCAAAACGCATTCGCGTTTTGGGTCAGCCCCTTTGGCCTGCCCGTGATCAGTCTTTCGTCAAATCGCCGGCCGGGCCGAAAAATTCGTAATGGATGTGCTCCTCCGGCACGCCCCATTGTTTCAGAGCGCGATAGACGGTTTTCATAAACGGCACCGGGCCGCAGAAATAAAAGTCAGCGTCGCGAGTCGGAATGACCGTTTTCATCCAAGCAAGGTCGATCCGTCCTTCTTTGCCGAAATGCGGATGACGGCGGTCGTCTTCAGACGGCGATTCGTAACAGAGATGGTAGGCAAACGACGGGCGTTTGGCCAATGCCCGCAACTCTTCGTCAAAGGCTTGCACGCGGCCGTTTAGGGCAGCTTGAAGAAACGTCACCGGACGATTTGGCTGACGGATGGCCAACGTATGCGCCATGCTCAAAAGCGGAGTGATGCCGACGCCGCCGCTGATGAACACAACCGGCGTCGTTTTGGACAAATCAAGCGTAAAATCGCCGGCTGGAGCGCTTAACTCGACGACATCGCCTTCGTGAATGTGGTCATGCAAATAGTTCGACACGATGCCGGCCGGTTTTTCCGCTGTTGCTGCTTCCCGTTTGACACTGATGCGGTAATACCCTTTTCCAGGTGCATCCGATAAGCTGTATTGGCGAATGTGCGTATACGTTTCACCAGGGATGTCCAGTTTTACGCTCACGTATTGACCTGGTAAATAGTCGCTGATGGCGTCGCCGTCTTCCGGCTCGAAATAAAACGACGTGATGATGTCGCTTTCCTTCACCTTTTTTGTGACGACAAAGCGGCGGAAACCGCGCCAGCCGCCGTGTTTGGCCGCTGCCTCATCGTAGAGCTCTTTTTCCACTTGAATGAAAACGGACGCAATGGCTTCATATGCTTCCGCCCAAGCCGTGATCACTTCGTCGGTGGCGGCGTCGCCGAGCACGTCTTTGATCGCCAGCAACAAATGCTTTCCGACGATCGGGTATTGTTCTGGTTTGATTCCTAAGCTGCGGTGTTTATGGCCGATTTGCCGCACAACCGGCAAAATCGCATCAAGCTGGTCGATATAGCGCGCTGCCGCGTACACGGCTGCGGCCAAGGCGCGTTGCTGCCGCCCTTGCTTTTGGTTGGCGTGGTTGAAAATATGGAGCAGTTCCGGATGATTGGAAAACATGAGTTCATAAAACCGCTTCGTAATTTGTTCGCCATGTGTTTCCAAGACAGGCACCGTTGATTTTACCATTTCAATCGTTTTTGGATGCAATTTCGTTGTCGTTGTCATGATTTCATCCCCTTGTAAAACATGTATTTTTAATACATCTTTTATTCAACCATGAGCACTGCGAAAAAGCAATATTGCAAATACATCTTTAATAAATTGTTCACAATTCTCCGTTCGAATCAGGTGTGGTACAATGGGATCAAGAATGTCGCTTAAAGGTTGTGAATCACGATGCAGTTGACGAACTATACGGAATACGCCTTGCGCGTCCTCTTGTTTTTAGGCGCGCTTGATGAAGAAGAAAAAACAAACATCAAAGACATTGCCGCTGCCTTTTCCATTTCAGAGCATCATTTAAGCAAAATCGTCTATGAACTTGGCAAACTCGGCTACATTGAAACGATCCGTGGGCGCAACGGTGGAATCCGCCTTGCGAAACGCCCCGCGGAGATTGTCATCGGCGCGGTTGTTCGCGAAACGGAGGAAAACTTATCGCTTGTCGAGTGTTTTGCCGCCCACGGCAATGAGTGCGTCTTAACGCCGGTATGTCGGCTTCGCTTCGCACTTCACGAGGCGTTAGAGGCGTTTTTGCGTGTGCTGGATGCGTATACGCTCGCCGACTTGCTTGAAGACCGAGCGTCGCTTCGTTCTTTATTGAAAGAGCGGCGCGGTTGAGGAAACTTTCTGGCTATAAGCTGGAGAGTTTTTTGGCGTTTGGCAGGCACACGATCACTAAGCATCGCGCTACGGAAGGAAGACGCGGGATGATGCGAAACCGATGGCGGCCTTTGCGGCGATTGGCACCTTGGCGCTCGGCCTTTGCGCGGGATGTGGCGGCAAGAACGATCATCAGTTGGAAAAACGAAACCAGTCGTCAAACATGGGCGGCGGGATGAATACGTCCGGCACCGGCCGATCACATCCCCTTTGTTTGCCACAAGACGAAGAATATATTAAGATTAGAAAGGTGTGAAAACATCTGCATGACTAAAGGAGGTCACAATGAAACACGAAGGAAACGCTTTGCCACCTTACTTGCATATGGACAATGGAGAGCTTTGGCTCACCGAAGATGATCGCGACAACTTAAAAATCAGCTATCGAATCAAAGAGGTGATTTTTGCCGAGCCGTCCGAGTACCAGCATGTCATGATTTTGGATTCGTATGATTTTGGCCGCATGCTCGTACTGGACGGCGTCGTGCAAACGACCTCGATTGACGGCCATATTTATAACGAAATGATTTCGCACGTGCCGCTGCAGTTTCATCCGGAAGCGAAGCGGGTGCTCATCATCGGCGGCGGCGACTGCGGCGCAGCTCGTGAGACGGCGAAATACGCTCATCTTGAAGCCATCGACATGGTGGAAATCGACGAAAAAGTCGTCCGGGCGTGCAAAGAGCATTTGCCAGCCGTCTCCGGCAACTTATCGGATCCGCGCGTGCGGTTTGTTTATGATGATGGCGTCAAGTTTGTGCAAGGGAAGGAAAGCGTCTACGACGTCATTATGGTCGACTCGTCCGACCCAGTCGGCCCGGCGGAAGCCTTGTTTTCACCGGAGTTTTATGCCAACGTGCACCGGGCATTAAAAGAGGACGGGCTCATGGTGTGCCAAAGCCAGTCGCCCATTTTCCATCTCGATATTTTGAAGCGGACATACCGCAACATTCGCGAATTGTTCCCGCATGTGCTCGTGTACACGGCGGTTGTGCCGACGTACCCGGGCGGATTGTGGAGCTTTACAATCGGCTCGAAACGGCCGCTTGAGCTGCCGAAGCAAACAGCGATTCCCGAAGATACAAAATACGTCAATGACGCCGTATTCCGCCAATGCTTCGCGTTGCCTTCCTTTTTGCGCGCTGCGCTGGAGGCAGAGAACGAAAACACGGGAAAATGACCGTTAAAAAACCGCTGTCCCTCGCATTTAGGGACAGCGGTTTCGATTTGTCTGGAAAACACACGTTGAATGTTCTTGAGTCAACCTGCATTGGTTGGCTGCTTAGGCGTCAGCTTTTGCGCGCGTTCGACTGCCAGCAAGCGCCCGCTTGGCGAGCCACGCGATCGTCAAGTCGTCAGCCGGCGGGTTATGGAGTCCGGCGCGCACGTCGCGGTAATAGCGCCCAAGCGGACTATCAGCATACAAACTTTGTCCCCCGACGATGCGCATCGCCCAATCGACAACCTCGAGCGCGGTATTCGTCGCAATGAACTTGGCGGTTGCCAGTTCCTCTTTCATTTCATGACGTTTGTCAGGGTATCGATCCCATAAATCGGCGATGCTATACAGAAAATGACGGGCGTGAACGAGGCGCCACTCCATCTCGGCGATTTTCCGCTGCACCTCCGGCGTCGAGGCGATCGGCTGCGACAACGTGTTCGGTTGGTACGTTTGGGCAAAGCGGAGCGCCTCATTGCGGGCGGCGATGGCGATCCCTAAGTAGCATGCCGGAACATGCAAAAGCCATCCTTGTGCCGGTGCTGCACCGACCGGTTTCTCCAGCATCTCCACGAGCGCTTCCGGTTCAACCTCGACGCCATCAAGGATGAGGTCATCGCTGCGCGTCGCCTTCATGCCGAGCGTGTGCCATGTCGGCTCAATGCGAAGCCCCGGGGTTTTCATCGGGACAAGAAATTCGCCGACCTCGCCGCTGCTGTCAATCGTGGCGGAAATTAGCACGTAATCGAGTGCCGGCGCCAATGACGCAAACGCTTTTCGCCCATGAAGCACCCAGCGGCCGTTGCGGAAACAAGCGGTTGTTGTTGGTTTTCCCCCGCGCGCCGGGCTGCCGGTTGCCCGTTCAGAATGGGCGCTGTTTATCAACACATGGCGTTCCGTGATCTCGCTGGCCAGGCGGATGAGCACCGCTTCCGGCCAGCGGCGCAGCAAATACAGGCGCATGACAATGCTTAAATGCCAACCGAGTGACAAGGCGGTGGCGCCGTCGCCTTGGGCCAGCGTCTCTTGCACGAGCACGAGCTCGTACAGCGAGGCCCCGCCGCCTCCGTATTCGGCCGGGACGGTCAACGACAGAAATCCGGCTTCTTTTAACAGAGCGAAGTTGGCAAACGGAAACTCGGCCCGCTCATCATAATGCGCCGCGCGGGCGGCAAACTGTTCGGCGAGGCGCCATGCCCGGCGGTGAAGCTCTTCTTCCCGTTCGGTCCGCACAAGCAGATGGTACAATTCGTTCATCGTTCTCCCCTTCTTTTTTCCAGGATGCCTCTATTGTACCGGTTTTGCATTGATGAGGAAATGAAAATGCATTACAACAGAAAGAAATGGCGGACATACCGGTCATCGTGGCGATGGACAAACTCGTTTTTCGCCGCATCGTATACATACTCCTCTTGCCAGCGGGCGCCATGGCGGGCGATTTGGCGGACGGCATGAAGGATCGTATACACTTCTTCATTCGTCATCGTCGGATGAAGCGACACGCGCACCCAGCCCGGTTTTGCCAACAAGTTGCCGCTTTTGACTTCGTTGAGCAAGGCGGCGGACTGCTCTTGATCGATGCCAAGCAAATAATGGCCGTACGGCCCGGCGCATGAACAACCGCCGCGCGCTTGGATGCCGAAACGATCGTTGAGCAACTTGACGATGATGTTGTAGTGCAGCCCGTCGATGACAAACGAAATGATGCCAAGCCGGTCATCCCGATGCCCTTCCAGCACCCGGACGCCGGGAATGTCTTTTAACGCCGGCAATAGAAGCGATACGAGCTCCTGTTCGCGGGCGCGCATTCGTTTTATGTTCATTTGCTCTTTCAGCTGGATGGCGAGCGCTGCTTTGATCGTTTGCCAAAACGGCGGCGTTCCCCCGTCTTCCCGCTCTTCGATTGCCTCTACGTATTCGTAATGCCCCCACGGGTCGGTCCAATACACCGTTCCGCCTCCTGGATGGTCAGGCGCCTTTTGGTCATACAGCCGGCTGTCAAAGAGAAGCACTCCTGCGCTTCCCGGTCCGCCAAGAAATTTGTGCGGCGAAAAATAAATGGCATCCAGCTGTTCCATCGGGTCATCCGGGTGCATATCGATGCGCACATACGGGGCGGAAGCGGCAAAGTCGACGAAGCAAAGCCCGCCATATTCATGCATCAGTTTCGCCAAGGCATGATACGGCGTTTCGATCCCAGTTACGTTCGAGCAGGCGGTGAATGCGCCGATCTTTTGCGGCCGATCGCGGTAGCGCTCGAGCAGCTCCCGCAAATGGTCAAGATCGACATCCCCGTTTTGGGTCGGCCGAATCGTCACGACTTCAGCGATCGTTTCCGCCCACGGCAGCAGATTCGAGTGGTGTTCCATATGGGTGACGAACACGACCGGGCGCTTGTCATCCGCCAGCACCAAGCGCCGTTTCCACCGCTCCGGCACGCGCAAGCCAAGCAGGCGCTGCAGCTTGTTGACAGCCCCGGTTGTCCCCGCCCCTTGCATGATCAAAACATCGCTTTTTTTGGCATGGACGTGTTGTTTGATGAGTTCTTTCGCATAGCGATACGCAAGCGTCATTTTCGTCCCGGTCACGTTCGACTCAGTATGGGTGTTGCCGACGAACGGGCCGAGTTCACGGGCCATTTTCTCCTCAATCGGGCGATACAGCCGTCCGCTTGCCGTCCAGTCGGCGTAAAGAAGCCGCTGCTCGCCAAACGGGGTGGAAAACGGATGAAAGCGGCCGATCGTTCCGTCGCGAAACGGCTGAAAATACGTCTCGAGCTCACCGCGGCACGTATACGTCGCATGGCCAATCGTCGCCCGAATCATCATCACTGCTCCCCCTTTCCGCAATCAGCCTATTCTCAATACAGAGTATGTATCCTTTTGACGATTGGTCCAGAAAAAACAACAATCCGCCGGGTGGGCGGATCGTTCAAACAATCTAAAGAGGATTATACATTTTTGGGCGGGTTGCACGGCGCGGCTTGTTCAGTGGAAACAAGGTACTCCGCCAGCCGCGCCCGCAGCTCGTCCGGGAGCGGTTCGCTTGTTTGGGTATGGAAGTTAAAATGGACGACGACCGCCTCTCCGAGGGCAATGAGCGTACCTGTTTCCTCCTCGACGATGCGATGGATGCATTGAAAGCTTTTGTTGCCAATGCGGGAGACATTCGTTTCCACCCGCAACCGCCGCCCGAAAAACGCTTGGCGAATAAAGTCGCACTTCGTAGACGCCAAAACAAAGTGCCATTCGTCCGTCCGTCCGCCGTAGCTCAGCTCATCGAACAAACGGGTGCGCGCTTCTTCCAAATAAATAAAATAGCTGATGTTGCTTAAATGTCCGAGCGCGTCTGTTTCACAAAAACGCGGATTGACCGTAATCGTGTGCGTTTTCATTCGTGTTCCCTCTCCCCTTTTTGACGGCAGACACAGCAGTGTGTCTACCAACTAGTCAGTATGTTGTTTTTATCATAGCTTGATTCGCTTATGGATGCAACTGTTTTGTTTTTGATATTTGATGATTTAGAACATAGTTTAGATAGAGGTGAGGAGCAGGGAGAGCGAAGCGTTCGCTTCTCCTCACCCGGCCCAAAGCGGAAGCAGCACGTACCCGGCAAGCGACAGCCCGGCGCCAATCAAGGAAATGCGCAGTTTGTATTTCGCATAGTTCATCAAGTCCATATCCATGATGGCGGCTGTCGTGATGGTCGTATCGCCAAGCGGCGAGGCAAACGCGCCGAACGTTCCGCTCGCAAACACCGCGCCGACCGTCATCTCAAGCGGCGCTCCAGTCGCGTGCGCGAGCGTGACGCCAAGCGGCATGAAAATGCCCCATGTCCCCCACGAGGACCCGATAAAATACGCCAAAAACGATCCGGCCAAAAACACTGCCGCGGGCACAAACGTCCCGGGAAGCCATGTCCCAAACGTCGAAGCCACGTAAGCGGTAAAGCCGAGCTCCCCCGCCACCGCGGAGACGGCCCAAACGAGAACGAGCATGCCGATCGGCGCCATCAACTCGTTGCCCCCCGCGAAAAAGTGGTAAATCAACTCCGACAGCGACTGCCTGCGCCATACATAAAACCCCATCGAGAGAAGAAGGGTCACAAACAGCGCCAACAGCATCGCCCATGTTGCATCCGCTTGCGAAAACGCTTCTAGCCAGCCGTGCGCCCCGCGCCGCCGACCATCATAGGCAAAAAAAGCGAACGTCAGCCCGAGCAGCAACGCCAGCGGGACAAAAAGGTGAAGCGGCTCTCCTGTGACAAGGGACAATTCTTTGCGCAGCCCGAGGCCGTGCAGTTCGTTTGTTTTCTCCTCTCCTTTTTTCGCCCGCGGCTTGCCGATGCGGATGTTCAGCATCGTCGTCAGCAGCCCGATTATCAGCGCGATAATGGCAAACAGATTGTACGGCAAGCTGCGCAAAAAAACGCCATACGCCGGTTCATGAATATCGTTTTGCGCCAGCGCCGCCGCTACAACAGACGTCATAAAGCCGACAAACGCCGTTGCCGCCGGCAGAAGCACGATGATCGGTTCAGTGGACACATCGATGATGTACGCCATCCGGCGCCGGTCGATGCGAAACTGGCGAAGCACCGCCTTCATCACCGGACCGAGGAGCATAATGCGGAACATCGGCATAAAAAACGTCACCGGCACCGTCAACCAAACGAACAACAAAAGCCTGCGCTTCGTGCGGATGCGCCCAGACAGCTTCTCGACAAACCCTTTGATCCCACCGGTGATTTGCATCATGCCGACAAGCGAGCCGAACAAGTACAAAAACGCCGCCACCTTCATGTGTTCAACATCGCTGAGCGAATGAACAATGGCGGACAGCGCCCGCTCGATGCCGCCAACAAGCGACCGCTCAAGGCAAAACGCCCCGACAAGCAGCCCGGCTATAAGACCGGGCAAAATTTCTTTCAGCCAAATGGCGAGCGGAATGATCAAAAGAAAAGGCAATAGCGACCACCATGTTCCTTCCACACCGGCATCCCCCTTTGCGATCTTGCTGTTAACAAGGATAGCCATAATGCTGTTCGTTTATGATTTTGTTGATTATTTAGAACATAGTTTTGTTTATTAAATGACCATCGGACGCCATAAAAAAACGCCGCGGCCCAAAGGCGCAGCGCCATGCGATTCGATTCGCGGCCCAGGCCGCCGCCGTCATTTCCGGTGCGCAAAATCGACAAATATAAGAATCACCATTTCCATCACTTCTTGCTCACTTTTGCCTTGTTCAAGCAAAATCCGGTACATATTGAGCGACTCGACGTCGCGGTAATCGCGGATATCGGTGAATTTCGGATCTGTCATGCCGATTTCTTCGCCTTGGTAAATGTATGGCGTCCCTTGCATCAGATGGATGGCCGTCGCTAGCATTTTCGCCGACTCTTTCCAATACGTCCCGTCATCGCCGTAGCGCGAGACGATGCGCGGTTGATCATGGTTGCACCAAAAGAGCGCATTCCATCCCCCGCCTTGTTTGTCAACATCTTCCGATGACCACCTTCATTTTTCGACAATAGTTGTTGTTTTTTTGCTAACTTCCACTTCTTTTGTTATGTTTTGTCAAGCGGCAGGAAAATCAACGACCGAGTAGGAAAATAAAACATAACGCAAATCAATGCCAAAAGACGAGAAAGGATGAGGAAATGCGATGAAAACCTATACACTCCGCGAAGCAGCGAAAAAAATCGGGACGACCGCCCGCGACTTGAAACAGTGGGAAAAGCAATTCACTCAATGGATCACCGTTCCCCGCACCAGCCAAGGGGCGCGCATTTATACCGACGAGCTGATCCATCGATTTCGTCAAATCCGTATGTTGCTCGAGGAAGGCCGCCATCCGCGCGAAATCGCGGATCTCATCACCCAGATGAACGGGCGGCCCGCCGATCCACCTGCTCCGGTGGAACCCGATGTGATGGAAGGGGAAATTATTGACGTGCCCCGTTTGTTGCGCCATGGGGCCCCGTACATAGCAGAACAGCTCGTCGCCCGCGTAAAAGACGAGCTCGTCGACGCCGTCAAGCGCGAGGCAGCCGACACCATCCAACAGGCGATGAGGGAGGTCAAAGGGCAGCTCAACCACCTCGGCGAGCAGACGAGCGCTGCGGCGGAAACCGTGCGCCGCTCCCTTCAAGACTACCAAGAAGCGTGGCAGCAAAAAACCGAGCAGCTGCACGAACATTTGGAAACGGTCGTCGCCTTTTGCCACGAAGAAAAAGCGAGGCAAGAACAGGAGCGAAAACAGCTCGAACAGCGCATTATCGAGCGGGAAAAAGCTTTCCGGGAACTGGTGCTTTCCTTTCGGCAAACAGCAGCCAACACCAACGCCGGCCGCTCCCGGACGAACAAATGGTGGAAGTTTTGGTAATTCCCGAATGGAAAGGCCGCAATCGAAAAAGGGGCTCCATGAAAAGGAGCGCCCTTTTTCGTTCCCTATTTTGTTGATCAATCTCCAACATGGGCTTGGCGGCAAACAAGCGTTGGTTTGAAAGCGCGGGGCTTTCGCCCGCGGTTTTCCGCCCTCAAACAACGCGCGCCGACCGGCAGGCACATCCGAACAGTCCGCCCTCATCCTTCTTCTCCTTTGCCAATCCCCTTCGCCGGTTCTTTCCAGACGTCCACCACTGCTCCCGCTTCATCCGTATCGATGACAAACGAGCCGGTGGCGTAGCGGTCCGACAAGCGAAGCGACGCAGTCTCCACCATCTCCGTCGCCCCTTTTTCCGTCCGCAGCCCGACCGTCCCCTCGCTCTCGCCGACCAAAACCGCTCCGGCCACGCAGTGCGGGTTTGATTTCACTTCGCGCACGATTCGCACACCCCGCTTGGCGCGCGAGGATGGCTCAAACTCGCCTAGCGCCATTTTTTTCACCGCCCCGCGCTGCGTCGCGACAACGAGAAAACCGCGGTCTTCAGGGCGAAGCGGGCAGGCGGCGGCGACAAAGTCTCCTTCTTTTAGTTGAATCCCTTTCACCCCGGCAGCGCGCACGCCGACCAGGCTGATTTCTTCTTCGGCAAACAAAAGTGCATAGCCATCATGCGTCGCCAGCCAAAGGAGGCCGCGGCCGTCCGTCGCATAGACGGCGGCGACCTCATCATCGTCTTTCACATGGACCGCAACAAGCGGGCGCGTGTAGCGCTGCACTTGGTATTGGGAAAGCTCGGTCCGTTTCACCATCCCTTGCCTCGTGACGAAGACGAGCTGTTCGTCCGTCTCAAACGAGGAAACAGGGACAGCGGCGATGAGCTCATCGTCGCGTTCCAGCGGAATCAAGCTTGAAATATGCTGGCCGACCTCTTTCCAGCGGATGTCCGGCAGCGTATGAACCGGGCAATACAAATAATAGCCGCGGCGGGTGAACAGCAAGAGCACATCGGTCGTATTCATCTCGAGCTGGGCGAGCAGACGGTCGGTCTCCTTCATGCCGATGTCCTGACCGTTCGATGCGCTGTACGAACGGTAGCTCGTTCGTTTCACGTATCCTTCCTTTGTCACGGTCACGATCACATCTTCAGCCGGAATGAGCGCTTCAACGTTCACTTTCAGCTCTTCGATCTCCTCTTCAATCGCCGTCCGCCGCTCGTCAGCATATTGCTTTTTCATGGCCTTCAATTCTTTTTTAATGACCGACAACAGCTTGTTCTCATCGGCCAACACCGCGCTCAGCTCGGCGATCGTTTTGTCGAGCTCTTCCGCTTCCTGCCGAAGCGCGGCGATATCGGTGTTTGTCAGCCGGTAAAGCTGAAGCGTCACGATCGCTTCCGCTTGCGCCTCGGTGAACCCGTAGCCCGCCATCAGCCGATCTTTCGCATCGCGCTTGTCACTCGACGCCCGAATCGTCGCGATCACCTCATCCAAAATCGAGAGCGCTTTGATCAACCCGTCGACAATATGCTTCCGCTCGTTCGCTTTTTTGAGCTCAAAATGCGAACGGTTCGTGACGACGTCCTTCCGGTGGGCGATGTAGGCATCCAACAGCTCCGGCAAGCTCATCAGCTTCGGCCGGCGTTCATGGATCGCCACCATGTTGAAGCTGTATGGCACTTGCAAATCGGTGTTTTTGTATAAATAGTTAAGGATCGCCTCGGCATCGGCGTCTTTTTTCAGCTCGATGACGATCGACAGCCCGTTCCGGTCCGTTTCATCGCGGACGTCAGCAATGCCGTCGAGCTTTTTGTCCAAACGAAGCTCGTCAATTTTTTTCACCAAATTCGCCTTGTTCACTTCATACGGCAACTCCGTGATGACAATCTGCTTTTTCCCGCCTCTCGCCTGCTCGATGGCGGCTTTGGCGCGGATGATGATTTTCCCGCGGCCGGTCTCATACGCCTTGCGGATGCCGTCTTTCCCCTGGATGATGCCGCCGGTCGGAAAATCAGGGCCGGGAAGGACGGTCATCAGCTCCTCAACCGTGCAATCCGGCCGGTCAATCCGCATCAGGACAGCATCGATCACCTCGCCGAGCGCATGCGGCGGAATGTCGGTCGCATAGCCGGCCGAAATCCCGGTCGAGCCATTCACCAACAAGTTCGGAAACATCGCCGGCAAGACGGTCGGCTCCTCCGTCGTATCGTCAAAGTTCGGCACAAACGCGACCGTTTGCTTGTCAATGTCGCGCAATAACTCAGCGGCGATCGCCGACAAGCGCGCTTCCGTGTAGCGCATCGCCGCCGGCGGGTCGCCGTCGAGGCTGCCGTTGTTGCCATGCATTTCAATCAGCACGTTGCGCAGCTTCCACTCTTGGCTCATCCGCACCATCGCCTCGTACACTGACGAGTCGCCATGCGGATGAAAATTGCCGATCACGTTCCCAACCGTTTTCGCCGCCTTACGAAACGGTTTATCGGCCGTGTTGCCATCGATGTACATCGCATACAAAATGCGGCGCTGCACGGGCTTCAGCCCGTCGCGCGCATCGGGCAGCGCCCGGTCTTGGATGATGTATTTGCTGTAGCGGCCGAAGCGGTCGCCAAGCACGTCTTCTAACGGCAATTCCAACAATCGCTCTGCCATCATACCTCTCCTTTCCTACAAGACATCGGCGCAATCATGGCGGCGTCTTTTCGCGCCGCCATCAGCCGATCCACCCTGGCTCTTCCTCAAGCCCAAAGGCAACATGCGTTTCAATCCATTTGCGGCGCGGCTCGACTTTATCGCCCATCAGTGTCGTCACCCGCCGCTCGGCGCGAGCCGCATCTTCAATGCGCACGCGGATCAACGTGCGCGTTTCCGGATTCATCGTCGTTTCCCACAATTGATCGGCGTTCATTTCGCCAAGCCCTTTGTAGCGCTGAATCGTATAGCCGCGGCCCATTCGTTTCGTGATTTCCCGCAATTGCTCATCCGTCCATGCGTATTCGATGACTTCCTTTTTGCCGCTTTTTTTGCTGATTTTATAAAGCGGCGGCAAGGCGATGTACACTTTTCCCGCTTCAATGAGCGGACGCATGTAGCGGTAAAAAAACGTCAAAAGCAGCACTTGAATATGGGCGCCGTCCGTGTCGGCGTCGGTCATAATGATCACTTTGTCGTAGTTGACATCATCGAGCGAAAAATCAGCGCCGACGCCGCCGCCGATGGCGTGGATGATCGTATTGATTTCCTCGTTTTTCAAAATATCGCCAAGCTTCGCCTTTTCCGTGTTGATGACTTTCCCGCGCAGCGGAAGGACCGCCTGGAAGCGGCGGTCGCGCCCTTGTTTCGCCGAACCGCCCGCCGAATCGCCTTCGACCAAATACAGCTCGTTTTTTTGCGGATTGCGCCCTTGCGCCGGCGTCAGCTTACCGCTTAAGAGCGCCTCTTTCCCTTTCCGCTTTTTGCCGCTTCTCGCCTCTTCGCGCGCTTTGCGGGCCGCTTCACGCGCCTGATAGGCCCGGATCGCTTTCTTAATGAGCATCGCGCTTACGTCCGGGTTTTCTTGCAGAAAGTACATGAGCTGCTCGGACACCACCGCATCGACGGCCGAACGCGCTTCGCTCGTTCCGAGCTTTCCTTTCGTCTGCCCTTCAAACTGAAGCAAGTGCTCTGGGATGCGCACCGAAACGACCGCGGACAATCCTTCGCGAATATCGGTTCCTTCCAAATTTTTATCTTTTTCCTTGAGCAAACCGACACGGCGGGCGTATTCGTTAAAAACGCGCGTCATCGCCGTTTTCGCACCCGCCTCATGCGTGCCGCCGTCTTTTGTGCGCACGTTGTTGACAAACGACAGCACGTTTTCCGAATAACCGTCATGAAACTGGAACGCAAACTCGACTTCAATGCCGTTTTGCTCGCCAGCAAAATACACAACCGGGTGGAGCACATCTTTTTCCTCATTCAAATAGGCGACAAACGCTTCAATTCCGTTTTCGTAGTGGAACACCTCGCGCATGCCGGTCCGTTCGTCAACGAGTTCGATTTTCAACCCTTTCAGCAAAAACGCCGATTCGCGCAGCCGTTCGCTCAAGGTCTCGTAATTGAACACCGTTGTGCTGAAAATCGTCGGATCCGGCTTAAAGTGAATGATCGTCCCGGTTTTGTCCGTCGTCCCGATTTTCTCTAGCGTCGTCACCGGTTTGCCTCCATGCTCAAACCGCTGCCGGTACATGAAGCCATCGCGGTGGATCGTGACGACGAGCCATTCCGACAAAGCGTTGACAACCGAAGCCCCGACCCCGTGCAGGCCGCCGCTCGTTTTATAGCCGCCTTGGCCGAATTTGCCGCCGGCATGAAGCACGGTCAAAATGACTTCCGGCGTCGGCTTGCCAAGCTTATGCATCCCGACCGGCATGCCGCGCCCTTCATCAAGGACGGTGATGCTGTTGTCTTTATGTATTTGCACCAAAATGTAATTTCCATATCCGGCCAACGCTTCATCGACCGAGTTGTCGACGATTTCATAAACAAGATGATGCAACCCGCGGCTGTCGGTGCTGCCGATGTACATCCCCGGCCGCTTCCTCACCGCCTCAAGCCCTTCTAACACTTGAATGGCATCTTCGTTATAGTCATGTATCGCTTGCTTTGCCACAAGCCCACCCCTTTCTGCCAAAACAAGAACATCTGTTTCTGTTTTATTGTATCATAAAATGACCAGCTGTCCATTGTCTTTTGACACCGCTTGACAAAATCGGACAACGGCGCCTGAAAAACGAAAGGACCATCTTAGAGAAGATGGCCGTTTCGTCAATGGCGCGCTTTGCCTGTTACGGGCGTTTCGTGAGCGCGTGTTCTACTTTAATGCAGCGATCCATAATCACCGTATAGCCTTTTTCCTTTAAAAACGCGTATGCTTCTTCATTGACGACGCCAAGCTGCGCCCAAAATACGTCCGCATCGATTTGCACAAACTCGCGGGCGAGCTCCGGCAAATGTTCGGAACGGCGAAACACATCGACGATATCGACATGTCCTTCGATATCCGTCAGTTTGTCGACCGCTGGAATGCCTTCCCATTCCTCGATCATCGGATTAACCGGAATGATTTCGTATCCGGCGTCTTTCATCGCCTTCGCCACCATATACGACTCGCGCTCGGGATTGTTGGACAAGCCGACAACGGCAATCCGCTTCGCCTTGCGCAAAATGTCGCCGATTTCTTCCCGGCTTGGGTTGACAATGGGCATCGGGTTCTCTCCTTCCCTCTTTGGTTTTGCAGTACTTGTTTCGCGATCGAGAAAGAAAAATCCTTCTATGAGACAGAAAATGGTTTAGCCCTTTTTAACATTGTGCAACAAACGCTAAAACTTTCCCGAACGAAAAATCGAGTAAAGCAGCCAACCAAAAAGAAAAGCGGACACACCTAATCCGATTTCAACAGCAGGAATTTTCCATAGCAGCATCGACGGCCGCCCGAGCGAGGAAGCGATCATCAGCCCGGCAAGGACGATGCTCCACGAAAGAAGAACGATGCTAAACGACAGCCGGTTCGTAATCTGATCGAGCTTCTTTAGCAGCGTTTCCAAATCAGGCGCCGTGATTTCCAATCGAAGCTTGCCATGCCGCATCATTTTCGTCCATTCCTTTACGCTGTCCGGCAAGCGAAGCAACCATTCACCGTAGTCGAAAATCCGTTTCCACGCCGTTTCCGCTACACGGTCAGGCCGAAGACGCTCTTTCATCAGCTTTCTCCCAAACGGTTCGGCCACATCCATGATGCGAAACTGCGGGTCAAGCGTCTCCACGACCCCTTCGACCGTCAACAGCGCTTTCCCTAACAGCGTCAAATCGCTTGGGATGCGAATGCCATGGCGAAATGCCACCGAAAGCAAATCCTCGACGGCTTCCCCAAGACTGATCTCACCGAGCGGGACGCGGTAGTATTTCTCCCGCAACTCGTCAATATCATCGCGCAATTTTCCTTCATCGACTCCGTCAGGAACAATTCCTAAACCGTAAATCGCACCCAACACCCCATCCGTGTTTTGCCGCATTAAGGCGATGATGAGTGAAGAAAGATGATGTTTGACATGAGGTCGAAGGCGGCCCATCAAGCCAAAGTCAATGAAGGAAAGCGTTCCATCGTCAAGAACAAATACATTGCCAGGATGAGGGTCGCCATGAAAAAATCCATGCTCAAACATTTGTTGAAAGGTTGCTTCAGCCAAACGCTCGGCGATCGTTTTTAAGGAGTGGCCGTTCGCTTTCAACCGCTCGATCTCCCCGAGTTTGATCCCTTCGACATATTCCATCGTGAGCACTGTTTTCGTCGTATAATCCCAAAACACCTTCGGGACATACACCGACGAATCGCCGGCAAACTGCCGTGCAAACCGTTCCGCATGGCGCGCCTCGACTGTATAATCCAGCTCCTGCCGTAATGAACGCGCCAGTTCATCGACAATCTCAGACAATTGGTAGGTTGCCGCCCAATCGAGACGGCGTTCCGCCAGCACGGCCAAATCTTGCAAAATTTCCAGATCCGTCTCCACCCGCGCAGCGATGTGCGGGCGCTGCACTTTCACCGCCACGGCCTGTCCGGAAGGAAGAACCGCCCGGTGCACTTGTCCAAGCGAAGCGGCAGCGAGCGGCATTTCCTCAAATGAACGAAAGAGTGTTTCCAGCGAACTTCCAAACTCCGCTTCGACAATCCGGCGGACATCGGCAAACGGAAACGGCGGAACTTGGTCTTGCAGCTTTTCGAGCTCACTGATGATCGGAGCGGGAATCAAATCCGGCCGTGTGCTAGCAATTTGCCCGAGCTTCACGAACGTCGGGCCGAGCTCCTCGAGCACAAGGCGGAGCCGCTCCCCAACCGTTTTTCCTTCCTTTTTCCCTTGCTCCGCTCTCCATCGCGGCGGCAACGAAAGAAACGACGAAAAGCCGAGCTCATCGACGATCATCCCGAATCCGTGCCGAAGCAAGGAGGCGGCGATTTCGTGGTACCTTCCGATATGGCGCACCCGTTTCCCGATCATCCGATCATCTCCCTTAGAGCGTCAAACAGCAGTCAAAAAAGCCCGTTACTCTCCGCTTTGTTCCTTTTCTTCAAGACGGCGGATTCGCTCCTCGAGCTGCCGCACGTCTTCTTTCGTCGCCAAGTCGAGTTTATCGATCACCTGCTTGATTTGCTCGCGTACAAGCCTCTGCACTTCCGTTTTCCGCGCTTCGGTTTGCTGCTTCCATTGATCGATCACTTCCTTCGATTCGTCAAGCGACAATTCCCCTTTTTTGACTAACTCGTCAATGATTTTTTCCACTTGTTCTTTGCTGGCGATCGCAAGCCCAAGCCCGAACGCCAATCCTTTTTTCAAAATGCTCATTCTGTTTTCCTCCTTTCCTCCTTTCCTTTATAGTACCATTATTTGGCGGGGCATGTCGAGCAAGCGGCCAAAGAGGAAAATGCGGAAGGTGTTTTCCGTTCGAACCTAGCGTTGCATATCCCGCTTCTCGATAAGGAATCCTATCGATGGGCTATCCATTCGTGCAAGGAGGGAGTTCCCATGGCAGAGGAACAACTGCACTACGGAGAAGACTATCGTTTCATACCTGCGACGTCAGCAGCGAGCGGCCTCGGAGTCAGCGTGCTGCCCGATTTGTACTGCCATACGATCCAAATCGTGAACATTTGTCTTGTCGGCCGCCCGGATGACCGCGCGTTTGTATTAGTCGACGCTGGCATGCCGGGATCAGCCGATGACATTGTTTCAGTCGTGGAAGACCGCTTTGGCAGCGGCAGCCGCCCGCAAGCCATTGTTTTAACCCACGGCCATTTTGACCACGTTGGAGCGATTGTTGAGCTTGTCAAGCATTGGAATGTCCCGGTGTATGCCCATCCGGCTGAACTGCCGTATTTGACTGGAAAGGCGAGCTATCCTGAACCTGACGCTTCCGTCGAGGGCGGCTTCATCGCCAAAATATCACCGTTTTTCCCAAATGAACCGATTCAACTGGGCGATCGCGTTCATCCGCTGCCAGAGGACGGCACCGTCCCGCACTTGCCGGAGTTCCGCTGGATCCACACACCGGGGCACACGCCAGGCCACATTTCGTTATTTCGGCCGCGCGACGCCGCTTTAATCGCCGGCGACGCGTTCGTCACCGTCCGCCAAGATTCACTGTATAAAGTGTTGACCCAGCAAATCGAAATCAGCGGCCCGCCGCGCTATTATACCATCGATTGGCGCGCCGCCCGCGAGTCGGTGCGCAAGTTAGCCGCACTCTTCCCATCGGTCGCTGTCACGGGACACGGCGCCCCAGTAGCAGGAGAGGAATTGCGTGATGGGCTGACGAAGCTCGCTCGTGATTTTGACCGCATCGCTGTCCCAGATTATGGAAAGTACGTCCATTAACGGAACGATTCCACCCGCACTTACGATCGGAAACGAAAGACTTCCCAGTTTGAAATGATCAGCAGCAGGTCGTTGCTAAGAAAAAAAGCTGACCCAAAACGCATTCGCGTTTTGGGTCAGCCTCATTGTCATAAAAAAATGGGCCTAAGTGGACTTGAACCACCGACCTCACGCTTATCAGGCGTGCGCTCTAACCAGCTGAGCTATAGGCCCGCTTATAAGAAATAAAAATGGAGGGGGACGGATTCGAACCGCCGAACCCAAAGGGAGCGGATTTACAGTCCGCCGCGTTTAGCCACTTCGCTACCCCTCCGTAATCGTGATGCCGACTGCAGGACTCGAACCCGCAACCTACTGATTACGATTCAGTTGCTCTACCAATTGAGCTAAGTCGGCATAAAATAAATGCAAGAAGGTGGCACATTGTTGTGCTCTATGCCTCTTCCTCTACAAGCTGTTTCGAGGAAGCAGGATGCGTCGAGGCAACTCGAAGCCGACTCGACGATGCAGGTGCTCGTCTCTACCAATTGAGCTAAGTCGGCATGATCGAAATAAGACTGTGACTCGCTAGTTTCCGTTGTGTCCCTTCCTCTCCCAGCCAATTCGAAGACGCTGGATGCGTCGGGACAACTCGAAGCCGACTCGACGAAGCAGGTGCTCGTCTCTACCAATTGAGCTAAGTCAATATTTATGGCGGAGGAGGAGGGATTCGAACCCCCGCGGGCTGTGACACCCCTATCGGTTTTCGAAACCGACCCCTTCAGCCAGACTTGGGTACTCCTCCATAGCTGTTTGGAGCGATGCGGTCGAGAGGACTTGAACCTCCACGGGGTTGCCCCCACTAGGCCCTCAACCTAGCGCGTCTGCCATTCCGCCACGACCGCATACGATGGAGCGTAGGGGATTTGAACCCCTGACCTCTTCGCTGCCAGCGAAGCGTTCTCCCCCTGAACTAACGCCCCATGATGGTGGAGTATACTGGGATCGAACCAGTGACCCCCACGCTGTCAACGTGGTGCTCTCCCGCTGAGCTAATACTCCACGTTGTTTGCCTAGCAGCGACCTACTCTTGCAGGGGCGCTGGCCCCAACTACCATCGGCGCTGGAGGGCTTAACTTCCGTGTTCGGGATGGGAACGGGTGTTTCCCCTCCGCTATCACCACTAGGCAATGGCGACAAGTATTATTATAAGGGAATTGAGCTTATTGTCAAGGACTTTTTTTCATTCCTTCAAAACTAGATAACCGTTTCGGGAAGAAGCCGGGGCGAACCGCTCGCCTCCGCTTTTCTAGGTTAAGCCCTCGATCGATTAGTATCCGTCAGCTCCACGTGTCGCCACGCTTCCACCTCGGACCTATCGACCTCGTCATCTTCGAGGGATCTTACCCGCCTGACGCGGTGGGAAATCTCATCTTGAGGGGGGCTTCACGCTTAGATGCTTTCAGCGCTTATCCCGTCCGCACATAGCTACCCAGCGGTGCCCCTGGCGGGACAACTGGTACACCAGCGGTGCGTCCATCCCGGTCCTCTCGTACTAAGGACAGCTCCTCTCAAATTTCCTGCGCCCGCGACGGATAGGGACCGAACTGTCTCACGACGTTCTGAACCCAGCTCGCGTACCGCTTTAATGGGCGAACAGCCCAACCCTTGGGACCGACTACAGCCCCAGGATGCGATGAGCCGACATCGAGGTGCCAAACCTCCCCGTCGATGTGGACTCTTGGGGGAGATCAGCCTGTTATCCCCGGGGTAGCTTTTATCCGTTGAGCGATGGCCCTTCCATGCGGAACCACCGGATCACTAAGCCCGACTTTCGTCCCTGCTCGACCTGTCCGTCTCGCAGTCAAGCTCCCTTGTGCCTTTGCACTCTCCGAATGATTTCCAACCATTCTGAGGGAACCTTTGGGCGCCTCCGTTACCTTTTGGGAGGCGACCGCCCCAGTCAAACTGCCCGCCTGACACTGTCTCCCACCCCGATAAGGGGTGCGGGTTAGAATTTCAATACCGCCAGGGTGGTATCCCACCGGCGCCTCCACCGAAGCTGGCGCTCCGGCTTCTCAGGCTCCCACCTATCCTGTACAAGCGATACCAAAATTCAATATCAGGCTGCAGTAAAGCTCCACGGGGTCTTTCCGTCCTGTCGCGGGTAACCTGCATCTTCACAGGTAGTATGATTTCACCGGGTCTCTCGTTGAGACAGTGCCCAAGTCGTTACACCTTTCGTGCGGGTCGGAACTTACCCGACAAGGAATTTCGCTACCTTAGGACCGTTATAGTTACGGCCGCCGTTTACTGGGGCTTCGGTTCGCACCTTCAGCCTTGCGGCTTAAGCGCTCCCCTTAACCTTCCAGCACCGGGCAGGTGTCAGCCCCTATACGTCGCCTTTCGGCTTCGCAGAGACCTGTGTTTTTGATAAACAGTCGCTTGGGCCTTTTCACTGCGGCTCGTTCGGGCTCTTCACCCAAACGAGCACCCCTTCTCCCGAAGTTACGGGGTCATTTTGCCGAGTTCCTTAACGAGAGTTCTCCCGCGCGCCTTAGGATTCTCTCCTCGCCTACCTGTGTCGGTTTGCGGTACGGGCACCTCTTCCCTCGCTAGAGGCTTTTCTTGGCAGTGTGAAATCGGGGACTTCCGGATGACTCCGTCGCCATCACCGCTTGGCCTTACAATCCGCGGATTTGCCTACGGATCAGCCTTGCGGCTTGGACAGGCTCTTCCAGCCGCCTGCTCGCCCTATCCTCCTGCGTCCCCCCATCGCTCAAACGGGAAGGAGGTGGTACAGGAATCTCAACCTGTTGTCCATCACCTACGCCTTTCGGCCTCGGCTTAGGTCCCGACTAACCCTGAGCGGACGAACCTTCCTCAGGAACCCTTAGGCTTTCGGCGCAGAGGATTCTCACCTCTGTTTTCGCTACTCATACCGGCATTCTCACTTCTAAGCGCTCCACGAGTCCTTCCGGTCTCGCTTCGGCGCGCTTAGAACGCTCCCCTACCGATGACCAACGGTCATCCCGCAGCTTCGGCGGCACGTTTAGCCCCGGTACATTTTCGGCGCAGAGTCACTCGACCAGTGAGCTATTACGCACTCTTTAAATGGTGGCTGCTTCTAAGCCAACATCCTGGTTGTCTTTGCAACTCCACATCCTTTTCCACTGAACGTGCACTTTGGGGCCTTAGCTGGCGATCTGGGCTGTTTCCCTCTCGACCACGGATCTTATCACTCGCAGTCTGACTCCCGGGCATAAGTCGTTGGCATTCGGAGTTTGACTGGGTTCGGTAACCCGATGAGGGCCCCTAGCCCAATCAGTGCTCTACCTCCAACACTCTCCATCCCGAGGCTAGCCCTAAAGCTATTTCGGGGAGAACCAGCTATCTCCAAGTTCGATTGGCATTTCACCCCTACCCACACCTCATCCCCGCACTTTTCAACGTGCGTGGGTTCGGGCCTCCAGCCGGTGTTACCCGGCCTTCACCCTGGACATGGGTAGATCACCTGGTTTCGGGTCGACGACGACGTACTTTTCGCCCTGTTCAGACTCGCTTTCGCTGCGGCTCCGCCTCTTCGGCTTAACCTCGCACGCCATCGTCACTCGCCGGTTCATTCTACAAAAGGCACGCCATCACGCATGAACGCGCTCTGACTACTTGTAGGCACACGGTTTCAGGTTCTCTTTCACTCCCCTTCCGGGGTGCTTTTCACCTTTCCCTCACGGTACTGGTGCACTATCGGTCACTAGGGAGTATTTAGCCTTGGGAGATGGTCCTCCCTGCTTCCGACGGGATTTCCCGTGTCCCGCCGTACTCAGGATCCGCTCGGGAGGGAACGAAGTTTCGACTACAGGGCTGTCACCTTCTCTGGCCGGCCGTTCCAGACCGGTTCGTCTACCCCGTTCCTTTCTCACTCCCACAATGAGCGGTCCTACAACCCCAAGAGGCACGCCTCTTGGTTTGGGCTGTTCCCGTTTCGCTCGCCGCTACTCAGGGAATCGCGTTTGCTTTCTTCTCCTCCGGGTACTAAGATGTTTCAGTTCCCCGGGTGTGCCCTCCATGCCCTATGGATTCAGGCATGGATACTGCCCCATTACGGACAGTGGGTTCCCCCATTCGGACATCTCCGGATCGACGCTTGCTTACAGCTCCCCGGAGCGTTTCGGCGTTTGCCCCGTCCTTCATCGGCTCCTAGTGCCAAGGCATCCACCGTGCGCCCTTTCTAGCTTAACCTACAGCGCTCTCGGCTTCTTCCTTTGCGTTTCCGGTTATCTAGTTTTCAAGGAACGATTTTTGTCATTGAGAGAACATGACTCGTTCCCTCAAAACTGAACGAAACAGAAGCGCGACTTGTTAATGGTTGGTCGTTAACGACCTCCGCTTTTCGTCCTTAGAAAGGAGGTGATCCAGCCGCACCTTCCGGTACGGCTACCTTGTTACGACTTCACCCCAATCACTTGCCCCACCTTCGGCGGCTGGCTCCCTTGCGGGTTACCTCACCGACTTCGGGTGTTGCAAGCTCTCGTGGTGTGACGGGCGGTGTGTACAAGGCCCGGGAACGTATTCACCGCGGCATGCTGATCCGCGATTACTAGCGATTCCGGCTTCATGCAGGCGAGTTGCAGCCTGCAATCCGAACTGAGAGCGGCTTTTTGGGATTCGCTCCCCCTCGCGGGTTCGCAGCCCTTTGTACCGCCCATTGTAGCACGTGTGTAGCCCAGGTCATAAGGGGCATGATGATTTGACGTCATCCCCACCTTCCTCCGACTTGTCGCCGGCAGTCCCTCTAGAGTGCCCAACCGAATGCTGGCAACTAGAGGCGAGGGTTGCGCTCGTTGCGGGACTTAACCCAACATCTCACGACACGAGCTGACGACAACCATGCACCACCTGTCACCCTGTCCCCCCGAAGGGGGAACGCCCAATCTCTTGGGTTGTCAGGGGATGTCAAGACCTGGTAAGGTTCTTCGCGTTGCTTCGAATTAAACCACATGCTCCACCGCTTGTGCGGGCCCCCGTCAATTCCTTTGAGTTTCAGCCTTGCGGCCGTACTCCCCAGGCGGAGTGCTTATCGCGTTAGCTGCAGCACTAAAGGGTGTGACCCCTCTAACACTTAGCACTCATCGTTTACGGCGTGGACTACCAGGGTATCTAATCCTGTTTGCTCCCCACGCTTTCGCGCCTCAGCGTCAGGTACAGGCCAGAGAGCCGCCTTCGCCACTGGTGTTCCTCCACATCTCTACGCATTTCACCGCTACACGTGGAATTCCGCTCTCCTCTCCTGCCCTCAAGTCCCCCAGTTTCCAATGACCCTCCACGGTTGAGCCGTGGGCTTTCACATCAGACTTAAGAGACCGCCTGCGCGCGCTTTACGCCCAATAATTCCGGACAACGCTCGCCCCCTACGTATTACCGCGGCTGCTGGCACGTAGTTAGCCGGGGCTTTCTCGTGAGGTACCGTCACCGCGCCGCCTTCTTCAAACGGCGCTCCTTCGTCCCTCACAACAGAGCTTTACGACCCGAAGGCCTTCTTCGCTCACGCGGCGTCGCTCCGTCAGGCTTTCGCCCATTGCGGAAGATTCCCTACTGCTGCCTCCCGTAGGAGTCTGGGCCGTGTCTCAGTCCCAGTGTGGCCGGTCACCCTCTCAGGCCGGCTACGCATCGTCGCCTTGGTGAGCCGTTACCTCACCAACTAGCTAATGCGCCGCGGGCCCATCCGCAAGTGACAGCCCAAAGGCCGCCTTTCAACCGAAGACCATGCGGTCTTCGGTGTTATCCGGTATTAGCTCCGGTTTCCCGGAGTTATCCCGGTCTTGCGGGCAGGTTGCCCACGTGTTACTCACCCGTCCGCCGCTGACCAAACAAGAGCAAGCCCTCGTTCGGTCCGCTCGACTTGCATGTATTAGGCACGCCGCCAGCGTTCGTCCTGAGCCAGGATCAAACTCTCCAAAGAAAGTTGATTGGCTTTTGCTTCGGCCCATGCGGACCTCCGCTTTTCGTATTGTCCAGCTTCGGTCCGCCGCCGCTCGGGGTCAAATAACCTTCGCCTTCCGGGTGCAAGCACCCTTGCAGGCGAAGAACATTTGCCCGTCGCGGCGACCCGCGGACCTCCGCTTTTCGTCGCGCTTCGTTTCGTTCAGTTTTCAAGGAACAAGCAACTGCTTTTAGTCTTTGAGTCGTTTTTTGACTTCTTGACAGAGGAATCTGGATTTTCCAAATTCACTCTCAAATGCTTTATTAATATATCATTTTTTGTGATGGATGTCAAGCCTTTCATTCAAACTCCCGAGAATACCATCACAAAAATCACAAGACTTTTCATAACAAACAGTTTTTGTTTGTCAAGATGCTATTTTTCTCTAAGCTCTAAGTCTTTTAGATCGCTCCGTATCTATTGAAGCGACGGTTAGTATAATACTACTAAATTATGCTCAAGTCAACTATTATAGCCGAGTTAATTTTATCCAAATCTTAAGCGGTGTTAGCGACAAGTATATGTTTTTTGAAGAAGCAAGTCTTCAGCTTCCTTATATATCAGTGGTCTAATCTGCCTTGCAGATAAGTTGGTTGTCCGTTCTTACATGAATCATTTCTTGCCATAGACATCGCCGTCTGCGTATAATAGAAAGCAAAGACAACATAAAATAAAAACAGGGACATTGGCGGCCACCAATGCCCTGTCCATACACAGCCGCTGCAAGAAGCGCAGTGGCCCAAGCCTCGGGCATCGTAACCTACCCTCGCCTCGGCCTAGCAGGGTGGGTTACTTTTTGTCTTTGGATACGGCAATCACCGCGACGATGAGTGACGCAAACGCAATCATGAGCGTCAGCGCATCGGCGATCGTCATCATCAGCACCACCCCCTTTCGTTCAGGGAGTGGCCACTGCCCACCCTGCATTTGGCTGTGCATGTTTCATTATACCATCAAATCAAACAAATGCGAATATACATTCGCATCCTCGTTGAAAATTAGGAATGTTTCCCTATCCATGGAGGAAACGCCTCTTTTCTCGCTGCTTCCACAGCAGCTCCTATAACCGCTGAAACTCCGGCGTTTTCATCAGACATTCGAAAAACTGTTGTTTCGCTTGTCGATATTCTTTTCAACACAAACCCGTTCTGCCCCTTCTCCGCATGAAATTCATTTGTATAAAATCCGCGTTTTTCCGAATAATGACCATAGACAAATCTCGCTGTTCCAAGGAGGAAAAAAGGTGGAACAAGCAAGGCAAACCCGCATTCATGGGCTGTTGTTGCTGATCGTTGCCGCTGTATTCGTTTGGTCGGCCATTCGCCCAGCCAGCTACGCAATGGGATATGGTATGCACATTGATTGGGACACTGATTGCCCTATGGTTGCTCTCGAGTTGGCACGACCGGCAGCTTGCGTGGTTGAATGAGCGCTAAATCAAGAAAACAGCGGTTCCCCCTTTCAAAAGGGAGCCGCTGTTTTTATTTCACCTTGTACAAGTAAATCGTCCACGCCGACTCATCGGACGTGAATACACGGTCCAACACGAGCCCATTTTCCGCCGCGTTATCGATCGGAACCGCCGAGAAAATATAGCGGCCGCCCATTTTTTTCAACTGTTCTGTATTCAGCTGCAAGTTCTTCAGCCGCTTTTTCGAATGTTTTGTGAACATGTACCGTTTCCCAAGTTCCGCTGTAAAAATATAGCATCGCCCGCCCCATTCGTCAAAATATGTGCGGATCGTTTTGCTTTTTTCCAGTTCACGTTCAATGATTTTGCGGAACTCGTATTTATATGACAGCGGATAAAAGTTGTTGTACGTATCGAGCGTATAAAACCCGTTGTATTGCGCGATGGCGGGGTGAATGCCGATGCTGACGACGCGGTAATCGGCTACGGGAAGCCCGATGTATTCTTTGATTTCTTGGAACTGTTTTTCCGCGTAAAATTGCTTTACCGTCGGCTCATAGCGGAAGACGATTTCTTCGTTAATCAAAAACACGAAGATCACTTGAGCCGTTAGCAGCCGCTTCGCCCACCTTCTCCCGTTTTCGCTATATTGCCACATGATTTTCAACGCCAGCGCAAACTGCACATAAATGATCATCGGGCGCAAAAAATGAAAGCGGGCAAAGTTAAACGTGTCTAAAAAATGAAACCGCTCCGTAAGCGGCAGCCACCCTTTATAAAACCAAAAGGCATACCACGCCGACAGGGCGAAATTCAGTCCGAATAGGAAAAGAAATAACCGTTCTTGCTTCCACCGTTTTTTCACGAAAACGAGATACAACGCCACCAACCAGCTTGGCAAAATAAAAAACGTATGCTCGGTCATGACATGATGGTGCCCGAGGAGAAAGTTTTTCCACGTCAAGCGGACGCAATGCCAAAACGTCAGGCGGGCATGGAAGTACTCATCCCGGCTTGTCGGCTCGTCTTCCCATAAAAACGAGTAGACAAGCCGGTACTCGACAAGCAAATACAACAGCGTCATGTAAGCGATGGAAGTCAAAAAGCGGATGTTCCACCCCTTACCGCGCAGCACATCAGCGAGCCAGAGAACACCCATGGCGGCAAGAAAGAAAAAGAACCCGAGCACAAAATTGGAATAAAACGGGAGAATCGTAAGCGCGGCGTAATGTTTCCACTTCCCCTCGCCTTTTCGGATGCTCAAAAACGCCCAAAGCGCAAGCGGCATGCCCATCGTGCTTAACATCCCCGACGGCCAAAACAGTGTCAGCGCAAATGCGAGCGCCACGCCGATGCGGACGGCCATCCAGCGTGGATCAGTTAAAAAATGCGTCTTTAACAGCAAATACATACCCAAAAACGCCACGACCCTTGTGATCGTTTGGCTGAGCGCATACGCAGTCATCGTCGGAAATAACGCGTGCAGCCAGACGATGCCGGTCAGCTCCGAGCCGAGGGCGTTTCTTGACAACTGGCCGTTAGCAATTTGCGGAATGTTCGCGTCAAGCGGCCCGGTGATTTTTCCACTTTCGGAGAGCACCTTATACCAAGCGATATTGGAATCCAAATTATCGTGGACGCGAATATGGGCGTTCTCACCAAGGAGAAAGAGCGGGGACACGTAAAGGGCGATGACGCCAAGCGCCAATAGGAAAAACCGTCGTTCTCGCTGTTCGGTCACCGGCACCACGCTCCTATTTCCGAGTTTCTATTGGATACCATGCACTATGAGGAGAAAATTATTCCTAAGAGGGGATTTTATGAAGGGGGCTGTATCCTTCTTTATCTCCTCTTTTATTTGCATATTTCCCGCTTTCTCTATGCACACCTATCTTAAAATCATCTAGACAATGTGATGAAGAACTTTTCTATTACAGGTAGAGGAGAAATAATACAAAAAACAGCGGCCTCTCTCTTACAAAGCCGCTGTTGACGATCTTCTTTTCTTCTTCTTCGCCCTTGATTTTTCCTTTAATCCGATCCTATGATGATCCTCCTCATTCATCCGGCTGAAAATCGCGGCGAGGATCGATCCGGATCTGTTGTGCCACACACTGAAAATGGCGCTTGGAACAACCGTCAAGGGTGAAAAGTTGGCTGTGGCGATCGCTACGCCCAATCTGGAGTTTTGCATTCCTACTTCCATGTCGACTGGCTTTTGTTTGGTGAAACTCATGGCGAGCAGACGGGAGAGGCTGAAGGCAAAGGCAACTGGACGAATCCTCCTTAACAAATTTGCCCGCCAACCGCTTGGATATCTTCTTCACGTTCGATCGCCACGTCAATGGCAAGGCGCAGCCCTTCCACGATCGTTTCTAATGCCATGCTGGGCTGCCCGGGATGCCGGGCGGCTTGTTCCGGCAAATACGGAATATGGATAAATCCGCCGCGAATGGGCTTCTTCGATTGGGTGATGTAATGCATCAATCCATAAAACACATGGTTGCAGACGAACGTTCCCGCTGTATAAGAGACAGAGGCTGGTATGCCGTGACGCCTCAACGCCTCGACAATCGCTTTGACCGGCAAGGTTGACCAATAGCCGACAGGCCCGCCTGGAACAACAGGTTCGTCAATCGGCTGCTGGCCTTCGTTGTCGGGAATGCGGGCATCATTGATGTTCACCGCCACTCTTTCAACAGAAATATCCGCTCTCCCTCCTGCCTGTCCGACGCAAATTACCACATCGGGATCCACTTGCATGATTGCGTCATGCAAGATGACTAATGATTTGCCAAATACGGTTGGAATCTCCCGAACTTCAACGATATACCGATCAGTTTTCCATCCGGCTGCTTGCTTGACCGCCTCCAGCGACGGATTCACCGTTTCTCCTCCAAACGGATCAAATCCGGTCACGAGCACTTTTTTCATCGCATCTCCATCCCTTTTTGATGATGAAATTTTTAAATAGACCGTCAAGATTCTCCCTGTTGTCGCCGCCTTGATTTTCGCCACGACACTCTCCGCCTGTTCCCGCAGCCCAAAGCGTTCCAAAAGGCCGATGACGGGTAATGTAGCAATAAACACCGCCATATACCGGTTGGTCGTAAACGCCGTTCCAAACTGTTCAATAATGTCATACAGCGATTGATGAGCGAGCAGTCCTGTCGCCAATCCAGCCGCTGTCACGACAAGAAGCGGATTAATGCGAACAATGAAGCCGATGATGACGATCAACACGCCAATGAGCACCATATTTCTCTTCTCCTCTCCAAACATCGTATTGACATTGTGGTTCATTCATCTCGCTTCCTTATTTCTTCACTAGCTTTTTCTTCCCCCTTTCTTTCGGTTGTTCCGTATTTCGGAACAATCATTCCAATTTCATCATTTTCATTATATAATTAAGAAAAATCGAAAATCAATCAATATTTGGGGGAATTTGTCCTCTCTCAACAATGCCGCCGCAGCAACTGAACCGAGCCCCTTTTTATTGCATCCCCTTCCTCTATTTTGTATCATGAATAATTAAGAGAAATTTAGCAGAAAAAGGAGTGCCTCCCATGACCAAACAACTTCCTCCCGGCCAATTCGAAACGGAAAAATGGCCGATTTTGCATGAAGGCGATGTGTACCAGTTTGATGAAGCGGCGTGGAATTTCCGATTGTTCGGCGATGTGAAAGAGGAAGTGACGCTGTCGTATCAGGAAGTGATGCGGCTGCCGAAGACGATTTCGACCGTGGATATGCACTGCGTGACGACGTGGTCGAAATTTGACACGACGTTTGAAGGCATCGCTTTCCGCGAGTTTTTGCGCTTCGTCGATCTCGATCCCGATGTGAAATATGTGAAAATTTACGGCTACTTAAACGGCGACCGGTTCGGCTATTCGGCAAACTTGCCGCTTGACGCGCTGATGGGCGACGATGCCTTGTTTGTTTATCGGTGGAAAGACAAGCATCACGACTGGCAGGACATCTCGCCGAAGCACGGCTATCCGCTCCGGTTCATCCCGCCGGCGACATTTTATTTATGGAAAGGGGCGAAATGGGCGTCCGGCATCCGCTTTATGAAAGAAGATGAGCCAGGCTATTGGGAGGAGCGCGGCTATTCGATGACCGCCAATCCGTTTAAAGAAGAGCGGTTTGCCGAGTGGGTGCCGCGGATTCGCTTTTGACAAACGCAAAAAAGCGAGGGAAAAACCCTCGCTTTTTGTTCCTCAAGCGGCTTGGCGAGATGCCGCCTGTTTGTCAAGCCAAGCACGAAGACGCCAAAAGAGAAGCTGAAATACGATGGCCGCCATCGCTCCTTTGACGGCGTTAAACGGCAAAATCGCCGATACCACCAACGCCTTCGCTTCCGGTGCGCTCATCTGCGGAGCGCCGAGGAAAAGCGTATACGCCGGCAAAAAGACGTAGTAGTTGAGCACGCTCATGACGAGCGCCATCGTCACTGTTCCCGCCGCCAGCCCCAGCAGCAAGCCTTTTTTCGATGCGGCTTTCCGATAAATATAGGAAACCGGCAAAAGGAACGCCACCCCGGCAGTGAAGTTGGCGATCTGGCCGACCGGAACGCCGGTCGCGCTGCCGACGAACACGTAGTTCAGCACGTTTTTCAATAGTTCGACCGCCACACCGGCGAGCGGGCCGTACAACAAGGCGGCGATGAGCGCCGGGATGTCGCTGAAGTCGACAAGCAAAAAGTTCGGAAACGGCGGCAGCGGAAAGTTGAGCATCATCAGCACATGCGCCATGGCGCCCAACACTCCGATGCCGACAAAGGCGCGGATGGAAATGCGTTTCATGCTTGTTCTCCTCCCCTTCTCGTGATTCATCCTCACAAGAAGAAGGCTGCCGCTGCGAGCGCCAACAAAAACTCCCTTAAACCGAACAAGGCTTAAGGGAGAAAAAGGGTGTGCGCAACTAGACGTTCGCATGCGCCAAAACGAACGCCGGCAAACCTTCATCTTCTCCCATCCAGACTATACTGTCGGCTCCGGACTTGCACCGGATCCTGCCTTGCGGCTCGCGGGCTGAGAGGCGAAGCGCCTCATCACCGCCGGTCGGGAATTTCACCCTGCCCCGAAGATGAATCGTTTTTCATTTTTAATTATTCTGATGGGTTTAGCATACAATACTGTTTTCAATTTGTCTATGTTTTTTGCTCACAGCTTGATTATTCCCGCATCGAAAGCGAATCTCCCGGTTCAAGCACCGGTGGGGCGACTTGAACCAAATCGGCGTATTTCAATCCCGTCCCCGTGTTGAGCACGACGACCGTCTCCCCGTCGCGAATCCAGCCGCTCTCGCGCAATTTTCGGACCGCCGCAAACGCCGCCGCTCCTTCCGGGCAAACGAACGCCCCTTCGAGCTCCGCCACCGTCCGCTTCTCGGCCAAAATCGCCTCATCGCCAATGGTTTGACGCCCAATTCCTTCGCTTTCGAAATCCCAACCGCCTCGCCGGCCGCGGAAAACTCGTGCGCCGCATGGCGCTCCCTCTTTCCCTGTTGGAGATCGCATATGATAAAATAAACACGGAACCGCTCCGCTGCATTGGAGAAGCGATTCGCGCATTCACCCAACACTCATACATAAAAAGGAGATGAACAAATGAAACAAGAATTGATCGAACGCTTCATCCGCTACGCCAAAGTGAATACCCAGTCCGATCCAGAAAGCAGCACATGCCCGTCGACTCAAGGGCAATGGGAGCTGGCGAGAATGCTCGTCGAAGAGCTGAAGTCGATCGGCATGGAAGACGTCACAGTCGACGAAAACGGCTACGTCATGGCGACGCTGCCGGCCAATACGGACAAAAACGTGCCCGTGATCGGCTTTTTGGCTCATATGGACACCGCTCCGGAGTTTACGGGAGCCAACGTCAACCCGCAAATCATCGAACAGTACGACGGCGGCGACATCGTGTTGAACAAAGAACAAGGCATCATCTTGTCGCCAAACGATTTCCCGGAGCTCGCCGGCTACAAAGGGCATACACTGATTACAACCGATGGGACGACGCTGCTTGGCGCCGATGATAAAGCCGGAATCGCCGAAATTATGACCGCGATGAACTATCTCATCCAACACCCGGAGATCAAGCACGGCAAAGTGCGCGTCGCCTTTACCCCGGATGAGGAAATCGGCCGCGGACCGCACAAATTTGACGTTGCCAAATTCGGCGCCCAATTTGCCTATACGGTCGACGGCGGGCCGCTTGGCGAATTGGAATACGAAAGCTTTAACGCCGCGGAAGCAAAAATGACGATCAAAGGAAAAAACGTCCACCCAGGCACGGCAAAAGGAAAAATGATCAACTCAATCAAAATCGCCATGGAGTTCCAACAGCAACTGCCAGCCGATGAGGCGCCGGAACATACCGAAGGATACGAAGGGTTTTACCATTTGCTTTCATTCCAAGGGAGTGTAGAGGAGACGAAACTTCACTACATTATCCGCGACTTCGACCGTGAACAGTTCGAGGCTCGCAAAGCGAAAATGAACGAGATCGCCGCTTCGCTTGCACAAAAATATGGAAACGACCGAATCACGCTCGAAATCAACGACCAATATTACAACATGCGCGAAAAAATCGAGCCGGTGCGCCACATTGTGGACATCGCCCACGAAGCGATGACGAACTTGGGCATTGAACCGAAAGTGAAACCGATCCGCGGCGGCACGGACGGGTCGCAGCTCTCCTACATGGGGCTGCCGACGCCGAACCTTTTTGCCGGCGGCGAAAACTTCCACGGCCGCTACGAATACATTTCCGCCGATACAATGGTGAAATCGGCCGAAGTGATCGTGGAGATCATCAAGCTGTTCGAGCAAAAAGCATCTTGATCTACGGAAAACCTTTCTTGAACGATCTTTTTTCGATCGTCCAAGCACAAGCGGCTGCAAGCCCGCCCGTTAGGAGTAAAGAAAAGGTGTCCCGAGTCTTTTGGGGACACCTTTTTCATTTTTCATCGTTTTGCCATTCCGTGCTATGCCACGCGAAACAAACATGAACGCCACGTTCTTTTCTTTGGTTAGATCGTCTCCTTCCCGCGCACGCCGTTGATCGAATAGCTCGCCGTAATGGCGGCATTTAACGAATGGGAAACGGAACAATATTTTTCTTTTGACAACCGAATGGCGCGGGCGACTTTGTCTTCCGGCAAATCGCCTTCGAGCGCATAATGAATATGAATGTCGGTAAACCGCTTCGGGTGGTCATCGGCGCGCGTTCCTTCGACTTCCATCGAAAACGCGCGGACGTCAAGCCGCATTTTCCGCAAGATCAAAACGATGTCAATGCCGGTGCAGCCGGCTAAGGCGTGAAGCAAAAGCTCCATCGGCCGGGCGCCTGAATCGTTGCCGCCGACGTCTTTCGCGGCGTCGATCGGAATGGTGACGCCGGAAGCGCTTTGGCCGCTGAATGACATGTTTCCGTTCCACGTGACGGTCGTTTTCATCACAGCCGCTCCTCTCTTCTCTGCGTTTGCTGCGGGACGAATGAACTCGTCCGTCCCTGCCTGCTTTTCAGTTTACCGGTTATCATGTAGAAATGCAAAACAACCGCTTTTCTTCATTTCCAGTCTACCGTTTTAACCGGCGCATGATAAAATAGAAACATGCACAAACTTGTTGAGTAAAGGGTGTTTGATTCGATGACCGCACTCATTTTGCTTCTTGCTTATCTTCTCGGCTCGATTCCGTTCGGCCTTCTTGTCGGGAAAATCGGCTACGGGATCGACATCCGCGAACATGGAAGCGGCAATCTCGGAGGAACGAACACGTTCCGCGTGCTTGGGGCGAAAGCGGGCACGATCGTCATTGTCGGCGATATGCTAAAAGGGACGCTGGCGGCGAGCTTGCCGATGTTTTTTTCCGTCCCCGTGCATCCGCTTTTGGCCGGGGCGGTGGCAGTCGTCGGCCATATGTATCCGGTGTTCGCCAAGTTCCGCGGCGGCAAGGCGGTGGCGACATCGGGCGGGGTGATGCTGTTTTATTCGCCGTTGTTCTTTTTGTCGCTCATCGCCGTGTTTCTTGTCGTCTTGGCTGTTTCACGCTACGTCTCGCTGTCATCGATGGCCGCGGCGCTGTACGCGGTCGTGTACACCGTCTTTTTCACGGACGACATTCCATTGACGGTGGCAGTGTTGTTGCTGGCTTCGTTTATCTTTTATCGTCATCGCGCCAACATCAAGCGCATCTTGAACAAAACGGAGCCAAAAGTGAAATGGCCAGGCAAACGCTCATGACAACGGACGGAGAAAGGAGATTTGCTGCGTTGAGATTGCCGGAAGCATTTGTCGCGAAAATGAAGAAGCTGCTTGATGAAGAAGCAGACGAGTTTTTCGCTGTGTATGAAAACGAAAAAATCAACGGCTTGCGCGTCAATCCGTTGAAAACCGACCCGGGCGCATGGGTCAAAACGGCGCCCTTTTCCCTTTCCCCGGTGCCGTTTTGCCCGACCGGGTTTTATTATGAACCGGACGAACAGCCGGGAAAGCATCCGTACCATGCGGCCGGCCTGTATTACATTCAAGAACCGAGCGCGATGGCGGCCGCCGAGGCGCTGCAGCCTGAGCCGGGGGATACGGTGCTTGACTTGTGCGCCGCCCCTGGCGGGAAAACGACCCAGCTTGGCGCGATGATGAAAAACAGAGGGCTGCTTGTCGCCAACGAAATCCACCCGAAACGGGTCAAAGCGCTTGCAGAGAACGTCGAACGGTTCGGCTTGACGAACACCATCGTCGTCAATGAAGCTCCCGAAACGCTTGCCGAGCGGTTTCCCGGCTTTTTTGACAAAATTTTAGTGGACGCTCCGTGCTCGGGGGAGGGCATGTTCCGGAAAGAAGAAGAGGCCGCCTCGTTTTGGAGTCCGGCCTATGTGGAAGAATGCGCGGCAAGGCAGCGGCGCATTTTAGAAAGCGCCTATGCGATGCTGAAAGAAGGCGGCATTCTTGTCTATTCAACATGCACGTTCTCTCCGGAGGAAAACGAGCAAACGATGGAATGGCTGCTCGAGACGTACGATGATTTGCGGTTGCTGCCGATTGCGAAAATCGGCGGCATCGAGCCGGGACGGCCGGAATGGACGAAAACCAATCGATCCGATCTCGTCCACGCCGCCCGCCTTTGGCCGCATCGCCTCAAAGGGGAAGGACATTTTGTCGCCAAGCTGCAAAAACAGCGGCCGACTCCGCCTTGGAGCGGGCGGTGGGCGAAAGCGAACGCGCCAAAAGCGGCCGTCCGATTGTACCGCCAATTTGAACAGCAATCGTTGCAAACCGTGCAGCACGGAACAATCCTCTCGTTTGGCAGCCATTTGGCCATGCTCCCGGACCGATGCCCGGATTTGTCCGGCTTGAAAGTGGTGCGCGCTGGCCTTCATCTTGGCGAGGCCAAAAAGGAGCGGTTTGAGCCGAACCATGCCCTCGCCTTGGCGCTGCGAGCGGACGAAGCGAAGCACGTGCTCGACTTATCAAGCGACAGCCGGGAATGCCTTCAGTATTGGCGCGGCGAAACGCTGTCCACCGGCGGCGACCGCGGCTGGCTGCTTGTGACGGTCGACGGGTTTCCATTCGGCTGGGGAAAAGAAGTCAAAGGGACGGTGAAAAACTTTTATCCGAAAGGGCTGCGCCTGATCTAACGGCGGGGCCGCACGAGGCTGGAACGGCCAAAAAAAGGTGTCTCATTGCCTTTGAGACACCCTTTTTCTTCCAAATAGACGCCGACAAGATTCACGATGTTGCACGGAAACGTTGACGTCAACGTTTTTACCGCGGACGGTTTGTCGGGATCGTTAAGGTAAATACGATTTCATCGGCCGCCAAATCGATTTTTTTCGCCGCTACTTGATACCCGTTGCCAAAACGAATCTCATGGAGCGCCACATAAATGCGGGCCCGTCCCGGATCGATGATGACTTCATCCGGCAGCGGCGCATGCTTTTGCAAGTAGCGAAGCACGTACGTCACCGGCAGCTTCCAGTCGCCGAGCGAAATGACCGGTTCGACAAGTTCGACGTTCCCGCCTTTCACGACTTTCGGCACAAACGAGACGACGAGCTCGACGTTGCGCCCAAAGATCGGAATTTCACTCGAGACGTAAACGCGGTCGGCGAGCCAAACATCATAGCGAAGCGGATGGTCTTTCGTTTTTTCCGCCAAATAATCGTTAATGACAGCGTTCAAGTGCGCTTTTTTGGAGTACACCGTAAACGAAGCCCCTTCCACATCCGGGCGCTCCAGCCGTTTCACCGGCGGAGACGGCTGCAGCAGCCAAACAGCGGCAAGAATGAGCACAACAGCATTCACAGCCGCCAAAACGAAAAACGATCGTTTCCAATTCATTCCAACATACTCCTTATGCTGCTTCATTTCGTTTCCATCAGTTCGCCCACCACTCTTTTCGCGCATCGAGCGACTCATACACCCGCACTGCCATTTGCGCATATCCCTCGGCGTTCGGGTGAAATTCATCGCGGTGAAGCAAATCATCGCGGTTGGCAAACATGTCTTGAATATCCACAAAGATCGTGCGCGGATAGCGGGAAACCACTGCTTGGCTTGTGCGGTTCCATTCGGCGATGACATCATCGATTTCCGGGATGTTCGGCAACGTGGCGGAAAACGGATTGTACAAGCCGATCAGGACAACGACCGCATCCGGGTTGATCGTGCGCAACAACATCAACAAATGATCGAGCCGCTCGGCAAATCGTTGGCTCTCGTTCGCAAACCGCTCGTACGATAAGTCAAAAAAATGAGCGCGGACGACATTCATCACATCATTGCCGCCGATCGTGACAAGGACGAGATCCGCTTGGCTGATTTCCCTTTCATGCGCCTTGATGACTGGCTTGAGCTCCACAATGCGCCGGCCGCGCTTTCCGGCATTCGTGACGGTCACCGTCCGCACCCCATCCTCCGCCGCCAAAAGCGGGACAAGGCGGCCGACATAGCCGCCTTTCCTTTCACCGTCTCCGACTCCTTCGGTCAATGAATCGCCTAACGCGACGAGGTGAATGTCTTTCGGCAACGGCTTCGCTTCCGGCTGGCTGACGGCGGTTTCATGCGGGCGGTCCGGCTTCCCGCCGGCCGGGAGCACCGTGCACCCGGCAAGCAACACCCCCACCATGATGAGCCATCCCCATCGCATCATGTGTGACACCTGCCTTTTGCCGCAACAAGGGGAAAGAAAAGAAGGCAAAAAGGCGGTAGCCGTTTTTGCCTCATTGCGACGACTGCAAAATTTCAATATGCTCTAAAATCGTATCGTACGGCACATCTTGCACACCGCTGTACGTCTGAACCACTTTTCCGTCCGGCCCGACTAAATAAAAGCTTGTGCCGTGGATGACTTGGTCATCGCCAGCCGGCTTTTGCACCATCGTTTTAAAGCTTTTTTGCGCCAGCTCGCTGATCTCGGTTGGGCGGTACCCGGTCAGGAAATGCCAGTTTGATAGGTCATTTGTAAATTGTTTCGCATAAGCCGCAAGTTTTTCCGGCGTGTCAACTTCCGGGTCGACACTGAACGAAACAAATTCAACATCGAGCCCCTTTTCTTCCGCCTTCTCTTTCAGTTTGGCCATGTGGGCGGTCATCGGCGGACACACCGTTTCGCAATTGGTAAAAATAAAATCGGCGACCCACACTTTTCCTTTCAGATCGCGAAGTCCAAACGGCTTGCCGGTCTGATCGACAAACGTAAAGTCAGCGACCGGCCAGTTTTTGGCGTCCGGAATCGTTTTTCCGCACGCCGCCAGCAAAAGAACAACGAGAAAAAGTGCGATTCGTTTCCACATCGATAGGTCCTTCCTTTTCGACCAAAATATGTTGATGCCGCCAATAACGGCGTTTATTCATCAAGCGGCGCTTCCTCGGCGTAGTACATGAGCGCCAGCGCCCCGGGACCGGTGTGAATGGAAATGACCGGCGTTGTTTCAACGATGTCAATCGGCGAATAGCCGATGATGTCTGTCACCGCTTCCTTGAGCCGCTCCGCCCACCGAGGAGCATCGGCATGGGCGATGGCGATTTTCTCTACCCGTTTGGCCCCTTGTTCCTCGACAAGACGGCCTGCCAAATGGGACACCGCTTGCGAAAAGCTGCGAACCTGGGCAACCGGCGTATACAGCCCGTCAACCAGAGCGGCGATCGGCTTAATACGCAAAAGCGAACCGATGAGCGCTTTGCCGCGGCCGATGCGGCCGCCTTTCGCTAAATGATCGAGCGTATCGAGCACCACATACAGCCGCGTACGACGGCGCACGTCGTCTAAGCGCCGGATGATCTCGTCAACGCTTCGACCCGCCTTCGCCAAGCGGGCGGCTTCAAGCACTTGGAATCCAATCGCATACGAAATGAATTGGGAATCGACGACCGTCACGTTCGCTTTGGTCAGGGCCGCCGCATGCTCAGCCGAACGGACCGTGCCGCTCAGCTCGCCGGCCATATGGATCGATATGATCTCGCTTCCGTCCGCCCCGAGCCGGTCATAGACAGCTAGAAACTCACCGACCGACGGTTGCGAGCTTTTCGGCAGTTCACGCGCTGCCTTCATCTTCGCCATAAACTGCCCTGGTGTGATCGTCACCCGGTCGATAAACGCCTCCCCATCCACTGTCAAATGAAGCGGAACGACTTCAACGCCGTGCTCGGCAAGCACCGCCGCCGGCACATCGACCGTTGAGTCGGTTACAATTTTGATTGATTTCATTCGTTCACTCCTAATACTGATGATCTCGTTTCCATTATATAATGAAACCGGCGAAAATCCCACCAAAAAAAAAGTTGTTTTGCCGCAATGGGCAAAACAACCATCGTTACGCGTTATGTTTCAACACTGTTTCTTTAAAGATTTGTTCATATACCGGCCATTTCAGCACTTTCTTCAAATGTTCGCGGAACGAATACACAGAACGGCTCGTTCTCGATCGGTACACCTTTGCAATAAACGCCTCCAAGCGCAGTTGGATCATGAATCGGTATGTGTTCTCTTCCTCCAATACTGGGATTTCGATAATCTTGACCTTCTGCCCATACGCGTTTTGAAACTCGAGGCTTTTGAATAGCAAAATATCAATCCTCTTTTTCACCGATTTACTTTTATTATACACCAATCCGGTGAAAAAGTATGTCGGAATGCGGCGAATTTGTTCCGACTTTTTTCGTCAAATCAATAGATGGAACAAGTTCGGGTCTTTGTTGACCTCTTGGAACGGGAAACCTTTTTTCTTCATCCGCTCGATGAGCGGTGCGTAGTCTTCGCGCCGTTTCAGCTCGATGCCCACAAGCGCCGGTCCGCTTTCTTTGTTGTTTTTCTTCGTGTATTCAAACCGGGTGATGTCATCCGTCGGCCCAAGCACTTCATCCAAAAACTCGCGCAGCGCCCCGGCCCGCTGCGGGAAGTTGACGATGAAATAGTGCTGCAGCCCTTCGTAAATCATCGAGCGCTCTTTAATTTCCTGCATCCGGTCGATGTCGTTGTTGCCGCCGCTCACCACGCAAACGACCGTCTTGCCGCGGATATGTTCCTTGTAAAACTCGAGCGCGGCGATCGGCAGCGCCCCAGCCGGCTCGGCGACGATGGCGTTTTCGTTGTACAGCTCCAAAATCGTCGTGCACACTTTCCCTTCTGGAACGACGACGATGTCATCAAGCACCCCGCGGCATAATGCAAACGTTTTTTCCCCGACCGTTTTGACGGCGGCGCCGTCCACGAACTTGTCAATCTCCTCAAGCGTGACGACACGTCCATGCTCGAGCGCCGTTTTCATCGATGGGGCGCCGGCCGGCTCGACGCCAATCACTTTAGTGGACGGGGAAATGCTTTTCACATACGTCCCCAGCCCAGCCATCAATCCGCCGCCCCCGATGCTGGCAAACAAAAAGTCAATCGGCTCATCGCAGTCGTTGAGCACCTCGACGCCAATCGTCCCCTGTCCGGCGATGACGTATTCGTCATCAAACGGATGGATGAACGTCCTCCCTTCCGCCTCGGCGCACTTCACCGCTTCGTTGTAGGAATCGTCAAACGTGTCGCCGACAAGCACGATCTCAACCATGTCTTTGCCAAACAGCTGCACTTGCGACACTTTTTGCCGCGGCGTCGTCGCCGGCATATAAATTTTCCCATGCACGCCAAGCGCTCGGCATGAATAGGCCACCCCTTGGGCATGGTTGCCGGCGCTGGCGCATACCACCCCGTTTCTCCGCTCCTCATCCGTTAAATGCTTCATCCTGTTGTACGCCCCGCGCAGCTTAAACGAACGCACGACTTGCAAATCCTCGCGCTTTAAGTAGACATTGCATTCGTAGCGCTCGGATAACAGCGGATTTTTTTGCAGCGGCGTATGGAACACAACATCCTTCAACGTATGATACGCGATCAAAATGTCCTCGACGTATACTGCCCCTTGCTTCCGTTTCAGCTGTTGTTCCATGTTCTCGTTCCCTTTCTTTTCTAAGTTGTCTTTGATTTGTAGATTATATCACAAATTCGTAAAAAGAAAAGGGAATTTTCGAAAAGTTTTTGAGTGAAGAGGGGCTGGCTCGCGATCATCGCGATAATCCCGCTTTACCGGACGCTTCCGCGGTCCTAGCTTGACGTCATCGGATGAGCTTCTAGAAACCTCTTCCACTCGGCCAATACAGGCACAGCGAACGGCTCGTTCATGCGCAAGCGGACCGAAAAAACGACCGGCGCTATGTCCGGTCGTCCTCTTTTTTAAACTCTTCTTCCTCGGCAAATTCCGTTGCCCATCTTCCTTCATCATACCAGCGGTGCTCTTCTTCCCTCCTTGCCTCTTCGAGAACATGGCTTTCCATATACAAGTGGAAAAACGCTTCAACCGCCCCGATCGCCAATGAACTGAAAAACGCGCCGTATGCCATGTTGACGGACGGGGCAATGAGGGCAAAGCTGGACGGCCAAATCAACAAAAAGGAAAGCGGCACGTCAAGTGCGGCAGCAACAAAATGGCCGACGCGCGGCAAGATGAACACATCGCCGATGACGTAAGACACGAGCGCCGTGATGACCGTCATGAGCGAAATCAACGAAAGCGGGGCGTTGAAGATCGTAAACATGGAAAATAAGACGACGCTCCAAGCGGCGAGCTTGACGATAAAAGGAACGATATGCTTCATTTGTCTTCCTCCATTTCCATTGTTGGGTCTTACTTGTTATCGTTCCTTGTTCGCCCCGCTTCTATGCAAAAAGACGCGCCCAGCCAAAAGCTAAGCGCGCCCTGTTTTTCGCTCATAAATGAGAAAGGCGTGATCGTATCGGTTTTTTTCATCGATCGTTCCTTGCGTATATGAAACGATCTCCCACTCTTGCTCGGAAATCGGCGGATAAAACGTATCGCCGGAGAACGAGGCGAAAATTTTCGTCACATACAGTCGGTCGGCAAGCGGCATCGTCGCCTGAAACAGTTCCGCTCCTCCGATGATAAACACCTCTTCATCGTTGCGGCCGGCGGCCCACTGTTTCACCTCGTCGAGCGAGTAAAGCACAAGGCAGCCTTCCGGGCGAAACGAGCGGTTGCGCGTGACGACGATGTTTTCCCGGCCGGGAAGCGGCCGGCCGATCGCCTCAAACGTTTTTCGCCCCATCACGATGGCATGCCCCATCGTCACCCGTTTGAAATACGCCAAATCAGCCGGCAAATGCCAAGGCAAACCGTTGTCTTTGCCGATCACCCGGTTTTCGTCCATCGCCACAATGTGCGACATCATCGCGCTCTCCCCTTCACACCGCCACCGGCGCTTTAATCGCCGGATGCGGATCGTAGCCGACGATTTCAAAGTCGTCGTATTCATAGTCAAAGATAGACGGCGGCTTCCGTTTGATCACGAGCTTCGGCAGCGGGCGCGGCTCGCGCGTCAGCTGCAGTTTCGCTTGTTCCAGATGATTTTTGTACAAATGGACGTCGCCGCCGGTGAAAATGAGTTCGCCGACATCGAGGTCGCACTGCTGGGCGATCATATGCGTCAACAACGCGTAGCTCGCGATGTTAAACGGCAACCCTAAAAACGTATCAACGGAGCGCTGCTGCCACATGCATGACAACCGGCCGTTGGCGACGTAAAACTGGAAGGCGTAATGGCACGGCGGCAGCTTCATCTCGTCCAATTCCGCTACATTCCAAGCGCTCACCAGCAGCCGGCGTGAATGCGGATTTCGTTTGATCTCTTCGACAACCCATGCGATCTGGTCGATGGTTTTCCCGTCTGCTCCCTTCCACGAGCGCCATTGCGCGCCGTAAATCGGGCCGAGATCGCCGTTTTCGTCCGCCCACTCGTCCCAAATCGTCACGCCATTCTCCTGCAAATAGCGGACGTTCGTATCGCCTTTTAAAAACCAAAGCAGTTCATAAATGATGGAGCGGATATGCAATTTTTTCGTTGTCACGAGCGGAAATCCATCTTGTAAGTTGAAGCGGAGCTGGCGGCCGAACACCGACAGCGTGCCGACGCCCGTTCGGTCTTCTTTTTCGACGCCGTTTTCCAAAATATCCTCCAAAAGCTGTAAATATTGCCGCAATGTCCTCACCTCATGCTCTATCATACCATAAAGCAACACATGGTGAACCATTTGTCCGTGAACTACCCCCACTTAATTTTCTAGCGAAAATTTGAAGTGGGGGCTTCCAAAGAAGTTTGACTGCTTCAAGCAATCCTTATTCTTTGAGGCGTGTCCACTTCGCCGCTAGAGCATAAGACACTCAGGTCTACAGCTTTACTTTTCTTTAAGATGTTTAATGCGCCATTGACATCAGCATTAATTAGTTTGCCAGACTTTGTTCGATACAAGCCGCGCTTAATACGTTTGCCGCTGAACTTATATTCTTTTGGATTGTCGGCATTATATTCAGGAATCTCATCGCCGTCAAAAAAGCTGGCTTGAGACGTATAGGATTCTTCCTGTTTCAAGAATTCAATGCCGTAAAATTTACAAAGATATTCTAGTTTTTCTTTTATGTTACCGAGAGGAATATTGACAAAGTTTTGATTTGTCTTTTTTCCTAGATTCATATTGCGTTGCCATGTTTCCGCATAGCCAATGACAAGTTTGCCAATTTGATTTTCAATACAGTAGTTAATGATGTAACGGCAAGTCTTGTTGATATAATCATTCACTTTATTATTGCGATTCATAGCAAGCAAAGCCTGTTTACGAGTGGTGCCTTTGATTTTTTGCTTATCTTTTATGCTTTGAAGTCTGGCATTTTCTTTGTTAAACCATTGATTTATACTTTTTAATCTCCGCCCATCAATGATGAATGATCTGCCGTCTGATGTGACACAAGTGGCAAGATTGTTTAATCCTAAATCAATTGCCAGTGCTTTTTGGTCGTTTAATTCTCTTTGATCTTCAGGCATTTCATATTTATACTGAATCTCAAAGAACCTGGCATGATGCTTAGGAATGATTTCAATCTGCTTAATCTTTTTGTCCAGTAACACAGGCGGAATCGTTATCGTGATAGGCTTGTGAGTCTTTTTAAATAGGCGAGAATACGGTATCGTGAATTTGTTGCCGTCTATACGAATCTGGCCAATGATCAGTGAATGAAAGCCATCTTTTTTAAGATATTTTGGAATACTGATAGCCTTGTGGTCATATTTTCCTTGTTTGGCAAGACTGATCAAACCAAAGAAAGATTTAAAGGCTTCATTGACCTTTTTTAAAATTTGCTGTGCCATGTTGCTGTTTAACAGCTTATAGTTTTCGTTAGTTTTGGCAAGATGATAGTTTTTCTCATAATTAAGAAATTCCTTGTGTTCAAAATAGTATTGTCTGACATTGTACAATCCGACGTTGTACATGTTCTTGGCAATATGGCACAGTTCTCGAAGAGTCAAGTATTCTTCTTTGGTCAAACCATTTAGCTGTTGTTTGATACAAAAATACATGTTTTCACCTCCCATCTAACTATATGATACTATATTTTACTGAATCTATCCTATTTTCAGCAAAATATAGTTAAGGCGATTCATCTCCCACTTACTCCGCTTCGCTTCGTTGAAGTGGGAGTCTTCTCGCCTAATTAAGATAAAAAAAACGAGCCTTTTACGAGGCCCGCTCCGCCAATCCACGGATGAATGCGTATGTGTTCGGCGCTGCCGCCCGCAGCGTGTGCCGCGTCTCTTCACTTGCGTAATAATAGGCAAACGACTCGGCAAAATACTCTTCTGGATAGGTCAAAAAATAAGATTCGCCAGGAAAAAGCCGCGGCGCCTCCTCCCGCCAAATCGCTTGAAATTCGTCCGTTTCATGAATGCGGTCAAATACGATGTAATCGAGCGAATGAGCAAACTCATGCAGCTCCAAATTGACCGAGCCGTGTCCTTTCCCTTTTTCGCTATGGCCGAGACGGACGAGCACCAAATGCGACCCGCCGATGCCCGGCACGTCATCCCATGTTTTGGATCCCGGCGCATAGCCGCGCGGGGTTTTCCCACGCAAGTGGCGAGCTGTCGGTTCATTCGTAATAGGGCCTGTCAACAGCTGAATGTAAATATGATGAGCAGCCGCCTGCTCTAAAATGCTGCGATCCATGCGGGCAAGCGTCTGAATGGTCTTGTTCGCCTCCGCAGCGGGAAACGCTGTCTCGGGCACGATCACAATGCGGCCGAGCACGTCACGGGACGGAATGTCCCGAAGATCAAGGCCGCTTTCTTGAAGCAGCACGCCGTGGGCGGCCGGGTACGGCGAAAGCGATAGAAGCGGAATCGCGAACAGCGCTGCCAACAAACTAGTCCACAATCGTTTCATGGTGTTCCCCCGCTTCTTTTATTCTATGAAAATGATATCATAGAACGAAGCAGGGAAAAACGCGCAAAATCAGGAAAGAACCGCAAGCGGTTTATGTGCGCCAATTCGGCGGCGTATTTTTGGACCAGTAGATTTTCCCGAGTTCATAGTGAGCTTGAAAGCCATCATCGCAAGTATGATAGTGAAATTGAAACCAGTACCCGTCCTGCGGCGGGTGTTCGCGGCGGACGTGAAAGCGGACGAGATCTTCTCCTGTGTCCATGCGATACAAATGGAAAATGCGTTCCCCTTGCCCGCCGGACGGATTTTCCGATACGGCCAAATAACGGAGCTCTTCTTCCGGACAGCGTTCAGCCAGCCCGGCAATCACCTCTTCGATGCGCGGCAAGATGACGGTGCGAAATTCATCTTCAATAACCGGGGCGATTTTGCGGCCGAACTTTTCGTACGACTGCGCCACTGCCTTTTCCATCGTCTCTTCGATAAACTGTTCACGAGTTAACGAAACAGAAACAGCTTCCGCCGCATGGTCTGCTTGGGAATGCTTCCAATCGGGAGACGGGGCGTCATCTGACGGCGGCTCTTTGGCCGCGAGCAGCGAAGCGGGCGGTGTGACGAGTCCAAACGTGCAGACGGTAATGGCGGCAACAAGCGTTTTTCGAAGCCAAGACGGCAGCTTCATCGCCTTCACCTCCCACTACCGCCGATCAGCGGCTAAAGACGCAAACAAGCCGGTCGCTTTTAATTTGGCGACCGCCCGGCGCAACACCGCCTCCGGCTGGACGAGGGCGATGCGCACATAGCCCTCGCCGCTTGGCCCAAACGCGTGCCCGGGCGTGACGACGACGCCCGCTTGGTCGATGAGCGCCTTCGCAAACGAAAGCGATGTAAAGCCGTCCGGAATTTTCGCCCACACGAACATACCGGCTTGCGGACGGTCAACCGCCCAGCCGATGTCGGCCAACCCGTCAACGAGCGCATCGCGGCGCGATTGATATATCGCGCGGCTTTCGGCGCAAAAGTCGGCCCCATGACGCAGCACTTCGGCCGCCGCTTTTTGAATCGGCCAAAAGACGCCATAATCCAAATTCGACTTAAACTCGGCGAACGTGCGAATCACCTCGGCATTTCCGCACAAATAGCCGACCCGGCAGCCGGCCATGTTGTAGCTTTTGGACAACGAATTGATCTCCACGCCAACGTCCTTTGCGCCTGGAACAGAAAGAAAACTCACCGGTTTGTTTCCGTCATAATACAGCTCGCCGTAAGCAAAATCGGACACAACGAGAATATCGTACCGCTCCGCAAACTCGACCACTTCGCGATAAAACGATTCTGTCGCTATAGCTGGAACTGGATTTCCAGGGAAGTTGATAAACATGATTGTCGCCCGTTTGGCAATGTCCTCCGGGATCGCACGCAAATCCGGCAAAAAGCGGTTTTCCTCCCTCAGCGGCAGAAAATACGGCTCCGCTTCCGCCATTGCCACCCCCGCCGCATACGCCGGATACCCGGGATCCGGCAATAAAATGACATCCCCCGGGTCGGCGAACACCATCGGCAAATGAACGAGCCCGTCCTGTGATCCGATGACGTACGTTACTTCCGTCTCCGGATCGAGCACGACGCCATGCGCCGTGCGATAATAGTCGGCGACCGCTTCATGAAACTCGCGAATGCCCCTTAATGTGTAGCCGTACGCATTCGGCTCGTTGGCGTAGCGGGCGATCGCCTCACGCACAAACGGCGCCGGGGGCAAATCCGGGCTGCCGACGCTTAAATCGATCCACTCGTCATGAAGATGGCACCGCTGTTGGCGATACGCCGCCAATTCGGCAAAAATCGATGCAGAAAATGCGTTCATTCGTTTCGCCCTTTTCATCGTCTTTCCTCTCCCTTGCCAAAACAAAAACCGCTTTTCCTTTTCACTTTTGTTGGTATATACTATGATTACATGAATAGTGTATCATATGTTCAAGGGGAAAACATAGACAGAAAGGCGGGAAAACAGCGATGACAACCATCTTTTTTGCGGCCAGCCTCATTACGTTGTTGTATTTCATTTACAGCTGCATCGCCAATGCCTGACGGCGGCAGCGAAAACGGAGCTCCGCACAGGAGCTCCGTTTTCTTTCAGTCGATTTTCGTTTTTTTGCGCGCAGAATCAAGCTCGTAGGCGCCTGTTTCCGTTTGCGTCGTGCCTTGTCCCCTCACCTCCGGGGCGCTGACGCCCGTTTTCGAACGGTCTTTTTTCCGCTTCGGCACGCCGATCACCTCCGCCCTTATCGTTCCCCGGCGCCGGCAGCGGTATGCAAGGCCTGGGAAGGCATAAGGCATCAGTTACAATATTTGTCAAACGCAGCCAAAATGTTTTCCATCACGTCCTCCATCGAGTGAAACTCGATGTCTTCGCGCGGGATAAAATGAACAACTTCCTTTCCTTTTAAGAGCGCCATCGACGGCGAGGACGGCGCATAGCCGACAAAGTACTCGCGCATTTTCGCCGTCGCCTCTTTGTCTTGGCCGGCGAATACCGTCACAAGATGATCCGGCTTTTTCTCGCTCCTAAGCACCGCCTGCGTCGCGGCCGGGCGCGCCAGTCCGGCGGCGCAGCCGCACACTGAGTTGACAAAGACAAACGTCGTTCCTTCCACTTGTTCCATAAACTGCTCGACTTCCTCACTCGTGCGCAATTCGCGGAAACCGGCGCGGACGAGCTCATCGCGCATCGGCTGCACGAGCTGACGCATATATTCTTCATATGCCATCGACATGGCCATCATCCCTCCATATGATCATCGTTGTGCTATCAGCATACTATACTTCGCACGAAAAAATCAATGAAGACGGCTGCCAGCGGCAAGTGAAAAGCCGATGGCCGGGGGAAGACGCCCCTCCAAATCAGCGCCGGCTGGGAAACAGCCGCAAACCCGAAAATGAAGTGGCTGCCGTCAGTGACTGCAGCGTGGAACATTCAAATAGAATGAACGTATCTTGAGCACAACCGTGACGACTTAACAAGAATCGCTTGTTTGGCCAAAGAAAGAGACGCGCCGGCCGGCGCGCCTTTTTTTATTTCTCCGTCTTGTTCTCTTTTTTTCGACTTTCCGTCATTTGCTTCCAGACGGAGCCTTTCGCCTCTTCGCCGCCTTCAATCCGTTCGATCGCCATTTTCACTTGCAAGCTGACCTCAAATTCCGGATCGTTTTCCGCCGCTTTTAACGCCGGCAAGGCCGATTCATCGCCGACTTCGTACAAAAACATAGCCGCGCGCCAACGAACGAGCTTGCTTTCGTCCTTGAGCGCCTCGATCATGGCCGGAATGGCCTCCGGATCGCCGATGTCGGACAAACAGTCGCCGGCAGTGCGGCGGACAGCGACAGCCGGATCTTTTAGCGCTTCGTACAAATACGGAAGCACCTTTTTCCCGCCGATCATGCCAAGGTATGCCGTCGCCAGGCGGCGAATCGCCATTTTTTCATCTTTTAACGCTTTGGCCAGCACCGGAATATCGTCTTCGGTCGGCTCAGCCATTTGTTCGAGCGCGGCATACCGTTTGCGCCAGTCCGGGTCATCGAGCATCTCGCTCGTCACTTTGAGGCTTGGGCGCTTTTGTGCCGTTTGTTCGTACTCACCACGGCGGAACATATTGACGATTCGCTCGAGCCGCTCCGGCGGATAGGCGGCCGACAATTCCTCGACCATTTCGCGGCCGATTTCCTCAAACGTGCCGTAACGCACTCCTTTTTCGACCCATTTGCGCTCAAGCACAACATTTCCTGCGTATTTTTGCGCCTCAATGACCGCGTCCATAAACGGTTTCGGCAGCCCGACGCGGTGTTCGCGCTCCCCATCGACAAGCTTCACTTGCATCGGCAGACCGTACAGCATTTGCACGAACACTTTCACTTCGCCGAAATGTTCGTTCACCGTCGGCTTTTCCTCTTCCGCTTCCCCCACATCTTCGCCGAACACTTCGCGCACTTTCGTCAAAATGTCGCGCCAATCGTACTTCGGATGACGCTCGACGGCCAGAAAATCGGCGACATGGTAAATGCCTTTCACCCCTTCAATGCGCATGAGCGCCTGGATGATCGGCGGCGCGGCGGCGACGTTGTCCGGCTTGTAGTTATGGCTCGTGCCAAACGGCAGCTCTTCATCAAGCAGCACTTTCATCGTATTCGGGCTTGGTGTCGGTTCAATCGCTTTAATGCGCAAGCGCAACCCCCTCCTTTGACTGTCCCACTGTCTTACAGCAGTTTTTCGATGTCTTCTTTCAGCTCGCTCGGCTTTGTTTGCGGAGCGAAGCGGGCGACGACGCGTCCATGGCGGTCAACCAAAAACTTTGTGAAATTCCATTTGATCGCCTTTGTCCCCAACGCCCCCGGCGCCTCTTCTTTTAAATATTGAAACAATGGATGGGCGTGATCGCCATTCACATCCACTTTCGCAAACAGCGGGAACGTCACGCCGTAATTCAACTGACAAAACTGCTCGATCTCCGCTTCCGTCCCCGGCTCTTGGCCGCCGAACTGGTTGCACGGAAAGCCGAGCACCACAAACCCGCGATCACGATATTCGTCATACAGCTCCTGCAGTTCTTTATACTGCGGGGTAAAGCCGCAACGGCTCGCCGTGTTGACGATCAACAACACTTTTCCTCGATAGGCAGACAACGGCTGTTCTTCTCCGCGAATCGTTTTGACGCTGAATTCATACACACTCATCGTTCTCACCTCACCCCCATCATAGCCGATTTCTCCGGTTGTTTCCACTTTTTGCACCGTTACTGGCCGGCAAATGGCTGCAGCTGTTCGAGCGAGGAAATCATATACGGCACCATTTCCGGTAAATCGGCCGCGTTTTCTTCGTAAATAAGGCGGGCAAATTCGACCACGGCTTCATTTTCATACGAGCCGCGTTCATGCGGAAACGGAAAGCGGAGCGTTTGCCGAATGATTCGCTCCTTGCCCCAAATCGTCCGCAGCGTTCCTTCGATAAGCGCACAAACGGACAGGCGGCGCACCGGCAAGGCGAACGAGACCGCAAGCCGGCAGCCGGCCTGGCCGTGATGGAGCCGTTCATTCACCAGTTCGGCAAAATCGATCGCAAGCCGCACCGTGCAGACGACCGGCGGTTCAGGCGCACCGGCCTGTTGAAAGGAAATGGCGTACTCGCGCGACAGGCGGGCCAAATCGGCGAGATCGCGGCGGTCGGTGACGGCAATGCGCCCTTGCAAGTCGGCATCATAGACGGCTCCTTCCAACACCGTTTTCAAATTGTCAAACGCCGTCGGATCCATTCGTTTCCCCCCTTATTTTCTTTCGCTGTTGAATGTCCACGAACGAAAAAATGAATTGAAGAAAGTCAATAAACTTTTTATAATGGAATTATTTAAAAAACGAGAACGAAACGGAGGGGACATCGTTGCCAATCAACATTCCAAAAGATTTGCCAGCAAAAGAAATCCTCGAACAAGAAAACATTTTCGTCATGGACGAAGAACGGGCGTATTCGCAAGATATCCGCCCGCTCAATATCGTTATTTTAAACTTAATGCCGGAAAAAGAAAAAGCGGAAACGCAGCTATTGCGCCTGCTCGGCAACTCGCCGCTGCAAGTGAACATCACCTTTTTGCGCCCAGAAACCCATGAGCCGAAAACGACAAGCAAACATCATTTAGAACAATTTTACACCATTTTCCCGCACATTCGCCATCGCAAGTTCGACGGGATGATCATCACCGGAGCGCCGGTCGAGCAATTGCCGTTCGAAGAAGTTACGTATTGGGATGAGCTGACCGATATCATGGAATGGACGAAAACGAACGTCACCTCGACGTTGCACATTTGCTGGGGAGCACAGGCCGGCTTGTATTACCATTACGGCATCCCGAAACATCCGCTGCCAAAAAAATGCTTTGGCGTGTTCAACCATACGCTCGAAGTGAAAAATGTCAAACTGCTGCGCGGGTTTGATGATGTGTTCCGCATGCCGCACTCCCGCCATACGGATGTCAAACGCGAGGACATTGAAAAAGTGCCGGAGCTGACGATTTTGTCGACCGCCGACAAAGCCGGTGTTTCTCTCGTCGCTTCGAACGACGGGCGCCGCATTTTCTTAACGGGCCATCCAGAATATGATGCGACAACGCTCAAAGAAGAATATGAACGCGACTTGGCGAAAGGGCTGCCGATTCGCATCCCGGAATCATACTTTCCGAACGATGACCCAAGCCAGCCGCCGCTGAACACATGGCGCTCGCATGCCAATTTACTGTTTGTCAACTGGCTGAACTATTACGTGTATCAGGAAACGCCTTATGAATGGGAATGAAATCAATATATGCAATCATTTCACTTGAACCATCCCGAAAAAACGCCTTGCTGAAACATATGCAAGGCGTTTTTCTCATTTTGGACGATTGTTTTCGTGTTTCGACAATCGCCCTGTTCTTTTAGTTTTTTTTGACATACAATACGATAGATTCCACCAGGAGGTGAACATGATGGGCGCTTGGCATGGAAACAGCTTTGCGTTGATTGTCGTTCTGTTTATTTTGTTGATTATTGTTGGATGTGCCTGCTTGGGCGGATATGCCTACTAACCGAAATCACTGATTGCCTTCATCCGGCCGCCGTGTTTGCCAACATCCGGCCGGCTTGCAGCGGGAACACGAACGCTTCCCGCTTTTTTTATGCTGGGCTGTAGACAACCATGCATAGGAATGAAGGCATCGTCCATGCTAAACGTATGACAACGGCAGCCAAAGGAGGTGGAGCTCATGACGAAACGCCCAAACAACGGCAGCCGCAATCAAAACGCGCCAACGCAAGATCCGATGGCCTTGCTTCGCGGCCCGGTTTCCGGCGATAACAGCAAAGGACGTCGGCAAAACAAAATCCAAAATGACAAAACCGAAGAAAATGCCTAACCTGCAAAAAAGCGGCTAAAAAACGGCCGCTTTTTTGCTTCTAAAATTCAATCCCTTTCATCGCGGTCCTTCCTTGTTCATAATCATGCTTGACCAACTTCATTTCCGTAACGATATCGGCAGCCGCCATCAGCTCCGGGCGCGCCGCGCGCCCGGTGATGACAAGATGAAGCGCCGGCGGACGCGTCCGGATTGCCTCGAGCACCTCCTCGACCGATACAATGTCGTGAACCGGAAACCGATCGATAGCGAGAGCATTGTTCAATTCGTCCAGCACAATAAGGTCATACCGGCCGGAATGAATATACTGTTTCGCCAGCGCCCATGCGTGTCTCAGCGCTTCACGGTGGATATCGGGCGTTTTTGTCCAAGTGAAGCCAGCGCCGAGTTGGCGCACCTCGACGCCGAGGCGGCGAAGGGCGAGCTGCTCGCCGTACGTGCGCTCTGGAGACTTGACAAATTGCAAAATGGCGACGTTCATTCCCCGCCCAACCGCGCGCAGGGCAAGCCCCAATGCGGCCGTCGTTTTTCCTTTCCCATCGCCCGTATACACGATGACACGCCCTCTACGACGAGGCGTCGGCATTGCCCACGCCTCCTTGCCCCTCTGGAAACCATTGAATCGTCTCACGCAGGCGAACGACATCGCCGATGATGATGATGGCCGGATGGGAAATGCCGGCCTTTCGCGCCTCGTCCGGCAACGTCGCCAGCGGCGCCGCCACGGTGCGCTGCCGCTCAGTCGTCCCCCATTCAATAACGGCCGCCGGTGCATCCGACGGCTTGCCCGCCGCCATCAGCCGGCCGCAAATATCCGGCAAATTGGCCGCTCCCATGTAGACAAGGATCGTATCGCATCCGCGGGAGAGCGCCTCCCAATCGACTTGCTCGCTCCGATGCCCGCTGACGATCGCCACCGAGTCAGCGTAATCCCGGTGGGTGACCGGAATGCCGGCATACGCGGGCGCAGCGATGCCGGATGTCACCCCGGGAACGATTTCAAACGGAATGCCGGCTTTCGCCAACACTTCCGCTTCTTCGCCAACGCGGCCAAACACACACGGATCGCCGCCTTTTAAGCGGACGACCGTTTTGCCTTGTTGCGCATGCCAAACGAGCAGCTCGTGAATTTGTTCTTGAACGGTGTCATGTTTTCCCGGCTCTTTGCCGCAGTAAAGAGCCTCAGCGCCCGGCTTTGCGTAGCGCAGCAGCTTCCGGTTGATGAGCCGGTCGTAAATAATGACATCCGCCCGCTCTAGGCATTCGCGGCCGTAAACCGTGATGAGCTTTTCATCACCCGGCCCGGCGCCGACTAAATACACTTTGCCGATGGTCATTTCCCGTTCTCTCCTTTCGCATCAGCGGTGGAAACGCCCGCCGAAGCGAATGTCGCCATTTCGTTCACCATCGCCGTCGCGGACACCAAGAGCGGAAACGCCACAGCAGCTCCGCTTCCTTCGCCAAGGCGCAGGCCAAGATCCAAAAGCGGCTCTTTCCCAAGCAAACGAAGGGCTATGCTGTGCCCCGGCTCTTCGGAACGATGGCCGGCAATCATATAGTCGGCGACGTTCCCGGCAAACTGGCGGGCCACAAGGGCAGCCACCGTGCAAATAAAGCCGTCAAGCAAAATCGGAATGCGCCGTTCAGCGGCTGCCAACATCGCCCCGGCCATAGCCGCAATCTCCAACCCGCCGATTTTCGAAAGCCATTCAACCGGCTTTGACGGATTGGGGCGATGAAGCAAGAGCGCCCGGCGGATGACGTCCCGTTTATGGGCAAGCATCTCCTCTTGAATGCCGCTTCCTTTGCCAACGATGCGCTCAAGCGGCTCCTCGGAGAGCGTGGCCAATAAAGTGCTCGCAGCGGTTGTATTGCCGATGCCCATTTCGCCGACAATAAGCGTGCGGGCGCCTTGTTCAATGATGGATGCCGCCTGCTCGTAACCGACATAAAGCGCCTGTTCGGCCTCGGACGGCGTCATCGCTTCCGTTTTGGCGAAATTGTTCGTTCCCGGGCGCACCTTCTTCTGAATGACACGCTCATCAGCAATTGGCACGGCGACACCGACATCAATGACTTGAAGCAACGCGCCGATTTGCCGGCTGAAGGCGTTGATTGCCGCTCCGCCGTTGGCAAAGTTGTACACCATTTGCGCCGTCACTTCGGCCGGATAGGCGGACACCCCTTCTTCCGCGACGCCATGATCGGCCGCAAACACGAGCACTCCGGGCGGAGTGACGCGTGGGAGCAGCTCTCCAGTCATACCGGCAAGCGCGGCCGCCACTTCTTCCAGACGGCCGAGGCTGCCGGGCGGTTTCGTCAGCTGATTGATGTAATCACGTGCTTGTTCCACCATTTCACGGCGGATCGATGGGATGGAAGCATTCATCACGGTCGCACCATATCCCCATCAAGCGGGAATAGGCACTTCCTCCTTTCTCGTCTATGATTGAGGGGCGAAAAAGCAGCTTTCCCCCGTCACGCTTTAGCGCAGTGGAAGGCCGGCCACCCCCCGCTTTACAGAGGAATTCGCACCCCCAAACCGAGCCAATCGCTCGGCAAAAGCGGGCCATATCGGCCGTTCCTCCGCACCACCATTTTCCATATCGATCACAGCCGCTGAAATTGACGCATCATCTGTTCGATCCGTCCGACGTCGACATGCTCGCGGACATGGGCGGCAAGCCGGTCAAACATCGCTTCCTTACGGGTGTGAAACGATACAGCGCCGTGCAACGGAGCTCCCTTTTCGCGGCGAATAGCATTCAAAAAAGCGGTGCGGAACGCATCGTTATGAAACAAATCGTGCATGTACGTGCCCAGCACCCGCTCATCACTGTGCTTCGCCCCTTCATGACGGCCGTCCGCCTCAATAAGCGGCGCATAGCCAGAAAGCGGCGCCGAGCGGCCCATATGAATTTCGTATCCTTGCACGGCAAATCGCTCTCCGCCCCATGTAAGCACTCCTTCGGAACGGATCGTGATTTTCGTCCGCTCAAGCGTTGTTTCCATTGGCAGCAACCCAAGCCCTTTGACTTCCAAAAGCGGCGTCTCGACTCCATACGGATCGCGGATGACGGCGCCAAGCATTTGGTAGCCGCCGCATAAGCCGACGACCCTCGCTTTTCCTTCATTGACAAGCGACACAATGCGGGAAGCGAGTCCTCTTTTCTTCATATAAATCAAGTCTTCGATCGTGTTTTTGCTTCCCGGCAGCACGATCACATCCGGCTCGCCGAGTTCACCCGCGTGCGTCACCAACCGGACGCGGCAGTCCGGTTCGGCCAAAAGCGGGTCGATATCGGTGAAATTGGCGATTTTCGGATAGCGGATGACGGCGATGTCAATCGCTTCCTCTCCCCCGACAGATGAAGCAAACCGCTCAAGCGACAGCGAATCTTCCGCATCGATCGTCAAATCCGGCAAATAGGGGACAACGCCGAGCACCGGCACGCCGGTGTGCTGCTCAAACCAATCAAGCCCCGGTTTAAGCAGTGACACATCGCCGCGAAACTTGTTAATGATGACGCCGATGACCCGCTTTCGGTCCTCAGGCTCAAGCAGCGACAGCGTTCCGACGAGGCTCGCGAACACCCCGCCCCGCTCAATATCGCCGATCAACACGACCGGAGCGTTGGCGAGGCGGGCGATGCGCATGTTGACGAGCTCACGGTCGTTTAAATTTACTTCGGCCGGGCTTCCCGCTCCTTCGATGACAAGCCGATCGTATTCGTTCATCAGCGTTTCAAGCGACTGGCGAATGACGGCCAGTCCTTGGTCGAAAAACTCGTTTCGGTAGGCGAACGCCTGCATATTGGCATACGGTTTGCCAAGCACGACGATTTGCGACTCGTGATCGCGGCTTGGCTTAATCAAAATCGGATTCATCTCGACGCGCGCCGCCACTCCGGCCGCTTCCGCCTGAATGCCTTGCGCCCGGCCGATTTCTTTCCCGTCCGGCGTTACATATGAGTTTAACGACATGTTTTGCGACTTAAACGGCGCCGTCTTCCAGCCGTCTTGGGCAAACATGCGGCAAAAGGCGGTTGCGATGACGCTTTTGCCGGCATCGGAATGGGTGCCTTGAAACATGACTGGCAGCGCTCTAGCCATCGCGTTTCACCCGCTCGCATGCGGCGAGCCATCGTTCAGCCATCGCCGGGGCGGACGCGAAATGGAAATGGACGTAGCCGGCGACAAGCCGGTGCATTAGACAACCGTCCGGCTTTGTTCCTTTCCGGCCGCTCGTGTCATAAGCAAACGGCATCTCGCTCCGCGGTTCGTACACCGAATAATGGAATTCATGTCCGCGCGCTGTTTCTCCTTCCGGCAATAGAAAATTCCCTTTCCGCCCGCGCACTTCGCGATACCCAAGCGCCGCCAGCGTCCGCTGCATGACGACCCGCCCCGGAATGACGCCGACCATGTCGTACGCCTCCCCGCTCGTCGTCACAAGCTGTTCGGTGAGAAACATAAATCCGCCGCACTCAGCCAGCGTCGGCAAACCGGATTCAATCGCCGCCCGGATCGACTGTTTCGCCGCCGTCTGCCGCGCCAGCTCAGCGGCAAATTCCTCCGGGAAGCCACCGCCGATATACAGCCCGTCGGCGCCTTCCGGAAGCGGCTCGCCGGCGAGCGGAGAGAAATAAACAAGTTCCGCGCCATAGGCGGCCAATATCTCCAAGTTTTCTGGATAGTAAAAGTGGAAGGCGGCATCCTTCGCCACCGCGATGCGAACCGGATACGTCCGGCTTGGCTGGACAAGCGGCGCAGGCGCCTCCAGAGGCGGAGCGGACTCGGCGATTTGAAGCAGCGCCTCCCAATCGACTGTTTCCGCTACTTTTTCCCCAAGGGCGGCAAAAAAAGCATCCAATTCGCCGCGCTCCACCGACGGTACGAGCCCTAAATGCCGCTCGGGCAACGTCAGAGCCTCGTCTTTTGGCAAATAACCGACCGCCGGGATGCCGCACATTTGCTCGATGGCCGCCTGAATCAGCCGGAAATGCCCTTCGCCGCCGACGCGGTTCGCAAACACGCCGGCAATGCGGACGTTGGGGTGAAACGTTTGAAACCCGCGGACGATGGCAGCAGCGCTGCGGGCCATGCCGGCGGCGTCAATGACAAGCAGCACCGGGCTTTCCGTCAATGCCGCAATATCGGCTGTCGATCCTTCATCAGACAGCGGCTGCTTGCCGTCAAACAGCCCCATCACCCCCTCGATGATGGCGAGATCCGCCCCTTGGCAGCCGTTCGCCAACATTTGGCGCACGTTCGCACGGCCGGCCATCCAGCTGTCCAAGTTGCGCGCCGGCCGGCCGGTGACCGCCGTATGGTACGTCGGATCAATGTAGTCTGGTCCGCATTTAAACCCTTGCACCGTATATCCTTGCTGCTTCAGCGCCGCCATCAAGCCGAGCGTTACAGTCGTTTTGCCGGCACCGCTTCCTGGCGCAGCGATGACAAGCCGTCGCATGGCTCGCTCTCCTTTCTGCGTCTGTGATCGATCAGTGCCACCGAAATCGTCACGTTACCCGATTTCTTTTTCACGAGCGCCATTCGATCGGCCCCGCTGTACAATTTCGCCGCCGGCTCGCTCACCCCGTAGGCGCCGGTGTAGCGAAACACGGTCTCCGACGGCGCTTCGATCGGCACCGTGTTCAGCTCTTCTGGCATATATGCAACCAATTCCCATCGATATTTGTTGACTACCTCCAAAAGGCCTTGTTCATCCTTTTTTAAGTCAATGGTGCACACCGCTTTGACGCTTTTCATCGAAAAGCGCAGCTCATTGAGCGTCTCATGGATGACCGCTTCGATTTCGTCAGCCGATGTGCCGCGGTTGCAGCCGATGCCAAGGGCGATCACTTTCGGGCGATACAAGACGCCGTTTTGCAAAATCGCTTCTTCTTCCGGCGCAAGCAGCCGGTGAGTGACCACAAGCGCCGCCGTCGGGCGGGCGGCCAGCGCCTCCGCGATCGAGCCGTACACGGTGATGTTTTTCGGCAGCGGGCGGCCCGCCGGCCACCAATTTGGTTCTCCTGACTCTTGCACAATGGCGACCGGTTCTTCATTGACAACAGCCGCGCTCACCGGCGTCAAGTTGTCATCCGACTCCCATTCCCAGCCGAATTCGCGGCCGAATAGATCAACAGCGATCGTCTGCTGCACATCGGAAGCGGTCGTAATGACCGGGCGGGCGCCCAATATGGCGGCCACACGCCGCGTCAGTTCGTTGGCGCCTCCTAAATGGCCGGATAATACGCTGATGACATGTTCTCCTTTATCATCAATGACGACAACCGCCGGATCGGTCTTTTTATCTTTCAGCAATGGAGCGATCATCCGGACGACCGCGCCGAGCGAAATGATGCAAATGATTCCGTCGTAGCGGGCGAACAGCTCCGGCAGCAACGTCTTCACGTTGCCGGAAAACAAGCGGATCCCGTGCTCGGCTTCATCGCCGCGGGCGAATTTCTCCGTATAATACACGTCCGCTCCAACTAGCGCGCCGCCGAGCCGGCGGGCGATCTCGACCCCGTGTTTCGTAATGGCCACGACCGCATAGGCGCCGTTCCTTTCGTTGTTTATGGCAACAGCCCCCACCTTACGCCTCCCCCTTTCGATATCCGTGCGTAAACGTCCGGTCATACAACTTCGACCGATAGCCTTGTCCATGAATATGCGGATCGAGCGCCCAGCCGGCTAAGATGATGGCGTGCTTCGTCACGCCATAGCGCCGCATATCGTCAGCCATTGTGGCAACAGTGGAACGAATCACGACTTCATCCGGCCATGTCGCCTTATAGACAACCGCCACCGGCGTATCACCGCTCCAGCCCGCGTCAAGGAGCGCCGCGCTTACTTTTTTGGCGAGCGTCGCGCTTAAAAAGAGGACAAGGGTGCAATGATGCAGGGCGAGCTCCTGCAATTTCTCACGCGGCGGCACCGGCGTCCGCCCCTCGGCGCGGGTGAAAATGACCGTCTGCGTCAATTCCGGGACGGTGAGCTCGGCCTGCACGGCTGCCGCGGCCGCAAACGCCGAACTGACGCCGGGGACGATTTCGACTTCAATTCCTTCTCCTTTCAATAAGGCGATTTGCTCGAGCGTCGCCCCGTAAATCGATGGATCACCGGTATGGACGCGCACGACAAGCCGTCCTTGTTTCACTTGCTCCGCCATTGCCGCGACCATTTCTTCTAAATGCATGCCGGCGGTATGGAAAACGTCAGCATCTGGCTTCCGGTAGCGCTCGATCAATTCCGCGCTCACTAGCGAGTCGGTGTAAAAAATGGCGTCGGCAGCAGCGAGAAGCTCGGCGCCGCGAACCGTGATCAAATCCGGCGCTCCCGGCCCCGCCCCTACGATATACAGCTTCACTTTCTCACCACCAGCAATGTCAAATATTCGAGTTCTGCCCCTTCGAGCCGCTCAACGTCCCAAATGACTTCTTCCCTTGACGTCACTTTCGTCACAACAGCGGCGCGATGAAGCAAATCGAGCTCGCGCAGGAGGCGGATCATCAAGTCGATCACTTTTGCTACTTTAAAAAAGATGACACAATCATGTGCAAGAATCGCGGCTTTCATCGCTTCATAGTCGTCACGCGCCGGCACGATCGCCACTTGCTCATCGCCGTCCGCAAGCGGCAGGCGAAGCCGGGCGGCGGCGGCGTTCGCCGAGCTGACGCCGGGGACGACTTCGATCGGCGCGTCTGGATAGCGTCGCTCCATCACATGCATCAAATGGATGAACGTGCTGTACAACAGCGGATCGCCTTCGGTGACAAACGCCACATCGCGCCCAGCCGACAGTTCCGCCCAAATGGCGTCGGCTGCTTCGTTCCATTTTGGTTCAAGCACGGCCACGTCTTTTGTCATCGGAAAATGAAGCCCAAGCCGGCGTTTTTCCTCCGGCGCAAAATACGCGTCGATAATTTGTTCGGCATAGCTTTTGCTTTGCCGCCCTTTTTTTGGATAGGCGATCACCTCCGCCTCTTTTAGGCGGCGGTACGCCTTGACAGTCATCAGCTCCGGATCGCCTGGGCCCACGCCGATGCCATATAATGTTCCCGTCATTTCTCTCCCTCCCGCTTCGCGGCTATGATGTACACCGGATTGAGCGCCTCAAAGCGCGTCAAGTTCAAAATCGGCTTGCTTCGCGACACTTGCGCGAGCGTGATATCGACATGAAACCCGCGTTCGCCGAGCTCGCGGCTCGCTTCGGCCAGCGTCTCGATCGTCGCCGCATTGATGACGATGCGCCCGTTTCGTTTCAAGCGGCGGCAGCACACATCCAGCAATGGCGCCATCGCCCCTGACGTGCCGCCGATAAAGATGGCGTCCGGGTCGACAAATTCGTCGAGCCGATCGGGCGCCCTGCCGTGCACAAGTGTGATATCGACGCGGAATTTGCGCAAGTTTTGCCGGCAAAGTTCGATATCTTGTTCATTTTTTTCAATCGCAAACACGGCGCCGTCGCGGGCGATTTTCGCCGCTTCAATCGCCACCGAACCGGTGCACGTTCCAATATCCCAGACGACGCTGTCCGGGCGCAAGCGCAAGGCGCTTAGACTTAAAACTCGGATTTCTTTTTTCGTAATCAATCCTTTGTCCGGCTTGCGCTGAAAAAACTCGTCATCCTCAATGCCGAACGGCCAAACCGGGTTTGGCGCTGTCTGCCGCAAAATGACTATATTTAATGGAAGAAACTCAGCTTCCGCCATCTCTTCCAACGAAAACAAGCGGCAGCGCTCGTTCGGGCCGCCGAGCTCCTCGCCGACAAACGCCTCATATTCCGTCATGCCGTACTCGAGCAAATAGCGGGCGATGACGGCCGGCGAGTTCGTCTCATCGGTTAAGATGGCGACTTTGCGCCGCCCGTCGATCCGTTGCACGAGGCCGGTGAGCGGGCGGCCATGGGCGCTGACAAATGCGGCATCTTGCCAAGACTCCCCCATTTTCGCAAACGCCCATTGCACCGAGCTGACCGCCGGATACACCTCAATCGGCAATTTGCCGGCCAAATAGCTGCCGATGCCGTAAAAGAGCGGATCGCCAGACGCCAGCACGACAGTACGGCGCGTCTCGTGCCGAAGCCGCTCCACCAGCTCCGCCAGTCCGCGGCGGATGACGATCGTTTCTCCTTTGTAATCGGGAAACATCGCCAGCTGCCGCTCGCCGCCGACAAGCAGTTCGCTTTCATCAATCCAGCGTCGATACAGCTCAGGAAGACTTGCCTTCCCGTCAGCTCCCACGCCGATCAGTTTCATCGTCCCCATCAATTTGCACCGCCTTTCCTAATCGTTGTCCGTTCATGGTGTAAATGGACGTCGCCACCGTCAAGCCGCCTCCGACTTCGTTGAGCGCTGCTCGGCAACACGCCTCACACAACAGTTCGAAAAACTTCGTGCAGCCGGCTTCTTGCATCATGTCGCCGACTTGCGCCGCCGTGTTCGCGCCGCGCACCGCGGCCACCAACGCGGAAGAGGCGCCGGCTTGCTCAGCGAGCGCCGCCAAAAAACCGAAGTCAACCGGAGCGCTTTTCGAGTGCACCATCATCACCCCTTGGGCGACTTTCGAAAATTTCCCCATCATCCCGACCATCGACACCATCTTGATGCCAAGCCGTTTGCATTGCTTCAGCGTAAATCCGACAAAATCACCCATTTCAATAAATGCTTCTTCCGGCAAATGCGGATACTCTTGCATGGCATATTTCTCGCTCCGCCCCCCGGTCGTGATCACGACATGGCGGCAGCCGTTCGCTTTCGCCACTTGAAGCGCCTGTACGATGCTCGCCCGGTAGGCGGCGGTCGAGAACGGAACGACGATGCCCCGCGTTCCTAAAATCGAAATGCCGCCCATAATGCCAAGCCTCGGATTCAACGTTTTTTTGGCGATTTCCTCGCCGCCGGGCACGGAAATGACAACGTTCACCCCGCGATGTAAACCGTATTGCGCCAATACTTCGTTGACTGCTTCGCGGATCATTTGCCGCGGCACTGGATTGATCGCGGCTTCCCCGACCGGCACCGGCAAGCCGGGTTTCGTGACACGTCCGACCCCTTCCCCGCCGTCAATATGAACGCCCGGCGACGAGGCCCATGAGACAGTGGAAACGATGAGCGCACCGTGCGTCGCATCCGGATCATCGCCGCCGTCTTTCACCACAGCTGCAGTCGCCGTTTCGCCTTCGAACGAACAAGAGGCAAGTGAAAAGGTGACGACCCGCCCGATCGGAAGGCGAATCGTCGCGTCTGTCTGCACTTGGCCAGTGATGAGGGCTGTGAGCGCGGCTTTCGTGGCCGCTGCCGCGCACGATCCGGTCGTATATCCTTCACGCAGCGTTTTTTTTGTTTCCATCGTTCGTCACGCTCGCTCGGCAAGCAGCGATAACGCATTCAAAGCGGCGACGGTCACGGTGCTTCCTCCTTTGCGGCCGCGATTGGTGATGAACGGCACATCGAGCTTCGCCAATTCTTCTTTCGATTCCGCCGCCGAGACGAATCCGACCGGCAAGCCGATCACAAGCCCCGGCCGCGCTTCTCCTTCTTTGATGAGACGAATGAGCTCCAACAGTGCAGTCGGTGCGTTGCCAATGGCGAAAATGCCGCCTTCCGCTTCTTTCACCGCTTTGCGCATCGCCACGATCGCCCTCGTCGTATTCAGCCGTTTCGCTTCCGCAATCACGTCTTCATCAGAAATATAGACACGCACCGCGCTGCCGAACTTCGCCAACCGCGCTTGATTGACGCCGGCTTGCACCATTTGCACATCGGCGACGACGAGCTTGCCGCTGCGGATGGCATCAATGCCTGAGCGAATCGCATCCGGGTGGAAAAGAAGACTTTTGCCAAGCTCAAAATCAGCCGATGCATGGATGACGCGCTGAACGATTCGGTATTGTTCTTCTGTAAATGAATGCTCGCCGATCTCTTCATCAATGATTTGAAAGCTGCGCGCTTCAATTTGTTCCGGCTGCACCGTCGCCGGACGAAATGTTGTATGGAAGTCCATGACAATTCTCCTTTCTTCATGATCGCTTGCATGAGCGGCCGCTAGAATCCCATTCTTTACACGGCCGGAAGCGGCGCATGCTGCTTCAACGACTCAAGCACGCCGGCAAAATCGTGGTGCACGATGCCGTATGACAGCCGCGGGCGGCGGATGACGATGACCTCGATGCCGAGCTCTTCGGCGGCGGCGATTTTCTCATCCACAAACCCGACTTTGCCGCTTTCTTTCGTGACGACGACCGTGACGCCGAAATGACGGTACAGCGCCCGATCGAGCTCTTGGGTAAACGGCCCCTGCATCATGACGATCTGCTCTTGCGAAAACCCAAGACGCTCGCATTTGTCCAAATTGTCTTTTCTCGGGAGCATCCGGGCGATCACCTTCACGTTTGGGCGATTGAGCAGTTTGGCGGCGAAAATGTCGAGCGTTTTGCTGCCGGTCGTCAGCATCACGACGCCGCCTTTTTCCGCCGCCAAGTCAGCCGCTTCTTCATAGCTATCGACAAACGTCACCTTCTCGGATGAAAGCGAAGACGCCTGCCGCTCGTAGCGAATGTAGGGCAACCCGGCGTCTGCTGCCGCTTGCATGGCGTTTTTCGACGCCTCTTCAGCAAATGGATGGCTCGCATCGACAATCGCTTTGGCTCCCTCGGCTTTGGCCAGCTCGGCAAGCTGGGACGCATCCAAGCGGCCGACATAGGCGCGAATGCCGGATGACCGAAGCTGTTCGGCCGCGTGATCGGTGACGACCGTCGCCGTGACCGAATAGCCAGCTTGTTGGATCATCACCGCCAATTCGCGGGCATCGCTCGTCCCTGCCAACATCAAAATCATCAGCGCTCCCCCTTTTTGTTTTTTAGTGATGATGGTGATGATGATGGTGAGAAACGTGCAGCCGGTATTGACAGACATCGCAGTTCATCGCCACCGTTTGATCGAGCACTTCTTGCAGGCGGTCAAGCACGATATCGATCAGTTTCGGATGAAAGCCGACATAATCGGCCAGCGCAAATGAGACGTGCGGGTGATCGAGGCGGTATTGCGCCACTTGCTGTTCAAGCCGCTTAATCAGGATGCCGGTGAATAAAAAATACGGAAGAACAATGATCCGCCTAGCTCCGAGCATGAGACAGCGGCGGACGGCGTCATCAAGCGACGGCGTCGTCACCCCCATAAACGCCGGCTCGATGAGCGCATAGCCCGTTTGTTCCCAAAACAAGCGGGCGATTTTATACAAGTCGCTGTTCGCGTCCGGGTCGCTCCCGCCGCGGCCGAGCAAAATGACCGCTGTGCCGTCGTCTGGCTCTTCCGGCCGCTCGCCGATTTCTTGCAGACGCTCGCGCAAAATCGCGAACGTCTGCTCATGAACGCCGATCGGCCGTCCATATCGAAACATGATGTGCGGATAGCGCGCTTTCGCCTCATCGATTTCCGCCGGGATGTGCAGCTTCGAATGCCCAGCCGGCAATAAAATGAGCGGAATGACCGCCACTTCCGCCGCTCCGGCCTCAACGCACCGCGCGATTCCTTCGCTGATCGACGGACGGCCAAACTCTAGAAAACTCGTTTCAACATGGAAAGAAGCAGAAAGACGCGGCCGCAGGCGGTCGACAAACTGCTGTACTTGCTCATTTCCTTCCGGGTCGCGGCTTCCATGGCCGACAAACAAAATGGCTCTCATATTCGCTCTCCTCTCTTTTATATCGCTCCATCCGAGGTTACTCACCGCATGCCGGCGTTTCGATCTTCGCCGCCGTCTTGGCCTCCTCGTACGAAAAGCGGCCGATTTGTTTCACGCGGGCAAAAAACTTATGAAATCGTTCGTTCGGATGAGCATGTTCTTTGTACTGTTCAATGATGTCCGCCACAATGGCCACCATCTCTTCCGGCGGGATGCCTTCCGCAACGAGCTGGCCAGGATGGGCGTTGCGGCCGACCGTTTTCCCGCCTAAAAACAAGTCAAATTTCCCTTTCCGGTACACAAGCCCGATGTCTTCGCGCACCGCGCCGTAGCATGCCATGCCGCAGCCGTTGATGCCAAGCTTCAACTCTTTCGGCAGCGCCATGCCCCCAAATCGCCGCGCCAATTCCTCGGCATATGGAATCGCGTCTTTTTTCTCTCCATCGCAAAAGTCGCATGCCTTCACCGTCAGCACATCACCAACCGGCATCACCATCAGTCCGACAGCAGCGAGCCGATCGACAAGCCCTTTTGGATCCTCTGTCACCCGCTCGATTTTGATATAATGATCCGGCGTGTACGTCATTTTCCCGTCCGGTCCGACCGCTTCGGCAAGCGCGATGAGCTGCTCCGGAGTAAACTGCTTGTTGGCCACCCCTGGGCTCACTGCCGCTTCGAACAGCACGGCGGACGCCTTCTTTGTCGTTCTTCTTTCCAATGCTGCAAGCGCGTCCTCCGCTGTTTCTCTCACCCGATGCAACAGAGCGGATGACGGCCGGTTTTCCGTTTGGACGAATGGCTCCTCCGGCAGCGGAAAAGCGGAAGCTGCCGGCGCCAATCCAGCTTCCTTCGCGGCCGCGTCCACAGCCGGCGGCAAAACCGCTACGGCGGCAAAACCGCGGTCTTTCTCGTCGCCGAAAGCGGAGGCAGCCGCGGCAAACGGCCGAAACGCTTCTCCGTTTTCTTCGTCCGGCTCTCTCAGCGGTTTCGTCTGGTCAAGCGCCCACGGCTCCGCTTCTTTGCGCAGCCGTTCATGCGGTTTGAGCGGCTGGACGGCGGCTGCTAGTTGATACTTGCGCTGGTAGCCGCGCGGCGTGATCATGAGCCCATCGTGAACAAAAGTCGTCGAGTTGCCGATAATGACCGTCGTCAACATGCCGATTTCATGGTCCAGCATATGCGCCAAGTCGGTGAGGACGATATGCTGACGCTCGCGATACGCGCTTTTTACCAGACCGACCGGGGTCTCCGGAGACCGGTGGCGAAGCAGGATGCGCTGCGCCTCCACAATCTGCCGAGTGCGCCGTCCGCTTTTCGGGTTGTACAGCGCGATGACAAAATCGGCCGCCGCCGCGGCGTCAATCCGCTTTTCAATCAGCTCCCACGGCGTCAAATGATCGCTCAAACTGATCGTACAGGCATCGTGCATAATCGGGGCGCCAAGCAGCGCCGCGCACGAATGAATCGCGGAAATGCCGGGGATGACTTCGACTTCAATCGGACTCGCTTTCGTCCACCCTTTTTCGATCAACACTTCATACACGAGCCCCGCCATGCCGTACAACCCGGCGTCGCCGCTGGAGATGACGGCAACCGTTTTGCCGCGCTCGGCCCACTTCACCGCCGCTTGGGCGCGGCTCACCTCTTCCGTCATGCCCGTGCTGATGATTTCCTTTCCGACAATCAGATCGCGCACAAGTTCGATGTACGTTTTGTAGCCGATGATGACGTCGCTTTCTTCAATCGCTTCCCGAGCCCGTTTCGTCATATGGTCGACGCTTCCCGGGCCGAAGCCGACAATGAGCAATTTGCCGCTCATCATGATCCCTCCTTTTGCCGACTAGCACCCATTTTTCACACTCCATTCGCCGCTCATGTCCCTTTCACGGCGCAACACATCGGGGGACGATTTTTTCCTCTGGCCGCCATGCTTGCCAAAGCCGCACGAACAGCGGAACATCCAAGCGAATGTCCAACAGCCGCTGGCGGTCGGCGAATACGTCTTCGGGTGCCCCTTGCATCACGATCCGTCCTTCGTGCATGACCGCGACGACATCCGCCCACTGCCAGACGAAATCCATGTCATGGGTGGCGATCAACACAGTCGTCCCCGCCTGGTGAATGGCGTCAATTTGTTTGAGAAACTGCTTTGTCTGATGCTGATCCAAATAGGCGGTCGGTTCGTCCAATACGAGCAAGTCCGGCTTGGCCGCCATCGTACAGCAGAGCGTCAGCCATTTTTTCTGTCCGAGACTGAATTGATGGGTCGGGCGGTCCAGCCAAGATTGAAGGTGGTATTCCGCCGTAATCGCGGCAAGCGCCTCCCCCATTTTTTCTCGATCGATTCCGGCATGGACTAAGCTGATCGCCAATTCATCACGCACGAGCGGGGCGAGGATTTGATGCTCCGGGTTTTGAAAGACGATGCCGACTTCACGCCGCCATTGCGTCCAATCAGCGCCGCGTTCATACATGTTGCGCCCTTTCCAATACACCGCTCCTTCCTGCGCCCGCAGCAGCCCGTTCAAATGAAGAAACAACGTCGTTTTGCCGCAGCCGTTTGGCCCGATCAAGGCGCATTTTTTTCGCTCTGGAATTTCCCAATCAATCCCATTCAGCACATACCGTTCTGCTTGATAAGCGTATTTCACTCGTTCCATTCGCAGCAGCAACGTTTTCACCCCTTCCGCCATGCCCACCCAAGCAGCAAGGCCATGATGATGCCGGCCGCAACATCGACAAGAGGCACATGCGCTTTTTCCCGCTGATGCGTATGCCCAGCCGACGCGACGCCTCCACGCGCCGCAAGCGAACGGCTGAACGCTTCATACGACTGCCACGTTTTCATCCATAGTTGGTACATCAGCATCCCGCCATGCCGCCAATGCGTTCCCCCGCTGCGGGCTCGCAGCGCCAGCATTAGCTCTGCGGCCGCCTGCTCGAGCAAAAAGATAAAGCGATACATAAGAAAGCAAAGTTCCACGAGCGCCGCCGGCAGCCGCATTCGCCTCAGCACCGCAATCAAGTCCGGCGCCGGCGTCGTAATGAGAAGGAAAAACAAGCACGACCAGGCGGCAAGGGAGCGGACGGCGAGCTTTGCAGCCGGCTGCAGCTGGCTGTCGATGAAAGTTATTTGAAAAGGAACCGACACGGACACAACGAGCGTCAGCAGGCTGAGCCCTAAAAAAACGGAGGCGGCGAGCATCGCTTTTCCATACACGGAAAACGGCACTCGTGCACGAGCGACAATCCAATACGCCATTCCGATGAGCACAAGCCATTGTTCGCGCCAGCCGCCCATCATGACAACGGCAAGCATAACAAACGCCACGATCAGCTTCCACTCCGCCCGCCATGCCCGCAGCCGGTTGTCATACGCCCAACGGTCAAACTCGCGAATCATGGCTGTTTTTCCGCTCCGAACGCCCTTTGTACAACCCGACGACGTAGCCGATCACGCCGGCGCCAAGCGCGGCTTGCAGCGAGAACAGAAGCGTTTCGACTTCGCCGCCTGGAGGGGTGAAGATCGACTCAAACCACGGCCGGTAATGCGGGTTGAGCGTTTGAATGGCTTTTTCCGCCTGATCGTCCGTTCCACCGAATTCCGATCCGCGCGCCCACCAAAGCGGAATGATGACAAGCAAAGCAGCCAGCAACACGAGCAAGCCATTTTTCTTCATCGCATTACGCCCCCTTTTCCTTTTGGAACAGCGGAGAAGCTTGATAGGAGGAAAGCCAGTTCCAGACGATTACCGTTATGATGCCTTCCGTCACCGCCAACGGCACTTGAGTAATGGCAAAAATGCCGGCGAATTTCAAAAACGAGGCGGTGACTCCCCCATCAGGAGACGGAAACGCCAGGGCAAGCTGCAGGGACGTCATGACATATGTAGCCAAATCAGACAAACAAGCGGCAAGAAACAAAGCCGCTCGATTGGATACCGCCCCTTTTCGGCACAGTTGATACACTCCGTACGCGACGAACGGGCCGACGATCGCCATCGACATCGCATTGGCCCCAAGCGTCGTCACTCCTCCGTGGGCAAGAAGCAGCGCTTGAAAGAGAAGAACGACTGTGCCGATCACCACCATCACCCATGGTCCAAACAAAACCGAGCCGAAGCCGATCCCGGTCGGATGCGAGCTGCTGCCGGTGACGGATGGAATTTTCAACGCCGACAATACAAATGTAAACGCGCCAGCTAACGCCATCAGAAGCTTATGTTCGGGGTGCTGCTTCAGCGTATGCACAAGCCGCCGCAATCCGAACACAAAGAACGGCAAAAACAACAGCCACCAAAACAGCGCCCATTTGACAGGCAAAAATCCTTCCATAATATGCATGGCATACGCTTCATTTTCATTCGTCAACAAAAAATAAGAAACGAACAAAGCCGCCATTCCGCTCCATCGAACCGCTCTCTTCATTTATCCCTTCACTCCTTTCGCAGCATGTTCCGTTTTCCGTTTTCCGCTTGGCGCCTCCCGTTCGCCGGCTGGCGTCAACACCAATTCGCCTTCGTATTCATACGTCGCCCACTCCCGCATCGGAACCCCCTCACCCAAATGGGCGCGCACAACCTCCTTCGCCCGCTCCGGCGTCATCTGTCGATACCAGATGCCTTGCGGATAGACGATCATCACGCACGCGTCTTGGCATCGTCCGTTGCAGCGCGTCCTTGTTGTATGGACAGCGTCGTCAAGCCCGAGACGGGCGATCTCCTCGCGCACCGCCGTTGTCACGTCATCCCCGCCATGGCGGAGGCACGTCCCTCCGTTGCAAATGAGCACATGATGCTTCATTCCCCGCAAATCCCATGTCGCCACCGAATCCCCCCCTTTTTGGCTAGAATGATAGAATTTAGACGCAGACAGACGGGCAGGTTTTCGGCAAAAGAAAAAGCACCTCTACAGCAGAGGTGCAGAAAAATGTATACGAAAGCCGTAAACGGCCCAAACAGGCCCAATGCAGCCATCATTCTCCCGCACGTCTGCCTATAGTCCCGTAGGCATCCGTCCGATCCAAACAAGGCAGGTCTCCTGACTTAGGATCATCGCTTGACGGCGTCTTCCCGAAGCATCCTTCAGTGACTTGCTGCCGCAAAGCTCCCCATCACAGTGGCGGGCACCGTGCCGGATTTTCACCGGGCTTCCCTTTTCACCCAAACCCTAGAGCAGGCTTAGGCACCTTGTTTGTTTCTCGCCTATTGATCTTGTCATGGAACAAGCATCCGTTCTCATCGTAGTACAACTTGATGGCAGGCGTCAACCGTTTTTTGCCGACAAATCTTCGCGGGCGACGACAACGCCGTCGGCATCGGCGTACACGTATGCGCCCGGCTCCCAGCGGACGCCGCCGAACTCGAGCACAACGTCGCGGGCGCCTTTTCCTTCTTTTTGGCATTTCGAGCGGGCGTTCCATTTCAACCAGAACGATACATCTCCAACTTGTCCAGGTCTAAGACAAATCCAGCGCCCAGCAATATATCCAATCCTAACAAACCGTTAATCCCCTCATAGTCCATCCCGCTAAAATCAATTTCATACTCTCTTAGCTGGAAAGAATCTAGCTGAATACAGTCTAATTTTTTTGTAAACGCGTACTCTTTCCCACCGATTCCGTAATAAGCCACAATACGATCGCCCGGCTCTACCCGCAAATGAATATCTTCTACTGCATTTTGAGAAATCACTGTTTTCGCCGCACCAGTATCAATCACCATATTATGAATCAACTTAGACCTTCCTTGATAAACGATTTCGATCGATGCAAACAGCAAGCCTTCACGATATTCAATCTGCATAATGAAATTTCCCTCTCAGGCCAATCGCTCCCCGAACTTTTAAAACAATCTCCTTGTGGCTAGTATGATAAACAAGCTGATTCCCTTTCGATTGCAGCAACTCACGAGTTGCATCCTTGTCCGAAACCGTTCCGATAACAGCCACCTCTTCAATGATTTCTTGATCTCCCTCTAAATGGGACTTTAATACTTGTAATTTCACAAATTGATTTGGATACAATGAACGCACTTCCTGCCATTCCATCTCCATCGCCTCAACCTGTTCGTTGTATTGAACGAGACTCGACCGCAGCCGTCAACCATTTTTTGCCGACAAATCTTCGCGGGCGACGACAACGCCGTCGGCATCGGCGTACACGTATGCGCCCGGCTCCCAGCGGACGCCGCCGAACTCGAGCACAACGTCGCGGGCGCCTTTTCCTTCTTTTTTGCTTTTCACTGGGCACGTGCCGATCGCCATGACCCCAAGCGGCATGCGGCCGATTTCCGCCGAATCGCGAATGCAGCCGTGGATGATGACGCCGGCAAGCCCCCGGTCGCAGGCGATTTGCGCCAACCGGTCGCCTAATAGCGCCACGCGGCGCGAGCCTTTTCCATCGACCACGAGCACCGTCCCCGGCGGCACCGTCTCGAGCGCTTCACGGACAAGGACGTTGTCCTCAAACACGTCGACCGTCGCAATCGGCCCGGAAAACGCCCGCTTTCCGCCGTACGATTGGAACGGCAACTCGCATACTTGCAACTCGTCTAAAAATTGATCGCATAAATCGGCTGTTTTCATTGTCGCTCTCCCCTTTCATGTTTTGCATTCGCCGTCATTCGCCAAAATCCTTCTGCCTCAGCAGTTTTTTGTCGACGATCTTTCATTCGAACGACTGACACGAACGCGGCGATGTGAACCAAACCATTGTGTGGCCGTCAATCGCTTCGATGTATTCCACCGATCGCATTGAAACCATAAAAAACGGCCCCGCGCCGATATATAGCGGAGACCGTTTTCACCGGCTCAAAGCCCCTCCGGTTTGACCAGACGTTCAGCTGGGCTAGCTGGATTCGAACCAGCGCATCACGGAGTCAAAGTCCGTTGCCTTACCGCTTGGCTATAGCCCAACGTTTTGTTGTCGTTTACAGTATGCGGCATGATGGTGCACGTTATGCATCAACCTGAATATCCTTTTGCTTGATGTGCGACACTATCGGTACAAGCACCCTTTCCCCACTATATCACCCCGTATTCCCCTAACACTTGTTTTCCTGATATGATACTGGAAGGGGAGAGATGTCTATGCGCCGGATCACGGTTTTTCGCTTCTATCTTTGCGCATTGTTTTTGTTATCGCTGCCGATCGTCTTAGCGGCCGCGGCTGCCTGGCAGCCACCCAGCCAGCCGAAAACCGCCGTCATCGCCCACCGCGGCGCGTCCGGACACGCGCCGGAGCATACGCTCTCATCCTACCGCCTCGCCGCCCTCATGAATGCCGATTATATCGAAGTCGATGTGCACGCAACGAAAGACGGGAAGCTCGTTGCCCTGCATGATGCGACGCTCGCCCGGACGACAAATGCCGAAACGGTCTATCCGCGCCGTGCTCCGTGGCGGGTAAATGATTTTTCGTTCGCTGAACTGAGGCGGCTGGATGCCGGGTCGTGGTTCGATCCACGCTTTGCCGGCGAGCGCATCCCGACGCTTGATGAGGTGATTCAGATGCTGAAAGCGGAGCGTGTGGAAGCCCCGTTGTACATCGAAACGAAACAGCCCGGCATCGAAGAGGCGGTCGTCCATCTATTGAAAAAACACGGTTTCCTGCAACAGCGCCGCGTCATGTTTCAATCGTTCCACCCGGAAAGCTTGCAAGCGCTCCGCCCGCTCATCCCGCGCGGCGTCCCGCTCATTCAATTGGTCGGCGAAAAGGAAGCGCGAAGTGGCCGCGACGAGCTGCTGCAACAAATCGCCGTCTATGCCGATGGCATCGGCTTGCCGCTTTCGGCCGTCACCGAAGAGTGGGTGCGCGCCGCCCATGGCCGCGGGCTCATGGTTCACGTCTATACCGTCAATGAACCACACGATCTCGCTCGCCTATGCGCCATGGGCGTGGACGGTGTGTTCACCGATTATCCAGACCGCCCTGGCCGCATTGCCGCCTGCCGTCGTCTGCCCCGCCATTGACCGGCCTTCAGGGAGCCAGGGGGAGCTTATTGTTTACATAATGTTATTATGGTTAATAAAAACGAAAATCGTTCCCATTTGACCCGATTCGGTGTATCATTTGAGAAAAAGGAGACCAGATCGGCGGTCCGCCATCGGTCCGCCTTTTTGCCAAGCGCTCCATCCTTTCCTCCCCCGCCCTTGTCACCGCTTCGGAAACTGAAACGATAATTTCTTCTCGTTTTCATCCCAAACGAGTATGGCGTCAAACGTTTTCTCGCCTTTTTTGAATCCTTTGATGACATTCGTTTTCCCTTGCGCCAGCAGTTTTTTCACATTGGCCGCCGAAATCGATTTGCCGAGAATGCGTTTGGAAATCGTAAACGAGCATTTTGTTTTCGCGTACTGGTCGCAACCGTACAACGTTCCTTTGTCGATGACGGTCCCGCCGCAAAGCGGGCACGGCCCAAGCTTCTCACCCATCGTTTTTTTCTTCCTTGTCCGCTGGATCGAGGCAGTGTCAACCCCTCTGAAATTCCAATTCGGCGCGGCGGCGATGGCGTCAGCGACCACTTTTTGCGCCAACTTTTTCACCTGTTCCATAAAAGCAGCGGGAGAGGCGCTCCCTTCACCGATTTCGCTTAAGCGCTGCTCCCATTTCGCCGTCATTTCCGGCGAGGCGAGAATCGTGCCGCCGAGCGCCTCGATCAATACTTTCGCCTTATCGGTCGCATATACGAGGTTGTTTTTCACTTCAATATACTTCCGCTCTTTCAGCATGGTAATGATCGCCGCCCTTGTTGCTTCCGTGCCGAGCCCTTCCGTTTTGGCGAGCACTTTTTCCAGTTCCTCGTCGTCCAAAAATTTTCCCGCCGTTTTCATCAAGGTGATGAGTTCGCCTTCTGTATACCGTTTCGGCGGCTCGGTCTTCCCTTCTTTCACCTTGACAGCGGCCGCTTCCCCCGCCTCCCCTCGCTCAAGGGGAGGCAGCGCAGCATCTTTCTCCTCCTCATGCGGGCGGATGACCGCGCGCCATCCTTCCTCGACGACCTGCCTTCCTTTCGAAACGAAGCGAGCCCGGCCGTCAACGAGCGTCGTGACGGTCGTATAATCGATGACCGCCGCCTGATGGTGGGCGGCAATTAGGCGGCGGACGACCAAATCGTACACCTTCCGTTCGTCGGCTGACAGCTTCTCGGGATCCACCACTTGCTCGGTCGGGATAATGGCGTAATGGTCCGTCACCTTTTTCTCGTTTACATAACGTTTATTCTGTAAAATCGACGGCTGCGGCAGCGGAAAATACGAAGCGTACGCCGGAAACGAGGACAGCTTTTGCAAAATGGCGGGAAACGTTTCCGCTTCCCCTTTCGTCACATGCATCGAATCGGAACGAGGATACGAAACGATCCCTTTTTGGTAGAGCGATTGCAGCACATCAAGCGTCTTTTTCGGCGAGAAGCGGTACAACTTGTTCGCTGTCGCTTGCAGCGTCGATAAGTTGAACAACAGCGGCGGCTGATACGTTTTCCGCTCTGTGTGGACGTCGGCGACTTCCGCCCGTTTTCCTTGGCAAAAGGCAGCGATCTTTTTCGCCATCTCCTCGTCCCCAAGACGCGTTTGGCCGTTTTTATCCGTCCATTTTCCTTCATAACGCTTGTCGCCAATGACAAACGAGGCGACGACTTCCCAAAACGGTTCAGGGCGGAACTGCTCAATTTCCCGCTCACGCCGGACGATCAGCGCCAATGTCGGCGTCTGCACGCGCCCGACGGAAAACACATCGTTCATCCCGCGCTCCTTCAGCAAGAGGCTGTACACGCGCGAGGCGTTCATGCCGACGAGCCAATCCGCGCAGGCGCGAGCGTACGCTTCCTCATAGAGCGGGCGCGTCGTCTGCTCATCAAGCAGGCGGCGGAACCCTTCCTCGATCGCCTTCGGGGTCAAGGACGACAGCCAAAGCCGCTTCATCGGCTTGTTGACGCCGCTCATGCGGATGATGTTGCGCACAATGAGCTCCCCTTCGCGCCCCGCGTCGCCGGCATGGATGATTTCCGTCACTTCCGGCTTTCGCAGCAATTCTTTCACAACCTTGAACTGTTTCGCCTTCGCTTTTTCGATCTCATACTCAAACCGTTCCGGGATGATCGGCAACGTGTTGAGCGTCCACCGTTTCCACTCCGGCCGATACCGCTCCGGCGGGGCGAGCTGGAACAAATGCCCGATCGCCCATGTCATATACGCCCCGTCGGGAAACAAGTCATTCGGCAAAATTTCGATATAGCCTTGCCGTTTTTTCGTCCGAAAAATCGAGGCGAGCGTCGCCCCTTGGTCCGGCTTTTCCGCAATAATGACCTTCATCGTCCTCTCCCCTTACGGCACATCATGCCCCATGGAGCTTTGCAAAATGGCGAACCATTGCTCGCGGGAAAGCGACAAAGACAGCGCCCGCACCGCCCGCTCGATGCGTTCTTGTTTCCCCGAGCCGACAATCGGCATCATCCGCGCTGGATGAACGAGGAGCCACGCGTACAGCACTTCGTCGATCGTCTCAGCGCCCACCTCACCCCGCACTTGTTCAAGCGTCCCGCGCAGCCGCACCGCCCGGTCATCGTCAGCGGAAAAAATCGCCCCGCCGGTGAGCGGCGACCATACCATTGGCGGAACGCACTTCTCAAGGCAAAGGTCAACGGTGCCGTCTTCAAGATTTTCCAACCGATACGCCGATACTTCGATTTGGTTGGTCACGAGCGGAAACGGCAAATACGACTGAAGCATTTCCCACTGCGAACGTATGAACCTCCCCCACTTATCGAAGTGGGGGTTTCCTGTTTCCCCTTCGGAGGTGGATGCATGATAGGCTGGTTGGCAGCCTATCTGCAGGCAACACCTGGCACCCGTCCCGTTGGGAGCCACAGGCAACATGAGTATCCATGATACTCAAGGGCGGGAACTCGCCATCTACGACTTCATACCTAAGCAATCCGTCGATACGTAAACGGTTTGACCGTAAATTCCAACGGGCGAATTTCGCCATAATATACTTTGGCAAATAAATTCATTGCCCCATGGATATCACGGTGTTGTTTGTATCCGCATTGACATGTATAATTTCTAGAAGAAGATGTATTCTTCTTCCCGCAAACAGGGCATGTTTGCGATGTGTAACTTTCATCTTTTTTCTCTATTTCAATGCCTTCGGCATTCAATTTGTATTTGAGATAATCAAATAGTTTTCCAAACGACCAATTGGATAATTTCTGATTGGTCTTTTTGTTTCGTTTCTTTTTCGTGTTCCGTTGCACTCCTTCGACATCCCCAATGACCACTTCTTTCACTTGGTTTTCCAAACACCAATGAACAAATTGTCTCGTTGTTTTGTGCAGTGCATCCTTTAGTTGTGCCTCTGATTTCGAAAGTACATATTGTTTCGCCCGATTGTACTTTTTCCATTGTTTGGAGCCTTTTTTGCATCTGCTCATGAGTTTTTGCAATTCTTTTAATTTCTTGTTTCTCAACCGATGAATGCTTCTTATTTTTCTTCCCGTGATAATGAGGCTTTCCCCATTTTCACAAATGGCTGCGATGGTGTGAATTTCCCCTGGGTCAATAGCAACACGGTTTTTACATGGTTTTTCTTTTGGTTTTTTCCCATCTTCATACGATAAACAAAGCCACAAACCACGGTCATAGACCAACTCGATTTCTTTGACTTTTCCGTTTGGAAGTTTCTCTTTGTCGATTTTCACCACCAAAGGAGATTGTCGTTTTCGATTCCAAATTCCTAGCGACAGTTCCAACGTTCCGTCTTCACGCAAAACAAATCCATCTTTTGCCCATTTCGTGTTGAAGTGTTTTTTCTTTTTGTATGGATATTTGATTTTTTCTCCTTTTTTCCGTGCTTCTTTTGCCCCATCACGGGCAAAGATATATTTATGCACAACGGCTTGGATGCTTTGGCTGTGGATAGGAAAACGACCTTTTGTTGCTTTTTGCAGTTCCGTTTTGGTTATCCATTTTCCTGTTTTCAAATGATGTTCTTTTGCCAAACGAATGCATTCGTTCCAAACTTCTGCGGAGATGCGATTGCATTCAAATAGTTTTTGGATAACTTCTTTCTTTGCCCGAAAACGGGTTTTCAGCGTTCGATACATGGTTTCACCTCCTATGTTTATTGTATTCTATTGTCATCCAAAGAAGAAAGAGAAAAACAGAAAAACCGAACGCCATTCATCCCCCACCTGTAGAGGTGGGGGACTTCTGGCTGATTTATGTTAAAGTTGGAAACGCCAAAATAGCGCACTTTTCCATCCTTCTTGAGTTGGAGAAACGCCTCGGCCACCTCTTCCGGGTTCATAAACGGATCCGGGCGGTGGATAAGCAATACATCAATATAATCGGTATGGAAGTGTCGAAGGGATTGCTCAACCGAAGCGATGATATGATTTTTGCTTGTATCGTATAATTTCATCCCGTACTTCGATGGCAGCTTGATGCCGCATTTCGTCACGATCTCGATCTGACCGCGCAAGCTTGGCTTTAACGCCAGCGCTTCGCCAAAGCGCGATTCACACGTGTAGTCGCCGTAAATATCAGCATGGTCAAACGTCGTAATGCCGCGCTCAAGACAAAATTCAATGAGCCCGAGCAGCTGCTCGCGCGAATAGCCCCAGTCCGCAAGCCGCCAACAGCCGTGAATGAGGCGGGAAAACGTCAAATCGTCCGCCAACCGAATTCGTTCCATTGATTGTCTCCCTTTCTTTATTTTTGGCTAAAATCGTTCCGCTTGCGCATACTACCAACAAGAGGAAAAAACGGAAAGGACGTGATGATATGAAGCGCTGGCTTCTTGGGCTCGCCGCTGTGCTTCTTTTCGCCTCCCCATGGCCGGCATCAGCCGCCGAAACCGCATACGAATGGAACCTAGCCGACATTTATCCATCCGAAGCCGAGTGGATGCACGACTACAAGGCGGTGCAAAACGCCTTGCCGAAACTGGCGGCGTTTGAAGGAAAACTCGATGATGCAAAGACGATCGCCAAACTGTTCGCCCTCAACGAACAAACGGCCCGCAAGCTCGAAAAACTGTCGCTTTACACCCATTTAAAACGCGATCTGAACATTGAAGACGAGGCAGCGGCCCGGCTTGGGGCAAAAGTGGAAGCGCTCGCCGCCCAACATGCGGCGAAAACAGCGTTCATCGAGCCGGAACTGCTCGCCCTACCCGAGCGGACGCTCAGGAAGCTCCAAACGAGCAAAGAGCTGAAAGCGTACCGCTATTACTTCCATGAGTTGCGTGAGCAAAAGCCGCATACGCTCACGAAACGCGAAGAACAGCTGCTCGCGAAACTATCGCCGGCGCTCGGCGAAGCGGAGAACATTTATGACCACGCCGCCCGCGGCGATTACGAGCCGCCGTCTGTCACGATGCCGAACGGAAAAACGGTGACATTGACCGACGACCAATACGCCGCCATGCTCGAGCACCCGGACCGCCGCTATCGAAAGGCGGCGTTTGAAGCGAAAGCGAAAAGCTATGAGGCGCTCGAGCAGACCGCCGCGGCGACGCTGTACGCCTCGGTCAAAGCGGATGAATTGTATGCGAACGTGCGCCGCTATCCATCCGGCCTGGCCGCGGCTCTCGCCGCCGACGATGTCCCGAAGGAAGTGTTCGACAACTTAATCGCCGCCACCCGCCGCCACTTGCCGGCGCTTCACCGTTATGTCGAACTGCGGCGGCGCGCGCTCGGGCTTGACCGCGTCCATAGCTATGACTTGTACGTGCCGCTTGTCGGTGAAACGGCGAAATCGATCCCAGTTGAAACAGCGAAAACGTTCATTGTCGAAGGGCTCAAGCCGCTCGGCGCCGACTATATCAAACAGGTGCACCGAGCGTTTCAAGAACGATGGCTTGATGTCTTCCCGCGCCCGAAAAAATATACCGGCGGCTACAACACGGGAGCGTATGACACCCATCCGTTCATCTTGCTCAATTACAACGGTTCGCTTGATGGCGTATTGACGATGGCCCACGAGCTTGGGCACGCCATGCATTCCGTCTACACGAACCGCGCGCAGCCGTACCATTATGCCGGCCATTCGATTTTCACCGCCGAAGTCGCCTCGACCGCGAACGAATGGCTCATGCTCGATTATTTATACAAACAGGCGAAAACAAAAGAAGAAAAACTCCGCCTGCTCATCGAACAAATCGAGCAAATCCGCGGCACGTTGTACACGCAAGTGATGTATTCCGAATTTGAGCGGATCATTCATAACAAAGTGCGCCAAGGCGGCAGCCTGACAGCGGACGAACTGAACCAGCTTTGGCTTGGCTTGCTCAAAACGTATTACGGCCCGGCGTACGCCGCCGATCCCGGCGCCGCGCGCGGCTGGCTGCGCATTCCGCATTTTTATGACGCCTTTTATGTATACAAATATGCCACTTCGCTCGCCGCATCGTACACCATTGTGAGCGGCATTCAAACCGATGCAAGCGGCAAGGCGGTGAAGCGGTACAAACAATTTTTGCGCTCCGGCGCATCCGATGACCCGATCCGTCTGCTCAAACGTGCCGGAGTGGATATGACAAGCCCCGAACCGATCGAGCGGGTCTTAGATCATTTCGCCGAACTCGTCGACGAGCTCGATCGGCAGCTGTCAAGCCAAAACCGTCAGCGGTCTATATAGATGCAATTTAAAGCTTTAACATTTTTCGTCTTTGCCGGTCATTGCATCCGACTGTCGAGTGACCGAACAACGCCGCTTAAAGACCCATGAATGGGTCTGTGAAGCGAGTCGTTGTTCGGTCTTCCGTCACGCTAAGGCGTGACGGAGGCAAGCCACACGCTTGCCTTCGACAGTCAAAAATGGGCAAACCACTTTTCTGTCAAGGATATGTTAAACTTCTTTGTTGCATCTATATACATGAAAGAGGTGTCCCGCGCCGTTCGGGACACCTTTGTTGTTGCGGCGGAAAGAAGAATATCGCTTTGCGCTGCAACGCGCCGAGCTTCAATCGGACGCCAGCGCGCAAAGCGGAACCGTTCGCTTGCCCCGCAGCCAAGACGGTTATTCACTTAAAGATGCGCCGGCAATTTTTTCTTTCACCTTGCGGATGTTTTCCATCTTATTGTCCCAACACGCTTGGCTCAAATCGACGGGATATTGCTCGGGATTGAGCGTCCGTTTGTACTCCTCCCAAAACAAGCGCAAGCTTTCTTTTGCGTACGCTTGAATGTCCGGAAGCGGGGGCGACGTATACACGAGCCGGCCGTTGTCGAAGATCGTCACATGCAAATCACGCGCTTCGAAATTGGTGACGAATTTGCTGATGAACGTGTACACCGGATGGAACATTTTCAGCCGCTCTTCTTGCTGCGGGTTTTCGCTCTCTAAGGCGATGTAGTCGCCTTCCGCTTTATGGTTGATTTTGTTGACGATGCGGTACACCCGCTTCAGCCCCGGCGTCGTCACTTTTTCCGGATTGCCGCTGATTTTGATCGTATCGACCATCTCACCGCGTTCGTTTTCGATCGCCACCATTTTGTACACGGCGCCGAGCGCCGGCTGATCGTACGCCGTAATGAGTTTGGTGCCGATCCCCCACACATCGATTTTCGCCCCTTGCGACTTCAAGTTTAAAATCGTATCTTCGTCCAAATCGTTTGAGGCGAAAATTTTCGCGTTCGGAAATCCGGCTTCATCGAGCATTTTCCGCGCTTCTTTCGACAAATAGGCCAAATCGCCGCTGTCGATGCGGATGCCGATAAAGTTGATTTGGTCGCCCAGCTCCTTCGCGACGCGAATGGCGTTTGGCACCCCGGACTTCAACGTATCGTACGTATCGACAAGAAAGACACAGTCTTTATGGCGGCGTGCATACTTCAAAAAGGCCGTGTATTCATCCTGATACGCTTGAATCATTGAATGGGCGTGCGTTCCGGCGACCGGAATGCCAAACAGCTTCCCGGCACGCACGTTTGATGTCGCCTCAATCCCACCGATATACGCTGCGCGCGCGCCCCAAAGCGCCGCATCCATCTCCTGCGCCCGCCGGCTGCCGAACTCCAAGGCCGGCTCATCCCCGAGAATATGCTTAATGCGCGACGCTTTCGTGGCGATGAGCGTCTGAAAATTGATGATGTTTAAAATGGCGGTTTCAATGAGCTGCGCCTCCGCAAGCGGCGCCTCAATGCGCATAATCGGCTCGTTGGCAAACACCACTTCCCCTTCGCGCATCGAACGGACCGTGCCGGTGAAGCGAAGCGTCCGCAAATAGTCTAAAAAGTCATCACGGTAGCCAAGCTCTTGGCGCAAATAGTCGATGTCGCTGTCAGAAAATCGGAACTGCTGCAAAAACTGAATGACGCGCTCCAACCCAGCGAACACCGCATAGCCGTTGCCAAACGGCAGCTTGCGGAAAAACACTTCAAACACAGCGCGGCGCTCATGCATACGATCTTCCCAATACGTCTCGACCATATTGATTTGATATAAGTCCGTATGAAGCATCAAACTGTCATCAGCATATGTCTTCATGAATTGCTACCTCCAACACACGAATGACGGCGCCGCCGAATAAAACAATGTTCATCGTCTATTCTATCACGTTTTCTCCATTATTCCACTATTTCCGCGCCTAGCGTATGGCGAAAATGGCGGAGCGCCCATTCGTGTCCCGCCGCGTCGAAGCTCGCCACCGCCCGCCGGTGGACGACGATGCGAAATCCTTTGTTGTACGCATCGACCGCCGTATGAAGAACGCAAATATCGGTGCAGCAGCCGACCAAATGCACTTCCGTGATGCCTCTTTCGCGCAATTTCAGCTCCAAATCCGTTCCGGCGAACGCGCTGTAGCGCGTTTTGTCCATCCAGTAGACGTTGTCTTTATGCTTATTTGCTTGATACACCTCTTCGAGCTCCCCGTACAACTTTCGGCCCTCCGTCCCTTCAATGTTATGCGGCGGAAACAACTTCGTTTCCGGATGATAGTCGTCTCCCGCCACATGTTTGTCAATGGCAAAGACGACAAAATCACCGTTGTCAATAAACTGTTTCGTCACCCGCACGAGCTCTTTTTCAATCGCCTGCCCCGGTTTCCCGCATGTAAGCGCGCCATGATCAGCGATGAAATCGACGGTGTAGTCGATGTTAATAAGCGCTTTGTTCATTCCCGTTCACTCCTTTTCCTCTTCCTGCATGGTCGGGTTGCTGTTTTTTCATCCCGCCTACATCTTGTTGGGCTTTTCTACCATTATACCATAGCAATATGGACAGCAGACAAGACAACAAATCCCCTGCCTGCTTTGAAGCAGACAGGGGATTGTCGAAGTCGTTTTAGCTGTTTTCCGCCGCTTTGGCCGCTTTCATTTGAGCACGCAAAATGAGCGACTGGATGATCGAGAAGCAGCCGCCGACGACCCAATAGAGCGACAGCGCCGATGGAACGGAGCTGGCGCCGATAAAAATCATGACCGGCATGATGTACGACATCATCGCCATTTGCGGCATTTGTTCTTCAGCCATCGACGGCGACAGGCGGAGCGAGATGAACGTCGTCAACGCCGCTAAAACGGGCAAAATGAAATACGGATCGCGATGGCCGAGCTCGACCCATAAGAACGAATGCGTTTTAATTTCTTGCGTCCGCGAAATCGCGTAATACAGCGCCATAAAAATCGGCATTTGAATGAGCACCGGCAGGCAGCCGCTCGCCGGGTTGACGCCGTGCTTTTGATACAGCTGCATCATTTCTTGCTGGAGCTTGCGCTGCGTTTCCGGGTCTTTGCTTTTATATTTTTCTTGCAGCTTCATAAGCTCCGGGCGCAGTTTTTGCATGGCGATCGATGCGCGGAACTGCTTCAAAATGAGCGGCAGCAAGCAAAAGCGGACGATGAGCGTCAGCACGATAATGGCGATGCCGTAATTGTCGCCAAACCAGTGCCCAAGCGTCAAAAGAAGCTTCGACATTGGATAGACAAAATAATGGTTCCAAATGCCTTGGCTATGTTCGTCGATCGGTTCGTTGCGGTTGCAGCCGGCAAGAAGCAAAACGGCGCCAAGCAGCACCAATACCCATTTTTTCATGAAAAGCCCTCCTTCAATATCATGTTGCAAAATCATGCCGTTTCAACATAAAGGAAAGGGCCTTCCATCCTCATCCGTTCGGCTTGTCCGTTCCCGAACGGGAATTTTCCGCCGTTGCGGCAAAAACAGCGGGCGCCATGGAAGCGCCGCCCGTTCGGCGCCTCCCTCTGCTTCATGCTCGCGAACCGCGGCCAACGCCGGTTCATAAAACAGCGAACCTGCCATCCGGCGCGCGCTCGTATGTCCTTTCATGATGATCCATAGCGCGCCGACAAGCGACATATACACAAGCAAATCAATAGGCGCTTCCATGCGTCCACCTCCCTTTCGCCTGTCGGTATTGTCAAAAGTTTATCCTCCACACTCACGGTTTTCCCTTGAGTTTCAACGGTTGGAAGAAAAAAAGCTTGCCACCCCCGTTGTTTTCGGCCATCATTGAGGTAACGACACCCAACAGCCAAAACAAAGGAGTGACAAGCTTTGTTACCTCAATTATTAGCCTATTTGCTCGAAATAATCAAGACCCAATATCAAATCATTGTGTATTTGATGGGTGTGATCGTGGGAAAATCCTTGAATCTCGAGGACTTGGACGAACCCATCCAAAAGCCGTACCGGAAACTTCAGGTCGATGACCTTCCGATCATCGATGTGCCGGAAACCCTTGATTACCGGAAGCTGTTGGCAGACTATGAAGCCCAGCACGGACGTCCTTTACGGCCCATCCAGCGCCGCGCGAATGCGAAACACCGTGTTCCGGATTCGTTGACCTGCCCTCGCTGCCAGGCTCCCTCTTCTTACCTGTACGCCAATAACGGCGGAAAAGGGCAATACCAATGCAAAGTGTGCCAGTGCCGGTTCAACCACCGAAATCGGTTCACCAAGCAAGCGGTCTTTCGCTGCCCGCACTGCAAAAAGACGCTGGAAAAAATCAAGGAACGCAAAGAATACAACATCTATAAGTGCAAGAACAACGCTTGCCCGTTTTACCAGGCCAACCTTCGCCGGATGACGAAGAAGGAGCGCCAACAGTTTCAACAGGATCCTCAAGCCTTCAAGGTGCGGTATTTGTTTCGAGAGTTCTTGTTTGACTTTCTCCCGTTGGCTTCCTCGTCGCTCATCAAGCCGAAGGTCGATTTGTCCCGGCTGGCTGCGTCGCCGCACGTGTTGGGGCTCGTGTTGACGTACTACGTCAACTTTGGGATGTCCTCGAGGGAGACCGCCGCCGCCATGAAGGACATCCATGGCGTCTCGATCTCCCATCAGACGGTGCTCAACTACGCCAACAGCGTCGCGCTTTGGATCAAGCCCTTTGTCGACCGGTTCCCGTATGAGCTGTCCGGTTCGTTTTGCGGGGACGAGACGTATATTCGCGTCAAAGGGCGCTGGCATTACCTGTTCTTTATGTTTGACGCCGTCAAAAAGATCGTGCTGTCGTATCGCGTCTCGCCCAACCGGGACACGCTCTCGGCCATCAAGGCCATCGATGATGTCCTCAGGAAGCTAGCGTCCCTCCCAGACGACTTGTCGTTCGTCGTGGATGGCAACCCGATTTACCTGCTGGCGCAACACTTCTTCGCCCAACACGGGATTTCATTTGACGTCCGCCAAGTGATCGGGCTGACCAATGAGGATCCGGTCTCGGAAGAGTTTCGCCCTCTCAAGCAGATCATCGAGCGATTCAACCGGACCTTTAAAGGCAACTACCGCCCGACCCATGGGTTTGGTGCGGAAGAAGGCTCGGTGTCCTTTGTGACGCTGTTTGTGGCGTATTTCAACTTTCTGCGCCCACACAGCGCGCTCGAAGGCCGGGTGCCGGTCGTCATCCCGGAACTGGCGGATCTTCCGCATATGCCGGCCCGGTGGACGAAGCTGATCGCCATGGCACAAGCGTTTCTCCAACAAGAGGCGGCCTGACTTTTTTGTCCTCCGGAGCCCGTTGAACAGAACTCCTGCCGGATTCGGCGAAGCGAACCCTTGACCAACCGAACACCGCCAAAGGTAAAATTCGGTCATGGCAAGGGCGGCTTTCTTATTGCCTTCTTTTTTGTCCCCGTCGCCCTTGACGACTCTTCCGCACCTTTGGCGGGTGTTGGTCAAGGGCGAATCCGGCCCTCCGCATGCCCCACGATGCTCAATGGGATGATCTGTGTGGAGTTTTCATAGAACTTTTGACGCTACCCGCCTGTCGATTGTTCTCTTTCCATACAATAGCAAACTTTCAACCGAAAGAAAAGCAACAATTGATCACATCCGCTCCAAGCGGTGAAATGCCGGCTCGTCGGCTGCCAAGACGGCCAGCTCCCCGCTTTCATCGGCCGCCAGCGCCGCCCGAAGCTCTTCTTTCGCCTCATCGAAGCGTCCAAGCAGCGCGAGATAGCGGGCTCGTTCGTAGCGAAGCCGGGCATCGTTGGCCATATGGACGCACCGCTCGATGGCCGCGAGCGCCTGATCGATGCGCCCCGCTTCTTCATAAACAGCCGCAAGCTGCATATGGAACTCTTCATCCTCAGGATACCAATCAGCATAGCGCTCCCAAAGCGCCGCCGCTTCTTGATAGCGGCCCGTTTCCATATAATGCTCGCCAAGCAACATGAGCGCCTCACGGGCGAGCGGTTCTTCCGCCACAATCTCCTCGAGCTGCCGCTCGGCTTTCTCGCGCTGTCCTTCTTGAAGCCAAACGACCGCCTGCAACACGCGCAGGTCGACATCATCCGGGTTATCAGCCAGCAGCCGCTCCAGCCAGCGCTTCGCTTCCTCGCGTTTTCTTTCCTCATCGGCGGCCAATAAATATTCCACAAATTCTTGCGCCAAAGACGGATCCCAAACGCGGGCGAGCGCTTTGCGCCACGTTTTCACGGCATCGCTGTCCAATTCGAGCGCGGCATATAAGCGGGCGAGCCGCCTGTAGGCTTCCGCATCGCTACGGTTGAGGCGAATCGCTTCGTCGTAGAAATCGGTCACAATCGAAAACAAGACAACGGTGCCGACCCATTCTTTCGCTTTTGTCCACCATCGCACCGGTTCGTCATGCCCCCCCTGCTCCTCGCCAAAATACGGGAAAAGAGCCGAGGCGGTGTTCCGATACATCACACTTTTCGCCTCGCGGCTTGCCTTTAGCCGCTCGAGTCGATGGCGCAGCTTCCCTAAGCCGCGCATCGTTTTCGGAAAGAGAGCCACATACAACGGGTACAACGATTCATCGTCCGGATGGCGCACCATCAACTGTTCGAGCAGTTTCGCCGCCTCTTTTTGGCTTCCTTCCGCGATCAGCACCATCGCCCAATGGCGGAGCACTTCAGGATGGTCCGGGTCAAGAGCAAGCGCCTTCTCGACGGCCGCCTTTTCTTGATCGCGCCGTCCGAGCGCTCCATAAACATATCCAAGGCTGTCGTAATACCACACCTCCCCTGCATGCGAACGGGCATCAGCCAGCGCGCGGAGAAGCGCGGAAGGCTCTGCGATCGCGGCAAGCTGCTCCATATCGATGCGCTTCGGGGCCAAGCGCACCGCCTGAAGCAAATGCGCGTGCTGCCGCTCTTCGTTTTCTTCCGCCTCATAGAGTGAAGCTAAGCGAAAATGGCAAAGGACAAACGATGGATCGGCTTTGAGACACGCCTCATACTGTTGTTTCGCCTCTTCGTGGCGTCCAAGCGAGGCGCACAGCTCCGCCAGCCGGAAGAGGGAAAGCGCATGGCCCATGGCGGCAGCTTCTCGGTAAAACGCCATGGCCTTCGACGGCCGGCCTTGCCGTTCATAAAGGGCGCCGAGAGCGGAATGGGCCGAAGCGAGTGTCGGGCGAGCCGAGACAAGCTGCTCTAAAAACGCCCGGCCGCGTTCCTCTAAAGACGGCGTTGCCAGCTGATCAAGGTAAAACTCGTACGCTTCTTCCGCCTCAAACTCAGCCAGACGCAACCCTTCTTCCAACCACGACAGCGCCGTCTCGCGTCCTTCCTCCTCGTCGGCGAACCCATGGGCGACAAGCCATCTTCCCGCGTTCAGCCAATATTCGCTGTTGGCGGCAAAACGGGCGCGCTGCTCGATCACATACCGGCGCGCCGCTTCCACATCCCCGCGCTCCGCAAGGGCAGACGCCAAGCCGAGATGGGCGAACACGTCATCGCGGTCATGACGGACCGCCTCTTTGTAGCACGAAACCGCTTGTTCCGCCTCCCCTTCCTCCATATAGAGATCGCCAAGACGGACGTAAAGCGGCGCCAAGCGTCTAGCAGCGGCCAGCCCCTCTTCCAGCACCGCTTTCGCTTTTTCCCGATCACCGGCATCATCATACAAGTCAGCCAACATCAAATACGGATGCGGTTCCTGCGGGTCGAGCGCTTTGGCGACGCCAAAGCCGCGTTCCGCCTTGCGCCGGCGGCCGAGCTCCCGATCGCAGCGGGCCCGCTCATACCAAAGCTGGGCATCCCGCCGCTCGCGGCGCACAAGACGATCAAACCAGTCGCGCGCTTCGGCGAACCGCTTCGCATGGAACAACAGCACACCGTGATTCGTTTCGATAAACAAATCGCCCGGATACAGGCTGACTGCCACGCGCGAAGAGATGAGCCCTTTTTCGATATGACCGGCGTACGCCGAGGTGAGCCCGAAATAGCTCCACACTTCCGGCTGGTCTGGGTCCAACTGGAGCGAGGTGCGAAAATAGCGGGCCGCCTCTTCATAGCGGCTGGCAAAAAAGGCAATGCGCCCGCGCAAATAATGGTGGAGCGGGCTTTGCGCCTTTCCTTTCACCCGTTTGAGCACGTCTTCAGCCTTCTCCATTTCTTGCGTGTAGACGTACGCTTTCGCCGCCATCAGCAGCAAGTCGTTATGTTCCGGATACTCGTTCAAGACTCGTTCCGTATACTCCAATACAAGCGGCTTCGCCTCGTCGCTGCCGAAATGCTTCATGACATACAGCCATGTGTACGGGATGTGCTCATGCTGGCGCAAAAAGGCGACAAAGGCGGCGAAATGCGCCTGTTCGTCCTCATCCATCTTTTCGGCCAACGCATGCAGCTCACGGAAATAGCGGTCCTCCTCCTCCGGAAGCTCGGCGGCGAGCGCCGCTTTTTCCCGGGGAAGCGCCACAATCGACAAATAATGCGTCCCTGCATACCACTTGGCAAGCTCGTCCTCGGAAACGACAAACGGATCAAATAGATTCGGGTCTTGCACGTACAACGCCCCAAGCCGCTCGTCATAGCCAAACAACACCTGCACGTGCGATGACTGTTCATAATCGACGCTTAACAGCACCGGAACGCCCTCATCAATCAGCCGCTTCCAACGAAGCGGCGAGCCGACGAAAAAGCGGCAAACAAAGCCAAGCTCTTCCAAATAATGAACCGTCGTCGACAATTTCGATCCGCGCACATCAAAAATATGTTGGGCCACTTCATCCTGCGTACGGGGGGAGCCAAGCAATCGAAGCATCATTTCCAAACTTGCCGGCACGCAATAGTTATGCTTTTGCACGACCGGCACAAGCGGCAGCGCCACCGACCGTTCCCTTTGCCGCCCAAGCGCGCGGGCGTACGGCGTTTTTTCAAGCTGCGGCTCCGCTTTCACAAGCGATTCAAGCTTCTCCCATTCGTCAAGCTGGTAATACAGTTCGGCGCGCAAATGGGCGAAATAACGGCGATGCATATGAAGCGGATTCAGGCGGTCAAGTTCATCCATCGCCGCGAGCGCCTCACGGTAGGCGCGCACATCGCGCAAGCGGCGCACGCGCTCAGCGTAAAACGCCAGCACTTGCGGAAAGCGCCGCCCTCCTTCCTCCAAAACGGCAAGCGCCTCGTGGTGGCGGCCGTCAAGAGCGTACAAATCCGAAAGCAGCAAATAGCACATGTCGCCGCGCTCCGAGTCGTCGAGACCGGCGCGAATCGCCTGTTCGGCGCGCTTCCGGTCGCCGGTCTCGATATAAAAGTAACCCCACTTGTCATGCATCGGCACCGTCTCATAGCGGGCAACCACATCCATCCATTCGTGCGCCTCATCGATCCGCTGCATATCCAATAAAGCGCGCACCAACGCAAACGCCGCCCGGGCGATCGCTTCCCTCGGCTCCTCCACCCGGCCTTCGAGCGCGGCGGTCAGGCGCGGAGTGAGCGCCTCTTCCACATCGAGCGGCCGGCGTTGATCGAGCCATTCGTCGCACAACCACGCGAGCGTCTGCAGCGTGTTGAACTTCCGGTGGGCGTACCGGGCGACAAGCCCGCTATGCCGGTACATAAGCGCGTAGTCGAACAGGCGGACAAGCGTCCGAAACGGTTCGATGCTGTCCCATGACGCCATGAGCGGCCGCCATTGAAACAATCCCATGTTTTCTAAATGCGGCCGCACCTGGGCAAGGGCATCCACGATTCGTTTTTCTTCAACGAGCAATGCGATCGGTTTGATATGATTCATACAAAGAAAACTCCCTTATTCTTTTCCCAGCTATTTATAAGTGTAGAACAAGCCCGGCAAAACAGCCACATATTTTTTCACAAAAATACCGACAAACAAAAAATGGCCTCTCCTTTGAACAGGATCAGCCATATACCGATTCGTTTTATCCGGCGTGCTTGGCGAAAAATTCGAGAGACCGTTCAATAATCATCGGTTGGTCGTAATCGAGCGTCGCCACATGGTAGCTGTTTCGGAGGCGGACGATCTCTTTCTCCGTCGATGAAATGCCTTGAAAGATGATGTCGGCGTTTCCCGGCGGCACGACGTGATCTTCGTCGGAGACAAAAATCAACGCCGGACAGACGATGCGATCGAGTTTCGCTTTTGTCTGTGCCATCAGCCTAGCCAGCTGAAGAAGCGAAGCGGTCGGCGTTTTCTCGTATGCCAGCTCTTTCACATCCGGATTTTTCAAGTCCGAACCGATCGAATCCAGATACCTCGGCAGCTCGCCCCCGCCCGTCATCCCGGCGGCGATGGCCGGGATGTCGACAGCGGCGTTAATCGGCACGATGCCGCAGATGTCTGGGTGATGTTCCGCCAAATAAAGCGTGAGCGTCCCGCCCATCGACAGCCCGGTGACAAAAATGGTTTGGCATCGTTGTTTCAGCCATCCATATCCTTCTTCGACCGAGGCGACCCAATCGTGGAACGTCGTCCGTTCCATGTCTTCGTAATGCGTTCCGTGCCCTTTTAAGCGCGGCAGGCAAACGGTATAGCCGGCTTTCGCATACGCTTCAGCGAGCGGGCGCATGCTGTGGGGCGTGCCGGTGAATCCGTGCACGAGCAGCACCCCGACCGGCCCGTTTTCGGCGTAAAACGGCTCGGCGCCCGAGAGCACCGGATATTGTTCGCTCATCTTCCTCTCCCCCTTATCTAGTCAAATCCGTTCCTCTCACTATATTCGCCGCCGCACCTCTTTTTTCCTTTTTTGATCGGACGCCGTTACCACATCGACAACCATGACCGCCACCATTCGTGAAACAAGCCGTTGACGCCAAAATAGACGAATGCGATCCAAGCGATGCCAACCAATGCTTTCTCCATCCCTTTTCCCGTCCGATAGAGCGGCACTTTCCACCGCTTGGACGAAAATGGCCAAAACAGCGGCACCCCTTGAACAGAAAAAAAGTCTTCCACAATATGAAACAAGTAGCCGAGCACGAGCCCAGCGGTAAACGGCGACGCCGAGTCGCGCCAGACGAGGGCGGCAAGCACCCCCCAGACGATGAGCGAATGCGTCATGCCGCGATGGCCGAACGCTTCTTTTACTTTCCCCGCGACGCCGAACGAACGGCGGCCGACGTATGACGACGGCTCGTCAATGTCAGGAAGAAGGCTGCCGATGACAAGCCCCGCCGTATAGGCGGCGGTAAACGGCAGCTTTGTATGCGCGGCCGCCGCCGCGCCGAGGCATAATGTGGCAATGACATGGCTGGAGTATCGCAACGAAATCCCCTCAAACTTTTATCGTTTTCCCCATTATACCACAGAAAAGAATATTTGTTCGTTTCTTTGACGGATTTGTGACAATGATGCCAAGTGTGACAAAGTTAACATCGCGTTATTGACATCATGGCTATAGTTAAAAGTACACAACGCTAATAAGGAGTGAAGCAAATGAAACGAAAACGATCTCCGCTTGCCAACCGTTTCAAATATATTCGGCCGATCGAGCGCCAAGCCGACGGCCATAGCGAAACAACCTACGGCGACCGCGCCTGGGAAGATGCGTACCGTCGCCGCTGGCAGCACGACAAAGTCGTCCGCTCGACCCATGGCGTCAACTGCACGGGGTCGTGCAGCTGGAACATTTACGTCAAAAACGGCATCGTCACCTGGGAAGGACAGCAGCTCAACTATCCGTCGACCGGGCCGGATATGCCGGACTTTGAACCGCGCGGCGCGAGCTTCTCATGGTATATGTACAGCCCGCTGCGCGTCAAATACCCGTATGTCCGCGGCATCTTGCTTGACATGTGGCGCGAGGCGCTCTCCCATCATCCAAACAACCCGCTTGAGGCGTGGAAAAGCATCGTTGAAGACCGCGAAAAAGCGAAGCGCTACAAACAGGCGCGCGGGAAGGGCGGATTCGTGCGCGTCAGCTGGGATGAAGCATTGACGCTTGTCGCCGCTTCTTTATTGTATACGGTCGTCAAATACGGCCCGGACCGCAACGTCGGCTTCTCCCCGATTCCAGCCATGTCGATGGTCAGCCATGCCGCCGGATCGCGCTTCATGCAGCTGATGGGCGGGCCGATGTTAAGCTTCTATGATTGGTACGCCGACTTGCCGCCGGCGTCGCCGCAAATTTGGGGCGACCAAACGGACGTGCCGGAGTCAAGCGACTGGTACAACGCCGGCTACATCATCACCTGGGGCTCGAACGTCCCGCTCACCCGGACTCCGGACGCTCACTTTTTAGCCGAAGTGCGCTACCGCGGCACGAAAGTCGTCTCCGTCAGCCCAGATTACGCCGAGTCGACAAAATTCGCCGACGACTGGCTGTCGGTGAAGCAAGGGACGGACGGCGCCTTGGCGATGGCGATGGGGCATGTTATTTTAAACGAATATTACGTCAAACGGACCGTTCCATATTTTGAACGATATGCCAAAACGTACACCGATTTTCCGTTTGTCGTCACCTTAAAACAAAACGGCGGCGCATGGACGGCCGGCCGCTTCTTGTTGGCGAAAGACCTTGGCAAACAAACGAACAATGCCGAATGGAAGCCGGTCATCTATGATGAAAACACCGACTCGTTTGTCGTGCCGAATGGAACGATCGGCGCTCGCTGGGAAGACAAAGGAAAATGGAACTTGCGTCTTGTTGATGAGGAAACAGAACAGCCGCTTGAGCCACGCCTGTCGTTTTTAGGGAGCGAAGATGAAGTCATCTCGATCCAGCTTCCATATTTCACCGCTGAGGGCGGAAAAACGATCGAACGCGCGGTTCCAGTGAAAAAAGTGCAAACCGTAACAGGAGACGTTTACGTCACGACCGTCTATGATTTGATTTTGGCCAACTACGGCATTGACCGCGGCATCGGCGGCACAGTCGCCCGCTCGTACGATGACGAGGTGCCATTCACGCCAGCATGGCAAGAAGCGATCACCGGCGTCGACCGCGAACTCGTCGTGAAAATCGCCCGTGAGTTTGCCGACAACGCGATCGACACAAACGGCCGGTCGATGATCATCGTCGGCGCCGGGATCAACCATTGGTTCAACTCCGATACGATTTACCGCGCCGTCTTGAACCTTGTCTTGTTCGTCGGCGCCCAAGGGGTGAATGGCGGCGGTTGGGCCCATTACGTCGGGCAGGAAAAGCTGCGGCCGGTGGAAGGATGGCAGACAATCGCCACCGCCCGCGACTGGGTCGGACCAGCGAAATTGCAAAACGGCACGTCATTCTTTTACTTTGCGACCGACCAATGGCGCTATGAAGAGCGGCCGGTCGATGAGCTCATCTCACCGCTGGCCAAAAAAGCGCGCTATTCACACCCTGGCGATTACAACGTCTTGGCCGCGCGGCTTGGCTGGCTGCCGTCGTACCCGACGTTTAACAAAAACGGCATCGAGCTGTATAACGAAGCAGTAAGCCATGGAGCCCGCACGCCGGAAGAGATCGGCGCCTACGTCGCGAAACAGCTGAAAAAGAAAGAATTGCAGTTTGCGATCGAAGATCCGGACAACGAGGCGAATTTTCCGCGCAACTTGATCGTCTGGCGCGCCAACTTAATCTCAAGCTCCGGCAAAGGGCACGAATACTTCTTAAAACATTTGCTTGGCACGACGAACGGCTTGTTAAACGATGACCGCGACAGCCTGCGCCCGGAAGAAATCCGCTGGCGCGATGAAGCGCCGGAAGGCAAGCTCGATCTGCTTGTCAACTTGGACTTCCGCATGGCCGGCACAGCGCTCTACTCCGATGTCGTCCTGCCGGCAGCGACATGGTATGAAAAACATGACTTAAGCAGCACGGATATGCATCCGTTCGTCCATCCATTCAATCCAGCCGTGCCTCCGCTCTGGGAAGCGCGCTCGGACTGGGATATTTTCAAATCACTTGCGAAAGCCGTATCTGATGTCGCCAAACAAGCTGGCTTAAAGCCGATGAAAGAAGTCGTCGCCACTCCGCTGTTGCACGATACGGCGCAAGAGCTGGCGCAGCCGTTCGGTGAAGTGAAAGACTGGAGCAAAGGCGAAACCGAACCGATTCCGGGCAAAACGATGCCGAACATTCATGTCATCGAGCGCGACTATACGCTCATTTACGATCAAATGACCGCCCTGGGTCCGAACGTCGCCCGCCAGCCGATCGGCACAAAAGGGATTGCCTGGTCAGCGAAAGACGAGTATGAACAGTTGAAACGCCGGCTCGGCACTGTCCGGCGCGCTTCCATCGCCGATGGCTGCCCGGATATCAGCGAAGCGAAAAAAGCGGCTGAAGCGATTTTGACGCTGTCATCAACTACAAACGGCAAAATGGCGGTGAAAGCGTGGGAGGCGCTTGAGAAAAAGACGGATTTGAAATTGGCCGATTTAGCGAAAGAACGCGAGGAAGAATGCTTTACGTTTGAACAAATCACCGCCCAGCCGAAAACGGTCATCACCTCGCCGGCGTTCAGCGGCTCGGAAAAAGGCGGGCGGCGCTACTCGCCGTTTACGACGAACGTCGAACGGCTCATCCCGTGGCGGACGTTGACCGGCCGGCAGTCGTTTTACATCGATCATGAACTGATGCACGAGTTTGGCGAAACGATGGCGACGTTCAAGCCGATGTTGCCGCACCGTCCGTTTTCAAACAAACGCCCGAAAGAAAACGGAAAGGAAGTCATCTTGAACTATTTGACGCCGCATAACAAATGGTCGATCCACAGCATGTATTTCGACTCCTTGCCGATGTTGACGCTTTTCCGCGGCGGGCCGACCGTGTGGATGAACAAAGATGATGCGGCCGAAGCCGGCATCAACGACAACGACTGGATCGAATGTTTCAACGAAAACGGCGTCGTCGTCGCCCGCGCCGTCGTCTCCCACCGGCTGCCGCGCGGCATGGCGTTTATGCACCACGCGCAAGACCGCCATATTAACGTGCCGGGCACGAAGCTGACAAACAACCGCGGCGGCACACACAACAGCCCGACGCGCATCCACGTAAAGCCGACGCATATGATCGGCGGATATGCACAGTTAAGCTACGGATTCAACTATTACGGACCGACGGGCAACCAACGCGACCTGTACGTCGTCATCCGCAAACTCGAGGAGGTTGATTGGCTTGAAGATTAAAGCGCAAGTCGGCATGGTGATGAATTTGGACAAATGCATCGGCTGCCATACGTGCAGCGTCACGTGCAAAAACACATGGACGAACCGCCCCGGCGCTGAATACATGTACTTTAACAACGTTGAAACGAAACCCGGAATCGGCTATCCGAAACAATGGGAAAACCAAGAGAAGTATAGAGGCGGCTGGGAGTTGAAAAACGGCGAACTGCGGCTCAAATCCGGCTCGAAAGCGATGCGGCTCGTCAACTTGTTCTACAATCCGTACCAGCCTACGATCGACGATTACTACGAACCGTGGAATTACGACTATGAAACGTTGACGAACAGCCCGCTAAAACAATACCAGCCAGTGGCGCGGCCGAAATCAAGCATCACCGGCGAATGGATGGAGCTGTCATGGGGGCCGAACTGGGAAGACGATCTGGCCGGCGTCCATATCACCGGTTTGCGTGATCCGAACGTTGTCAAAATGGAGCAGGCGATCCAAGCGGAATTTGAGAATGTCTTTATGATGTACTTGCCGCGCATTTGCGAGCATTGCCTCAATCCGTCATGCGTATCGAGCTGCCCGTCAGGCGCCATGTACAAACGCGACGAGGACGGCATCGTCCTCGTCGACCAAAACGCCTGCCGCGCTTGGCGGTATTGCGTCACAAGCTGCCCGTACAAAAAAGTGTATTTCAACTGGCAAACGAACAAAGCGGAAAAATGCACGCTCTGCTTCCCGCGCATCGAAGCCGGCATGCCGACGATTTGTTCGGAAACGTGCGTCGGCCGCATCCGTTACATCGGTGTGATGCTGTATGACGCTGACAAAGTGAAAGAAGCGGCGAGCGTCACAGATGAGAAACAGCTGTACCACGCCCAGCTTGATATTTTCCTTGATCCAAACGATCCAGCCGTCGCCGCCGCCGCGAAAGAAGCGGGCATCCCAGACGAATGGATCGCCGCGGCGCAGCGCTCGCCGATTTACAAAATGATCGTCGACTGGAAAATCGCTTTGCCGCTGCATCCGGAATACCGGACGCTGCCAATGGTATGGTACATTCCGCCGCTGAGCCCGATCATGAATACGATCGAAGGAAAAGGAAGCCAAGCGAGCGCCGATGACATCTTCCCGGCCATTGATGAAATGCGCATTCCGATCGAATATTTGGCGAATTTGCTGACGGCGGGCGATACGGCGCACATCCGCACGACATTGAAAAAAATGGCGGCCATGCGCTCATACATGCGGGCGAAACAAACGAACAAACAGCCGGACATCCGCCTCATTGAGTCGCTCGGCTTAAGCCGTGAAGACATTGAAGAGATGTACCGTTTGCTCGCGATTGCCAAATACGAAGACCGCTTCGTCATTCCAGCATCGCACCGCGAAGAAGTCGCTGACCTCTACGCCGAACAAGGCAGCTGCGGGCTTGCATTTGCCGGCGGTCCAGGCGCCTGCGGCACGCTTTCATGAGGGCGGGGCCATGCCCCCCTTCCCCTTACACAACAAAAATGGAGGATGCACGATGAACAGCGAACAACGGCAAATTGTCTTTTTATGTGTGTCCTATCTGTTGTCCTATCCGGACGAACAGTGGGCTGAATCGCTTCCCGACTGCCTCGAGGCCATCCGTTCGCTCGAGGATGAAACCGTCCGTACGCCGCTTTTGGCAGTGGCCGAACAGCTCGCGGCCACCTCGGCTCGAGAGCGGATGGAGCAATATGTCGAAACATTTGATTTCGGCAAAAAAACGAATTTGTATCTTACGTATATGACAAACGGTGAACAACGCGAGCGCGGAATCGAGCTCGTCGCCTTAAAAGCGCGCTACGAGGCGGCCGGATTCGCCGTCTCCGACCGCGAGCTGCCCGACTACTTGCCGCTCATGCTTGAATGGATGGCCTATGCAGATCAAGAGCATACGACCGCCTTGCTCGCCGATTATGCCGGCCATATCCGCGAAATCGGCGACCGGCTGGCAGCGGCAGGCAGCCCGTATGCACAGCTGTTTGACGCGCTCAATCACACATTCACTCAACTCGGCGTGACGCCGCTCCCGAAAGGAGGTGCAACGGCATGGCCAGCCAATTTCTCTGGGTGATTGTTCCGTATTTGGCGCTTGTCCTATTTGTCGCCGGCCATATTTGGCGCTACCAGCGCGACCAGTTTGGCTGGACATCCAAATCAAGCGAACTGCTCGAAAAACGGCAGTTGCGCCTTGGAAGCCTTCTCTTTCACTGGGGCATTTTGTTCGTGTTTGTCGGCCACGTGATGGGCATTCTCATTCCCAAGCCGTTTTACGAGGCGCTTGGCGTGACAGAAGAGATGTACCACGCCCTCGCCTTGGCAGGCGGCATTCCGGCCGGCTTGGCGGCCTTCGTTGGTTTAGTGATCCTTTTTCGCCGCCGCTTGACGGTCAAGCGCGTGCGGGCGACAAGCAGCACCGGCGATTGGGTTGCGCTCGGATTTTTGCTTGTCGTGATCGCCAGCGGACTGTCATCAACGTTTCTGAACATCGATTCGCACGGGTTTGATTACCGGACGACGATCGGCCCGTGGTTTCGCGGCCTTCTTACGTTCCGTCCGAACCCAGCTTATATGGAAGCGGTGCCGCTTTGGTTTCAGATTCATATTCTCGCTGCATTCGGTTTGTTCGCCGTCTGGCCGTTCACCCGTCTCGTTCACGTATTCAGCTTCCCGCTCCGCTACTTGCAGCGCAGCTACGTCGTCTATCGAAAGCGAATGCCAAAACAAGCAGAGCCGGTCAACCGCGCCAAGTAAGCGAGCGGCGGGCGTCACATCAGGAACCCTAAACTGAACAGGCGGAGGGGGCAACCGATTGCCTAACAGCCGGCCTGTCAACTTTAACGGCGGCGGGAACGAAACAACGTGCGCTTCCGCATACCCTAACGATCGCATAACAACCGGCCAACAAATGAACCAATAGTGAACTACCCCCACTTAATTTTCTAGCGAAAATTTGAAGTGGGGGCTTCCAAAGAAGTTTGACTGCTTCAAGCAATCCTTATTCTTTGAGGCGTGTCCACTTCGCCGCTAGAGCATAAGACACTCAGGTCTACAGCTTTACTTTTCTTTAAGATGTTTAATGCGCCATTGACATCAGCATTAATTAGTTTGCCAGACTTTGTTCGATACAAGCCGCGCTTAATACGTTTGCCGCTGAATCTATCCTATTTTCAGCAAAATATAGTTAAGGCGATTCATCTCCCACTTACTCCGCTTCTCTTTGTTGAAGTGGGAGTCTTCTCGCCTAATTAAGATAAAACAACCCTCAACAGGGCTTATTGTTGAAAATAACGGGCAAGCGTCACAATCATCGCCCCCATCCGCTCATGTTCCGGGGCGATGACGCGATCGACTCCCTCTTCTTCCAATGCTTCTTTTGTCACTTTGCCAACGGCGCAGGCCACGACATCGGTGCGAAACGCGTCAAAGAGCGGTGCGATCTCTTTTTTCTCGCGGGCGAACGAAAAGAAAAAGCGGACTTGCATCGCCGATGTAAAACAGACGGCATCGACTTCGCGCCCGACGATTTCTTTATACAATGTCGCCAGTGTCTCCTCATCCGGAGCGATATGCCGGTATGGCAACAATTCCGTATACAAAGCGCCTTGTTCAAGAAAAAACTGCTTCAAGGATGGCGCGGTATCGCCGTACAGCTGTACAACAACGTTTTTTTCCGCAAAGTCGTGCCCATAAAGAGCAGCAATCAACCCTTTCGTCGTCCCGTCCTCGCTTGCGGCCACCGGGGTGACGCCGATTTGTTTCAACGCCGTCACCGTTTTATAGCCGCGGGCAGCCACGTTCGCTTCCTTGATCGTTCGATGCCATTGAGCAGCCATTCCCTCCCGGTCGGCCGCTTCCAACAGCGCCTCAAAGCCGATTCCCGTCGTAAATACGATCCAGTCCGGCCGCATGGCGATGACGGTTCGCATTTCCTCTCCCAGTTCGCTTCCCTTTGAAAAGACGGTCCCTTGCGCCGGACGAATGATGGCCGTTCCTCCTTGCTTTTCAATAAGCGTTGTCATTTCGTCCAGTTTGCGTGAGGCGCACAAGGCAATCCGTTTGCCATGCATGTCCCTTCCCCCTTATGGTCAGTCGTTCGTCCTTTCCATTCTAAAAGATGGTCTTTGCCTATGCAACAAAAAACCATTCCGCTCCCTGGCACATCGCAACGCGAATGCCGCCTTCATTGGGTATAGCGCCCAGCGCAACAGAACAGACCGCAGGCAGAAACAGCCGACCACCATCAAAAAAACACGCGCCCAAAGACGCGTGCCCTCCGTTCAACGAGTATGTACCATGGCCTCTTCTCCCCGACGGTCAAAGGAACCGATGATGCGCGTCGGCTCGACGGAAATGATCCGATCGAGCGGGATGTTCATCAGCCGCATTTGCCGGTTGTAAACGAACAGTTTGCGTGCTTCTTGATACAGCTTGACCGGCAGCACGACCGCCTCCCCCTGCTCCGTTTGCACGCGCACCGGCTGCTTCTCTTCAATCCACGCCGAAAGCTGTTGGTACAATTCGTTCATTCCGCTTGTTCCCCCTTCTCACCCATTCCTACTTATTGATTATAAAAGGAAAAGACAGAAAAAGGGGTGAAGAAAAATCAACAAATTCGACGAAGGGATGACAAATCATGTCGATCAAAACATTTCGGCGCACGGAAACATTCCGTGCGCCTCTAGATGTTGTCAGCGGTAAATCAACACGCGCGCTGCGGTGCGGTCAGCGCTTTCGCCGATGACGCGGATTTTTAGGCCATAGTTGGGCACATTCCGGCCGGCGTCGACGGCCCCTTTATTGTCATACGACCGGCTGTCGTCAAACACCGGCGTCGGCGATGTATCGTTGTCGATCAGCTGTGAGCCATTGATTGCCACACGGAATGGAGCTCCTTTTTGCAGGCTGAACGCCGCATCGTGCACTTGATAGCGAGTCGGCGCTGTCGTATTGCCCGACCATTTTAACGTATGCTGGTCGGCATCCACAACGCCAAGAAACCCTTCGCCCGGATGGACGCCCGTCCAGTTGTTGTCATAGCCTTCATCCACATACCAGACGACAAGCCCTGGATCGTACGAAAGAAGCCGGTCGCCGCGCAAAATATGGGCGAGCCCTTCATCGACGCCGCGGTGGTTGCGCCATTCCAACAAATAGTAATGATCCGAATACCGCTTGCCATCGCTCTTTTCAAAGCCTTCCACCGCAAAGGCGCTGTCCCCTTCGGCGTCGTCGGCAAGCACGATTGCCCCATCAGCTGTCACTTGAATGTTGTCAATATACCAGCCGGCTTCCGACACCGCCACATCAGTGATGTAATGGAAACGGAGGTCAATCGTTTGGCCTGCATAGGCCGACAAGTCAAATTCCGCCTTCACCCAGCCGTTTGACGTACCGGTAATGCCGTTGCCAGGGTTTTGCCCGTACGGATTGTCGGTCGTTGTAATGTTTCCTTGAATTGTTGTCCATTCGTTGCTGCCATGCGGTTTTACTTCCACCGCCCCGTAATCCCAATCTTTCTCAATCGCATACCATGTGTCAAAAGCGAGCATCGCCTTGGACGCTTTCGTCAAATCGATCGTCGTTGCCATCGTATGATCTAAGTTGTTTCCGCTTCCAGAGAAATAGGCGTACGCACCGCTTGGCGGAATAGTGACGACCGTTTCCTTTTTCGGCAAATTGATGCGCACAGCGTCATGGTTCGTCCCTTTCGTGCTTGCTTCGTCAAGCAATACTTCTACACCGTCTTTTGTAATCTCATTCCATTCAACGGTCGCCCCGGTCAGCCAGTTGCTTCCCGGCATCGTCGATTGCAAAAACTGTTTCGCCCAGGCGCTGAAGCCGGTCGGCTCGGTGCCCGGAATGCGTCCCGCCCAACTTCCGCTTGACATAATCGACCAATAGGCAATGGGCTCGCCCAAGCCGGAGTAAATCGTATCATATTCATCCGGCAACCCTAAATCGTGGCCGTATTCATGGGCAAACACCCCTGCCGCCCCATCGGCCGGTTCGATTGTGTAGTCGTACGCCGCCAGCTGGCCGCGCCAATACGGCACATCGGTTGTTGTGTTCGGGATGCGATAGACCGATCCTAAATTCCAGCGGTGCGACCAAATCGCGTCGCCGCCGAGCGAACCGCCGCCCGATTCTTCTCCGACGCTGGAGTGAACGATCATTAAATGGTCAATCAAACCGTCCGGTTCGCGATAATTGCCGTCGCCGTCTAAATCGTAGCGATCCTCTTGGTCAAACTCACGCAAATCAATGGTCGGATCCTGGGCGGCCGCCGCCAGCGCCTCGCGCACAAGCGCCCGCGGATTGGCGTCATTGCCATCCGGGGTCGGCACGTTGCCGCCATAGTATTTAGCCGGATACTTCGCCTGATACCAGCCCGCCACTTTTCCTTCGATCGAATAGCTGCCGCCTGATTGCTCTTCATAATACTTTTTCACCGAGATGAGTTTTTCTCCGTTCGGTCCTGCGTAATAGCCGTCATCCCCGCCGAAAATCATGTCTTCATAATGTTCACGGGTATAATCTTTATAATACATATCCGTCTCATTCGGTTGAATGCGGTTGTGCGGAAAATCCGGGTATTCAATGAGCAAAACGAGCACGCGGTCCACCCGCTTGCCACCGTTCCATGCCTCTGGCTTGACAGACGGAACGGAATCGTTTTTCGTCTGGCCAAGCTTTTTTCCTTTCCCATTCAAAATACTGTTTTTCTGCCCCTTCTCGCGCAGCACATCGGCCCGCTTTGCCTCGTATTCGTGCAATTCTCCTTTTTCTTTCGAAGTGTGGGCCGCCTTTTGTTTTAAATAGGCGCGCACCGCTGCTTCCGCCTCAGCTGGGGTGGCGTCAGCGCGAAGCTTGCCGCTTTTTTTCAACATCTCCGCCAGCTTCTCTTCATTCGCCACCGCCAAATCGACCGGACCGCCGTGCCTGGCTGCCAAAGGTGCTCCCGAATTGGCGGCCTGCGGGGCGGCCGCCGGCGCTGCCCATAGACCCATTCCAAGCGACAGCGCAGCAACAAGTGATGTGATCGACCGTTTCTTCAAAAACATCCCTCCATATCAAATAAAAGGTTGATAGAAACTCTATACAATTAAAATATTATAGAATAATTCCAAAAAACGAAAGGGAATTTTTGACTAAGAACAAAACAGTTCTTTTTGCCTATGTTTGTCGAAAAAACGAGATTTATAGCAAAAAAAGACTATCAATTTCACCTTAACAGACCCGTGATGTTCCGGTTACAATGTAATATATTCGCAGTTTTTGTAGAAACCTGAATCCGTGACAGCAGCTCATCAAAAGCACCGGAAAACGTAATCATATCAAGGGTTTAGCCCAGTTTCGGATGTTCACTTATTGAGTGAAAAGCAAAAAGTGTGATATTTGTTGATTTATCAAGCTTTCTCAGCAGTTTGAACGCGTTTTTATCACGGATTCAGGTAGAAATTCTGGTTATGCAGCTGACGATGGGAAAGAAGGTGCCGCGATGCTTAGTATTTTAAAAGACTTTTTGCTCAACTTGTTTTTCATCCTTCTGCCGGTGTTCCTCGTTCCCCTCTGTACGGAGCAGGAGAAGAGGCCAAAACGATTCCGCCTTTATTTGCCGACCATTTGTTACGCCGTCGTGATCATGTTATGCATCACCCTCCCGGTCGGAACAGAGAGCGATTTCATCTTCGACTTGCGGCAAATTCCTCTGTGGCTTGGCGGTTTGTACGGCGGAGCGGGGGCGGCGACGGTTTTAGCGTTTACGGCGATCGCCTACCGCTCGCTGTTCGGCGGAGCTGGCGTCTTCGTCACCGCCGTCGTTTCCATCGCCATCGCAGCAGCAAGCCGTTTATTGACTAAAACGTTTGCGCAGCTGCCAGCTAAACAACGAACGTTGCTAGCGACATTGCTCAGCTTCGCTTCCGGCCTGTTGACAGTCGCCATGGCAGGGTGGATGGCTCCCTTCGATCGTCCCCCGCTTTCCGTCTCGCTCATTTTTTTGCTTGTGCAGCCAGCAAGCATGTTTATCGTTTGCGCTTTTCGAGAGATGGTGCACCATAATATCGCGTTGCGCAAACGGATTATTCGTGCCGAGAAGATGGAAGCGGTCACCCATTTGGCGGCCTCGATCTCTCATGAAATCCGTAATCCGCTCACCGCGGCCCGCGGGTTTATCCAGCTGATTGAAGAGCAGCCGCTCGCCGCTGATAAACGGCGCCAATATGCGCGCATCGCCATGGAAGAGCTCGACCGGGCGGAAGCGATCATTACCGATTATTTGACGTTCGCGAAACCCGCGCCGGAAACGCCGGAAAAACTGAACGTCAAGCTCGAAATCGAACGGGTCGTCGACATCATCCGTCCGCTTGCCAATATGAATTGCGTTGATATGAAGACAACGCTTGCCCCTTTTTCGGTCATCGGCGAGCGCGAAAAATTCCGCCAATGTTTGCTCAATGTCATAAAAAACGCCATTGAAGCGATGCCAAACGGCGGGACGTTGCAAATATACGTCTCGATCGACAATGGTCGCGTGCTCATTCGCATCGCTGATACCGGCGTTGGCATGACGAAAGAACAGCTCGAACGGCTTGGCGAACCGTATTTTACGACGAAAGGCGTCAAAGGCACGGGGCTCGGAATGATGGTCGTCTACCGCATCATTGAATCGATGAACGGAACGATCCGCATCGAAAGCGAAATACATAAAGGAACGACGGTGTCGATTTATTTGCCGCTCGCACCGTCTCCTTCTTCCTCAACGATTTCTGATAAAGAAAAACAGCTGTTTGCCGCCTTATGATATAGCGAAGACCAGCCGCAAGGGCTCTTGTGAACAAAGGTCAACATATCGATATCCTGTATGCCCAGCCATCAAAGGGCCTTTTCTTTTGGTCTGGGCATCTTTTCCTTTAGCCGCCTTCGCACGGATGAGTAAACTATTTTTGGGTAAAATTCAGGAATAGATCCCCAGTTGCGAACGGATCGCCCGGTTTAACATCACAGCGGTTTCTGCTACAATACTATCGAAGCGAAACACATCGAGGGAAAAGGAGACAGTTGCATGATTCACGTCAAAACGGAACGGGAAATTCAATTGATGCGCGAGGCGGGGAAACTCTTGGCCGCCTGTCATCAAGAGATCGCCAAACGCATCGGACCGGGCGTCACAACGATGGAAATCGACCGGTTCGTTGAAACGTTTTTGGCCAAATACGGCGCCAAACCGGAACAAAAAGGATACCGCGGCTATCCGTATGCGACATGCGCTTCCATTAACGATGAAATTTGCCACGGGTTTCCGCGCAACGAACCGCTCAAGGAAGGCGATATCGTCACGATCGATTTTGTCGTCAATTTGCGCGGAGCGCTCGCCGATTCCGCCTGGACGTACGCCATCGGCGACGTCGGCAAAGACGTGGAAAAGCTGCTTAACGTCACCGAGCAGTCGCTCTATAAAGGAATCGAGCAAGCCGTTCTCGGCAATCGGATCGGCGACATCGGCCACGCCATTCAAACGTACGTCGAAGCGCACGGCTTTTCCGTCGTACGCGATTTCACCGGACACGGCATCGGCCCGACGATTCACGAAGAGCCGTATGTCCCCCACTTCGGCGAAAAAGGAAAAGGGATGCGTTTAAAGGAGGGGATGGTCATCACGATCGAACCGATGGTCAACATGGGGGCATGGCAAAGCAAAATGGATCCGAACGGCTGGACGGCGCGAACGATCGACGGCTCGTATTCAGCGCAATATGAACATACGATCGCCATTACAAAAAACGGGCCGCTCATTTTAACGACGCCGGCGTAACGGTAACCCCCGGACAAAACACTTTGTCCGGGGGTTATCCATAATTCGCCCAAACTTCTTGCTAACCTATCTATCGTCTCTCCGCCTTATTCTTTTTCTTTTGTTTACATAATAAAATTATGGTTGCTAACCTTCGATCACCTTCACATACAACGTCCGCTGGCGCGGCCCATCGTATTCACAAAAATACACACCTTGCCAGCGTCCAAGCAGCAGCCGGCCTTCGTGAATAATGACGTGCTGCGACGCGCCAACCGTGCTCGCTTTCATATGAGCGGCCGTGTTTCCTTCCATATGGCGGTCAAGCGGATGCTCCCACGGATACGTTTCATCAAAACGGCGCATCATGTCGCGCTTGACATCTGGATCCGCGTTTTCGTTAATGGTGATGCCAGCCGTTGTATGCGGACAATAAACGACAGCGATCCCTTCCGTCACGTTAGCCTGGCGCACCGTCTCCTCGACGAATGAAGTAATGTCGATCATGTCATCCCGCTTTGCCGTGCGGATTGTAAACGAACGAAGCATACATTCCACCACCTGGGCAAACATTTTGTACTTCGCAAAAAAGGTTTGCTACTCTAAATAATATAATACAAAAAATGGAGTGAGAAATCATTGGCCAAGCGCTATGAAAACTTAGACGGCGTCTCGACGCACAAAACATGGGCCGATTTCCGCCGCTGGCAGCGGGAGCGGAAACAAAAACAAAAAGATTTGTCCTACGTCGTGCCGCATGTTTCACCGCCTCAATACGAGCGGCTTCAGAAGCCGAACGGACGGCCGCAGCTCTGCTGGGTCGGCCATTCGACCTTTGTCGTTCAACTTCATGGCATCACCATCGTCACCGATCCCGTCTGGGCGAATTGGATGGGCGCGGCCAAACGCTTGACGGCTCCTGGTGTTCCGCTTGACAAGATGCCGCCCGTGGACGTTGTGCTCATTTCCCACGGCCACTATGACCATTTGCATTTCGGCAGCCTCCGCCGTTTGCACGGTGACCCGCACATATTCGTGCCCGAGGGGCTCGGCCGCTTGTTCCGCCGCCGCGGCTATCGCCGTGTCACCGAACTGTCATGGTGGGAAACGGCCTCCTTTCACGGCGTATCGCTCACATTTGTTCCCGCCCAACATTGGACGCGGCGAACGCTTTGGGATACGAATACGTCGCACTGGGGCGGGTGGGTCATTGAAGCGGACGACGCACCGACGGTTTATTTTGCTGGCGACAGCGGCTATTTCCGCGGCTTTCGCGACATCGGCGAGCGGTTTTCGGTCGACTATGCCCTCCTGCCGATCGGCGCGTATGAGCCGGAATGGTTTATGGGACCGCAGCACACGACGCCGGAAGAGGCGGTGCAGGCATTCCTTGACTGCCGCGCCCGTCTGTTTGTCCCGATGCATTACGGGGCGTTCCGCCTCGCCGACGATACGCCGAAAGAAGCACTCGACCGCCTACGGGCCGAGTGGCGGCGGCGCGGGTTGGAAGAGGAGCGCTTGCTTTGCTTGAAGCTCGGCGAGGTGATCGATGCCGCCCAACTAGCCGCAAGCGGGGGATGCAGACGTGCTGAATTGGGCGGAAACAAGCCATAAAACCCGCCGCTCCGACAGGCAAAAAGCGCTCCGCTGCCCGCGGAACGCTTTTTCTCTTATTCTTTCACTTCTTTTTTCCACAGCCCGACCATCAGTGCCGTGACGATGGAGCCGATCAAAATGGCAAGGATGTAAAGCCATGCGCTTCCTTTGACGATCGGGATGACGAAAATGCCGCCGTGCGGCGCCGGAAGTCCGATGCCAAACAGCATCGTCAGCGCCCCGGCTACAGCTGAGCCGACGATAATCGACGGAATGACCCGCACCGGATCGGCCGCCGCAAACGGAATCGCCCCTTCCGTGATGAACGAAGCCCCCATAATATAGCACGTTTTGCCGGCCTCGCGCTCGGCTTTCGTAAACTTCTTCTTGAAGAATGTCGTCGCCAGTGCCAATCCGAGCGGCGGCACCATCCCGCCGGCCATAATGGCCGCATGCGGCGCATAGTTGCCGGCGTCGATCATGGCGATTCCGAACGTAAACGCTGCTTTGTTAATCGGACCGCCCATATCGACTGCCATCATGCCGCCTAACACCACGCCAAGCAGCACTAAGTTCGCCGTTCCCATACCTTCGAGCCAATGTTTCAACCCTTCATTCAGCGCTTTCACCGGATCGATGACAATATACATCATAATCATGCCAGTCAGGAAAATGCCGAACAGCGGATACAACAGCACCGGTTTAATGCCTTCTAACGACTGCGGCAGGCGGCTGAACAGTTTCCGTAATCCGACGACCAAATACCCGGCTAGGAAACCAGCAATCAATCCGCCGAGGAAACCAGCGCCGCCGTTGGCCGCCATAAAGCCGCCGACCATCCCCGGCGCAAATCCCGGCCGGTCAGCGATGCTCATCGCGATAAACGCGGCAAGCACGGGAATCATTAAGGCGAACGCATTGCCGCCGCCGATATCCATCAACGCTTTGGCAAACGGATGGTACGACGGGTCGTTGGGGTCGAACGCTTTAATGCCGAAAGTGAAGGAAAGCGCGATCAAAATCCCGCCGCCGACAACGAACGGAAGCATATTCGAAACACCGTTCATCAAATGTTTGTAAAAACCGGTGCGCGGCTTCACCGCTCCCGCGCTGCCTCGCGCCGTGCTGCTCGCCCGATAAATCGGTGCATCTTGGCGCAGCGCCTGCTCGATGAGCTTCTCCGGCTCGCGGATCGCACGGGCGACTGGCACTTGAATGACGTGTTTGCCGTTGAAGCGGTCCATTTCGACTTGTTTATCGGCCGCGACAATGATCGCCGTTGCCTCTTCAATCTCCTGCGCCGTCAGAGCGTTTTTCACTCCATCGGAGCCGTTTGTCTCGACTTTGATCGTCACGCCCATTTCCGCCGCTTTCGCCTTCAGCGCATCGGCAGCCATATACGTATGGGCAATCCCGGTCGGGCAAGCGGTAACGGCGAGCACTTTCCGCCCACCGCCAGTCGGTGCGGCCTGCGACGACGGCGCTTCCTCTTCGCTCTCTTTTGCCGCCAGCAAACGAACGACTTCCTCTTCGCTTGAAGCGTTTTCAAGCTCGGCGCGGAACGATGCATCCATCAGCATCGAAGACAATCGGGCCAACGCTTGCAAATGCGTCTGCTCCCCTCCTTCTGGCGCGGCGATCATGAAAAACAAATGGCTTGGCTTGCCATCGAGCGACTCATAATCAATGCCTTCCACGGAACGGCCGAACGCCACGGCCGGGCGCTTGACCGCCGCCGTTTTGGCGTGCGGAATGGCGATGCCATCCCCGACGCCGGTCGTGCTTTGTTGTTCGCGCGCCCAAATCGCTCGTTTGAACGCCTCCACATCGCTGACCGCCCCCGCCTCGGCGAGTTTCGCGGCCAATTCATCAATCACTTCGCTCTTTGTCTTCGCCTGAAGCTCAAGAATGACCGTTTCTTTTGTCAACAAATCGGTGATTTTCATTTGTGTGATCCCCCTTTATTTCCGCTTATAAACGCACGACGCGAACGCGGCCGACGAGTGTTTCCACTTCCTCTTTCGTGCACAAGTCTTCGGAAAACGCCGTTGCGCTTCCGGCCGCTACGCTGTAGGCGAACGCTTCCGCGATCGGTTTTCCGCCCGCATAGGCGGCTAAAAAGCCCGCAACCATCGAATCGCCCGCCCCAACTGAATTTTTCACCGTTCCTTTAGGCGCCTCAGCAAACAGCGTTGCTTCCCGGCCGAAGTAAAACGCCCCCGCGCCGCCCATCGAGACGATGAGATGCTCTACTCCTCTTTCAACCAACCGGCGGCCATAGAGGATGATGTCTTCTTTCGTCAGCGCAGAGACGCCAAACAGCTCAGCAAGCTCATGATGGTTCGGCTTAGCCAAAAACGGCCGGCAGGCGAGCAGCCTCTCGAGCGCCGGACCGCTCGTGTCAACAACAAGGCGAACGCGCCGCTTCACCGCCCGAGCCGCCAATCGCTCGTACATGTCCGCCGACAGCGACGTCGGCGCGCTTCCAGCGAGAACAAGCACATCGCCAGCTGAAAGCGCTCCGATTTTCGCGATCAATTGCGTTGCATTGTCATCGGCAATCATCGGGCCTTCACCGTTAATTTCCGTCTCCCGCCCCGCTTTCAGTTTGACGTTAATGCGCGTTTGCCCTGGGACATGAACAAAATCGCAGGCAATGCCTTCTTTCCGAAGTTCGCTTTCAATGTACCCGCCGGTAAATCCGCCGATGAACCCAAGCGCCGTGCTGTCCACACCCAAGCGCTTCAACACACGCGACACGTTAATCCCTTTCCCGCCCGGGAATGTCAACGTTTTCATCGCACGGTTCAATTCCCCGACACGCAATTCATCAACATGAACCACATAGTCAACCGATGGATTTAACGTACATGTATAAATCATAGGGCGACAACCTCTACTGTTGTTTTTGCTTTGTATCGTTCTTGCCACTCTTCATCCAACTCATCCGTAATTAATACAGCCTCATGCAAATCGGCGATTTTGGCGAACGCGCTTTCATTCAACTTCGAATGATCCGCAAGCACATACGCGCGTTGCGCCAGCTGCATGGCCGTATATTTGACGAGCGCCTCTTCCGGATCCGGCGTCGTATAACCATAGTCGTAATGAACACCGTTCGCGCCGATGAAACATTGATCAAAGCGGTACTGCCGCAGCGACTCGATGGCGCCGCGCCCGATCAACGCCTTCGTTTTCGGCTTGATCATGCCGCCGATCAAATACGTCGCCACATTGTGCTCAAGCAGCCGCTCGACATGCATCACGCCGTTCGTCACCACAATGACCTCTTTGCCAGCCAAATGCGGAATCATTTCCCACGTTGTCGTTCCCGCATCCAAATAGATGCAGTTTCCTTTTTGCACCAAGCTGGCCGCATAGGCGGCGATCCGCCGCTTTTCTTCGATATATTTCAGCGATTTTTCCGACACGCTTAACTCTTCACGTTTTTGCTGCAACAACGCCGCTCCGCCGTGCACGCGGCGCAGTTTCTTTTCGGTCTCAAGCTGCGTCAAATCACGGCGAATCGTCGACTCGGACGAACCGGTCGCCTCTACGAGCTCTTGCAGCTTGACAACTCCTTTTTGCGCCAAAAGTTCCAAAATGAGGCGGTGGCGCTCTTCGGTCAACACGTTCCCACCTCCCATGATGAGCAATATCGCTTGTACCCTTATCATAAGCGAAAGCAAAGAAAAAATCAATCAAAAACATTCATTTTCTATCAATATCATTCAATAAATAAGAAAAACCATTCAAAAACATTCAAAACCAAAATAAAAAGGGGGTGTCCCAAAACGATCGGGATACCCCCTTTCACCTCTATATATACGCATCGATCTCTTCTTCCGCACTATATTTTGTGCCTACCTTGAAGGCAGACAGCCTTTTGGGTCAGCCCCCCTTCTGTCGCTTAATTCAATTGCTCCATCTCGGCAAGCGGCAAATAATGCTCGCGCACAAACGCGACAAACTTCGCCGCATAGACCGGATCAAACTGCGTCCCAGCGCAACGCTCGATTTCCTCAAGCGCCTCTTCAAACGTTTTCGTCGGCTGGTACGGCCGCTCGGTCGTCATGGCGTCAAATGAGTCGATAATACACAAAATGCGGGCCAATTTCGGGATTTCTTCCCCCTTCAGCCCGTACGGATACCCTTTTCCATCATATCGTTCGTGATGCAGCTCGACAAGCGGAAGCAAATCATCAAACCGCTTCTCCGCCGCCACAATCTCGCGTCCCCACGTTACGTGCTTTTTAATGATCTCCCATTCATGCTTCTCCAACTTTCCCCGCTTATTTAAAATATCGCGTGGCACTTCAATTTTGCCAATGTCATGGATGAGCGCCCCTAAAATGAGCGTCTGCCGTTCATGGTCGGTCAACTCATCAAGACGACTGCCAAACTCCAACGCATATTTAAACACTCGTTTGCTATGGCGGTATGTATAGACGTCTTTTGAAAGAAAAAACTTCACTTGCTGCTCGAGCGCTTCCAAGTCTTGTTTAAACTTAATTTCATCCAAGCACATATTATGTTTATCATACAACTGAACGTTGTTTTTCCCTTGCGCCTTCGCGTAATAAAGCGCCTGATCGGCGCGGTGGATGAGCTCATCGCTTTCATGCATATCTTTTTCCATCTCGGCGATGCCGCACGAAAACGACAGGCAACGATACGGAATATGCTCGACGCCGTCAAAATATGTATCGTTCACTTCTTTGCGCAACCGGTTTAAAAACGCGTACGCGTCTTCTTTCGTCGTGTTGGGCATTAAAATGGCAAACTCTTCGCCGCCATAGCGGGCGACCGTGAAGTTCGTCCCTTCCACCGCTTTTTGCAGCAGCTTCCCAAAAAAAGCCAACAAACGATCTCCTTGCAAATGCCCGTTCCGGTCATTGTATTTTTTAAAATCGTCCAAATCCAGAAATGCCAAGGTCAACGGCTGTTTCAACAGCTTGCAGTCGGAAAACTGCTCCTTGAGCGTTTCTTTGAAAAAACCGTGGTTGTATAGGCCGGTGAGGTGGTCTTTGTTGGCGCGGTTGGAGACTAGTTGGTATAATTGCAAAAATTTTTTAAAGATAAAAGATAACAATGTCACTAAAATAATCAGTAAGAATAGCCCAAAGTATTTTGCTTCCCATAACAAAATAGCTAAAACTAATGAAAGTAATAGAGTAATAGAATAGCTGACACATGCCTCTTTTAAAATTCCTAGTTCTAGGGCCCCTTTAAAGATTTGACCCACGCAGAGAAAGAAAAGCAATATCAAAATAACATTAATCCCGAAATAAACCAGTAAACTAACTAAATAAGGCAGGAGATTGTAGTAATTTATCTTTCCAATTTCTCCGTGGAAAAACAAAAAGGAATAATAGGCACCTGATATCATCAAACAATACATTGAAAAATTAAATAAATGTCTCCAAAAAGACATTTTTCGTCTGTAAAACAGTTCCACAACACTATAAATAAACAAAACTTTCAGAGTAAAACTAATGCCATATAAAAATAAAATAGCAAGATAAATAGATGAGTCCATTGAGAAAGAATTAGCTTTAGGAGGTAAACTAATCGGAAAAAAATTCAACAAAATAATGGAACCAACTAACATATAAATTAAAACCCAATCCCAAAGGGATTGAGCAAAGAAATCAAGATTAATCCAAAAGCTGGACAAACCTAAAAATGAAATTATGATAATATAAATTTTTTCTGTTTCTTTAAAATTCAACGCCATATATAACCACTCTCATGTGAATAAAATTCGATTAATAAGACTAAAAAGAGACGCAATACATGAAATCATTTTCTTAATCAAGTGTTGAAAACATCTTGAATCAAATCTTGCAGAAAAGCCACAACTATTCAATCAGTCTAAATCCAGAAGTCAATGCCACAATCACCGAACCAAGGATGAACAAATTGATCAATACTTGTTTTACTTTGAATTTCATGTCCTTTTCCCCCTAAAAATTAGTTTATTGATTCGCAGGAGCGGCCGTTGTTTCTTTCTCAGCATCGTCTGCCCCATGGCGCGGTGCACTGAGCATCAGATGCTGGATGAACAAGAACGCCCCTACGTTCATCACAACGTCGCCGATGCTGATGACTTGTTGGCGCGGGTACGGCGGAGACAGCGGGATGATGTCGCCAAGAAACGGCAGAAGCGTATCCGATGTGATCGCCTGGTGCTTGCCGTACAGACCGGCTTTTAACGCTTCGATGTATTCGCGGCCGAGAAATTGGGCGGCTTCGATCGAGACCGGCATCCGTCCGCCGTTTACGGCCATGACGATAAAGTTAAGCAAGACGCCGGCGAAGATGACCGGAAACCCTGGCTGATGGCGGTTGAGCCATAAAAACGCGAGCCCGGTGATGTAGACGAGGAGAAAAATGCCGTTGCTCATGCTCGAGATCCACGCGACCCGCTCTTGCAGGAAAAAGACCACAAACTGCACCGCCAATAAGATCGGGAACAGCCAACCGAAGCGCAATTTCATGTTGGCCAACCCTTTCAGGCTTCCGCCGCGAAACCAGCCGATCAGCAGCGACAAAATGATTCCATCGTAAACCATAATGCTGTCCCCTTGATAAACAGAATTTTCTCTTTTTTCTAAACTACTGTCCTCACTTCTATTTTTACCGTTTTTTTCATTCTATGTAAATAGTCCGTTCGTCCTAACTACAAACAAATTTTGATGAATATCGTTTCCTTCTTTTCATTTTCGCCATTCTTCGAAACAAGAAACGACAAAAACAGCGGTAGGTATATCCATTGAATAGTGACAAAGAACCTACCCTCAATGGAATGATCCCCCGACTGCAAATGCAGCATGCGTTTTTCTCGTTGAAAGACAAAAAGCCCTTTTTTATTATTCCGTATTGCTTTTCGGAAGATCATTGTTATAATTGTTTATACAGTAATAATTTTATGGATAAAAACGTCCTTTTTGTCCATATTATGGAAAGGAGATGAAAAAGAAATGGACGCGGAAATGTTGGGAAGCAAGGATGACAAAACGTATACACGTCGGATTAGCCAAGTCGGGAATAGTTTGTCCGTTAGCATCCCGAAAGATTTAGCCACGATGCTAAACCTAAATAAAGGCGATGAAATCGAAATATATTACGACAAGGAACGAGGGGAAATCGTGATGAAACGCGCAAACCGAATTCCAAAAGGAGTCCGTCCTGAAGTCGCGATGGCGATGAACCGCGCGATCTCCAAATATGACGAAGCGCTGCGCAACTTGAAATATAGATAAAGGAGCAGCTGGAGGAAAACATGGTTTATTATTTGACAGCGGAAGAAATCCTATTTATCCATTACACGGTCATGGAAATGTACGACGACGCAGAACAAGCGGGGATCCAATTCCCCGATAAATTCGCGTGGATGTTGGAAAGGCCGAAAGCGAAATTGTTCGGGGAGGAACAGTTCCCTTCGATTATCGAAAAGGCGTGCTGCTATTACCATTCCATCGCGACAGGTCATATTTTCCACAACGGCAATAAGCGGACAGCTTTAACCGTATTCGTCACGTTCCTTGATTTGAATGGATATGAGTTCACGATGACCAATAAAGAAGCGGAAAATTTCACAGTGTACCTTGTCGAGGATGCCAAGTTCCGAGGAAATGATTGCATCCAGCATCTTGTCCACGAATTAGAAGGTTACATCCGCCCCATCCAAAAACGAAAAGAATGAGGAAAAGAGTGAGGAAAAGAGTGGGCCAAAGCCGGGTCAAGTTCAATTATTGCGTGAAATTCTATCGCCAACCCAGTAAACTTGGATGACAGGACCACAACGTCGTTTTTTGCTGCTTTGTTTTTACACAACTGTGCGAACCTTGATCCAAAGCCGCCTTTTCGCTATCCTCAATTTTTAGGTATTGTCAAAAGTTTATCCTCCACACTCACGGTCTTCCCTTGAGTTTCAACGGTTGAACGAAAAAAGCTTTCTACCCCCGGTGTTTCGGCCATCATTGAGGCAACAACACCCAACAGCCAAAACAAAGGGCGGCCTGATCTTTTGTCCTCCAGATCCCGTTGAAACGAAAGTTTGCCCATTGTATCCCCGCTTATTTTTTGGCTATCCTACAACATGGAAGCGAAAGTCTTTCGTCGGAAAATGAGAAAAACGGATTCCGATCATCGTCAGGAATCCGTTTGTCTATATTGTCAACATTTCTTCAAAATTTGGCGATTCATTAGTTGAACTTTTCAAAAAAATGTATATAATTTCTTGTATATCTTTCCCATCTTTGTTCAAGGAGTGAGTACAGTGAATACACTAGGAAGAATAAGCAACTTTGTCGGCAATACGTTTGCGATCTGGGTGCTTTTGTTCGGAGCGCTCGCCTTTTTCGCTCCCAGCGCATTTACGTGGATCGCTCCGTATATCGTGCCGCTTCTAGGCATCGTGATGTTTGGCATGGGATTGACGCTGTCAGCGAACGATTTTAAAGAGGTGTTCAAGCGTCCGCTTGATGTGTTAATCGGCGTCGTTGCCCAGTTTCTCATCATGCCGCTTATCGCGTTTTTGCTCGCTTACTTTCTGCCGGTTTCGCGCGAAGTGGCGCTCGGCATTATTTTAGTCGGCTGCTGTCCGGGCGGAACGGCGTCCAACGTCATGACGTATTTGGCGAAAGGAGATACGGCTCTGTCGGTCGCCGTCACGTCTGTTTCGACGATTTTAGCGCCGATTTTGACGCCTTCGCTCATCTTGCTTTTAGCGGGAAAATGGCTGTCCGTATCGGCCGCAGCTTTGTTTTGGTCGATCGTCAAAGTCGTCCTGATTCCGATCCTTTTAGGACTCATCGCCCAGGCGCTGTTCCAAAAGCAAGTCAAAGCGTGCATCCCGGCGCTGCCGCTCGTTTCGGTCATCGCCATTGTAGCCATCGTCGCCGCCGTCGTCGGGCAAAACCAAGCCGCCATTGCCAAAAGCGGGCTTCTTATTTTTCTGATTGTAGTCGCTCACAACGGATTGGGGCTGCTGCTTGGGTATTGGTTTGCCAAACTGTTTCGCCTGTCGCCGCCAAAACAAAAGGCGATTTCCATTGAAGTGGGCATGCAAAACTCTGGGCTTGGTGCGGCCTTAGCGACCGCCCATTTTTCGCCGCTCGCCGCCGTTCCAAGCGCTATTTTCAGCGTCTGGCACAATATTTCCGGTCCGATTGTCGCAACATACTTCCGCAAACAAGCAGATCGCCACGCGGCGGACGAACAAACCATTTCCGCTTGATCTCTTTCACACTTTGTCTAGCAGCAAGGCAAAAAGCTGTCCCCGAAAGACGGTCGTTTATTTCGGGAGACAGCTTTTTTGCCATCACTCTTGTTTCTCCACTTCCAAGCGATTCAGATGCGCTTTGGAAACAAAAAAGCCGATATTCGCCTTCAACCTCATTTCACAGCGCCCCTTCAAACGGAAACACCATCCGCCCTGCCAGTTCAGGAAAATCAATGAACGGGTTGCGGTTGCCTTGGATGAAAAAAATCGCGCTGTTGCGATGATGTTCATACACCGTCGGTGGAAATTGTTCGTGCCAACGGACAAGGAGCGGAATATCGATTTTGCGCCGAAACGACTTTGCGATCGCCTTTGGGTAGCGAAGCAGAAAGTACAACATCGCCCTTGCCGCCGTCCCTTTGCCGTATTCCGGCTCGAAATAGCCGTTATGGACGACGCCGCAGCGGTTTTGGATTTGTTCGTCGGGATCTTCCGGATTGTAAAACGGGAAATCCGCGTACGGAAAATTCGACCGCATCGTATTGCACTCCGGCTGGCAGACGAACAAATGATGCAAATCGCCTTTCATCGGTTCACGCGCGCCAAACCACGACTGCGGAACGACATGTTCCGCATTGAATTTCCATTGCTGCTCGATCGTGTTCACCCGCTCGTGCACCTCGCCCGGCCCTTGTTTGGCTTTTTTCAGCAGCTGGCGGAATTCGTCATAACGCCGCTTCATCGTTTCCACATCTTGGACGATTAACGTTTTCGGATCTTTCCGCTCGCCCGAATACAAGCTGCGCACCGTTCCGTCCGGCTGCAAGTCGACCCATGTGTACAAATACTCATCCTTGCTGAAAAAATACGGCAGCCGCCGCTTATGGGTGCGCGCCACCAGTTCGTGATAGCGGACAAACAACATCAATCCGTCCCCTTCAAGCGGCAGATGGCGATAATACCGTTGGCGCGCCCGCTCATCTTCTGCGGCCTGATAATACGCGTCCTCCACCGCGAGTCGCTCGTTCAACTGCTCCAGCTGGGCGGCAACATCTTCCGTTTGCCATTGGCCAAGCTCCTCAAGCCGCCGTTCCGCCTCTCCCATCGGCGCTCCCCTTTCTTTTTTCTTTTAGTGTATCACGGAAGACGAAAGAGGACGATAACGGCGTTAATGCAAAAGAAACGATGTCGCGCCGAACAAAACGGCGGCGATGCCAGCCGTATCAAGCGCCTTATCGATGACCGACACCATATAGCCGACAAACGCGGTGGCAATTGGGATGAGCGCGACAACCGGGTTGGATGTCACCTCAATGGCAAAGCCGATTTGCTGGGACGACAGCCCGAGCCGTTTGCGCAGCGCCTTCATGATCGGCGCGACGGTGACGATGCGAAAATCGGGGTCGCTAAACGTCACCATCGTCGAAATCCACGTCAGCAGCATGGCGGTTTTGGCCGATTTCACTTTTTTGCTGACGAGATGGACGAACCCTTTGATTCCGCCGGTATATTTGATCATGCTGACAAGACCAGCGAACACATACAAGAACATGATAATGCGGATGTTGTTCGTCTGCATTAAGTTGTCAACAACGTAATGAAGCATCGTCCGCAGCCCGCCAAGCAAGGACGGGGTCATCAAATAACTGCCAACCAACAGCCCGACAAACAGCCCCGGGATGACTTGCTTCGTCCAAATCGAAATCGGGATGACGACGAAAAATGGCAAGAGAGCTTTCCACGACGGTTCCATTGGCCATTCACTCTGTCTATGCAATCCGCTGCGAATCTTCATCCAACAACACGGAAACAGCTGCGAAAAAAGTGCAAGAGGACATACACGAATGAAACCGCTTTCCTGCTCCAAAAATAAAAAAGCTGCCTATTAGACAGCTTTCACTGCTTCTCTTCGGGACGGCAGCGCCAACAAGTGGAGCGTCACTTCCGGCTTCGAGCCGATTCGAATGTTCACCCCGGTTTGCCCAAGCCCTTCGTTGATATAAAACGGTTTCCCCTCCCATTCATGATAACCTTTGATCATGTTCCGCTCGGTGAGCGTTTTGCTCATTTTCGCCAAATGGTACGGCTTTGGCCAATGAATTTGCCCGCCGTGGAAATGGCCGGACAGCAAGTAGTCAAAATGATAGTCTTTCATATGCGGCACGATGTCTGGATCGTGCGTCAACACGAGGTTAAGGCCGTCTTTAACGCCCGCATACGCCTTTTCAATGTCGCTGCGCCCCGTGTAAAAATCATCGATGCCGATGATATTGACGGTTTGACCGTTGACCGTGATCGTTTTCGTCTCGTTTTGCAAGACGACGCAGCCGTGCGCCTCAAGCGTCGTTTTCAAGCGCTCGAACGGTTCGCCTTGAAGCACGTAATCGTGGTTGCCAAACACCGCATACATGCCGTACGTCGGTTTCAATGCATTCAGCGCGGCCAAATACGGACCGAGCTTGACGATGCTTTCCTCACGGTCCAAAAAATCGCCCGTCAACGCGATCAAATCGATCGCTTCGTCTTTCAGCTTGTTGTATAAATCGTCCGGGGTGATCGACAGTTTTTCAAGATGCAAATCCGATAGCTGCAAAATCCGAAGGGCTCCGTCCCCACCCTCTGAACAGCCGCCAACTTGGACTTTATGCAAAACCGCTTCATACGTGTTGCGGTGGGCTTTGCGAATGGCCAAAGCAAGCAATAACAAGATTGCAAGAAAAACAAAAAAGAAAGTCATCGTCTTCTCTCCTCCCTCGATACCCATTATAGTGAAACGGAGGAGAGAAGAAAGAGGGAGTTAGTGGATGAGATGGCAGCCGTACAACGAAAACAATTTTTCCTTTGACATCACCAAATATTTCGGCGGGCGGACAAGCGGCATGAGACGGTGTTGGGCCACTGTCATCATCGGCCAATGGGATGCCATTTTCAACCAACGGTAAAATGAATCCGCTATGTCAATGACATCAAATCCGAGTCTCTCACAACCTTTGTTTAACATCGTCACGCCGATAATCCCTTTTATGCAGGCGGACTGTTCGTGATGGTAAAGATAATGGGCAACATACGGCAAACTGGCCTTCACCTGTTCGAAAATATAACGTCCTTTTTGAATATCACCTCGATACTGCATCAGTTCGCGAAGCAGACGAACATTATGAAGGTGAATTTTCAACAGCCAGTCATTGGCCGCGATCGTCGTTCCGTCCGAAAGGCGAATGGTTTCACCCTTGTATCGAAGCAAACGGACGCGAAAAATGGAACGACAGCCGTTCTCTTTCCCACCAACATATTCGAGGCGGGAACATGCATAATAGAGCGGATCCATCAGTCCCCATACAGACAACAGCCACTGCGTCGCTTTGCTTCTCATTGGCGGCATCCTTCCCCTGTTCGTTCTATCCATTTACATTATGGAATCGATCGAGCGGCATTATAAATGGAGAAAAAAGGAGAAAAGATGGCTGCATGACCAGTCGGGAGACGCGCGTACTGAGGTCCAGTTCCATTTCGCCCCCTGCTCGAGGCTTTATCAAAAAAAGCGCGCACGAATCTCTATGCGCGCCAAACAACCATGCTCTTATGATTGGACAAACGCCACTGTGTTTACATCCTGTTGGCACACGGCCAGGCGGTTTTCCGCATGCTTTGCTTCCAAGCAGGAGATGCATCCAAAATTCGAATCTGCCCGCGCCCCTAGGAACGCATCCGAAAATGCGCATTCATTTGCCCTTTCAACATCCGCTCACGCAGCTCTTTCGTCATTTCCTGACGGATTTCCCACGTCGACACCCCTTCCTCGCGCTGATTGGCAATTTTCATCAACTGCTCCACATCGGCGAACGAATATTTGCGGATGCCTTTCGAACGGTCAGGGAACACAAGCTTCCGTTCCTCGTAATAACGAATTTGCCGCTGCGACAGCCCGGTCAGTTCGCTGACGACACCGATCGAAATGACTTTTTTGTATTTGTAATGATCCTCTTGAGGATGATCTGTCATACTCCTCACCTCAATTCGTTATATTTTCTAACGTAATTATACAAAAAATGATGTTAGCCCGCTAACTTTTGTAAATAAAATTAACATATTTTTTAAATTTCCTGTAAATGTGCTTAACACATTTGCTGTATGCTGAAGAAAAAGATGATATGGTAAAGGTAAAAACAGGGAGGGAATCGAATGGGGACATGGATGAGAAGCGCCGTGCGGAAGAAAAAGCAGTTTTACATCGAACGACTGATGCAGTTCGGCTTAGCCGCCGACCGCGAGCGTCTCGAAGAGTGGACAATGGCCGAACTGCGCCGCGAATATGAACGATTCCACCCCGCCCAGACGATCGAAGGAGGACGCCGCCATGGACAAACAAGCCCTCGAACTGGCCAAGCGCATCATTGAACTTGACCTCGAGCGCGATGCGATGTTTGAACAGCTGATCGCCCTCATCGGCAATCAAGCGGATGAGCTGCTTCGATTTTTGCAAAATCGATTATAAAACGATCATGCGAAAGTGCCCTGAATTTCTTCACGGGCACCTTTTCTCATCATCATTCTTCAATAGACAGAGTTACATCAATATTGCCGCGGACAGCTTTGGAGTACGGGCACACTTGATGGGCTGCATGCACAAGCTCTTCAGCCGTCTTTCTATCGACCCCCAAAACGCGCACCCGAAGAACAACGGCCAACTGAAAGCCGCCATCTGCCTCATCTTTTCCAAGAGTCACTTGAGCCGTCACTTCCGTTCCTTCCACCTTCACCTTTCTTTGGCGGATGACTAAATTCAATGCGCTGTCAAAACAAGCGGCATACCCAGCAGCAAACAACTGTTCAGGATTCGTGGCCCCCCCTGGCCCTCCAAGTTCTTTCGGCATTTTGACGTCTAACGAAAGCACCCCATCGTTAGACACAACTTTCCCATTCCGCCCACCTTGCGCTTTAACTGACGTCTGATATAGTGGTTGCATATTTCGTTTCTCCTCTCCAAAATTAAATTGTACACAATTAAATTTTACAAAATATAATAGAAAAACACAAGATTTAATTTGACCAAGAAGAATGTTGTTCATCATTCAGCCGCACAAGCAACGACCGCAGCAACATCAACAATTCGCTCCACTCTTGATTGGAAAGCCCTACTCGTTTGACAATTTCTTCTGGTATGCATTGTGCCTTTTGTTTGATTTTCTCGCCCTGTTCTGTTAAAACAATGCGCACAACCCGTTCGTCTTCTGGCGATCTCAACCGTTGAACGAGGCCATTCTCCTCCATTCTTTTCAACATTGGCGTCAGTGTGCCGGAATCCAAATACAATCGTTTTCCAAGCTCTTTCATTGTCGTCTCCCCTTGCTCCCACAACACGAGCAAAACGAGATATTGCGGATATGTAATCCCTATTTCTTCAAGAAAAGGACGATATAACTTCGTCAACTCACGAGAACAAGCATAAATGGCAAAACAAAGCTGATGGTCTAAACGCAGCGCATGATCGTTTGACACGATTTCTTCCTCCATTTCTTTTCAAGGTTGGACACCTTCCTCCTCCCTATTATATCGATCTCTCTCTTCGCCTGAAACCCGTTGAAGGTTTTCTGAAGGAAGATGATGAAGAAGGCTCCGCCTGTTTCCTTACAGAGGCGAGAGCCTTCCGAAATCAGTGATAAGGATGGACGTCGCAAAACCGCCCCCTCTTTGTCAACCTAAAGAAAGGACTGTTTTCCACCAGTTTTTTCGTTCAATCAAACGATTTCCTTTGAAAGTTTGCAGCGTCTCTTTGGGTTACACCATTCATTCTGCTGCTTTTTGAGAGAAATGTTCGATCGTAACCGTCGTCCCTTGAAGGCGACGAGCAGCCATCACCGCGATCGCGAAAACGAAAGCAAGCATCCAAAACCCATACGCCGAAGAGCCGGTCCACTGCTTCATCACCCCGAGCACGTTCGGCAGCAAAAACCCTCCCAGTCCGCCAGCGGCGCCAATGATGCCCGTCAACAAGCCAACCTCTTTCGGAAACCACGTCGGAACAACTTGGAACAACGCACCGTTCGCCGCGCCAAAACAAAGGAAAAGAGCAACCATCAATCCGAACAGGACGAAAAGAGACGGCAATGTACCGATGCAAGCCAGCAACAAAGTCCCAGCGGCAAACAACAAGGAAAGAAGCCGCATTCCCCCGATCCGGTCGGCGATATAGCCGCCAATCGGCCGGATGAAACTGCCCGCAAACACGACGGCGGTGACGAAATCGCCGGCCGTGACTTTGCTGATGCCGTATTCATCAAAGAAGAAAATGCCCAAGTAACCCGTCAGCCCCACAAATCCGCCGAATGACAAGCTGTAGAAGAAACAAAACAGCCATGCTTCTTTTCGCTGGAGGACGGCTCGGTATTCACGCAACGAAACGGGTTTCACCGCTGTTGGACATTCACGCGCCAGCGAAGCGAACAAAAGGAAGACGACAACAAGCGGTACGAGCGCCAACCCGAACACCGTGTTCCAACCATACATCTCCGCCAGGCGCGGACCAAACAGCGTCGCCAGCACCGTCCCGCTGTTGCCGGCCCCGGCGATCCCCATGGCCAGCCCTTGATATTCTTTCGGATACCAGCGGCTCGCAAGCGGCAACGCAACGGCAAAGCTGGCTCCGCCCACCCCTAATAAAAATCCGAGCGCATACACATCCGACATCCGGTCAGCGAACTGCCACCCCCACACAAGCGGCACAGCTGTCACCGCCATGCCAAGCAGACCAGCCCGCTTCCCGCCCCAGCGGTCGGCGAGCATCCCCATCGGAATGCGAAGCAGCGCCCCGCCCAACACGGGAATGGCGACCATCATCCCTTTTTCCGCCGGCGTGAGCGCAAACTGTTCAGCGACAAACACCCCGAGCGCACCAAGCAAGTTCCAAATCATAAAGCTGATATCAAAATACAAAAACGACGATAAAAGCGTCGGCGCATGCCCGACGCGCCAAAACGATTTTCTCGCCATCTTCCCCCAACTCCCCCTTGGCACAGAATGTTCGTTATGCTAAAATGGAAATGAAAGCGATTTCTCCACCTACTTCCCGCCGTATTGCCGGGAAGTTTTTTTTCTTATGGCGCGTCTCGGTCCGCGCGCCCCGCTGGGGATGATTCCCCGCCGCGGACGGAAAAGAGAGCGCTTTTTCCGGCGAAACGAACCACACAAGTCAATTTCTCCCTAAATCGACCACTGGCCGCACCCGAGCTGCGCACCGCTTAAACGCCGGCATGCGGCAATGGGGATCGAGCTCATCGGATGTGACATTGTTGATTTGCCCAAGGCCGCTCCAGTGGAATGGGACAAAAATGGTATCCTCGCGAATTTGATCATTGTAACGGCTGCGGACGACCGCCGCACCGCGGCGCGTTTCAATGCGCACAAGCATCCCTGGGCCGATCCCGTATCGTTTGGCCGTCCTCGGGTGGATTTCCACGACCGCCTCCGGCTGCCGCGCCGAAAGCGCCGGGCTCCGCCGCGTTTGCGTTCCGCTCAAATAATGAGCAAGCACCCGTCCGGTCGTTAAATAAAGCGGATACCATTCATCCGTCTCCTCTTTCTCCGGCCGAAACGGCAAAACCGCAAACCGAGCCTTGCCGTCCGGATGAACAAACCGTTCCGTAAACAACCGAGGAGTCCCAGGATGATGCGCATCGGGGCAAGGCCAGTAGACACGTTCGCGCCGAAGCCGCTCATACGTCACACCGTAATAATCCGCTTTGCCGCCGCGGCTCGCCAACCGCAGTTCATTGAAAATCTCTTCGGCTGACGTGAACGGGAAGAAGCGGCCCTTGCCAAGCTTGTGCGCAATCGCGCATAAAATTTCCCAATCATGTTTCACCTCCCCAGGACGCTTCCGAGCCGCCGGCCGAAAGCACACCCGCCCTTCGACGTTCGTCACCGTGCCTTCGTCTTCCAAATACGACGAAACAGGCAACACGAGATCAGCCAGTTCGGCCGTTTCCGATAAAAACATGTCTGCGACCACAAGAAATTTGAGCTTCTTAAGCGCCTTGACGACAAATGCAGCATTCGGACTGGAAACAACGGGATTGGATCCCATGACAAGCAGCCCTGTAATTTCACCAGCGTCTATTTTTTGCATCATTTCATACGCCGACACCCCCTTTCCCGGCAGCTCATCCGGCGAAATGCCCCATATGCCCGCAACATACCGGCGGTGTTCCGGATGCTCAATGCTTCGATAGCCCGGCAGCTGATCGGCTTTTTGTCCATGCTCGCGCCCGCCCTGCCCGTTCCCTTGTCCGGTGATCGAGCCAAACCCAGAGCCAGGACGGCCGATGTTTCCGGTTGCCAGCACGACGTTGATCCACTGTCTGACCGCCGCATAGCCGTCCGTCTGCTGCTCCAAGCCGCGCGCCGTGAGCACGATCGCATCGGCCGCCTCCCCGTACTTTCGCGCCGCCAAGCGAATCTTCTCTTCCGGCACGTCAGTCAGCCGGACGATCTCATCCATCTCCACTGCTTCTATGTGCTGTTTCCATTCGGCAAACCCAACCGTCCGCTCGCGCACAAACGCTTCATCGATATATCCTTCGTCAAGCAGCACTTTCCCGATGCCGACGGCCAGCGCCGCATCCGTTCCGGGCTTGAGCGGCAGGTGCAGATCCGCCAACGCCGCCGTTTTCGTTTCCCGCGGATCCACCACGATGATAAAAGCGCCGTTCTTCTTCGCTTCATCAAAATACGGCATCAACGTCGGCTGGCATTCGGCGACATTGGTCCCAGCCAAAATGATCGTCTGGGCGAGTGGAATGTCGGAGAGCGGATTCGTCAACCCGCGGTCAAGACCAAACGCGTCGTTCATCGCGGCCGCGGCCGCCGACATGCAAAAGCGGCCGTTGTAGTCGATGTGCCGCGTCTTGAGCGCCACGCGGGCAAATTTCCCGAGCAAATACGCCTCCTCGTTCGTCAAGGATCCGCCGCCGTAAACAGTAAACGCATCGACTCCATCTTCCTTCTGAATGGAGATGATTCGTTCCGCGATCAGCGAAAGCGCCTCCTCCCAACGGACCCGCACAAACCGGCCGTCCACTTTCGCAAGCGGAACCAACAGCCGCTCGGGATGCAAAGCGTGCTGGTGGGCGTTCATCCCCTTTAAACAAAGGCGGCCGTTGGACGTCGGGTTGTCGGTCGGGACCGCCTTGTAGCGGCGCCGCTCTACAATCCGCTCCTCCACCAGCTGAAGCATGCACTGGACGCTGCAAAACGGACATTGCGTCGCGGCAGCCGTTTCTGACGCCCGTTCTTTTTCCTTGGCGCGAAAGTAGCGCAGCAATTCGTTCGTCATCGCCATTCCCCCGCTTCCTACAGCTCGACATATACCAAGCCGTCTTTCACCGCCGCGCGGTACGTTTTGACACACCCTTCATCCGGCGCCTGCACCCGGCCGTCTTTCAGGCAAATTTTCCAATCATGGAGCGGACAAAACACAAACTCGCCGCTCACAATACCTTGTGACAAATCGCCTCCTCGATGCGGACAGCGGTTTTCAACGGCAAATACTTGATCGTCACCCGTCCGGAACAACGCCAGCTCACGATTCCCAACCCGCACGCATTTTCCGAGCCGCTTCGGCAGCTGTTCCAATGTTCCCACTTCCACCTTCATCCTCTCTTCGTCCTCCTCCTGCATCGATGTCTGATCCTGTTTGACCATTCCTTTACAAACTTTCATGAACAACAACGTAAAATCGGCTCTCCGCAAACGAAAACCTCGTTTCCGGCTGGACGATGGCCATCATTTCCCTCTCTTCGTTCCAGCATTGATCCTAACCCATGATCAATCCAGGCGGCGGAACATCAACTTTTTCCGCCCGCCGTCATCCCCCTTCATTCCACCGGCACCGGCTCTTTGTCGCCGATATCGCGGAACAACAGTTGCTGCAGTCTCTCGTTTTCGACGATGTCCCGCCACGGATCTGTTGTCGCGGAAAGAGCTTTGTGAAGCCGCTCAAGCAGCGCGCGGCGCGTTTCCACATCGAACAACACTTCGCGGATATGCTCAAGCCCGACGCGCTCGACCCATTTGGACGTCCGTTCCAAATAATGCGCGGACTCGCGGTAATATTGCAAAAAAGCACCGGTCATCTCGATCACTTCGTCTTCCGTCTTGACCGTGCAAAGCAAGTCAGCTGCACGCAAATGGGTGCCGCCGTTGCCGCCGACATAAATCTCCCATCCGCCCTCGACGCCGACGACGCCGACATCTTTAATGCCCGATTCCGCACAGTTGCGCGGGCAGGCGGAGACGGCCATTTTCACTTTATGCGGCGTTTTCAGCCGCTCAAATGTTTGTTCCATCCGAATGCCAAGCCCGGTCGAATCTTGCGTCCCAAAGCGGCAAAACTGCTTGCCGACGCACGTTTTCACCGTCCGAAGCGCCTTGGCGTAGGCGTAGCCTGACGGCATGCCGAGATCGGCCCAAATGCGCGGCAAATCTTCTTTTTTCACCCCAAGCAAGTCAATGCGCTGCCCGCCGGTGATCTTAATCATCGGCACGTTGTATTTTTCCGCGACATCGGCGATGTTCCGCAGCTGTTCGGCTGTCGTCACCCCGCCATATATGCGCGGCACAACGGAGTACGTGCCGTCGGCCTGGATGTTGGCGTGCAGCCGCTCATTGACAAACAAGGATTCCGCTTCTTCATCGTACTCGCCCGGATACAACATGCCCAGGTAATAATTGAGCGCCGGACGGCATTTCGAACACCCTTCCTCGTTTTTCCATCCCAATACACTCATCACTTCTTTGACCGTCATCAGCCGCTTTTCTTTGATCGCTGCAACCACTTCCTCGCGGCTTAGGTCCGTGCAGCCGCAGATCGTTTCTTTCACCGCATACCGGTTCGCTTCTTCACCAAGCATATGCTCAAGCAGCTCGGCGACAAGCCCTTTGCATCCGCCGCACGAGCGAGACGCGTTCGTATAGTCGCGCACCTCGGCGACCGTCTTAAGCCCGTGTTCGGCAATCGCCTGACAAATCGCGCCTTTTGTCACCCCGTTGCAGCCGCAAACAACATCGGTGTCGGCCATCGCCGCCGCAAGGCTTCCCTTCCCGCCTAAAGCGGCTGGGGCAAACAGCGACAGCGAGAGCGCCTCAACCGAATCGCCGCGCTGGATCATATCGAACAGCTTTCGACCTTCGCTCGTATCGCCAAACAGCACCGCCCCAACGATTTTCCCTTGGCGAACGACGACTTTCTTGTACACCGAGCGCGCTTCGTCATACAGTTTGATCGACTCCGTCCCTTCGCCATCCATAAATTCACCAGCCGAGAACACGTCGACACCGGACACTTTCAGCTGAGTCGCAACGACAGATCCTTCATACGGCTTTCCTTTTCGGCCGCAAATCGCCTCTGCCAGCACTTTCCCCTGCTCATAAAGCGGAGCGACGAGCCCATACACAACACCGCGATGTTCCGCGCATTCACCGACCGCGTAAATGTGCGGCACGCTCGTTTCCAAGTAGTCATTGACAACGATCCCTCGATTCACTTCAATGCCGCTTCTCCGCGCTAAATCAACATTCGGACGAATACCGACCGCCATCACCACCAAGTCGGCGGCAATGGACGTACCGTCCTTAAACCGCACTCCCTCCACACGGCCGTTGCCGAACAATTCGGCCGTCTCCTTGCGAAGCAAAACGTTCATCCCTTGTTTCTCCAGCTCCCGCTGCAGCAGCTTGGAAGCGGTCGGATCAAGCTGGCGTTCCATCAAATAGTCGAAAATATGGATGACATCGACATCCATCCCTAAGTGAAGCAACCCGCGCGCCGCCTCCAAGCCAAGCAAGCCGCCGCCAATGACCGCCGCTTTTTTGTACGTCTTCGCATATTCGATCATCCGCTCGCAATCTTGGATATCGCGAAACGCCGTCACCCCGGGCAAATCCGCCCCCGGCACCGGCAAGATAAACGGATTCGACCCTGTCGCGAAAATCAATTCATCGTATTCGACTACCCGCCCACGGTCGGTCCGAACAAGCCGCCGCTTGATGTCGACTTCCGTCACCGTTTCGCCGACAAACAGCCGAATGCCGTTTCGTTCGTACCATTCCCAACTGTTCAACGTAATGTCATCAAGGCGCGTATCTCCTTGCAGCACCTTCGACAACAAAATGCGGTTATAATTCGGATGCGGTTCGCTGCCAAAAATCGTGATCTCAAACGCCTCGCGGTCAAGTTTTAAAATCTCCTCGATGCAGCGAACCCCCGCCATGCCGTTGCCGATTAACACGAGTTTTCGTTTCATATCGTCATCCCTCCATACTTCTTGTCATCGATGCAGCCAAAGCCGGATCGTCATCACCAGCATCTCCCATAATCCGACTGTTTTTGTTCGCATCACCCTCACAATTTCCCCTTTGCCTTGGTTGTGCCCATCATATCACGTCAAAAACGAAGTGTGCATTTTTTATGTTAGATTATATAACATGATTTTAACAAAAAATATGAACGATCGCATAAAAATCAGAGGGAATATACGGTTTCACTACAATTGCGTAACTTTTTATAACATAAAAGATGCACAAAAAGCGGCCTCCCGGCTGATGGCGCGGAGGCCGCTTCTTATTGGAGGTTGCTCATTAGGGGATCATCAGTGAATCGGACGGGATTCCAGCAGTTCATCGATGATGCGCGCGTAGTGGTCAATGCGCCGCTCCAGCTCCTCCATCTGCCGCTCAAGGCGGGTGACGTATTGACGGAAGGTCATCGGAGCGCCGAATCGCTGTTCGAGCCGCTCTTCGATTTTCTGCCGCTCGCCGTGGACAGAGACGAAGATGCGCATCTCGCGGCCGAACACTTCGCGGACAGTTTCACTGATGAGTTCGCCGTATCTTGTTTGCAGCCATTCACATTGAATGTCGTTGAGGCATTCGATGATGAGCCAATCGTCATCCACCGTCGCCGACGTCGAGGCAAACCACGTGTCAAACGACGGCCCGGACAGCTTTTGCGCAAGCTTCGTTTTCACTTGTTCCCAAAGATGGTGCTCCTTCACACACTCACCCCCTTTCGTCTACTCGCCTGGCTGCCATACATGTTCGCGCAATTTCGCCCGAATGTCATCCGGAATCGGTTCAGGCCGCCCGGTATCAAAATTGAAATTGACATACACCGCCCGGCCTTTCGCGCACACCACCCCGTTTTGGTGGATTTCTTCATAAATCGTGAGGCTTGTGTTGCCGATGCGCTCAATGCCGGTATACACAGTCACATCTTGCCCATAATACAGTTGGTTGACGTAGTCAACCTCCATGCGGATGATCACCATCCGCCAACGTTTGAATGACAAGTCAGGTGTAAACAGCTTGAAAATTTCATGCCGCCCCGCTTCAAACCAAACGGGCACGGTCGTATTGTTAATATGGCCGACGCCGTCCGTCTCTGACACGCGCGGCGTAATGACAGTCGTAAACACGAACGCCCCTCCTCCACAAGAACTGGAATCGTCTTTTGTCGAATTTCGGCGGCTGATGTATATGTGTTCGCTCCACGATGTGGAAATTCCTGCTTCACCATCAAGAAAACATGAAAAACGTCGCCCCTTGAGCGGAAGGGGGATCCAACTTGAGAAGTGAGACCCTATTTCCAACAGCCAAAGAAAAAACAGGAGCCTGAACCAGCCCCTGTTTGTTTCTCCTCACCCTTTATCCGGTTCGACGATCGTCCCTGTAAACGCCGCTTGATAAATCGCGCGGATGTCGGCTTCCGAAAGCGGCATCGGGCTGCGGGCGAGCAGCCGTTTTTGCTGGACGGCGTCTTTCGTCAGACTTTCTAATGCGCTTTCCGGAATGCCAAAACCGCCGAGCGTCTTCGGAATGCCGACATCGGCGACGAGGCGCTCGAGCTCCTCGACGCAGCGGTGCGACGCCTCCTCCTCTGATAAAAAGCTCGAGTTGCCGCCGAGGGCGTTTAAGATATCAGCCATTCGTTTCGTGCAGCTTTGGCGAATGTAGCCCATCACATACGGCAAGAGCACGGCATTTGATTCGCCATGGGCGATATGAAACTGCCCGCCAAGCGGATACGCGAGCGCATGCACGCCGGCCACCCCGGCGTTGAAAAACGCCAACCCAGCCAGGTAGCTGCCGTTCGCCATATCGATGCGCGCCTGTTTGTCCGCTCCATGTTCCACCGCCTTGCGCAATGAGCGGGAAATGAGACGCATCGCCTGAAGCGCCAAGCCGTCCGATGTCGGGCTCGCATTGACCGACACGTACGCCTCGACCGCATGGGTGAGCGCATCGATCCCAGTCGCCGCCGTCACCCGCGGCGGGACGGAAACCGTAAGCTGCGGGTCGACGATCGCCACATCCGCCAACAAATAGTCATGCGTCACGACATCTTTCGTCGTGTCTAGCGACAAGACGGAGATGTTCGTCACCTCCGACCCGGTGCCTGATGTCGTCGGAATCAATATTTTCGGCAATCCTTTTTTCTCAAGCGTTCTCGTCCCCGTCAAGTTTAAATACTCGGCGACCGATCCTTCGTGGACAGCCAGCACCGCCGCCAGTTTCGCCAAATCCATCGCGCTGCCGCCGCCAACCCCGATGACGAGATCAAACTCTCCGCCGCGGGCAAACGCCACCGCCTTTTCCCCCGTTTCAAGCGGCGGCTCCGGCACAACATCCGTATACACATGCACGCTGCATCCTGCTTGCCGGAGCGGGGACGTCACTTGCTCGACGAGGCCAATTTTTTCAAGCGCTGGATCGGTGATCACCAACACGTGTGTGCCTCCAAGCCTTTTTACTTCCGGAACCAACTGCGTAAGCGCCCCCCAGCCGACATAGCTGAGCGGCGGAAAGACGATGCGGGATGCGGTCATGGTTTTCTCTCCCCCTTATTCAACATTTTTTCGGAAGAATGAACGCGTTTTCTTTCCATCCGCATAACCAAACTCCTATGCTCGCCAAGCTTCCTCGAGCTCCCTCTTCAGCTCTTCGACAAGCTCCGCCGCCGGAAGCTCCCGCGCCAGCCGATATCCCGTCCCGGCCCAAAGCGACATTCCCTCCGGGTCGCCCGCCTTGGCGGATGCGGCGCGCAGCGGCTTCGTCATATGGTGCACATGCGGATACGCCGCCGGCGCCAAGGCGCGATACTCCGCCATAAACCGGTTCACAAGCCCGCGCGCCGGCCGGCCGGTAAACGCCCTCGTCACGGCCGTCTCCACAAACCGCGGATCGGCAAGCGCCTGTTTATGAAGCGGGTGCGCCCCGCTTTCCGGGCAGCGCAAAAACGCCGTCCCGAGCTGCACCGCGCTCGCCCCGGCTTTAAGAGCCGCCGCAATGCCGCGCCCATCCATGATCCCGCCCGCCGCCGCGAGCGGAACCCGGACCGCCGCCCGCACTCGGGCCAGCAGCGGAAACAACTCAAGCGCCTCATCTTGTTCCGGATCGTTGCCAAACGACGCCCGATGCCCGCCCGCTTCCTCCCCTTGCACACAAAGCGCATTCGCCCCAGCTTCGGCTGCCATTTCAGCTTCCTCCACCGCCGTGACCGTCACGATCACAAACGATCCCGCCTTTTGCAAGGCAGCGATCACTTCCTTGTCCGGGCAACCAAATGTAAAGCTCACAACCGGCACTCGCTCCTGAAGAAGCACATCAAGCTTCGCCGCCCAGTCGTCGTCCTCCCATTTCGGCTCGCCGACTGACGCCCCAAACCGCTCCGCCTCCGCCGCCAGTGCTACACGGTACCGTTCGACCGCCTCCTCATCCACTGTTTTGTCCCCCGGCACAAACACATTTACCCCAAACGGCCGATCCGTCAACGTCCGCAGCTCGTGAATTTCCTTCCTTATGGCCTCCGCTGTCTTGTACCCGCCAGCCAAAAACCCAAGCCCTCCGGCGTTCGACACCGCCGCGGCCAGTTCAGGCGTCGACACTCCGCCTGCCATCGGCGCTTGAATGATCGGGATGGGAAGTGTAGAGAACATGGCAATACCCTCTTTCTGCATTAGTGGTTGTCCTATCCTCGTTTACGGTTTCTTAACTCTTTCGCGTTTTACTCAAGAAATTCCTTCATCGTTGCGTATAGGAGCATTTTGATTCTCCTACAAAGGAATAAAAAACTGATACGGCGAAGAAATCATTACGACCAAGTATGCTAAAATAAATATATGGGGAGGATAACGAATGAGGGAAGAGATGTCTATTGCCCATAATAATTATGACATCATTTTCCGCAGTATGACGGAACAGTTTAAAGAAAAAGCTCTCGATTTTTATGGTATACATGTTGCCCCAATCGTTCGCGTTGAACCAACAGACCTGCCGATCATCGCTGTCAATGACCGAAGAATGGATTTCTTGTTTCTACTAGCCGATGATACGTACCTACATTTAGAGTTTCAAACAACGTTTCGGGAACATGACCTCGATCGATTTTTACAATATGATGTAAGTGCATATGAAAAATATAAAAAACCCATTCATACTGTGGTGATTTATAGTGCGAACGTCGACAATGCTCCTCGATCCAAAAACTACGGTTCTATCAAATACGAGACACAGGCTGTCTTTATGAAAGACTATGACGGGGATCAAATAATGAAGCAACTAAAAACCAAAATCGAAAACAACGAGGAACTAACAGAACAAGATGAGTTGAATCTTATCTTTTTACCCTTGATGAAAAGTACTGTAGACTGTTCAGAACGAGCAATTGAGGCAGTAGAATTAGCCCAAAAGATTACAGATCCAGAAAAACAATTCCGCTTATTGTCAACGATTATTGCTGTGTCGGACAAATTTATCGATGAGAAATACGTTGAAAGACTAATGGAGGCGATCAAAATGGTGAGAGTACTTCGGGAATTGGAAAAAAGAGCAGAGCTGAAAGGGAGAATTTTTGAAAGCCAACAAGCCATCAAAAAATATATGAAAGCCCGGTATGGAGCAGCGGCAAAAGAAATACAGGACAAAGTAGATACGATCACCGATTTGTATATATTGACCCATCTGTTAGATGACATTTTCGGAGCTGAAACACGTGAAGAAATCGAACGACTAATCGACGAAGCGATCACAAAACAATCACAGATGAACAAAAGCACAAAACAGCTGGGAAAATAAAATGTTTCTCCCCCAATCCGCCAGCCGGTTGGGGGAGAGGAGTCACGGCCGAAACACCTTTAACCGTTTCGCCAGTTCTTTCGTACGCGGATATACATCGCGATAAATCGCAAACAGCTCTTTGTATTTCGCCGCCGCATCCGGCCGCGGTTCGACGACGGATTCGACTTGTTTGAACGCATCCGCGCATTGCTTGAGCGAATCGAACCAGCCGACGCCGCAGGCCGCGATCATCGCGGCGCCGAGCCCCGGCCCTTGTTCGCTTTTCAACTTCTCCACCGGTAGGCCGAAAATATCGGCTTGGATTTGCAACCACTCGGCGCTTTTCGCCCCGCCGCCGATCGAGACGACCGAGTCGATCGTTTTGCCGCTCGCTTTGATGATCTCCACCGACTCGTTGAGCGAGAACGTAATCCCTTCCATGACCGCGCGGGCAAAATCCCATTTCGTCTGCCGCGAGTCGATGCCGATAAACGACCCGCGAATATCGGCGTCCGCATAAGGCGTCCGCTCGCCGACCAAATACGGCGTAAACAACAACCCGTTCGCACCGATCGGCGACTCGGCAGCGCGCTGGACGATCTCGGCAAACGGCACGTCTTCCGCAAACGTCCGCTTCCACCAGTCAAAGCTGTAGCCCGCCGCCAGCGTCACTCCCATGATATAGTAAGCATTTGGCTCGGCGTGGTTGAAGTAATGCACTTTTCCAGCGAAATCTTTTTCCCCGCTTTGTTCATAGGCCAGCACGACGCCTGACGTGCCGATGCTTGACATCATGCAGCCTTCTGCCAAAATGCCCGCGCCAACCGCACCGCACGCATTGTCGGCCCCGCCGGCGAACACTTTCACCGATACCGGCAGCCCCGTCTGCTCGGCCATCTCCGGGCGCAGCGTCCCGACGAACGCCGTCGCTTCAACAAGCGGCGGACAAAGCGTGAGATCGACGCCGACCGCCCGGGCGATCGCCTCGCTCCACGTTTTCGTTTTGATATCCAACAACAGCGTCCCCGCCGCATCCGATACATCCATCGCCATGTGCCCGGTCAAGCGGAAGCGGACATAATCTTTCGGCAACAAAAACACCCGCGCCCGCTCGTACAGTTCGGGTTCATGGTTTTTCACCCACAGCAGTTTCGGCAACGTAAACCCTTCGAGCGCCTCGTTTTTTGCGATCGAAAGCAGCGTCTCTCGACCGACTTTCGCCTCAATTTCCTGACACTCGGCTGTCGTTCTCGTATCATTCCACAAAATCGCGTTGCGCACGACATTCCCGTCGTCATCAAGCAGCACAAGCCCGTGCATTTGTCCAGAAAAACTCAAGCCGACGATCGACTCCGGGGAAATGCCCGCCGTTTCCCAAACGCGGCGCAACGCCGTAATCGTCTTCTCCACCCAATCGTCTGGGCGCTGCTCACTATATCCGGAATGCGGCTGGTAGAGGGGATAGGACTCGGTCCATTCCCCTCTTACCTGCCCGTTTCGATCGACAAGCAATACTTTGACTGCACTCGTTCCTAAATCGACGCCAATGACGTATTCCACGCTCATCCCTCTTTCACGAACGGGATCCGCTCGGCACGCTGACTTCCAACAAATATTGGTTGAGCAGCGTTTTCAGCCGCTCTAAGCGGCCGGACGTATTGCGAATGTCGCCGAGCTGCAAGGCATACTCCTCAAGCTTTTTGAAGTCCGCCGTCCCTTCGACGATCTCGCGGCCGATGCCTTCCGTATAGCTTTTGTACCGCTCTTCGATGAACTGTTCAAACACGCGGTCTTCCAGCAAGCGATGAGCGACTTTCAAACCAATCGCAAAGCTGTCCATCCCGGCGATATGAGCGTAGAACAAATCTTCCGGTTCGAACGATCCTCTCCGCACTTTCGCGTCAAAGTTCAAGCCGCCGCGCCCAAGGCCGCCGTTTTGCAAAATTTCATACATCGCCAACGTCGTCGTATACAAATCGGTCGGGAATTCGTCCGTATCCCAGCCAAGCAGCATATCGCCTTGGTTCGCATCGACCGAGCCCAACATGCCGTGGATGCGGGCGACGCGCAGCTCATGTTCAAACGTATGGCCGGCCAATGTCGCATGGTTCGCTTCAATATTGAATTTGAAATGATCTTTCAGCCCATATGTCTGCAAGAACGCCAACGCCGTCGCCACATCGAAGTCATATTGATGCTTCGTCGGCTCTTTCGGCTTCGGTTCGATCAAAAACTGGCCGTCAAAGCCGATTTCTTTCGCATAGTCGACCGCCATGTGCAAGAAGCGGGCTAAGTTGTCAAGCTCCAGCTTCATGTCCGTATTCAAGAGCGTCTCATAACCTTCCCGGCCGCCCCAAAACACGTAGTTTTCCGCTCCGAGCCGTTTGGCGATCTCGAGCCCTTTTTTCACTTTCGCCGCCGCATAGGCGAATACATCGGCATTGCATGACGTTGCCGCCCCGTGAACGAAGCGTGGATGGCTGAACAAGTTCGCCGTATTCCACAGCAGCTTCGTTTTGCTTGTTTTCATGTATTCTTCAATCATATCGACGATTTCATCCAAGTTTTTGTACGTCTCGCTGAGCGTCTCGCCTTCTGGAGCGATGTCGACATCATGGAAGCAGAAAAACGGAACGTTCAACTTTTCAAACAGCTCAAACGCCGCCTCGACGCGCACCTTCGCCAAATCCATCCCGCTGTATTTGTCCCACGGACGAATCATATTGCCGACGCCAAACGGATCCGATCCATCCCCCGTGAACGTATGCCAATACGCGACCGAAAAGCGCAAATGCTCCTCCATTGTTTTGTCGCCGACTTTTTCTTCCGGATTATAAAACTTAAACGCCAACGGATTGCGCGACTCCGGTCCTTCATATGGAATGGTTCCGATATTCGGGAAATACGCCATGTCCAAGTCCTCCTTACTCACATTTCGCACCCTCTCGACCAAAATCGGGAGGATTTTTTCATCCCGGTGTCGAATAGGTCCTTGACACACAAGGAATGCAAAGGAGTTTTTCCATCATGGACGTTCGAATTCGGGCGATTTATGAAAGTTCCTATTTGAATATAATAAGTACCATTTTCAAAGATCTTGGCCTCCCTCAGCTGATTGACCGGCTGGTTCCGGTGGATCCTCAATGCCAAACCCGAGCCAGTGATGTGGTCGGGCTGCTTCTCTTGGATATCTTGAGCGGCCGGCAAGCCCTCGTTCATTTGGAACGGTGGGCGCATGACATCGACTTGCCCAAGCTGATCCGGCCAGGATTGGATCCGTCTTGGTTCAACGACGATGCCATTGCTCGCCATTTGGACCGGCTGTATGAGGCCAATATCCATCAAGTCCTTTCGTCTTGCCTGGTGCAAATCTACAAGAAAGAAGGCCTCCCTCTCCGTGTCTTTCACGCGGATACGACGGACAAGACGGTTTACGGTGCGTATGAATCCGATTCGTCGGATGGGTTGCACATCACCTATGGCTATAACCGCCATCATCGCTGGCAAAAGCAGATCGGATTCGGCCTGATCGGCAACGAGGACGGCATCCCGTTTTACGGCGACGTGCACGACGGCAACGCGCCGGACAAAACGTGGAATCCCGAGGTGCTCTCCCGTGTCCATGAGCAGCTGAGGGAAGCGAAGATCGAAGACGAATGGATTTACGTGGCAGATTCCGCTGCGATGACGAAGGACACGCTGGCGCAAACGAAAGCCGCCAACGCCTTTTTGATCACGAGAGGGCCGTCGTCGCTCCGGATTGTCAAAACGGCGCTTTCGGAGGCGGATGCCCAACCCGATTCGGCGTGGAGCGCCCCCTTTGCGCTGGCCGAGAAAAACGGCGCCACGTACCGGGTATGGGAAACGGCCTCGACATATGAAGGCCAGCCCGTACGACTGATCGTCGTCGAATCGAGTGCGCTCGACCAGCGAAAAGGAAAGACGCTCGAAACAGAACGAACCAAAGAAGCGGAGCTTCTTCGCGAGGAACAAGCCCGTTGGGAGCGTCATCCTTTCTCTTGCCGGGAAGACGCCGAACAAGCCTTGGCCTCCTTGAAGGCATCCCTTCGTCCCCGGTTCCATCGAGTGGAGGCCGTCGTCGAAGAGATCGTGCGTCCGAAAAAACGGCGTGGACGGCCGAAAAAAGGGGCGGAACCGGAAATGGAGACGCTGTACACCCTTCGGCTGAGCGTGGAATTCAACCAAGACGCGTGGGAGCAGGCGAGACGGAAAGCGTCCCGGTTTGTTCTCGTCACGACCGTTCCGAAGGAATGGAAGGGCCAACCCATGGATGCCCAAGAGATCTTGAAGCTGTATAAAGGGCAGATCTCGGTGGAAATGAACTTCTCCTTCCTAAAAGATCCGTTCTTTACGGACGAAATTTACGTCAAAAAACCCGAACGAGTGGCGGTATTGGGCTATTTGTTTTTGCTGGCCTTGGCCATTTACCGCGTCTTCCAGCGCCGAGTGCGTCAGTTCATCACACCTGAACGCCCGTTAAAGGGCGCAGGAGGCCGGAAATTGACCCGGCCAACCGGACAAGCGATTTTTCAATTGTTTTGGTATGTCAGAGTCGTCCTGTTGGAACTGCCGGATGGGCAAATCCAACGCAGGCTGGGGAAACCGCTCACCCCTGATCAGCGAAGGATTCTGCAAGGATTAGGGATGGATGAGAGCATTTACTTGTAAAGGTTATACGGAACGACTAGCGATGGTAAAAAAAGGATTGCCATCGCTTGTTGTGTTGGTCAAAAAGTTATTCTGAAAAACTAAATAAAAAATCCTTTGTTTCTACCTTGTTAGGGTGCGAAATGTGAGTTAGGACGCCTCCAATGATGAAAGATGAGCGGCAGGGCGGCGCTATACCAGCTGACCATTATGTCAGCTCTTCAATCATTACTACCACCGCATCCCGCAAATCATTGTAGGACCAACTGGGCAAGGTCGGACGTTGGATGGCAAGCTCGTGTGAAGCGGGGAGATGAACAAACCCGGCCTGAACGGACAAATTTTCACTGCTTACTTTATGCAGAACAGAATACATCACATGATTGCACAAATACGTTCCCGCGGTATTGGAGATCTGGGCGGGATAGCCTCGTTCATTCAGTGCGTTGACAAATTGACGAATTGGCAATGTAGAGAAATATGCCGCTGGCCCGCCTTCGACAATCGATTCATCTTGTACTTTTATCCCGCGGTTATCGGGCCCTCCGTCCTGACAATTGATCGCCACTCGCTCTGGAGTAATTTTGGTGCGGCCGGCGGCGAGGCCAAGTGATATAACGGCATCCGGTTCAATTTCCGCTACATACGCTAAACAATGCAAAGAGGAAGCTTGTATCGTTTTTGATTATTTTGCTCCACTTTCGCCTTTGCCATTAAATTATCAAATTGCTTATTGACGCAGTTTGTTCGGTTGTTCGGGCTGCCGCCTAGGTAGTAGTCTAAAATAACCGTTGGGTCAACGAACATGCCTACCCATTCCATACGGTCTATTTGGAAATGGGTTAATATCTTTAGCCAAATTGGCTTGTTGGGAAGCACGTTTAGACAATGAAGAGCGGCTTCTACTTACCAGTTCCCGCCTGCTTTCAGAACAGAAGCCGCCCCCCTGCTTTGTTCCTACCTCCCCCAAACACCGGCTTCCGTTTTTCTAAAAAGGCACGGACGCCTTCGCGGTGGTCTTCGGTTTGCCGCATGCGCTGTTGGGCGTCGGTTTCGAGTTCGAGCACGCGAAGCAACTCTTCTTTTGTTTGTTCGACGTACACCATTTTCGTGGCGATCATGGCTTGAAGCGGTTTTTCCTGCAAGGAAGCGATGAATGGTTCGGCCTGCTCCTCGTTTTCGACAACGAAGTCAACGAGCCCAAGCTGCTGCGCTTCGTCGGCGCTCATCGGTTTTCCTTCCCAGATGATGTGTTTCGCTTTCGCCGTGCCGACCCGCTGCGCCAAAAGAAAATGCCCGCCGCCATCAGGGATGAGGCCGATGCCGATGAAATTCATCGCCAGGCGCGCTTCTTTCGTGGCGATAAGATAATCGCTTGCCAAGGCGAAGCTGAATCCAAGGCCAGCCGCAGGGCCATGGATGAGGGAAACGGTGATTTTCGGCATCGTATACAAGAGCATGATCATCTCCCGAATCGTATTCATCACCGTCTGAAACTGGTTTGGATCATCGACAGCGAGCATCGTCTTAATGTCGCCCCCAGCCGAAAATCCTCTTCCTCTGCCGCGAATGACGACAACGGAAGCGTCGCTTTCCTTGACTTTCCGCAGTGCGTCGACGAGCTCATGCAACATTTGTACATCCATCGCATTGAGTGCCTGCGGACGATTGAGTTCCAGTATTGCTTTGTTTTGGTCAAATGTCAAAACAACTGTTTCCATCGTTCTCCCCCTCTGAATCATCATTCATTTATTCATTTCCCGATCGGAGGGCAAAATTCCTTTTTTGTGCATGAAAAACTGGGTGCCCGCAGTCAAGGCACCCTCCCTTTCATTGCATTTTACCGTGTATGTTTGCCTGCTCTCTTTACAGCCGTCCTTTCTCCTCGCCTAAAGCAGCAAGCAGCCGCTCGATCCGTTCGAGCCGGCACCCCATACTCCCGATGGAGAAGGCGATCCATATTAACTGCCACAAACAGCACAAACGGCAGAAGCCACGCAAACAAAGGAAACAACCCATCTCCAATCGGAATCCTCATTTACCCTAACTTTTTCCATCTATAATTTTAGTTTTCGTTAAAAATAATCAACTTCAACTCCGTCATTTCTTCAATCGCATAACGAATGCCTTCACGGCCAAACCCACTTTCTTTCACGCCGCCGTACGGCATATGGTCGACGCGGAACGTCGGGATGTCATTAATCAACACGCCGCCAACGTGCAGTTGTTTCGCCGCTTTCCACGCGGTATGGACGTTGTCGGTGTAGATGCCCGCCTGCAAGCCGTAGCGCGAGTCATTGACCAGTTCAATGGCTTCATCGATCGAACGGACGCGGTTGATCAAGACGATCGGGGCGAACACTTCTTGGCAAGACACTTTCATCGTCGGTTCGGCGTCCACAATGACCGTCGGAAGCAAGATATTGCCGTCGCGCTCGCCGCCGAGGACGACGTTTGCGCCGCCTTGTTTCGCCTCTTCGATCCAAGAGAGCGCCCGGTCGACATCGTTTGGCGTAATCAAGGCGGATACATCGGTATTCGGATCGAGCGGGTCACCCGTCTTCAATTGTTTGGCCGCCGTGACAAATTTCTCAACGAACTCGTCATAACGATTCTCATGCACGTAAATGCGCTGGAGTGAAATGCACACCTGTCCTTGGAACGTGAACGCGCCGAACACGCAGCGCGGGATGATGCGGTCAAGATCGACCTGTTCATCGACGATCACGGCCGAGTTCGAGCCGAGCTCGAGCGTCACCCGCTTTAAGCCAGCTTTATTGCGGATCGCGATGCCGACTTCCGGGCTGCCGGTGAAGGTGATCATGCTGATGCGCGGGTCGGTGACGATTTTGTCGCCGACCGTGCGGCCGCTTCCCGTGACGACGTTGAGCGCCCCTTTCGGCAAACCGGCTTTTTCGAACAGTTCGGCAATAAAGTAGGCGGACAGCGGCGTTTGGCTGGCTGGCTTCAACACAACGGTGTTGCCCGAGGCGATGGCCGGGCCAAGTTTATGGGCCACCAAGTTCATCGGGAAGTTAAACGGCGTAATCGCCCCGATGATGCCGATCGGCTCGCGGACCGTCAAGGCGATGCGATGTTCCCCGCCCGGCGCGGCGTCAAGCGGCAGCGTTTCCCCGTGAATGCGTTTCGCTTCTTCGGCGGCGAATTTGTACGTTTGGATCGTGCGGGCGACTTCCCCTTTCGCCGTGGTGATCGGTTTGGCTGCTTCCAGCGCGATCAACCTTGCCGCTTCTTCATGCCGCGCTTTCAGCTGCTCGCCGACCCGCTCTAAAATGGCGGCTCGTTCATGCGCCGGCATAGCCGCCATCGTTTGCCGCGCGGCGTACGCCGCCGCGATCGCTTCGTCGACTTCTTGTTCGGTGGCCACAGGGATTTCGGCAATCGTCTCGCGTGAGTATGGCGATTTCAGCTCCGTGTACGACTTGGCTTCCCGCCATTCGCCGTTGATGTATAGCTTCTGTTTCTGCACCGCGATTGACATCTTTTCACCCTTCCCTTCTTTTAAGCACGCGGCCGAAATTTTCCCCTTCAGTATATGTCCCGCATGCCCTGTTTATTTGTTTCATTCGCCATCGCGCGTGAAAATCCTTCCACTTGTCCTTTGTTTACGAAAGCCGTCCGTTGCCATGCAGCGCCATCATTCGCCTCTCTCGTTACGGGTGACGTTCCCCTCCCCTCTCTATGATAACACTCCGTCGCTCGGTTTGCCGCCAAACTGCTTGCCCCTGTTCGCGGAAAGACAAGCAACATAGCCCTTGGTCACCGGCCGCCCAACGTCGGCGCAACATTTCCCCAGCTAACCGTTCAGCCCCGCAAGGCATGATGATGGCTTTCTAATTCCTCCTTCTCCTATGTTTTTGTTGTATGATAAAAGCAGCCAAAAATAGTGTAGAGGGAGATTTGGAAATGAACATTAAAACACTCATCGACCTCACCATGCCGATCACGGCCCAAACTCCGGTGTACCCGGGGGATCCGAAGCCGAAAATCGAACCGGCAGCGACGTTCGCCCAAGACGGCTATCACGTCAGCCGCTTGGTGCTTGGGTCGCATAGCGGCACGCATGTGGATGCGCCGTTTCACTTTTGCGAACACGGTTGGCGGCTCGATGACGTGCCGCTCACGTATTTTCTTGGCCGCGGCATCGTGATCGGTGCCACCGGGAAAGCGGAAGGCGAAGCGGTGACGATGGCCGATGCCGCTCCGTATATCCCAAAGCTGTCGCCGGGAACCATTGTGTTGTTTCATACCGGCTGGTCGCAATACGCCGGAACAAAGCGGTATTTCCGCCATCCGTACGTCGCGCCGGATGTGATTGAAGCGATGCTGGAGCGAGGCGTGCGGACGTTTTTCATCGACGCGCTCAACATCGACCCGCCGGACGGCTCGTCGTTCCGCGCCCACGAACTTATTCTTGGCGCCAACGGGGTGATCGGAGAAAATTTCGTGAACTTCGAGCAAATCGATTTTGATGACCCGTATATTATTGCCCTCCCCCTTTCCTTGCCTGGCTGCGACGGTTCGCCCGTTCGGGCGGTGGCGGTGCAGTGGGCGTAACAAAGAAGGATGATGCAACCAAACGCCCCGCACATGCTTTGCGCGGGGCGCGGCCTTGGGCTATTTGAGCCATTTGATCACTTTCGCCGGGTTTCCGCCAACGACCGCGTTGGCGGTTTCATTATACAAACGAACGAGCCGCCGCGCCCGCTCCCGTTCTTTGACGAGCTCCAAATCGGCAGGGTTGTACAAGTGTCCCGCCAACATCTTTTCTTTTTCCGTTTTCATCGAATCCCTCCAACACTTCATGCATTCGTTTCAAAACTCCATGGAATGATCTTATCGTCCTTCAGAAAAACCGTTCCCTGTCATCGTTTCGATGCGCACGCCTTCCCGATAATAGGCCTCCATCACATCCTTTAGCACCATGCTTCCGCCTGTCGCCCAGCCAATATGGACGGCGTTTTTCATCTTTTCTTTCAAACCGTTTGCCTCTACGTACGTTTGCCCCGCCAAATCACGAAACAGCCGAACAGGCCCCGCCACCCCCGCCAAGGCGGACGGCTCTAAATAGATTTCCTCCGTTTCCACCATCGCCGCGAGCAAGCGGTAAAGCGTCGCATCGTCCACCGTATAGACGCCGCTGATGACGTTCTCAAGCATGTTCCCCACCAGCCGCGACGGCCGCCCCACCGCCAGCCCGTCCGCTTCGGTCTTATTGTCGAGGCCAAAATCTTGCACCGACACGCGGTCGTGCTCTCCTGTCATCAGGCCGAGCAGCATGCAAGGCGAATGCGTCGGCTCAGCGAAAAAGCAATGCACATGATCGCCGTACACGAGCTTCAGCCCAAACGTCACCCCGCCCGGACCGCCGCCGACGCCGCAAGGAAGATACACAAAGAGCGGATGGGTTTCATCAACCGTGATGTTCATGTCCTCTAATTGCTTTTTCAGCCGAAACGCCGCCACCGCATAGCCTAAAAACAGATGGATCGAGTTCTCATCATCGATAAAATACGACGTTGGATCCTCGGCGGACTGTCTTCGCGCCTCTTCCACCACCTGGTTGTAATCGGTGAGATGTTCGATGACGGTGACCCCTTTGCTTCGCAACAAGTCTTTTTTCCATTGTTTCGCATCGGCTGACATATGAACGGTGACGCGGAACCCAAGCTTTGCCCCGATGATGCCGATGCTCAAGCCTAAATTCCCTGTCGATCCAACGACCAGAGAATAGCGGGAAAAGAATTGCCGGAATTCTTCGCTGTCCATGACCGCATAGTCGTCTCCTATGGTGATCATCCCGTTGGCGAGCGCGAGGTCTTCCGCATGTTTCAGAACCTCATAGATTCCCCCTCTCGCCTTGATCGACCCGGAGATGGGAAGATGGCTGTCGCATTTTAGCAACAGCTCCCCCTCAATGTTGGTCTGAAACATCTTTTCCAAACGCTGTTTCATGTTCGGAATCCGGACTAAAGGGGATTCAATGATGCCATAGGCCGGCCGCGTCTCGGGAAACACTTTCGCGATGTAGGGGGCAAAGCGGCGCAATCGTTCTTCCGCCTCCTTGACATCGCGCTCGCGTAAAGGAATCGTTTGAATGGCTTGCGCAAACGCGTGATATTTTGGATTGCGCCAAAACACCTCTTCGGCCGCCATGATCGTTTCAAGCAGCGGGAATTCCTTTACCCACTTTTGGATTTCGTTTTTGGTCATCATGCACCATTCTCTCCCATGCGTGTTTGTCGTTTCGCACCCTGGGCGGATGCCGGTCCAAAGTCCGCTTCATTGTTTGTCGAACCGTTTACCTCCAGTCTCGCGAAAACCGCTCCCATTGTCAATAGGGAGGAAGGAAAATGATTTGCGGGCGACATTCAGGAGTGATCGCCAGCCTCGTCGGAACGGCCAAGCAAGGTGTGATTTGCTTTGAAAAACGCCTGTCTTTCCATTATGATGAAAGAGGCAAATCATATCGTGGAGATGATGATCATGGACAATCGCCGCGGTTTATCGCTTTTGTTCCTCGTGATGTTTTTGGTCATGGCCGGGTTTGGCATCATCATTCCCGTCCTTCCGTTTTACGCGGAAAAAATCGGCGCGACTCCAACACAACTCGGTTGGCTAATGGCCGTGTATTCGCTCATGCAATTTTTATCTTAATTAGGCGAGAAGACTCCCACTTCAACGAAGCGAAGCGGAGTAAGTGGGAGATGAATCGCCTTAACTATATTTTGCTGAAAATAGGATAGATTCAGTAAAATATAGTATCATATAGTTAGATGGGAGGTGAAAAAATGTATTTTTGTATCAAACAACAGCTAAATGGTTTGACCAAAGAAGAATACTTGACTCTTCGAGAACTGTGCCATATTGCCAAGAACATGTACAACGTCGGATTGTAAATTGGCAAACTTGTCATTGGCTATGCGGAAACATGGCAACGCAATATGAATCTAGGAAAAAAGACAAATCAAAACTTTGTCAATATTCCTCTCGGTAACATAAAAGAAAAACTAGAATATCTTTGTGAATTTTACGGCATTGAATTCTTGAAACAGGAAGAATCCTATACGTCTCAAGCCAGCTTTTTTGACGGCGATGAGATTCCTGAATATAATGCCGACAATCCAAAAGAATATAAGTTCAGCGGCAAACGTATTAAGCGCGGCTTGTATCGAACAAAGTCTGGCAAACTAATTAATGCTGATGTCAATGGCGCATTAAACATCTTAAAGAAAAGTAAAGCTGTAGACCTGAGTGTCTTATGCTCTAGCGGCGAAGTGGACACGCCTCAAAGAATAAGGATTGCTTGAAGCAGTCAAACTTCTTTGGAAGCCCCCACTTCAAATTTTCGCTAGAAAATTAAGTGGGGGTAGTTCACTCGTTCACAGCTTTTGGACAGCCGCGCTCTATTTAACCATTTTCGGCATCGGCAACGGCGTCATCCGCCCGTGCGTCTCCGCGTTGTTGACGAAATATACGGCGGACGGCCAAGGAAGCGCAACAGGCGTCTTATCATCGTTCGATTCGCTCGGCCGCATCGGCGGTCCGGCGATGGCCGGCTGGTTGTTCACCTTAAAGTCCAGTTTGCCATATATGTCAGGGATTGTGCTAACATTCATTTCCTTCGCTGTTTTTCAATCGTTTCAACGAGCCATGATGCAAAAAGACTCTGCCCTTTGACACAAGAGGAGGACGGATGTGGACATCCCCTGTTACAGATCAGCGAGCGAAAAAGCCCACTCCTTGAGGGGTGGGATGAAAGCGAGCCCCGTCTAACCTAGCGCACTGGTCACAGGTGCGTCGCCCATTGGGGTACATCCTAACCCGATGGGACGGGGTGATGACACACCCCTGAATTTGGGCGTTGTCCGAACCAGAAATGGATGAGGACGCGAACGACCCAAGAATCCCACGCCTTTAGGCGTGCGGAGTGTCAAACTCACGCACGGAAGTGAACGTCTTATGCATTGGGGTGAAAATCATCATCTGCACAAAGGAGGAGGAGCGCCTTGAACATCGTTCCAACCAAACAGTTGGACCGCGCCATCGTCAACCAATTTTTCAACGACCATTGGGGAAGTCCGCAAATGGTTGTTTCAACCGGCATCTATACCTGCAGCGAGCTGGATGGATTTGCGGCTGTTGAGAACGGTCAGCGGATCATCGGACTGATTACATTCATCATCCGTGGCAGCGAATGCGAGATCATCTCGCTAGACAGCATAATGGAAAACCGCGGCATCGGCAGCGCCCTTTTGCATGAGGCAGAGGCATGGGCGAGACAACAAAGGTGCACGGCTGTTCAACTGATCACTACCAACGACAACTTGCATGCCCTTCGTTTCTATCAAAAGCGCGGCTATCAAATTGTGAACGTCTTTCCCAACGCTGTCGACAAGGCGCGACAAATCAAGCCAAACATTCCGAAAACAAGTCCTGACGGCATTCCTATTCGAGATGAGTTGTTGCTTGTAAAACCACTGGTGTGACACGAGGTGATGATGACGCCGCATCGAAAAAGAAGCACCGGCCTTCTCCCAAGACCGGTGCTTCTTTGTTTTGAACAACCCTCCACCTATGACGCCAGCCGCGAGGAGCGTCAAATTTCGGCGGCGATATGATACATGTAATAGACCCCATAGGCGATGCTGATGAGGGAGACGGTTTTCACGATCCATTGATTCATGACTTGCTGTTTCGCTTTCATCCAAACAAACGGAATCCCGAGAAACGTCGTGAACAGCATCATGCCGATGACCGTTCCTAGGCCAAAAATCAAAATAAAAGCAAGCCCCATCCAAGTTCCTTTGACCGTCGTCATCGTCAACAACACCATTCCGGCGCTGCCGGCCAAACCATGGACGATGCCGATCAATGTCGATTTCACATGCAAATGATGAATATCGCCCTGGTGATGATGATCCAGCCTCATTGTCGAACGGAAACTAGCAATTCCTAGAATAACGATCATGATGCCGACGCCCATTTCAAGATAAGAAGCAATCTGTTCAGGAATTTGCCGCTCAAAGGCGATCATCGCCATCCCAACAACGAGCAGCGTCAACGTATGGCCGATTCCCCAAAACATGCCGGCCAGCGATGAAAGGGACAGTTTTTTCGTCCGGCTGGCAATGGTCGAAACGGCAATGACGTGATCCGGTTCCGTCGCATGCTTCATTCCTAGCAACAATCCAAACAAGAGCACAGGCCATATCGTTCCCATTGTCTTCTTCCTCTCCCTTGTCAATATTTCCTCCAACAGACTGGCGCTTTCTCACCGCATTGTTGGCGAATGAACTGTTGGACGCGTTGGAATATCGCTTCGATGACCGATGTTTCATACGCCAATATACGTACAGAAAAGCCTGGAACGGCCGCCGCTGAAAAACCGCAGCGAACCTCTTGCGGCATCTCTTCCATGAATTGGTTGAACTGTTCTAACACTTCCTTTGTGATAAACGGAGAAAGAGCCACGAATGATCCGACATGCGTGTAGCCGCCGAGCTGCAGCATGCTCGTTAAGTGCTGCCGCGAGTCCAAGTACAGATGGTCAAACAGAACGAGCGCCTCGTCTTGATACACCTTCAGTTTCGAGCGAATCCAATCATAGCGGAACAGCTCGCCGCTTTCCGACCATCCAGGTGTGATGATTTCGCCATAAACGAACGTGGAGCTTGGCGTGATGTACACCGTCGTTTCTTGATAAAAGCGCGCATGCTCATAGGCGATCGTCGGGTCGGGGAAATATTCAAGTACGCTTTGCTCCCCAAGTGACAATCGTGTATACTGCCTTACAGGCGTTGAAGGAGTTTTGTAGATTTTCGCCGCCGACTGGGTCGTCACCATCAACCGGGCGCTGGGCTCGAGGAAGATTTCCATATCATATGAATCCCCATCGACATACCCGCCGCCCACGTGGACAAGATATAACGTCGGATGAGCCGGGTCGAGGTAAACAGGACGCATCAGTTTCAGCGCCCCTTCACTATAGTTGTCCAAAATGACGGTGCGGCCGTTTTTCACGACCGCTGTACATCGCAAACGCCCCGTCCAGCTCATTCTTCCAGCCCTGCCAGCAGCACCTGTTTTTCGATCCAATCCACAACGTCAAAAAGACCAATCTCTTCTTTTAAATTTGTAAAAATGACCGGCTTCGCCCCTCGCGCTGCTTTGGCGTCCCGTTCCATCACTTCCAGACTGGCGCCGACGTAAGGAGCCAAATCAATCTTATTAATCACGAGCAAATCCGACTTCATCATCCCTTGCCCGCCTTTGCGCGGAATTTTCTCCCCTTGGGCGACGTCGATGACATAAATGGAGAAATCGACCAACTCCGGGCTGAAGGTCGCCGCCAAGTTATCGCCGCCGCTCTCGATCAAAATGAGTTCCACATCTGGATGGCGCCGTTTCAGTTCATCAATGGCCGCAAAATTCATTGATGCGTCTTCGCGAATGGCCGTATGCGGGCACCCGCCCGTTTCGACGCCGATAATCCGATCTTCCGGCAAGACGCTATGTTTGATTAAAAATTGGGCATCTTCTTTTGTATAAATATCATTCGTAATGACCGCGATGCTAAAGCGGCGATGCATCGCCCGCGTCAGCTTCTCGACAAGCATCGTTTTGCCGGCGCCGACCGGGCCGCCGATGCCGATTCGTACTGGTTCCATTCTGGATTCTCCCTTCTCTGTCCTTCTTTCGACGTCAAACAAGATTTACGACATAAACAATCGAACAGGAAGACGTTCATGCTGCATTTGCGCGATTTCCAAGCCGACGGCTGCCGCCCCGAGCTCCTCTTCGTCGAGTGTCTCGATGATGCTCGCGGCATGAATCAAATATGGCTGCGCCATGACGAGCAGCTTTTGCCCGTCCGTCTGGCCGAGGGGAATGCCGCGAACCGCGTTTTGCACCATCGTTTGTACGGAAGCAAACAAATACGTCAGCACCGTCGTTTGTTTGGCTGCTCCGATTTTGCGGCCAACCGCCGCAAACACAATGGCCGGATGAATGGACCGCGTCGTTTGCACGATCTCATCCAATTCATCGACTCCGTAAATGTCGCGGCACAGTTTCCATAAGCGCCCCCCAATCATTCTCGTTCCTTCTCGCGTTTCCTTCGCCAAGCAGAGAGCAAACAGCGTGTCGTTCAGCCGCCGCAGTCCTTCCATACGGTCGGCTTCCAACTGCTCATAGGCGATCCGGCACGCCAATCCATCCGTATACGTCAGCTGGGTCTGAATATAAGCGACAAGCACATCGCCAAACGTTTTGGCATCGCAAATTTGTTCATTGTACATGTATGTTTCAAACCCAAAGGAATGGGAAAATGCTCCAGACGGAAAATTCGAATCGGAGAGCTGCAGCAGCCACAACAACTGTTGGTCAGTCATGGCGATGCCCGATATGGCGGAACGCTTGTTTTACTTTCCGTTTTTCCCTCTTGTACGGGATGCCGAGTTGCTGGAGCAGCTCTTCGACTAAATAGTCGTATTGGACGAGCATTTCCCCTTCCTCGAATTGGGCGGGCAAGTGGCGGTTGCCGAGCTGATGAGCAATCTCCCCCATTTGTTTCATGGAAACCGGCTGGATGACAAGCAAATCATCGGGAAGAACGGATACGACAATGGCATTATGCTCATCCATCCATAACACATCTCCGTCTACCAATTCTTTCGCTTCTTTCAAGCGAATGCCAATCTCCCTCCCATGGTCGGTCACCACCCGCTGAATTCGTTTTACTAAATCATCGCTTGGCATGTACACCCGTTCGATGTGCGGGGGGAGAGAAGAAAGAGCTCGAATGTTGCCGATAACCGTTTCTACAATCATCATCATCACCTCAAAACAGAAAATATCGTTGCGCCATGGCCACAACTTCAGCCGGTTCGCACGTGATGAGCCGCCCATCGACCTTCACTTCATACGTTTGCGGATCGACATCGATTTGAGGCATGGCGTTGTTGAACACCATATCGTGTTTCGTTAACGAACGAATGTTTCCAACCGGTTTGACGATTTTGTGCAATCGCAGTTTGTCAGGGACGCCGCGTTCGAACGCCGCTTTGGACAAAAACGTAATGGACGTTTTCGCGACGGCGGCGCCATAGTTGGCGAACATCGGGCGGTACAGAGCGGGCTGCGGCGTCGGAATGCTGGCGTTCGGGTCGCCCATCACGCTGTAGGCGATCATCCCGCCTTTGATGACGAGCTCAGGCTTGATCCCGAAAAAAGCGGGATGCCAAACGACCAAATCTGCGAATTTTCCGACTTCGACTGACCCGACATACTCCGCGATGCCATGAGTGATAGCCGGGTTGATCGTATATTTGGCTACGTACCGTTTGACGCGGACATTATCGCCTCGCCCCGTTTCCTCCGGCAAGCGGCCAAACTGTTTTTTCATTTTGTCGGCCGTTTGCCACGTACGTAAAATGACTTCACCGACCCGTCCCATCGCTTGCGAGTCGGAACTGATCATGCTGAAGGCGCCGATGTCGTGCAAAATGTCTTCTGCCGCGATCGTTTCTTTGCGGATGCGCGAATCAGCAAAGGCAATGTCTTCTGGAACGGACGGATCTAAATGATGGCACACCATTAACATATCTAAATGCTCATCGAGCGTGTTTTTCGTATACGGCCGCGTCGGGTTCGTGGAAGAAGGCAAAATGTTCGGGAAGCTGGCGACTTTCATAATATCGGGCGCATGCCCCCCTCCGGCTCCTTCCGTATGGTATGTATGAATGACGCGTCCGTTAATGGCCTTCAGTGTATGCTCGACAAACCCGCCTTCATTCAATGTATCGGTATGAATGGCGACTTGCACATCGTACTCATCCGCCACTCGCAAGCACGCATCAATCGCTGCCGCCGTCGTTCCCCAGTCTTCATGAAGCTTGAGTCCCACCGCGCCCGCGCGCACTTGCTCCGCGATCGGCTCTTTCGCCGACGCGTTGCCTTTTCCTAAAAACCCAAGATTCATTGGGAACGCTTCGGCGGCTTCAAGCATCCGGTAAATATTCCACTCTCCCGGCGTGCACGTCGTGGCATTCGTTCCGGTCGCCGGTCCGGTCCCGCCGCCAATCATCGTCGTAATGCCAGATGACAGGGCGGTTTCGATTTGCTGCGGGCAAATGAAATGGATATGGGCATCCACTCCTCCAGCGGTCACGATTTTCCCTTCGGCCGCGATCACTTCCGTTGAGGCGCCGATGACAATATTGACGCCGTCCATTAACAGCGGATTCCCCGCCTTGCCGATGGCGGCGATGTTTCCATCTTTGATCCCGATATCGGCTTTGTAAATGCCGGTGTAATCAACGATGACGGCGTTCGTCAACACTAAATCGACCGCTTCGTCGCGGGTTGCGAGCGGATGCTGCCCCATCCCGTCGCGAATCACCTTCCCGCCGCCGAATTTCACTTCATCGCCGTAAACGGTATAGTCATGCTCAATTTCAATCCATAAGTCTGTGTCCGCCAACCGGATGCAGTCCCCAGTCGTCGGTCCAAACATATCCGCGTATTGCCGTCTTGACATAGAAAAACTCATTCTCTTACTCTCCCTTCTTGCTGCCATCAAGCGGACCGTTGACCATATTGTTTAATCCGTACACCCGGCGCTCGCCGGAGAACGGGACGAGCTCCACTTGCTTCGCATCCCCGGGTTCAAAACGGACCGCTGTCCCGGCTGGGATGTTCAAATGTTTTCCGTATGCGGCCTGTCGGTCAAATTCGAGAAACGAATTGACTTCAAAAAAGTGAAAATGGGAACCGACCTGCACCGGGCGGTCGCCGCGGTTTATGACCGTCAGCTTCGTAACCGGCTTTTGCCGGTTGCACACAATCGGTTCGTCGCGCAATCGGTATTCTCCTGGGATCATAAGATCACTCCTTTATCCACCTTCATCGGAATCGGCCGGCGCTATTACGACCGGATCGGCTGGTGGACCGTGACGAGTTTCGTGCCGTCCGGAAACGTCGCCTCGACTTGAATCTCGTCGATCATGTCAGCGACGCCTTCCATCACATCATCGCGCGTCAAAATCGTTGCGCCGTATTGCATCAACTCCGCCACCGTCCGCCCGTCGCGGGCTCCTTCCATCAGTTCATACGTAATGAGCGCCACCGCTTCCGGATAATTTAGCTTCAAGCCCCGCTCTTTCCGGCGGCGCGCCAAATCAGCGGCAACGACGATCAGCAGCTTTTCCTGTTCACGCGGAGTCAGTTTCACTCATCTCTTCCCCCCTCTTGAATGCTCGGTATTGTCAAAAGTTTATCCTCCACACTCACGGTTTTCCCTTGAGTTTCAACGGTTGGAAGAAAAAAAGCTTGCCACCCCCGTTGTTTTCGGCCATCATTGAGGTAACGACACCCAACAGCCAAAACAAAGGAGTGACAAGCTTTGTTACCTCAATTATTAGCCTATTTGCTCGAAATAATCAAGACCCAATATCAAATCATTGTGTATTTGATGGGTGTGATCGTGGGAAAATCCTTGAATCTCGAGGACTTGGACGAACCCATCCAAAAGCCGTACCGGAAACTTCAGGTCGATGACCTTCCGATCATCGATGTGCCGGAAACCCTTGATTACCGGAAGCTGTTGGCAGACTATGAAGCCCAGCACGGACGTCCTTTACGGCCCATCCAGCGCCGCGCGAATGCGAAACACCGTGTTCCGGATTCGTTGACCTGCCCTCGCTGCCAGGCTCCCTCTTCTTACCTGTACGCCAATAACGGCGGAAAAGGGCAATACCAATGCAAAGTGTGCCAGTGCCGGTTCAACCACCGAAATCGGTTCACCAAGCAAGCGGTCTTTCGCTGCCCGCACTGCAAAAAGACGCTGGAAAAAATCAAGGAACGCAAAGAATACAACATCTATAAGTGCAAGAACAACGCTTGCCCGTTTTACCAGGCCAACCTTCGCCGGATGACGAAGAAGGAGCGCCAACAGTTTCAACAGGATCCTCAAGCCTTCAAGGTGCGGTATTTGTTTCGAGAGTTCTTGTTTGACTTTCTCCCGTTGGCTTCCTCGTCGCTCATCAAGCCGAAGGTCGATTTGTCCCGGCTGGCTGCGTCGCCGCACGTGTTGGGGCTCGTGTTGACGTACTACGTCAACTTTGGGATGTCCTCGAGGGAGACCGCCGCCGCCATGAAGGACATCCATGGCGTCTCGATCTCCCATCAGACGGTGCTCAACTACGCCAACAGCGTCGCGCTTTGGATCAAGCCCTTTGTCGACCGGTTCCCGTATGAGCTGTCCGGTTCGTTTTGCGGGGACGAGACGTATATTCGCGTCAAAGGGCGCTGGCATTACCTGTTCTTTATGTTTGACGCCGTCAAAAAGATCGTGCTGTCGTATCGCGTCTCGCCCAACCGGGACACGCTCTCGGCCATCAAGGCCATCGATGATGTCCTCAGGAAGCTAGCGTCCCTCCCAGACGACTTGTCGTTCGTCGTGGATGGCAACCCGATTTACCTGCTGGCGCAACACTTCTTCGCCCAACACGGGATTTCATTTGACGTCCGCCAAGTGATCGGGCTGACCAATGAGGATCCGGTCTCGGAAGAGTTTCGCCCTCTCAAGCAGATCATCGAGCGATTCAACCGGACCTTTAAAGGCAACTACCGCCCGACCCATGGGTTTGGTGCGGAAGAAGGCTCGGTGTCCTTTGTGACGCTGTTTGTGGCGTATTTCAACTTTCTGCGCCCACACAGCGCGCTCGAAGGCCGGGTGCCGGTCGTCATCCCGGAACTGGCGGATCTTCCGCATATGCCGGCCCGGTGGACGAAGCTGATCGCCATGGCACAAGCGTTTCTCCAACAAGAGGCGGCCTGACTTTTTTGTCCTCCGGAGCCCGTTGAACAGAACTCCTGCCGGATTCGGCGAAGCGAACCCTTGACCAACCGAACACCGCCAAAGGTAAAATTCGGTCATGGCAAGGGCGGCTTTCTTATTGCCTTCTTTTTTGTCCCCGTCGCCCTTGACGACTCTTCCGCACCTTTGGCGGGTGTTGGTCAAGGGCGAATCCGGCCCTCCGCATGCCCCACGATGCTCAATGGGATGATCTGTGTGGAGTTTTCATAGAACTTTTGACGCTACCGAATGCTCCCGACTATACTCGCAGGTTCAAAAAATCTCTCATTCGCTAACACCGCTGTCTGCTGCTTAAACAGCAAGAAACGATTGAATATAAGTCAAATCAGCCCCATCGACATCCCCTTTCGCCACGACAGCGCCGCGATCCAAAATATAGAAACGATCGGCACAAGAAAACGCCAGCTCCACGTTATGTTCGACCAATATGATGCCAACCTGCTTTTCTTCGGCGATTTTCATAATCGCATCATGAATCAACGCAACGATCGAGGGCTGAATGCCTTCCATCGGTTCATCAAGCAAGAGCAGTTTCGGCCGGCCGGCCAACGCGCGGGCAATGGCCAGCTGTTGCTGCTGTCCGCCGCTTAAATCTCCTCCTTTTCGCTGGCGCATCTCTTTTAAAATCGGGAACAGCGCGTACATTTCATCAAGGGTCGGCTGGGGACGGACTTTTTCGGCCTGCGCTTCCAGCCCGAGAAGAATATTTTCCTCCACCGTCAACGCCGAAAAAATTTCCCTCCCTTGCGGCACATAGCCGATCCCCGCTCGCGCCCGCCGCTCCGGCGGCCAGCGCGTGATATCTTCCCCCTCCCATTCGATGACGCCTGACATCGGGCGAATCAACCCGATGATCGTTTTCATCAACGTCGTTTTTCCAACCCCGTTTCTGCCCAACACCGCCGTCACCCGACCAAGAGGAACATTCATGTCAACATGATCGAGCACCACACTCCCGTCATAGCCAGCCGTTACATCCCGGAGGCGCAGCACGCGTTTTTCCCCCTTCCAAGGTACACATCGATCACTCGTTCGTTTTGCTGCACTTCATCCATCGATCCTTCGCACAATACTTTTCCTTCATGCATGACTGTCACTTGTTTGGAATAGCGGCGGACAAAGTCCATATCATGCTCGACAATAATGACCGCACAATGTTCGGCCATTTCATGGAGCCATTCCCCCGTGCGCTCCCGCTCCGCCGCACTCATGCCGGCGATCGGCTCATCCAATAGGAGGAGCTGCGGACGCTGAATGAGCTGCATGCCGATTTCCAACCACTGCTTTTGGCCATGAGACAGCGAGCCCGCTAAGCGATGACGTTCATCGAGCAATCCAATTTTCTCTAGCTGTGCTGCCATCATTTCTTTCTCTTCTCCAGTCAGCTTCGCCCGCAAAACGGAACGCAGACGCCGATCTTGTCGCATGGCTAACTCCATATTTTCCCACACCGTCAAAAACGGAAAAATGGAAGGGCTTTGAAACTTCCGGGCGATCCCTATTTGCACGATCTCATATTCCGGCCGTTGCGTGATGTCATGGGAAAAAAACAGCACCCGCCCGTCCGTCGCTCTCGTCCGCCCGCAAATGACATCGAGTAGCGTCGTTTTTCCCGCTCCGTTCGGACCGATCAAAAATCGCACTTCATGGGGGTAAACCGCGAGATCGACGCCTTGCAAAGCGCGAAATCCATCGAAGTCAACGACGACGTCACGACACATCAACACGGGCTTCACATTCATGCCCCCTTTTTTCTTTGATGCGAACGGCAGCGAGCGATTCATAAATGCCCGCCAATCCCTTCGGAACAAACAGCACAACAACGACAAACAAGGCGCCTAACAAAAGCAGCCATAGATCTGGATAATTTTCGCTTAAAAAGCTTTTCGCCGTGTTCATGACGATCGCGCCCATAATCGCGCCCATGAGCGAGTGGCGTCCGCCGACAGCAGCCCACAGCACCATTTCGATTGAAGGAATAATCCCCATCATCTCCGGGGAAATGAGCCCGACTTGCAGGACAAACAATGCGCCTGCCACTCCGGCAAAGGCGGCTGACAAACTATACACAAACACTTTATAGACGGTCGGATTAAACCCTAAAAAACGAACCCGATTTTCAGCGTCGCGAATGGCAATGAGCACTTTTCCTAGCCGACCAGTCGTTAGACGGCGCGTCATAACGAAAATGAGGGCAAGAACAGCTGCTGTCAGCCAATACAACACAATTTGCGTAAGCGGCGATGATAACGAAAAGCCGAACACGGTCGAAAAATTGGTCAAGCCGTTCGTTCCACCCGTCCATTCTTGCTTGCCGATAAACAGCGTAACAAACACGACAACAACCGCCTGGGAAAGGAGAGAAAAATAGACGCCTTGAATCCGATTTTTAAACGTGAAATAGCTTAATAGGGCAGCCAGCAATGCAGGCAAGACGATCGCTGCTATGACAGCCACGACAGGATGCGCAAACGGCTTCCAAAACCACGGCAGTTCGCGCACACTGCTCCACTCCATAAAATCAGGCAAATGCCCTCGCGAAGCTTCGAGCTTCAAATACATCGCCATGCAATAAGCACCCAATCCAAAATACACCCCATGGCCGAGGCTCAAAATGCCGGTATATCCCCAAATGAGAGAAATGCCGACCGCCACGATGGCAAAGCAAAGAAATTTGCCAAGCAAAGACAGGCGAAACTCCGTTAAATAAAATGGCGCCAAAAACAAAGCAACGAAAAACAGCCAGTATCCCCAACGTTTGTTCACGATGCTTCCTCCCCTCAATCGAGCGACCGCGTCCTCAAGCTAAGAAGACCGGACGGTTTCCATTGCAAGAACGCAATAATGAGAACGAACACAATGACTTTGGCGATGGTGGCGCTTGTGGAATATTCGACAAAGGTGGAGATTAAGCCGAGGCCAAACGCTCCCAGCAGCGTCCCGGCCAGTTTTCCCACTCCTCCTAAAATGACGACCATAAATGCATCAACAATATAGTACGTGCCGATCGTCGGCCCAATCGGCCCAAGCAAGGTCAACGCACATCCCGCCACCCCCGCCAATCCTGAACCGATGGCAAACGAGTATGCATCAACTTTCTGCGTGGCAATGCCGAGACAGGCCGCCATCGGCCGGTTCATGGTGACAGCCTGAATGCGTCGGCCAGCTCGTGTTTTCGTTAAATACATATAAAGAAAGAACACGATCGCCAATACAAGACAGAGAATAAACAACCGTTTATACGGAAACACCGCCCCAAACAAGCGGATTCCGCCATCCAGCCAGCTTGGCGGCACAACCGCCACGTTGGGCGCCCCAAAGATGAGACGGGCCGTCTGTTGCAAAATCAAACTGATCCCCCATGTCGCCAACAAACTGTCCAGCGGGCGGTGGTACAAATGGCGGATCAAGCTTTTTTCCAACCCCCACCCAAGCAAGGCAGCGATGAGAAACGACGACGGAATGGCAATGACAAAGTACATCCCCGCTGATTGCGGCGCATGATGGGCAAAGATTTGTTGAATGACGTAGGTTGTGTACGCTCCGACCATCATCAGTTCACCGTGCGCCATATTGATGACGCCCATCAATCCAAAGGTGATCGCCAACCCAATGGCGATCAAAAGCAAAATCGAACCGACGCTCAGCCCGTTGAATAATTGGTCAATAAACATCGCCGTCCCCCTCTCATGTCCGCCGGGCAAGAAGGAAGGACATGCCTTCCTCCCCATGCAACTATTCACTTAATCCTTTCGCCCATGGGTAGCTCTTTAAATACGGATCCGGCTTCACCGGCTGACCGGAATTCCATAACTCTTTGAATTGTCCGTCCGCTTGGATTTCGCCAATGCGCACCGTTTTCCATAAATGCTGCGTTTCCCCGTCAATTTTCACCGTTCCTTCCGGCGCCTTGTATTCAAGGCCGGCCGCCGCTTTTTTCACTTGATCCACATCAAAGGAGCCGGCTTTTTTCACTGCTTCGGCCCATAAATGAACGGCCGTATACGCCGCTTCAATCGGATCATCGGTCACGCGGTCTTGCCCGTACTTTTCTTTATACTTTTGTACAAATGCCTTATTTTCCGGTGTATCGGTCGTCTGAAAATAGTTCCACACAGCCAAATGACCAGCCAACACATCCGGCCCGATCCCGCGTATTTCTTCTTCCGCGATGCTGACGGACATCACCGTCACGTCTTTCGGTGTGATGCCAGCGTCTTTCAACTGTTTGAAAAAGGCGACATTGCTATCGCCGTTGAGCGTATTGAAGACGACAGCCGGTTTCACTTGTTTGATTTTGCTGATAATGGTGCTATAATCGGTATGGCCGAGCGGCGTATATTCTTCCCCGACCACTTGCCCACCTTCGGCCTTCAACTGGGCCTTGATGATTTTGTTCGCTGTCCGCGGAAAGACGTAATCCGATCCAAGCAAGAAAAACGTCTTGCCGCGGTTTTTCAGGAGCCAGCTGACCGCTGGAACGATTTGTTGATTCGTCGTCGCCCCAGTGTAAAAGATGTTCGGAGACGACTCCATCCCTTCATATTGCACCGGATACCAAAGCAGCCCGTTGTTTTGCTCCACAACCGGAAGCATCGCCTTGCGGCTCGCCGATGTCCAACCGCCGAAAATGGCGGCCACTTGATCTTTTTGCAGCAATTTTTTCGCCTTTTCGGCAAATGTCGGCCAGTCGGACGCTCCATCTTCCACAATCGGTTCAATCTTCTTGCCGAGCAGCCCGCCCGATGCATTGATTTCCTCAATGGCCATTAACTCGGCATCGCGCAGCGACACTTCACTGATGGCCATCGTTCCGCTTAACGAGTGCAGGATTCCTACTTTGACCACATCCCCTTCTTTGCCAGCCGAAGATGAATCATTTTGATTCTCGTTTTTGGCTTGATCCACTGCTGATGACGCCGCACATCCCCCAAGAGCAAAAACACTGACGCATAAAAACAGCCATAATTTCCACATGAATGCTGGTTTCATTCGCACACCCTTCCCCCTATTCATTTGAAACATCGATGAATTCCTGCCCCTCGTTCATCTAAAAGAGCGCATCCCTCCCTTGTTCCTCAAAAGCGATGCATGTTCTCCACGTTGAGGATTTGTTCTTGATTAGCAGTATAAGGCCCACGTTTCACGGACTCAACATATTTGTCATATTTTATTACATATTTTTGTTATATTTATTATCAATCATCTTCCGACCAATCAGCCAGGTCGAAAAACAAAACATGCCCCAAAAAGGCACACATGCACCTTTTTGGGGCAGCGTTCATTTCACAAGCGACAAATCCACTCCAATGACCCCGACAATTTGACCGTTATGATCCCTAATGGGAGCGGACACCGTGACGCAAAGATGTTTCGTCAATGCCGATACATACGGATCGGAAACATACACTGTTCCTCTACAAGCTTCCTGAAACCACGACCGGACTTTGGCGTTGACCAAGCCCGCCGGCGGATTCGAATAGACAAACGCCCCATCAAGACGATTCGACCAGACAGCCTCAATCTCTCCATTCTCAGATAAAAATCGATCCAGCACGCGTTGATGCATGGCCTCATCCATTTGTTCCAACGGAGCTGACTGAAGCAAAGCCGATAGTTTCTGAATCGTGTTTTTCACGACCGCATCATCGACAGAAATCGTTTCTCTCATCCAATCACGTCCGACCGTTTGCTGCAGCTCCTCCGCTGTCTTTTGCAGCGCTTCATTAATGCGCAAAATCTGTTCGACGCTTTCATGCTGTTCGTTCATATCCGCCGTCACTCGCTCGACAAACCGTTGATTTTCCCGGCTCAATTGCACGATTTCTTCTAGGAGAACGGCGATTTCTTTCACGCTGTCCGACTGCCCAGACGCTGACCGGACAGAAGAGGAGACGAGGTCCGTCATATCATTCAGCTGTCGCTGCAGCAAATGAAGGAACGACATAATCGCTTCCATTTCTTTCTCTTCGACATCGATTTGCCTTGTTTCTTCGCGAACGATATCGGTTGTCGCTGCGATTTCGCGTTGAATAAGGGACAAAATATCCTGTGTTTGCTGGACAGCTTCCGATGTTTGATTCGCCAACATGCCGATTTCCCGCGCGACGACCGCAAACCCGCGCCCATGTTCTCCCGCACGAGCCGCCTCAATATTGGCATTGAGCGACAAAATTTTCGTTTTCTGCGAAATCTCGCCGATCGCTGATATAATTTCATTGATGCGTCGCGAATGATGAACGAGATGGTCCATTTGTTCCAATAATGTTTCATGGTGGGAGCGCAGTGTTCGAATTTCTTTTTGCAACGTCTCCAATGAATTCCATGAATGCAGCCAATGTTCGGAAAACTGCTGGCTGCTCGCATACATATCACGTGAAGATGCAGCGATTTCCCTAGCCGCCTCCTCGATTGTTCGCATTTTGTTCGCCACTTTTTCCGTATACTCCACCGTTTTCTCGCTATGGTCCATCAGCTCTGCCGCACTATTCCGGCTTGAATCGGAAATGTCATTCAGCGAAAGTGCCGCCATCTTCATCTGTTCCATCGCTGCTTTGAGCTGATCAACCGCCACAACAATTTGCCTTGCAATTTGTTGCGGTCCTCCCTGCGTTTCCTCACGTCGAGGCTGATCCAGTTCGCGCTTTATTTTTCGTTCCGCACGTCTCGCAAAAATCAACAGGCGTCACTCCTTATGTCATTTTTTATTACATAATTATAATATAAAATATAACAAAAGGACATATAAAAATAAGACGCCCGTTCTTCTAAAAACGAGCGTCTTGCCTGGAAAAGGCTAGAGAACCATATTCAATAACAAAATGAAGACAAACGCCACCACCGAAATAATCGTTTCCATGACTGTCCATATCATGAGCGTTTCTTTCACCGTCATGCCGAAATATTCTTTGATCATCCAGAAGCCGGAGTCATTGACGTGCGACAAGATCAACGAACCCGCGCCGGTCGCCAAGACAAGCAGTTCCATATTCGTTCCCGGCATGGTAGCCGCGATGGGGGCAACGATGCCGGCAGCGGTCATCATCGAGACGGTCGCCGATCCCGTCGCTACGCGAATGAGCGCCGCAATGCCCCAGCCTAACAGGAGCGGAGAGAAGTGCGAGTGTTTCGCCACTTCCGCGATTTGTTCGCCGATGCCGGAATCAAGCAGCACTTTGTTGAATGCGCCGCCCGCCCCGATGACAAGCAGGATGTTCACGACCGGGCCGAGGCAGTCGTTGGCAAATTTCAAGACAGCGTCGCGGTTGAAGCCGCGGGCGTAGCCTAAGCTAAAGAACGAATAAACCGTCGCGATCAAGAGCGCAACAATCGGGTCGCCGATAAAGCGCAGCACTTTCGCCGCTTCTGACTTTTGATCAAGCGTCACGTTTGCCACAGAGGCAATCAACATCAAAATGACCGGAAGCAAAATCGTGAACAGCGTATTGCCAAAGCCAGGAAGCTCACGTGCTTCTTTATGCTGCACAAGCTAATGAGCAATAATAACACGATAATAGCAGCAACAACAATGGCGATTTCCATCACAAGCTCCCCCTTTATCTTTGAGATAAATCGATTTAGTGAACAAAGCAAACGTTTTCAGATCTTTGAAGGAAAGGGCTAAATCGATTTAGCGCCCGATCATAGCCAGCTAAATCGATTTAGTCTTCCTCCCTTTACCCACTCCGCCACTGAAACGCAGCGATGATGTCAAATTCCTCTTTCAATCGCTCATACAAGCGGGCATACAAATCAAACAGTTCAGCGTAAATGAGCGTATGTTCTTCCTTCGGCTCATGGCGGGCCGTTGTGTCGATCCACGTTTTCACCGTTTCCAGCGACGGCAGCTCGCCTAACGCGTAAAGCGCCACCGCAGCCGCCCCCAGCGCCGACGCCTCGTGCGTCTGCGGCACGATGAGCGGTTTGCCGAGCATATCAGAAAGCATTTGCCGCCAAAACGGCGACTTGGCGAATCCGCCCGAGACACGGATTTCCGACATCGGCCCCGTGACATCGCAAATGGCCAAGGCGACGGATAGGATGCTGAAGCAGACGCCTTCCATCACGGCACGAATCAAATGTTCACGTCGATGATGAAGGCCAAGTCCAAAAAACGTTCCGCGCGCGTTCGCGTTCCAATACGGCGCCCGCTCGCCCGATAAAAACGGCAAAAACACCAGCCCCTCGGATCCAGGTGGAACACGTTCGGCGTATTTCGTCAACAAATCGTATGGATCCATTCCGAGCTTTTTCGCCACTTCCCGCTCCTGGGCGCCGAACTCATCGCGCAGCCAGCGAAGCAAAATGCCGCCGTTGTTCGTCGGTCCGCCGACGACCCAATAGCCGGGCGTCAACGCATAACAAAACGTCCGCCCTTTTTCATCGGTCGTCGGTTTTGCCGCGATCGTCCGCACCGCCCCGCTCGTTCCGATCGTGATGGCCGCTTCACCTGGGAGCACCGCCCCGACGCCGACGTTGGCGAGCACGCCGTCGCTTGCTCCGACGACAACAGGCACATCCGGAGCGACTCCCATTTTTTCCGCCCATTCTCTTTTCATCCCGGTCATGACATGAGTGGCGGGAACGAGCCGCGGCAGCTGGTCGCGGCGGATGCCGACAAGGGCGAGCGCCTCCTCGTCCCAATCGAGCGTGTCCAATCGGAATAAACCCGTCGCCGATGCCATGGAATGGTCAGCGACATAGTCGCCATACAGACGGTGCAACACGTAATCTTTCACCGACACAAACCGCCGTGCTTGCTGAAATACGTTCGGCTGCTCCTCCTTGAGCCAAAGCAATTTCGATAGCGGCGACATCGGATGGATCGGCGTCCCCGTCCGCCGGTAAATGGCAAGCCCGTTTTGCTCTTTCCACAGCCGCTCCGTTTGAGCCACGCTTCGGTTGTCCGCCCAGATGAGGAGGCGGGTGAGCGGCCGGCCCGACTCGTCAAGCGCCATAATCGAGTGCATCGCCGCACTCAAACCCATCGCTTTCACTTGTTCTGGGCGGATGCCGTGGCGGACCGTCACCGCCCCGACCGCTTGAACGACCGCCGCGAACAGTTCATCGGGATCCTGCTCGGCAAATCCCGGATGCGGCTGGATGATCGGATAGTCGACAGCGTGAGAAGCCAGCACCTTCCCCCGCCCGTCAAACACGACCGCTTTCGTACTTGTCGTTCCAATATCAATCCCAATGACGACGTCCCCATAAATCGCCATCGTTTCTCCTCCCTTCCTCATGCCTTCTCCCGTTTGATCGATGTCCGTTCCATCAATACCGGGGAGAAACGAAATACGCGCGGACCGTCGGCTTTTTTCGCTTTCATTTGTTCAAACACGCGCTCAGCTGCTTTCTTCCCCATCGCAAACGTCGGCTGGGCGATGGTTGTCAGCGCCGGCGTGTAAATGTCGGCAAACGGTACATCATCGATGTTGATGATCGCCACCTCATCCGGCACACGAACCCCTGCGTCTTTCACAAACCGCAAAACGCCCATTAACGTCAAGTCGTTAATCGCAAACAAGGCGTTCGGCCGCTCCGATTCCATGAACCGCTTCTTCAGCTCCCCAGGCAGCGCGGCAGGTTCAGCGGCGATGACGTTTTGATCGCCAACTTCAAATCCCCTTTTCTCCATAGCCGCCCGAAACCCTTCCAACCGCTCCATCCGCGGCACGTTGTAAGAGACATGCGGCGGGGTGACAATCGCAATCCGATCGCGGCCATAGGAAGCGAAATACTGAACCGCCATTTCCGCTGCACCTGCATTATCAAGCAGCACGCTGTCTGCCTCCACTCCCGGCACCATCCGGTCGACAAACACAAGCGGAAACCGTTCCTCGACAAGACGGCGGTAGACGTCCTCGTTCTTCCCTGTTGGAAACACGATCAACCCGTCCACTTGCTTCGCCAGCAGCGTATCAACATATGTTTTTTCCTTATCCGGATCATCGCCGGAATTGCAGACAATGACTTGAAACCCGCGCTTTTGGCATTCCTCTTCAATGGCGTGCAGCACTTGCGTTGTCATCATATGAAGCATATTAAAAACAATCACGCCAATGGTCGCTGTCGTCTTTTGCTTCAAACTGCGGGCGATGATGTTCGGCTGATACCCAAGCTCTTCAATCGCCTCGGCGATGCGTTTTCTCGTCTCCTCGCTCATATACTCATAGCGCTTATTTAAGTATTGTGACACCGTACTTTTCGAAACGTTGGCCAATTTCGCGACATCGGCCATCGTTACTTTTTTCAAAAGGGATCCCTCTCTCGTACTAAATCGATTTAGTTCAAAAGCGTTTTCATAAACCGGTTTAGCTTTATTATAAATCAAGTGAAAGCGGTTTACAATAGTTTTTGTTTGAAATCTAAAAATCAATGAATGGTATACGGCCGTGACAGCTTGCCGATCGAGTGATGTCATTCCGCCCGAATGGATCGCGCCAAACGGCTTCATAGATTGTACTTTCATTTTGCACTAAGCAATGCATTGATTCATTTTTATGAACAAATACCTATTTTTACCTGTCGTTTGTTTTAGTATTTTCTACATTATCGTTTGGCGTTTCTGAAACATCTGTGAAAGCCGCAGAAGAACATAATGAGTTTATTAGAGCTTCACAAGCACAATTGTATACCGATACCAATTAACAAAAAGGAGAATGGGACATGCTGACTACCATGACGTCTATTTTAGGCTACCTTTTTATAGGTGTCGTTATTTTAGCTGTTTTTATGGTTTATGAACCTCTCCTACTTGCGATTGCATTCAAATAGTTTTTGGATAACTTCTTTCTTTGCCCGAAAACGGGTTTTCAGCGTTCGATACATGGTTTCACCTCCTATGTTTATTGTATTCTATTGTCATCCAAAAAAGAAAGAGAAAAACAGAAAAACCGAACGCCATTCATCCCCCACCTATAGAGGTGGAGGACTTCTGGCTAATTTATGTTAAATTCGTGAGAAAACGGTAAAAAATTAGAAGACTGATCATAAAAGAAAAACGCCGTTCATAAATCGAAAAAGTTCCCAAAACACGGCGTTTCCAAAAACCTCCCCTGGGAACGAAACGTCCGAAGGCTCTAACAAGACGGCCGCCGCCCTTTATGAGGGATTTGACGCCATTGCGGGCGGCGACGTTCGCTCTAGCCAGGGGGCATCCGACTTACTGCCTCACCTTTTCAATCATCTCGACCGGCAGCCCAGTCAGTTCGTGAATCGTGTCGACATCGTACCCTTTCGCCAGCATTCTCTTCACCACGTCGAGCTTCCCTTCCTCGATCCCTTGTTGGCGTCCTTGCTTCATCCCCTGTTCGATTCCTTGTTGGATTCCCTTTTCCATCCCCCGCTGTTCGTATGAGACGATGAGTTCCATCACACGCTTTGCTTCCTTCGTCTCCATTTGGCTCACCTCGTGTCGCAGTTGGATTTCCTCCTCTTCGGATAACCGCAAATACGTCTCGAAAAAACCGAACAACAGCCGCTGTTTCGCTTCATCCAGCTCAAGGCGGACGAGCATGCGCAAAAATTCCTTTTTCACGTCGACTTTCTCATCTTCATTATACCCCATTTTGCTTAGCAAGGCAGCGGCGACAGGGTTGGCATGGCGGATGTACGCGCGCCACGGCAGTTTGCATAGCTCCACCGTCAAAAAGCGGAAGTCAAGAACGGTCAAAAACGGAAACTGCATGACCAATGAGGAAGGTTCGTCGTATTGTTCGTCATAGCTGAAGATGGCGATCGGGAGAATGCGGCGGCGGTATTTTTGAAACAAGCGGCTGAAGTAGAGGAACATTCGCTCGGGGAAGGTCCGCTGGGTGTAGCTTTGATGCTCGACATGGACAATGACGAGCCCGTCTTCCCCTTTCACCTTTGTTTCGACCAACAAGTCGACGCGGTGCTTCTCTCCGGCCGTCACATCGGTGAACAGTTCCTCGGAGAGGAAAGAGAGATGGTGAACGTCAATGTACTCGTACACGTCGGGAAAGAAAAGAAGCAAAAACTCCTCAAAAAATGTCGACAGCAACTCTTTGAACAACCGGTCATGATCGATGCGCTGTTTGGCCACGTTTTCCCTCCCTGCAATTGTCGGATTCACCGTACTGTATTCGCTCTTCGCGGCCAAATTCCTTCTTGTTTCCCCCGCGTTTTTTTGGCATGTGCCATTTCGCATTTGTCCTTTTCCTATGTCGAGCGGTAAAACAAGCTGAACTCAGCGGTGGTTCAGCTGAGGCGGGGAATAGTTTCAGTTCCTCGTAGGTACGATAAAAGCAATCAATAAGAAGGTGAAGAAACTTGGCTAGGACGGGTTTCAATCCCTCATAGGTACGATAAAAACCATATATCCCAATATTCAATTCATTTGCAATATCTTTGTTTCAATCCCTCATAGGTACGATAAAAACATCCTTTCATTTTTGTTTTATTGCCTCCTGCATCTAGTTTCAATCCCTCATAGGTACGATAAAAACGATGGAAGGGGCTCCGATCGTAACGATCGGGATGACGTTTCAATCCCTCATAGGTACGATAAAAACATGAAATGGATGATCGGCAACGCGACCACTATTGGGTTTCAATCCCTCATAGGTACGATAAAAACACAGCACAAATTCAAACAGGAGCCATTACAAACGCTTGTTTCAATCCCTCATAGGTACGATAAAAACGGCCGTACCCATTTGTGCTTGTCTTTTTCATCCCAAGTTTCAATCCCTCATAGGTACGATAAAAACGTCGGCTAACAATGCAGACGGTACAGCCGCCGAAGAAAAGTTTCAATCCCTCATAGGTACGATAAAAACCTCTGGGGTTATTTGCTATTATTGCTGGGGTGATTGTTTCAATCCCTCATAGGTACGATAAAAACGCAAAAACAGTTTGAAAAAGAAATGGAACAAATCAAAGTTTCAATCCCTCATAGGTACGATAAAAACCCAAACCATGTGCGTAAAATCAAGCTTTTCCCCTTTTGGCTGTTTTCAGAATAACACGTTTCAAAAATTCTGTCAATACTGTTCAGCCGTGTTGGCTGTAGGATTTTGACGCGAAAAGACATTGTCGTCGATCCCCCGGGATTTTTGCACGATTGGAGGTCGACGACAACTTGCCCCCGTTTTCATCCGCCAATCGGAAACAGCAGACGGGCCGCATATACTGTGCCTGTCACGGTAATGGCGCTCAACAAGGTCGACACCAGCACTGCCTGGGCGGCGTAATCGGGGTGGCAGTCATACTCGAGCGCATACAGCGCCGTATTGCGTGAACATGGATACGAACTGGCAATGAGCAATGCCTGAGCCGTCACGCCATCCATTCCTAATAGAAAGATCAAAGACCCAGCCAACAGCGGCGACAATATCAAGCGCCCGAACACACTCACATACACAAGCGGCGGCAAGGCAGTAAACCGAGCGTAGGCGATTTGCGCTCCCAACGTAAAGAGGGCGATGGCTAAAAACGCATCGGCGACCCGCTGAAGCGGCGTCCATAAAAATGATGGGATCGGGACGTGGAGCCATCGGCAGACCACGCCAAGCAACAGCGCGTGAAGGACGGGATTTTTCCATATCTCAGCAGCCCATTTCCCACTTTTCCCGTTTCCTGACACGAACTGATACACTCCATATGTATTGGTCAAGAAGTTTTGAAAAATGGTCACGATGATTTGAATCGTCGCCCCGAGCGGATGTTGGTGAAACACCAGCTGGCTGACAGGAATGCCGAAGTTGCCAGAATTGTTCAGCACAACCGTATTTTGAAACACCGCTGCCATACTTCGCTCCAGTTTGAATAGTTTCGCCATGATCCTACTCAAAACCATCAGCCCGCCGTTTTGCAACAGAAGAAACCCTAAGATAGCCGCTAACACCTTTCCATTCAACTCACTGTCGTACACGTTGATGAATGCGACTGCCGGCAGCAGGACATACATGTTCAATTTGGATAATGTATTGAGGTCAAGACGAAAGAAACGGTGAAGCCCTGCTCCCAAGCCGACAATCAACAGCATAGGAACCATCACTTGCAATACAATTCCGCTAAAAACAGCCAAGACGTTTCCCCCGCTTTCTTTGTGCATATGTCGGCTCGATGTTCCTTGTATAACGTTGTTCAGACATCCCGCCTTTTACACTTTTTTTCGATAAATCCGCTCCGGACGACCGACCGATCCATAGACAATATCGGCTAGCACTTGTCCCGTGGAGACAAGGTATTCTAAATATCGACGGGCGGTCGTCCGGCTTGTGCCAATTTGCCGTCCGACTTCTTCAGCAGTGATGCCTTCTTGGCACTGCCTAACAACCGCTAACACTTTTTCCAGCGTCAACGGCTGAATGCCTTTAGGCAACATCGGCTGTTCCTTAACGGACCATTCTCTTCCCATCAGTTCATCAACATCTTCTTGGCCAATCCACTCTTTCTCTTTCACCCACCGCTGCATTTTGTCATAGTACTCTTTATACCGATGCAATGTGTCGACAAATCGATCAAACATAATCGGCTTGATAATATAATCAAACACCCCGCCATGCAGCGCTTGTTTCAAGGCATCCACTTCTCGTGCTGCTGTGATCATAATAATATCGATATTGGAAAAGCGTTCCCGAACCCATTTTAAAAAAGAGAGGCCGTTCATATCCGGAAAATAGACATCAAGCAACAACACGTCGGGTTGCAGCACCTCTGTCAATTCCCTTGCCTCTTCGGCGTTCGTGGCGATGCCGACCACTTCATAACCGTTCACTTTCTCGACAAAGCGCCGATTGATTTCCGCAATGCGGCGGTCGTCTTCAATAATCAGTACACGAATCGGCAACATCGGTTCCCTCCTTCTAGCCTTGGCGGTCCTGCCGCCCGACATGGGCTGGCCGCTTTGGGATCATGATGGTAAATACCGTGCCTGCTCCTTGCTCAGATCGATACGTCATTTGCCCCCCGAGCATTGTCAACGCCCGGTTCACTAGATCAAGCCCATACCCCCGCCCTCCGGCAGCCTTCGTTGAAAAGCCGCGCTCGTAGATCCGTTCCGCTACAACTGGGTCAATGCCTAATCCGTTATCCTCGACCTCAATAATCAAGTCATCGCCGAGGTCGGTCAAAAAAATGGTCACTCGTTTCTCTTCTTTTCCGTTGTGGAGGACCGACCGCTTCCATGGCGTTATCTACTACATTTCCAATAATGGTTACTAGATGGTCCCGGTCCATCCATGGCGGCACATCACGGAAACTGCTTTCCCGATCGATCTCAAACACAATTTTCAGCTCGTTGGCGCGATTGAACTTGCCGATCAGCAGACCGCCGATGATCGGATCCGGAATTTCTTTCATGACAAACCGGACGATGTTTTGTTGCAAGTCGGTCTCTTTTGCGATCAGTTCAAGCGCTTCCTCATACGATTCCAGTTGAATCAGGCCAGAGATCAAATACAGCTTGTTGGAAAATTCGTGCGTTTGCGCGCGTAAGGCATCGGCATAACTGCGAAGCTGCGATAACTCTTTGGTCAAGCGATACAATTCCGATTTGTTTCGAAACGTCGATACCGCTCCGATCACACGCCCTTGCTTGTCTTTGATCGGAATGCGGTTGGCAATGACGGTTTCTTCCCCTAACACCATTTCATCGTCAAATTCTGCCTGCCCCGTCCGAATGACTTCAGGCAGCCTCGAGTGGGGAATAAGCTGCAAGATCGGCATTCCCAACACATCGCGTTCGTTCTCATACCCAAGCAGCTTCAGCGCCGTTTGGTTGACCATTGTAATCGTTCCCTCTTGATTGATGGCCACCATTCCTTCGCGAATTGCCTCTAAAATCGCCTGCTTTTCTTGGTAGAGCAAACCGATTTCTTCCGGTTCAAGACCATGAATCGATTTTTTCACCGCCTTGGCGATCGCCATTGCACCCACCGCTCCGAGAAAGAGGGCAAAAACGGAGAAGAGAAACATCTTCATACGATACGACCATACTGTACGCTGAATATCCTCTAGCAAAAAACCAACCGAAACAATGCCGATCACATGTCCGTTTTCATCAAAAATCGGCGCTTTTCCCCGGATCGCCGGACCAAGCGAACCGACCGCCTCCGAAATAATGGCCTTGCCTTTGAGCACCTCACCGTTGTCGCCCCCGACCATCGGTTTGCCGATCCGGTCCGGCAGCGGGTGAGCATAGCGGATTCCCTTACGGTTGCCAATCACTACGTACTCCGCCCCTGTCTTTCGGCGAATATATTCGGCAAACGGCTGCAAGCGCACGGACGGATTCGGGTCGCGGAACGCCTCGCGCACAAGCGGGGTGGACGCAACGGTTTCCGCCACGTTCAGCGCCCGCATGCCGATTTGTTGTTTGATAGTCTCCGCGAACATATGTTGGAATAAAAATGTAAGAAACACGATGACAAACAAAAGCAGCGAACAAATGATCATCATCAACCGTGTTTGCAGTTTCATCGTGCTGTCCCCCAAACGGAAAAATGAAAAGAAAGACCATCCTCCAACTTAAGGAAGAAAGCCTTTCTTTCTATTATTACATATCTTCATTGACAATGACGGTTTTTCCTCGTAACTTCATGAAAAACGGCACGGCAATCCACAACAAGGCGATGACTAACAAGACAAGCGAAATCGGCTTTTCAACGAAAACGAGATAGTCCCCGTTGGATGCCGTCAACGCCCGGCGCATGTTGTTTTCGATCATCGGCCCCAACACAAGCCCCAGCACAAGCGGCGCAAGCGGATAGTCGTGTTCCGCAAGCCAATAGCCGAGCAAGCCAAATGCCAACAACAGAAACACATCAAACGTCGTCACTTGCACCGCATACACGCCGAATACAGAGATGGCAATAATGAGCGGCAACAAATACTTCGTCGGCGTTTGGATGATTTTTGCGAAAATTTTTACAAGCGGCATGTTCAGAATTAGCAACATCACATTTCCAATGAACATGCTCGCAATCAATCCCCAGGCGACAGCCGGATGTTCATCAAACAACAGCGGACCTGGCTGGACGTTGTACATAATGAGCGCTCCCATCAAAATGGCCGTCGTCCCGGACCCCGGAATCCCGAGCGTCAACAGCGGAATCATCGCGCCTCCAGACGCACCGTTGTTCGCCGACTCGGGCGCCGCGACGCCGGCGATCGTCCCTTGGCCGAATTTTTCCGGATGTTTGCTGATTTTCTTTTCAAGAATATAAGAGAAAAATGAGGCCAACGTCGCTCCGGCTCCCGGCAGCACGCCGATGAAAAATCCGAGCAGCGACCCGCGGGCAATCGGGCCGGCACTTTCCTTCAAGTCCGATTTGGTTGGCAAGATGCGCCCGATTTTAGCAATTTCCCCTTCGTTCGTTTCCCGATGGAGAATCGCTCTAAACACTTCTCCCAACGCAAACAACCCGACCGCTACGGTTAAAAACTCCAGCCCCCCATACAAATAGGAAATGTTGTACGTGAAGCGTGCGACGCCAGAGACGTTGTCGAGCCCGATCGTGGAAAGCAACAAGCCGAACACCGTCATGATCCACGCTTTCGTCATCGATTTGCCGGCAAGGCCGCTCACCGCCGCCAACCCGAGCAGCATGAGCGAAAAATATTCAGCCGGACCGAACTTCAAGGCGACATTGGACAGCGGCTCCGCTAATAATACAAGACCGATGAGCGACACAATCCCCGCCACAAACGAGCCGATCGCCGCAATCGCCAGCGCCGCCCCGGCCCGGCCTTGCCGCGCCATTTGGTAGCCGTCCAGCGTCGTGACAACAGACGATGATTCCCCGGGCGTGTTTAACAAAATTGACGTCGTCGACCCGCCGTACATCGCCCCGTAATAGACGCCGGCCAACAAAATGATCGAACTGGCGGCCGCCTGCTCGGGACTCAAACCCGATGTCATCGACGCCGTCACCGGAATGAGCAGCGCCACCCCGCTCATCGGCCCGATCCCAGGAAGCACGCCGACCGCCGTGCCGATCAACACCCCGATAAACGCAAACAGCAAGTTATGCGGCTGAAGCGCCGTCTGAAATCCGTCAAACAAAAACGATAGTGTGCTCATGATGCCCCTCCTTTCATTGGAACCAAATCGGCCAGCTCGGCAATGTTCCTTGCAGCAGCTTCACATAAAGGCCATATACGCCTAACGAAAAACCAGCCGCAATGGCGATCGATTTCCACAGCGCCCCTTTTTCCATCGTTTGAAAGCCGATGACAAGAAAGAGAAATGTCGTGATCACATATCCAACCGTTTCAAGCAACGCCGCATAGAAAATGGCGGCGATGAAAATGACAAGAAACTTTTTATATTGCCGCGGCAGTTTCTCCCCTGTTGCGCCTGAATAATTTCTTGTCTCAAACAGCAGTTTTATGCTTAATAAAACCAACACAAGTCCAAGCAAAAACGGAAACACATTCGGCCCGACAGCGCTGCCGTAGGCGCTTTTCGATATGCGCAAACTTTCCACCATAAACAAAGCGCCCACAGCCAAAAACGCCACCGCCGCGATCCGGTCAGCCGTTTTGTTCATCGCTTTCCCTCCCGCTTTTGGAAAAAGGGGAAGAATGCTCTTCCCCCTCGAGTTATTTATGCATCCCAAGCGACTTCAGCAGGTCGCCGACTTGCTGCTCTTGCTCTTGCAAAAATTTCGTAAACTCTTCCGAATTGCGATACTCTGCTTCCCAACCTTGTTTTTGCAGCTCTTCTTTCCATTTTTCATGCTCAGACAGTTTTTTCAATGTCTCTTCCCAAAACGCTTTTGCTTCCGAAGACATTTCCTTCGGCCCGAACACGCCGCGCCAAATCGTAAACTCGGCATCAACGCCAAGCTCTTTCATCGTCGGCACGTCTTTCAGCACTCCGCCGAGGCGTTCAGGAGCGGAAACCGCCAGCACCCGCACTTTGCCGGCTTTCAAATATTCGCCAACCGAAGACGCATCCGTCGCAATCACATCCGCATTGCCGCCAAGCAGCGCCGCCATCGCTTCTCCGCCGCCATCGTACGAAACATACTTGACTGATTTTGGATCGATGCCCGACTTATAGATCGGCAAAATCGCCACTAAGTGGTCCATCGACCCTGGCGCCGACCCTCCGGCAATGGTGACGGATTTCGGATTTTGTTTAATGGCGTTCAGCAAGTCGGTCAACGTTTGAAACTTTGAATCGGCTTTAACCACAATCGCGCCAAAGTCTTTTGTCAACTGGGCGAGCGGGGTTGTGTCTTTGTAGCCGAACGGGCTGTTCCCTTCTTTTTTCAGGTTGTTGATGATAATCGGCGGCGAGTTGACAAACAGTTTGTAATCGTTTTTGACATCCTGGGTGGCGTACTCAGCCATAAAGACCGCCCCGCCGCCGCCCGGTTTGTTTTCGACCGTCATGGTCTGTTTGACAAGCCCTGTCTCATCCAACACTTTCGTGACCGCGCGGGCCGTTAAATCCCAACCGCCGCCCGCCCCAGACGGAGCAACAATCGTAATCGGCTTCGTCGGATAGTTTGAGGCCGATGAGCCAGAGTTCGAACCGGACGATTTCGACCCCGCCGATTCATTGCCCCCACAGGCCGCCAAAGCCAGTGTCATCATCCCTGCAGCGAGCAATCCCCACCATTTCGTTTTCTTCATTTCTCCCTTGCCCCCTTGTTTTTTGATAACGTTTTCAATCACAACCTTACCATGCCGCGGGATGAGCGTGAAGTTTTTGAAAATAAAATGAATTTTGTGCATTTTGTTCATGGACATATAGCCGACATGATCTCATATGGCCAAGACGCCTAGCGGAACGCCGGAGCCCCATAACAAAAAAAGGCCGCCTGCCTTTCAAGGCCGACGGTGCATAAAACGTTGATACGGTGCATACTTTCTGACTTTCGTTCCTCATCTTTCATGTGGCAGGACGATCATTCGTTTTTTTACAATCGATCACTTACGAATCAATGATTTCATCTGCCTCTTTTGTCGCCGCCAACCGTCCTCGTTAGATAGCCGCCTCTTGTGTTTAATTTCCCTGCTCTTCAAGCAATTCCCAAACATCTTCCTCTGGAAGATCCACCAACCTAGCAATGTCTTCCGCCTTCATTCCTTTGCGCGCCATGTTGCGGATCAGCTGTTTCATTCCTTGTTTTATCCCCTGTTTCCTTCCCTTTTGCTCATAGGAAATGATCAGCTCCAACACTTGCTCTTTTTCTTTCGTTTCCATCGCCCTCACCTCTCTTTGTAGTTGTTGCTCTTCCTCCTCCGACAGCTTCACATATGTTTCAAAAAAGCCCAACAGCAGCCGCTGCCTCGCTTCATCCAGCTCCAATCGCACCAACATGCGCAAACACTCTTTTTTCAACTCGACTTTCTCACTTTCAGTATACCCCATTTTGCCAAGGAGGGCAGCTGCGATCGGATTGTCATGCCGGATGTAGTCTCTCCAATGTTTCTTGCGCAGCTCTACGGGGAAAAAGCGAAACTGCAGCACGTCGCCAAAGGGAAACTCGATTGAGAACACGGATGGTTCCTCGCGAAGGGCATCATGGCTGAAGACAGCGATCGGAACGATGCGCGTGCGGTATTTTTCAAACAGACGGCTGAAATAGATAAACATGCGCTCTGGAAACGATGGTTGCACGTAGCTTTGATTCTCCACATGAACGATGATCAGCCCATCTTCTCCTTTCAGCTTCGTCTCGACCAATAGATCGACGCGGTATTTTTCACCTGCGGTGACATCGGTAAACAGTTCTTCGGACAGGAAGGACAAATGGCGGAAATCAATGTGTTCGTGCATGTCGGGGAAAAAGAGGAGAAGAAACTCTTCGAAGAACGTTTGAATCAGTTCTTTGAACAACCGGTCGTGGTCAATAACCATTCCATCACCCCTCTTTGAACGTGTTCGATTCTATCCATTCGCAAACAGGGGGTGAAAATCCTGCATGGGGGACAGAAAAAGTTGTGCCGTACTACACAGTGTTTCAATCACTGATGGGGACGATAAAAGCCCGAAACAGTCCGATTGGAACGGTACGAGTGAGTAGTTTCAATCCCTCATAGGTACGATAAAAACTATGGGTCAAGTGGAATGCTTGAATTGTGATGAATGGTTTCAATCCCTCATAGGTACGATAAAAACATTAACCGGAAAAGGAGGGGGAAAGCAGGTGAAATGTTTCAATCCCTCATAGGTACGATAAAAACATTCGATGGCCTGCTTGAGCACGCTCAATAAATTGTTGTTTCAATCCCTCATAGGTACGATAAAAACCCCAAAGAATGCGCATAAAATCAAGCTTTTCCCCTTTTGGCTGTTTTCAGAATATCACGTTTCAAAAATTCTGTCAATATCGTTCAGCAGTGTTGGCTGTAGGATTTTGACGCAAAAAACATTGTCGTCGATCCCCCGGGATTTTTGCACGATTGGAGGTCGACGACATTTGCAAGACGGTCAGTTTTTGTTTTTCTCCATTCTTCCGTACTCGTCCTTCACCGCCGCCACGAGCGGGTGCCCACTTTCAAGCCCCGCGTATTGCCGAAGCGCTCCTTCGATTCCGTGGTGTGCGATCGTTTGTTGCAGAGCGGCGGCTTCCACGTCGCGGTCGTCATCGAACCGCAGGAGGGCGGCGATTCCTTTAGCCAAGCCGTGCGGGACGTTGCCGAATAAGGCGCAATATTGCACGGCTGGAGCGACGAGGCGGTCGTTCGGCCCAAGTTTGCGGATCGGCGAGCGGGCGACACGGATGATGTCGTCGGACAGCGCCGGGTTCATGAAGCGCCCGATCGTCGTCTCGATATACGCGCGGTGCTCATCTGCCTTCCAACCGTGCTTTTTCACCAACACCGCTCCGGATTCGCTGAGCGCCTGTTCGACATCCGCCCCAATGGCGCTGTCTTTCATCGCGTCTTGCACGGTTTCGTATTGCTTGAGGTAGCCTAAGTAGGCGGCAAGGGCATGGCCGGTGTTGACAGTAAATAACTTTCGTTCAATATACGGCCCTAAGTCAGCGACAAAATGAGCCCCTTGAATCGGCGGAACAGTGCCGATGACGTTGCGCGTTTCAATCGCCCATTCGAAAAACGGTTCGACCGTCACCGCCAGCGGATCATCGTTCGTTTGGTTTGGCACGATGCGGTCAACCGCGCAGTTGAGAAAGCCGACCGACTCGCCCGCCAGCTGTTGTTCGGCTTCGGAAAGATGGGCAAACACGTGCTGCTTCAACGTCTCCGTGCCGCCAATCATGTTTTCGCACGCGATGACATGAAGGGGAGTTTGCTGAACGCCCAGCCGCTGCTTGAGCCCATCGGCAACAAGGGGGGGCGATGGCCGGCAAAATGTGCGGGCCGACCGCGGTCGTGACCAAATCAGCGGCGGCGATCGCCGCGATGACTTGCTCCCGCTCTGTTTGGCTGTTCAGCGCCGAAACGCCGCGCACCCATTGCTCCTCTTGCCGCTCGCCGGCAACAATGACCCGATACTCCCCCCGCTCCTTGAGCAGGCGGACGATTTGTTCGTTGACATCGACAAAAACGACCTTATATCCCGACGCAGCCAGCAGACTGCCGATAAAGCCGCGGCCGATGTTGCCAGCGCCAAAATGAACCGCCTGCATCAGCCGTTCACCTCATGGAGCAGCGCAAGAATGTCTTCTTCTGTTTTGGCGTTCGCCATCGCTTCGACATTGTCCGCTTCCGCACAGACGAGCGCGAGTTTTGACAGAATATCCAAATGCTCCCCGTCTTTGCCGGCAATGCCGATCACGATCGTGGCCATGTTGCCGCCGCCAAAATCGACGCCGCCCGGGACTTGCACGATCGAAATGCCGGACTGTTCCACGAGCGCTTTGGCTGCTTCCGTTCCGTGCGGAATGGCGACATTGTTGCCGATATACGTTGATGTCAGTTCTTCCCGCTCAAGCATCGCATCAACATATGCCGGGGCGACATATCCTTGCTTGACCAACACCTCGCCAGCAAGGCGGATCGCCTCTTCTTTTGTTTTGGGTTGGGCATTTAGCACAATGTTTTCTTTGTTTAAAATCGAATGGGTTACCATCGTTTTCACTCCTTCATTGATGTCCAGTAATGATCAAAAAATTGCTCCAAATGGGCGCTGACAAGTGAATACACTTCTTCCTCGCCGCCATGCGCCAAAACGGCAAGGCTTTGCTCATCCTTCACGAGCAAGGAGCTGACCTCGCTTAACACAGTGAGCATCTCCTTATCGGCATCTGATGGCCCAAGCAGCAACACAACCGTGTTGATCTCCATCGGCTCCCCGTCCATGCCGGGCACCGTTTGCGGCGCATCAAGTCGGTACATCGTCAGAGATGGACGAAGGACAGCGAAGCTTCGAGCGTGGTAAAGCGCCAGCGTCGTGCCAGGGACGCCAAGCCCGCCAAGCGACTCGCGGCGCCGCAGCTCCTCGATGACGACATCGGCATCGACGATGACGCCACTTCGTTCAAGACGGCGGCACGCGTCCGCCAATAGTTCATGAACAGAGCGCCCCTTGACCACCTCCAGGGAAAAACCGTCCAACAGGTGGACGATCGTCTCGCTGATGCGCCGAACCGCCTTCATCGCCTCGAGCGCTGGCCTGTTTCTCTGTGCGGTTGACTCTTTCCTCATCCGCTTTTCAGCGGCCGATTTTCGCTCTAAAAATTCACGAATCGCCCGCGCTTCCTCTTCCGTCAGCATCGGGCTGACGGTGAAGTATGGGCCCATACCCATCAAGTTAAGAATTTTGGTCTTTGTGCATCGTCAAAAACACGGTATCCTTTCTAACGAACACTCCACGTTAGAAAGGATTTTTTTCATGGAAAAACAAATGAATGCATGGATTCAAACCATTCGTCAACTCTTTTCTCCCGAAGAATGAACCCGTCTCGCACAGAAAACAGGCTTTATCCGGCGGCAGCGTTCGTTAACGGCGGAAGCCTTTCTGACTCTCTGTGCATGGGGATGTTTCAAGCTCGGATGTATTGGCATCAAAAGGAAGACATTGAAATCAGTGAACGGAAAGCGCTCGATCTTCTCCAATCGTATTGGCACCAGTTGCTTTTGCGTTCGCATATGGCGGAAATCAACCTTTTTCTCTCTCCTTTCCCTGTTACGAAAACATGCCAAGAAAGGTCGAAGGAAAGGGGGAAGAAACGGCATCAGATATCGTAACGAAATTAGAGATATGGTAGAATTAGATATGGATATAAATACCAACCCCCCCTCTTCTGGAGGGGGATTTGGTATGCCCAATAATGGATGTGATCCCCATCATTCACTGCGGGGATGAACACGAGTATCGTCTTAAAAATTTTATACCGCTAAACTTGACGGGTATGGGGTTGTTGACAGGGGTTAAAAAGGAAAAGCCGAGCGCGGCGGCGGGGTTACGGCGTTTCTTCTGCCAACGACAACGCCTCTCGATAGAGACGTTGGGAGAGATAAAATCCATTTTCAAGCAAAGTGTCTAACAGCGGCTTGACTTCCGCTATTTTCCTGTTTTTCTTTCCCAGAATCAAAACTCCGATTGTGCCGATAGGTCGTAAAAGGAATTGTTTCGACAATGATCTGGCAGCATGCTCATCCATCACAACGACTTGAGCACCAAGTTCTTTCGCTCCAATAATAACTTCTAACTCCCCGGCATGGAATTTTCCATATAAACTTTCAACAAGGCTGCGATTTTTTACATGGTATAGTCGAAACACCCCCTCGCTGACCAATCGTTTGAGCTCCTCTTTTCCATAATGGCGTGGGGCATGGTGATGAACAATTTCTTGATAGACAGCTTCCGGAACATATACTTCATCAAATAGTTCAGACAAAAGAGTCAATTGACCAACGATCGACAGACCTATAATCGGTGTAGAATTAACCGTAACCCTACTCATTGTGATCCCTATTTTCTTTGCTCAATTTTTGCACCGTGTCCCAATCATCTTTAATGTGTTCCTCCGTATATTCCATCCAAGGAATCGCCTTCGAACGCAATACATCGATAAATTCCCCTAAGGATTTTCCTGCCAATTCAGCCGCTTTCGCCAGCGTCACCTGTTTTCCAACAAACAAACCAATCGCCAATGAAAGCTTTATTTTTGCCTCAACGGTGTTGCCTTCCAATTCATTAATGGCGGACAAAAACTCTTTCGGCAAGTTCACCTGAAAATAGTCCATGGCCATCGAACTCACACCCTTTTTTATTTTATTCTATCACACTCTGCTCCTTTTGGATGCAGTCACGGAACGAATAGCATTCCCTAAATTTTTACTACATACTCAATACGCCGGAAATGAAACCGACTCAATTGAACACTCCTCACCCGCGCTCACGTAGAGAAGTAGGGGATTCTCGGGAACACCCTAACATACGGTAAGCGGTCAGCTAAGCCATCCGTGTGCATCCCACCGTTAAGCTTCCTCAAAAAGATCGCAATCGAAGCCCTTCCTTTGTTCTTTTGGTGCAAGGGGAAGATCGTTGGTGGAAGACGCCGGTTCATCCCCCACTTACGCTCATGCTTGGAAGTTGAGGCCTTCTCGGTTCGAGGTGATAAAAAGGGGACTGACCCAAAAGGGTAATTTTCCTTAACAAAACACAACATATTGTCTATATACGGTAATAAGAAAGGGTGTCCCGATCCTTTTGGGACACCCTCACCTCTTTTACGCCAAAACCCCCTCAATCTTCTCCAGCACCTCATCACTGAGCACAACATGGACCGCCTTGACGTTTTCTTCGACTTGTTCCGGGCGGCTGGCACCAATTAAGGCGCTGGCGACGTTCGGCTGGCGCAGCACCCAGGCGAGGGCGAGCTGGGACAACGTAATGCCAAGCTCAGCGGCGACTTTTTCGAGCTGTTCGACTTTCGCCAACACGTCATCATTCAGCAGCCGCTGAATAAAGGCGTTCGCCTTCGGGTCGGCGGCGCGGCTGTCAGCCGGCAACGCTTGACCTCGTTTGTATTTGCCGGTCAGCACCCCTTGCGCGAGCGGCGAGAAGACGATTTGACTGATGCCGTTTTGTTCGCACACCGGGATGACTTCCTTTTCAATATAGCGGTGGAACATGTTGTATTGCGGCTGATTGACGACGATCCGGTCGAGCAGGTAGCGGTCGGCCACGCCGAGCGCCTCTTGAATTTGCTGGGCCGTCCATTCGCTCACGCCGACATACAGCACTTTTCCTTGGCGGACGAGGTCGTCGATCGTACGCAACGTCTCCTCGACCGGTGTTTCTTTGTCATAGCGGTGGCAATAGTAGATATCGACATAATCCAGTTGCAGCCGCTTTAAGCTCGCATGGAGCTGTTCAAACACATGCTTGCGCGACAGGCCGCGGTCGTTCGGGCCGTCGCCCATCGGCCAAAACACTTTCGTCGCGATAACATACGATTCGCGCGGATATTTGCGCAGCGCTTCGCCGACGATTTTTTCCGCTTCCCCGCGCGCGTAGACGTTCGCCGTGTCAAACGAGTTGATGCCAAGTTCGTACGCCTTGTCAATGACGCGGATCGCGGTTTCTTTTTCTACCGAATTTCCATATGTAAGCCAGCTGCCTAAACTAATCTCACTGACTTTCAGCCCCGTGCGGCCGAGTTTTCGATACTTCATTTGCGGTTTCCTCTCCTTTCAGCATCCATCAATGCCAAATTCTTCATGTCCCATTATAATTCTCGACTGCTGATTTGCAAAGAGATTTGCCTTACTATTCAAAAAATGACTTCCCCTTCTTTGCGTCCATCATCGTCTTTTTCAATCGATTCACAAAATTTTTGTAGATTTCCGTAGATTTTCGTAGATGCGCATTTACAATCAATTCGAAAAACATTCACAAATTTGTCACAAAGGAGGGGGGCTATTGATTTATTTCCACCAAGTCAACAAATACTACGGCGATTTTCATGTGTTGAAAGACATTAACTTGACGATCAACCAAGGGGAAGTCGTCGTCATTATCGGGCCATCCGGTTCGGGCAAAAGTACGCTCGTGCGCTGCATCAACCGGCTCGAGACGATCTCAAGCGGCGAATTGATCGTAGACGGCATCAAAGTGAACGACAAACACATCAACATTAACGAACTGCGGCGCAATATCGGCATGGTGTTTCAACATTTCAACTTATACCCGCACATGACTGTTTTGCAAAACATCACGTTGGCGCCGCGCAAAGTGCTCGGCATGTCCGAAAAAGAAGCGAACGAGATCGCCATGTATTACTTGGAAAAAGTCGGAATCCCAGACAAAGCGAACGCCTATCCGTCCGCGCTGTCCGGCGGCCAGCAGCAGCGCGTCGCCATCGCCCGCGGGTTGGCGATGAAACCGAAAATCATGCTGTTTGATGAACCGACATCGGCGCTGGACCCAGAAACGATCGGCGAGGTGCTCGATGTCATGAAGCAGCTGGCGAAAGAAGGGATGACGATGGTTGTCGTCACCCATGAAATGGGATTTGCCCGCGAGGTGGCCGACCGCATCGTCTTTATGGACCAAGGCCGCATTTTAGAAGAAGCGCCGCCTGAGGAGTTTTTCGCAGCGCCGAAAGAAGAACGGGCGCGCGTCTTTTTAAGCCGCATTTTAAACCATTAATTCCGGTCAATCAAAGGGGGTTTTGTTCATGAGAAAGAAAGCATGGAAATGGTGGATCGCCGTCGCCTTGACGGCCTTATTGAGCGCTGTTGCGTTGACGGGCTGCAGCACGACGGACAAAGGGGAAGGCGGAACATCGTCAGAAAAAACGGAAGCGACCAATACGCTTGAAAAAATTAAACAACGCGGCAAGCTTGTTGTTGGCGTCAAATACGATCTGAACTTATTCGGATTGAAAAACCCGGAAACGGGCAAAGTCGAAGGATTTGACATTGATATTGCCAAAGGGCTGGCGAAAAAAATTCTCGGTGATGAAAACAAAATTGAATTGAAAGAAGTGACGTCCAAAACGCGCATCCCGATGCTGAACAACGGGGAAATTGACGCCATTATCGCCACCATGACGATCACCGAGGAACGGAAAAAAGAAGTGGATTTCTCGGATGTGTACTTTATGGCAGGCCAATCGCTGCTTGTGAAAAAAGACAGCCCGATCAACAGCGTGAAAGACTTGAAAAAAGGCATGACGGTCTTGACGGCGAAAGGATCGACATCGGCGGAAAACATCCGCAAAGCGGCCCCGCAAGTCAACGTGCTTGAATTTGAAAACTACGCGGAAGCGTTTACTGCATTGAAAGCGGGCCAAGGTGATGCGCTCACGACCGACAACGCGCTGCTTTGGGGGATGGCCAAACAAGATCCGAACTATCGCGTCCTTGATGAAACGTTCACCGAAGAACCGTACGGCATCGCCGTCCGCAAAGGAGACAAAGAACTGCTGCAAGTTATCAACGAATACTTGAAAGAAATTAAAGAAAACGGCGAATACGATAAGATCTACGAAAAATGGATCGGCAAAAAGCCGCAACAATAACAGGCGAAACGGTGGGCGGAACAATATCCGCCCACCTGTTTGCCCAAAGGACAGGCCATGAGTCAGCGAGGAAAGGAGGCGTTTAGCCTTGTTGCGCTATTCTATTTTAGTTGAACATTGGGATTTGTACATGCAAGGGTTTGGCCATACGATCAAGGCCAGCGTGCTGGCGCTGATCGGCAGCTTGGCCCTGGGGACTATCATCGCCATTTTCCGCATCGCGCCGATTCGCCCGCTCAATTGGATCGGAACGGCGTACGTGGAATTTATCCGCAACATCCCGCTTGTGTTGATCGTCTTTGTTTTTTTTATGGGCTTGCCCGCCGTCGGCATCCGGTTTGACTCGTTTACCGCCGGAACGCTCGGACTGATGGTGTATACCGCTGCTTTTATCGCCGAAGCGATCCGCTCGGGCATTCAAGCCGTTCCGAAAGGACAAATGGAAGCGGCCCGTTCCTCCGGATTGACCTACTTACAGGCGATGCGTTACGTCATCTTGCCGCAGGCGGTGAAAATCGTCATTCCGCCGCTTGGCAACCAGTTCATCAACTTGGTGAAAAACTCTTCGGTGCTTGGCGTCATCGCCGGATTGGATTTAATGTATTACGGCGACTTGATTTCCTCGAAAACGTTCGTCACCTTTGACGTTTATATTTTCGTCGCCTTGTTTTACCTCGTCTTAACGATCCCGCTCAGCCTTGGCGTCGGCTACTTAGAGCGCCGGCTGCTCAAGGCGCGGTAGGAAAGGAGGCCAAATGATGGATTTTGCCGGTGCTTATGCGCCCGCCCATTTGAAGTTTTTGCTTCAAGGGTTTCTCGTCACATTGGAAGTGGCGTTCATTTCCATTGTTTTGAGTTTTATCTTCGGCATTGTCATCGGGGTCATTCGCTATACGAAAATCCCAGTGTTTTCCCAGCTGCTCGCCGTACTGGTCGAAACGATCCGGAACTTGCCGCTGTTATTAATCATTTTCTTTACGTATTTCGCTCTTCCGGAAGTCGGATTAAAGCTGGATAAACTATATGCCGCCATTTCGGCCTTGGTCATTTTTGAATCGGCCATGTTGTCGGAAATCGTCCGCAGCGGCCTGCAGTCAATCGACAAAGGGCAAATCGAAGCGGCGCGCTCATCGGGGCTTACGTATGGGCAGACGCTATGGTACATCATTTTGCCGCAAGCGTTGCGGCGCATGGTGCCGCCGATCGTCAGCCAATTCATTTCTTTATTGAAAGATACGTCGCTTGCCATTGTCATTTCCTTGCCGGAATTGATGAACCATGCACAAATCATTAACGGCCGCAACGTCAATTTTGTCATCCCGATTTTCATTCTTGTGGCGTTCATGTACTTTATCGTCAACTATTCGCTGTCGCTCGTTTCGCGCCGGTTGGAATACCGCCAGCGATAAGGAAACCGTATCCCCTTTTTTCAGCTGGGGCATACGGTTTTTTCTTGCCATTCGCGGCACCGCTCGCTCCTTGAGCGTCCATTTCCATCGCTCGTTGAGGCGTCAAAAGGGGAATGAATATTTTTCACGAAAATCACCCGTTGTTTCCGCTTTCCTGTTATATAATAGAATTGGAGATTCGTTCACGACTTTCACAAAGGCGGTGACGTCCACTGACACCAGCAAAAAAAGAACCGCTTTGGCTTCTTTTGCTTTTGCTTTCGGCTGCCGCGTTTCTCGGTGAAATGAAAATGAACCCGTTTGATAGCCCGTTTCGCGTCTCGCTCGGCAGCGCCGTCTTTTTTCTCGGGCTTGTCGCCTTTCGCTCCCTTTCGCCGCTTGTCATCGGCGCAAGCACCGGAGCAGCAGTCGTTGGATTTCGCGTCTTTCTGGACTCGTTGACCGGAGAAATGTCGACTTCTGAGAGTCTGCTGACCCATCTCCCGGCAGCGGGGTATTATATCAGCTTTTCCATGATGGCGTCTGCTGTTCGGTTTCGCCAGCGAATGGCCGCACCGATTCGAGCTGGAGTGGTTGGAGCGGCGCTCGACTTTTTTGCTAACGCCTGTGAACTAGGGATCCGGTATTGGATGGGGGAGCCGTTTGCCTTCAGCGGCCAAACAGTCATCGTCTTATGGTTATTCGCCATTTTGCGCAGTTTCTGCGTGATTGGCGTTTACAATATGTGGGTGACGAAGCATGTCCGCTCGCTCGCTGAAGCGAGAAAGCAAGAACTCGAGCGGCTCATGATGGTGAGCAGCGAATTATACGAAGAAATGTTTTACTTGCAAAAATCAATGGCTCTCATGGAAGACATGACGCGCCAAAGCTATGACCTTTACTCGCAGTTGATCGAACGAAAGCACGTTGAGCCGCGCGTCGCCCTGGAGCTTGCCGAACATATTCACGAGACGAAAAAAGATATGCAACGCATTTTCGCCGGCCTTTCTAAGCTTATCGGCCGCCAATCGGTGCGCGGGCGCATTTCGATTGCCGAACTGTGCGCCATGGTCATTCGCGCCAATGAAAAATACGCCAACTTATCCGGAAAAACGATCACATTTTTGTACAACGGCCATGTCGATCTCATGACTGACCAATTGTATCCGCTTCTTTCCGTGTTGAACAACTTGGTATCGAACGCCGTCGAGGCGATTGAGAAAACGGGCGCCGTCACTTTGCATGCACGTCTTCGCGGAAACGAGTTAATCATCGAAGTGGAGGATACCGGCCCCGGCATTGCGGCTGATGACATCACTTGGATTTTTCAGTCCGGATTCACAACAAAATACGACCGCCAAGGCAATCCGTCAACAGGCATCGGTCTTACCCATGCACGCGATATCGCCCAAACACTTGGGGGGCATCTACAGCTCGTCAAAAGCGAGCCGGGGCACACGGTGTTTCGTCTTGCCGTGCCGACAGCCCACCTCCTGCAAAGCACGTCGATCACAGCCAAAATGTCCGATCACGAGGCTGACCAGCAAGAAAATGCCGTGATGTAGGCAATGGCACCCATTCTGGAACTTCCAAAGAAAGGAGAGAACAAAGGACATGGGGCTTCGCTTTTTTCTCATCGAAGACGATCGTGTCGTAAGGAAGATGTTGGAAAAGTTAATTGATGAATCCGAACTTGGCGAGGTGGTCGGCTGTGCCGAAGAGGGACTGCACGTTCGCGCGGCCGACTTGCTTCACGTGGATGTGGTGCTCATTGACTTGTTAATGCCGGGGCGTGATGGCATTCAGACGATCAAGGCGTTGCGGGAAGAAGGATTTGCCGGAACCTTTATCATGATTTCTCAAGTTGAAAACAAAGAAATGATCGGCCAAGCCTATTTGCATGGCATTGACACGTACATTCAAAAACCGATCAACCGCTATGAAGTGCTGTCCGTGCTGAAACGCGTCGCCGATCACATGTCCGCCGTCCGCTCGCTCGAGTCGATCCGCCAGGTGCTCAAAGGGTTTGAGACGCAAACGGCCGATGCCGCCGTCTCCAAACCGTCCGCCATTGAGCAACAGGCGCAACAGCTTCTGCTTCTTCTTGGCGTCGCCGGCGAGGCGGGCAGCGCGGATGTGCTTCTCGTGGTGCGCTGGTTGGCCGAGCAAGAAGCAAAAGGCCTTCCCGTCCGCGAACTGCCGCCGCTGAAAGAACTGTATGCAGGACTCGTCCAGCGGGAATACGGCCTGTCCCCGACTGAAACGGCCAAGGAAGCGCGGGCGATGGAACAGCGCATCCGTCGGCTCGTCTTGCAGGCGTTCACCCATCTCGCTTCCCTCGGCCTGACTGACTACACGAACCCGACGTTTGAGCATTTCGCACCTAGGCTGTTTGATTTCGGTGACATCCGTCGACGGATGAAAGAGCTCGAACGCGGCCAAGCTGAGACGGAATGCCGGATGAATGTGCGGAAGTTTTTAACGGCTTTTTTTCTCGAGCTGAAGCGCGTCTAGAAAGCTGGTGATTTAGTGAAGAAGGCTGATGGCCCCGCCTATTTTTCAATTAGAGAAACCTTGCCGGACGGGCTTGCGATTCTGATCCAACGCCGTTGATTTGCGCGCGACGCCCCGTTTTTCACTAGGCTTCTAGGGGTAGGGAATCCACCATCCCCTTCACTTCACGACCCGCAAATGCGAAAAACTTGGAACTCGGGATGATGAAGTTGCGTTTCCTGTTAAATGGCCAGTCTTCTACATGATGATGGGGCTGCCTTTAGGACAGGTCAACCTTTTTCATTCCTTATGCCAACTGCGCCGCTCTTCGCTAGCAACGAATGAGGCAAAACAAACGACGCTCGCTTCGCTTGTGTCAGCCGCCTGGGCCAAATCCTTCGTCGTCATATTCGGCACGAGTTCGGCATGGTCGAGAATGTAGGCGGCTACCTTTTTTTCCGCCGGTGAAAACCGTTCCATTTGCTGTTTGATTTTCGCTAAAAGGCCGATTTCATTCATCTTATTCTCCCTTTCCGCACATCATTTTTCTTTCATCTTATCATGGAAAGCCCCCTGTGCTCCATACTAATAATCTTTAATAAAAAATATTTGATTTCGAGATATACATTTGTTATGATAGTGGTGTGAATATGAATCATAAAGAGGAGGAAAAGCGATGACAACATTCCAACTCGACAAAGCGCACAGCTCTGTCGCCTTCCAAGTAAGACATATGATGATCTCCAAAGCGAAAGGGGAATTCACCAACTTTGACGTTGAGGTCGAAGGCGACATCAACGAACTCGAGTCGCTGAAAGTCAAAGCGACGATCGATGCCGCCTCGATCGACACGAAAAACGCCGACCGCGACAACCATCTCCGCTCGGCCGACTTTTTCGATGTCGAGAACTATCCAACCATTACGTTTGTCAGTGAATCCGTGCGCAAGCTGTCCGACACGGAATATGAAGTGACCGGGAAGCTGACGATCCGCGGCGTGACGAGAACGGAAACGTTCAAAGTCGAATACAACGGCCAAGTGAAAAACCCGCTCACCGGCGGCATCTCGGTCGGTTTTGACGTCGAAGGAACGATCAACCGCGAAGACTACGGATTGGTATGGAACGTCGCACTCGAAACCGGCGGATTCCTTGTCGGGAAAGAAGTCAAAATCCTCGCGAGCTTTGAATTCGCTCTCAGCTGAACGACCAAGCAACAAGCCCTTAGCCATTTGCGAGGCTAAGGGCTTATTGCGCTTCATTGCGCCGTATACCCGCCATCGATCACGACCGCCTGGCCGGTGATTCCTTTCGCTTGTTCGCCTGCCAAAAAGAGAACATAATGGGCGACTTCTTCAACGGACAAGAGCCGCCGTTGCGGCACGAGCGGGTAAATCACTTCCTCGAGCACCTTCTCAAGCGGCACCTTTCTCGTCGCCGCCAAATCAGCGAGCTGATTGCGGACGAGTTCTGTGTCGACATACCCCGGACAAAGTGCGTTCACCGTAATGCCGTACGGTGCCCCTTCTAGCGCCGCCACTTTCGTTAAGCCGATCACCCCGTGTTTTGCGCTGTTGTAGGCGGCTTTTCCGGCAAACCCGATCAATCCGTTAATCGACGCCATGTTGATAATGCGGCCGTAGCGCTGCTCCTTCATCAGCGGAAACGCATGCTTAATGGCCAAAAACGGGCCGACGAGCATGACGCGGATCAACTGCTCGAACTTCTCGGTCGGAAAGTCTTCAATATTGGCGACATATTGCAAACCGGCGTTGTTCACGACAATATCGAGACGCTCCCACCGTTTGACCGCTTCATGGATCGTTTGTTTCACCTCTTCTTCCGCCGTCACATCACACTTGACGCCGACGGCCTCGCAGCCTAGCTGCCGCAACGACTCTGCCGCCTGTTCCACCTCTTCCTGCTTCAAGTCGGCAAGCACGACGTTCACGCCGTTGGTTGCCAACGTTTTCGCCACTTCATAACCGATCCCCCGCGCCGCTCCGGTGACGAGGGCTGTGCGATGCGCCATCATTCCCCTTCCCCCTGCTTCATCTGGTTATACACCTCATCATACTGCTTCGCCAAGTCAAAATCGAGCTTCGTCAGCCCTTTCGCCCGCCATGAAGACAGTTTCACGGTGATAAGCTTGTAGTCGATCGAAATGAACGGGTGGTGGTTGGCGTTTTCCGAAATCGTGGCGATGCGCCGGACGAATTCAATGCCTTGCAAGTAGTCTTGGAAACGGTATTTTTTCACAATCCATCGTTCATCCGTCAACTTCCAGCCGTCCGCTTTTTCAAGCAGCGCTTGCACTTCCTCTTCCGTTAACCGCATCGTTATCCCTCACCCTCTATATTTTGAAATATGCCAGCCAGCGAAACCGTCAAATCAGCGAACAAAAACGAGACGAGCACATCGCCTTCGCCAAAGACGCTCCGCTTCTCATACCCTTTCTCACCGCGGCCGTACACTTCCACCGTCCGATGCAGCGGGTCGACGATCCAATATTCCTTGACGCCAAACTGTTCGTACAGCTTATATTTTTCGTTCCGATCTTTCAGCGCAGTGCTCGGCGAAAGCACTTCCACCACCAAGTCAGGCGGACCATCGCAGCCTCGGCTGCCAATTTGGCTTTGATCGCAAATGACCGAGATGTCTGGCTGCACGACATGCTTGGCTTGTTCATAGTCGGCCTGTTCATCGAACCGCACATCAAACGGCGCCATGACAACCGCACATCCTTTTTCGCGAAAAAACGCTCGCAAAGCGACATACCATTCACCGACGATCGACTGGTAGACAAATGAAGGGGCCGGTGCCATGTTGTAAGGTACGCCGTTGATCAGCTCCCACCGTCCGTCCCACTTGACATAATCTTGATACGTATACCGTTCCTTTTGCCGCTCAGGCGGCTTCACGTCCATTCCCCCATCCGCTTGCTTTGCCCTTATTATACCATCGGACATCCGCGGCCGTCATACAACTCAAGAGCTTGCTCCTCAAAAAAAAGAGCCATCCGATCGAGATGGCTTTTTCGCAAAATACTCGTTTTAAGGCCGCAAACTCGCCAGTTGCTCGGCAAGCCGCAAATAAAAGGCGCGAATATTAAATGACGGATTCGGGTCAACGCCGATGACTTCCAAATGGTCGACGTTGTACGTCCCCATATCATTCCAAACTCCTTTTTTCAACGTCCCGTCATACGGCACGATTCGATCGTTTGATCCACGCTTCGGACCGTTCATCGAAATGGTATTGACAATGCCGTCGTTCCCAAGCCAATGGCTGTCAATGCCAAGCGCCGCATTGCGGTACGAGCCGAGAAACGGGGCGCAGACAATCGCGCTGAATGCGTTCATTCCAAGTTCGGGATAATAGTTGCCTGTCAGAGCTCCTCGATACGTCCGTTCGGTAGAAAAGCTCAAATAATACGTATTCGGGCTGGCTTTCACCCATCGATTCAACGTCTCAGCCCCGGGAACGGATAAATCGTAGCGGGCGGTATCGGTCGATGTCCAGACAGGGGAGCGCTTGAGCCGTTCAAAATAATGGTCGAACGATTCGCCTGGCTCGCGGCGCAGCCCCCATTGGTCGAGCTTAAAATCGTATATTTCGCTTGTGTACGGCGCGTTGCTGGCGACAGCCGCCGCTTCCAGCACCGCTTTTTGCAAGTCAAAAAAGCGATCGGTGAAATCAACCATGTTGACAAGCGTCGTCCCGTCATGAGGAGTGGCGATGGTCGTCACGCTCAACACAAAACGATGTCCGCCTTCAAACAACGGCGACAACGACACGTTGTGCTCCTTGGCGTACTCCCGCTCTTCTTGGCTTCCGTTCTCCAGGAGCGAGACAAGCATACGGGCCGTCTGCCCTCCTTGGCTGTGGGCGATGATATGGACGCGGCCTCCTCTTTTCAATTCCGGCAGCAACCCCGGATACGTGCGGCCAAACCGCGCATGGCCGTGCTTCGCCGCATGGGCCGCGCCATAATCGACCGTTCCGCCGACAAGCTGGGCGTACGCTTCACACGCCCGGTCCCAGTTGCTCGAGAGCGGTCCGACCGCCAGCGTATACGTTCGATATCCGTTGTCGTTCAGCCATTGTTCGATATCGCCGCGTACGCCGCCCCAATACTTGAATCCAAGCATTTCCTCTCGCCCCCATCCGGTAAACCCATGGAGAAGCACGATGGGTGCATCATTGGCGCGTGGAGATGCCGCTTCCGTCCGCCCTCCCGGGACCGATAGGCCGAACACAAACCATAATCCGAGCAACACAACCATCACCCGGCAGTATTTCATCATTCTATCCTTCTCCTCCCTCATATACTGAACCTCTTTGTTCATCGTTATCTGAATATTCTATTATATCTATCAAGCGATTCAATCCCGGCAATTGTCGGGTTTTTTCTGTGAGGAAAAGAGAAAAGCGCGCTTTTGTGCCGGCGCATTTCGTTTCCCGCCGACAATGGAAGGTGGCTGCACTCTGGCATGGCAGCGTTCCATCACGGCCTCGTACGGATGGTTGGCTATTCTTCTTTCATGCGCGCTAGCCGCCGCGCCTACGTGGCTTCAGCGCTGCTTGCGTCTTGGACGGGGACGTATTTGGATTTGTATTTCGTGGGAAAAGGGCTGTATGCGTTCCCGAAACGGCCCTTTCCTTCTGTCTTTTCGATCGATATTTTCTTTACGGCCGTCGTTCTTCCGCTCGGCACCGTCTTCTTTCTTGCCCTCATGGAGCGGCTTAGCCGCCTTGGGCGCATGGGGCTCATCGCTGCATTGTCGGCACATTGGCGGCCGCATTGGAGGCCAAAGCCGAGACGTACGGTTTGTTCACCCACACGGCCGAATGGAGCCATTGGTATTCAGTTGCCGGTTACGGTCTTTTTCTTTCAATAATATGGGAATTTTACCGCCGATTCCAAACGGTGGACTAGCACGAATGGCGCATAAAGGCAATGGCAGCGAGCAACGATAACGGGGAACAAACCGAAAAGACGAGCAGCTGCCGGATAGGAGGAATCCGATTGAGAAGAAAAAAAGCCGCATTCCTTTGCTTGGCTGTCATCGCCGCCAGCGTTGCCCTCATCGCCCAACCGGACACGGATGGAAAAGCATCCAAAACGGGCGGACGGGCCGTCATAACGATCTACTTGGCAGGCGATTCGACCGTCGCCGCCGCCCCCCGCTCCCGCGCTCCCCGGGCCGGATGGGGTGAAATGCTCGATGATTGGTTTGATGACAACGTCATGGTGAAAAATATGGCCGCTTCCGGCCGCAGCGCGAAAAGTTTTGTCGAAGAAAGACGGCTCTCCCGCATTTTGCGGGAAATGAAAAAAGGGGATTACTTGTTCATCCAATTCGGTCACAACGATGAAAAGGTGAACGATCCGGCACGCTACACCGAACCATTCACCTCCTACCAATCATACTTGAAACGGTATATTGACGGCGCCCGCACGAAAGGAGCAACCCCTGTCCTCATCACTCCGGTCGAGCGGCGGCGCTTTTCTGCCGACGGACGAGCGCTCAACTCGCATGGACTTTATCCTGCGGCCATGAAGGCGCTTGGGGAGAGAGAGCACGTTCCCGTCATCGATTTGACGGCAAAAAGCAGACAACGGTTTGAACAGCTCGGCCCGGAACAGACGAAACAGCTGTTTCTATGGCTTGCGCCCGGCGAGCATGCAAATTATCCGCACGGAATCGAAGACAACACGCATTTTCACAAACGAGGAGCGAAAGAAATCGCCCGGCTAGTCGTCGAGGGGATTATGGAGCTCAACCTCCCCCTCCGCCACCACCTCATCCGTTCACCGAAACGAGAACCTATACGAGACCGCCTCAGCGACGAAACGCCGTGACACCGGCAGCGCCTCGCCTGCTTTTTCCCGCCCCCGTCCCACCTAGGGCGGGTGTGTGCTCCCTTTTTACTCCCGCTAGGCGCTGTCCGACAGCCGGCATACCGCCTGCCTCTCTACCGGGCGCTTCCGACGTATGGCGCTCTGCCGCTCGTTGGTGAATGGTACGTTTTGTTCAACAAGCGGTGGTATATGGACGCGAGCACTTGTTGAAACAGCATGCCGAGCACGACCGGCACGCTCACTGGCGGCGGAAAATACGTCATCGCGAGCACCGCGCCGGCGCTGATGTTGCGCATCCCGCCGGTAAACGTTAACGCGATGATGTCCGCCGGGGCAAATCTGAGCCAACGGGCGGCCATCCAAGAAAGAAAATAGCCGGAGCTCGCGATCGCCAAGACAAGCAGCGCCATGAAAAACAGCCGGGCGTCAACACGGCCAAAATACGGGGCGACGACTGCGCTGTTGATCATGACGACAAGCGCCAGCGCCAGCTTGGAAAACGGGGACAGCACCACCGCCAGCTGCTCGTTCGCTTGAGCAGACAGCCGTTCGCCCACGAACATGCCGGCTAGTGACGGCAAAATAATCATAAAAAACAAGCCGAGCATCATCTGGCCCACGTCGAGCTCGACCACGCTTCCGGCCAATACAAGCAACGTCAGCGGCACAACGATGGGCGATAAAAACGTATCAATCAAAATGACAGAAAGGGCAAGCGCCAAGTTTCCGCGGCCGAGCGACACCCAGATAAAGCTTGTCACCCCGGTCGGAATAGCGGCCGCCAACACAAACCCGATCACCGTCCAACGGTCGCTGCCAAAAAACAGATGTCCAAGCCCAAACGCCCACAGCGGGATGATGAAATGGAGCAGACATAGCGCCGCAGCGATCGGGCCAGGGTGAATGAGCGCCTCTTTCAAATTGGCCAAACGCAAGCGCAAACTGCCGCTAAACGTCATCAACGCAAACAGCCACGGCACAAGCGCGGCATAGCCGTGCAGTTCGTCCGCCAGCCAGATGCCGGCCGCCACGCTCGCCGGCGTAAGAAACGGCAGCGCCTTCTCAAGCCGACGGTTGATCGATTGCCACATCGGTTTCATCTCCCTGTCTCACCATTCAAGGGCTCTTTTGCTATGCCTACACCTCCCCCATTATACACCGTAATCGCCCCATTGGAGCGACAAATTTTCGCCAAAACCGATGGACAACGGTTGACCAGCCAGCTCCTTAGGCTATTTCGCTGCTTTTCCCCCTCACCATTCAGCAACAAAACGACATCGCCTCGCTTCACATCATACAGCCCAGTCATTGCTTTTTCCATCCGTTCAAGCCTTTCTTTGTTCGTCCATGCGCCACACAATAATACAAAAAGATTCCAACTCTCTAGCAGCTGGACATCGGTCATTGCCGATAAACGATTGCATGCCGATGCTCCTCTTTTTGCAATTCACCGACAGACACCAAATATTCCAAATGCGCCAATGTCTCAGCCACTGCAAACCGCCATTGGTGCGCGGTCAGCGGCTTATGGCCGAACACAAGATGGGCCACTTCATAGGCGGTGCGCCCCGATGTTGCTAGCGTTTTCATTTTTTGCAACCGTTGTTCGTGGTGGCGGAAAATGTCGCTGATCCGCTCGCGAAATTGGCGAATGACCGCGCCATGGGCAGGAAGAGCCACATCCACCTCCAGTTCCTCCACTTTGCGAAGCGAGGCAAAATATTGCTCGAGCGGATTTGGATAAGCGCCGGGCCATACACTAATGTTCGGAGTAATGCGATCAAGCACATGATCTGATGCAAGCAACTGGCGCGATTCCGGCTGATAAAAGCTGATCAATCCATCGCTGTGCCCCGGGACCGGGATGACCGCCCATCGCCGCTGCCCCAGCACAATTTCCGAACGATCCAAAACGGTTAGCACCGGAAACGGGCTAACGCGCAACGACAGCTTCCACATGCTCTCCTCAATGTCCGTTACCAACTCATCCGGCACACCATGGCGGCGAAACATGGCACCCACTTCGCTCGCCTGAACGCTCTCTTCCCCCCACACTCGTTCCGCCATCGCATAATCCGGCTCGCTGATCCAGACAGGCGCCTCCGTCTGCTGTTGCATCCACCCAGCCAAGCCAAAATGATCCGGATGAAAGTGAGTGATGTAAATGACTTGCTTCCGGATTTAGACGAGCTTGGTTTGACGGACGCAGAGTTGGAAAAGCTCTATAACCATTTTGAATCGCTGAATATGGAAGATCCGCAATTCGCCGAGAAAATGGAAGAAATCGGCCAACGGCTTGAGGCGATCGGTGCGTACGATTTTACGAGCGCGACGGAGCTATCGCCAACGCAAATCGCTGAGATCGCCAATGTATGGACCGACCTGCTTTCCACATTTCAGCTGGAAGCGAAGTTTTATTTGACAAAAGGTGGCGAGAAAAAGCCGCTCAGCCTGTCGACGCTGCTGACAATGGAATCAGCGAACGGCTACGATTTGCTTGTTGAAATTTACAGCACTGACGGCGAGCTGCTGGCTGATTTTGTCGTGACCGAAGAGATGTTTGCCTCCGACATATTCGATGAAATCGGCGAAGACTTGCAACAGAGCGGCCAGGCAGCGAAAATCGAAAAAGTGGTGAAACCGGCGCCGCCGAAACCGCTGAAGCGGACCGAAGCCGGAGCGAAACTGCCGAAGACGGCATCCCCGTATGCCGCTTATATGCTTTTTGGTTTGACCTTAATCGGTGCCGGCGCATTCCTTGTCCGCTTCCGCCAAGGAGCCGAGGCGAAATAAATGAACCGGAAACGGCTCGTGCGCTTTTTTGGAGCAAGCTTGATCGCAGCTGGAATCGCCGCAGTCGGCATTAGTGCTCTGAAATGGAAAAGCGGCCTGGAAGCGGTCAAGCCGCTGGCCGCTGAAACAAAGCGATCAGTGGACGCCGCACCGATTCAAATCCAGGATCCACTCTACCCAAAGCTGCCAAAAATCGGTGAACAAATCGGCGAGCTGATCATCCCGAAGCTCAACATGAGCCTAGCGATTTACCACGGTACAGATGAAGACGAGTTGGAAAAAGGGGTCGGCCATTACGCCGGCAGTGTCCTGCCAGGAGAGGCGGACAACTGCGTGCTTTCTGGCCATCGTGACACGGTCTTCCGCCGTCTTGGCGAAGTCGGCCAAGGCGATCTCTTGATCGTCCGTACGTCCGCCGGCACATTCACCTGTGAACTACCCCCACTTAATTTTCTAGCGAAAATTTGAAGTAGGGGCTTCCAAAGAAGTTTGACTGCTTCAAGCAATCCTTATTCTTTGAGGCGTGTCCACTTCGCCGCTAGAGCATAAGACACTCAGGTCTACAGCTTTACTTTTCTTTAAGATGTTTAATGCGCCATTGACATCAGCATTAATTAGTTTGCCAGACTTTGTTCGATACAAGCCGCGCTTAATACGTTTGCCGCTGAACTTATATTCTTTTGGATTGTCGGCATTATATTCAGGAATCTCATCGCCGTCAAAAAAGCTGGCTTGAGACGTATAGGATTCTTCCTGTTTCAAGAATTCAATGCCGTAAAATTCACAAAGATATTCTAGTTTTTCTTTTATGTTACCGAGAGGAATATTGACAAAGTTTTGATTTGTCTTTTTTCCTAGATTAATATTGCGTTGCCATGTTTCCGCATAGCCAATGACAAGTTTGCCAATTTACAATCCGACGTTGTACATGTTCTTGGCAATATGGCACAGTTCTCGAAGAGTCAAGTATTCTTCTTTGGTCAAACCATTTAGCTGTTGTTTGATACAAAAATACATGTGTGTGAGTAAAATATTTGTGGGTGACATTCAGGAATGATTCCCCGACGAGGGTTGCGAACTTTTGTTCGCGACGCTCGTCGGGGCCACCAAGCGAAGCGCGGTAGAAAAAGCAAATGTCGTGCAAAAAGGACTCTCTCCCTGCTATGATGGTGATGACCAACATCCATAAAACAGGAGGGAGAGAGTCCATGAAACATCTTACCACAGAATGGCCTTTATTAAAAGAGCTGGAGGAACAATTAGTCAGAACTCTTCAAAAGGTGTTCGCTGTCTTGTTGGCGGCCCTTTTGGAGGAGATCGATCAACAACTGGCGGAAGCGCGGGACAAGCGCCGGTATCAGCTGAAAGACAAACGGCCGACCACGATCCAAACGCTGTTTGGAGAAGTGACGTTTCGACGGAACTACTACTATGATCGGCAGGCGGGGGCGTATACCTTCTTGCTGGATGCCGAACTGGGCTTTGATGGAGCGCAGTCGATCAGCCCTTGCCTCGAGGAAACGGCGGTCGAGTTGGCCGTAGAGTGCTCTTCCTACCGCAAAGCAGCCCGTACGTTGGAGTCGATCGTGGGGTATGCGGTCCTAAGCCACGAGGCGATTCGCCAACTGGTGCTGGAGGCCCCTGTCTCGCTGCACCACCCTGTTTCCCAACGGCACGGCCGAGTGCTGTTTGTGGAGGCGGATGGGCTGTTCATTTCCCGCCAGGGGAAAGGGAAACGGGCGAAAGAAGAGAAAATCCTGGCGGTTCACGAGGGATGGAAACGAAACGGTTCGCAGCTCGAGCTCGTGAACCGGCGCCACTACCTCCATGAAGGGGAGGGAGACGTGTGGGAACGGTTCGAAGAGTGGCTGATGAACGAATATGCCTATGACCCGTGCCGGGACCTTTTGATCATCAACGGCGACGCGGCGTCGTGGATCACAGCCTGCCGGGAGTATTTTGGGAAGCGGGCGTGCTTTCAGCTGGATCGATTTCATGTGGCGCGGGAGCTGCGTCAGTGTCTGTCCGGCCATCCGCGTTGGCGGGAGGTGCGGAAGAAGCTGGCGAAACAAGACGAAGAAGGACTTTTGGTCGAGCTGAACAGCGCGGTCGGCACGTTGGAGGACGAAGGCAAAGAACAACAGCTGGCCGCCTTGATTCGCCGGATCGAGTCGATGCCGGGATGCATCCGGGACTATCGGGAGTGGCTGTCGGAGCAAGGGGTGGAGACGACCGGCATGCGTCCGATGGGCCACGCCGAGAGCGTGATGAGCCGGTTTGCGCATCGGGTGAAATCCCGCCGCAGCTGGAAAGACCAAGGGCTTCGGGCGTTTCTGAGGGCGATGGCAGCCCGAATCGACGGGATTTGGCGGAGAAATGGGCAGTTGGTGGAGGAAGAAGAGACCCGAACGGCAGCCTCGGCCTCGACGAAGTCCAAGCGGGTTGAACAGGCCAAACGGAAGGCAGGACGGTTATGGGCAGATGTGGTGCGTCAGAATCTACCGTGTCTGCAGCGGTCATCCGGGACGCCGATCCATCGAGCGTTGTCGGCGCTTCGGGATTTTGGTTGGGTGTAAAAAAATGGAATACAATATCATCACCTCAAGATGAGGGATGAGAGTCCGAAAGCGCTTACGATATCAATTCCTGAAAATGGTTCGCTAACTAGTGATTGACAACGCCCGTAGTGAACCGAAAAAATGTTCTCCACAAAGTCTTGACTGACTCAATACATGTTTTCACCTCCCATCTAACTATATGATACTATATTTTACTGAATCTATCCTAATTTTCAGCAAAATATAGTTAAGGCGATTCATCTCCCACTTACTCCGCTTCGCTTCGTTGAAGTGGGAGTCTTCTCGCCTAATTAAGATAAAGTGCGCAAAGTGCGCATCGTCGACGCCGACGACCGGACGGTCATCGTTCCAAAGCCGAAAGCGACACTCACCCTTTCCACGTGCTATCCGTTCCGCTACGTCGGCCCTGCTCCGCAGCGGTACGTGCTCGTCGCCAACTTAATCAATGATCGCTCTTAACCTTGCAAAAAGCGAAAGGATGGCCGAAACAAGGGTCATCCTTTTTTACTTCACTTCGTACGCGGTCCAAGTCGGCTTTTTGATTTTCGCCGACAGCGAGACAATTTTCCGTTTCACTCGGGCTGCTTCCCCTCCCGCTAACGGCATCGGCTGATAATTGTTTCTTGTCGTCACCGATGAAATGCGAAATGGGATGACGCGGATTTCTTTTTTGGCCGTCCGCTTGCCGTTTTGAAAAGAGAACACTTGCTGGAAGACAAACGTATCTTTGTCGCTCGGGTTTTTGTTTCCGCCAAACATAAAATTGCCGAGGCTGTAGACGATGAACTTCCCTTTATACTCCTCAATCCCTTGAATGACATGCGGATGATGGCCGACGACCAAATCGGCGCCGCTGTCAATCGCAAAGCGGCCGAGCGCCTTTTGCGTGCGGTTTGGCACATAGCTTCGTTCCACTCCCCAGTGGAAATGGACTAGAATGATGTCGGCTCCTTGTTTCCGAAGTGTGCGAATATCGTTGGCGATTTGCTTGCGCAACGTGCTGGTATTGCTCCAGCCTTCATAGCCGAGCGCCCCGACTTGAATGCCTTTGACCGTTTTCATGAGCCGAAGCGTACGGCCGAAATAACCGATGTTTTCCTTTTTTAAACTGGCAATCGTGTCATTGTATCCTCGTTGCAAGTAATCGTATGTATGATTATTGGCCAGATTCACAGCATCAATGCCGCCATAGGTTAAGATTTTCGCATAACTCGGGTGGCCGCGAAAACGAAATGTCTTGCTTGCCTTCCGCGTCGAGGTCGTCAGCGTCGTTTCCAAATTGACGGTCGTAAAATCGTCCTTTTTGAAGATCGGCTCAATGTATTTCGTAAAATAGCGCAAGCCGTGCTTTTTCACTTCTTCATCAAACGAATACGCATAACCGTAGTTTTCATCACGCCCAAGCGTCACATCGCCCGCCGCGCTGATGGTGATGCGCACTTCGTTCGGGTTCGGCGCCGCTTGTTTGGCAGAGGCTGACGCTATCGCCATCTTATCGATCGGACTCGGCAACGGTAGATGCTCGATTGTTTGCCCCGCGGTTGGCGCCGCCAGCACTTCCTCGACGCTGCGATCAGCCGCATTGCTGCAAGAAAATAAAAAGACAGACGCCATGCATATAAGCGCCGCATTTCTTCCCTTGATCCATGCGTTCATCTTCCCTCTCCTATCCATCTATTTTCTTCAAAAGACGAAAACTTCTGCTAATGACGTATTCAACACACCCCCTATTTATCCCTTTTCTTTCCCTCAATTTAGGAGTGATGCCCTAGCCAAGCCATGATATAATGAGCTTGCAGGCGTTTCCTCTCCTATTTCCACATCTTGGACTCCTCACGTTTCATGGTTGAAACGCCCCGAGTGAATCCCATCTCGATAAGGAGGTTTCTTCATGGAAGAGCTGTTGCGGCAGTTAACCACACTTGTTCAAGGACTTGTCGATGACATGTCCGTCCTGAAGCAAGACATGCAAACGGTGAAGCAAAAATTGGGTCAACTTGAACAACGGGTGGACAAACTTGAGCAACGGATGGACAAACAGGAAGAAGAGCTGCGCTGGCTGAAGGAGCAGATGAAAGAAAACACGGACATGATCAAAGCGATCCGCGACCATCAACTCGAACAGCGCAGCATTCAAGACGGCATGCGCCATGAAATCGCCAGCCTCCGCGGAGAAATGGCCGGCATTCGCGAGCAGATGGCAACAAAAGACCAGCTCTCCCGACTTCGCGAGCAAATGGCGACAAAAGAAGACATCTCCCTGATTCATCAGCGGCTTGATTATCAACTTGGCCGCATCGCGAAAGTGGAGGAGGAGATGTATTTGCTGAAGAAAGTAGATTGACACTCCACACGCTTAAAGGCATTTAGAGGGACTATTAGAAGTTCTTGTCAAGTCCTTACTCTACTCTATAATATGTGTACTTCCGCTAGTTATTTTGTTCGGTATACCAATCTCCTTATTGATAGACTACGTATTACAAAGAATAAATCAAATGAATCCTCCTATATCATTTCTCCTGCATGCTATAGCCTATTTTATTATTGTAATAATATATTGGGTGATCAATTTTGGAGTAGATAAAATAATATATATAGGGGAGCCTGAAATAGCCTATAATGTATTTTTATTTGTGTATACCCCTTGTGTTTTTTTGGATTATAACATACTCAATAAAAAAGCAATATTTAAGAAAATAAAATCGATACAACTTACATTTCGCACCCTACAGTTTGGAAAAAATTATTTATTTGATTTTTTAGAATAACTTTTCGATCAACACGATTAGCGATGGCAATCTTTTTTGCCATCGCTAATCGTTCTGTATGACATTACACGTAAATGCCCTTGTCCATGCCTGGTCCTTGCAGAACCCTTCACTGATTAAGGAGATCGGTTTCCCGAACGAGCATTGGATTTGCCTATCCGGCAGCTCCACCTGGACGCTTGTCCGGTTGGTCAGGTCAGTTTCCGGCCTCCTGCAACACCCGATTTGTCTCTTCCGCCGCCTGATCGAGCGCGTTTTGCGGATCGATTCCTTCGTACAACCGTTCCATCGCTTTCACGACATGTTGCCGAGATTCAGGGAAGACGGTGATGAGCGCCCCTTGGGTAGCAGGGGTTGATTTTGTTTCATGCAGCTGATCCACCGTCACTTTTAATTGTGGGTATTTCGCCCACTCCTCTTTGACGAGCGGCTCATCGTACGCAGCCGGGTTAATGGCAAAATACCCTGTGCGCACATGCCACTCAGCTTGGACAGGAGCGGTTGTCAAGTATTTCATGAACTCCCACGCCGCTTTTTGCTCCTTTTCGCTGCTTCCTTTCATCATCCAGAGCGAAGCGCCGCCAATTACGACGCCTTGACGTTCCACGCCATCCGGGACAGGCAAATACGAAACGCCAACGTCAAATGGCGAGTTATCGATCAACGTTTTTACACCAGCGGACGAATCCAAATACATGGCGATTTTTCCTGCTTGGAAGGCGGCGCGCATGTCGTCCCAGTTTTGACCGGCGTTGTAAAACGTGCCGTCTCGGTACATGTCGCTGATCAGCTCAAATACGCGCTTCCCCTCATCTCCATTGAATACTGCTTTTGTCGCATCACTGCTCCGTCCATTGTTGTTGTTCACATACAGTCCGCCTTGTACGGCCACCATTTCTTCAAAAAACCAGCCGTAGTTCAAAATCGAGAATCCGTACCGTTCGGTTTCTTTTCCTTTTTTCTTTGTCAGCTTTTTCGCCGCTTCCTTCAACTCGCTATAGGTGAGAGGCGGTTTTTCCGGATCAAGCCCGGCTTCGCGGAACGCATCTTTGTTATAAATGAGTACAGGGGTGGATGAGTTAAATGGCATCGAGTAAATCCGCCCGTTCACGGTATAATAATTGACAATGTTTTTCTCCCATTGTGAGACATCATACTTGTCTTTATCGATCCACGTTTGCACTGGAACAATCTTTCCACTGTCGATCATATGCTTTGTTCCGACTTCAAACGTCTGCATGATCGTCGGGGCGTCTTTTGTCCCTGCTGCCGCATTCCATTTCGTCAGCGCCTCCTCATAGGTGCCTTGAAATACTGGCTTCACCTCAATCTCTGGATGGGTTTGGTTAAAATCAGCGACAATGTCATTTAAGACCGGCTCCAAATCCCCGCTCATCGAATGCCAAAACACCACTTCTGTTTTGCCTCCCGCCGCTTCGCCCGCATCTTCGCTTGAGCATCCCGCGGCAAATCCAATAAACATTAAAGCTAAGAAACTGGCTAAAACCTTTCTCATCTTGTTTCTCCTCCTCGCTATTGAATCGCTCCTTGCATAAGCCCTTTTCGCAATTGCTTCTGTCCAGCAAACAACAGCAACAAAGTTGGAAGCATCGCGATAACCGCCGCTGCCATAACGACGCCCCAGCTGCTGGCGATCTCTTGCGTCTGCAGCTGCTTGAGCCCGATCTGCACGGTGCGGACGCGGTCATCGTTTGTAACGAGCAGCGGCCATAAATACATATTCCAAGCGTCCAAAAAACTATAAACAGCCAGCGTCACCAAACTCGTTTTTGAAAGCGGCAGCACGACGCGGCAAAAAAAGCGGAAATTCCCCATCCCAGATAACTGCGCCGCCTCATACAGCTCGTGCGGAATTTGCTTAAACTGTTGCCGCAATAAAAAGATGCCAAACGCCATCGCCCAAAACGGCACGATGAGTCCTGCGTAATGGTTTGTCCAGCCAAGCGCTTGGATGGTCAAAAAATTTGGGATCACAGTCGCTTCCCACGGAACGAGCATCGTGGCAATGCACACGTAAAACCACCGATCCCGACCGGGAAAGCGGAGAAACACAAAAGCGAAAGCGGCGAGACTTGACACGATGAGGCGCCCCACTGTAATCATGAAAGCCACAAAAAAGCTGTTCCATAAATATCTCCCAAGCGGAGCCTGTTGAAACGCGGCCTCATAATTGACCAATGTCCCCTTCTCAGGCCATAGGCGTCCTGACAAAATAGCGGCTCCATCCATCAAACTCATCAGAAGAGCATAAGCCACTGGAAACAAGATGACAACCGAGCATAGGCATAACAACACATAGTGAGCCGTTGCCCGCGCTATTTTCATTGGTAGTGCACCTTCCTCTCAGCAAACCGAAACTGCAAAAACGTGACGATGGCGATGATGAGAAAAAGGACAAGGGCTTGCGCGCTCGCGGAACCAAACTGATAGTTGACGAACGCTTCCCGGTAAATCGCGTAAACGAACACATTCGTAGCCTCCACCGGCCCGCCTTTCGTTAAAAAGTCAATTTGTCCAAACGTTTGCAGCGCTTGAATAAGCGAGACCGTCGTGACAAAAAACAACGTCGGCGACAACAGCGGCACAGTCACTGTCCACAACTGTCGCCAATAGCTCATTCCAGCGATGCGGGCGCTTTCGTACAAGGATGGATCGATGTTTTGCAGACCGGCCAGCAACAATAAAAAGGTCAGTCCGATATTCATCCAGATCGTCGCCGCCGCCACCGCATACAATGCCGTGTCCTGGTCAAGAAGCCATGAAACAGGAGTCCCGCCGATCGCGGACACCAAACGATTGATGATCCCGATCGCCGGATTGTACATAAACATCCAAATCACCGAAGCGACTCCCACGCTCATCCCCATCGTAGAGGCAAAAATCGTCCGAAAGATCCCGATTCCTTTCCGTGTTTCATGAGCGAGCAACGCTAAACCGAACGAAACGGCGACCGTCGTCGGGACAGTGAGCGCCGCAAATAGAACCGTCGCCTTCAAACTATGCCAAAACGATGCATCTTGAAGAAGAGCAACAAAATGCGCCAAACCGACAAATTCCGTCGGGTGCCCTTGATAATCGGTGTGAAACATGCTTAAATACATCGTTCTCCCCAACGGGTAAAAGAGAAACACGCCAAACAGTAGAAGCGAAGGACAAAGATACACCATCCCTTCCAACCACGATTTTATTGCGGCCTGCCGCGCCTCCCGCTTCGTCCGGACCGACCATGGCGCTGGGGAGGGAACCGTTGAAACACGCTCATTCATTGGTGAACCCGCACCTCCTCCCGCTTGATGGGCGGGGCTCCAATTCGCTTTCCAGACGCATCGAAAAACAGGAAATCCTGCTCATCAAACGTCAATGGCACCACTTCTCCCAAACGGATGCGCCATTGTCCATTCCATCGTGCTGTCCAATAAAGATTTTTTGCCAACTCAAACGTCACTAACGTTTCATTGCCGAGCCACTCGACATGGCTGACTTTGACGGCCATAGATTCTTCTCCTGATTCCGCCGGCTCAATATGTTCCGGCCGCAGTCCGACGATCACCCGTTCAGCCTTCGGCAAAGAACGACGCCGAAGACGGATGGGCCGCTCGTTTTGCAATAAGAGCGAATGTTCCAGCACATGCGCTTCCGCCAAATTCATCGGCGGTGTTCCAATAAATGAAGCGACAAACGTGTTATCTGGGCTATTGTATACATCAAGCGGACTGCCGATTTGTTGCGGACGGCCGTCATGCAAAATCATCATCCGATCAGCCATGGTCATCGCTTCCGTTTGATCGTGAGTGACATAAATAACGGTCATGCCGAGCTGACGCTGCAAGCGTCGAAGCTCGCTCCTCATTTTCGCACGCAGCTTGGCATCTAAATTGGAGAGCGGTTCATCCATCAAACAAAGCGGCGTTCTCGCCACGATCGCCCGCCCTAAGGCGACGCGTTGACGCTGCCCCCCTGACAATTCCCGCGGCTTCCTATGTAGCACATCGGTCAATCCAAGCAATTCCGCCGCTTCCATGCAACGTTTCACTTGTTCTTCTTTCGGCACCTTTTGCGCCTGCAAGACAATCCGCATATTTTGCTCCACCGTCAAATGGGGATATAGCGCATAATTTTGAAAGACCATCGATAACCGGCGGGCGTGAGGGGGCCAATCATTCGCCACTTGTCCATCGATCAATACATATCCTGATGTCAGCGGCTCAAGGCCAGCGATCAGCCGCAAAATCGTGCTTTTGCCGCATCCCGATGGGCCGACAAGAACAAAAAACTCCCCTGATTCAATCGCGACATTCACATTCTCGACCGCGCTCTTTTTGCCTCCATACGATTTCGTCACCTCAACCAGCTCAAGAAACGCCATCCGCTTTTCTCCCCTTTCCTCTTTTTCTATTCCATCGTAATCCATTTTTGTAAACGCCATCTGAACTTATTTTTTGATTTATGTAAATATTTTTTGAATAAAAAAAGAAGCTCTGCCAACGCAGAGCATCCTGTCACAGATTTGTAATCTTTTGGATCATCTGTTTTCCCTGTTGATACAAACATCAGCGTGATATTAACGAACGCCCTTCATGAGCCGCTGAATGCTCGGGGCGAGCAAAAACAAGATGACGCTTAACACAACCGCCGCCCCGCCGATCGTGCCGAAATAGGCCGTTTCGTTTTCGGGCGTATAGAAGCGCACAAGCTGAGCGTTGATCGCTTGCGCGGCGGCGTTCGATAGAAACCAAAGGCTCATCGTTTGCGCTGAGAAAGCGGCAGGGGCAAGTTTCGTCGTCGCCGACAGGCCGACCGGCGACAGGCAAAGCTCCCCGAGCACGACGATGAAGTAGCTCAACACGAGCCAAATCGGATGGACAAGCCCTCCGCCGCTCAAATGCCCCGGCACGAGGATGACGATGAACGACAGGCCGGCGAACAACAAGCCGAGCGCGAATTTTTGCGGGATCGTCGGCTGCCGTTTGCCAAGCTTCACCCACATCCACGCGAACACCGGCGCTAAGAGGATGATAAACAGCGGGTTCAGCGATTGGAACCAAGCCGGTGAAAGGTGAATGCCGGCGACATCCAGCTGTGTCCGCTTGTCCGCATAGTTCGCCAAAATGGTCGATCCTTGTTCTTGAATCGCCCAAAACATCGCTGAAGCGACGAACAACGGAATGTACGCGATCACGCGCGACCGCTCCTCCGCCGTCGTTTTCGGGCTGCGGTACATGACGACAAAATAGATGATCGGGATGATGATGCCTAAGATGCCGACAAGAGAAATAAACGTTTCCACAGTGAACCAACCGTTCGGAATCAAGATGGCTAGCAGCACGGCAATCACGACCGCCCCTACGGCCATGATGGAAGCCGCTTTTTTCTTTTCCGCTGGCGTCAATGGATTCGGCACGTACGTCCCCGCCAACCCGAGGTTTTTCTTTCTTGTCGCGATGAAGACAATCAATCCGAGAAACATCCCGACGGCCGCAAGTCCAAAGCCGAGGTGGAAGTTATACTTCATCCCCGCGGTACCGACAACAAGCGGAGCCAAAAAGGCGCCAAGGTTAATCCCCATGTAAAAAATGCTAAATCCGGCGTCGCGGCGGTCATCGCCAGGCTTGTACATATCGCCGACAATGCTCGAAACGTTCGGTTTTAACAACCCAGTTCCCAAGACAATGAGCGCCATGGACACAAACAGCGCCGCCACCCCGCCTGGAATCGCCAAGGCGATATGACCGGCCATAATGAGAAGGCCGCCGTAAAAGACCGCGCGCGACGTGCCAAACACCCGGTCAGCAAGCCAACCGCCAATGATTCCGGACATGTACACAAGCGCCCCATAAATCGACATAATCGCGAGCGCCAGATGCTCATCAAGCCCGAGCCCGCCTTTCGATACTTCGTAATACATGTAGTACACTAAAATGGCGCGCATGCCGTAGTACGAAAAGCGCTCCCAAAATTCGGTGAAAAAGAGCGTAAACAGCCCTTTCGGATGGCCGAAAAAGCCGCGCTGGGGAACGCTGGCAGCGATTTGTTGCTTGTCAATGGATGACATAACCACTACTTACCTCCTTTAAATTCTTTTAATATAATAATTCATTATGTTTATATTGTCAAAAAAATTTTGCATGATTCATAATTTCACACTATAATAAAGAAACATTAAGAAAAATAATATTATTCAAATAAAAAAATACATCTTTTCATCGTACAGAAAAAACCTTTTCCGCGTCTTGTTGATTCATGTATAATCAATGACAGGGAATCGTCGCTTCCGCAACAGCACCATTTCCTCTCTTCCATTTCACCTGCATCTTTGCGCCCACCGCAAATTCCTTATCTTCATTGCCAATTCAGAACGGATGTTGCCAATGAGCGAACCGTGGCGTCTTGTTTTGGACAAGATTGGGTCATACAGCAAGAAATGTCAGAGATGAGAAACAATCTGGCGACCAAGCAGGAGCTCGAGGACATCAAAACCAATGCGGCGACAAAAGCAGAGCTGAATGAAGTCAAAGCTGAAATGGCAAAAAGGAGTTGCCGCTGTTCATCAAGCCATTCAGGAAATCGATGTGATCGTCAAACGGCTTGAACAAAATCAAGAGCAACAAATGCAGCTATGGCTGCGCCAAGAACGGATCATCGATATGTTATGCCGCCGATCGATTGAACACGAAGCGGCGATTGCAGATTTGCGCCTTGCCATCAAAGGATGACGACCGCCTCATTGCCGCTTTTGCTCGCCCCGTAAGGCATTGGTACATGAATGGATGGTTCTTGGCAGCGGAAAAGATATCGTGCATTGTGTAAGTAAAATATTTGTGGGTGACATTCCGAAATGATCCCCGACGAGGGTTGCGAACTTTTGTTCGCGACGCTCGTCGGGGCCACCAAGCGAAGCGCGGTAGAATAAGCAAATGTCGTGAAAAAAGGACTCTCTCCCTGCTAGGATGGTGATTGTCAACATCAACCGAAAACAGGAGGGAGGCGATGGACGCTCCTTTCCAAAATAAATGAAAGAGGCGGAAAAACCGCCTCTTTTGATCCTGATCGTCTAATGGCGTCCCTCGCGCGCTTGGAAGGGGACAACGCTCTTACAGAAATCCGCTAAATCTTCATAATCCCCCCCGTGCTCGCCGATGTGACGTGTTTCGAGTAGCGGGCGAGATACCCGGTTTTCACTTTTGGTTCAAAGCCTTTCCAGTTCGCTTTCCGGCGTTCGAGCTCTTCATCGGACAGCTTGACGTTGATCGTTCGTTTCACCGTGTCAATCTCGATGATGTCGCCGTCTTGGATGAAAGCGATCGGTCCGCCTTCCGCCGCTTCCGGTGAAACGTGGCCGACGGATAGGCCGCGCGAGGCGCCGGAGAAGCGGCCGTCGGTGACAAGCGCTACCTTCGTACCGAGCCCCATGCCGACGATTTGCGACGTTGGCGCCAGCATTTCCGGCATCCCTGGGCCGCCTTTTGGTCCTTCGTAGCGGATGACGACGACATGACCCGGCTTGATTTTGCCGCTGGCGATGCCCTCGAGCGCTTCCTCTTGGGAGTCGAAGACGATCGCGGGCCCTTCATGGCGCGTGATGCCGCCTTGCACCGCCCCGGTTTTGATGACGGCGCCGTCCGGCGCCAGGTTGCCAAACAAAATGGCGAGCCCTCCCGTTTCCGAATACGGGTTGTCAATCGGCCGGATGACCTCATAGTTTTTCACTTGGCAGCCGGCGATGTTTTCACCGAGTGTTTTGCCGGTGACAGTCAGCGTATCTAAATGAAGCGTGCCTTCTTTTTTCGCCAGCTCGTTCAACACCGCCGAGACGCCGCCGGCTTCGTGCAAGTCTTCAATGTAATGCACATCCGACGCCGGCGCGAGTTTGGCCAAATGCGGCACACGCGCCGCGATTTCGTTGATGCGCTCAAGCGAGTAGTCGATGCCGGCTTCGTTGGCGATCGCCAGCGTATGCAGCACCGTATTCGTCGAGCCGCCAAGCGCCATGTCGAGGGCAAACGCATTGTCGATCGCTTTTTCCGTTACGATGTCGCGCGGTTTGATGTCATGTTCGATCAAATACATCAGCTGCTTTGCCGATTGGCGGACCAGCTCTTTGCGCGCTGGGTCAACCGCCAAAATGGTGCCGTTGCCCGGCAAAGCGAGCCCGAGCGCTTCAGCGAGACAGTTCATGGAGTTGGCCGTAAACATGCCCGAACACGATCCGCACGTCGGACAGCCGTACCGTTCGAGTTCTTCGAGCCCTTTCTCATCGAGCGTTCCGCCTAAATACGCCCCGACCCCTTCAAACACGGACGAGAGCGAAATTTTCCGTCCGTCTTTCGTCACACCGGCTTTCATCGGCCCGCCGCTGACAAAAATCGTCGGGATGTTGAGCCGCATCGCCGCCATCATCATCCCTGGCGTAATTTTGTCGCAGTTCGGAATGCATACCATGCCGTCAAACCAATGCGCCGAGATGACCGTTTCGATCGAATCAGCGATGATTTCCCGGCTCGGAAGCGAATAGCGCATCCCGATATGCCCCATGGCGATGCCGTCATCAACGCCGATCGTGTTCATTTCAAACGGCACGCCGCCCGCTTCGCGAATCGCTTCTTTCACGATTCTCCCAAACTCTTGCAAGTGAACGTGCCCCGGAATAATGTCGATGTATGAATTCACCACCGCAATAAACGGTTTATCAAAGTCTTCTTCTTTTACGCCCGCCGCTCGCAATAGGCTTCGGTGCGGAGCACGGTCAAATCCTTTTTTGATCATGTCGCTGCGCCGTTTTTTCATCATCGGTCCCTCCATCATGCGGTTTGATTGATTGCTAGTATTGTACCACTTTTTCTAATAGAAAGACAATTACCTTTATTATGAATGCGTTTTCAAAATCCACTTCGAAAAAACAAGTCAGAAAAATCAGCCTTTCCTCTTGACAACCGGAGCATTTGGCGTCATAATTTCTTACAAATTGCACTCCTTGACAAGAAAACAACAGGAACGGCACGGGACTAGTAAACCGAGGGAACGCGCCAGAGAGTGGAACCCACAGGCTGGAAGGTTCCTCGCGGGAAGCCGGTTGAACCTGCCCTAGACGGCCGCTTATGCAAACATAAGCCGCACGCCTGCGTTACAGGCTCGAGGGGGCGCTTTAGGCGCCAAAAAAGGTGGTACCGCGGAACGCTTTTCCGTCCTTTTGCGAAAGGAGGAAAAGCGTTTTTTATTGGCCGGCCGCTTCGCAGGACGGCTAGGCAATCCAACTCATGCCATTCAACACGCAAAGGAGGGAGGAACGCGATGAAACGGCAGCGCGTGGTGGTCAAAATCGGCAGCAGCTCGCTCACCGATCCGAAAGGCGGCCTTTGCCGCGACAAGCTGCACGGCCATGTTGAAGCCATCGCCTATCTGAAACAGCTCGGCCATGACGTCATTCTCATCACGTCCGGCGCTGTCGCCGCCGGGTTCGGGCCGCTCGGCTACCCGGCGCGGCCGACGACGATCGCCGGCAAACAGGCCGCGGCTGCCGTCGGGCAAAGCTTGCTCATGCAGGCGTACAGCTCGGCGTTCGCCCAATTCGGCTTTACGGCCGCTCAGCTGTTGTTGACGCGCAGCGACTTTTACAGTCGCGAGCGGTTCCGCAACTTGTTTGCCACAATCACCACACTGCTTGAGAACGGCGCCGTGCCGATCATTAATGAAAACGACTCCGTTTCCATTGAAGAATTGACATTTGGCGACAATGACATGCTTTCGGCGCTTGTCGCCGGCTTTTTGCACGCTGATGCGCTCATTTTGCTTACGGACATTAACGGGTTGTATGACGCCAATCCGAAAACGAATCCGCAGGCGAAAAAATACGCCTTTTTGCCGCACATTACCGACGAAATGATCGAAGCGGCCGGCGGCAGCGGCTCGGCAGTCGGCACCGGCGGGATGCGCTCGAAGCTTCTCGCGGCTCGAAAAGCACTTTCGTTTGGCGTCAGCGTGTTCATCGGCACGGGAAGCGGCCGAGAAAAACTGGCTGATATTTTAGCTGGAAAAGGAGACGGCACGTACATCGGCGTTCCGTTTCCGAAACAAATGCAAATGCGCAAACAATGGATTGCCTATCATGCTCCTGTCGCCGGCATGATCACGGTCGACAGCGGGGCTGAAGAAGCGTTGCTTATGCGTGGGAAAAGTTTGCTCCCTGCTGGCGTAACAGCGGTTTCCGGCGACTTCCATGCGATGGATGTCGTGGATGTCGTCAATGAAAAAGGGATCACGATCGGACGCGGCCAAGTGTATTACGCCGCCGCCGATTTGAAAAAAGTGAAAGGGCGGCCGAGCGAAGAGGCCCGGCAATACTCTTACCTTCACCGCCCGGAAGTCATCCACCGCGACAATTGGGTCACGTTGCGAAAGGAGAGTGTATCGAAATGAGCGAACTGCTCGAAAAAGCCGAACGGTTGAAAACCGCCTCACAAACGCTCGCCATGCTGTCAGCGGAGGAAAAAAATGAGGCGTTGGAACAGATCGCCCAAACCCTTGACCGCGAACGCGCCTTCATTTTGCAAGAAAACGAGAAAGATATGGCCCAAGGCCGCGAACAAGGGCTGTCGCCGGCTTTGCTTGACCGGCTCCAACTCACCAATGAACGCCTGGACCAAATCATCGACGGCGTCCGCCAAGTCGCCTCGCTGCCTGACCCGGTCGGAGAAATCATCGCAGAGTGGACGCGGCCGAACGGGCTCCGCATCCAAACGGTGCGCGTGCCGCTTGGGGTCATTGGCATGGTGTACGAAGCGCGCCCGAACGTGACGGTCGATGCGGCGAGCCTTTGCTTGAAAACGGGCAACGCGGTTTTGCTTCGCGGCAGCACATCAGCGCTTCATTCGAACAAAGCGCTCGTTCGCGTCATGAAAGAAGCGCTCCGCACGACGACCGTTCCGGAAACGGCGATTGAACTGCTCGAAGACACGAGCCGGGAAACGGCGCAGCGTATGTTCCGTCTCAACAACTACTTGGATGTGCTCATCCCGCGCGGCGGAGCCGGGCTCATCCGCTCGGTCGTCGAAAACGCCACCGTGCCGGTGCTTGAGACCGGCGTCGGCAACTGTCATATTTTCGTCGATGAATCAGCCGAACGGCAAATGGCCATCGAGATCGTCCTAAACGCCAAACTGCAGCGCCCATCGGTCTGCAATGCCGTCGAAACGGTGCTCATCCATGAGCGTTGGCCATATGCCGCCGACTTGCTTGAGACGCTTCACGCCCGCGGCGTCGAATTGCGCGGCGACCAACGTCTTGCCTCCGCCTATCCGTTTATCAGCGAGGCAACAGAAGATGACTGGTATACGGAATATTTGGCGCCGATTTTAGCGGTCAAACTGGTCGCCGATGTCGACGAGGCGATTGGCCACATCCGCCGCTACGGGACGAAGCACTCGGAAGCGATCATCACGGAAAACGAGGTGAACGTCCGCCGCTTTTTCCAGGCGGTCGACGCGGCGGTCTTGTACCATAACGCCTCAACCCGCTTCACGGACGGCGAACAGTTCGGCTACGGAGCGGAAATCGGCATCAGCACGCAAAAGCTGCACGCCCGCGGGCCGATGGGGCTTGTCGCCATCACGACGACAAAATCGCTCGTGTACGGGACGGGGCAAATTCGGGAGTCATAACGATGGCTGCAACGAAGACAGCTTCCTTTTTCACTAAGTTTCTAAAGCATAAAACGATCCGGACCCAACCCATGGCTTCCGGATCGTTTTCTTATTTTTCCATTTCCACAAATACCCAATAACGGCTGCCGATAAAGTTCACCGCCATCCCGGCGATTGTCGCCGCCAGTTTCGCCAGCCAGAGCGGCGCGAGCCGTTCCGCGGCCAGCAAAACGGCAAGCGATGCACCGAACGACAGCCCGTTGACGACAAGAAAGCGCAAAACTTCCTTTATATTGGCTTTCCGTTTGACTTGAAACGTCCAACGCCGATTCCAAATGTAGCTGTTCGCCATCCCGGCGCCGTAGGCAACGGCTTGGGCAACCGCCGCCTTAGCGCCTGCAGCAGTCAACAAAAAAAAGACGGCGAAGTCCACCGCGGTATTGCTCACCCCAACGAGGCCAAACCGCCATACGGCTTGTTTTTCTTTACGGAATATACGAAGGCTTTCGTTCATGTTTCGTTCCGACTCCCCACGTTTCGTTGACAATATAGAGCGGACGCTCTTTCACTTCATCGTAAATCCGGCCGATATATTCGCCAATCGCGCCGAGCATGAGCAGTGTCACCCCGTTACCAAGCAGCATGACCATCAACAATGACGCCCAGCCAGCGATCGTTGAATGAGCAAACCATTTAAGATAAAGGACAACGAACATCCCCACCACACTGGCCGCAGACAACAAAAATCCAAGCCAATTGGCCAGCTTCAGCGGCTTGTATGAAAACGAGGTGATGCCATCAAGCGAAAACCGAATCATCTTTTTGAGCGGGTATTTCGTCTCACCGGCGAAACGCGGCTCCCGTTCGTATTCAACCGCCGTCTGCCGGAAGCCGACCCAGCTTACCAGCCCCCGAACAAACCGGCTCCGCTCTCTCATATAGCGTAACTGATCGCACACTTTCCGGTCAATAGCAGGAAAACACGAAGCTTGCCCAGCGCGCCGCTATCCGCCCCGCCCACGGCTTGACGATCACGTACATCATCCACGTCGAGGCAACCCCCGCCAACGCTTCCGGAAGAAGCACGCTAAAATCGCTCACTCCGAACACTTTCACGCTCAACGCCTGCAGCCAAAGCGCCGCCGGCGGCTTATCAACGGTAATGAATCCCTCCGGATCAAGCGCGGCGAAGAAAAACGCCTTCCAACTTGCGGCCATGCTTTTCGCCGCCGCCGTATAATACACATTGGAACCGCTGTTTCCAATTTGATAGAAGTGCAAAAAAGCTGACCAAGCCATGATCGCAGCAATCCATCCATCCCATTTCCATTGTATTTTCTTCATCGACTCTCCCTTTCCGTCATGTTCTTCGTCTCCTGCCGTTACGTTACCCCGTGTTGGTGAAAGTTTGGTGAAAAAATCGAGCGAATGGACAAGGTTTTCATTTCGCTGACCGCAGACGTGTGCTATGATAAAAGGCGAAAGGAGGTGAATCGTGTGGAAGGAGCCACCATCGTGCAACAAATTTTAAAGGCGCTCGACTTGCATTCCGGAAAAATCCAACAACAAATGAAGGAAATGGAAGATCGGCTGCGCACCGAAATCCAAGATACTGAAAGCCGACTGCGTGTTGAAATTCAAGATACGGAAAGCCGGCTACGCGCTGAAATTCAAGACACGGAAAACCGACTGCGCGCGGAGATCCAAGATACGGAAAACCGACTGCGCGCGGAGATCCAAGATACAGAAAATCGGCTGTATGCCAAAATTCGCGAAACGGAAGACCGGTTGCACCAAAAACTCTTGGATCTGGAAAAACGCACCGACGCTCGGTTTGAGCGCTTGGAAACGAAAATGAACTATTGGCGCCTTGAATGGTCGGAAACACAGGAAACCGTCGACTTCCTCGCCCGCAAAACCCTCCAACATGAACGAAAACTCCGTTCCCGGGCTGGACAAAACGAAATCTCTTAAAAAACGAAAAAAGCCAAACCAGCCGCCCGCGCTTTCCTGCTTGACGGTTGGTTTGGCTTCTGTCTTCTGTTGTTTAAACAGGCGCTTGCTTTGATGAATGATCATGATGTCGAGAGGAGGCAAGCCCTTTTCTTTTTATTCCACTCCCTGCTGCTTTGCGATGTCCACGCGTGAAAACGCCTCTTTCATCACCTCATACGACTGCTTCAGCCGCTCATGATAGCGCGGCGCCTCCCACACCGGCCACGTGTACTCATAAAATCGCGCGGCCGGCAGCACATTCCCTTCCATCGCCGGGAACGAAAATGAGCGCTCCCCGTTGGCGACGTACACGCCGAGGCGGATGCCGGGGATGATCTCTCGGCTTTTTAGACCTTCTTTTGACCAGATATCGCCCATCACCTCGCGCCGGCTTGGATCGGTGACATTCAACAGCGCCCACGGCAGGCGGATTTCATACATATCACCGCGGCGGCTCACGCTGAGATCGGCAAGCGAGTCATAGGCCGCATCGGCCGGGTTGGCGGTGCCGAAGCGAAGCACCCCGGTTTCATACGAGTCAAACGGCACGGCCTTGCCATCTGCTTCTTCGAGCTTTTTATTCAGCGTCAACCGGATCGGGTGGTATACTCCGTTATCTTTGCGATGGGCGTACGGCGCCGCCGGCATCATGTGCAGCTGATAGCCGTAATGATAAGAAAACGTGTCATAGTAGCTGTCGACAAGCAGCCGGGCGCGCTGTTTTCCATGGATGACTAAAGCAAAGTCAATCCCCGACGTACGCATGCCGGAAAGGCCCGGGAGGCGCGATTGCCCTTGGCCTGGAATCGTATCAAACGCAATGTACGTCGTTGTTTCATCGGTGATGCGCGCACCGTCAAGCCGCACGTACAAATACCCTTCATCGCTTGTGACGTACAGCGCTCGCTTGCCCTCTGTCCAAACCGGACGGATTCCATTGAACGCCCAATCATCTTTCCGCCCGTCGACCTTGATCATCGCGGCCGCGCTTGAACGTGGCTCAAACCGAAGCAGCCCAAAATGTTGTTCGTTCGTCTGCGCATTCAGCCAAAACGGCCGACGATCCGGGTTGTCATAATCCATTGTGTTCCACGTCCGCTTGAACCATTCATCCTGCCAGGAAAACAACAGCCCTCCCGCCATCCGCTCATGGACGATGTCCTCAAACAGCTCCCGGTCGATCGTTCCTTGCTCCTGTTCCGACAAAAACCCCTGATTTTTCCCGTGCACATTTCGATGCGCCATGCCGCGCGACGAAGGAACACCGAACTCGGCGACGAGAATCGGCATCCGGTGAGCGGCCTTCATGTCATGCAAGTAGCCGGCATAGCTGTTATGCTCGCCGCGTTGGTCAACATAGCTGACGTATTTTTCCTCACGATTCAAAAAGTCAGGGTAATACGGATAAATATGGTATGACGCAAACAACCCGGCCTGCAGCTCGTGAGTGGCGTACATGACATTGGGGTTGACGGAAACAAAATCTTCTTTCACAAACGGTTCGGCCGGATGGCGGAGGAGGTCGGTCGTCACCCAATTCGTAAAACTGACCGGCCGCTGCCAGCCGTATGTCTCCGTTTCATACGCCACCGCTTCGTCGATCATACGGGCCAGCCATGCCTCAAACGGGCTGGCTCCTTTCGTGTATACGTATTTGCCGCGGTAGTCGCCCTGCTTCGGGTGTTTTTCGTTCGTCGCCGCCACAACGTCCGGATCCCACTCGACACCGAAAATCCAGCCGAGAACATACGGGGAAAGGTCGTATCGGTACATCCCGCCGGCATGCCCAGGCCGTTTTGCAATGCGGGCCTTGCCATGAACGAGGTCAATCGTACGGCGAATGTCCGTGCGAAACGCCTCACTCACCTCAGGCGCCCACACATCCTTCGTCCGCAGCATCGTCCCTTCATCGATCCAGACGCCATGGAACAAATAAAGCGGCTGCTTCGCTATTTGGTTGTACTCGTAAAGCGCCTCGTAAAACGCCGGCGGATGGATCGTATAGACGCGGATGGCATTCGCCCCCATCGCCCCGATGTACTGCAGCCAGCGGAAATATTCTTCCTTCGTAATCTTCGCCTCTCCCGGAAACGCGCCGGGTTTGCTGATGCCGAGGTTGACTCCTTTGATGAGCAGCGGCTCCCATCTCCCGTTGCGGTATACTTGCAAATAGTCGCGCCCGACCGTTCCCGCCAAGCGGACGCCGCTTTGTTCCACCGTTTGAACGGCGTCCTGCAGCTTGTCATCTTCCTTATATGCCTTGATTTCCCGCAAAATCGCTTTCATCATCGGCACGTACGCCTTCCAGTAAAAGGCCGCGCCGTTGTCCGAGCGGCCGTCCCCCGTCCATTTGCGCCATACATCCAGCCCCACGGTCTGATAAACGGAAGGCAGTTCCCCTTGATCAGCGTAATCGCCGCAAAAGTAATACGACTGATACGTCTTTGTCTCATAGCGGACAACGGCCGGAAAGGAAAACGGCAGCCCGATCGCCCGCAGCTTCTCTTTCCCGCGCTCAGACAGCGACAGCGTGTACGTTGCGAGCACCATGCGCTCATCAAGCGGCTTGACGATGTCAAACCAATACGAATACGATGTGCGCATCTTGCCGCCCCAACGGGCTTCCCCCGCTTTTGTGGAGGAAAACATGACGCCACCGCCGCCAAGGTCGCGCCGATCGAGGACAAGAAGCCGATCCGACTCATCGACCAACACCATACCCGGCCCGCGGAACGAAAACGCCTTTCCGTATTGCGCTTTGTAGTTTTCTTTCACCCACACTGGCACTTCCTGGCTGTTCAAATCAGGAAAATAACGGCCGATCCAGCCGGTCCACTCAAGACCGAACAGCTGGGCAAACGAGGCGCGCACTTCGTTTTCTGTCGGATGGGCCATCGAATTGAACTCGGCGATCAACGTTTTCCCGCCTTGGCGGGCAAACCGCCAAAGCGACTCCATCTCCTGCCGCTCAAGCCCGCCGTACACTTTCGCCCGCGCGCCGTCCGTTTGCTTGTGGACAAACTCTTCCTCATATACCCCATATGTGTCAACGATATAGACCGCATCGTACCGTGCCATCTCCTTTGGCAGCGGCCGCACCTCGTACGTTTCATCCTGTTTCGGCGCAAACCCGGCGTAATCGCGCGCAGCTTTGTATCGCTCTCCGTTGCCGTGGACGTATTTTTGCTGATTCAAGACCCAAACGAGCCCTTGATGCTCGCGATACGACCGATCGGGCACCGTTTTGTCGACAATGAGCAAATCAAGCTTTGTTTCTGATTTCAGCCACCAAAGCCAATAGGGCGCGAACAGAACCAGCACTGCCAAGATCATATACACATAAAGCCAGCTGAACACCCGCTTCTCCATCTCCCCACTCTCCCAATCTTTCACCTATTTCCCCTATTTATAACAAACGAAACGATTGTCCGGCAAGAATAGGCGGATGCGGCATTCGAAATTTCTTTTTTGGTCAACCGAAGTCCATTTCCAATCAAGTGGCGGCAACCCTTGCCAATGAGGAAATCAAAAAAGCAAGCCCCTTTGCCTAGGAGCTTGCTTGCCCGCGGCTAAATCCTCTCAACGGTTCGGCTCGTACACATCCCATGTCCATTTAATCGACTGAACAATTTGGTCCGCCGCCTGTTCAGCCTCGAGCTCATTGATAATGACGCGGGAATGATGGAGCGCATAGGCTGATTGGCGCTGGAAAAAGAGCTGCTCCACTTCTTCCAACGTTTTGTTTTTCAACACCGGCCGGCTGTCGACAATAAGCGGCAGCCGCTCTTCCTTCCAATGCTCCCACGACAAGTCAAGGAAAAAGACGATGCCGTGGGCCAAACAGGCGCGCCGCACGTCTTCCTGCAAATACGCACCGCCGCCAAGCGAAAGGATTTTCAACCTCGTATTCGTACATAAATCAACGATCAGCTCCCGCTCAACCTGCCGAAAATACGCTTCCCCTTTTTGCGCGAACATCTCCGGAATCGACATCCCGTACCGCCGCTCGATTTCCGCATCGACATCGATAAAGTCGCGGTATAACTTCTTTGCCACGAGCTGCCCGATCGTTGTTTTCCCCGCTCCCATAAAGCCGATTAAAATGATGTTCCGCTCGCGGAGCGGGATGGTGGTTTGCCTGCTCATGATGCATCCCCCTTTCGTGCCGAACCCGCTATATTTCCGTGTATAGCAGGAGGAAAAGTCATGGTCAAATAATCGTTTTCCAATCGCAGTTGCTTTTCAACAAAAACCGGTCAACGGCTGTACGTTTGCAAAATAGAAAGCACCGTCCGCACGTCATCGATCGGAATTTGCCCCGGAGCGGAGCTTTGGTTTCCGACAGCAAACGTCACCGCCGAACCAAACAGCCATCCAGCCAACCGAGTAATGGCGCCCAACCCCCCCATCGCCATCGTAATGAGCGGAATGGCAAGCTCGCGCCGCGCTTCTTCCGTCGCTTGCAACAAAACAAGCACATCTTCCGGCGATTTAGGCATAACCGCTACCTTGGCGATGTCGGCACCGTACCGCTCGGCTTGGCGCATGTCAGCCAAGAGCGTTTCCTTCCGCGGAGTGCCGTCAAAGTAATGGCGCGACACGACGAGCCAGACGCTGCATTCTTCCGTCATGCGGCGCACGTCGGCGATGCGTTCCCCATAAGCTAGCTCATAATCTACTAAATCGATTGCCCCGCTTCGACAGATTGCTTCGATCAACCGCCGCACTTCCGCTTCATTGAGCGGAATCGGCTGCCCCCCTTCCCGCTCGGAACGGATCGTAAACAAAATTGGAATCTCTCCCGCTATGTTCCGCAACCCGTTGGCCGTCGCCAATACGCGCTCTTGGTCATCAATCGCCCGAAAAAAATCAGCCCGCCATTCAAGCAAATCCGGTTGCTTCCGGCACACTTCCTCCGCCTCGCGCAACACTTTCCGGTCGTCTTCCCCAACAACGGGAGCGCAAATGCACGGCTCAGTACCGCCGATCCATATATTTCTGACCTTGATGGCCTTCGGTGAAATATTCATCGATGGTTCCCCCAATCATGGTTTGTCGAACAGAAAGCGGCGGCTAGCCGCAAAAAAAACTACCAAGTGGGCAGAACAGCATGGCCCATCTGGATCTCGCGATGACTCTGCTACGCTTATACAAACGGAAAGCAAATTGTTCTTTATTATAATCCGATTGCCCCCTCTCTTCCCGCCATGCTTCAATCGTCTCCTTTTCCCTTATTCATTGTCACTTACGTCCTCTCAACGAGACCCAACTTGATCAAGAGCACCTTTGTTTTACTATTGATCTTCTAAGGCAACAAAAGGCTGTTTTGCCCCCTTGCATCCCTCGAAAGTGAACTACCCCCACTTAATTTTTAATTTTCTAGCGAAAATTTGAAGTGGGGGCTTCCAAAGAAGTTTGACTGCTTCAAGCAATCCTTATTCTTTGAGGCGTGTCCACTTCGCCGCTAGAGCATAAGACACTCAGGTCTACAGCTTTACTTTTCTTTAAGATGTTTAATGCGCCATTGACATCAGCATTAATTAGTTTGCCAGACTTTGTTCGATACAAGCCGCGCTTAATACGTTTGCCGCTGAACTTATATTCTTTTGGATTGTCGGCATTATATTCAGGAATCTCATCGCCGTCAAAAAAGCTGGCTTGAGACGTATAGGATTCTTCCTGTTTCAAGAATTCAATGCCGTAAAATTTACAAAGATATTCTAGTTTTTCTTTTATGTTACCGAGAGGAATATTGACAAAGTTTTGATTTGTCTTTTTTCCTAGATTCATATTGCGTTGCCATGTTTCCGCATAGCCAATGACAAGTTTGCCAATTTGATTTTCAATACAGTAGTTAATGATGTAACGGCAAGTCTTGTTGATATAATCATTCACTTTATTATTGCGATTCATAGCAAGCAAAGCCTGTTTACGAGTGGTGCCTTTGATTTTTTGCTTATCTTTTATGCTTTGAAGTCTGGCATTTTCTTTGTTAAACCATTGATTTATACTTTTTAATCTCCGCCCATCAATGATGAATGATCTGCCGTCTGATGTGACACAAGTGGCAAGATTGTTTAATCCTAAATCAATTGCCAGTGCTTTTTGGTCGTTTAATTCTCTTTGATCTTCAGGCATTTCATATTTGTACTGAATCTCAAAGAACCTGGCATGATGCTTAGGAATGATTTCAATCTGCTTAATCTTTTTGTCCAGTAACACAGGCGGAATCGTTATCGTGATAGGCTTGTGAGTCTTTTTAAATAGGCGAGAATACGGTATCGTGAATTTGTTGCCGTCTACACGAATCTGGCCAATGATCAGTGAATGAAAGCCATCTTTTTTAAGATATTTTGGAATACTGATAGCCTTGTAGTCATATTTTCCTTGTTTGGCAAGACTGATCAAACCAAAGAAAGATTTAAAGGCTTCATTGACCTTTTTTAAAATTTGCTGTGCCATGTTGCTGTTTAACAGCTTATAGTTTTCGTTAGTTTTTGCAAGATGATAGTTTTTCTCATAATTAAGAAATTCCTTGTGTTCAAAATAGTATTGTCTGACATTGTACAATCCGACGTTGTACATGTTCTTGGCAATATGGCACAGTTCTCGAAGAGTCAAGTATTCTTCTTTGGTCAAACCATTTAGCTGTTGTTTGATACAAAAATACATTTTTTCACCTCCCATCTAACTATATTATACCATATTTTACTGAATCTATCCTATTTTCAGCAAAATATAGTTAAGGCGATTCATCTCCCACTTACTCCGCTTCGCTTCGTTGAAGTGGGAGTCTTCTCACCTAATTAAGATAAAAAACGGGTGCTGCTACACCCGTTTTGCAAGCACCCGCTCAAGCCCCGCCGCCACCCCATCTTCTTCGTGGGAGGACGTCACCATGTCGCAGATGGCTTTCAGCTCCGGCTCGGCATTGTCCATCGCCACGCGATAGCCTGCGACCTCAAACATCGACAAATCGTTATGGCTGTCGCCAAAGGCGACCGTGTCGCGCACATCGATGCCGTAATGGGCGGCCAACTGTTTGAGCGCCTCGCCTTTTGTCGCCCGTTCATTGTTCATCTCAATATTGTGCGGGTGCGACGAGGTGACCGTGACACCACGGAGCGCGGCGAATCGCGACGCTGCATCACGCAGCCGCTCGCGGTCGAGGGCGAAAATCAGCAGCTTATACATCACCGTCTGCGGGTCGTCCCACACCGTGCGGATGTCATCGACGTACGTCACCCGCGCCTGCTGGAACTGCTTGTTCACGAGCCACTTCACCTCTGGCGCCGCATCGGCCATCCCGGAAGCGAGCGCCTCCCATTGGGCGCGGTTGTGCAGGCCGACATAGACCGCATCGCCCGTGTACGTCTCACAATACAAATCGGACTGTTCGCGCACCCACTCAAGCGTCGGACGGACGATTGTCCGCTCGAGCGGCGCCTCGCTGATGACCGTGCCGTCTTCGAGCGAAACGACCGCGCCGTTTAAGCTGGCGATCGGGCAGATAATGCCCGCCTCGCGAAGCGGGGCGAGCGCGTCTTTGCGCGCCCTCCCTGTCACGACGGCGACGATGTGGCCCTGCGCCTGCGCTGCGGTGATGGCCGCCCGGTTTCGTTCACTGATTTTTCCTTCCCCGTTTAATAGCGTTCCGTCCATATCGAGTGCAATCAACATCTCTGATCCCTCTTTCTTTCGTCATGCCAAAAGCGGCTGGAAAAACGGTGTTCCGACAGAAGCAGGGGCTAGTGGAAAGTTGGAAATGTCCGCCCTCTTCTCTCCGCACGTCAGCGCCTGACTCCATCTGCTCTTGTTCTGCAACGCTTCCTTTTTATTCTGATAGCTGTCGGGTTCTTCGATCACAAACGGTGCGAACCATTGGCGCACTTCATCAGAACGAGGGGGATTTGTGCTCATCTTAACGCCCAGCTCGCAAAAGTGGTGCTTGCCCTCCATTATAACAAACGAATGGAAAAATGGTGAAATGTTCTTCCTTCTCATAGTATAATAGATGAGAAAAATTCTCAACGAAAGCGAAGGGATCGATATGTGGATCGTGTATGCTTTGTTGGCGGCGGTGTTTGCGGCGCTGACATCGGTGCTGGCGAAAATCGGCATTGAAAACGTCAATTCCCATCTCGCGACCGCTATTCGCACCGTTGTCGTGCTCGTGCTCGCATGGCTGATCGTCTGGATGACAGGCGCCCATCAAGGCGTCAAAGTGATCTCAACGAAAAGCTGGGTGTTTCTCTGCCTCTCAGGAGCAGCAACCGGATTGTCGTGGCTTTGTTTCTACAAAGCAATCCAAATCGGCGATGTCTCGCGCGTCACCGCCATTGACAAGTCGAGCTTGGTGCTGACGATTTTGTTTGCGGCGATGTTTCTCGGCGAACCGCTGTCCGCGAAAGTGGTGATCGGGGTGCTGCTCATTACCATCGGGACATTGATCATGATGTTTTAGCCAGCCGCCTTCTCAATCGTTTAGCCTGTTCTTCTCGAAATATTGCCGCCATACTCAATTTTGGCAGAATTTTGGCAGTTTTCCATCAAGCCTATAGACAGGACAATCCAAAAGATGTTATGATAAATTCTATAGTGACCTAGAGCTTTTCTCCGCCCTCCACATCATTTCGGCATAGAGGACAGCTTTTGGGATCACTTTATGAAATAAGGTCTTCGTTGCGACCAAGAGTGTGTGAATGGCTTCGCCGCTGCTTGTCAAACGGAGAGTAGCTTGAAAGGAGATCACTGAATGAATGATTTTCACCCGTTCGGCTGGTACGCGGCGAAAATGGCCCCGCATTTGCCGAAAAAAGCGTTTCAACCTGTGAAGTCCCGCTTGTTTGGAGGTTTGGCTTATGTAGGGCTCGTCATCGCCGGCATCCTCGCTGTATCACTTTTTCATCTTCACCCGGTATGGAACCTCCTCATCTCTGTTGTGCTTGGTTTCAGTTTTGCCGCGTTAGGATTTTTAGGACATGAAATTTTGCACGGCACCGTCGTCCGTACACCTTGGCTGCGCGATCTTCTCGGCGCAATCGCGTTTTGGCCGCTTTGCACCGGTCCGAAGTTGTGGAGAAAATGGCATAACGCCAGCCACCATGTGCATACCCAGCATGAAGAAAAAGACCCGGACGCGTGGCCAAGCATGGAGAAATTAGCGAAAAGCCGCCTGCTCTCTTGGGTATACCGCATCCCGTTTCCGATTCGCGCGTTTTTCTCGTTTAGTTCCTTGTCGGTGATGTTTACCCTTCATTCGGTGCGGATGCTGTTTTACTTTTTCAAAGACTTTCGCTGGAAAAACCGCGCGGTTGTCCTATTTCAATTTTTCTTGCCTTGGGCGACATGGCTCGGGCTGTTATGGCTTGTCGGCTGGGAAAAATGGCTGTTCGCCTTTTTGCTTCCGCTGCTCGTCGCCAACACGATCGTCATGAGCTATATCGCAACCAACCATCGTCTCAATCCGTTAGTGCCGGTCAACGATCCGTTGGCGAACAGTTTGTCGGTCACCGTGCCAAAGTGGGTGGATATCCTCCACTTCCACTTTTCGCACCATACTGAACATCATCTCTTTCCTGCGATGAGCTCGAAGTACTACCCGCTCGTGAAAACATACATCAAACAAATGTGGCCCGACCGCTACCACGAAATGCCGATGGGAAAAGCGTTGGCCGCCCTTTGGAAAACGCCGCGCGTCTACTACGAGCACAACGAGCTCATCGAGCCGAAGCAAGGCCATGTGTACGGCACGCTCGGCAATGGGCTCAACCCCGACCGGATTGTGCATCGCGAGCTGGAAACGGAAAAACAGCCGCGCGCAGCCAAAAAACGGGCAAAAACAAAAAAAGCAGCGGGGCAAGAGAATTTGTAGAAAGGATGGGCTTTGCGGCCGTCCGCCTCCTATGTGGATCAAATAGCGGCGAAGAGGGGAAAAGAGCGCTTTTCTTTCAGCAAACCTGCGTTTCCGTTTATATGTGCACAACCAAAAGGTGCCCCGTCATGTGGGACACCTTTTTCCTTTTCACTGACGGCATTGGTCAATGCAAGCGACCAACCTTTTCTCAATATCTTCCGCGATTTCCTTCAACGCCGGCTCGTTCACCATGCCAACAAGCATTGTCGGCTTCGGCATGCCGATTTTCGTTATGCCGTTCTCTTGATAGACAACGAGTTTGCACGGCAAAAAGTAACCGACCAACAAGTTTTCATTTAACACCCGCGCCGCTTCTTGCGGGTTGCACACTTCGAAAATGACCATCGGTGTGGAAAAATCAAGCCCCTTTTCTTGCAGCTTTTCGGTCACGCTGAACTGCCAGAGCACGCCAAACCCTTCTTGTTTCAAGTTCTCTTCCAAACGCTCGATCGTTTCGTCCATGCCTGTTGGCACGTCAACCGTGTAATGGAACATCGCTCCTTCTTCCCTTCGTTATGTTTTCCCGTTGTTTAGCATGCCCAAATCGATCGCTCACCATCACGCAGAAAACGGACGGCGACACATGATCAGTTCCAGCGTTCACATGTCTTTTCCCGTGACCCGTCGCCTTTCAAGCGCTTCGATCATAAAATATCCACCCAAATTTTCACCGCCGTCGCCAAAATCAACACGGCAAGGATGACTTGCAGCACTTTCGTGTTTAGTTTTTGCCCCGCTTTCGCCCCTAGCGGAGAGGCAAGCAAGCTCGCGACGACCATGATGAGCGCCGGGATGTAATCGACTTGGCCGGTGGCGATTTTCCCGAACGTAGAGCCAATGGAGGAAATGAACGTAATGGCCAAAGACGTAGCGATCGTCATTCGCGTCGGGATTTTCAGGACCACGAGCATGACTGGCACAAGCAAAAACGCCCCCGCTGCCCCGACGATGCCGGACCCGACGCCGATCAGAAACGCCAAGGCGGCCGCCACCCCTTTGTTGAACGTCACTTGGTCAAGCGGAATGTCATCGATCCCTTTTTTCGGCACAAACATCATGATGGCCGCCAATGCCGCCAAGATGCCGTAAACGACGTTAATCGTTCCCTCGCTCATCAGCTTCGAGCCATAGCCGCCGACAAAACTGCCAACAAGAATGCTCACGCCCATATAGAGAATGAGCGATTTGTTCAAATAGCCGCTTTTTCGATACGCCCACACGCCGCCGATCGTGGCGAAAAACACTTGCACCGCGCTGATTCCCGACACTTCATGAGCGCTGAACGCCGCCAGCCCAAACAACGGCGGAAGATACAGAAGCATCGGATATTTAATAATCGACCCGCCGATCCCCACCATCCCAGAAATAAACGAACCGACAAAACCGATGAAAAAGATGACAATGAGAAACGCGAGCGAAACATCCATCGACCATCCCTCCCTTTTGTTTTCAAAAGGGACGGGGCACGCCCCCGCCCCCTGTCAATCTGTGCCGCTTCTTTAGGCATGGGCATGATGCAGCGCGCAGCGGTTCGGGCCGATCTCAAGCTCCCGCTCTGTTTCGATATCCACGGTTTTGAGCCCGCGGTTGATGGCGACAATGTCTTCAAAGTTCGGCGGGGTTTCCGTCTTGGCGCTTTGGATGACGAGGTCGATGAATTCGTCTTTCGGTTTGTTTTGCATCATCTCATTGCGGGCGCGGATGCGGCCCAACGTATCGCCGACATACCCCTCCGCGTTGATTTCTTCGTCTAAGTTCGCGTAGTGAGCCGGCAAGACGATCACATCATCCGCCATAGCCGCGACTTTTTCGTACACGGTGTCATACAAATCCGCCGCCCATTCCGCCACTTTGCCGCCAAGGTCCGGCCGCCCGAGACCGCCGACGAAGATCGTGTCACCCGAGAACAGCCATTTGCCGTTGACAAAGAACGAGACGCTGCCTGGCGTATGCCCCGGTGTTTTCACCGCCAGCACTTCAAGATGAACGTTTTCGAAGTCGATCGTTTCATGTTGCTCGAGCGGCTCGAAATCAAACACCGCTCCCTCGCTTTTCATCAAGTAGTACGTTGCCCCCGTTCGTTCGGCCAGCGCCTTGCCTCCGGAAAGATGGTCGGCATGCAAGTGCGAGTCCACGATATGCGTGATCTTCACCCCTTCTTGTTTGGCCACTTGTTCATACACATCGACAAACCGCAACGGATCGACGACAAGCGCTTCGCCGCCAGAGATGACCATATACGACAGACATCCTTTGCCGACGCGGATGAATTGGTACACTTTCAATTGATCGTCTTTGTATACGTTGACTTGATGGAGATGCTCGCTCCACGCTTGCATTCCGCCTGCGAGCGTATACACGTTGTCAAACCCGGCTTCCGTCAGCTGTTCGGCGACAAACGCCGCCGATCCGCCCTTCGCGCACACGACGACGATGTCTTTGTCTTTCGGAAGACGGTCGACAATCGAGTCAACCCCATCAATCAATTCAAAATACGGCACGTTCAAATAGTCAAAGTTTTCCCCTTCGATTTTCCAATCGCGAAAATCGCTTTCATTGCGAACATCCAAGATGAACAGCGATTCTTTGTTTAACACCTTTTCCGTCATTTGTTGCACGGTCATTTCTTTCACCATATTAATATACCCCCTAATGTATATTTGATTGTTAAAAAAGGCCGCTCATTACGATTGAGCGGAATCAAGCGGCCCGTTCCATTGCGACATGCCTGGAACGACGTTGCGCACACGGTCAAATCCGTTTTCGGCCAGCTTTTGCGCGGCCAAATCGCTCCGCGTCCCTGTGCGGCACACGACATAAATCGTTTTGTCTTTCGGAAGCTCAGCCATCCGATTCTCGAGCTCCCCAAGTGGAATCGAGACCGCACCCGGAATATGGCCAAACGCATACTCCGCCGGTTCGCGGACATCCAAGACAAACGAATCCGGATCGTGAAGTTTTTCTTGCAATTGTTCATTCGATACGACATGAGGGAATGTCGTTTCTTTGCGTGTTTCACTTTCTGCTGCCTTGCGGATATAATGTTTCAAAACCCCATTTTCTTCAATTGTTCCTACATATTGATGCCCTGTGCTTTCCGCCCATGCTTTGATATCGGCTTTGGATCCCTTATCCGTCGCCTGCACTTCCAGCACTTGCCCCGGCTGCAATTCATTGATCGCCTTTTTCGTTCGAACGATCGGCATCGGACAGGACAGTCCTTTCGCGTCTACCGTCATATCGACTTTAATCATTGACAAATTCCCTCCTTGATGGTTTATTCGACCGGTTTATTCGACAGGCCCTTCCCAGGCGAGCATGCCGCCTGTCATGTTGACGACGCGGTAACCGCGGCTGTCAAGAAACTCCGCCGCGCGACCGCTCCGTCCGCCGGAACGGCAGACGAGAATGTATTCCTCATTTTTGTCCAATTCATGCATGCGAAACTCGATCAAACCGAGCGGAATATTGACCGCTCCTGGAATTTTGCCCGCAGCGACTTCCTCCGGCTCGCGCACATCGATGATATGAAGCGATTCTCCCGCGCGAAGCCGTTCTTCTACCTCTTTCGGTGTGATCGTTTTCATCATCATCCTCCTCTACTGCCAGGCGTTTAAGCCGCCTTTGACGTTCGTCACGTGCTGAAATCCCATTTTCTTTAATAATTTGCTCGCTTTTTGGCTTCTCATTCCGCTTTGGCAAATGACAACTACTTCTTTTTCTTTCGATAGTTCGCGAGCGCGTGCAGCCAATTCATGCAGCGGGATGTTGCGAAATCCTGGCAAGTGAAAAGAACGGAACTCCATCGGAGTGCGCACGTCAATATATTGCACGTCAGGTTCTTTTAACCGGCGTTTCAATTCCGCCGTCGTGATCATCCTCACTCCTTTCGGCGGAATGAAACGACTGGCGAGAAACCAAGCAAGCAAAACGAACAACACGATGTTGATGATGGTTTGCGACATACCATTCCCTCATTTTAAATAAATAAGTTCACATTTCCTTCCGAAGCATCGGCCAAATAGGCAGCCACCCCCGCAAACTCAATGCCGTCAATCAATTCTTCCGGCTTCAGTCCAAGCAAATCGACCGTCATTTGACAAGCGACAAGCTTCACACCCTGCTCTTTCGCCATCTCGATCAACTGCGGAAGCGGCATGGCGTTATGTTTTTTGATGACCTTTTTGATCAACTTCGGGCCGATGCCGGCAAAATTCATGCGCGACAGCCCCATGCGGTCCGCGCCGCGCGGCATCATCTTCGCGAACATCTTTTCAAGAAACCCTTTTTGCACGGGAACCGACGCCTCTTTCCGCAAGGCGTTCAGCCCCCAGAACGTATGAAAGATCGTCACGTCATGGTCGTAGGCAGCGGCGCCGTTGGCGATGATGTAAGCCGCCATCGCCTTATCATAGTCGCCGCTGAACAAAATGATCGTTGTCTTTTTCTTCGGCTGTGTCATCTTGCTACCTCCTCTCCTTATACCTGTATGGGTATACAAAAAGGTGAAAATTATCCTTTTTGAATCCAGAACATCAACACACCGTTGTCTTCTTTCATCTCAAGCACCGTATGGCCGCTCGCTTTCGCCCATGCCGGCAAATCGTTTTTCGCCCCTTTATCGGTTGTGTGCACCTCGAGCACTTGACCTGATTGCAATTCGTCCATCGCTTTTTTCGCTCTCACCACCGGCATCGGGCAAGCCAATCCTTTGGCATCTAATACTTTTGCGACGTTCATGATGATGACCTCCTTCACACCAGAAATTTTATTACTATTACCCCTATGGGTATATTACCATGAGAAAAAGAACGTTGTCAACACCTTTTTGTTGAGCAACGCATTAACGGCTTTTAACCAACAGTTCGATGGCTTCTTTGACAAGATGGTCTGTGCTTTCTCCTTTTTCCATGTTTTCCCGCAGGCAATGTTCCAAATTGGTGCTGACGATCACCGCAATGGCGCGGTCAATGGCATTGCGCGCCGCCGACAGCTGGGAAACGACGCTCTTGCAGTCTTTGCCTTGTTCCATCATGCCGAGGACACCTTTAATTTGTCCTTCAATCCGTTTTAAGCGGTTTTTGACTTCTTTGTTATATTCCACCGGCTCGTTCGCCCCCTTTCTTGACAATCACAAGCCGCGATTGAGTAGCTTTTCACCTCATAACCGTAGCGGCGCAACAGGCGGATGCCGACGTTTTTTTCGATGTCATCCTGAACGATGATATGAAGCGGCTTTGGCGGAATATCCCGCGCATGCCGTTTCAAATACGCCACCGGAATATGCAACGCTTGGCCAAATATGGAGCCGTTGCTTTCATTATAATCACGCAAGTCAAGAAGAAGCAAGCCGTCCGGTACCTCTTCTACCGGAAGGCATGGGATATGTTTTACAGGATAGTAGCGTCGATACAACGCTGCGCCCAAAAGAATGAGAAAGAATAACAAACTGATGACGATCAACGGTTCACCCCCTCTATTCACCCTATGCACGATCATTATATACCCTATATGGTATGATAGCAACAAGAAAGATTTTCCCCACCCGTTCGTTATTCCCAGCGAATCAAAAGACCATAGACAGCCGGGTGAAAACGGACAAGTTCCACGTTGCCCGCCTTTTGTTTCACATAGGAAAACAGTTCATCCGACGGAATCCGCTCATGGAGCGGCGGCCCCATTTCGCTTTCCATCGTCTCCCATTCGATCAACAGAAACTGCCCGTTTGGCCTCATCACACGGCGAATTTCATCAATGGCAGCATCTTTTTGTTCCACTTCATGAAAGACAAACGCCATGATACCTTTATCGATGGAGCGGGAAGGTAGCGACGTCGAAACGACATCCGCGACTTGGTATTGTATGTTCGTCATCCCTAGCTGTTGCGCCCGCTGCTTTAGCAATTCGATCATCTCAGGCTGCACGTCAACCGCATATACGTTTCCGTTTGTTGCTTGCGCCAACGGAATCGTGAAATAACCGTTCCCTGCCCCTAGATCCATAATCGTATCGTCCGGTTTCACTGACAACACCGAAACCGCCTTCTCCGGGTCGATCCATTCTTTGCGCTTCGGATCCAACAACCGTTCCGCATGTTCATGATGAAAACGATGCCCTGTCATTCGTTTCCCTCCGATTCCGGACTTTTCATTTTAATCATATTCTCTGATTTTCTCCTTCACCAACACATGATCCATAACATTTCTCCATAGGAAAAACAACTGCTGTGCGGTTGGTTTCAAAACGCAATCCCCATTTTTTCATTCGATGAAAAAAGCCGGCATTCGAAAACGCCGGCTCCTTTTTTATCGAACGGCGCAACGGTTTGGACCGATTTCCATCTCCCGTTGTTCCTCTTCGGTCGGATGCAATTTCCCCATGTTGGTTTGCCGAATTTCCTTGTAAGCATTCGGTTGCGGCGGCAAGTTCTCCGTGACCGTTCGGCGGAATTCTTCATCGCTGGAAATATTTAAACCATGATTCTTTTCATAAAGAACCCCCAACCGTTCCGCCACACTGCCATCCTTATTCATTTCATTCGGCCCCATATAGTGCGCCGGCAATACAATCAAATCATCTGCAAGCTGTTTGTAACGTCGGTAAAGCGTCTCCCGCAGATCATCGACCCAGTCTTGCGCTTTCCCAGCAAGATCCGGGCGCCCGATCGAGTCGATGAATAAAATATCACCGGTTAACAAATATTGATCGTCTACGATAAACGATGTACTGCCGATCGTATGTCCCGGTGAATACAACGCTTCAATCACGACATGGCCAACATGGATGCGGTCGCCATCTTGAATCGGTGTGTAGGTAAACGTCACCTCTTCTGCGTCTTTCGGCGGCAAGTAATACGTCGCACCCAGTTCTTCCGCCAACTTACGCCCGCCAGAAATATGGTCGGCATGCAAGTGCGTATCGAGCACATGCTTGATTGTAATGCCGTGTTCGTTCGCAAAACGGACGTAAGCGTCAGTCATGCGGTTCGTATCGATCAACGCCCCCTCACCGTTCGATTCGACAAGATACGAGAGACACCCTTTGCCAAGGCGGACGAATTGGTAAATCGTCCCTCCGCTTTTCAGCTCACCGATTTTTACGGGTTCCAAATGCTCGCTCCATGCCTTCATCCCGCCTTCGATCGAATAGGCGTTCACATAGCCTGCCGCCTCCAGCTGCTCAGCCACAAACTCTGACGAACCGCCCTTCGCGCAAACGGCATAAATCGTTTTGCTTTTCTCTTTCGGCAAACGGTCCAAATATGGTTCAATGCCATCCAACACTTCAAAATACGGAATGTTGACGACTTCGACTCCTTTTCCTTCAATACGCCAATCAGCAAAATCTTCGGGATTGCGGGCGTCTACGATAAACAACTCCTCGCCGCGCATAATTTTATTGGCGATCTCTTTGACCGAAATCGTTTTTGCCAACCATATCCCCTCCTGATCTTATGGTTTTGTCAATGGTCCGTTATTCTCAACGATGATTCGTCTGATTCCACAATGCCATAATGGCATCTGGATCATACCCGAGCACCCAACGGCCACCGATTTCGATTTGGGGCACGCCCATTTGCCCCGTCGTTTCCACCAGTCTGCGCGCTGCTTCCGGGTCGAGCTCGACATTCACTTCTTTAAACGGAATCCCTTGAGCGCGCAAAAAGTTTTTCGCCATGACGCAGTACGGGCACGTCGTTGTAGTATAAACAGTAACTTGTGCCATGATTCTCTTTCCTCCTCTCCTTCGATTAGAAGGCCAATGTAATATCGGCGTCTTTCGCAAACTGCAGGAACGTCGCCGCCCCCGCTACTTCAATGCCATCGACGAATTGGTCTTTGTCAAGCCCCATGACATCCATCGTCATTTGGCAAGCGATCAGCTTCACACCCATCTCTTGCGCCATTTGAAGCAATTCGGCAATCGATGGAACGTTCGCTTTTTGGAACCCTTGTTGGAAATGCTCTTTCCCTTCAGGAATCGGCAATTGTTTGTGCGCCTCTTTATGGATGAGGTTCAACCCTTCAAACGTGAAAAACACCCCGACCTCCGCGTCTGCCGCCGCAGCAGCTGTCGCGATGTTGAACACTTTGTACGCATCAAACAACCCGCCGTTTGCTGCAATAATCGCCACTTTCATCGAAAACAACCTCCTTGAATATTTTCGTCATTATGTTTGAGTACTTAACTCAATTCTATACATACATGCTGCCTAGACCCATACATATACATGTATGTGTATTACACTAACCATGTTATCGAATGCTTTTTTGTTTGTCAACAAAAAAGCAGCGTTATTTTCGCTGCTTTTTCGGCGCATCCCCATATTCCCCTGTATCCAATTCCACAGTCACTCACGTTGATGCTCCAAAGAACCATCCACCATAACCCCTATTGAGACACGAACTAAGACGATGGCTATAAACACTTTCTTTACGAACGGCAAAGAAAACAGCCACCCGTGTTCTTTACTTCTTACTATTACTTCGTTCCATTTTCATATCCCCATCAACACTACTTCGCACGATTCATTACACTTTGATTACGGTAAAAAACTTTCTCAGAAGCCACGGCCCTGGCGCAAATCTTAACTTCAACTCCCATGCCCCAACGCCTGCAATCCGATATTGACGAGCCAATTCATTTTCTGTCCTATGCTTCTGACATCTTCAAACCATACCTCATGAATGTTTCCAAGTTCATCCGTATATCGAAAAAAGGGGTTCATCACCAAAAGATGTACTTGACTTTTAAAGACAAACATGATAGCAATGTTGCTCAAAGAGATGTGTGGTATAAAAAGGAAAAATGCTGTTTTGATTTTCTCTATCATAATCGTCTTTCTTTGTCAAGTACACTTTGTGGTGAAGAGCCAAAAAAGGGGGATTCATATTGAAACGAATATTGAATCGGCACTTGGTAACGCATGGCGGTTAAAACCGCCTCTTGGTTGGAGAGGGCCTTCGCCAATGTCCCAGGCTGGTACGGAATGATCCAATCGTATCCATATAAAGGGAGTCCGAGCAAGATTTTTTTTCGGGGGACGCGCTCGACGGCAAACTGAAGCGTCGATCTCACCTCACTAATAGGAGCGACTGGACCAGGTTCACTTGATGAACCTCTCCCACTTACAGAAGTGGGAGTTTCCTGTTTCCCCTTCGGGGTGGATGCGTGATAGGTTGGTCGGCAGCCTATCTGCAGGCAACGCCTGGCATCCGTCCCGTTGGGAGCGACAGGCAACATGAGTATCATCGATACTCATGGGCGGGAACTCGCCATCTACGACTTCTTGCTTATGCAATCCGTCGATACGTAAACGGTTTGACCGTAAATTCCAACGGGCGAATTTCGCCATAATATACTTTGGCAAATAAATTCATCGCTCCGTGGATGTGTGTGAGTAAAATATTTGTGGGTGACATTCAGGAATGATTCCCCGACGAGGGTTGCGAACTTTTGTTCGCGACGCTCGTCGGGGCCACCAAGCGAAGCGCGGTAGAAAAAAGCAAATGTCATGCAAAAAGGACTCTCTCCCTGCTATGATGGTGATGACCAACATCCATAAAACAGGAGGGAGAGAGTCCATGAAACATCTTACCACAGAATGGCCTTTATTAAAAGAGCTGGAGGAACAATTAGTCAGAACTCTTCAAAAGGTGTTCGCTGTCTTGTTGGCGGCCCTTTTGGAGGAGATTGATCAACAACTGGCGGAAGCGCGGGACAAGCGCCGGTATCAGCTGAAAGACAAACGGCCGACCACGATCCAAACGCTGTTTGGAGAAGTGACGTTTCGACGGAACTACTACTATGATCGGCAGGCGGGGGCGTATACCTTCTTGCTGGATGCCGAACTGGGCTTTGATGGAGCGCAGTCGATCAGCCCTTGCCTCGAGGAAACGGCGGTCGAGTTGGCCGTAGAGTGCTCTTCCTACCGCAAAGCAGCCCGTACGTTGGAGTCGATCGTGGGGTATGCGGTCCTAAGCCACGAGGCGATTCGCCAACTGGTGCTGGAGGCCCCTGTCTCGCTGCACCACCCTGTTTCCCAACGGCACGGCCGAGTGCTGTTTGTGGAGGCGGATGGACTGTTTATTTCCCGCCAGGGGAAAGGGAAACGGGCGAAAGAAGAGAAAATCCTGGCGGTTCACGAGGGATGGAAACGAAACGGTTCGCAGCTCGAGCTCGTGAACCGGCGCCACTACCTCCATGAAGGGGCGGGAGACGTGTGGGAACGGTTTGAAGAGTGGCTGATGAACGAATATGCCTATGACCCGTGCCGGGACCTTTTGATCATCAACGGCGACGCGGCGTCGTGGATCACGGCCTGCCGGGAGTATTTTGGGAAGCGGGCGTGCTTTCAGCTGGATCGATTTCATGTGGCGCGGGAGCTGCGTCAGTGTCTGTCCGGCCATCCGCGTTGGCGGGAGGTGCGGAAGAAGCTGGCGAAACAAGACGAAGAAGGACTTTTGGTCGAGCTGAACAGCGCGGTCGGCACGTTGGAGGACGAAGGCAAAGAACAACAGCTGGCCGCCTTGATTCGCCGGATCGAGTCGATGCCGGGATGCATCCGGGACTATCGGGAGTGGCTGTCGGAGCAAGGGGTGGAGACGACCGGCATGCGTCCGATGGGCCACGCCGAGAGCGTGATGAGCCGGTTTGCGCATCGGGTGAAATCCCGCCGCAGCTGGAAAGACCAAGGGCTTCGGGCGTTTCTGAGGGCGATGGCAGCCCGAATCGACGGGATTTGGCGGAGAAATGGGCAGTTGGTGGAGGAAGAAGAGACCCGAACGGCAGCCTCGGCCTCAACAAAGTCCAAGCGGATCGAACAGGCCAAACGGAAGGCCGGACGGTTATGGGCAGATGTGGTGCGTCAGAATCTACCGTGTCTGCAGCGGTCATCCGGGACGCCGATCCATCAAGCGTTGTCGGCGCTCCGGGATGGTGGTTGGGTGTAAAAAAATGGAATACAATATCATCACCTCAAGATGAGGGATGAGAGTCCGAAAGCGCTTACGATATGAATTCCTGAAAATGGTTCGCTAACTAGTGATTGACAACGCCCGTAGTGAACCGAAAAAATGTTCTCCACAAAGTCTTGACTGACTCCGTGGATGTCACGGTGTTGTTTGTATCCGCATTGACATGTATAATTTCTAGAACGATATTTTCTGGGTCTTCTTGAATCGTCAGTTCGATTCGCGGTTTTTTCACTTGCAGCACTGTTTCGATCAGAATGCGGCGGCCTTCCTGAACGTATTGCCCCATGGAATGTAAATCTGTTGTAAAGTCAACGGATGCAGGAAAGAGTCCTTTTTGATCTTTCCCTTCGCTTTCGCCAAACAGCTGTTTCCACCACTCCGATACATAATGAAGGGATGGCTCATAGTTCACCAATAATTCGATCGCTTTGCCTTTGCGATAGAGAATATTTCGCACGGCAGCGTACTGATAACTTTCATTGGTTGAAAGATCAGGATGGTTATATTTATAATATGCCGATGCTGCGCCTTCCATCATTCGATCAATATTCAATCCAGCGACGGCGATTGGCAACAGGCCAACTGCTGTCAGCACAGAATATCTTCCGCCTATGTCATCCGGAATAACGAAAGTTTCATAGGATTCGCGCAAATTCGTCCTTATCATAACGAATCGGCCAATCCACCCAACCAAGAAAATCGGATCCTGGGCCTTTCTTTTCATGAAGCATATGATGAGCCGCTTTTACAAATTCGCTTAAATAATGTAGTTCACTCTCTTTCATAAATGGCAAGGCATTGGAGTAATCAAAAGAGATAGCCATATACACTTCTCCTTTCTCATTCTATTTTGCAGCGCATGTCCATTGTAAGTCTTACTGCAAGGGGATTTTATGTTATTTCTTCTCATTTTTTTCTACAGCATGTCCGCCAAATTCATTGCGTAGAGCGGCTACCACTTTTCCTGTAAATGTATCGCTTTCTAATGAACGATACCGCATCAATAAGGCCATGGCGATGACAGGAGTGGCCGTTTGCAGATCTAATGCTGTCTCGACCGTCCATTTTCCTTCACCGGAAGAATGCATAATTCCTTTGATTTCCTCTAATTTTGCATCTTTTGAAAACGCGCGTTCTGTTAATTCCATGAGCCATGAACGAATAACCGAACCATTGTTCCACACTCTCGCCACTTTTTCATAGTCGTAATCGAATTCGCTTTTTTCTAATATTTCGAATCCTTCGCCAATGGAAGCCATCATTCCGTATTCAATCCCATTGTGGACCATTTTTAAGAAGTGGCCGCTGCCTGCTTTTCCAGTATATAAATACCCATTTTTTACAGCAGTGTCGCGAAAAAGAGGCTCGACCATGTTCCAAGCTTCGGGATCGCCTCCAACCATGTAACATGCTCCGTTTCGAGCGCCTTCGACTCCGCCAGAAGTTCCCGCATCCATAAAGTGAATTCCAATTTCCTTTAGCTCGTTATAGCGGCGAATCGATTCTTTGTAGTGAGAATTGCCACCATCGATCACAATGTCTCCTTTGCTTAAAAATGGCGCAATTTCACTAATCACCGAATCAACAACGGTATGGGGAACCATTATCCAGACAATTCTCGGTTTTTCTAATGATAGGGCGAGTTCCTTTAAAGTGGATGCGCCTTTAGCACCGTATTTTTTTATTTCTTCCACCGCATTTGCATTTATATCGAACGCCACTACTTCGTGCTTATGGTCCATAAGATTTTTGCCTAAGTTTAATCCCATTTTTCCTAAACCGACTAGCCCGACTCTCATGCTGACTACCTCCTAAAAATATCTTGGTCAAAGAAGATTGGCTATTCCTATTTCATAGTTAGTTTATCCAGAAATTATGTTTTCAGGTTTGCTCCGGAAAAGCTTATTTACCGCCAATAAAATCCGTCTTCTTTCAATAATTGATAAGAAGCCTCTGGCCCCATCGATCCTGAACGATAGGAGTAAAGGGGAAGGCGGTTTTCCGCAAATGCCTCTAAAATAGGTTGTAGCCATTTCCAAGATAGTTCGACCTCTTTCCAATGGGAAAAGAAAGTCGAATCGCCGTGCAAAGCGTCAAAAATTAAGAGTTCATACGCTTCAGGCACCTCTTTCTGATTCGTTGCGAAGTCCATATGGACAGGCTCCATCTTTCCGTTGTTGAATACATTTTTACTATTGAATTGCAGCGAAACGCCTTCGTTCGGATTGATTTGAATCACCAAAAGATTAGGAGCTGTTTCTTCATTTTTTTGCAAGTACCATTCCTTTAATGGATTTTTAAACTCCATCACGATACGTGTGGACTTTTCCTTCATTCTTTTACCTGTACGGATGTAGAATGGCACCCCGCTCCAGTTTTCATCATCAATCCACAGACGGGCCGCAACAAACGTCTCCGTTGTCGAAGAAGCATCGATGCCAGGTTCTTCTTTATATCCAACCACTGGTCTGCCATCGATTTCTCCAGGACCGTATTGGCCGCGAACAACGTGCAAGCCTACTTCTTCCTTCTGTATTGGTCGAAGAGATTCCATAATTTTTCTTTTCTCATTACGGATGTCTTTTGCGCTAATTTGTTTTGGCAAGTGCATGGCTGTCATCATCAACAATTGCAGCATATGATTTTGGAACATATCGCGAATGGCGCCTGCTTGATCATAATAGCTTGCTCTTTGTTCTACCCCAACGCTCTCGCTAGCTGTAATTTGCACATTGGCTATAAATTGATTATTCCATATCGCTTGAAACACAGGGTTGGCGAATTTTAAAGCTTCAAGGTTTTGCACCATCGGTTTTCCAAGGTAATGATCTACCCGATAAATTTCTTCTTCCTCGAAAGCTTGGCTTAATTTTTCGTTTAAATCTTGGGCCGATTGGATATCGTGGCCAAACGGTTTTTCGATAATCAGACGTTTCCAACCTGTTGTGGATCCTAATCCGCTTTCCTTGATGTTCGACGCGATCACATCAAAAAATTCCGGCGCAACAGATAAATAAAACATGCGGTTTTCAGGAATATTCAATTCTTTTTCCCGTTGTTGAACCATTTCAAGCAACTTTTTATACCCTTGTGCATTCGTTACATCTAGAGAAATATAGCGAAACGCGCGAAGAAACTCTTTCATTTTGGAACGGTCATTTGCCAAACGTCTGGAAAAGGTTTTTACCGAATTTTCCACATATGTTTGAAACGCTTCATCGGACAATTCTCTTTTGCTTACGCCAATAATGGAAAATGGCTGCGGCATTTTTTGATCAAGAAATAAATTATATAATGCAGGGAAAATTTTTCGTTTCGCTAAATCACCTGTTGCTCCAAACAAGATAAAGGTCATTGAATCCAATGTGATCCCCCCTGACTTTTCGAAACATTAAAGAATAAAGTTGATAGAGCAGATATAACGATGTTTACTACATTGCTTGCTGAAAGAATTTTCTGAATTTTATCAAGATTTCCGTTTTTCTTGACGGTGCGGCCGCCATGACGAGGGCAACTTTTGTTCCTTCCAGTGTTTTTAAAACATCGAGAGCATTCTCTCCAAAATAAATATCACGAGGAATAGTAAAACGATTCATGCTGCTCCCTCCAGTACCCGTGATTGTTTACAGATGCTAGTATAATGTGTATAAAACTTATTGAGAAGTACACACTTTATTATCATGTAGTGATAAAAATATAATATAGTGTAAAAAAATATACTTAATGATATAAAAGGCATCCAGATGCAATGAATGGATTGTATTATCCCGAAGGAATGAATACCATTTGCAATGAGTGAAAATAACAGGTATATAACATTTATTTGTAAGTATGTTCTTTATGATCATAAAGTGACAAACAGTATACTATCAGGTTATAATCAACATGGGGGTGAAATGATGGGACACGTTTGTGGCAAGACGTATAATTGTGAAAAAGAATTAACACTCGCTGTTATTGGCGGTAAATGGAAAATGCTTATTTTATGGCATCTAGGAAAAGGGGGAAAGAAGCGGTTTAGCGAACTAAAAGCCCTCATGCCTGGGATCACCCAAAGAATGCTTGTTAACCAGCTGCGGGAGCTGGAGCAAGATCAAATTGTTCATCGCGAAGTCTATCCGGTTGTTCCGCCAAAAGTGGAATATTCATTGACCGAACATGGGAAAAGTTTGATGCCAATTCTTGATGCGATGTATGAATGGGGCAAAAACTATATGGAGACGGTCGTAAAGGGGCAAGTAAAAATCAACGAAGCAGCCAAGTAGAAAGCTTTCTCCGTTATGAAAGCTTCGAAAACGATCTGCGTGTATGTTATATGCACTTTCCTTTTTTTGCTGGTAAACAAAGAAATACACACATGAAAGATAATGAGGAAAGCAATAAGTTTTATAATTAGACGCGAAAAACCAACGGACAACCATCTTTATGAAAGAACCGCTGTCCGTTGGTTTTTCTGTATATGCGTTGATGACTGTTGATGGAGTCCCGAAAATGGCGTAAAAAGAAAAACGGCAAAAAAGTGCTTTTGTTTTCCAGTGATCCAAGTTCACTGGATGGAGAATGGATTTTACACAATAATGTGGACTAGGCATGGCTGTTCGAATGCGAGGAAGGTCTGAAAAAAATATTCCGAATTTCTTTTTTATTTTTAGGTATAATTTTTCACACTATGTAACACGAAAGTATCTACTTGTTAAATGGAATGATGTGCCTAATAATATCAGTATCGCCACATGAATGGGCGATACGTTGCTAGATGGATAATGAGAGAGGAGGGGTAAGAATGTATCGAAAGGAGTTTTATGTCTTTGACCAAGATCGTCCTGTTCCAGCGGTGATCCGAAATTATGAAGAAAAGGACTTTCCTGGATTAATCCGCATTCAACAGGAAAGTTTTCCTCCGCCATTCCCGTCTGAATTATGGTGGAATACGGAACAGCTGAAAAACCATGTGACACTCTTTCCAGAGGGAGCCTTATGTGTTGAGGTGAATGGCGAAATTGCGGGGTCAATGACAGGGCTTATTGTCGACTTTGACCCCAGCCATCCGGACCATACATGGGAAGAGATCACGGATCATGGATATATCCGTAACCATAACCCAAACGGGAATACGCTTTATGTCGTTGATATTGGCGTGCGCCCTGCCTACCGCAAATGGGGGCTGGGAAAATGGCTGATGCTATCCATGTATGAAGTGGTTGTTCATTTGGGGCTAGAGCGGCTGTTAGGCGGAGGGAGGATGCCAGGCTATCATAAAAAAGCGCATGAGATGACAGCGGAGCAATATCTCGAAGCGGTAGTAAAAGGCGAATTGAAAGATCCTGTTATTACCTTCCTGCTTCGTTGCGGCCGCACACCTGTCAAAGTGGTGGCGAACTATTTAGAAGATGAAGAATCGTGCAATTATGCTGCACTGATGGAATGGAAAAATCCTTTTTATCGCGCAAAATCTTAAAGGAGAATGATAAAAATGGAGTATCGCAGAATTACGAGCATTGAAGACCCTTTGTTTAAGAAAATGCATCAATTGATGCAAAATGTATTTCCTCCGGAAGAAGTATTGGCATTTGATTTGTGGAAAGAGCCTCTGGAAGATCCGGGAATTCGTGTGTGCGTTGCTGTTCACGAAGGAGAGGTAGTAGGCGCAACGGAGTACCGTTATTATGAAGATTTAAATGTCGCGATGACAGATTTCACCATTATCGGCCAAGCAGGACTGGGGATCGGCCGGTTTTTAGCCAAAAAGCGGCTGGAGGATTTGCAAAATTGGGCCGCTGCAAATGGAAAGCAGTTGTATGGCATGTTCGCCGAGATTTATGATCCTTATCGGGTGAAGCATTATGAATTTGGCGGGATTAAGCCGATGGATCCATATGTTCGTCGTGAGGTATTATCTCATTTGGGATATAAGCGGCTTGACTTCCCTTATGTCCATCCATCTTGGAACAATGATGGAGAAGCCGTAACCGGGCTTGATCTTTGTTTCCTTCCGATGGACGATAGCGTGAATGAACTTCCAGCGGATCTTGTTGTGAAGTTTTTGAAACGTTATTATTCTGTCTTATCGAACAAACCAAGGGATTGGTATGAAATGATGGAAAAACTAGAGGCGAAAAACACCATACCGCTATTACCGATTTAAACCTTAATAAAAACACCATGCTTATGGAACCTTAAAAAAATTCTTCCAACTTCAGCGCGTCTTTTATCGTTTCCCTATCGAAAGCAGCAAAAATGCTATTTCGATGCTGGAAAGGGGTATGGGCCTAGAACGGGTGGCCGAACAGCGCTGTGAGGTTTGCGCGGGGCGCGGCATTGTTCTGAGGCCGCCTTTTGACAGCGTCCTTGCTACTTTTCAAGATATCGCAGCCATGCGGCCCAAGGCGACGCCCGACTTTGACCAAGGGTATGTGACGCCCGAGACAACCGTTCGGCGGCTGGCACTGATGGCCCAACAGGGAGATCTGATGGGGCGAGACTGCCCGCCTTCTGCAGCGGGAATACCCGTTGCCGAGGGCGGGCGTTTTGTTCGCCGTTTCCTGACATCTGCATGCGGAGTTGCGTTCTTCAAGGTTTGCTGAATGACATTTGCCACCATCGCACGATTTTACCGATGGATTATGGAAGGCAACAGACTTTTGAGAGTTTTTGACGCCGCGTGCAACCATGAAAGGAGTGGTCATCGATTTTGCAAAAAGTCTTGGCACCCCCCTCCCCCGCGTTCTGACTATAACCGATTTGATTTGTAATGATCATCGAGGGAATGCTGATAGTGGGAGAGCGGCTGATGTGCACGAAGGGAATGAACGATCATGGATCGATCACAAGAATCCAATCTCCCGATCAAAAAAAGACCGCAAAGCGTTTCTTAAAGAAAGCTTTGCGGCCTTTTCTCCTTTCCCCCGTGATTAAGTTGAAAATTTCGTTTAAATAGCTTAAAATTTCGAATGGTTAAAGATGTCTGCGCAGCATTCCTTATACTCTATTCCAGATTGGCGTGTCTTTTGAACATGGTATTGGAGTCCAATCCTTTTTTCTCCATGCATCTTAATATGATCGCATCATAAAACAGCAAGAGGGTTTGCTCAAAAAGCGATCCCATCGGCTGTATCGTTTTGTATCCGTTATCTGACTGGTCTTTAGGCGAGCCAGGCAATTTGACCGTGATATCAGCCAATTGTCCAATGGTCGATTCAGGGAAAATGGTCACTAACGCTACGGTTGCCCCTAAGCTTTTCGCTTTTTCAGCCATGGAAACTAAACTTCTCGTTTCCCCTGAACCCGATCCAATGATCAAAATGTCGTCTTGTTCTAGGTTAGGGGTGATGGTTTCGCCTACGACATAGGCGTCTAGCCCCATGTGCATCATTCGCATCGCAAAAGATTTGGACATAAATCCAGATCTGCCTGCGCCAGCTACAAAAATTTTCTTTGCTTTGAGAATCTCATTCACCAATTTTTCCGCTTCTCCCGCGGCGATTAAATCGGCTGTCTGATTTAACTCTTTGATGATTTCTCCTAAATATTGCGTAGCTTGCATCATTCATTCACCTTGTTGGATCATTTTTTTCATTTCAGCAGCTACAGCGCGTTTGTCTTCTTGGCCAGTAATACCGCCGCCTACGATGATAAGATCAGGTTTTGCTTTAATGACTTCAGGCAATGTGTTTAATTTAATGCCGCCTGCGATCGCAGTTTTTGCGTTTTTCACGACACGTTTGATTGTGGCAAGGTCTTCAAGAGAGTTTTTGCCGACTGCTTGAAGATCATAACCTGTGTGTACGCAAATATAGTCGACTCCAAACCCATCTACTTCTTTCGCTCGTTCTTCTAAATTTTTAACCCCGATCATGTCCACCAATATTTTTTTGCCTTGTTTTTTAGCTTCTTCCACAGCACCTTTGATGGACAAATCTTCAGCAACTCCAAGTATCGTGATAATGTCGGCTCCGGCTTCGGACGCTTTCATGACTTCATATGCGGCGGCATCCATGATTTTTAAGTCTGCCAATACTTTTAAGTGAGGAAATTCTTGTTTGATTTCTTTTACAGCTCTAAGACCTTCATTAATGATAACTGGAGTGCCGATTTCTACAATATCCACATACTCCTCAACTTCTTTTACTAATTGTTTCGCTTCTGGAATGTTTACGAGATCCAATGCTAATTGTAATTCCATGAATCCTTCACCTCTCATAAAAATTTTGCAGGTTGCATAAGCAGTAGCATTTTTATGTGTTTATCTCTTACACACTGATGAGTATACTATGTATGTTTTGCCTTTAAAAGTACGCACTTTATTTTTATATAGTATCAAAAAATACACTATTGTTCATTATGTATACTATTTGGGAAAGAGGGGCTCTCCATTTCCAGACAAATTTTATTTTGAAATGGCCCAAAAATAAGAAAAGCAATATGCTATCCATTGCTTGTGGCATTAACTGAAGAACTGTTTCTTTGTCAAGCCATATGTAAAAAGGGCTATCTCATCTTTGTGAGACAGCCCTAAAACGCCGGATTTTATTTCCTGAGTTCGACAGTTTTGAGGCCATTTCAGGCAAATGAACATGGCCAAAATGCTGTGATATCGCGGTAAAGCTGGCCGTACGAAATGCCCGTCAGCTCAAGCAGTCCTTTTTTCGAGATCAATTCTTGTTCCATGAGCCGCACACCCCCTTCCTTTTGTTAATTGCAGCATAACATTGTTACATTATAAAGAGAGGCGAAAACAACAGCGCCATACGCATGGCAAAAAACGAACCAAAGCGGTTGACAACTTGTCAGCTGGCTCATTACAATGAAACCAATTTCCGCCGATGATCAGGCGATGGACATGAGGAAAGGAGAGTCAGCAGCATGAATTCGATCTTACAAAAACAGCTAGCCACCGCAGCGAAACAAACCGAAGCGGATCTCGTTGTCAAAAACGGGAAAATCGTCAACGTGTTTACGCGCGAAATCATCGAAGGGGATCTCGCCATTGCGGAAGGGATGATCGTCGGCATCGGCCGCTATGAGGGAAGGAAAACGATCGATGCCGAAGGGCGTTATATATGCCCGGGGCTGATTGACGGACACGTGCATATCGAATCGTCGATGGTGCCCCCGAGCGAATTCGCCCGCGTCGTTCTCCCGCATGGCGTGACGACCGTCATTGCCGATCCGCACGAAATCGCCAATGTCGCTGGCGTCCGCGGCATACAATTTATGCTCGACGATGCGAAACGGACGCCGCTCGATGTGTATATGATGCTGCCGTCGTGCGTGCCCGCCACTTCGTTCGAACATGCCGGAGCCTCCTTATCCGCTGCGGAACTGGCGCCGTTTTTCAACGATGAACGCGTTCTCGGATTGGCGGAAGTGATGGACTATCCATCATTACGGGAACAACACTCGTCGATGCTCGACAAACTGGCGCTCGCGGCAAACGCCAACCGCCTGATCGACGGCCATTTGGCGGGGCTTGACGCTGATGCCGTCAACGTCTACCGAAGCGCCCGCATCCATACGGACCATGAATGCGTCACTCCCGACGAAGCGCTGGAACGCGTTCGCCGCGGCATGTACGTGCTCATTCGCCAAGGCTCGGTCGCCAAAGACCTCAAAAAACTTCTCCCCGCCATCCATGAGCACAACGCGCGCCGCTTTCTCTTTTGCACGGATGACAAACATCTTGATGACTTATGGTTTGAAGGCAGCGTCGATCATAACGTGCGGCTCGCCATTCGCGCCGGCCTCGACCCGCTTCTGGCCATCCAAATGGCCACGCTGAACGCCGCAGAGTGCTACCGTTTGCCGACAAAAGGCGCTGTCGCTCCAGGATATGACGCCGACTTTTTGTTCGTTGACGATTTGGAAACATTGAACATCACCCACGTCTTCAAAGCGGGAAGACTGGTGGCCCAACATGGACAGGCGGTGTTTCCAGCCGAACGATCGGCAGAAAGCCTTGAACAGCCATTGCTTCACTCCATCCGTTGCCAAGCAGTGGACGAAACCGATCTTCGCATCCCGATGAAAAGAGGAACGAAAGCCCATGTCATCGAGATCATCCCGAACCATTTGCATACGAACCACCTCATCACGGACGTTGATGTCCAGGAAGGGGCTTTCTGCCCGTCGATCGAGCGGGATTTGCTGAAGCTTGTTGTCGTCGAACGCCATCGCGGCCTCGGCATCGGCCTTGGCATCGTCCGCGGCTTCGGATTCAAGGCAGGCGCCATCGCTTCTTCGATCGCGCACGACTCACACCATATCATCGCCGCCGGAACAAACGATCGCGACCTCACCGCCGCCATCGAACAGCTCCGCCAGCAGCACGGCGGCTTGGCGGTCATCAAAGACGGAGCGGTGCTTGCCAGCCTGCCGCTTGAGATCGGCGGTCTAATGACAAGAAAAGACTATACCGAGGTGCTAAGCGGATTGAAGCAGATTGACAAAGCCCTTAAAGCCATCGGCGCCAATGGCTCGTTCAACCCATTCATCACATTGTCCTTCCTCGCCTTGCCGGTCATCCCAGAGCTCAAGCTGACCGACCAAGGATTATTTGATGTAAATAAATGGGAATTTATTCCTGTTGAAGCGGTGTAACCCCTCCCGATTGAGGCTGGCGTTTCAAAGCAAGAGGATTACGGGAGCACCGCCTTACAGCAGGGCGCTCATTCACAACTAAGGTCAACCGCGAAGCAAATCAGTCCCTTCATCCCCCATTGATTGCGGGGATGAAGGGATTTTCTTCACTCCGCCCTTTTTCCTCGATTTTCACAGCGCCATGTGCGGCATTGGCATAAGCACGTTCCCGCATGATGCATATAGTGAAACAGCAACATGGCCGAAAGGAAGGTGCAAGGAAATTGATCACCATCAGTCTTTGCATGATCGTCAAAAATGAAGAAGACGTCCTTGCCCGCTGTTTGGACAGCGTCCAACATCTCGTAGACGAAATCGTGATTGTGGATACAGGATCAACGGATCGCACGAAAGAAATCGCCCGCTCCTACACCGCACGAGTCATCGACTTTCCTTGGAGCGATGATTTCTCGGCGGCGCGAAACTTCTCCTTTTCCCACGCCACCATGGACTATATTTTTTGGCTGGACGCAGACGACATCTTGCCGGCAGAAGAGCAGACCAAATTCCTCACATTGAAGCGCACCCTTTCTTCTGACATCGACTCCGTCACCATGATTTACAGCCTTGCCCAAGATGAATATGGAAAGACGATCTCGAGCGTCCGCCGAAATCGTCTCGTCAAACGATCCAGCGGCTTCCGATGGCATGGGATGGTTCATGAATATCTAGAAGTATGGGGAACGATTCTCAACAGCGATATTACCATTATTCATCAACCGAACCGCTGCGCTTCAGATCGAAATTTGCAAATTTATGAAAGGCAGTTGGCACAAGGAGCAGAATTTTCGCCAAGAGATCTCTTTTACTTCGCCAACGAACTGTTCGACCATCAACAATACGAGCGGGCCATTCAGTATTATGAACAGTTTTTGCAGACAAAAAAGGGTGGGTGGAAGATTGCATCGCCGCCTGCGGAAAGTTGGCAGACTGTTTTTACGCACTTGGTGATGAAGAACAGGCATTGCGATATGCGCTCCGATCGTTCGAATACGATACCCCTCGGGCTGAATGCTGCTGCCGGCTGGGCTATTACTTCCTTCAGCGCAAGCAATATCGTCTTGCCGCCTTTTGGTACCATTTAGCCACTCAACTCACAATGCCTTCCGACAGCTGGGGATTTGTTCATCATGCTTGCTGGACTTGGCTTCCCCACTTGCAGCTTTGTGTATGTTACTTTTACATGGGCGAGTACGAGTTAGCATACCAACATAACGAAAAAGCCAAACAATACGTTCCTCATCATCCCGCGGTTTTGCACAACGAATGTTTGCTGCAATCCATTCTCGCCGCCGAAAGCACGTTCCACCAAACCGATGAATCGTGATGAAGGGAGGTTATGCCGCTTGTCTGACCGACGTCCTATTCGAGTAAAATGTCTTTCCCCTTTATGCGGAACATGGCCGCCGATTGTAAAAATCTATACCGGACCAACAGGACCCACGGGACCCACAGGGCCTACAGGACCGACTGGACCTCAAGGACCCACGGGACCCATCGGACCTCAAGGACCCACAGGGCCGACGGGACCGGCTGGAGCAGGAGCCATCATTCCATTCGCTTCAGGAACAACGGTTGTCTTGACCGCCACTATAGCCGGGTTGGCCGACACCACAAGTTTGATCGGATTTGGAAACGCTGCTTCAAGCATCAGTTTAGTGGGAGGAACGATAAACCTTGGCGGCACATCGAATTTTTCCTTTACCATCCCGCGTTCAGGAATCATTACTGCTGTCGCAGCCAATTTTTCCGCTACAACAGGCACAGCGCTTTTAGGAACAGCTACGATCCGCGCTCAATTGTATATCGCCACTTCTCCATCCAGCAACGTATTTTCGCCTATTCCAGGCACGCTCATTACATTAACGCCATCAATCACCTTTCCCATCTCCCTAGCCCAAAACGCCAGCGGCATCATCACAGGATTAAACGTGCCTGTCAATACTGGCGACCGGCTGCTCATGGCGTTTTTCATCACCACTTCCGGCCTTTCAATCGCCGCTTCCGTCACGGGATATGCGAGCGCAGGAGTGGCGATTAGTTAGCGCCTCACTGTGATACCAAGGCTGCGGCTCATTGAAGCGCTCAACTAAGGCCGCTGCAAACAAGCGGCCTTATAATCCCTCTCCGTTCAGTTGAACGCTCTCCCGCCCGCATTTCGAGGTGGGAGATTCTTGGGAACACCCGCCCCGCGGCAGGATGTCCGCCAAGCCATCCCCGTGCGTCCCACGGTTCAGCCGCCCTACAACGACAACAGTCGAAGCCCTTCATTTAGAATATTCCGGGCAGCGTTATGGTCCCGGTCATGTTCGGCTCCGCAGGCGGGGCACACCCACTCGCGAATGCCAAGCGATTTCACCTCGACGTGCCGATGCCCGCAGCACGAGCACAATTGACTCGAGGGAAACGTGCTCGCAACACGAACCACCGTCCGCCCGTACCATGTCGCTTTATACTCGAGCATGCGAAGAAAACTCCCCCACGCGGAATCGGAAATGGATTTAGCCAGCTTGCGATTCTTTTGCATGTTCCTAACACGCAAGTCCTCCACGCACACCACTTGGTTTTCGCGGATGAGGCGGGTGGACAGTTTGTGCAGGAAATCGTTCCGGCAGTTGGCGATTTTTTCATGAAGCTTGGCCACTTTCAAACGGGCTTTCTCCCAGTTCGAACCGCCTGGCTTTCGACGAGCCATCACCCGCTGCCAGTAGGCGAGCTTTTCTTCATACCTGCGCCAATACCGGGGGTGTTCGATCGTTTCGCCTGTGGAAAGCACTACGATCTGTTTCAACCCCAAATCGACGCCCACTTTCTTGTCGGTTTGGGGCAATGGGGGAATATCCGTTTCCACGAGAATGGAGACGAAATACTTCCCCGCTCGATTTCGACGAATCGTGGCGGAGAGAATGCGGCCTTCCACCTCGCGGCTTTTGGCGAACTTCACCCATCCGAGCTTGGGAAGTTTCAACCGATGGCCGTCCACTTCGATCGTAGGGCGTCCGTTCTTTGGGTAGTTGCACTGGGCGGTGTACGATTGGTTCGGGTGTTTTTTGCTTTTGAAGCGGGGAGCGTTCGCCGTTCCCTCGAAGAACCGGTCAAACGCCTCGGCCAACTGCTGCAGTGCGTTTTGCAAGGCGGTTGAATCAGGGGTTTTCAGCCATGGAAGGGTTTTCTTCAAAGCTGTCAATCGTTTGGAACACTCGTTGTAGCCGAGTCCTTTTCCCGTGGTTTCATACGTCTCCTTCCACTCGGCCAAAAAGTGATTGTACACAAATCGGCAGCACCCAATCGTCTCGTTGAGGAGTTTTGCCTGTGTTCGGGTGGGATACAGCCGAAAGCGATAGGCTTTGTGCATAGCCCTCCCTCCTCAAAAAGAACGTTTGTTCTATTTACATCCATTGTATACTTTTTGCCCATTGGGGGCAATAGGGAGATTCGCAAAGGAAGCCCGGATTCATCCCGACTTACATTTACGGGTAAAAGCGAGATTTTCTCGGCGGAAGATGATCACAAATAAGCAGGCGGCTTCACGCGAACACCGTCGTGAACAACCGCCTGCTTTCTTCACGATTGCAACATGGAAAACACTTGCTCAACATCCTTATCCCCGCGCCCCGACAAATTCACAATGATGATTTGGTCTTTGCTTAACGTCGGCGCAAGCTTGATAGCGTACGCCACCGCATGGGCGCTCTCGAGAGCTGGGATGATTCCTTCTGTTTTAGACAGCAGTTGAAACGCCTCAAGCACTTCTTCGTTCGTGACCGTATAATACTCAGCCCGCCCGGACACTTTCAAGTAGCTATGTTCCGGACCAATGCCCGGGTAATCAAGCCCGGCGGCAATCGAGTATGTCGGCTGCGGGTTTCCATTTTCATCAAGGAGCACCAAACACTTGAATCCATGCAACACGGCCGGAACGCCCTTCGTTAGCGTCGCTGCCTTCTCCGGCTCGACACCGATGAGCCGCACGCTCGGTTCATCCAAGTAGTGGGCGAACGCCCCGATGGCGTTGCTTCCCCCGCCGACGCAGGCCACTACCGCATCCGGAAGACGTCCTTCCTTCTCTACAATCTGCCGCTTGCTCTCTTCGCTAATAACCGACTGAAAATGTTTCACCATCGACGGGTACGGATGCGGACCAACCGCCGAACCAAGCAAGTAAAATGTAGTCTTATAGTTTTGCACAAGATCGTTCAGCGCCTCGTCCACGGCATCCTTCAATCGTCCTTGACCTTTCGAGACCGACACGACTTTCGCCCCTAACAGCTCCATGCGGAACACATTGAGCGCCTGGCGCTTCGTATCTTCTTCTCCCATGTGAACTACCCCCACTTAATTTTCTAGCGAAAATTTGAAGTGGGGGCTTCCAAAGAAGTTTGACTGCTTCAAGCAATCCTTATTCTTTGAGGCGTGTCCACTTCGCCGCTAGAGCATAAGACACTCAGGTCTACAGCTTTACTTTTCTTTAAGATGTTTAATGCGCCATTGACATCAGCATTAATTAGTTTGCCAGACTTTGTTCGATACAAGCCGCGCTTAATACGTTTGCCGCTGAACTTATATTCTTTTGGATTGTCGGCATTATATTCAGGAATCTCATCGCCGTCAAAAAAGTTTAACAGCTTATAGTTTTCGTTAGTTTTTGCAAGATGATAGTTTTTCTCATAATTAAGAAATTCCTTGTGTTCAAAATAGTATTGTCTGACATTGTACAATCCGACGTTGTACATGTTCTTGGCAATATGGCACAGTTCTCGAAGAGTCAAGTATCTTCTTTGGTCAAACCATTTAGCTGTTGTTTGATACAAAAATACATTTTTTCACCTCCCATATAACTATATTATACTATATTTTACTGAATCTATCCTATTTTCAGCAAAATATAGTTAAGGCGATTCATCTCCCACTTACTCCGCTTCGCTTCGTTGAAGTGGGAGTCTTCTCGCCTAATTAACTGTAGATGAGCAAATTCACTGACATAAATTGACAACTAAACAAAAAAGGAGACATGAACCGGACTCCTTGGGTAAAATAGATGTGTTCAAAACCCATTCACACAAGGAGGTTCATGTCTCATGAATAGATTAGCACATCACCAAGGAATCCACAAGTTTTTCTTCACGCTGGGGTTGACGCTGCAGCTTTCCAAACCGGTCATCAAGCATCTCATTCATATTGTCGATGCCTTGACCACCAAGGGATTCTCGGGAACATTGACTGATATTCATTACTGGAGCTTTCATCCGAATCATCGAACGACGCTCAGTCACTTTTTCACGAAAAGCCCTTGGAACGAGGAAAGGCTGCTTGGGAAGCTTCAAGAGTGGATCCTTTCCCAGGTCGAACGACTGGCCAAACGGAAGAATCAACCCCTTTTTGTTTCGATTGATGATACGATTTGCCAAAAAACAAAGCCTTCGTCACGGGCTGTGCACGCCATTCAAGGGTGCGACTGGCACTACTCGCATAAAGATCATCAATCGGTCTGGGGGCATTCGCTCGTTTGGCTGATGGTGCACACCTTCACGCAGGCGTTCCCATTTGCGTTCCGCCTGTATGACAAGAAAGCGGGAAAAAGCAAGATCGACCTGGCGATCGAGATGCTTTCCTCGCTCAAGGTGAAGCGGGCTCAGCCGGTGTATGTGCTCATGGATTCGTGGTATCCGTCCAAAAAGCTCATCGAAGCCTGTCTGAAACAGGGATTCCATGTCATCGCGATGCTCAAGACGAACCGGATTCTCTACCCGAAAGGCATCGCCATCCAAGCCAAGCAGTTTGCCCGCTATATCGAGTCCAAAGACACCCGCCTCGTCACGGTGGGGCAGGAGCGTTATCGCGTGTATCGCTATGAGGGGGCCATCCATGGCCTCGATGACGCGGTGGTGCTGCTGGCTTGGAAGGCGGATCAGCCGATGGCGCCGGAACATCTTCATTGCATCTTGAGCACCGACCGGGAACTCGGGGACGAAGACATCTTGCGTTACTACGCCCAGCGCTGGACGATCGAGTGCTTTTTCCGGCAGGCGAAAGATCAACTGAAGCTGGATGGATACCGCGTTCGCCACATTCGGGCGGTGAAACGGTATTGGGCGGTGGTGCTGTTGGCCTGCGTGTACAGCATCGCCGAATCCCGACAAAACCTCTCCACCGGGCTGGAGCTTCTTCGGTCGCGGAAAGACCACAGCGTCGTCGAGTTCATTTATGACGCTGCAAAGCAAGAGATTCCCATTGATGTGATCAAAAAACAGCTCCGTATCGCGTAAGGGGTACCCTGTTTGTCTCTCTAACCATGGAAATTATTGTAATGAAAAATGCTCATCTACAGTAATTAAGATAAATATCATGAATCCCTATAAGTTTCGGGTCGCCAATATGAATAGGGGCACCATGAACAGACGGGAAGCGGCTCGTGACTTGAACCGCCCTGACAACATCCTTATGGGGAATCGGGCGCATGCTTACAACCATCGGCCCTTCAAATCTTCCCGCTTTTACACACGGGATATTCGTTTTATATATCGGGACATTGCAATTTTCTTGAATGTGGCGAACCGGGATGCCATTGTTCACCAGGGCATGTTCAAACGTAAAGCTGCACCCGAGCAGAAAGCCGACCATGTCCTTATCCCAAAGATCGATGATATCCGTCCGCTCCTCTGTCAGTTCGCCATTTCGATAAACCCTATATTTCGGCAAGTCTACACGCAAATCTGCTCCTGGCGCCACCATGCTTGGCTCCCATGATCCCGGCTCGGTCACATCTAATACCGGACAAGGTTTCGGATTGCGCTGGCAAAACAGAAGAAATTCAAACGCCAACTCCTTCGGCAGCACAACTAAATTAGCCTGTGTATAGCCGTTTGCGACACCCGCTGTCGGTTTCACCCATTCATTGTTCCGAATCATTTGCCGTGCTTCTTTGGAGCTCATTGGTGCGGCGAAAGTCATCGCAATCTCCCTCCTTGGTTATTCAATATCACGATCTCCGATTAAGGGTATTAGTTTCTATCCCAAAATCACGTTCCCCGATACACGTGCGCCAAAGAATACCTCATTAGCATTTCTAAGTCTAATTTCTTTATCCATCGTTCTGCTGCAGAGTTTACGTGAATAATATTTTCCTTCGCATCAACCACCAAAAATGGATCAGTAATAAACGATAACAGTCCCTCTATCGAGTAACCTAAGCCGCTCTTTTCTCATCGTTTCTATACTAAATCATAAATCATATCCATGCCTGGCCGCCTAACTTGCCCGAATCTGATGCCCGACAGTATTTTCTTGCAATCACCGTAAACTACCATAAAAAACATCCATGAGTAAATTTTACTCCCCACCCAGGCATGAAAATCCATCTCTCCTTCCATAATGGAGGATGAACGCAAACAGTTTGGAAAGACGTGCTTTTTAATGGTGGTTCGACCCTGTACAAAAAACTGTTTGAGTCCATTTGGTGTTCCACCCATTGTAAGCCCTTTTCATTTGGAAAAGGTGACTACGAACAGAAAAATGCCTAACGAACAAGTGGACTCACTGTTTGCGAATTCATCAATGGAAGGAGTCCGGATCATGGATGTGCTTTATCATCGTTGCGCAGGTTTAGATGTTCATGCCAAAACGATTGTCGTTTGTGCGCTTTGGGGAGAAGAAGACCACATTCAAAAGGAGATCGAAACGTTTTCGACGTTTACCAAAGACTTGTTTCGCCTCCTGAAATGGCTCGAGGATCGAGAAATCACTCATCTAGCGATGGAGAGTACGGGGGTTTACTGGAAACCGGTCTTTAACATTTTAGAGGACTACTTTGACATTACCTTGGCCAACGCTCAGCGAATCAAGAATGTCCCAGGGAGAAAAACGGATGTATCCGATGCGGAATGGATCGCTAAATTATTGCGTTATGGACTGATTGAAAAGAGTTTTGTGCCACCCGCGCCAATTCGAGAATTGCGGGACTTGACCCGTTTACGCAAAAAAAGAGAGGAGTTTTCTCATCCCCCCTTCCTTTCAAAATACACATGCAACCGATACTCGCAAATTTCTTTCGTCCAATTGTACAAGATTTCTTCATGCTCCCGCGCAATGGAAAATTGGAGCGCAAACACGTTGTTTTCAAAGGAAATCAGCCCCCTTGAACTGCCGCTCCATTTCGTCATCGGCATGCGGGCGATCAACCGGCTCACCTTTTCCTGGTCATATTCCCAGAGGCGCTTCGTTTCTCCGTCGGAAAAATCGATGCGCTTTCGGTATTCTTTTTCCGTTAAATACCGATGGAAAAACGGGGCAGCCTCCTGCGGTGTAATTGGTTGGTGCCATCCGGACGGTCCACGTTCAAGCATGGCTTTTAGAACAACCATTTTGTAGCTTTTTGACATCACCGTACGTTCCACTTCAACAAGCCACGGCTCGTGTTTTAGAAACACTTCCTTTTCCAGCTCCGACAACTCCCCAGCCCAATATAAAAAGCCGACATAAGATCCGAACTCTTGTTTGTACTCCGCTGCTTCACTTCGGCCATGAAGATGCAACTCCAAATACGTCGGCCGTCTGCCAAGCTCCTGTTTCAGCTCCCGATAATCAGCAAGCAGCCGTTCTTTGCGCGGCTGGCGTTTTTTCTGCATCTCCTCGAGAAGATGGATGGCTTGTATATCAAGATGCAGTTCGCACGTTTCTGGAACGGTTGGCACAACGGATTCCCGCGCCGTTTTCTTTGTTTCCTCTCGCCGCGTATCAAACAGACGCAGTTTGACATCCGCATTGCGGTAGTTTCCGATTAAGTCGATAATGACGCAATAGTCTTTCCCTTCATACAGCCGCAGCCCGCGCCCGACTTGCTGGGTGAAGACGGTCAGCGATTCCGTCGGCCGCACGAACAAAAGTGTATCGACAGAAGGAATATCGACCCCTTCATTGAACAAGTCGACGGTGAAAATGGCGTCCAGTTCACGGCGTTCCAACATGGCAATAGCCTGCTTGCGCGAAATAGCCGTCTGCTTCGAATGAAGGCTGACCGTCCGGTAGCCGTGACGCTGGAAATATTGGGACAGGAAATCAGCTTGCCTGATCGATGAACAAAAGACAAGCGTTCTCGTTTTCTTGTATCGCTTCCACGCTCGCAAAATCTTCTCCGCCATCTCCTCGCGAAGCTGCACTTGAAGCAATTCTTCCTCATCATAGCGATTGCCAAGCCACTTGATTTGCGAATAGTCTGTGTCGTCGTAGACCCCGTAATAATGGAAGGGAGCCAACCAACCGCGCTGCACCGCTTCGATAAAATCGATGCGATACGCGACATTTCCGTCGCAAAGGGCGTATACGTCTTTGTTGTCGCTCCGATCTGGAGTAGCAGTGATGCCAAGCAAAAATTTCGGCTGAAAATAACAAAGGACGCGTTCGTACGAGCGGGCTGCCGCATGGTGGAACTCGTCGACAATGATCAAGTCAAATGCGTCGGGACGAAACGAATGCAAATGTTTTTTCATGCTTAGTGTAAAGATCGAGGCAAACACCATGTCGGCATTTCCTTCTTTTTGATTGCCATCGTACAGTCCTGCTGTTCGATCAGGAATCACGCGTTCAAACGACTGCTTCGCCTGGCGAAGAATTTCTTCGCGATGGGCGATAAACAGCACCCGCGAAAAACGGCGGGCAAAAAAAGCGGCCAAGTATGTTTTTCCCAGCCCGGTCGCCATGACAACCATCGCTTTGTCGTACCCTTCTTCATAGGCAGCTTCCAACCGCTCCAACGCCTCAACTTGGGCAAAGCGCGGCTGGATCGTTCCATATGGCGCCGCCGTTTCATGGACAACATCAACCTTGTCCGCCGTCTCTCCCTCTTGCTTCTTCTCCGTTTCCGTCGGAAGCATCAACTCGATTTCTTCATTCTCCGCCCATATGCGGGCTAAATTGGGGTGCCGCTGATGATAGTCTTGATGCTGCTTTTCATAGTCAGCGGCCGTTTCGGCATTGACCGGCACGGTTTCCGGAGCGTAAAACAGCTTTAAAAACTGCTCCATTGCTTCGGCAAATACATCCTCATCAACGCTCTTATCCAGCCCAAGGTTCCATTCGACACCGTCAGTGAGCGCCGAGCGGGACAAGTTGGAGGAACCAACAATAAAATAGCCGCCTTCTGTATCTTCAAATAGGTACGCTTTCGGATGAAAGGACATTCCCTCGCTCCGATACAAGCGGACCTCGATGTCCGGGTGGATGGATATGAGCTCGCGCAGCGCCTCTGGCTGAGTGACAAACAAGTAATCACCAACGCAAATTTTGATATCCGCCCCCCGCTCTGCAGCTGCCCGCAAACTGTCCTTCAATAAGCGAACCCCGGACTTCATGGCAAACGATGTCAGTATGTATATCGTCGACGAGCGGCTCATCTGTTCCTGCAGCTTGTCGAGAAGACGTCTGGAAATCAACTCCACCTTACTCATCGTGAACCTCGATCAAAAAAATTTTGTCTCGAAAACCACCGCGCTTCTCTGCCTTTTTGGCGCGGATTTGTTCCACTTGCTCGATCGAAGCGCCATGGCATTCAGCCAAAGCATGGATAATTTCCAACACGTCTGCGAGCTCTTCAAGAGCCGCCTCATCCGTTTCCGCTTGGACGTATTCCTCAAGCTCCTCAAACGCTTTTTTCTGCAGTTCTTTCCTATACTCTTCATCGTCAAGTATGCGGGTTGTGAACGTTTTTCCCGCTTGTTCAATAATGGTTGGAATGCGGTCGCGAACGAGTTTGTTGTAAATCATAATCCTCGCCCCTTTTTGAATATTAATAATCTTCAAATCCACGTAAATATTTTTTTAGTTTGTTTAAAGCCTTTCCTTCAATTTGTCGAACTCTTTCTCGAGTAATACCCATTTTTCTCCCTACTTCTTCTAAGGTTTTATTATGATCATCCTCTAAACCAAATCTCTCTATAATGACATGCCTTTCTCTCTCCGTCAATCTATCTAACGATGCAAAAATTTTCTCCCGTACTTCTGAACGAGATGCAAGTTCTGATGGATCTTCTAGCTCTTTGTTGTAAGATTCATAAGCATGCTCCACATGATTAGGGATAAAGTCTATGAGTTCCTCTTCACCGTCTTCAACAGGAGAATGGAGCGAAGCCATATGAAGGTAACGCTTGTCAATGGCTTTTAACTCATAATATTTTTCCTTTGACATATCAAGTTCTCGACAAATCCAATCAACATTAATCTTTCGGAACAGCTTGTACGACTCGTTTTCCTTGGCAAAAACCTTGCGAATTTTCTCGAACGTATGAACCGGAACTCGAACAGTGAATCCACCGTTAATAATAGCTCTCAATATCGCTTGACGAATCCACCAAACAGCATAAGTCGACAGACGAGTATTAGACTTTATGTCAAATCGATGAATAGCCTTTATGAGACCAAGTGTTCCTTCAGCAATCAAGTCCTCTTCGCTCAGTTTATGATTTACATACTTTGAATAATACATGGCCATTTTTCTTACTAACCCTATATTTTTCTCAATTAATTCCTCCAACAAGCCTTCTTTGTCAGTCGAGCAATCGTGAAGCTGTCTTAGCAACTCTATATTTCCGTTGTATTTTGGATCCGTTTCCTGAATATCTACTGTGGCTAAAAACTCGTTAATATCAAAGTCATCATCCTCAATTATTTTTTCTTCCCACTCCATTTTACACCATCTTCTTTACTGTTTAATTCTTTTTGCCTAAAAGGGAAAATAATCACTTAAAAATTTCGCAATTGTATTTGATTTGCTTACATTCACTATATTAATATTTAAATGATGATTTGAAAATACATGTGTGATGAAAGGAGCGACAAAGTTGCAGCCGACATTTACAACCGTCCTTAACCAACACTTGAATAACATGGGAAAACCTCAATCAAAAAGCAAATTGCTGGTTTTTATCGGATTCGATAAACAGTCGCTAAGTTATATGCCCTCACACGTAAAAAAGTTATTAAGCATCGACCTTGAAACGAGTTTGAATACATTGATACAATCTAAACCCTCGCTCGTTCAGGAACTTATCTTGAATACTACTAGTTGCGAGAAGCATATATACTGGTGTACATATGAGGAATTTCTAATAATTGGTTTTGATATAATATCTTTGTACTTTGACCACTATCTTTTACAAAATAACGTGTACCATCGGAAGTTTCCCTTGATCTATCAAATAGATGAATTAGAAGAGATATATAGAGGTTTTTTTGCTAATGATGAATACTCTTCTGAAGAGTTTGCCCATCCTCTTTTGAATGATTTGTTAAATATGTACGGGGACATCAAAAAAATTAACAATCGATTCTACGTTTCTTATACCCTTTATGAAAATGGAATTGACTTCTTTCCAAGTCAATCCGGCTCTATCGCTCTTCACCGGTCTATAAGCAACCAGCCACTGATTGAGTTAACAGAGGAAGAAGATCAATTTCTAGAATTTACTGAAAAATTAATGTCGGGGCAGATTAAACAGTCAAAAATATATATTTCCTACAATGGAGATATCAATCTCTTTCCAAATAACTATCCTGCCCGTTTAAGCGTTCTGCAATTTTTGTTTCCCGATATTGAGTTTATACTCTCTCCAAAAATTCTTGATCCAAGGGAGGAAATTTACGATGATGATTATATTAGCATACTAAAAAAATATTGGGGATTCTCCTCATTTCGGCCTTTAAAAATGTACAAAAATATCAATGATGTTTCTTCAAAAGAGACAGTCTCCATTTCTCAAGGGCAAATTATTGATGATATTGTGAAACAAGCTGAAAATGCTCAAAAAGGTCTCCTGTTTCGAGATATATTTGTAACCTCTCCTACCGGAGCGGGAAAATCTATTATGTTCCAAATTCCTGCAATTTACCTGGCAGAAAAATATGGGCTAATGACGATCGTTATTTCACCATTAATCGGCTTGATGAGAGATCAAGTTTACAGCTTGCAAGAAAGGAATGTTGAAATTTCTGCAACCATCAATTCTGAAATCACCCCTTTGGAAAAAGCGGAGATCATTCAAAAAATTAAAGATTGTCAAGTATCTATCTTATATATTTCCCCAGAAACGTTGTTAAGCCGATCAGATATTAAACAATTGATTGGCGACCGACAAATCGGCCTATTTGTGATCGATGAAGCCCATATTGTCACAACTTGGGGAAAAGCGTTTCGCTCGGACTACTGGTATTTGGGGAGTTATTTGCAAAAAATTAGAAAAGAAAACAGATTCCCTGTAGCTACGTTCACTGCTACTGCCATCTATGGTGGCATCGAGGACATGTACGGGGAAACAAGGGACAGTTTAAATATGATCAATCCAATTAGCTACTTTGGTTATATAAAGCGTGATGATTTGGCCGTCAATATCCAAAAGGCAAGAATAGAAGAGGACTCTTTCGGAGAATATCTTTCACTCAAATATTCATTACTCTTAAAAAGACTTTCCCATTTTCTAGACAAAAAGCAAAAAACACTTGTGTACTTTCCTATGATTCGCTACATTCGCGATTTTATAGAGTTTGTAAAATCTAAAGGGACAAAAGAGATGCAAGAACAGATTGTAAAATATTACGGCTCAATGACCAAAGAGGAGAAAACAGAGAGTTTTCTTAAATTCCGCAATGGCGACTCATTAATCATGCTGGCTACTAAGGCGTTCGGAATGGGGATTGATATACCTGATATTTATAATGTTCTGCACTTCGCCCCCACGGGCAATGTATGTGATTACATTCAGGAAATCGGAAGGGCCGCCCGACAATTAGAGAGAGGCCGAGCTTTTTTCGATTATTTTAGCCGGGACTTCGTTCACGTCAATCGATTGCACGGCATTTCTACGATAAAAAAGCATCAACTAATACAAGTTATTGAAAAGATTGTGAGAATTATTGAACAATCCGCCAAAGAGGGGAAGTTTTCCAGAAACCTATTGGTTAACGCAGAAGAGTTTAGATACATCTTTGAAAGAAGAACAAGAAGCGATCAAGATGAAGATATAGACAATAAATTAAAAACTGCATTGTTGATTATTGAAAAAGATTTTATTAACAAGCTCGGATACTCTCCAATAGTGGCAAGGCCCAGAAACCTATTTACAAACGAATATTTTATCGTAGACCGTGGATACGAGGAAATTCTCCAATCAGAATACTGCTCTTATTTTCAAATAGTCGGAGCTTATAGCAACAACCAAAATAACATTTACGGTAATGTTTATACATGTGATATGAAAAAATTATGGGAAAGTCAATATAATCACTTATCGTTCGCTCAATTTAAACATCATTTTCATCATCAAACTCTTGATTTGCCTTTTATCAAATATCTTCAACCCGTTTTGCAATTAAAGTTGGAAATTAAAGCCGAGAATCTTTATGATTTTCTTTCCAAAGCTGAAAGTGATATAAACCAAATCGCTGATTTGTTTGGACAGTTCGTCCATACCAGACGTTCTTTTGATATTTCATCTCTTTCGCGATTGCTTCAAAAAACGTTTCGGAAGAGCCCTTATTATTGTGACAGCCTAGCTTCAATTTTACTGCAAAGTGCAGAAGGCTATAATCGGCTGTTAAAGGAGACAAAAAATTTTCACACTAATTTTATAAATTTTTACGAGGATAGAAATACCTATACAATTACAAGTGGATTTTTTGAATTTACTGATTGGCTTAAAAACGATATAAAAAACCTATTTAACAAAGATTTTATCAAGCAACACAGCAAATCATTGTTTGAGAGATTTATTGCAAGAAGCAACAGAAATCATTTGGAAAAAACATTTATCCTATTAGGGGTATTAGAATCACTCGGCTTATTGGTATATAAAATATGCGGGGGAGACAATCCGGAAATTTATATACGCGTAAACTCTAAATTGCAACTCGATCGTGTTATAAGCCAACCAACAAGGTATACAAATAATATTCTCGAAAATGTGTACAAACGGCACCAAATATCGGTCGCAATGCTCACTTTCCTGTTTGAAAACGAGGTTCGGTCCGACGAGTTTTGGGAGTACATTGAAGATTACTTCTTAGGAAGGATACCAAATGAAGTGCTGGCACGAATAAACTAATCCTTATCGCGGCAACTGCTAAAGGCTTCTGTATGGTAGTTGCCGCCCCCTCCCTACATACTCCCCCCTCCCACGTGTCATAATAAAAATCGACATGATTTTTGAAAAATCGACATCATTCGAGTGTGGAGGATCATATGGAGCGTTTCGTTCTTTGGCTGCTTGTTGCGGTCGGGGTGGGGCTTTTGTTGTTGAGTTTCCACATTTTGCCATCGTGGGATGTATGGGTGTCGTTTTTGCTGAATGCGTATGCAGCGAGTTTTTTCGGTTCGATCGTGGCGGGGGCCGGGCTGCTGGAGTATCCGGTCCGTTTTTTTGCTTCCTACTCACATTTCGCACCCTAACAAGGTCAAAACAAAGGATTTTTTATTTCATTTTTCAGAATAACTTTTTGACCAACACAACGAGCGATGGCAATCCTTTTTTTACCATCGCTGGTCGTTCCGTATCACGTTACACGTAGATGCTCTCATCCATGCCCAATCCCTGCAGAATCCTTCGCTGATCAGGGTGTCAAGGCCGATTATTTTTTCCCCAAAATCGCCGGTTTAAAATTCCCCAGAAGGACCTTTCATTGATCCTTCTGTTTTTCTTCTTGGAGCCTCTTTTCCCGTAATCGATAGCTTTCCCCCTTTAGGTTGAAAATGATGGAATGATGCAGTAATCGATCTAACATCGCTGTCGCCAAAACCGAGTCTCCCACGATTTCTCGCCATTCCCCAAAGCTTTTGTTGGAGGTGAGGATAATCGGGGCATGCTCGTACCGCCGGGCGATCACTTGAAATAAGTAATGAGCGCTGTTCGGGTCCAGTTTTAGATACCCCATTTCATCAATAATGAGAACGGTTGGCTTCACAAAGACACGAAGCTTTTTCTCCAACTTTCCTTCCTGGTCGGCTTTTCTTAACTGAGTGACCAAATCATGGGCGGTAATAAAATACGTTTTATACCCTCTTGCGATCGCCTCCATTCCAATCGAAATTGCCAGATGTGTCTTCCCAATCCCCGGTGGACCGAGAAAGAGGATATTTTCTTTCCGGTCAATAAAGGACAACGTAAGCAGTTCTCGAATCCGGCGCTCATCCACCGAAGGCTGCGCGGTAAAATCAAACGTATCGATCGTCTTGCGATATGGCAGTTTGGACAGCTTGATGAGCGTTTGGATCGATCGTGCCTGTTTTTCGACGATTTCTGCCTCTAATAAGCGGAATAAAAACTCTGAATATGATATATTATGAGTAGAGGCGTATTCTGCCATGGCGGACCATCGCTCCGCCATGACAGGCAAATGGAGTTGGTGGCAATACTCGTGTATTCGTTCTTTCATGAGCTTTCCCCTCGCAGGAATGCGTCATAAACGGACAATGGACGAGTATCCACTTCCACCGAAACAGGCGAAATGGTGGCGGCCATTTCCGTTTGTTTCTTTTTTATTTTTTCGGCGAATGAAATCACTTTTTTCTGTTGGTCCACGTGAGAAATCTCCTCCCCTCGAAAGTACAATCGAATATCTCCATTTAATCGCTCCTTCACCAGAATTTCTTTGCCCGCATACTCCGCCGATAAGAGCCATTGTTCCCCTTTGTAGGAGAAACTGCCATCCCAATGCACCTTCCGATAGGAAAGATAGCTCGTATCGTAATCGTTCAACGGAAGAGGCTTGAGTGACTCCTCGGCCCAACGCTCTTGCGGAGGAATGCCGGTAGTGGCGTTTGGCTTCCGATTCGCCACTTGATCGAGCCAACGATGTAAAAGGAAATTTAATTCTTCGATGCTTTCAAACGATGTTCCTACATAGAAGTGATCCATAATATACTGAATAGCTCGTTCGACTTTTCCCTTTGTCTGGGCCCGGTAAGGCCGGCATACTTTTGGAATAAATCCATAGTAACTCGCAAATTCGGAAAATCGTTGATTCCATTTCACCACTCCTTGTTCTCGCCCGTCTGTAACGGTCTTCATATTGTCAAATAACACCTTCTTCGGAACCCCACCAAAGTACTTGAAGCTCTGAATCAGGCATTCCATTAAGTGTTCCTGATCCTGGCTGACCGTAAATACCGCGTATTTCATCCGCGAATAGCCTAACGTGGCCACAAATAGCGATAACTTGACTTTTTTCCCTTCGATCACGACCTCCCCAACTTCTTTCCAATCGACTTGCATTTGTTCGCCAGGAAGCGTTTCATAACGAACGGTGTATTTCTTTTTCGCCGTCTCTCGGAAAGGTTTCATATAGTCTTTTAAAATCGTCTTTCCTCCCGTATAGCCCTGTTGTCGAATTTCAAAAAACAACTTTTCGCTATTAAACACCCCATCTTCTAACATTCGTTTTTGAAGATACGGCTTAAATGGATCTAACTTGCTTTTTCTTTGTTTTCGCTTGGATTTGGAAGGAGGATTGGGGGAGTGAATATATTTTCGGACGGTTTTCCGATCGATCCCCAATTCCTTCGCAATATCGGAAATACTCATTCCCCTTTCATACATCTCTTTGATCATAAAAAATTCCCCTCTCGTAATCATGAACCATAGCTCCTCTCGTTGACACTATGGTTCTATTGTAAGTGGGGAATTTTATTCCGGCTATATTGGGGATTTTATCATCGGCTTTAACACGATTTTCCCTAAGAAAGTAGCAGAGGCTTTTTCTAAGTGAGGAGTGATACAATTAATGAAGGCTATTAAACCTTCACGCTCTAATGGATCTGTAGTCTGATTGACTAACTCTTGTAATTCTTCTAAAGAAGAATGTACTTTTTCTATTAAAGCCATTATTGCTCACCTCCTTCCTAAGAAGCTGCTCATAGTCTTCCGGTGTATCAATATCACTTGGGAATGGTTTATCGATTCTAGCAAAACAGATCTTATTCGAGAACATTTTTAAAACAGATCTCGCGCCTTCATCGCCTGTTACATTGAAAAGATGTGGAAACATCGAGCAATCAAACAGAACAGGATGCCCTCTTTTCGATTGATAGCTTGCTTGGACAATGAGGGGGCCGCCATTCGATTCATAACATTCAATTACCGCATCTATATCATCTGATGAGACAAGCGGCTGATCACCAAGCAACACAACAGCAGCATCAGCCGTTAAAGGCAGATTCATCAACCCTGCTTTTAACGATGTTGACATTCCTTGTCCCGCCTGTTCATTCAAAACGAGTTTGCTCACGCACGACCTAGAAACTTCATTTCTAAGCTCGGCAACCTCGGGATTGACTACGACAACCACACCGCTTAAACGCGACTCCATACTTTCATCAATCACATGCCGGATAATAGGTTTACCTTTGTACGGAAGAAGCAGCTTTGGTTTTCCCATGCGCTTTGAAAAACCTGAAGCTAAGATAATTCCCCATATGTTCTTTCTCATCTTAATAGACTGGCACCTCCTTCATACAGAATGCGCCATAGATGCCAGTTGCGACAGTTTTCTTCCAGTTCCTCCTCTATATACCATCATGATTTCAGCCAAAATACTGAGTGCGATTTCTTCTGGCGTTTTCGCTCCGATATCCAGTCCAATCGGACTATGGATGCGATAGACATTTTCATTGGATAGGAGGGTGTTGCTTGTCGCAATCAATCTATCCGTTCTTTTTCTCGGTCCTAATAGTCCGATGTAGGCCGCATTTGAATTTAAAATAGATTCTAAAATTTCCCTATCATGCAAGAAGTTGTGTGTCATAATGACAACATATGAGTTTTCATGAAGGGAAACGTTTGGTACGCTACCAGCAGGATAGACATGAATGAAATCGGCTTCTGGAAAATTTTCCTCATTGCAATAAGATGAGCGATAATCAAGCACAGTAACTAGCCACTTCAAATTTTTCGCCATCTTGACAAGTGGAATGGCATCAGGACCCGCGCCGAAAACGATAAGATGAGGCGGTGGACTTATTGATTCATAATACACGTACAAATCTTGCTCGCCACCTAAATAAACCATTTCATTTTTCAAATCCTTTTTTCTCATCATATAATCGACGGCAATCTCCCGAACAGAGATAGGTATGTCGCTATTATCGAAAGCACTATCAATGACCCACATTTTCCCTTGCAGCGATTCGTCTTTCGCTTTCACAATCGTGACAGTGTGTAACGTTTTTTGAAGAGAGTCCGAAAAGTACCGATCAATAATAGCTGCCTTTTCAGGTTGTTTGGCAGGAAGATACGGCTGTAAAAAAATATTCATTTTTCCGTTGCAACCAACCCCAAGACCCCAAACGATGTCATCGTCTCCGTAAAAATCATAATGGATGATGGTCGGTTTTCCAGTCTCTAGAACTTTCATGGCGTGTTCAATAATATCTGATTCCACGCATCCGCCACTTAAAAGCCCAGTAAGCTTCCGGTCTTCTGAAATAAAACATTTTGCTCCTGCTTTTTGATAAGTAGATCCTTCTGTCGAAATAATCGTTCCAAGTACTCCTGAAATCCCTTCCTTTTTACAACGTTCCAATTCTTTTTTTATAGCAATCACGACTTCACCCCCTTTTCCTGAAAATAGAATTGCTCCCGATATTCACTTGGCGTTTTTCCCACAATTTTTTTGAAAGTAGTCGCAAAGTAGCCAGGATTAGAAAATCCCGTATTATGAGCTATGACTTCAATCGGCAGACTGGAAAATCTAAGTAAACTTTTCGCTTTCTGCACTCTAACAAACGACAAATATTCCACTTTTCCAAACGTCGGAATGATTCGTTGTTTTCCTTTGACAAACCATGTTTTTTGAATCGCTTGGTAATCACGAATCATCGACTCATCTTGAAAGAGGACATAGGCGATGTTCCCATCTACCAGTTTTTTTTACTTCAGGGAAGGTGATTTCGACGAATTCTTTTTGTTTCTTCTTCATCGGCATTGGCTAGTGTATAGGTCGGTTTCGTATAGCTTAGCCCTAACCGATGCAGAATGTCACTTGTTCCGCGAAGCGTGTATGTTGGCCCCCACTTTTGTTGAATGAGTTCAGCGATTATCGCAAGCGTCCAATTATATTTTGCTTCGAATCCCACATCTACGGGGAGCTGATGTTCAATGATCAAAGCCAGCTCTTTTTCCTGCTCAGGGGTCAATCGACGTGGGGCGCCAGGTGAGTATTTCATCTCCAGTCCATCAAGACCGCGCTGGGCGTAGGCATGAATATAGTTATAAATAGTTTTCTTGGATCGACCAATAATCGTTGCGATTTCTCCTTTGGTATATCCCTGCAAATGAAGATAAATCGCTTGGTAGCGTTCATATGCTCGTTTACTTTTTGCTTCTTTCATGGCAGTGGACAACTTTTCGATCTCGTCTTTGTGATTTGGCATCATATTTTCTCTCCGTTCCCCTATTTTCTCTTTTATTTATTCGCCGTGGAACGGGAGAAAACCTTTATTTCAATTTATATAGAAGAAGAAACAGGCTATAACTTATACTATTTGCCCAGAAATGTTGCTGTCAATTATTTCACCTCTTTGAAAAACAACCCTTCCGCGAAGAATTGTATGCGTTACTATCCCCCGGAAACTTTTCCCTATATACGGACTTTGTTGATGCCGATATAAAAGATCTGTTTCCTTCAGGACAAAAGAAGATTGCAAATCGACCAATGTCAGGTCAGCGTCACTCCCAACGGCAATAGTACCTTTCCGTGGATACAGACCAAACCGTTTTGCCGGATTGGTCGCTGTTACTCGTACAATGACTTCCAAGGGAATTCCACGCCGCCAATACCCCTCCTCAAGCATAACATTCAAGGTTGTCTGTGCGCCCGATATTCCGCCCCACAAACTGAAGAAATCACCGTTATCCGAAGCAACTTTCATTGCTGGAGGAGAAGGAGAATGATCTGAACCGATGATATCAATTTCACCGGATTTTAAAGCTTCCCACAGCGATTCTACATCCTCCCGTTCCCGCAGAGGCGGTGCACATTTCGCCATTCCGCCAAGCCGTTCCAGATCCTCAATGGTAAAAGACAGATAATGGGGGCAAGTTTCAACAGTTATATCAACCCCCCTTTGTTTTGCTTCGCTTATATACTTGATGACCTTACCACTGCTTGCGTGTACGATATGCAACTTGCATCCCGTAATTTCCGCATATGCCGCTGCCCTGCCTACAGCTTCGATTTCTGATATAACGGGACGGGAAGCCACATAATCCCGTGCAGTCCGATTCCCTTGTGATTTATACCAATCTGCGAGTTGTTTCGTAATGACATCACTTTCGGCATGGAGGGCCAGGATGGAACCCAGCCTTGCAATTTTTTGCATTCCTTTAAATAAAGTACAATCGTCTACGTGAGGGAACTCATCGATGCCGCTATCGGACATAAAACCTTTGAATCCAATAACACCTAAATCTTTAAGATGTTCCAGGGAATCCAGATTTCCTGGAACAAGTCCTCCCCAAAGGCCAAAATCAAGAATCGATTTTTGTATGGCCGCTTCTTTTTTGACTTGAAAGCCGTATGTCGATGTAGTCGGGGGACTGCTATTAAGAGGCATATCAAAGAAAGTTGTGACTCCCCCCGCAGCCAAACTTCGGGAGCCTGTGTAGAAACCTTCCCAGTCCGTCCGACCGGGTTCATTAAAGTGAACATGGGTATCGATCAAACCGGGCAAGACGTGCAGACCGAAAGCATCAATCTCTAGCTTGGCTTTTCTCCCTGACGGTATAGATCCAATTTGAACGATTTTTTGCTCGCACACGGCAATGTCCCCTTGAAATATTCCATCTTCGGTAACAATCTGCCCATTGCGTATAATAAGATCGTAACTACTTTCTTTCACGCCAATCCCCCTTTTACTCGATTACAGATATAGATTGAGTTTTATCCACAACTATTTGTTGATTGCGTTGCATTAATCCGCGGTAGGCGACGGCAGAAATCATTGCACCAATAAACCATGAAAAGGGAGCAAAATATGAAAACATTGGAACTAGTGCGACAATTGCAGCGAAAATAGATCCGATAATAAAGGCAGCCAACGCCTGTAGGTTAAACCCATTTTTATACCAATAAGGGGATGTGGCACCTTCCTTATAAAGAGAGTGAACATCAACTTTTTGCTGCTTAACTAAGTAATAGTCAATAACCATTACTCCGAAAATTGGACCGAGGAAAGCTCCAAGCCCTCCCAAGAAATAGTTGACAGCTACAGGGCTCCCATAAATTTTCCAGGGCATGACAAGAACGGACAGAATCGCGGTAATAATCGTTCCTTTCTTGAAATTTATATGTTTCGGCGCTGCATTGGCAAGATCATATGCAGGAGATACAAGGTTCGCGACAATATTAATGGCTAACGTTGCAACGATGAAAACAATTGCTGCAATTAAATTGACCACACTATTCTCAATCTTTTGCACGATCAAAACAGGATCAACAATTGCCTCACCAAAAACTGTAATTGTACCTGCTGTAATAACTACAGTAGCCAAGGAAAACACAGTTGGATTCCATCACATTCAAAGGATTTTGGGCACTCCTTGGTAGGCAATTCTGTTTCCACAACGACCAGCCAACTCGCGGTACCAAGGAGTCCTCTTTTGTTGTTTAAAGCGCAAAGAGAATAAAGTTATTTGTCTGTCCGAAGCAAATCATAAAGAGTAAGTGCCACAATTTTTGTTGCTTTGACCAAATCTTCAATCCGGACATGTTCATCCGCCCGATGGCCGTTGGCTTCCAACAAGGTCCGAGGACCCGCGCCAAACAGGACGACAGGAACTCCGGCTTCCGCAAAATGTCTCGCATCGGTGTACAACGGAATTCCGTGAATCTCTGGCTCTCCGTCCATAATTTCTTTCCAGTTTGCCATAAGCGTCTGGATCAATGGGGAATCTACCGGTGTCGGCTTAAAGCTTTTCGCCAGCAGTATGCGTTCAAACTCCGCCCGGATTCCTTCATAGCGCTTAACCACCTGTTCCACCAGTTCGCGAATTTCCATTTCCACCTGTTCCCCGTCTTCCTCCGGGATCAACCGGCGGTCAATCCGGATTGTGCACTGATCCGGCACCACGTTAGTGTTGATTCCTCCCGAGATTAATCCGACTACTAATGTGGGAGACTCGATTCCAGGAACACTGGAACGTTTTTGATCTAACGTCCGGCGATAGTCGTACAGCGCCTGTAGCACACCGGTCATCGCTTCGATGGCGTCATGTCCTGTATACGGCGCTGCTGCATGTGCCGACTTGCCTTTGATTCGGATCTCAAGGTGCAGACATCCGTTATGGGAGTTTACAATCGAATACGTGAATCCAGCTGAAAACGCCATATCCGGCTGAATATATCCCTTTTCGATCATCCACTTCGGACCGATTTCTCCGCCTGTCTCCTCATCGAAGTTAAATGCCAAGGACGCTTTGCCCGACAACTTCTCTGTCACTTGACGAAGGGCCATGACCGCGAAGGTATACGATGCAATGTCCGATTTGGATACGGCAGCACCGCGACCATACAGCTTCCCGTCAACGATTTGTCCGCCATACGGATCATATGTCCAGCCAAGTCCCGGCGCCACCACATCTCCATGAGCGTTGAGGACAATTTCAGGCCCTTTTCCGTCCCCAAAGATGGTTTTAGCGACAACGTTTGCCACCCGAACCATCCCTTTTCCCCTGACTTCCTCCGGGTCTACTTCCAACAGCGCGACATCTTCAAATTGAAAATCATGCAGACGTTTATAAATGTGCTCTGCGATGGCATAACAGTCGCCCGGCGGGTTGTCCGACGGTATGGCGACCAGTTCCCGTAGAAATTTGATGAGGTTGTGACTTTCAGATTCAATCCATTGCAAAATTTCCTGCTTCGCTTGACATTTGATAGTTGCCATTGATGATTCCCCCTTCTAATCTTAAGACTTTTTTATGATGTCAACTTCAGAGCAACATCCAGCAGCACAGAGGTTCCTATTTTAATGTCCTCGGCTGCTACAAATTCGTCAGGATGATGACTCAGACCATTTTTGCATCTGACAAAGATCATGCCAATGTCAGTTATAGAAGCTAATGCCATCGCATCATGTCCCGCTCCGCTAACAAGTCGAACTGACTTCATTTTGCGCTCCTCGAGAACCGAAGAAATCACATCGATAAAACGACTCGAACATAGCACAGCAGGAGATTCCATGACTTTTGTAAACTCGCAAACTAATCCCCGTTGTTTGGCAATCTCCTTACATTCCTCTATGATTCGGTTCAGTGCGGTTCTTCTAGTTCCATCGTCAATCGACCGGACATCAAGTGTTCCTTCGACCAATCCCGGAATCACATTGCTGGCCCCCGGAAATACAGACAGCTTTCCTACGGTAGCCATCAGATTCTCATATTGGAGAACGATCTGTTCGATTGCCAGGATCATTTCCGCTGTTCCGGCAAGTGCGTCTTTTCTCAGCGGCAACGGTACGGTTCCCGCATGCCCCACTAATCCTTCCACCTGGAATTTATATCGGGACTGTCCAGCAATCCCGGATACGACCCCGCAGGCTTGATTCATTTGTTCAAGAATTGGACCTTGTTCAATATGCAATTCAAGATAACCAAGGATTGTTTTCGGATGACGGGCAGCCGTGTGGTATTGAAATGGATCAAGACCGATCTCTTTCATGGCTTCTGCCAATGTAATCCCATTTGCATCTTTCGCAAACAGTTCTTCTTCCCGCAGATTACCCGCAATTGCCCGACTGCCAAGCAACGTTGTATGAAATCTAGCACCTTCCTCATCGCAAAAGCCGATCACTTCAATTGGATTGTTGGGTCTCATACCGTTTTCATATAGGGTTTGAATCACTTCAATCGCTGCAATCACGCCAAGTACCCCGTCATATTTCCCAGCTTCAATGATAGAGTCGAGATGCGACCCAATGAGCAGTACTGGCGCGTCAGGCCATTTCCCTTCGTAACGACCGATGATATTATTAAGACCATCCCTGCGAACTGTCATGCCTGCTTCCTGCATCCATTGCGCCACCAGCTCATTAGCCATTTCGCTTTCCCTTGAAAAGGAAAGGCGGGTCACTCCTTTTTTAGTCATGCTGCATTTCGCAAGTTCTTCAATCCGCCGTACGATTCGATCTGCGTTTACTTTTTGATAAAGCGTCTGCATCCCCACTCTCGCCTCTTTCTTTTTTAAATGAAAATAAATGTTATAAAATATAACATATTGTGTTATATAAGTTGATTTTAGCTTGATTTTCCTCTATATTCATTGGTAAAATCGCTATAAATTTTATAATTTTTTGTTCAATTTAACCAAAAGGAGTGAGGAGTATGAAGATTTCAGATATATTACATATACCTGCTTTCCACAATGCAAGATTAATTGCGGGGCATAAGGGAAAAGAAAGAGAGGTGTATAGTGTAAATATGATGGATGCTCCCGATATCATCTATTACTTAAAACCGAATGAATTACTTGTAACTACAGCATATCACCTTAAAGACAACCCACACGACTTACTTGAGTTAATCAAAAGCATGGTGGAACAACAATGTGCAGGTCTTGCCATTAAAACAAAACGGTTTTTAGAAGAAATTCCGGAAAACGCTCTTGCCTATGCCAATGAAATCGGATTCCCCATCATAGAACTGCCAATAGATATTTCATTAGGAGAAGTTGTCAACCAATTATTAAGTTATATTCTTGATAAACGAACAAATGAATTGCTCTTAGCTATTGAAACGCATCAAAAATTTACCAAGCATATTATGAGTGGCAAAGGGTTAACATCCTTGCTCAGAAGCTTATCTTCCATGATTAAATATCCAATTATATTACTGAATAAGCATTTTCGAATTATCGGTTCTTCTCATCCGTTCTCCAATCTTTCTGATGAACTCAGGAAACTATACACAAATGGATTTCGCTTTTTTTTACCAAACACTTCTTATTCTTGTTTTTCCATTATATCTAACCGAGAGGTTGTTTCTGTATTTCCAATCTACACCCATGAGGAAAACAGCGGTTGCTTAGCTGTAATAGGTATGATTCCCTTTTCTAACCCGTCAATGATTTTAACCATTGAGCAAGCAGCCAATGTTATTTCCTTTGAATTAATGAAAGAAAATGCATTAAAACAATACACAAAAAAAGTGCGCAATGAGTTTTTTATTAATTTTACAGAAGGGGCATTTCAATCCCTAGAAGAAGTGACTATTAAGGCAAAAGAATTTCAGATTATCAACGACCAATCCTATATTTGTGCAGTTGGAAAACTTGATGAGAGCAGGACGATGTTAAGTTTTACAGAATCCCACAAAGAAATTGATACTATTTTTGAGTTTATAGAAGAAGAAAGTCACATCTTTTCTAAATCCATTCATCATTTCGTAAAAGGAAATATTTGTATTTTACTATTCCCTATCACAGAATCTTGGACAGAACTCAATACGATCATTCTCCCTTTCCTAGAAGAGCTGCAGATTAAAATCAAAAACAGATATAATCGGACTGTTTCTTTCGGACTTAGCAACTTATGCCAACAATTTTTAGATGTCCAAAAAGGATTCAGGGAAGCTTTGGAAGCATTGCAGACTGGCCGGCTGTCAGGAAATCGCCAGTTTATTCAAATCTATCGAAGAAAAGATATTTTCGAACTTTTACAGATGATCCCCACACAAGATTTAAAAGATTTTTACAACGAAACATTACAAAAATTATCAGATCAGTCTATACACGAAAACCAAATCCTATTGCATACATTATTTGTATTTCTAGAGAACCATTGTCAAATTTCAGAAACAGCGAAGAAACTATACGTTCATCGAAATACCGTAATTTATCGTTTAGAAAATTGCGAAAAACTAATCGGAAAAAGCCTAAAAGATCCTGATACTACCTTCCGCCTTCGTTTAGCGTTTCGCATCAAAAATTTACTTCATTTATAAAAAAAGTCTTTTTTACAATTGTTGGATTTTGTAACATCGATATTTACCTACTCCGCCTAATTTCATACTGAACTTTTTGTTTTTTATGCAATTTGTCAACTCTTCTAAAAAACAATTGTACAAATTAACTAATGACATCTACATCATCTTACTTTATTATGTTATATAAAGTAACAATTAATGTCATTTTATTTACAAAAAAAGAGGAGGGAATGCCATTGAACAAAAATCTTGGAAAGGCCCAAATCTTTTAGGAGATGGAATTGTAACAGGCAGCTTAACTGCTATTATCTTAAACTTGTTTTTTAATCTTTCATTAAAGGAAAAGCCAACTGTTAATAACACTTTAAAAACAACAATAGAATAGAATCACAAGAAAAAGGGGAAAATGATGCGATTAGAACAATTAAACGAAATGAGTGCTTCTGAATTTATTAATCAATTAGGAGGAGTTTTTGAGCATTCTTCATGGGTGGCAGAACGGGCAGAGCCCTATCGGCCATTCTCCTCATTTCAATCTCTATATGATAAAATGGTGGAGATTGTCGAAACAGCTTCGGAGAACGAAAAATTAAAATTAATTAGAATGCACCCACATTTAGGCACTAATGCAAAAGTAACAGATTTCTCTCAAAAGGAACAGAAACATGCTGGATTAAATGAATTAACAGAAGATGAACATAATCATCTAATGCTACTCAACAAAGAATATATGGATAAGTTTGGATTCCCTTTCGTAATGGCAGTTCGCGGAAAAACAAAACAAGATATTTATAGAACGATAAAAGAAAGACTAAAAAATAATTATAGAACAGAGTTTGAACAAGCATTAGAAGAAATAAAAAAAATCGCGATGTTTCGTTTACAAGAAATAATTAATGGGGGAGAGATGATTTCTATGACCAATAATAAAGAAAGAGTCATGTATTATGGAAAAGGAGACGTATTTGCCTACCGCACAAATTTAAAACCACTTACAGGGATAAGAACGATTCCTGAATCTTCTTTTTCTGGTCGAAACAATATTATTTTTGGAGTAAATGTAAAAATAGCAGTGGGAGGAGCAAAGTTGTTAACCTCTTTTACGGAAGGAGATAATAGCTTAGTCGTTGCAACGGACTCGATGAAAAATTTTATTCAAAGACATTTAGCCAGCTATACAGGAACAACGATTGAAGGATTTTTAAAATATGTAGCAACTTCATTTTTAAAGAAATATTCTCATATTGAAACTATTTCATTGATTGGAGAGGAAATTCCATTTGAAACAACTTTCACATTAAGTGATGGAAATATAACAGCTAGTGACCTAGTTTTTAAAAGATCCCGAAATGAATATTCCTTTGCTACTTTAAACATGGTTCGAAGAGAAAATGACAGTATAGATATTATCGATCAATACAGCGGAATTTCTGACCTTCAATTAATTAAAGTTAGCGGTAATTCTTTTGTCGGTTTTATTCGCGACGAATACACAACCCTTCCAGAGGATACAAACCGCCCGCTATTTGTTTACTTAAACATCAAATGGAAATACAAAAACATTGAAGACTCATTTGGTGATAATCCAGAATATTATGTTGCAGCCGAACAAATTCGCGACATTGCCACTTCGGTATTTCATGAAACAGAAACACTTTCCATCCAACACTTAATTTATTTAATCGGTCGCAGAATATTAGAAAGATTCCCTCAACTCCAAGAAGTAAACTTTGAATCTCAAAACCATACATGGGATAAAATTGTTGAGGAAATTCCTGGATCACAAGGAAAAGTATATACTGAACCGCGACCACCATACGGATTTCAATGCTTTACTGTTACACAAGAAGACTTGCAACACAAAATGCTTTCTGCTGAAATTCAATATAAAGGAGCACTTAGATGAGCGGGTTAACGACACATATTTTAGATTTAACACATGGAACACCAGCTGAAAATGTAAAAATAAAGTTGTTTCGTTTCGATGATGAATTGGAAACAAAAAAATGGTTGCTGCAAACGACTATCACAAATCAACATGGTCGCGTTGACCGGCCATTATTAGATGAGCATGAAATTGTTCCAGGGAAATATGAACTTGTATTTTACATCGGTGATTATTTTCTGAGAAAAGGCCTAAAATTGGATGAACCTCTATTTTTAGATAAAGTTGTAGTTCACTTTGGAATTTCCCAACCTAATTCCCATTACCACATTCCTTTGCTCATCTCTCCGTGGGGATATCAAGTATATCGAGGAAGCTAAAAATATATGGGGCTGATTCAAATACACGTTGAATCAGCCCTTTTGTTACGCTATGAAACCGATTATAAAAAGATCTCCCGCAAACTTGCGGGAAAACCCGTACTCTTTATATTTTTATAATTGAGCCAGTTTCTGAATCGCTCTGATGATGCCGCCATAACCGGTACATCTACAAAGATTTCCTGATAATCCTTCGAGAATTTGCTCCGCAGTTGGATTGGCATATTGATCAAAAATGGATTTTACAGCCATTATCATTCCCGGTGTGCAGTATCCGCATTGAAAGCCTCCTTCTTCCAAAAAAGCCTTTTGAATCGGATGAAGTCCATTCTTTCCTAAACCTTCAATCGTTATAATCTCCTTCTGATCTGATTGATAGGCCCTCACTAAGCAAGAATTGACTAATTTTCCATCCATAATGACTGAACAGGCACCGCATCGACCAATTCCACAAGAAACTTTTGTGCCCGTTAATTGCAATTCTTCTCTTAGTATATCAACAAGACGCATAGTTGCATCTACAAACAGTTCCTTTGCTTGTTCATTAACAATAAGCGAGATTTTTATTTTTTCCTCCAACGGAGGTTTAGCTTTTCCTACAATTTTGTTGTCAGCCACTCTCTCATCTCCCTTTGATTCACTGCTTTTACAATTTCCTCACGAGACACAGGCAGCTTAGTAACCCACAAGCCAATCGCGTCATAAATAGCTTTAGCAATCGCCGGAGCAACGGCCACCGTCCCAATTTCGCCTACACCTCTTGGACCATACGGATCTCCCTCATACAATTCTTCTATAGCTGTTATATCCATAGAATGCGGAATATCATTTATGGTAGGAATAAGATAGGAGTCGAAATTTTCTGTTACGTACTTTCCCTTTTCCATTATCGCTTCTTCTAGTAACGTATATCCTAATGCCATAACTGAGCCACCTTCAATTTGCCCCAAGTAGCCTGTTGGATAAATCACCGGACCTGCAGCAACCACCTGATCCAAATTTTTCACTCGCACTATTCCCGTTAATTCATCTACTTCGACTTTTACCGCACAAGCGGCAAAAGAATATAAATAGTGCCCGCCAGGAATGGAATAAGGAGTCGTTGGAAAATGAAATTCCGTCTCGATTTGGATGGGATCATCCTTCGTTTCATGGGCTATTTGCTGATAAGTGATGAGAGGCTCAGAATTCAATCCATCGCAGGACCAAATTCCAATGGGACCTAAATACAATTGAGTGGCTGGCACTCCAGTGCATTGAGAAGCTTTTTCTAATAATCTTTTTTTAAAAGGATCTTTCATCCGTTGAAGCGCATGCCACACCATGCTTGTTCCCCGTGAAGCGGTAGAAGAACCGGAGCGGGGAACGCGATCAGTATCGCCAATCGTGATTTTTATATCATTTGCTGAGCAGCCTATTTCTTTTATTACTAGCTGTTCAATGACAGAAAGCAGCCCTTGGCCAAATTCTTCGAAGCCGAAAGCAATTTCAATTTTTCCATCCTCATTTAACGATAGACGGCCCCCTGCTGGGTCTAAACGTCCATATCCAAGTCCTCCTCCGTGCATCGCAATGGCAACGCCTATACCTGTTTTTTTCCATCGATCAGTGCCTTCTCCCCACTCTATGCTCTCTTTTTTATTTAAAAGAGGAGATTGACTAATCGCTTTTAAAACTTGTGCTGCCCCATCAGTAGGTGCAATCTCTTGACCTACTGGACCTAGATCATCGGCTTTGCGGAGATTTCTTTTTCTCAACTCCATTGGACAGATTCCAAGCTTGACCGCCAAACGGTCGATTTGCCCCTCCAACGCAAAGGTCACTTGATTTCCTCCAAATCCTCTGAACTCTCCAGCAACACCATTGTTTGTATAGACACTTAACCCTTCAACATGCACATTTGGGATAATATAAGGTCCTGTTGCATGCTCAACCGCAAAATCTAATACAGCCGGACCTAACGTAGCGTAAGCACCCGTATCCGCAATAATTCGTACTTGATGAGCAAGAATTTTACCATTACGGCTGGCACCTGTCTTCATCGTAATCTTCATTGGGTGCCTTTTTAGTCCGGATCTAACAGATTCGCGTCTGCTTTGGTGAATTTTCACCGGACATCCAGTTTTTATCGCCAATAATGCACCGTACGGCTGAATATTCAACTCATCTTTGCCGCCGAAAGATCCGCCGATTGGACTGGAAACCACCCTGATTTTACTTTCAGGAACATTTAAAATTCGGGCTAATTGGAAACGATCTTTATATCCATGTTGTGTTCCGACATACACAGTAATCCTTCCATCCTTTTCTGGAACAATCACCCCTCCTTCCGTTTCCATATACGCGTGCATTTGACGAGGCAACTCATACGTTTCTTCCACAATCACATCACATGTTTGAAAGGCTTCTTCTACATTTCCTTTTTGATAGGAAGCTTGATGAAGAATATTTCCGTCAGGATGTAATCGAGGTGCTGAAGGAAGAAGAGCCTGTTCCGGATCATCGATAACAGGCAAAGGCTCATATTCCACTTCGATTAGCTGAAGCGCTTTTTCCGCTATTTCTTCCGTTTCTGCTGCCACAGCAGCAACAGCATCTCCTACATATCGAACCCGCTCATCGCACAAAACCGGCTGATCGGGAAAAATTAACCCAAATCGATTTAATCCCGGCACATCTTTACTAGTAATAACAGCTCGCACTCCCGGCAACTCTTCCGCTTTTTTTGTAGAGATAGAAATAATTTTGGCATGAGGATACGCACTACGTAAAATTTTCCCATGAAGCATATTAGGAAAAGAAAGATCTGTTAAAAACTTTAATTTACCTGTTACCTTATCTACTCCATCTGGTCGTATAAGGGATCTCTGTAAATTGTTAGAACAGGTAAATTTCATGATTATCCCTCCAATCTACTTAATTCGGAAATAATGATATTGGCCGTCACCCATCGCCGATAGTCATCAGAGTAAAAAACATCAGAAATGGGATGAAATTCATTAAGGATCGTTTCATATACATTCCTTAACAACTTGGGATTTATCATTTGATCTATTAGCAATTGTTCTGTTGCTTTTAAACGATGAGGACGATTATCTCCTCCACCTACTGCTAATCGAACAAAATCGATCACCCCTGCATCATTTTTGCCTATCACTCCTGAAACCGTCACAACTGATCCTGAAAAAGCCTCTCTCCGTCCAACCTTTTTATAAAATTGAGTAACAAATGAAGAGTGACGATATTCTGGCAGAATGACGCCAGTAAGGAGAACCTCCTTATTTTGTCTTGTATTCAACCAATGATCTAGTTTTTCGGTTTTTATTGTTTTTCCATCAAAGTATGACACTTCCGCATCCATCGTTAAAAGAGCAGGAATGGCATCACCAAATCCATAGGCTACATTTCCACCAATCGTTCCTAAGTTACGAATGGCTGGCGCAGCAATTTGCTGAATTGCTGTTGATAATAAAGACCACTTTTCTTTAATAACAGGATGATTGCGACAAGTGGCCAACTTGGTCATTGCACCAATCTGTAGAAAACGTTTTGTTCCTTCCGTTTTGTAGTTAATCCCCTCAAGTCCTTCTACTTTTTCAAGACTTATCAGTTGAGGAGGATACGGTACCCCCTTTTCCCACTGAGTTTGTAGCAGTGTCCCTCCAGCAACAAAGCATGATTGCAAATGAAATTTTTCCCTTAATGTCCATGCCTCTTTAATGTCTGTTGGAGTCCAAACTTTTGCAGCCAGTATCCTCATGCTCATTTTTATATCCCTCCTTCTCTCGCCAATTGGTAATCTTCCTTTGTATCAATATCAAAAAAGCCTTTCGATCTTCATAGATGATGGAAATCCCGTTTAAATCGGGATTTTGGCGTATAATTCCTTGTGCACCAGCATCTCCTGTGAGTGTTATCAGTTTTAGAAAAAGATTTTTTGATAGTAAAACAGGCGGCCTTAATAAGTTCCCAAACATCGCGGCTACAAAATCTAGTTTTTTATGGTTGCTTACGTATTGTTCGTACTGAAAGATTAGTTCGTTAATCATTTCTGTTCGAATAAAAGGCTGATCATCAAGGAGAACGACCACCCCATCTGCTTTCTCCTCCTTTTGCCCTAGATAAACCCACTTTTAAAGAGAACGATTGCCCTTTTTCTGCCTCGCAACAACGGACAATCGTCCAGCGATTTTTCAATGCTTTCATTCTTAACACCCAATCAATCCAATCTAACGTGTCATCCTCTCTTATAATTGCAAAGATATGGTCAAGTTCAGATGTAACAGCCGCATACAGAGATAAACTTCCTATCGTCCGATCCCTGATGGGAAGGGAAAGCTTATGTGTCCCCATTCGGCTGCTTTGTCCTACCGCTAAAAAAATCCCAATAATTCTAACGGATTTCATAAAAGTGACACCTTGCTTTTTAACAGCATCTTTTTTACGTGAATTAATTCAGCAAGAATACTAATAACAATTTCTTCATGGCCTTCAGCTCCAATAGTCAATCCGACCGGTGTGCTGATTTGAAATGGCAATTCTCCGAAGTCAAGTAATCGAGAAGTTCGTTGTTTAGAACCTATCACCTCGATGTACCGCAAGTCTTTTTCCGCCAGCAATTACAACAGTTCTTTATCTCGTTGAAATTGATGAGTTAAAATGACAACAAAATCCCGAGGGGTAAACTGTAATTTCGACACTGCTTCTTGCAGGGATCCAACAATGAGCTGATCTGCATTAGGAAAAATTTTTTTATTGCATAGCGCTGCTCTCCAATCACATACAGTAACAGAAAAGCCGGTTTTTGCTGCAAAACTGGCAAGAGAAACCGCATCAGGGCTGGCGCCGAAAATAATAAGCCGAGGTTTTGGTTGGAAACAGTGAAAATAACAAAAAGAAGTAAAACGGGATACCCTTTTTCGCGAGCACCCTCTTTTCGTTCTATTCTCTTAAGAACACAAAGTAAGCAAGGAAAACAAAAAACAATACATATAGAATTGGGTGAACTTCTTTGCCGCGGCCCTTTAAGATCATAGTGATTGGATAGAAGATGAAACCGACCGCAATTCCCGTGGCGATGCTGTAAGAAAGCGGCATCGTGATCAGCGTGAAAAAGGCTGGGACAGCAACCTCTAATTTTTTCCAATCAATCTCCCCAATTGAAGACGCCATTAACACCCCGACGATAATTAGAGCTGGCGCTGTTACCGGAGCAGTAATAACGCTTAATAACGGCGAGAAGAATAACGCTAACAAAAATAAAATCCCTGTGACAACGGCTGAAAATCCTGAACGTCCGCCTGCCGCAACACCTGCGGATGACTCAATGTAAGAAGTCGTTGTTGATGTTCCGAAAATCGCTCCGACCATCACTGCTGTCGCATCGACAAGCAGTGCTTTTCCTGCGCGCGGCAACTTGTTGTCCTTTAACAATCCCGCTTGGTTCGCCACCGCTAAAAGCGTTCCGGTCGCATCAAAAAAGTCAACGATAAAGAACGTTAACACAACCCCTAACATTTTTAAGGTAAAAATGTCGTCCAAATGTTCGAACGCCACTCCAAAAGTAGGAGAAATGTCAGGAATCGCTCCAACAATTTTATGCGGAACTTCAATTAATCCAACAATCATTCCTACAACAGCGGTAATCACCATTCCGTAAAAAACACCGCCATTTACTTTTTTCACCATTAAAACAACAGTAACAAACAAACCGAAAATGGCCAATAACGTATTCCCGTTTTTAAAATCACTTAAACCGACTAACGTCGCTGGATTGTCGACAATGATTCCAGCGTTTTGGAATCCGATAAATGTAATGAATAGACCAATTCCCGCTCCGACCGCATATTTTAATTCTATCGGAATCGCATCAATAATTTTTTCGCGAATACCTGTCAACGTTAAAACTGTAAAGATCATTCCTGAAACAAATACGCCTGCTAACGCTGTTTGCCAAGGAATTTGCATATGCAATACAACCGTAAATGCAAAAAACGCATTCAATCCCATCCCTGGCGCTAACGCGATCGGATATCTTGCTAAAATCCCCATCAAAATCGAGCCGTACGCCGCAGCCAATGCGGTTGCGACAAACACCGCACCTTGATCAATTCGAAGTTCGTTCGGAAAATCTTTCACCGCTCCCAATGAAAGCGTGAACGGGTTTACAAATAAAATATAAGCCATCGATAAGAACGTCGTTAACCCGGCAACGATTTCTGTCCGGTAGTTTGTGCCGAGTTCATCAAACTGGAAATACTTTCTCACTTCCTTCTTTGTCCCCCTTTAGTATATAAATGTTCAGTTGTGCCTATTGAGACTAAGTAAAAGTAAAATACCGCTCTCCAAACAATCGACCTCCTCACGAAATATTAATGATTCGATTTCGATTATATTTTTTTTTAGAATTTTTTATCATTTAATTTGTTATTTTTTATAACACAAAAAATGAAATAATTTCGAATACGGCTAATTTTATTTTCCGCTTTGAATACATGTAATAATTTGTTACATATTTGTTGAAATGTATTTATCTTTATTTTAGGATATCGTTATCAACGACGAATACATATGCTTGTACACCAACCATAGATTAAAAAACATCAGTAAAACGAGTTGTTAAAACGTTTCACTCATGCTGAAAAGTCAATTTGCATTCATATAAACAGCTATTATTTACGCTATGTTAGCCAACAATAAAATAGTTGCGACAAGCAATGGGGGGGAATCGAATGGGAACTTTGTTAATTAAAAATGCACAAATTATTACAATGAATCCAGCTAATGAGATTATAATTGGCGACATTTTCATAAAAAATGACACGATTCACTCAATCGGTTCAGAATTAAATCCAAATCATGTTGATAAAATCATCGATGCGAAAAATCGTACCGTTATACCGGGATTTATACAAACTCACATTCACTTATGCCAAACTCTTTTCCGAGGGAGAGGAGATGATTTAGAGTTACTAGATTGGTTGAAAAAGCGAATATGGCCATTGGAAGCAGCACATGATGAAGATTCAATCTATTATTCTGCAATGCTTGGAATCGGGGAACTTATTCAAAGCGGGACAACGACGGTAGTCGATATGGAAACAGTCCATCATACAGAGTTTGCTTTTCAAGCCATCGCCAAAAGCGGGATAAGAGCTTTGTCAGGAAAAGTGATGATGGATAAAGGCGATGATGTTCCAATTGGATTACAAGAAAAGACGTCTGATTCTATACAAAAAAGCGTCGATTTGTTAGAAAAATGGAATATGTTTGATAATGGGAGAATTCGCTATGCCTTCTCTCCTCGCTTTGTCATTTCATGTACGGAAGAGTTATTGAAAGAGATCAGAAATTTATCAGAAGAGTATAATGTGAAAGTCCATACCCATGCAGCAGAAAATCGAAAAGAAGTTGAAATAGTGCAAAAAGAAACAGGCATGAGAAACATTGAATATCTTGATTATCTGGGGCTGGCAAATGAACGATTGATACTAGCCCACTGCATATGGCTAAATGAGCAGGAAAAGAAAATAATCAAAGAAAAAGGGGTTCATATCAGTCATTGTCCCGGATCAAATTTAAAACTGGCATCAGGAATCGCTGATATTCCAGATTTACTCAGCATGGGCGTTTCTTTAAGCCTAGGTGCCGATGGAGCCCCATGCAATAACAATTTAAATATGTTTAATGAAATGAGACTAGCAGCACTTATCCAGAAACCTACATACGGACCTACAGCTATGAATGCCAGAAGCGTCTTCGAAATGGCCACAATTGGCGGTGCCAAAGCAGTAGGATTGGAGAATGAAATTGGAAGTATTGAAGTTGGCAAAAAAGCAGATTTAGTTATCTTAAATTTGAACAATTTCCATACGTATCCTTCCTATGATGTCGATCCCATTTCTCGAATCGTTTATTCTGCTTCGAGAGATGACGTCGAAACAACCATCATTAACGGACAAATTGTCATGGAAAATAAAGTGTTAAAAACTATCGACAAAAATATTGTTTTATATGAAGCAAACCGTTCTATTAAAAGACTTTTAAAAAGAGCAAGCTTTATTTAGTATGCTGTTATCTTACATTTCGCACCACTTAGATCCGAAAAAAGCAGAATTTTCCTGGAACGCTGTCAAGTTTATAAGGAACGCCAAAAATAAAGAAGAAGCAGAAGACATTACTTCCTTTGGAGGATGGAAAAACGCATTGAACCACTCATTAGGCTGCTAATACTTTGTAAATATTCATGTACGATGGTACGGCCTCAACCCTTGAATCGCTCTAGTATGGGGAGATTCAAGGGTCTTATTTGCCTCATATTTGCCTAGGGTTCGCTTCTATGGATAAATCTACACCGATAACACCGACAACGCGGTCATGGTCGTAAATAGGAGCGGATACAGTGATGCAAGGCCGTTTGGTTAATGCTGACGTATACGGATCTGACACATATGTTCGTCCTTCGCTGGCTTCGATAAACCAAGGACGCGCTTTAGCATTGACAAGCCTGGCCGGAGGGTTTGAATACACAAATGTTCCATCGAGGCGATTTGACCACACCGCTTCAATCTCATGATTGGATTGCAAGAAATCGTCCAACAACCAACCGTTGATGATGCTCCCTATCCATATGATGCAAAGGACATGTTTGAAGAAGGCGGGAAATTTTTCCGACTATGTTTTTGATAACCGTTTCATCCAGCGAAACTGCTGCAATCGAATAGTCCTTTCCAATACTATGTTGCAGTTCGTTCGACGTCGATTCTAATGCTTCATTAATAAGCAAAATTTTTTCAATACTTTCGTGCTGTTCATCCATATCCATGATCACCCGATTGACCAGTTCCTTATTTTCCATCGCGAGATCAGTAATATGATCAAGTAAACGGGCAATTTCTTCAACACTATCGGACTGTGCGTTGGCCGCCTGTACAGAGTTAGATACCATCGTTGTAATGTGGTCAAGCTTTTCTTGCAGCGAGTCAAGAAAACCAATAATCGTTAGCATCTCGTTGGATCCTGCTTCGATTTGCTTTGTTTCTTTCTTCACGACATCGGTTGTTGAAGCTATTTCGCTTTGAACGAATGAAAGAATATCGCGCGTTTGTTGAACAGCCTTCGACGTTTGGCTCGCCAATGTTCCAATTTCATTCGCCACCACCGAGAACCCTTTCCCATGTTCTCCGGCTCTTGCCGCCTCGATATTCGCATTTAACGCAAGAATGCTTGTCTTTTGCGAAATCTCCCCAATAACGGAAAGAATTTGATTAATTTCTTGCGAGCGGCTCACTAAACTATTCATTTGCTCAAGCAATACTGCATGATGGGCACGCAGCTTCTCCATTTCATCGCGCAACTTTTTTAACGAATTCCAAGAGTGAATAAGGTCTTTAGAAAATTGTTGACTGCTGACATGAATTTCTTCAGAAGCAGCGGAAATTTCTTTTGCCGCCGATTCAATCATTCGCATTTTTTCCGATACTTCCTGTGTATAGTCTACCGTTTTTTCACTATGCTCCATCAGCTCCGCTGCACTTTTTTTACTGGAATTCGAAATATGACTAAGGGAAAGGGCAGCCAGTTTCATTTGCTCAATTACGGCTTTCAGCTGATCGGCAGCGACTTGCACTTGTCCGGCCATTTGCTGATGATCATCAACAATATGCGTGTAGCGCTCATTTTCACGTTCGGAATTGGACAAACACCATCTTAACAAAAACATAGAACCTCACCTCTTATGTAACTTTTTATTACATGATTATAACATATATCATCAAATCTCCGAAAGGTTACTGTTGCCATAGACTTTCAAAAAAACATCCCCGCTGATGCCATAAGCGGGGACGTCCACAAATCATATGTTATGGTATAAAGTTTTCTCACCATCAATGAAAACAAATGGGCTTTCTATCGTCTCTCCGGGAAACTCAATTGTTCCCATTCATTATACAATGACGTTCAATAAAAGAATGAAGATAAATGCCACTACAGAAATAATCGTCTCCATCACAGTCCATGTCATCAACGTTTCTTTGACGGTCATGCCGAAATACTCTTTGATCATCCAGAAGCCCGAGTCATTGACGTGCGATAAAATCAACGATCCCGCTCCGGTCGCTAACACAAGCAATTCTGTGTTCGTACCTGGAATGCTGGCGGCAATCGGGGCGACGATGCCGGCCGCCGTCATCATTGATACTGTCGCAGAACCTGTCGCGATCCGAATGAGCGCGGCGATCCCCCATCCTAATAGAAGCGGAGACAGATGGGAATGCTTCGCTACATCGGCGATTTGCTCGCCAATGCCCGAGTCAAGGAGCACTTTGTTAAACGCTCCGCCGGCGCCGATGACAAGCAAAATATTGGCGACAGGACCAAGGCAGTCATTGGCAAACTTCAACACTTTATCGCGGTTGAATCCGCGCGCGTAGCCAAGCCAAGGCTAAAGAACGAATAAATCGTTGCGATTAACAGCGCGACGACCGGATCCCCGATAAAGCGCAAGACTTTCGATGCTTGCGACGCTTGATCTAGCGTGACATTGGCAATGGAAGCAATAAGCATTAAAATTACTGGAAGCAGAATCGTAAATAACGTGTTGCCAAAGCCAGGAAGGTCTTTCTCTTCTTTATGCTGCACAAGCTGCTCGGCGATTTCTGCCGGCACTTTTTTATGCATGCGCGACCCGATCCATTTTCCAAACAACGGGCCGGCGATAATCGCTGTCGGCAAGCCGACGATAATGGAATAAAGAATCGTTGTTCCAACATCGGCTTTAAAAATGCCGACAGCGGCCATCGCGGCCGGATGTGGCGGAACAAGCCCATGCACGACCGACAATCCGGCAACGAGCGGAATTCCGACCGTTACAAGCGAAATTCCGGTCTCCATCGCAATCGTAAACACAAGCGGAATGAGCAGGACGAATCCTACTTGGAAAAATACCGGAATACCGACTAAAAAGGCCACGGCCATCATCGCCCAATGGACGCGTTTTTGGCCAAAACGGTTAATTAATGTTTTCGCAATCCGTTCGGCGCCTCCGGACTCTGCCATCATTTTTCCAAGCATCGTCCCAAGCGCCAAAACGATCGCTAAAAAGCCAAGCGTATTGCCAAGACCTGCTTTAATCGAATCAATAATTCCCGGCGTTTCCGGCGACGGCGCGATCAGCGGCATGCCCATCGCAAGCCCGACACCAACGGACGTCAAAATTAAGGCAACAAATGGATGCATTTTCGCAGCCGTAATCAACAGCAATAATACAACAATCGCTGCAACGACAATCGCAATTCCCATGTTTGTTTCCCCCTCTGTTGTGCTTGATGTAAACTAAACCGATTTAGTAACAAAAATATAGCTATCCATTTCTGCGCTGGAAAGAAGCAATCACATCAAACTCGTCTTTCAATCGTTCATACAACCGCGTATACATATCAAATAATTCGGAATAAATGAGCGTATTTTCTGTATTTGGTTCATGACGGGCGGTAATATGAATCCACGTTTTCACCGTATCAAGCGACGGAATATCACCAAGCGCATACAGTGCCAGCGCTGCGGCGCCTAATGCCGACGCCTCATGCGTTTCTGGAACGAGCAGCTCTTTTCCCATCATATCGGCAAGCATTTGCCGCCAAAATGGCGATTTGGCAAAGCCGCCCGATACGCGGATTTCCGAAAGCGGTCCCGTTACATCACGAATCGCCAGGGCAACGGAAAAGATGCTCATGCATACCCCTTCCATCACCGCGCGAATGAAATGTTCCCGCTTATGATGAAGGCTGATGCCAAAAAACGTGCCTCTAGCGTTTGCATTCCAGTACGGCGCCCGTTCTCCGGATAAAAACGGGAGAAACAGCAATCCTTCTGCCCCTGCCGGAACCCGTTCCGCATATTTTGTAAGCAAATCGTACGGATCAATGCCGAGCTTTTTCGCCACTTCACGCTCTTGCCCGCCAAACTCATCACGGAGCCATCTTAGCAAAATACCGCCATTATTTGTCGGTCCGCCAACAATCCAATGGTTTGGTGTCAGCGCATAACAAAACGTTCGGCCTTTTTCATCCGTTTTCTGCACAGGAGAAATCGTACGAACCGCACCGCTCGTTCCGATCGTAATCGCTGCTTCCCCTGGCAAAATCGCCCCGACACCAACGTTGGCCAGCACTCCGTCGCTCGCGCCGACTACAACTGGCACATCCGGATCCAAGCCCATTTGCTGCGCCCATTCTTTTTTCATCCCTCGCAATATGTGTGTCGTTGGTACTAAGCTTGACAACTGCGCTCTTGTGATACCGAGAAACTCGAGAACATCCGCATCCCAGTCAAGCGTATCTAAACGAAACAGCCCTGTTGCTGAAGCGATCGAATAGTCGACAACATATTGACCGTATAATCGATACAATACATATTCTTTTATGGACACAAACTTAGATGCCTGACGGAATAAGTCCGGCCGTTCTTCTTTTAGCCAAAGCAATTTTGGAAGCGGTGACATTGGATGAATGGGTGTTCCTGTCCGCTTGTAAATATCCAGGCCGTTCCATTCGTTCAAAAGACGCTCTGCTTGTCTGACACTGCGAGTATCCGCCCATATGATGCAGCGGGTAAGCGGGCGTCCGGATCCATCCAGCGCCATTAGCGAATGCATCGCCGCACTAAACCCCATCGCTTTCACCTGATGAGAAGCAAGACGCAATTTGGTGATGACAGCGTTTACAGTTTGGACAAAGGCGGAGAAAATCTCCTCGGGATCTTGTTCCGCCCAGCCCGGATGCGGCTGGATGATTGGATAATCCACTGCATGAGAGGCGAGCACCTGCCCGCGTTCACCAAACACCACTGCTTTTGTGCTCGTCGTGCCGATATCAACACCAATGACTACTTTATTGTCTGCCGTCATTGTGGTTCCCCCTTTGTCGGACAGATTTCCGCTCTATCAATGTAGGCGGAAAGCGAAAAATTTGCGGCTTGTGTTTTTGTTTCTTGGTAATCTGCATAAATAAACGCTCTGCAGCTTTTTTCCCCATCGCAAAAGTTGGCTGGGCAATCGTTGTTAACGTTGGCGTATAAATATCGGCAAACGGAACATCATCAATGCTGATCAGCGCCAAATCATCAGGCACATGGATGCCGTTGTTCTTGACGAAATGCAAAATCTCCATCAATGTCAAATCGTTAATCGCAAACAGCGCTTGTGGCGGACGGCCTGAAGCAAACAGCTTTGCTAGTTCACTCTGAATGGAGGAAATTTCGGTCGCGACAACATAATCAGCGATAACTGGAAGCCCTTTTTCCGTTAGCGTCTGCCGAAATCCTTCAATGCGCTCCATCCTTGGAATGACATGGGAAACAAGCGGGGGAGCAACGACCCCGATGCGTTGGTAGCCTCGCTCGGCAAGATATTCAACTGCTAAAGCGGCCGCTTTTTTATTGTCAAGCAGAACCGCATCCGCTTTAATCCCCGGAACCATCCGGTCGACAAATATAAGCGGAAAGCGCTCTTCGACCATTTTTTGATATATTTCGGCATTTTTTCCTGTCGGGAAAATAATCAAGCCATCGACTTGTTTTGCGCGCAACATCTCAATATACTTTTTCTCTTTTTCCGGGTCGTCATCCGTATTGCAAACAATGACATGAAAACCGCGCTCTTGGCACGCTTCTTCGATGGCATGCAAGACTTGAATCGTAAGCATATGCAAAATATTGAAGACAATGACTCCGATGGTTGCTGTTGTTTTCTGTTTTAAGCTGCGAGCGATAATATTCGGCTGATATCCTAGCTCTTCAATTGCTCGAGCAATCCGTTTTCTCGTTTCCTCGCTCATATATTCATAGCGTTTATTTAAATATTGCGATACGGTGCTTTTTGAAACATTGGCTAACTTCGCGACATCGGCCATCGTTACTTTTTTCAAGGGGATCCCTCTTTCATTACTAAATCGATTTAGTATTTATAAACCGGTTTAGTAGAATTATAAACCGAAATGAAAGCGTTTTACAACTATTTTTTACATAAAGGAAAAACGAAGGTTCATCACCAAAAGATGTACTTGATTTTTACGTTAAAATGTGATAGAGGTCTCTAGACGGACACGCAAAGTAAAACGCTGGATATTTCGATACCCATATCCTCGCCTTTTGATCAATTTTATTTTGTTGTTGATTCCTTCCATTGGACCATTTGAGTAAGAAAAAACGATGCAAGAAAGCACTGCGTCTCTTCGAGTGATGAGTGCCTTGGCAATCCTGCGTACGGCGGCACAGTCGCTAAAAAGGTACCGGTCAAACCATTGGGTCAAACGAGTTTCGGCTTGCTTTCTTGTTTGGCTTTTGGATACGTAACGGAAATGTGAAGTGCTTGATAGACATCACGTCAATAAGCACTTTCTTGGCACCATTGTCGAACTTCCTATCTCTCTTCTTCTGTTAATTTTTCTGGACGTTGGCTTAACCATCGGCACACGCGGCGAACGCTTCCATGTTTGGTTCCGCCTTTGGCAAGGTATTTGCGACAACGTTCCAGTGCATCGGTGAATAACTGAATCACATGGAAGTGGTCAAGAACATGGATGGCTTTTGGACATACCTTTTCAATGGCTTTTCTCATGGCAGGAGCCAAGTCGCTGACAACATACTTCACTTTGGAGGCGACGGGTTGAAGCGCCTCCACAATGGCTTCTTCATTTTTTCCAGAAGCAATGGAAAGGACATTCCGAGTCTGTATGTCCATCACCGCTACTCCGTAATCATGTCCCTTTCGGAAAGCGAATTCATCCACACATACTACTGTAGGATTCGATGTTGGTAAAAGAGCCGGGGCATATTGATAAAACCAGCGTTCTACTGTCGTATAGGCGAGTTGTAACAAGCGAGCGACTTCTTGAATCGTTTTTCCGATGCATAACTGGGCGACCCAATGTTGAAACGATTCCGTCGCGATACTGTGAGACGGAAGTCCCGGATAAGAAACGGTGAACGTCAGAAAACAGGCTTGGCAACGCCGTCTTTCTATGGGAAGTTCAATCCAAAATAAACCGACCGTATTGGTATAGCCATGAATCCATTGTTTTCGTTTCGATGATATTTTGGTTGTCCGTCCGAAGCAAGTCGGGCAGATCAGACAATGAGGAGGGAGGGAAAGTTCAAAAATCCATCGTTCTCCCTCTTTTCGTTCTCCATGAATAAGAAAGCCTGGTAAAGTGATCAAATCTTTGATAAACTGAGATTGCATGCGAAATTTCCTCCATGGTTGATGGTTTGGTCACCTTTACCATACAGGAAATTTCGCATTTTTTGTACCCTTGATCAGAAAACAACCTGATTGTCAAGTACATTTTGTGGTGAAGAGCCTACTATTTTACAAAATTCCACTTTTTTGGTTCATCACCAAAAGATGTACTTGACTTTTAAAGACAAACATGATAGCAATGTTGCTCAAAGAGACGTGTGGTATAAAAAGGAAAAATGCTGTTTTGATTTTCTCTATCATAATCGTCTTTCTTTGTCAAGTACACTTTGTGGTGAAGAGCCACTTTTTTTCATAGGACAGAACATACATAAGACCATCACTTCTAAGGCCTATTGCGCTGTCGTAAAATGAAAACACTAAAAAATTCACATACTCCCCCCTCCCTCATCCCATACTAAGAAAAATCGACATCATTCGCATCCAGAGGGCGATCATGGAACAATGGATTCTTTGAGCGCTTGTTGCGGTCGGGGTGAGGCTTTTGTTGTTGAGTTTCCGCATTTCTCCAGCTCGGGATGTATGGGTGTCGTTTTTGCTGAATGCATATGCGGCGAGTTTTTTCGGTTCGATCGTGGCGGGGGCCGGGCTGCTCGAGTATCCGGTCCGTTTTTTTGCTTCTTACTCACATTTCGCACCCTGAATAAAAATTCAAAATAAGCCTGATTTGAGTGAATAAAAATTAGTTATTTTACAATATTTGTATAAAAATTTATTTTTATGCGAATATTTTGGTTATTTTTTGTATATTATGCAAAGGTTGCGAAATATGAGTTCTTATACAAATAACAGCGTCATTTTTGAATATCTTCTCTATCCGGTTGTCAGTGTGTACGTCTATGCCACCTCGCGCCGAGCGCGCTGGCCGGGTGTGGCGGCGCAATGCGCGGGGTATGCGGCGGTGCTGACGGCCCTTGAGGTTGTCTTTGAACGGCATACGGATTTGATCGAATATCATGGTTGGAAGTGGGAATACTCACTCGTTACAATGTTTCTGTTGACGTTGGCCGTTCGGTTGCTCGCAGGGCGAATGCTGAGACGAAATGAGTGAGCCAGCATGTCTATTTTTGCCCGTTTGGCGCTATACATATAGTATCATGTCCAAAAGGAGGCAAACGGGATGGTGCTGTTTGACATCAAACACCGCCTGTATTATGAAGTCATCAATTCCGCGCGTCCAAAAATGGCGCCGATCCGCCAAGACCGGGCGTGGGGGTATGTGTGGAAGAACGTAAATGGCGAGCGGGTGAAGTTTTGGATCGATTTCCGGCGCGGGCGGTACATGTATTTTGAGTACGGGCGCAAGTGGTACCGGGTCGCGTACTTGCAGGCAAACGGAAAAAAGTCAGGCGATGATGTGTTGGATGGCGCGATGATCGATTTGACGGTGGACGGGCACCGGCTGCTGTTCATGAAAGGGCGCGTAGGCCGCGAGACGGCGCAAGTGGTCTAAAGCAGGTGCGCCTCTTGGCAGGCGTTGGAGGGTCTTTTTCGCGCTTACGCTGAAACGGCGGGCGGCAAGGGATCATTTTCCCTTGCCGCCTTCTTTTTACGCCCACCACATCTCCGGCAGTTCTTCTTTGAACAGCACCTTTTTCAAAAGCGCGACGGCTTTGGACAGCCCTTCATCGATCGAAGCGAGCATGTCTTCATGCTCGATCGACAGCACGTAGTCGTAGCCGACGGCGCGCAGGGCGCTGACGATGTCGCGCCACATTTTTTCGCTTTGCCCGTAGCCGACGGTACGGAACACCCATGAGCGGTCGAGGATTTGGCTGTAATGTTTCGTGTCGAGCACGCCGTTTTTGCGGATGTTCGCTTCGTCTAAGTACGTGTCTTTCGCATGCACATGGAAAATCGCTTTTTCGCGGCCGAGCAGTTTGATCGCCTCAACCGGGTCGATGCCTTGCCAAAGCAGGTGGCTCGGGTCGAAGTTGGCGCCGATTGCGTCGCCGACATGTTCGCGCAGTTTGAGGAGCGTTTCCGGGTTGTAGACGACAAAGCCCGGATGCATTTCAAAAGCGATTTGCGTGATGCCGTGCGCTTTGGCGAACGCGGCTTCTTCACGCCAGTATGGGATGACGACTTCTTCCCATTGCCATTTTAAAATTTCCAAGTAATCCGGCGGCCAGGAGCATGTGACCCAGTTCGGGTATTTGGCGCCGGGATGGTCGCCCGGGCAGCCGGAGAAGGCGTTGATGACCGGGACTTCGAGCTGCTCGGCGAGCCTGACCGTTTTCCGCCACGTGTCATGTGACTGTTTCGCGAACGTTTTGTCCGGATGAAGCGGGTTGCCATGGCAGCTTAACGCGCTGATGACGAGGCCGCGGTCGGCGACAGCTTTTTTCAGCGCTTTGATGTTTTCCGGCTGATCCAACAGCGCGTCGGGATCGCAATGGGCGCTGCCCGGGTAATTGCCGGTGCCAAGCTCAACGGCTTCGATGCCCATGGCGGCGACTTTGTCGAGCATTTCCTCAAACGGCAGCTGCTGATACAAGACGGTGAATACGCCTACTTTCATTTTGTCATTCTCCCCCTTTTGACGGCGCGCAACGGCCGGACGGCCGCCGCGCCGCGCTGTTGTTGCTTCTCGTCGGATGAGCGGATCGAACGAACTCCCACGCTTATTCCGCCACCCGCACCCATTGTTTCGTGCGATGACTTTCCAAAATGGCGTCGACGATCCTCATCGTATGGTGGCCGTCGGCGATCGTCGCAAACGGCAGTTCCCCAAGCGCCTCGCCGCGTTGTTTCCGGATGATGGCGCCATAAAAATCACGGAACAAATTTTTCAGCCCGTCCGGCCAGCCTTCTTCATGGCCGCCTGGATAATGGGCGTAAGCGGCGGCTTGCGGCGACAAGAGTGCTGGGTCGCGGACGATTTCTTCGTTCGGGCCGTTGCGGCGCCCGACCCAGAGGCGGTTCGGGTGCTCTTGGTCCCAGGCGAGCGTCATCTCATCGGCCGCAATTTCAAAATAGAGCCGGTTTTTCCGGCCGGCGCTCACTTGGGAAATCGTAAACGCCCCGTGGGTGCCGTCGTCAAAATGGACGAGCACGCTGCCGCCGTCTTCCGTATCAATCTCCACCGGCTCGGCGTCTTGGCTGCGGCCGGATGTGAACGTGCTCCCTTCCTGTTTCGGCTTGTAGCGAACCGGATGGACAGTGCGCAAGTCGGCGAACACTTCGACGATTTTCTTGCCGAGCACGTATTGCACCGTGTCGCACCAGTGCGAACCGATGTCGGCGATGGCGCGCGACGGGCCGTTTTGCGCCGGGTCGAGCCGCCAGTTGTAGTCCGTGTCATACAAGAGCCAGTCTTGCACATAGCCGCCGTACACGAAATGGACGCGCTTCGCCTCACGGGCAAGCCGCTCTTTCGCCTCGACAACGAGCGGGTAGTGGCGGTAGTTGAAGCAGACCGCGCTAAGGCTTTCGCTTTGTGCAGCGAGCCGCTTTAATTCCGCCGACTGTTCGCTGTCCATGGCGAGCGGCTTCTCCGACAACAAATGTTTTCCCGCCTCAAGCGCGGCCTTGTTGATCGGGAAATGGAGGACGTTGCGCGTGCAGTTGTGCACGGCTTCGACGTCCGGGTCGTCAATTAAAGCGCGGTAGTCGCCGTACGCTTTCGGAATCCCGAATCGGCGCGCGGCTTCCTCCGCTTTTTCTTGGCTGCTTGAGGCGATGGCGACAATGTTCACGAACGGCAGGCGGCGGAGCGCCTCAATATGGGAAGAAGCGGAAAAGCCCGTGCCGATAATGCCGACGTTGATCGGTTTCACTGCGTCACTCCTCCTTGTTTCGCTTTGATCGGCTCAAGCGGCTTGACATTGCCAAAGACGATTTCCCCGCGGTTGACTGGCGCGGCCCAGCGGACGGCATTGGCGATCACTTTCAGCACATCCGGGTGATGGTACGTCGGATACGTTTCATGGCCGGGGCGGAAGTAGAAAATTTTCCCTTTCCCGCGCGTAAACGTGCAACCGCTGCGGAACACTTCTCCGCCTTCAAACCAGCTGATGAAAATCGTTTCGTCCGGCTCTGGGATGTCGAAAAACTCGCCGTACATTTCTTCCTGCTCAAGCTCGATGTACGGTCCGATTCCTTCCACGATCGGATGGCCCGGGGCGACGACCCAGAGACGCTCTTTTTCATCGGCTTCGCGCCATTTCAAATTGCATGTCGTCCCCATCAGCTTTTTGAAAATTTTCGAGAAATGGCCGGAATGAAGGACAATGAGCCCCATTCCTTCGAGCACGCGGCGGTGGACGCGTTCGACAACCTCATCTTTCACTTCGTCATGGGCGATATGCCCCCACCAGACGAGGACGTCGCACCGGTCGAGCACCTCGTCGGTCAAGCCGTGCTCCGGTTCGTCCAAGACAGCGGTCGCGGCGTCAAACCCTGCTTCGGCTAGGTAGTTCGCGATGACGGTATGCATTCCTTCCGGATAAATCGCTCTTACCTGTTCATCTTTCTTTTCATGGCGAAATTCGTTCCAGACGACGACGCGGATGGGTGTAGTCATTCATGGATCCCCCTTGTTTTTTTTCGGATTGCGTTCATAAAGGCAAGGACGGCTTGTTTTTGGTTCACAGCTCGCGGGAAGCCAGCACCGCTTCTCACCATTCAATGCGAACTTGCCGCCCTTTTTCGGACGATTCGTAAATCGCTTCTAACACTTTGGCGATCGTAAGCCCTTGTTCAGCGTTGCAAAGCGGCGGCGTGTTCTCGGCGATGCTCGTCAAGAAATGGTCAAGGAGCGCCACCCGCTCGCTCTGGTCATCAAAATGGAGCGTGACATCGGCCGGAACGCCGTGTTCGTTGCGGAACCATTTCACTTCTTGGCGGTTGCCGGCGATATTCCACTCCCAGCGCACGCCGCCTTCCGTGCCAAGAAACTCGACATATGCCCGCTCTTCTTCAATGTGCGACGCCCAGCTCGTCTCAAGCAGCACCGTCGCGTCGTTTTCGAGCTGGATGAACGCCGCGGCGAAATCTTCGACCGTATAGGCGGCATCAGGCGAAAACGTCGTTCCCGGCCATGCCCCTTGGCGACGCGGGCCGAACTTCGCGTACGTTTTCCCCGTCACCGCGACCGGGTTCGGGTTCCCGAGCAGCCAAAGCGTCACATCGAGCATATGGACGCCCAAATCGATGAGCGGACCGCCGCCGGAGCGTTCGCGGTCAAAAAACCATGCCCCCCATGCGGGAATGCCGCGGCGGCGCACCCAGCCCGTTTTCGCGTAATAAATCTCACCGAACGCACCGGATTGGATTCGCTCATGCAGCCATTGCGCCGCTTGGCGGAAGCGGTTGTTCAACGACACCATAAACTGTTTTCCCGACTCATCACGGGCGCGGATGATGGCGTCGGCCTCTTCCGCTTTCGTCACCATCGGCTTTTCGCAAAGCACGTGTTTCCCGGCCCGCAAGCTGTCGACCGCCACTTGGGCGTGCAAAAAATTCGGCACGGTAATGATGACGGCATCGACATCTGGTGAGGCGAGCAGTTCCTTGTAGTCGCGATACACTTCACGGATGCCGTACGTTTTCGCTTTCTCCGCGGCCGCTTGTTCATTGACGTCGCAAATCGCCAGCAAGACGACGCGCTCGGGCAGGGTGAGCGCCGCCTTGATGTGTTCATTGGAAATCCCTCCAGCTCCAATCAAGCCGAGGCGGATTGGAATCGTGTTCCCCATGCTTTTTCCCCCTTGCGTTTTATGTTTGCGGCTTCCATATTCCATCGCTTCCCCATCATTTGCTTGATGTAATCGATTACATCATCGCCAGAAAATCCGCCCGTCCCCCAGGACCGGAACGGGACGCTCTGTCCAATTCTTCAGACAGAGCGCCCGCCTCCACACGAATCGCGGATGACAAGCCGGTCGGGAAGAACGAGCTGGCGCCGCTCGACATCGATTCCTTCAATGAGCCGAAGCAGCAACTCCATCGCTTTTTGGCCGATCTCAAACATCGGCTGGGCGATGGTTGTAAGGCTCGGTTCAAAAATCGAGGCCATGTGAATGTCGTCAAATCCGACAACGGCGACATCGTCGGGAACGCGCCCGCCGCGATGGCGAATGGCTTTAACCGCCCCGATCGCCATCTCATCGTTGGCGGCGAAAATCGCGGTTGGCGGCTTCTCAAGGGCGAGTAGCTTGAGCGTCAAATGATATCCGGACTCATAGGTAAAATCACCTTCCTGCACGAGCGCCGCATCGACTTCGATCTCGTGCTGCGCCAACGCTTGATAATAGCCGCGCAGCCGATCGCGGCTTAAAATGACGTCCATCGGCCCGGATAAGTGGGCGATGCGGCGATGGCCGAGGCGGATCAAGTGTTCTGTCGCTTTGCGGGCGCTGCTGATATTGTCAATGGACACGGTCGGGATATCCGTCCCTTCGAGATACTCGCACGCCAAGACGATCGGAAACTGGCGCGCCATCTCTTCCATCAGCTCTTTGCGGATGCGGGCGGTCAAAAAAATCATCCCGTCGACTTGCCGCTGCGGCAATACGTTCAAATATTGCTCCTCAAGCCGGGCATCGTTTTGCGTATCGCCAAGCAGCACTTGATAGCCGTGCTTGAGGGCGACCGCTTCAATGCCGCGCAGCACTTTCGAGAAAAATGGGTTCGTAATATCGGGCACGACGACGAGCACCGTCTCGGTCTCCATCCGCCGCAAATACCGGCCGAGCACGTTCGGCTGGTAGTTCAGCGCTTCAATGGCTTCAAGCACGCGCTGCCTTGTCTCTTCGGTGACATTGCCCGTGTTGCGCAACACGCGCGACACGGTCGCCGTCGATACGTTCGCCCGTTTCGCTACATCTTTTATGCTTGCCATTGGTCGTAGTCCTCTCGCTTATGTAATCGATTACATCACCATCGTATCGGAAAGACAGGACGGTTGTCAAGCGTTGTTTTTTCTATCCGTCTTAGACATGGGTTGCTCCTTTCTCATCGGCGAAAAAGATCATCTCCCATCACGAAAGCTTCTGCGAAAGCGTAATCATGAGATGAATCGATGCTTCCGACCTCCAACCACAGGTAGGCATTGTCCAAGACTAGCGCACCCCCGCTCTTTCGACAAGAGCAAACCGTTCAGGGACATTTGTGGTGTTGGCAGGCCAATGCATGTATGACGCGAAGTCAATACAATACAAAACAGAAATTTTTCCTAGTGATCCAATTTTTATTTTCTATGCAGGATTTTTTCTTCTGCTCACGAACCAGTTTATCATGTAACGTTTCAAAATGAGGTGATCGAATGGCCATTGACCATGACCGATTGTTCAAAGAGCTGATTCAAACGTTCTTCGAAGAGTTTCTTCTCCTCTTTTTCCCCGACATGCACGAACACATTGATTTCAGCCATTTGTCTTTTCTGTCCGAAGAACTGTTTACCGATGTCACGGCAGGTGAAAAATACCGCGTCGATCTATTGATCGAGACGAAGCTGAAAGGGGAAAATGGGCTGATCATCGTTCATGTGGAGAATCAAAGCTACGTGCAACCATCGTTTCCAGAGCGCATGTTTATCTATTTCAGCCGTCTGTTTGAAAAATACCGCACGCGCATCGTTCCGATCGCTGTCTTCAGCTATGAGGCCCTTCGCGAGGAACCATCCGTGTTCTCAATCGAGTTTCCCTTTGGCGACGTGCTGCAGTTTCGCTTTTTCCCCGTAGAGCTGCGCAAGAAACATTGGAGAGACTACATCCGGCATGACAATCCGATCGCAGCTGCCCTCCTTGGCAAAATGGGGTATACTGAAAGTGAGAAAGTCGAGTTGAAAAAAGAGTGTTTGCGCATGTTGGTGCGATTGGAGCTGGATGAAGCGAGGCAGCGGCTCTTGTTGGGCTTTTTTGAAACGTATGTGAAGCTGTCGGAGGAGGAAGAGCAACAACTGCAAAGAGAGGTGAAGGCGATGGAAACGAAAGAAAGAGAAAAAGTGTTGGAGCTGATCATTTCCTATGAGCAAAAGGGAAGGAAAGCGGGATGGGAAGAAGGGATGAAACGCGGGATTGAACAAGGGATCAAGCAAGGAATGAAACAGGGAATGAAACAGGGAATGAAGCAACTGATCCGTAACATGGCGCGCAAAGGAATGACGGAGAAAGACATTGCTCAGTTGGTGGATCTTCCAGTGGAAGATGTTCGGGCATTGCTTGAAGAATAGGAAAATAAATAGTGATGTGAGGAGAACTCCATGGAAATTAGAAAACCAAACGATTCGGAATACAAAACGATTTTATCACTCACACCACAAGCATTATTCGAAGGCACATTAGGCGAAGCAAAACCGTCAGAGGAAAAAGTCAAACAACTGATTGAGCCATTATTGCAGAAAGGGAGCTATTATTTGATCGCAACGGAAGGCAATCATCTCATGGGTTGGATTTTAATCGGAGCAAGCCAAGACCCGCTCACTGAGAAAATATATGGATTTATCTACGAATTGTTTGTGTTAGAAGAATTTAGGGAAAAGGGAATGGCAAGGAAATTAATAGAAGCTGGCATCGAACATCTTAAACAGGATGGATATTCAGAGATTCGTTTACGTGTATATGCAGGAAATCAAGCGATGAAACTGTATGAAACATTCGGATTCAAGCAGAAAACCATTATCATGAGCGTCAACTACCCACCACTTAAAGCCTAACGGCTTTTGAAGTGGGGGCTTGGCAAGCCCTAGTTGACTACCCTCAGCCATTCAATGGCTACGTTGGAAGGGTCATGACACTTACGGATGCTCCTCCAGTCCGTAACCCTGTCGCAGATGGTTAAAAGCTCTGATGGGTAGGAGCGGTGCTGTCTGCCGAACAAGCCCTTCCAACATTGGGGAGGAGGAACTCACTCCTGAAAGGAGGTACACGTCTTGTTCGTGTACATTATCAATAAGCATGGAAAACCACTCATGCCATGCTCACCAAGGAAAGCAAGACTTTTGCTAAAACAGAAGAAAGCAAAAGTAGTAAGAAGGACACCTTTTACCATCCAGCTTTTATATGGTAGCAGTGGTTACAAACAACCCGTGTCATTGGGTGTTGACATGGGGACACGACATGTAGGAATTTCTGCAACAACAAAGAAAGATGTGCTGTTTGAAGCGGAAGCGCAACTTCGAACAGATATTGTGGAATTACTTGCTATACGGAGACAGTTCCGTAGAAGTCGAAGAAACAGAAAGACTCGCTACCGAGAAGCCAGATTTCTTAACAGAAGAAAACCAGAGGGATGGTTACCACCATCTATTCAACACAAAATCAACTCGCATATAAAGTTGATTGACTTAGTTCACAATATTCTCCCTGTCACATCTGTCACTATTGAGGTAGCAGCATTCGATACACAGAAATTAAAAAACCTAAATATCCGAGGGGTGGAATATCAACAAGGAGAACAAATGGGGTTTTGGAATGTTAGAGAGTATGTTCTATACAGAGACAATCATACTTGTCAATATTGCAAAGGAAAAAAGAAAGACCCTGTTCTCCAAGTGCATCATATTGAAAGTCGAAAGACAGGAGGTGATTCACCAGATAATCTGATCACTCTATGCAAAACATGCCACCATGAAATTCACGAAAAAGGGCTTGAGCATATATTTCAACGCAAACGACCGCCTATGAGGGATGCTAGTCAGATGACCGCCATGCGATGGGCAATGTTTAGTAGGATAAGAGAAAAATACTCGCATGCAAATATCACATACGGGTATATCACCAAATGTATTCGCATTGCTAATGGACTGTCTAAATCTCATATGGTGGATGCTCGTTGTATTAGTGGAAATCCACTAGCCAAGCCAAGTGGCACGGTTTATCTTCTAAAATTCGTTCGAAAAAACAACCGTCAATTGCATAAAGCAACCATCTTAAAAGGCGGAAAACGAAAATCAAACAAAGCTCCACGATTTGTCAAAAGGTTTCAACTGTTTGACAAGGTGGTATACGAAAGGAAAGAATGTTTTATATTTGGCAGAAGAAGCAGTGGTTATTTTGACCTTCGGCTGTTAGATGGCACAAAAGTGCATGCTTCAGCAAGCTGGAAAAAGTTAAAAAGAGTTGAGCATGCTAGTACATTGTTAATTGAAAGGAGGAAGGGCGATTCCTCCCCGACTTTCGCTCTCGCTTAGAAGTCGGGGTCTCCTCGCCAAAGAAGATGAACGTTTAAAGAGGCGCCTTTGCCCGAACGCAAAGGCGCCCATAATGGAGTTCAGTCCGATTAATCTAATCAATCGCCTGGCGCGCGCGGTCTTGAAGCATTTTCACCCCAGCGAGTGAAATCAAGCCCATGACGACGATATAGAAGGAGATGGCCGTGGCGCTGCCGTATTTGTGCAAAAGCCATGTGCTCACGAGCGGCGCTGGGCCGCCGGCGATGATCGATGCCAACTGGTAACCGAGCGAAGCGCCGCTGTAGCGCAAGCGCGTCGGGAAGTTTTCCGCGATCATGGCCGCCTGCGGGCCATACAACATGCCGTGGAACACCATGGCGATGATCGTCGCCAACATGATCAGACCTACGCTTTTTGTGTTGACGAGCCAATAGTACGGAAACGCCCAAAGCATAAGCAAAATGACTCCTGTCATGTAGACGCGCCGCCGCCCCCATCGGTCGGATAAATGGCCGGAATACACAATGGCAAGTGCATTGATGATGGCAGCGATAATCGTCGCATTGACGAAAATGCTTTTTTCCATGTTCAAAAAGGTCGTCCCATAGCTGACGATAAACGTGACAAAAATGTAGAACGACCCGTTTTCAATCACCCGCGCAAGCGCGGACCAAAGAATTTCACGCGGGTGTTTGGCGAGAACCTCGCCGACTGGCATCTTGCTTGTTTCTTGTTTTTTCATCGCTTCTTGGAACAGCGGCGATTCGAGCACTTTCAGCCGAATATATAGCCCGACGGCAATCAACAGGAAGCTAAGCAGAAACGGAACACGCCACCCCCACGCATAAAAGCTGTCGCCGCCAGTCGCGAGCATCAATGTCGTCACGAGCGAAGAGGACAACAACCCAAACGGCACGCCCATTTGCGGCAGCGAGGCCATAAACCCGCGCCGTTTTCCTTCTTCCCACTCCATCGCAATCAAAATAGCGCCGCCCCATTCCCCGCCGACGCCAATGCCTTGAATGAGACGCAGCGCGGTCACCAGCACCGGCGCCCACAGGCCGATTTGTTCATACGTCGGCATCAGACCGATCAACGCCGTCGCCAATCCCATCAACAGCAGCGTGGCGACCAACGTCGCCTTCCGCCCGATGCGGTCGCCGAAATGGCCGAAAATCGCGGCGCCGACCGGCCGGGCAACAAATCCTAAGGCGAACGTTGTAAACGACTGCATAAGCGCTACGTACGGGTCGCTTTGCGGGAAAAAGAGCTGTGGAAACACAAGCGCGGCCATCGTCCCGTAAAGGAAGAAATCGTACCATTCAATCGTCGTACCGACTACACTGGAAATCGCCGCCCGTTTTTTTTGGCGTTTCAATTCGGCCGCATCCATCGTTGACATCGCCATCGGCAACACTCCTTCCCGTTCATTTGATCTGACAGCAGGAAAAAATCGATCAATAAGGCCCATTTTTTTCAAGAATCATTTTTATTCTTCTTCGAAACCGCTTACAACTGATTCTCGAAACCTCCCATTTGCCGCTAAGCTCTTGCAGAGACATTTCCTTCCCGCGCAACAAGCACATGCACAACGGCATCGACGACCGTCTCTTCCCGCTGGTTGACGATCCGCTGATGCACCGTGACGAGCCCGGCTTCCTCGCCCCGTTCCGTCAACCGCTTCACTTCCGATTCCACGTAAATCGTATCGCCGATCTTGACGGGACGAACGAAACGGAGTGAATCGATGCCATAAAACGCCAGAACCACTCCCGGTTCCATCATCCACAGCCCTGTCGCCGCCGACAGCGTCAACATCCCATGGGCGATGCGCTCGCCAAATGGCGTCCGCTTGGCGTATTCCTGATCCATGTGCAGCGGGTAAAAATCGCCGGAAACGCCGGCAAACCGCACAATATCCGCTTCGGTGATCGTTCGTCCGCGCGAACGGTGGCGCTCGCCAAGCGCATACTGTTCAAACGGACGGTCAAATCGCACGCCTTCCCCTCCCCTTGATTGGTGCAAAAAAGAGTAAAAACAAATTCCATCCCCTTTCCGCGGCTGCTGCTTTTTATTTTTACAAATATTCAGAATATTAATTGCATACTCTTTCTTCTTTACGCATCCCTCCCCGTTAGCCGTCTGTCATTAACATATGAACGGAGTGGAGCGAATAGAACTGCCCCTCCGTGCTTCATGTTTCCAAAAACAAAAGGATGCCGGCCGGCACCATTTGTTCTTCCTTATTCTTTTACCGAACCGGACGTGAGCCCGGAAACGATGCGGCGCTGAAACAACAGCACCATGATCACAAGCGGGATCGTCACCACCACGGTGGCTGCAGAAATTTCGCCCCACGGGATCGTATACTGGCCTTGGAACATGGCAATGCCGACCGGAACGGTTTTGTATGTTTCCGCTGTGTTGATCGTTAAGGCAATTAAATCAAACTTTTTCATAAACATATATCGTCAATAAATCCCCCATCCGGTCGACCAAACCGATCGTTTCAAAATAATGGGCGACAATGCCGTTTTGTCCATCGTATAAAAATTTCCACATCAGCGCCGATACGGCGGTCGGAATGGCCCACGGGATCAAAAAGAATCCCAGGCTGTTTCGCCCGGGATCCCCCTCACACCTCCACCGTCTTCCCTTCCTCGACGATATGATAAAGCAAATGCGCCAGGTGGTGGATCGGTCCGTATTCCTCTTCGCCGTCTTCCGTCATTTCTTCTTCGTCGGCGAATTCAAGGTCGTTCAAATACAGCGCCATAAATTCGTAAAAGTCTTTCAGCTCAAAGCTGTAGCACGCACTCGGGTCTTCGTTGTCTTCTTCATATTGAAGCATTAAATACGATACGTTGCCTTCGTTGTCCTCAGCGTCGAAAAAGACGAAATAGCCGATATTGGTGTCAAGGTCAAACAAATGCCGCGTCCCGCCTTCGGTCGCCTTGTCAAAATCCTCTTGGCTCAACTTGCCGACGTTCATCGCTTCGACGTCGTCTTCGCGGTGAAACTGGACCGTAAATGTTTTCATCGTGATTTCCTCCTTAGAAAATGCTTAATGAATACGTTTTTGACAGCCGCTCGAGCAGTTTCACCCCGGTCACGCTGTTCCCTTTATCATCGAGAGCCGGGCCGAAAATACCGATGCCGCACCGGCCCGGGACGGCGGCGAGAATGCCGCCTGAGACGCCGCTTTTCGCCGGGATGCCGACTTTGATGGCAAATTCGCCGGATGCGTTGTACATGCCGCACGTGACCATAAATGTTTTGCAAATGCGGGCGACATCAAGCGGCATGATCGGCTCGCCCGAATGCGGGTCGCGCCCGTCAAGCGCGAACACCAAGCCGATGCGCGCCAGGTCGATGCACGTCATTTCAATGGCGCACTGCTTCGTGTACAAATCCATCAGCTCTTCGACATCTTCGTCAATGATACGATGCTGCTTGAGAAAATAGCAAAGCGAACGGTTCAAAAACGCGGTTTCAAATTCGGAGCGGGCCACTTCCTCCGAATACGCGATCTGTTCGTTGCCCGCCAATCGGCGAACAAACGCCAACAGCCGTTCTAGCCGTTCGGACACCGAGCCGCCTTGAATCATCGACGTGACGACAAGCGCGCCGGCATTAATCATCGGATTCAGCGGCTTGACAGGCTTTTCCTCTAATTTGGCAATGGAATGAAACGGATAATCCGTCGGCTCCATGCCGACTTTATGGAACACTTCATCTTCTCCGTGATCCATCAACACAAGGGCCAGGGCAAGAATTTTGGAAATGCTTTGCAGCGTCACTTTCACCGTCACGTCCCCGGCGCTTGCCACTTTGCCGTCCGGGGTGTAGACGGCGACGGACAGTTCATTCGGATTCGCTTTGCCTAAAGCGGGAATGTAATCGGCCACTTTGCCGTAGCGGGCGTACAGCTTCGCTTCTTCGACAAACCGGGCCAGTTCTTCTTCGTTGTACACAGGCATCACCGATCGTTAGTATCGCCTGTTTTTTCCTTTTCTATGCCCAAGTGTGTGGCAAACAGCCATCGATTCCCCCGCGGGCAGCCTCTTGCCCCCCGCCTGATGGATCCGCCCGCGACAAACGAACAAGGGGAGCATGCGGTTTGAACAGCAGCCGTTTTTCTTATTCTTCTTCGGCAAATACGTTTTTTAATTCGATCGCCAGTTCAGGAAACAGGCGAACGGGAATCGTATCATCGCGGACATACATCCCTTGATGGCGGAATCTCCCTTCTTCAAGCACATAGACATCAATCGTCTCATTCATCGGATCGGCAATCCAATATTCTTTCACCCCTGCCCGCTCATAACGGTGAAATTTGACAATTTTGTCCTTGCGCACCGTCGATTTTGAAATAATCTCCACAACGAGATCCGGCACGCCGACAATTCGTTTTTCGCGAATTTTGCTTTTGTCGCAGACAACGACAAGATCTGGCTCAACCCATTCGCGAATTTGTTCCGGATCATCCCGATCCGCCAAACAAACGTCGATCGGAGCACCAAATACGGTGCATTCTTTCCCCCGCAAATATGTCGCAAATTCCACCAACAATTCACGTTGCACAGCCTGATGTTTCGGCGTTGGAACGGGAGACATGTTGAAGACTTGGCCGTCAATGACCTCATAGCGTACATCTTCGTCAAGCATCATATATTGCGCATAAGTAAACGGCTGCCCTTTTTCCGGCGCTCGCATGAAAACGGCCTCCTTTCCTCTTTTCTTTTTAGTATACTTGAATACCGCCTGGCAACCTAGCGTTTTCTTTTTCTCAACAACCCGTTGCAGACAAAGGAGAACCGTTTCAAGTATAATGAAAAAGAGGTGAGGAGCGTGCAAGAAGCCATCAACATGCCCACATCCCCGTCATGGGAACATCAAATCGTTTGCGACAATCTTGTTTCCGTGATCAAAGGAAAAAGCCCATGTCAACCGATTTCCAACTTGTCCGTGAAACTCGAGAAGAACGGAAACGTGATGAACGAGTTTATCCAGCCGGATGTCGCCGTCTATTGCGAACGGCCGGAAAAAATCATCGGCGGCTATAAGGGGCGGCCGCTCATCGTCATCGAGGTGGTCAGCGCGTCAACCTACAAAATCGATGTGACACTGAAAAAAGATTTGTACTGCGCCTACGGAGTGGAAGAATACTGGATCGTTGACCCATACAACAAAACGATCCGTCAGTGCACACTCGAACATGATCAATACGCCGAGACGATCATCGCCTGCGGAGAAACGTTCGATTCTGTGATCGGAACGATTGACACCGCGCTCGTTTTCCAAGGCGTGTAGAAGACGGGGAAAACCATTCTTTTCGGCCTATCGGCGGTTTTTGTGGCGGAAGTCGAGTCGATTTTGCAAAGTTCCTCAACTTAAAAAGAGTCTCTGCTGAACAACTCGTTTCCCATCACGAGTTCTTTAGCGGGACATCTTGCATGCTTTGTCGTATAATCAATGGCGAATTCCCTGTCGCAAAAGCAGGGGCGGACAGACAGAGGAAGATACGTTCAAAGGAGCATGAAAACAGAAAAAAACAGACTTGTCAGCAACAAGGATGCCGCTAGTCTTTCAACGGCATCCTTTTCCAACTCAACGCAAAATTCGCCATTGATTTTGTCCTGCTTTTCTTGTATAATTGAAGATGTCTCACCATCCATTTCGGGATGTAGCTCAGCTTGGTAGAGCACACGCATGGGGTGCGTGGGGTCGCAGGTTCAAATCCTGTCATCCCGATCGAAGGAAACCAGCCGAAAAAACGTCCGGCTGGTTTTTTGTTCTCTCACGCGTTTCCTCCTCGTGACGCCGTTTTTCCCTATGAAATCAATCCGATCTGCCTTCCTGCCCAAGCGATACGGTCAACAGCCATATCAACGTCTTCTGCCGTCATCGCGGCGGTGATGGAAAAGCGAATGCGCGCTGTCCCCTCAGGGACGGTCGGCGGCCGGATGGCGACGGCCGCGATGCCTGCTTCCTGCAGCAACTCGCTCATGGCCACCGCCCGGTCGTTCGGGCCGACGATCACCGGAACGATCGGCGTCTCGCTGCTGCCTATGGCAAACCCAAGCCGCTTCAGCTTGGTGCGGAATCTTTCGCTTAGGGCGTGCAGCCGCTCGCGCCGCTCCGGCTCGGATTGAACGATATGAATAGCCGCTTCATTGGCGGCAAGGACCGATGGCGGCAAGGCGGTTGTAAAAATCAAGCTGCGGGCGCTGTTGATCAAATACTCAATCAGCCACGGCTCTCCCGTTACATACGCTCCGAAGCTGCCAAGCGCTTTGCTGAAGGTGCCGATGGCGATCACATCCTCTTCCTTCTCAAGCCCGAAATGGTGAAGCAGCCCTTCACCGTTCGGTCCGAACACACCGCCGCTGTGCGCTTCGTCGACAATCAATATCGCGCGGTAGCGCCGCTTCAACTCGACCAGCTCCTCGAGCAGCGCCATATCGCCGTCCATGCTGAAGACGGCATCGGTGACGATCCATTTCCGCTTCGCGGGCGGAGATTGCTTCAACAATGACTCCAGCTGATTCATGTCGTTATGACGATAGCGGAAACAAGCGGCTTTGCTCAAGCGGATGCCATCAATCAAGCTCGCATGGTTCCACTCATCGCTAAAGACGAGATCATCGCGGCGAATCAGCGCCGTCAGCACGCCGATGTTGGCCGTGTAGCCGCTGTTGAAAATAAGCGCCGCTTCTGCCTTTTTCCATTGTTTCAATGCGGCTTCCGCCCGCTCATAGAGCGGATGATTGCCGACGATGAGCCGCGATGCGCCCGCTCCGGCCCCATATGCCCTCATCGCCTCGCAGCTCGCTTCGATGAGCCGCCTATCATCCGCCAACCCTAAATAATTATTGGACGCTAAATTCAACATCGGCTTTCCGTCCAACATGACCGTAGCGCCTGAAGCCTCTGCCCGGCGCAGCTGGCGTTTTTGCGCTTTTTGTTCCCATTCGAGCAGTTGGGCGGTTAGTTCGGTTTTCATCCCCATCCCCCTTATATGTAAACTATTTATAAAAAATAGTTTACATTAAAACGTGTGAATCGGCTAGGAAAAGATGGTCGGTTTTGTTGATTGATTATTTAGCACATTGTTTTGGAAATTATTATTTCCGATCTCAGCCACATGCATAGTTCAATCGCACACCTGTCATACTATGCGTGTTATCGGCAAATAAGGAGGTGTTTCAGATGGATGTCCGTCGGGCGCAAGAAATCGCGTCGTCGCCGGTGATGGCAAACGTCACGTACAACGGCCAGCGCATTTACATTGAGCATGTCGATCAGCAAAAAGGCGTAGCAACGATCCACCCGCTTGACAACCCGAAGCAAAAACAAAGCGTGCCGGTCGCCAGCTTAGAAGAGCATGCTTAACCGCAAAAAAGCGAGAGAAAGGAATCGCCCTTTCTCCCGCTTTTTGATTGAATCGGCCGTCAGCTCTTCCCGCTCTTTGTAGGCCTCGTAGGCCTCTTGCACCGTTTGTTCCTTCATCGCTGTCCGGCCTGCCGTCCGTGTGTCGGCGGCGCGGGCCGGATGCCCGGCGCGTTGGTTGTCCGGTTTCCGTTTCATCGCCCTCCCCTCCTTCATCCCTAGCATGCCCCGAATGAGACGGGTTTACGATAGCGAAGGGGAAAGAGAGCATTCTCGCCTCAAACACTATTTTACCTTATTTTTTCCAACAGCTCGATCCGATTGCGGAACGGATCGCGAAAGGAAAACCGCTTCACTCCTGGGATCGGTTTTTCGTCTTGCGTCGCGACGCCGTGCTCTTCCAAATAACGGCGCGCCGCTTCCACATCTTCCACTTCGAAAGCGGGGTGGCTTTTGCTGTTGTAGCCGTCGCGTTGTTCCGCCCCGATATGGAGCTCGATATCGCCGACTTTGTACCAAAGTCCACCGTTTCCTTTCAGCGATGCCGGCTTTTCGATTTCTTGAAAACCAAGCACACCGGTGTAAAAGGCGCGCGCTTCGTCTTCGGCGCCAAACGGAATGCAAATTTGCACATGGTCAAGCCGTTTTACACGAATCATCGTTCCTCTCCTCCCTGTCCGAATGCCGGTTTGATCCGGCGGATGAACGAAACAGCGGCGATCGCCCAAACAAGCAGCACCGCTTCGACCGCCCAAACGTTCGTGACCACTTTCGCTTGATAAAGCGCGGGCAAAACGTCCATCGCCGCGTGAAGCAAAATCGCGTACAGGACATAACGGAACTGCCGCTGGCGCACGCCAAGCAAAACGAGGAGCGACAGCGCCGTGTGCACCGCCAAAGCAAACAGCCGCTCCAAGCCGCCTAACACGTACATCGCAAACGGCGTGTGCAACACTTGCTCCTTGATCAGCTCCGCCTGTCCTGCCGGAAGCGATGGGGCGATCGTTTTGTCGAATGATCCGGATTGAATCAAGCTCGCAAGCACGATGACGTTGACCGCGCCAACCGCCCCGAGCAATACCGCTTCCGCCCCGCCATGGCCAAGGCCGAATGACAGCCCATCGCCATATGCGCGTTTTTGTTTTAACAGCCAGCGAAACCCGACATAGCGGCCAAGTTCTTCAAACACGCCAGCGGCAAGCGCCGCGTACAGGACAAAGAGCCAAACGCTGTCTGTTCCTTTTAACGCCGGCCGGCCCGGTTCGAGCACAGCGATGTGCAGCGCTTTTTCCAATACTTGTGAGAAAACGAGAAACACAACTGCCCCGACGCCGAGCGCTTTCCATGAAAGCCATCCTTTTTTTCTTCCGTACCATGCGAGACCAACTGGAACAAACAATGAAATGGCAAGCTGTACAGCCGCACCGATCATTCCCACGTCCCTCTCCCCCCTCCCGCTTATTTATGAACGGTTGCGCTGTTCTTGCTGCTCATAAAGAAACGATCGAACGATGAGATACAAATTGCCGACAACGATGATGACGACAAACAAAACAGCCCTCATCTCTCCGCGCCAAAACGCGGTGAGCATCGACAAAATCCCCATCGCGGTAAATACTTTGCCGCCAAGACGGTGCGTTTTATGCCAAACCGTCTCACTCGCTAATGTCCACGGTGTGCGGATGCCAATGAAATAATTGTGTTTGATTTTCGGCATATAATTTCCGATGACAAGAAACAGGCCGCCGATGCCAAGCGGCATGACCGCCCCAACATCGATGGAAAATCCAAGATTGTACGCCAACGTCACGGCATGCAGCGCCAAGAAAAAGCAGGAAAGCGCCGCATTGACCATACGATAGCTTGTTTGAAATCGGGCGTAATTTTCTCTTTTCGGGTCGAGCTTCGGCAAGACCGCCATCAAAAACGTGAACACCGTCATGAGAACGGGCAGCAACAACGCGCCAAACCATTTGCTGCTGAAGCCGTCAGCTTCCCCTGATGCATTCCAATGGATCGCCACTTGATCCGGCAAATACGGAAGGGCGGCCAAACTCAAGAAATAAGCGAGAACCGTCAACACGATCGTCAGCCGGCTAACGTTCACCATGTCTCTCCCCCTTTTCGACAAAATCGTAAAACCAGCGAAGCAAATCTTGAAACACCGTCGTGTTCAGAGAGTAGTAGATATGCTGTCCCTCACGCCTGTCTTGCACCAAATCAGCCTGCTTGAGAATTTTCAAATGATGCGAGACGCTCGGCTTCTGCATATCGAAATGCGAAGCGATCTCCCCTGCCGTCAACTCCCCATTCCGCAACAAGGATAAAATTTTCCGCCGCGTCGGATCGGCGATCGCTTTAAACGCTTCGTTGAATGACAATAGCGATCCCACCTTGCAAACGAGTTTTCGTTGGATAAACCGCTAAAGGGGCATCTTTCGTTTATCACAGCTTCGCGTGCGGCGCATGCAACCGACTTTTCATGCCGGTCTATAGTTAGACATTTAGAAAATTATCTAAATACAGACAAAAACATTCGATATTTAGACATCTTTCTAATTAAAGAATATTCCATTTCCATTGAATTGTCAATGTATGTTCCGACTTTTCATATCTCACATGCGATGGGCGGCTGCTCCCCCTCCATGGAAGAGAAATAGCCAAGCACAGCCCCCTCCACCACTGGCAGAGGGGGATTCCCCATTAACTTCCATTAAAACCCCGTCGGCCAAGCGGCGAGCAGCCGCTCGCTTTTTTCGCGCTTGGATGTCAGCAAATATTCAAGCGTCTGGCAAAGGAATTTCCGCGTCTTTGCCGGGTGGATGACGTCATCGATCAAATGTTTGCGCGCCGCCCCATACGGCGAGCTGTCAAACGACCACTGCTTGAGCAGCTCCTGACGCCGCTCATGCGGGTTGTCGGCGCGTTCAAGCTCGCGGCCGTATACGACGTTGACGCCGACTTCCGGACCGGTGAAATTGATTTCCGCGCTCGGCCAAGCGACGACCACATCCGCCCCCATTCCCGGTCCGCACATATTGCCGTACGCCGCCCCGATGCTTTTGCGGATGACAACCGAAATTTTCGGGACGGTTGATAGAGCAAGCGCCTGATTCCACACCATAATTTTCGTTGCCATTTTCGCTTTTTCCGCCTCGACGCTGATGCGGAAGCCAGGCGTATCGTGCAAAAAGATGAGCGGAATATGGTACGAGTCGCACAGGCAAATGAATTCCGTCGCCTTTTGACATTCCTGCGGTCCGGGCGCTCCTGCGTATTGGTTGGGCTGATTGGCGATGATGCCGACGACATGGCCGTTTAAATGCGCCAAAGCGGTGATCAGCGCTTTGCCGAATTGTTTCTGGTACTCAAAATAGTCCCCTTCATCAACAAGGCAGGCGATGATGTTTCGCATATCATAGACGCGGCTACGTTTGTCCGGCAAAATTGAAAACACTTCCTCAACCATCCGGTATGGGTCATCGTCCGTCTTCCGCATCGGCGGCCGCTCGTTCGCGTTTTGCGGCATGTATGAAAAAAACCTTTTTAGTTGCTCGATGCATTCTGCCTCTGTCTCGCCATCGGCGTCAATTTGCCCTGTATACTGGTAATGAATGTCTACGCCCCCAAGCTCTTCTGGAGAAACGCGCTGCCCGTTTGCCAGCTCGAGCATGCGCGGCCCAGCGATCGCCATGCATGTCCCCTTCAGCTGCGTGACAAAGTCGCAGCTGACCGCCGTCCATGTCGGACCGCCGTAGCTGTCCCCTAAAATCGCCGCCATCGTCGGCACTTGCCGGTGGTGGGTGAGCAGCTCGCGCGGAAACAATTTGTCGCTGATCCCGTCCGCCCCCATTCCATCCGGCATGCGCAGCCCGCCGCCTTCATGGAGGAAAAACATCGGCAAGCCGTTTCTGACAGCCAACGCATGCATCTGCCGCGACTTGCGCAAATGAACGCTCCCCTCCGTTCCCGCGAGCACCGTTTTATCCCCGGCGATGATGACCGCCGAGCGGCCATTCACTTTGCCGATGCCGGCGACAAGCCCGTCTCCGTACGTCGTTTCTTCCAAGCCGGGCTGGTCGGATGTGTTCAGCTGTCCGAACTCGATAAACGTTTCGGCATCGACAAGCAGGTCGATCCGCTCTCTAGCCGTCAGCAGCCCTTTCTCGTGCTGCTTGGCGATTTTCTCCTCGCCGCCGCCCAGCGCAGCGCGCGCCTTTTTCGCCATCAGTTCGTCTGTTAATTGCCGCAAATTCTCCATCGTGATCCCCCTTTTCCAGAAAAAGGCGGGGCGGCCCGCGCCAAAACCCCGCCGCGATGTTATTCCCTCGGAAGCAGCTTTCGCAATACTTTGCCTGACGGCGTCGCCGGCAGTTCATCGATGAACTCGATATAGCGCGGATATTTGAACGCCGCCATATGCGCTTTCGCCCATTCGATCAAGTCAGACGGCGCCACCCTTCCTTTGTACGAATCATGGAGAACGACAAACGCTTTCGGCACTTCCCCTTTCATCGGGTCAGGCACGCCGATGACCGCACATTGCTTGACGGCCGGATGTTCGTTCAACAGTGCCTCGACGTCTTCCGGAAAGACGCTGTAGCCGGACACTTTAATCATTTCTTTCAACCGCCCTTGGAAATACAAATAGCCGTCTTCATCGACATACCCGATATCGCCAGTGTACACCCACCCATCTTTCAGCGTCTCGCTCGTCGCGTCATCGCGGCGGAAGTAGCCTTTAAAGACACCTGGATTTTTCACGACAATTTCCCCCGACTGTCCGGGCCCAAGCTCCCGTTTCGTTTCCGGATCGATGATGCGAATGTCCGTCTCATACGTCGGGATGCCGCACGAGCCAAATTTCACACGGTCATCCGGCATAAACGTGTCACACGTATGCGTCTCGCTCAGCCCGTAGGCGGCTTCGTACAACAGGCAGCCGCCGGTCGCTTCCGCCCACCGCTCGGCAAGGTCTTTCGTCACCAGCAGACCGAAGCTCGTCGCCAAGTTGCGTTTTAAACTCGACAAGTCGGCAGAGGTGGTTGACAGCACTTGCAAAATGGCCGCATTCATCGGCGCGATGCTGTACCATGCCGTGACTTTGTACGTTTCGATGGCTTTGATCGTCGCCATCGGATCAAAGCGGGTAAACAGCACGCATGGATGTCCCGTGTACACCGGCGTATTCAGTCCCATCACCATGCCGGCAATATGGCAAAGCGGGGAATGGGCCATAAGCTGTTCGCGTTTTTCCGTCAGCCGGTTCGCCTGGGCGGATGCGGCCGTCTTAAATAGCGCATTGCCATAGGTGAGCATCGCTCCTTTCGGCCGACCGGTCGTACCCGATGTAAAAATGATCAACCCGACATCGTTCCATAAGTCAATAGAAGCGGTCTCATCAAGCGGCGGATAGGCGGCGATGATGGCCGCAAAATCGTCCGCGGCGCTCATCGCCTCTTTCGGCTGCACAAGCTCGGCGCAAAGCGGGATGCCCCCTGCCGGATCGGCGTAATCGCCGTAGTGGCACGTTACGATAAACGACAGAGGCGCTGTTTGTTGTTCGGCTTGTCGAACGCGCGGCACTCCTTCCTCTCCGGCGATGATGCCGACAAGCGGCACTTCAGCGAAAAAATAGGCGAGCTCCGATTCCCGGTACATCGGGTTGAGCGGGACGACGACGCCGCCTAACTGCTGGATGGCGAAGTGGGCGATGATGTATTGCGGACAGTTTTGCATGTACAAGGCGACATAGCTTCCTTTTTCCACCCCTTTTTCCCGCAAATAGCGGGCAAAACGGCGGACGTGATCCAGCAATGTTCCCCAAGTGACCACCTTGTTGTAGAAGATGTACGCCGGCTCGTTTTCCTCGCGTTCACCGCGGTGACGCAAATAATGATAAAGCGGATGTTCGCCGAGCACATAGTGGAGCTTCTTCGGCAATCCGCTCGGCCAATACGGGCGTGTTTTGTTCATCCGTTTCACCATCCCTTATTAAAAATACTGAACGGTTAGTATGTCCCTTTTTAGAAAACGCTTTCAAACACTTGTTCACGTCTCCTGCTTCATCCATATGCATATCATTTCGCCGTCATTCGTCAATTTCCTTTCTCGAACAGCCAAACTATTTTCTCCGACGCGGCAAACGGCCGCCCCCTTCCACGTTGGAGAAGGAGCGGCCGTTCGGAAAAGGAGGAAGCCTGAAGCAGCGCACGCGGCTTGATGGCGGTCATTGATGCGTTGCGGCCGGACGATGTGGACGATGCGTTTTATCCGTCCACCAATGACGGAGATATGGCAACACCCACCGGTCCAAACCGTATCGTCCCGCATTGGCTCCGGCGACGAGGATGAAGACGGTGAGCAGCACCATTTGCGGGTTCGTGCTCGTCGTGCCCGAGAACATGAAGGCGAAGTTCATGACAGCTCCCATGAGTGCGGCAAACGTCGTAAACAATCCGAGAATGAGCGCGATCCCGACGAGAAATTCACCCCATGGCACGAGGAAGTTGAACAATCCGACATTCGGCAGTGCTACGTTTTCGATAAAGCCCGCCCACCAGCTTTGCACAGCCGGGTGTTCGCCCGCGGCTTTCGCCAACGCTCCTTTTAAAAATCCGGTGGCGTCAAACCCTTGCGTGATTTTTTCCCACCCTGCCGTCATCCATTCATATCCTAAATACAAGCGGAATACGACCATCAACACCGATGCCGTGACGTGTTCGCGCAACCATTTGACAACCATCGTATTTCTCCCCTTTCGTTTTAGAAAATGTTCTTTACACTTTTATCTTAATCGTTTTTTCGCCTGGCGGCGCAGAGTTGCTCACTATTTCACAATATCTTCAAAAAGTTATGACGGAATGATGAATGCAAGATTCGTTTCATCGCAGTATGCCTTTCCTCACAGGAAAAAGGATTGGCGTCTTGCCTCTCATACCGGAAAATAAAATAAACAATGTTATAGAGAAAAGGAACGATTCAATGGAGGGGAAAAGAAAGAACATGCTACTAAGACAAATGGATCACTTGTACGAGCAAATTGTCGAACATACGAGCCAAGGGATTATGGTGACTGATGCCGACGCCCGCATTCGTTCAAACGGTTCAACGACACGTACGGCCATCAATGCGGAGACGACTGTTTGCGCAAAGTCGCCTTGTCGCTGAAGCAAACAGCAGAGCAATACGGCGGGACGGCAGCGCGCTATGGGGGGGAGGAATTTGCCGTCATTTTGCCGCACACTTCGCCGTCCGAAGCAGCGGCTGCCGCTGAGGCGGTGCGGGCAAACGTCGAGCGGCTCGCCATTCCGCACGGTTCCTCGCCCGCTGCTTGTGTCGTCACAGTCAGCGTCGGAGCCGCCGTCGCCGTCCCGCAACCAAACGAGAGCGCGGAAACCGTTCTTTCCCTTGCCGATCAGGCGCTTTATCGAGCCAAACAAAACGGGCGCAACCGGATGGAAATCGCCTGTCCCGCTCGTGGATGAACCTCCTCCTTTTCTCAAAAGAAGCGAGATATCGTCAAGCGTTCAGTGCAGATACGCAACAATCAGAAAGGGTGCCCCGCTTCTTTCGGGACACCCTCATGTTCATGTACTGACGTTATCGGTTACATCGTCCGCTGCCGGTCAGGGAACAACAGGCTAAACAGCACCCCGGCCGCCAGCGCAATGGCAAATGTCGCAAACCGCGAGCTAACGATGGCCTCAAGCGGAGAGGAAATCCAAATGACCGTGCTGACAAAACCGGCCACAATCGTCGCGATGACGCCGATGCCGGAATACCGCTTCCAGAAGAAAGAGAGCAAAATCGCCGGCGACAACGTGCAGCCGATCCCTGCCCATGCCCAGCTGACAATAAAATACACAAGCGACTCGGATGTCATCGCCAACACCAAGCCAAGCAGCCCGGCAACGACCACCACCGCTCGAGAAAGCGCGACAAGCTGTTTTTCCGACAGGCGAAGGCGCAAAGAACGGCGCGCAATGTCTTCGCTGATGGCGCTCGTGATCACCAGCAGCTGTGAATCGGCCGTTGTCACGATGGCGGCCAAAATGCCCGACAAAAGCACTCCCGCGAGCCACGGCGGCAATAAATCGAGCGCCATGTGCGGCAACACCGTTATGTGTCAACCCATCCTGTTATTCCAACATGAGGCGCGGCCTACATCGGAACGTTTCGCTCTCGTCCGGACAGCGTCCACATGTAAAGCTCCCTAAGTTGCGAGGCGGTGGGAATTATAATAAAGTGGAGATGAATCCAAAAAAAGGAGTGAACAAGATGAACCGTTGGGAGAAGGAATTGGACAAATACGCCGAACTGGCGGTGAAAGTCGGGGTGAACATTCAGCCCGGGCAGACGCTGTTCGTCAACGCCCCGCTCGAGGCGGCGCCGCTCGTCCGCAAAATCGCCAAAACGGCGTACGAAACCGGGGCAAAGCATGTGTATGTCGAGTGGAACGACGAGGCGCTTACATACATTAAATTTCACCACGCCCCAGAGGAAGCGTTTTCCGAGTATCCGATGTGGCGGGCGAGAGCGATGGAAGAACTCGCCGAACAAGGCGCTGCCTTTTTATCCATTTACGCCCCGAATCCTGACTTGTTAAAAGACGTCGATCCAAAGCGGATCGCGACCGCCAATAAAACAGCGGCGCAAGCGCTCGCCAACTACCGGAGCGCCATTATGGCCGATCGGAACTGCTGGTCGCTCATTTCCGTCCCCACACCGGCGTGGGCGCAAAAAGTATTTGGCGATCTGCGCGATGAAGAAGCCATCGACAAATTATGGGAAGCGATTTTCCGCATCACCCGCATCGATCATGACGATCCGATCGCTGCCTGGCGCGAACATAACGATCGGCTCGCCCGCATCGTCGATTACTTAAACAACAAGCAATACAAACAACTCGTTTATGAAGCGCCAGGCACCAATCTCACAGTCGAGCTCGTCGACGGGCACGTCTGGCACGGCGGCGCGGCGACGAGTCAAAGCGGCGTGCGCTTCAATCCGAACATTCCGACCGAAGAAGTATTTACGATGCCGCATAAAGACGGCGTCAACGGCACGGTGCGCAACACGAAGCCGCTCAATTACAACGGCAACGTGATCGATCGGTTTACGCTCACGTTCAAAGACGGTCAAGTCGTCGACTTCAGCGCCGAACAAGGATATGAGACGCTTAAGCACTTGCTTGACACCGATGACGGCGCGCGCCGCCTCGGGGAAGTCGCCCTCGTGCCGCACCAATCGCCGGTGTCGCTGTCCAATCTCATTTTTTACAACACGCTGTTTGATGAAAACGCCGCTTGCCATTTGGCGCTCGGCAAGGCGTATCCGACCAATATCGAAAACGGCGCCTCTCTTTCCAAAGAGGAGCTTGACCGCCGCGGCGTCAACGACAGCCTCGTCCACGTCGACTTTATGATCGGCTCAGCTGATCTGAACATTGACGGCGTGACGAAAGACGGGAAGCGCGAGCCGATTTTCCGCAGCGGCAACTGGGCGTTTGAGCTGCAATAACCCTCCATTCCACAGTTGCTCGGGCAAGAAAACAAGGCTGTTGCCAAAAGCGGGGCGAGCCCCTTTTGTCAACAGCCTTTTTCCATATTTCCCTCGCATCGACCGGGGGATGGCCGTTTTGGCGCAGTTTTCGTTCTTTTTTCGTCAAACGGATCACATACGCAGGCCCTGCGGTGAAAAGTCCGTTTGAGCCCGCCCAACACCGGCAATCAGCCGATGGTTACACGTGAATCGTCGCCGCAGCCGCCTGCGCCAGCTGTTCGCATTGCCGCAAACGGATGCCAAAGAGGACAAGCGGGTCGCGATACGCTTCGGGATTCGTGCGCATCTGCTTCAATTCCCCTTCTTGGGCGGCAATTTCAAGCTCCAGCCGCTCTAGCGTTTCCCGCAGCATCGTCGCTGGCGCTTGAAAAAACTGGGTGACGTCGCGCTCAATCGACTTCGCAAACCATTCAAACGGCAACAGCAGCTGCCGAGCGGCCGTTTCGGCCACATCGATGTAATCTTGCGTTTCGATCAGCTGCTTATATTTTTGCGCCAGCATCGCCTTATTTTGCGCGAAGGCGCCGAGCAGTTTGCCCGCTCCTTTCAACAGCAGCTGACCCGGCGTCCGGCGGAGGAAAATGTTCAGCTTCTCGATTTGCGCCCCGCTCGTCAACCGGCTGATGTCACGCCGCCAGTCAGCCACAATGCGAAAATCGCATTCGAGCATAAGCCGCTCTTCGCCAAACATGGCGTTAAACCCTTCGCTCATTTCATGCAAAAACACCTGGCATTCATTGAATTCGTCCTCCGCCGCTGCAATCCACTGTTCCATAGCAACTCGCAGCTTTGGCAACACCTCTTCGTTGAGATAAGCGCGAAGCCGTTCATTCGCTTTGTCGTTCAGCTCAAGAGGCAAGCGGGAAAAATCGCTGTTTTCGCCCACCAACTCCGCCATGTTGCGCAACAGATCGGGAATCGCCTTTGTCAGCTCACCCCGCATGTCCGCCAAGACGGTGTGGAACGACTTGGCCGCTTTGGCCGTTTTCTCCTCTTGCAGGTCGCCAAGCTGATGAATGGCGCCGCTCAGTTTGGCCGCCATTTCTTTTTTCCATACGACCAGCTCCGCCAATCGACTTTCCGCCTCGGCCCGCTGCCGGAACAAATGAGCGATGAACCGGCCGGTCGTCGTTAAAATCGCTTCCTCGCGGCGGACAGAAGACACGCATCGGCGCATCTCCTCCAGCAAGCCGATGAGGGCTTGTTGCTGCTTGCGGCTTGGCGCATGCGGGGAATAGACGATGACACGGGCTTCCGGAACGATCGTACGAACGTGCGCTTCCACTTCCTCAACGATTCTCGCCGTCTCCTCTTCATCCACCATCCCGTCGCCCGGAGGAAGCAGCACGTACATCGGCACATGCGGCGCCCGCTCATGAAGCCGCAGCAACAGCTGCTCATCAGCGCTGGAAAGCGGATCCTCACCGTTCAGAAGAAAAAGAACGCTGTCAGCGAGCGAAAACGATACGAACGCTTCATGGTCGAATGAAGCGCGCCCGCCGAGCGGCCCGATATCCAGCAAGACAATCCCTTGCGGCACGAGTGAGAACGGAGCCGCACATTCAATGACAACATCATCAGGAAATCGGTTGGCGCGTCCTCCCGCCGCCTGTTGAAATTCATCAATGCTCGAGAAAACGGTAAACTGATCATCGCTGATTTTCGCCACTTCCAGCTCCCCGCCGTTTCTCCATGCCAGCACCGGCGCAGATGGCGCCGCCAACGCCGCCTCGCCGACCAACGTCCGCAAAAACGCCAACCGCTCATGGCGCGACGCTCCAGCGACCAAAACGCAATGCGTCCGCGAATCGGACAACTGCCGCACGACCCAGCGGAAGCGGAAGTGCGAACCCGCCCGCTGTTCTTCCGCCCAATCGGCTATTTCGTCAAACAGCGACACACCCGTCTCCCGAACGGGCCGTTTCGCATGAACGAGCCGCTTAGCGGCGTCGTTGATCGTCTCTTCTTGAAACGCCTCAGGAAATTTCTCGCTCCACGCCAACAAGGCAGCCGCCGCTGCCGCTGCCTCCGGACCGTCGGCTAAACTCATCCAGCTTTTCACAAGCGGCGGCGCCACTTCCACCAACTCTTTTAATCGGTACGGACCTTTCATCAATCCCGCATACGCATCCGCTAAAAGAACAGGGATTCTCTTCCAGTCATAGTCGCGGCGGATCTCTAATTCCTCATAGAGACGATTCCACTCCGCCAGCCACGAAAAATAAAGGTCGCCATCTCGATACCCGTTCCATAGCGCCTGCACGAGCCGCTCAAATTTCACCCGATCCGTTTCATACAGCAGCGCCAGGCAGCGTGAAAACCGCTCAGGCGCCATCACTCTCGCATGCCCTTGTTCCACATAACCGATCAAGATGTCGACCCAACGGCGCGCCGATGTCCGCAACGTCTCTCCTAACGCAAGCTCAACGGCGCTTTCCCAATCACCTTGCTCCTCGAAAAAGGCGCGCGCCCATTCGGTCATATTCGGATAATCCGGATACCGCGACACCCCGCGCTTAATCATATCATCCGCTTTCGCATTTTCCCCCAGCTCACGGTAGAGCGAAAACAGACGCAACATGATTTCTGCCTGCAACGTTTCGCTGTCCGTCTCAATCGAACGGTACAGCTCCTCGGCCAGCTCGAGACGGCCAAGCTCATAGCAGCTGTCGGCGATGTTTTTTTGCGCCCACGGGCGCAAATCGTCGTGATGGACTTGTTCCCATTTAAAGATCGCCGCTTCGTAGTCGCGGCGGTGGAAATACACTTCCCCTTGGGCAAAGCGAATCGACGACAAATCCGCGCCATCCCGATGCGCCGCGAAAAACATCTCGCCAAGCGCGCGGACAACGTCGCGTTCCCCCGTCTCGACAAGCGTCTCATAAAATGTTTTATGAACAAGTTGCTGTTCAAACCCCATGTCGATCACCTGACTCGTATATTTGCCATGCATGTTCATTGTATGGCACGTTTTCGAATTTTATTTCTATCCTATACATTTTAACAAACTTTCGCCGCCATGAACGTTTCAATTTGTTTTCATTTGCGAGACAAAATTCGACCCAATAGGCGATGAGGCCAACTAAAGGAACTTACAATGGTGGTTGCGGCCGCGAACCGCTTTTAACGTCTACAAATGCTAAAAAGACGAGGGAAAATAAAAAAGCACGTAACCGTTTTAACTACTGGGACACAATCCATTAGGAAACTCCAATATCCTCGCTGTCCCTTCCTCTACAAGCCTACTCAAGGAAGCTTGATGCGTCGGGGCAACTCGCAGTTGTTTCAAAGAAGCTATTGCTCGTTGCTCGATCCTGCTGAGCTACTGGGACATCATCAACAGGACACCCCAACATTCCCGCTGCCCCTTCCTCTACAAGCTTACTCGAAGAAGCCCGATGCGTCGGGGCAACTCGCAGTTGTTTCAAAGAAGCTATTGCTCGTTGCTCGATCCTGCTGAGCTGCTGGGACATCATCAACAGGACACCCCAACATTCCCGCTGCCCCTTCCTCTACAAGCTTACTCGAAGAAGCCCGATGCGTCGGGGCAACTCGCAGTTGTTTCAAAGAAGCTATTGCTCGTTGCTCGATCCTCCTGAGCTACTGGAACATCATCAATAGAACACTCCCATATCTCTTGCTGTCTGCTCCCTAGCCAAATAAAAAATTCCCCTCTCGCACATAGACTTAGCGATCGGGGAACTTCGTTCCAGCGCCCTTTTGCGCGTTCTTTTCTTATGTAAGTGGCGTCCCATGCCGGGCGCACATGAAAAACGACCGCAAACGCGGTCGTATCAAGGCTTCCACGACTTTTGGCCGTGGGCTATCGAATTCCAAGGATGCCGATGGTGGGAGTAAAACCATCATCCTCTAAACCTTGATTTTTCAAAGTTTATAGTCTTTCAAATTCCTTGCCGTGCAAAATTTGTGCAAAATTATTTTTAGTGCGTAAATCCATACAAAAAGGCGGAGCGATCCGCCTTTTTCTTCTGCTGTCTATATCGGAACCTTCTCTAATCTTCCTCATCTTCCTGATGAAAAAAGGGATATTTCAAAAGCATTTTCTGGAGTGAACCTTTATCTTTGATCGGGAGCCGGCGCGGGAATTTGTAGTAACATTTTTGATGCATTACCGTATTGATGATGTCGAAGAACACTTTCTCGTCTGGCTGAACCGGCTCAGAACAAATCGGGCAACGCAGGCGGCCGATGATTGGAAACATGTTCATTTCTCCTTCCAAGATAATAACTCACCCAATAAATACTTCATCAAGTCATTCTTTATGTGTGAGTAAAATATTTGTGGGTGACATTCAGGAATGATTCCCCGACGAGGGTTGCGAACTTTTGTTCACGACGCTCGTCGGGGCCACCAAGCGAAGCGCGGTAGGAACCAAGCAAATCTTATGCAAAAAGGACTCTCTCCCTGCTATGATGGTGATTGGCCACATCAACCGAAAACAGGAGGGAGAGAGTCCATGAAAATTCAACAACATCTTACCACAGAATGGCCTGTACGAAAAGAGTTGGAGGAACAATCGTTAAGAACTCTTCAAAAGGTGTTCGTCATCTTGTTGGCCGCCCTTTTGGAGGTGATCGACCAACAACTGGCGGAAGCCCGGGACAAGCACCGGTATCAGCTGAAAGACAAACGGCCGACCAAGATCCAAACGCTGTTTGGCGAAGTGACCTTTCGATGGAACGACTACTATGAATTTCGTGGAGAAATGGGCGGTTGGAGGAGGAAGAGACCCGGACTGCAGCCTCGGCCAAGCCAGCTCGGATCGAACAGGCCAAACGGAAGACAGGGCGGTTGTTGGCGGATGTGATGCGTCAAAACATCCCGTATCTTCAGCGGTCATCAGGGACGCCGATGTATCAAGCGCCGTCGGCACTTCGGGATGTTGGTTAGGTGTAAAAAATGGAATACAATATCACCGCCTCAAGATGAGGGATGAGAGTCCGAAAGCGTTTGCGATATTAATTCCTGAAAATGGTTCACTAACCGTCCATTGACAACGTCCGTAGTGAACCAAAAAAAGTTCCCACAAAGTCTTGACTGACTCCGCCAAATTCGTTAAGTTTAAATTAGGAAAAATTCAGAAAATATAATGATAGGGGGGAGTTAAAAGTTGGGAAACGTCTATCATTATGTTTAGGAGCCTTTCTACTCGGACTAGGATTATTTATTTCGCCTAAAGGTGCTTCCGCCCATGATATGGAAGACAATTGGGCCAATAACGACACGATCGGCTATGGATACGAGACAGACGGTGGGTATGTTTTGGCCATTCAACGAATGCTAAAAGATACACCTTGGGGTTATAGTGCAGTCGACGGATATTGGGGTTCTAAAACCTATAATGGAGTGGTTAATTTTCAAAGAAACGAAGGTATAGCGGCCGATGGTATTGTTGGACCTGTTACATGGGAAGAGTTTGAGGATTATCGGGTCTATGTTGGTTATTTAGGTTCTACTCAATATTATGAATGGAACTATAACTTAACCGATAGCTATCCGGCTACCTATTTGCGTGATGCATGTTATGGATGGTATATTGATGTAACAACTAACAATTCCGAGGACTATTGGCATGTTGACCATGATTTTGAAAGATTAACGTACATGTGCTTATAAGGGGGGTTATCATGAAGAAGAAAAATCTCATAATTGGCGGTATTGTAGGAGCAGCACTTGCTGTTGTTATTTCCGGTTTTGTTTCACAAGAAAAAGCAACATCAGCAAATTCCTATCAAAACACGAAAGTGACAGAAGATACAAAAATAAAGGTCGAACGTTTTAATGGAATTGCCCAAGACAAACTGTCGTTTAAAGCCAAAAAACCGACTGTGCTTCCGGAAGATGTGAAAGAACTTGAACCTAAAACAGAGGTAGTTACTCAAGGAGCCAAAAAACTAACGGTTGTCAAACAGGCGTGGGTGGATAAAGACGCTGATAAGAAGTTAAAGTATCAACGAAAAGAATTGTTAATCATTCAATCCGATGATGATGGAACAGTTAAGCCGATGAATGTTCTCTCAAAAGGAGAAAAAATTCAAGTAGCTGGCGTAGATGCATGGTTGATTAAGCGTGGCGAACATGATCCTATTCAATTGATATTTTGGAAAGATGGTCGTTACTTTAATGTCCGAGGTATGAACATTAAAGCCGACAAATTAATCAAGATTGCAGAATCCCTGCAATAATCAAAATCTCGGCTATCTGCCGGGGTTTTTTATCTTTTTAACATAGTTCCGAAAGAAGTCTCCCGCTTCAAGCGCGTGAAAGGGCATAGCCCAACGATAAGCGGGAGACGAGTGTGAGTAAAATATTTGTGGGCGAAATTCAATATTGAAATTAAAAATGAAGCATATCGTTTGTTAAGGGACTTTCCCCGCCTGAAAATAGATATTTAATTCTGCTTGTAGAATGGTTGTGCCTATACCTTTTTTAATCTATTCTTATATGTTAATTGTAACGCAATTCACTTCATATCGCCTCTTGTTTTTTTCTATTCCCATATCTTCGGGCTCTCTCTACCATTTTTTTCGATATAATCCCATAGCTTCGGACGATTTTCTCCACCGTGATCGTATGAACTCATCCCGAATTTATGTGTTTTTGTCCCATTCAGCTCAACGTCCAAATCGTGCAAAATTCGATGGGCATACACCAAACCAGTTTTGTCTTTTTTACTTGTTGCAATTTCAAGAACAGCAACAAGACTTTCAAAATCCAATTTCAATTCTCTTGGATCGTCATCGATAGATAAGTTGGTCAATAACTTGTTTTCTTCCATGGTTTTGACTTGTTCTTTGATCTCAGGAAGAATCTCCTTTGCTTCCCTAATCAAGGTGTCGGCGTGCTTCTTTTGTTGCTCCCAATTGACGTTATCGATCCTCCCATAGGTGAGTGTATCCTCGTAAAATTTATGGTGATCCCGGACAAACTTTTGAATCCTCTCTTTCACACCCGGCTTCCAATTCACTTTTTGCTCGATGTATTCTTTCTGTGTCCCAAAAGGAGTTCCGTCAAAGCCTTTTTTCAATTGATCCGTATCTGATCGCTGGGCTTGCTTCGGGATTTGTGTTTCATTCTCTTGCTTAACCACCTGTTCCGTTTTCGGTCCGCTCGTATTCGGTTCTTTTGATTGTTTATCCATAGATTCAGTGCATCCCGATAATGCAACAAGCAACGCCATTCCCACCATTAACGAAAAAAACTCATTTACAAATCCCCCCAAAATGGTATTTGCTTCTATTGTGACATACTCCCACCACCTACGCTTCGCTTAGAGGTGGGGGCTTCTCGGGTAATCCCATCTCATGATGGGAAGTTGACCGAGCGATCCCCGTGTGCCCCACGGTTCGAGGACAAATTAGACGATCGCCAATCGTTTCATGCCCTCATGTTTGATATTGATGGCCGCATTGACGTCCCTGTCGCTCTCGAATCCACATTCACAACGGAATGTCCGTTCAGAAAGCGATAGAGACTCCTTGACTCGACCGCAACACGAACACGTTTTGGACGAGGGGAACCATTTGTCGATTTTGATCAGCTTCTTCCCCTGTTCGGCCAGCTTGTACCGAAGGAAAGTGATAAACATGCCCCAGCCGTTGTCATGAACGCGTTGACCGAAATGGAGGGCTTGGGACATCCCTTTCATGTTGAGGTCTTCGATGACCACGCAATCATACCGTTTCGCTAATTTGTGCGACTCCTTATGCAGAAAGTCCTTGCGCTGGTTGGCAATTTTCTCATGCAGCTTCGCTACTTTCAGACGCTGTTTGTGCCAACGATTCGAGCCTTTCTTTTTACGAGACAATTTACGCTGTTCTTTCGCTAATGTTTCCAATGCTTTGCGATAGAATCGAGGATAATTGGCTCTCTTACCCTCGCTATCGACATACAACGTACTCATGGAAAAATCAAGCCCAACAACCGTTTGTACTTCTTTTGGGGCAGGTTGATGTTCGTACTCTGTGAGAATAGAAATATAGTATTTTCCTGTTTTGGTTTTCGTGATCGTACAAGACTTGATGATATGGTGGGCAGGGATCTCCCGATGTTGCTTGAGCTTGATCCATTTCAGTTTGGGCAGCTTGATATAGCCATCTGAAAGCTTGCGTTTTTGGCTTGCTTGAATACGAGCCGTTGTAAATGTATGACTCGAATCCCTTACCGCCGCCGGCGTTGATGTGAATACTGCAAAAGTGATCCGCGTTTAGGCGGTTGGCAAAATCAGCGCGTTCACTCAAACCGACAAAGACGTCTTTGTCACGAGTGAGATAGACCTTTACACCTTCATACAACTCATGAATGTAGTCGCGCGTATAGAGTGCAATTTTCAGCGTCAAATCTTTCTCACGTAAGCCATTCGCGACAGCGCCGGGATCATGGCCGCCGTGGCCGGGGTCGATGACTTGAACGAATTCAGCCATATCAATTCCTCCTTCGATGTTTTGAAATAAAACGCAAACAAAAAACGCCCTTTTACAGGCGTCGTTCTTTTCGGATTTCATCATAAATGGTTTCAAATTGTTCGATATACTCATTATATTTGTTTGAATCGGTTTCGTTTTTCATTTTCCCAAATAGTTTGATTAACTCACTTAACTTCATCTTCATAAAAATGTCATCTTCGAGATTGTAAAAATGTCTTGAGTATGCATAACTGGCATGCGCCATGTGAACCAAAAATCCCTCTCTGTCTCTAAACGGGGCGTATTTGTCAGAATGAAGATCCCTTTTCGTGCTTGCCAACCATGTATATACATCGTCAAATTCGCTTTTCTCAATGAAAAACGATGCTTCAGATTGTTTATTTGGAACTTCATCCACAAAATAAGTTGTGTTAAAGTGTTTATCCAACTCATGAATGGTTTGGTGAATCTCGTAAAAAATCTCATCGCCTTTGATTGCGTTGTTTTGAATCGCTTGATTCACCAGCTTTTTCACTCTGTTCAACTCATTTTTCTTTTCCCCGTCATATTTGATATTGCCCAAGTTCTTCCTGATATCGTTTAAAATTCTCTTATAATCTTCGTTACTTAAAGTCTTTCCGCCATTATCAACATTTGCTTTGTCTACAAGAACAGCAGAATTAAGATGAGCAAAGTAGAGCTCAAAATTCGATTTGTATTCAGGATGATCATGTGGATCAATTCCAACAGTCAACTGTTCTTTTTGCTCCCATTTCGATTGCTGTGTATTTGAGGATGGTTTGGCACTTTGGGCATCCTTATCGCTCATTACAAAAAACCCGATCCCTAAAACAACGGCGGCTAACAATCCAAAAGCCAATTTGCCCAACTCGAATCCTCCCCCCCTTGCCTTATTGGTCGTTACCATTTTAACCAATTTTTTAATTCCTTTCAAATGAAGGGGCGCCAATTCGGGCGCCCCTGCCCCTTAATAATCATCGATACACCATGAAAGAATATGTTGTTACCACTCCCGTATATTCTTCATTTTCTCTGGCTTGATAGTACATACGGACTCTATATCGTCCTCTTTTCTTCTAGTTGTTTCATAAACCTTATCGTATTTCATACAGATTGGCAAAGTTTAGAAAAACATTGCTTTTTCCTTTTTTTATATCATTTAGATGAATAAAACTTTCTTCTCTTGGATTGTTGTTAATTAACAAGAAAAACCGCTCTTTGCTAGATAAAGTGATTTCTTTTGGAATAGGGATGATAAAATCCTGATCTTTTGGTTGTTCAAGCGTATAAGAACGAGGTTGTTTTCCTCTTACTCCATATATATTTCCTTCCATATCAAAAAACATGATCTCCTCCACCATTTTGTGCGGACTTTGATCAATTCGAACATACCGTGCTTTATTAACCTCTTCTACTTTTAAAGGAGTGAAACGATCATTTAACAAAACAACAGATGGCAGACCAAACTCGTTGCTTTTACTGTTTTCCTTCTTAAATATCTTTTGAACATTATCCAATTTTATATGTGATGATATTTCAGAGAAATCATTTTTATTTCTTTTACTTACTAATACCTTCGTTACAGGTATGTTTTCCGTAAAAAATTGTTTTTGATCTTTATCAATTAAAATAGGCAAATACTCACTAAAATCATAATTATTTGATACCTGGACACGAATCGGAATTTTTAAGGATCCGTTTCCTTTCATGTGAATATCATAATACGTATATTTTTTATTGTTAATCGAAAATTTGATAAATTTTTGATTATGGAAAATAAACAGACGAAAGTGACGATCTCTATCTTTTAGACTATCAATGATAAAGTTGAACGTGAATTGTTTCATTCCAGATTTTAAAGAAACAATATCAACCGATTCATTATCAATCATCCACTTTTTTTTCAGTTTCGAATCAACTGTAAATGAAGTTGCGGTATCAGGAATAAATCCAAGCTGTTCCTGCGCATTATTTGGTATAATAAAATGTTCATTTTCATGGAAAGAGATAGTATCACTTGTATGTAAGGGTTGTCTATTTTCTTTTTCATTTTCTTTTTTTAAAAAATTATTGCATCCTGAAAACAGCAATACAGAAAGCATGATGAGTGCTATAATCAAATAGCTTTTTTTTCGACCCATTTTATCATTTTCCACCTTCCGTTTTCACCTTGATGAAAAAGCTCAAAATGCCTCAGCATTTTGAGCTTTTAGTTTTTATTAAAATCTTATACTATCTCCTGTATCAGCCATATAAGTATTAGTAGAAGTTGATAATGTGTGATGAGAAGTAGCTCGATATTCCCATCCAGAAGGAACACTTCCTGGATAATGAGAAACTGTTGCTGTATCAGTAGTTCTTCCTAACCCAGTATCTTGCTTAGTACCTAGAGAGTTTCCATTAAGCATTAACGTCGTAGTTACTCCATGAGATGAAAGAGTAACTTTACTCGTCGTTTTTCCAACAGCCTTCACTTCACTAACAGGATACGCATTTGGAGTAATTCCTTTTATCGACGAAGATGCCGAAGATTCTGAAACATAAATATACGTGGAGCCTGTCCCTACTGTGGATATAGAAATTGATCCTTGAGCCGTCACTTTTCCGTTTTCTACTACTGCTCTCAAGTTTGCTTCATTGCTATAATGGATGGCATTTTCCCATAATTTTGAAACACTGTCTTTATTCTCTTCTGCAAAAACTCCTCCTGAAGAAAAAGAAATCAAAGAAGCGGACAAAGCTGTGGCAAGTCCGAATTTCAAAAACTTCATTTTCTTCATTTCCTATGGTTCATCACCAAAAGATGTACTTGACTTTTAAAGACAAACATGATAGCAATGTTGCTCAAAGAGATGTGTGGTATAAAAAGGAAAAATGCTGTTTTGATTTTCTTTATCATAATCGTCTTTCTTTGTCAAGTACACTTTGTGGTGAAGAGCCAATTTCATTATAAATTATTAAAAATAAACTTTCAATAGTAAATTTTGGCTCTTCACCACAAGTTGTACTTGATCATTTAAGGTAGGTGTGCATAGAGGGTACAAAAAATGCGAATTTTCCTGTATGGTAAAGGTGACCAAACCAAACCATGGAGGGAAATTCGCATGTACTCTCAGTTTATCAAAGAACTCATCGATTTACCAGATGTTTTGATTCAAAAGGTGCGAAAAGAAGGGGAACGTTGGATTTTCGAACTTTCTCTACCCGAACAATGCCCGTTATGTCCTGTCTGCTTGAAGCGCACGATCAAAATGACAGTCAAAAAGAAGCAATGGATGCATGGCTATGCTCAGCGAATCGGAATTTTTTGGATCGAACTTCCTGTCGAGCGCAGACGTTGTAGCACGTGTGGCGTGACGTTCAGCACGTCGTATCCAGCCATCTCTCCTCGAAGTGTGGCGACGGATGCTTTTCAGCGATGGGTCGCGCAATCTTGCATCGGAACATCCATTCAGGCGGTGGCTCGTATGCTCAAGCTTCCTTACACGACCGTTGAACGATGGTTTTATACCCATGCCCCTTCCTTCCTATCGAATGACGTCCAACCAAAGGCGGTTTGTGTCGATGAGTTTGCTTTTCGAAAAGGGCACGACTATGGAGTGGCGATCATGGATGCCGAAACGGGAGAAGTGTATACCGTTGAAGCAGGAAAGAACGAGGAAGCCATTGGGCGTGCATTGGCTCATGTATCTCGTTCCGTTCAGTATGTCGTGAGTGACTTGGCTCCAGCGATGAAAAAAGCGATTCAACGGGTTTGCCCAGAGGCGACACATGTCGTCGACTATTTCCATGTCATTCAGCTGTTTACCGATGCGTTAGAACGTTGTCGCAAATATTTGGGCAAAGGAGGCAAGAAACACGGAAATGTTCGTTACGTTTGCCGTTTATTGAGCCAATGCCCAGAGAAATTGACGGAGGAAGAACGTCAAATCATACGAGAATGGTGCAATGAAAGCGATTACTTAAAGTCTGTTTACCAATCGCTCCAACATGTTCGCTATGTGTTCAAAAGCAAAGATGAGCAACAGGCGAAACGTCGTTTGAACGCCTGGGTTCATCGGTATTTGTTTTGTCCTTGTTCTGCTGTTCGCGCCATCGCAAAATCACTCGTCAAACGAACAGACGAAATCATATCGTGCATTTTATCCCCTTATTCAAATGGGAAAATGGAGGGAACAAATAACAAGATCAAGCTGATGAAACGTCGGGGATACGGATACAGAAATATCCAGCGTTTTGCACTGCGGGTTCGGCTAGAAACAGCTAACATACTTTCATGACAGGTGCAAGTACAACTTTTGGTGATGAACCTAAATTTTCGAAAAATATATTTTATATTACATTCTTTTAATTAACTGCCTTAGTTATACTCAGACCCAAGAATTTCTTACGACTTCTATCAAAAATAATTGGTTTCTAAAAAAGGAAGAAACCTTTCGATTTCTTTCTTTTCTACCTCGTTATAAGTTCCAATCATTCGATACCATTTAACTAGTTCTCAATCTCATTGACTACTAATTGGACATAGCCGTTTTTAAATATCGAAATCATCTAGTTGCTGAGTTGTTTCGGAGATGGTATTTCACTAGTTTGACAGTATAAAGTTTAAATTATTTATCAAAACTTTTTCCTACATTAGACACTCCCTAAATGTTAATTAGTTTTATTGTAGCGTCTCTTTTTCCCCTCTTCCTTTCTTCTATTTTCTCTATGAATGTACTTCGCGTACAACAACAATCACCATAAACCCGTGGTGCTAGTTGAGCGCTAGCGCTCAACTAGCACCACGGGTTAAATATATCTCTCGATACATCATTTTATTCGCAATCGCCACTGGTGCTCGTTTCTCGGAAATCATGGGCCTGACATGGGATTGCGTTGATTTCAAAAACAAAACAATCACGATTAATAAGACTTGGAACTTTAAAGGGGCAAATGACTTTAGCGATACAAAGACGTTCGATTCAAAACGAACCATTACGGTCGATAACGAGACGTTAAATATGCTCAAAGAACTACGAAAATATCAAAATGAATTAGCTATGAAAACAGGATTACGAAACACGAAAAATTTAGTGTTTATCAACTCAAAAATGGAAATTGTGACAAATAACGCAGTCAATAAAACGTTGCGATCATTATGCAAAAAAATCGGGATTAAAACGATCACTTGCCACGGGCTCCGTCATACTCACGCATCCATGCTCTTGTATAAAGGAGTGAATATCAAATACGTTTCTCGGCGTCTTGGACATAAAGATATTGTAACCACGCTGCAAACGCACTCTCATATTTTAGATGAGATGGAGCAAAAAGAGTCTCGGCAAGTTGATCTCGCGATAGAGGAGCTGTATCATGCCAAATAGCCGTGCAAAATTCGTGCAAAATTTTTTCGGATTCTATCGTTTTTTTCGGGATTCCCAAAAAATGAAAAATGACCGCAAATGCGGTCATATCAAGGGGTTCAGCAACTTCAACCCGAACGAATCGTATGTAGATGGCGTCCCAGGAGAGACTCGAACTCCCGACCGACGGCTTAGAAGGCCGCTGCTCTATCCTACTGAGCTACTGGGACGTAGCAATCATGATGACACTCTCATTATTCCGCTGCCCCTTCCTCTACAAGCCGATTCGAAGAAGCCCGATGCGTCGGGGCAACTCGCAGCCATTTCAAAGATGACTTTGCTCGTTGCTCTATCCTGCTGAGCTGCTGGAACAATATCCATACGATATTCACGATAAAATAAAGGAAAGCGGGTGATGGGAATCGAACCCACGACTTCAGCTTGGGAAGCTGAGGTTTTACCATTAAACTACACCCGCATAATCCATATCAGTGAACTTGTCGTAAAAACGATTGCAATAAAAATATAATGGCAAATCGTTTTTTTGTCAATATCTTTTTTAAAGATAATGAAACGCGCTCGAGAGGATTCGAACCCCTAACCTTCTGATCCGTAGTCAGATGCTCTATCCAATTGAGCTACGAGCGCATATTGGGAAGCGGAAGACGGGACTCGAACCCGCGACCCCCACCTTGGCAAGGTGGTGTTCTACCACTGAACTACTTCCGCGTTGTAATGGTGAAGGAAGTTCATTCCTTCAAAACTAGATAACCGTTTCAGGAAGAAGCCGCGGCGCTTTCACTTTTCATTGTCTAGCTCCGGCTCGCCGCCGCTCGGGGTCAAATAACCTTCCCCCTCGGGGTGCTAGCACCCCTGCGGGTGAAGAACATTTGCCTGTCGCGGCGAACCGCTCGCCTGCGCTTTTCTAGGTTAAGCCCTCGATCGATTAGTATCCGTCAGCTCCACGTGTCGCCACGCTTCCACCTCGGACCTATCGACCTCGTCATCTTCGAGGGATCTTACCCGCCTGACGCGGTGGGAAATCTCATCTTGAGGGGGGCTTCACGCTTAGATGCTTTCAGCGCTTATCCCGTCCGCACATAGCTACCCAGCGGTGCCCCTGGCGGGACAACTGGTACACCAGCGGTGCGTCCATCCCGGTCCTCTCGTACTAAGGACAGCTCCTCTCAAATTTCCTGCGCCCGCGACGGATAGGGACCGAACTGTCTCACGACGTTCTGAACCCAGCTCGCGTACCGCTTTAATGGGCGAACAGCCCAACCCTTGGGACCGACTACAGCCCCAGGATGCGATGAGCCGACATCGAGGTGCCAAACCTCCCCGTCGATGTGGACTCTTGGGGGAGATCAGCCTGTTATCCCCGGGGTAGCTTTTATCCGTTGAGCGATGGCCCTTCCATGCGGAACCACCGGATCACTAAGCCCGACTTTCGTCCCTGCTCGACCTGTCCGTCTCGCAGTCAAGCTCCCTTGTGCCTTTGCACTCTCCGAATGATTTCCAACCATTCTGAGGGAACCTTTGGGCGCCTCCGTTACCTTTTGGGAGGCGACCGCCCCAGTCAAACTGCCCGCCTGACACTGTCTCCCACCCCGCTAAGGGGTGCGGGTTAGAACTTCAATACCGCCAGGGTGGTATCCCACCGCCGCCTCCACCGAAGCTGGCGCTCCGGCTTCCCAGGCTCCCACCTATCCTGTACAAGCGATACCAAAATTCCATATCAGGCTGCAGTAAAGCTCCACGGGGTCTTTCCGTCCTGTCGCGGGTAACCTGCATCTTCACAGGTAGTATAATTTCACCGGGTCTCTCGTTGAGACAGCGCCCAAGTCGTTACACCTTTCGTGCGGGTCGGAACTTACCCGACAAGGAATTTCGCTACCTTAGGACCGTTATAGTTACGGCCGCCGTTTACTGGGGCTTTGGTTCGCACCTTCGCTTCCGCTAAGCGCTCCCCTTAACCTTCCAGCACCGGGCAGGTGTCAGCCCCTATACGTCGCCTTTCGGCTTCGCAGAGACCTGTGTTTTTGATAAACAGTCGCTTGGGCCTTTTCACTGCGGCTCGTTCGGGCTCTTCACCCAAACGAGCACCCCTTCTCCCGAAGTTACGGGGTCATTTTGCCGAGTTCCTTAACGAGAGTTCTCCCGCGCGCCTTAGGATTCTCTCCTCGCCTACCTGTGTCGGTTTGCGGTACGGGCACCTCTTCCCTCGCTAGAGGCTTTTCTTGGCAGTGTGAAATCGGGGACTTCCGGATGACTCCGTCGCCATCACCGCTTGGCCTTACAATCCGCGGATTTGCCTACGGATCAGCCTTGCGGCTTGGACAGGCTCTTCCAGCCGCCTGCTCGCCCTATCCTCCTGCGTCCCCCCATCGCTCAAACGGGAAGGAGGTGGTACAGGAATCTCAACCTGTTGTCCATCACCTACGCCTTTCGGCCTCGGCTTAGGTCCCGACTAACCCTGAGCGGACGAACCTTCCTCAGGAACCCTTAGGCTTTCGGCGCAGAGGATTCTCACCTCTGTTTTCGCTACTCATACCGGCATTCTCACTTCTAAGCGCTCCACCAGTCCTTCCGGTCTGGCTTCAACGCCCTTAGAACGCTCCCCTACCGATGACCAACGGTCATCCCGCAGCTTCGGCGGCACGTTTAGCCCCGGTACATTTTCGGCGCAGAGTCACTCGACCAGTGAGCTATTACGCACTCTTTAAATGGTGGCTGCTTCTAAGCCAACATCCTGGTTGTCTTTGCAACTCCACATCCTTTTCCACTGAACGTGCACTTTGGGGCCTTAGCTGGCGATCTGGGCTGTTTCCCTCTCGACCACGGATCTTATCACTCGCAGTCTGACTCCCGGGCATAAGTCGTTGGCATTCGGAGTTTGACTGGGTTCGGTAACCCGATGAGGGCCCCTAGCCCAATCAGTGCTCTACCTCCAACACTCTCCATCCCGAGGCTAGCCCTAAAGCTATTTCGGGGAGAACCAGCTATCTCCAAGTTCGATTGGCATTTCACCCCTACCCACACCTCATCCCCGCACTTTTCAACGTGCGTGGGTTCGGGCCTCCAGCCGGTGTTACCCGGCCTTCACCCTGGACATGGGTAGATCACCTGGTTTCGGGTCGACGACGACGTACTTTTCGCCCTGTTCAGACTCGCTTTCGCTGCGGCTCCGCCTCTTCGGCTTAACCTCGCACGCCATCGTCACTCGCCGGTTCATTCTACAAAAGGCACGCCATCACGCATGAACGCGCTCTGACTACTTGTAGGCACACGGTTTCAGGTTCTCTTTCACTCCCCTTCCGGGGTGCTTTTCACCTTTCCCTCACGGTACTGGTGCACTATCGGTCACTAGGGAGTATTTAGCCTTGGGAGATGGTCCTCCCTGCTTCCGACGGGATTTCCCGTGTCCCGCCGTACTCAGGATCCGCTCGGGAGGGAACGAAGTTTCGACTACAGGGCTGTCACCTTCTCTGGCCGGCCGTTCCAGACCGGTTCGTCTACCCCGTTCCTTTCTCACTCCCACAATGAGCGGTCCTACAACCCCAAGAGGCACGCCTCTTGGTTTGGGCTGTTCCCGTTTCGCTCGCCGCTACTCAGGGAATCGCGTTTGCTTTCTTCTCCTCCGGGTACTAAGATGTTTCAGTTCCCCGGGTGTGCCCTCCATGCCCTATGGATTCAGGCATGGATACTGCCCCATTACGGACAGTGGGTTCCCCCATTCGGACATCTCCGGATCAACGCTTGCTTACAGCTCCCCGGAGCGTTTCGGCGTTTGCCCCGTCCTTCATCGGCTCCTAGTGCCAAGGCATCCACCGTGCGCCCTTTCTAGCTTAACCTACAGCGTTCTCGGCTTCTTCCTTTGCGTTTCCGGTTATCTAGTTTTCAAGGAACGAGACTACTTCATTGAATTCACTTCTCTGCAGTCTTGCATCGAGGAATCCCACTTCCTCGAATCTGCTAGAAGACGCAGATGCAAAGTAGCTCCTTTGAATTCGCTTCTTTGCAGCTTTGCGCCGAGGAATCTTGCTCCCCCGAACCTGCTAGAAGACGCAGGCGCAAAACAAGTGAAGGAATTTCTCATTCCCTCAAAACCGAACGAAACGAAAGCGCTGTGTATCGACAGTTGGCCATTGCGGCCTCCGCTTTTCGAATTGTCTAACTCCGGCTCGCCGCCGCTCGGGGTCAAATAACCTTCGCCTTCCGGGTGCAAGCACCCTTGCAGGCGAAGAACATTTGCCCATCGCGGCGACCCGCGAGCCTCCGCTTTTCGTACTGTCTAGCTCCGGCCGCCATCGGCTCGCGACGCTTCGGTCCTGCTGCGGCGGCAACAGCCTCCTCGCAGGCCCTCCAGCGCGTTTCGCCGATAGGCGGGCGGCCTTCGCTTTTCCCCTTAGAAAGGAGGTGATCCAGCCGCACCTTCCGGTACGGCTACCTTGTTACGACTTCACCCCAATCACTTGCCCCACCTTCGGCGGCTGGCTCCCTTGCGGGTTACCTCACCGACTTCGGGTGTTGCAAGCTCTCGTGGTGTGACGGGCGGTGTGTACAAGGCCCGGGAACGTATTCACCGCGGCATGCTGATCCGCGATTACTAGCGATTCCGGCTTCATGCAGGCGAGTTGCAGCCTGCAATCCGAACTGAGAGCGGCTTTTTGGGATTCGCTCCCCCTCGCGGGTTCGCAGCCCTTTGTACCGCCCATTGTAGCACGTGTGTAGCCCAGGTCATAAGGGGCATGATGATTTGACGTCATCCCCACCTTCCTCCGACTTGTCTCCGGCAGTCCCTCTAGAGTGCCCAACCGAATGCTGGCAACTAGAGGCGAGGGTTGCGCTCGTTGCGGGACTTAACCCAACATCTCACGACACGAGCTGACGACAACCATGCACCACCTGTCACCCTGTCCCCCCGAAGGGGGGAACGCCCAATCTCTTGGGTTGTCAGGGGATGTCAAGACCTGGTAAGGTTCTTCGCGTTGCTTCGAATTAAACCACATGCTCCACCGCTTGTGCGGGCCCCCGTCAATTCCTTTGAGTTTCAGCCTTGCGGCCGTACTCCCCAGGCGGAGTGCTTATCGCGTTAGCTGCAGCACTAAAGGGTGTGACCCCTCTAACACTTAGCACTCATCGTTTACGGCGTGGACTACCAGGGTATCTAATCCTGTTTGCTCCCCACGCTTTCGCGCCTCAGCGTCAGGTGCAGGCCAGAGAGCCGCCTTCGCCACTGGTGTTCCTCCACATCTCTACGCATTTCACCGCTACACGTGGAATTCCGCTCTCCTCTCCTGCCCTCAAGTCCCCCAGTTTCCAATGACCCTCCACGGTTGAGCCGTGGGCTTTCACATCAGACTTAAGAGACCGCCTGCGCGCGCTTTACGCCCAATAATTCCGGACAACGCTCGCCCCCTACGTATTACCGCGGCTGCTGGCACGTAGTTAGCCGGGGCTTTCTCGTGAGGTACCGTCACCGCGCCGCCCTCTTCGAACGGCGCTCCTTCGTCCCTCACAACAGAGCTTTACGACCCGAAGGCCTTCTTCGCTCACGCGGCGTCGCTCCGTCAGGCTTTCGCCCATTGCGGAAGATTCCCTACTGCTGCCTCCCGTAGGAGTCTGGGCCGTGTCTCAGTCCCAGTGTGGCCGGTCACCCTCTCAGGCCGGCTACGCATCGTCGCCTTGGTGAGCCGTTACCTCACCAACTAGCTAATGCGCCGCGGGCCCATCCGCAAGTGACAGCCCAAAGGCCGCCTTTCAACCGAAGACCATGCGGTCTTCGGTGTTATCCGGTATTAGCTCCGGTTTCCCGGAGTTATCCCGGTCTTGCGGGCAGGTTGCCCACGTGTTACTCACCCGTCCGCCGCTGACCAAACAAGAGCAAGCCCTCGTTCGGTCCGCTCGACTTGCATGTATTAGGCACGCCGCCAGCGTTCGTCCTGAGCCAGGATCAAACTCTCCAAAGAAAGTTGATTGGCTTTTGCTTCGGCCCATGCGGACCTCCGCTTTTCGTATTGTCCAGCTTCGGTCCGCCGCCGCTCGGGGTCAAATAACCTTCGCCTTCCGGGTGCAAGCACCCTTGCAGGCGAAGAACATTTGCCCATCGCGGCGACCCGCGGACCTCCGCTTTTCTTTCGCGCTTCGTTTCGTTCAGTTTTCAAGGAACGACAGTTACTATTATAAACAATCTTTCAAAAATGTCAACTACTGATTCTCTTCTAATTATTACCGCGTTCATTTCGTCGCGGCAATTATTCATTATACGCAGTGTTAACTATTTGTCAATAGTTTTTTTATTTCATGATTGTTCGATCGTTGCACTCCGACATTCCGTCGAAGCGCGATTTTTATTTTATACACTATCTCACCTTATGTCAACTACTTTTTTAGGTTGAACGCTCTCCCACCTACGCTAACGCTTAGAGGTGGGAGATTTTGGGGAACACCCACCCCACGGCAGGCTGTCAACCAAGCCATCCTCGTGCGTCCCACGGTTCGACTGCCTTACAACGACAGCAAACGAAACCAGCCCCCACTATCTACATTCGACTTGGCCTCCCGAATCGCTTCGACTGCTGTATGATATAATTTCTTAAAAAGAATATGTTGCAAGGAGCAGACCTCGAGGATCGCTATGTATATTTTTTAAGGAGGGAAGCAGCCGTGACCTATCCATTTTCTGCACTGCTTGACGCCTACCGCCGCCTTTGGCCGAATCGTTCGATCACAGCGGAGACGCTCGATGAACAGAATAGCCAAGCTCTTTTATATGAGACGATCAGGCAAGAGCTGCGCGACGAGTGGACGCATCCGCGCGTGCGGCAATCGCCTGAAGTGAAGTTTTATTACGCCGTTAAGCGGGTGGCCGCCTCCGACTTGCCGAATGACGTGAAAATCGCGCTGATTCAAGCGTATTTGACGGTGATGGAACAATTACAAACCAATCATACATAAAACAGACGAATCCGGTTCACACTACTGAGTGGAAAAACATTTCTTGTTAAGGAGGATGGCAGTTATGGCGTTAATTCCGTATGACCCGTTCCGTCATTTGGAAGCGATCCGCCGGGATATGAACCGCTTTTTCACAAGCGATTTTCCATCATTGTTTGGCCACATGGACGATCAGCACTGGATGCCGCGCATCGACATGCATGAAACGGCCAACGAATACGTCGTTTCGTGCGATTTACCGGGGCTGGAGCGGAAAGAGGATGTGCACATTGACGTGCAGAACAACATGTTGACCATCAGCGGCACGATTCAACGCCACCACGATGTAAGAGAAGAACAAATGCACCGGCGCGAACGCTTCTTTGGTCGCTTCCAGCGTTCGATCACCCTGCCGGCCGATGCGGCGGCGGACAACATTCGCGCGACGTACAAAAACGGTGTGTTGGACATTCATATCCCGAAAACAACGACAGGAACGAAAAAACGGGTCGACATCGAGTTTCATTAATGACAAAAAGCGGCTGACTCAAAAGCCCCTTTTTAACATTTTTTCGAAAGAAGTCTTCCATTTCGAAACGAAGTGAAAGTGGGAGATGAATGTCGGTTGGCGTTAGCCAACGAATAGGTGTGTGGCTTACCGTTCGGCAAACACGCCCAAGTCGCTTGAAGCCCCCGCCTCTAAGCGAAGCGTAGGTGGCGGGTCGCTCACTGAAATGGAACTAAAGTATGTGAAAGAGACCACCTCTGAACCCCTTGGTTTTATCGGGTTTTTCGTGGTGGTCTCTTTTTCCATGGCGCCTCAGATAGAAGCATTATCGCTCTTTTGACCCAGCCCCTTTTCGATTGGCCCCACTGCTTGCGCGGATCACAAGATCTGTCGGCACAACCACTTTCTTGCATATCACCCGCTTCGTCGTCAACCGCTCAACAAGCAGCTCAACAGACGTTTCGCCCATAAACTCCGTGTACACTTTTACAGTTGACAGAGGCGGGTGGAGAAACGCAGCCATCGGCAAATCATTGAATCCGACAACCGCTACATCCTCGGGCACGGCGATCCCGGCTTCATGCAGCGCACGCAGGGCGCCAATCGCCATCGAATCACTGGCAATGAAAAACGCCGTCGGCAAGTCGCCGCCTGAAACAGCCTCTTTCATCAGCCGATAGCCATCTTCAGCAGTGAAGGCACCGATCCATACATAGCGGGAATCATACAGCCCTTTGACATACAAATATTCGTAAAACGCCGCTTCGCGCTCATCGCGGATCGGCGTTTCCCCGTCGACATATTCACGGCCGCCGATATAGCCAATTTTCGTATGCCCCAACCGAAGCAAATAATCAAGCACTGTCACCGTCGCTTGACGCAAGTCGATGACGACTGAATCAAACCGATGCTCATCAGGCGAACAGTCGACAAACACAATTTGTTTGGCCCCGGCGGCAAAAACCTCGACTTCCTTCGGCCCGAATTTTCCGACGGCGATGATGCCATCGAGCGCCTCCATCCGTTCGATCGGATAGGCGCCGTGCTGTTTAAACAATTTGACGAGTTCGATGCCGCGGTCAAAACACTCTTTTTCCACTCCGAGGCGAATCGCCATATAATACGGGTCATCGATTTCCTGGCGCTCCGAATACCAGTGAATGAGCCCGAAGCGAAACGATTCGCGCGCTTGCTGGCTTCGTTCCCGCAATGTTTTGTAGTTCAGCTCTTGGGCGACTTCAAAAATGCGTTTTCTCGTTTCATCAGAGACGGACAGCGTCGTGTCATAGTTGAGCACGCGCGACACGGTCGCCACCGAAACGCCGACTTTTTCCGCGATTTCTTTTAACGTAGCCATCGTCTGTTTGCGATCCCTTCCTTATGTTTCATATGAAACGCGTTTTTTCGCCGCATTTAAACAAGAGACGACATGCGCTCCACCGCGTGCTGCAGAAAGCGGCGAAACGCGTCCTTCCCTCGCTTGTCCCGCTTAAACACCCCGGCATGTTCCAACACGGTCACAAACCGTTGTCCGACTTCGTGCCGCAAAATGTCATGGACGTTGTCCTTCGTGATGTCCGGATAGGCCGAGTGAATGGCTTCGCACCAATCCCAATGTTTATGCATCGACTCGTCCCAGTCTTCTTTTTTTGTCCGATGCACGAGATAATCGGCCAGCGTCTTCAGTTCCACGGCAAGCCGTGCCGGCAGCACCGCCAGCCCCATCACTTCGATCAAGCCGATATTTTCTTTTTTAATATGATGCAATTCTTCATGCGGATGGAAAATGCCGTACGGATGTTCCGCTGATGTCCGATTGTTGCGCAACACGATGTCCAACTCAAACAAATCGCCGCGCCGCCGGGCGATCGGGGTGATCGTGTTGTGCGGAACATCGCCGCTGTAGGCCATAATCTCGACACTTGAGTCGCTGTACGTCCGCCATGTTTCATACAAAAAGGCAGCCGCATCCAACACGTCCTCTTTTGGTCCAATCAAACGGATGACGGACATCGGCCAGCGCACTATGCCGGCTGTGACCGACGGAAACGATGGCAGCGGGATACACTCTTCGATCTCCGCCTTTTCCATCGCAAACGTATAACACCCGCCTTGGAAATGGTCATGCACTAAAATCGAGCCGCCGACAATCGGCAAATCGGCGTTCGAGCCAATGAAATAGTGCGGGAACTTTTCGACGAAATCGAGCAAGCGCTCAAGCGTCTTCCGCTCCATTTTCATCGGCACATGTTCGGCGGAAAAGACGATGCAATGTTCATGATAGTACACGTAGGGAGAATATTGGAAATACCACTGTTCATCCAATAACGTGATCGGGATGACACGGTGATTGGAACGGGCGGGATGACGCCACGTTCCTTCATACCCTTCGTTTTCTTTGCATAATACACATTTTGGATACGAGGATGACGGCATCTCTTTTAATTTGGCGATTTCCTTCGGGTCTTTTTCCGGCTTCGCCAAGTTAATGGTGATATCTAATTCTCCATAGATGGTTGACACTTTCCAGTGCTGATTGTTGGCGATGCGCGCCGTTTGAATGTAATTGGACGCTTGGCTCAACGAATAAAACCAGTCCGTCGCCTCCTGCGGGCTGCGGCGGTACCGCTCGTAAAAGGCGCGGATCACTTCCGACGGCCGCGGCATGACGCAGTCCATCAGTCTCGCATCCCATATATCGCGCTCGGTTGTGGTATTCGTTTCCAACAATCCTTGTTCATACGCCCAATCAATCATAGCGTCCAATACTGGGGCCGGCGAGGCCAAGGGAACGTCCTTGACCTCGGCCGGCTGCCATTCCGTGAGTCGGAGCGTTGCCAGCAGGCGGTTGCGCGCGTACACCACATCTTCCGGCGCTAAAAGGCCGCGTTGCTCGGCATAACGGATCAGTTGTTCAATCGCCGTCCAAATTCGTTCCATCGCTCACACACCCCGATAGCCGTTTGGCCGCGCTTTGTGCCACTCCCACGCCGAGGCGACGATATCCGTAATGGACAAGTATTTCGGCTCCCAGCCGAGCTCGCGCTTTGCTTTTTCCGATGAAGCGACAAGCCGCGCCGGGTCGCCCGGGCGCCGCGCCACGACGCGGGCGGGGATCGGGTGTCCGGTCACTTGCCGAGCCGCTTCGATCACTTCTTTGACGCTAAATCCATTTCCGTTGCCTAAATTGTATACATCGCTGTCTGCCCCGCTCCGCAATTTCTCGAGCGCCAGCCAATGGGCATCGACGAGATCAAGCACATGAATGTAGTCGCGGATGCACGTGCCGTCGGGCGTGTCGTAGTCATCGCCGAAAATGTAGATTTCCTCGCGCTGGCCAAGCGGCACTTTTAAAATCAATGGAATCAGATGCGTCTCCGGGTTGTGGTCCTCACCGATTGTCGTGCCGTACGCCCCGGCGACATTAAAGTAGCGGAGCGAAATCGAGCGGATGCCATAGGCGCGGTCCGCCCATTTCATCATTTTTTCCATCGCCAGCTTTGTTTCTCCGTACGCGTTTGTCGGTTCGGTCGGATCGGTTTCGATGATCGGGATTTGTTTCGGCTCCCCATACACGGCGGCGGTTGAAGAAAAGACGATTTGCTTGACGCCAAATTCTCTCATCACTTCAAGCAGCACTTGTGTGCCGTACACATTGTTGTCGTAATATTTCAGCGGCTCTTCCATGCTTTCACCGACCAATGAGTTCGCCGCAAAATGAATGACCGCCTCAATGTCGTGCTGGCGAAACACCGTGCGCAAAAAATCGCGGTCGCGAATATCGCCTTGGCAAAACACCGCATCACGGTGAACCGCTTCTTTGTGCCCCGTCTGCAAGTTATCCACCACGACCACGCGCTCCCCTTTTTCAAGCAGACGGTACACCGCATGGCTGCCGATATACCCTGCCCCTCCACAAACCAAAATCATCGGCTCATCTCCTCCAGTTCCGTGAGTTCTTTCGCCCCGTCACCAACTTCAACGACATAAAAGCTTGCTTCGTACCCGATTTTTTCGGCATACGCATTTCCGACCCGTTCAATGAAGTCTTGAATATAGGCTTTTTTTACAATGTTCACCGTACAACCGCCGAATCCGGCTCCCGTCATGCGCGCCCCGACCGTCCCTTCGTGCGCCCACGCGGCCTCCACGAGCGTATCAAGTTCGACTCCGGTTACTTCATAGTCATCGCGCAGCGACAAATGCGACTGTTTCATCAACTCGCCAAAGCGGATCAGGTCTCCGCGCTCAAGCGCCCGGGCGGCTTCCAGCGTCCGCTCGTTTTCCGTCACCGCATGGCGGGCCCGTTTTTGTTCAAGCGGGGAAAGAAGATGGGCGCACGCATCCAGTTCCGCGCTCGTCAGCTCGCCGAGCGAAGCGATGTCAAGCACGTTTTGCAGCTTCGCAAGCGCCGCCTCGCACGTCGCCCGCCGCTCGTTATACGCCGAGTCCGCCAAACCGCGCTTTTTGTTCGTGTTGGCGATGACGATCGCACAATCGTCAAGCACCAATGGCAAATAGCGGTACTCAAGCGTTTGGCAGTTTAATAAGATGGCGTAATCTTGTTTCCCCATGCCGACGGCAAACTGATCCATAATGCCGCAATGGACGCCAACATATTTATTTTCTACGGTTTGGCTCATTTTCACAAGCTCCAGCTGGTCGAGCCCGCGTCCGAACAGCTTGTTGATCATCACCGCGGTCACAAGCTCAATCGACGCCGATGACGACAGCCCGGCGCCGTTTGGGATCGTACCGTAATACAAAATATCCAATCCGGTCTCCAGCGGGCCGAGCGCTTGAAACGCGGCCAAGATTCCTTTCGGGTAGTTCGCCCAACCGTGTTCGCGACGATAAGACAAGTCGTCGTAAGAGACCGTGACCACTCCCGCTTCCGGGAAGTTTTGCGAATAAAAGCGGACAAACGGCTCATCCGTTTGTCTAACAAGCGCATACGTGCCGATCGCAAGCGCGCATGGCAGCACATGCCCGCCGTTGTAATCCGTATGCTCACCGATCAAATTGACGCGGCCGGGGGCGAAGAAAGTGCAGATGGCTTCGTCCGAGCCGCCAAAAAGTTGGGTAAATTGTTGTTTTAAAGCTGCGATCATGAAAAAGCCTCCTTAAGGTCATCTAGTCTAATAAATATTTTAGTTAAAATTTTACTATCCGTCAACGAAAAATTCCGATTTTGATTATACCGACAAGCTTCTTGTTAGAAACAAAGCCCTTCCTTCATCCGTATAATTCGTTACAATCAACTTATCCTAAACATAAAGAAGGAACAGGAGGCCCAAATATGGATGCCAAACTGCAGCTACAAAAAGAATTAAAGCAAATCGAACAGTGGGAACACTCCCAAAAAGACCTATGGTTTTGGGAAAAGCTCGGCCGCTTGCCGTTTCAAGTGCTCGATAAGCTGACGCCAAAAGCCGTCCATCGAAAACTCGGGCAGCTGCTTGATGAGCTGGGCAGCTATATTCAAAGCGGCGGGCAATACTTAGTGAATGAAGGAAAGGTATTGGACAAGCTTGGCGTATCGTCGCTTGCCGAAGTGCCGCACTTGCCGCTTGCGACGATGGACCGCGTCTGCGACGAGTTGATCGATGCGCGCGTCACGTTCGCCCAGCTGCAAGGGGCGGCAACTGGAATTGGCGGGGCGCTGACGTTGGCGGTGGACATTCCGGCGCTTCTCGGCTTAGCGCTGAAAACGCTGCAAGAGATCGCCATCGTGTACGGATATGACCCGAAGGAAAAAGAGGAGCGCGTGTTTGTCGTCAAATGCCTGCAGTTTGCCACGGCGGACATCGTCGGGAAAAAAGCGATTTTGGACGAACTTTCGTCGTTCTCCCATGAACGCGGGCGCGTCTTTTCCGAACTGCAAGGCTGGCGGGAAGTGATGATGACGTTCCGTGACCAATACGGGTGGAAAAAGCTGTTTCAAGCCGTTCCGATCATCGGTGTCATTTTCGGTTCGCTGTTTAACAAATCGTTTATGGAAGACATCGCCGAAACCGGGAAGATGCTTTATCGGAAGCGGCGCATTATCGAGAAGCTCAAACAGTTTGAACCCGGCATCTAACATGCCGGGTTCAATTTGTTTGTTTCGCCCTGATGCATCCGCTCAGGCCGCATCATTCCCCCTATCATCGAACAGCTTTCAATCGCCACATCATGCTGGTGAACTACCCCATACCCATCAAGTTAAGAATTTTGGTCTTTGTGCATCGTCAAAAACATGGTATCCTTTCTAACGAACACTCCACGTTAGAAAGGATTTTTTTCATGGAAAAACAAATGAAAGCATGGATTCAAACCATTCGTCAACTCTTTTCTCCCGAAGAATTAACCCGTCTCGCACGGAAAACAGGCTTTATCCGGCGGCAGCGTTCGTTAACGGCGGAAGCCTTTCTGACTCTCTGTGCATGGGGAGATGGCTCACTGGCCAAACAGTCGCTTCAGCGGTTGTGTGCGGCCTTGACGCTTTGGCATGGCTGTTCCCTTTCAAGCGAAGGCTTGAATCAGCGTTTTACCGATCGGGCCGTGGCATTTTTGCGAGAAGTGTTTTTCCTTCTCCTCCTGCATCAACGTCCATTGCTTTTGTCAGCCATGGAGACCTATCGAACTTGTTTTACCCGCCTGCGGATTTTGGACTCAACCAGCTTTTTGGTTCCCGCTGACTATGGGGAAGACTATCGAGGTTCCGTTTCGTCGGGGGTGAAAATTCAGTTTGAATATGACTTGTTATCCGGCGCCTGCCTTCAGCTATGCGTTCAATCGGCCAATGACTCGGACGCTCGTTTTGCCTATCATGCCCAGCATACGATTTTACCGAATGACCTATGTATTCGGGATTTGGGCTTTTTCTCCGTTGCCGCACTGGCCGAGATCGACGCCCGCGGAGCGTATTATATTACTCGGCTCCGTTCCGATATGAAAGTGTATATCAAGGAGAATGGCCAGTGGAAGGAATGGGATTGGGAATCTCTTGGGAATCAATTAAAGGAAGGGGAATCAGTAGAAATGGAACATGTATACATCGGGCATGAGCGTTTGTATATCCCACGCTTGATTTTTCGACGTTTGACGGAAGAAGAATGGCAAAAACGGATGGCGTATGTGCGAAAAAGGGAAAAAAGAAAAGGGAAGGCACTGACACGCCAAACCCTCGAACAAAAGAAATACCACATCTTACTGACGAATTTACCACAAGAGTCGTTTGATGGTCAACAGGTTTATGAGCTCTATTCCCTGCGCTGGCAAATTGAATTGTTGTTTAAAGCCTGGAAATCCGTATTTGATTTGGAGAAAGTCAAGGAGATGAAAAAAGAACGTTTCGAATGCCATTTATACGGGACGTTGATTGCCATTTTGGTCACCCAGACGTTTCTGTTTCAAGCTCGGATGTATTGGCATCAAAAGGAAGACATTGAAATCAGTGAACGGAAAGCGCTCGATCTTCTCCAATCGTATTGGCACCAGTTGCTTTTGCGTTCGCATATGGCGGAAATCAACCTTTTCTCTCTCCTTTCCCTGTTACGAAAACATGCCAAGAAAGGTCGAAGGAAAGGGGAAGAAACGGCATCAGATATCTTAACGAAATTAGAGATATGGTAGAATTAGATATGGATATAAATACCAAATACCCCTCTTCTGGAGGGGTATTTGGTATGCCCAATAATGGATGTGATCCCCATCATTCACTGCGGGGATGAACACGAGTATCGTCTTAAAAATTTTATACCGCTAAACTTGACGGGTATGGTGAACTACCCCCACTTAATTTTCTAGCGAAAATTTGAAGTGGGGGCTTCCAAAGAAGTTTGACTGCTTCAAGCAATCCTTATTCTTTGAGGCGTGTCCACTTCGCCGCTAGAGCATAAGACACTCAGGTCTACAGCTTTACTTTTCTTTAAGATGTTTAATGCGCCATTGACATCCTGTTTACGAGTGGTGCCTTTGATTTTTTGCTTATCTTTCATGCTTTGAAGTCTGGCATTTTCTTTGTTAAACCATTGATTTATACTTTTTCATCTCCGCCCATCAATGATGAATGATCTGCCGTCTGATGTGACACAAGTGGCAAGATTGTTTAATCCTAAATCAATTGCCAGTGCTTTTTGGTCGTTTAATTCTCTTTGATCTTCAGGCATTTCATATTTGTACTGAATCTCAAAGAACCTGGCATGATGCTTAGGAATGATTTCAATCTGCTTAATCTTTTTGTCCAGTAACACAGGCGGAATCGTTATCGTGATAGGCTTGTGAGTCTTTTTAAATAGGCGAGAATACGGTATCGTAAATTTGTTGCCGTCTATACGAATCTGGCCAATGATCAGTGAATGAAAGCCATCTTTTTTAAGATATTTTGGAATACTGATAGCCTTGTGGTCATATTTTCCTTGTTTGGCAAGACTGATCAAACCAAAGAAAGATTTAAAGGCTTCATTGACCTTTTTTAAAATTTGCTGTGCCATGTTGCTGTTTAACAGCTTATAGTTTTCGTTAGTTTTTGCAAGATGATCGTTTTTCTCATAATTAAGAAATTCCTTGTGTTCAAAATAGTATTGTCTGACATTGTACAATCCGACGTTGTACATGTTCTTGGCAATATGGCACAGTTCTCGAAGAGTCAAGTATCTTCTTTGGTCAAACCATTTAGCTGTTGTTTGATACAAAAATACATTTTTTCACCTCCCATCTAACTATATTATACTATATTTTACTGAATCTATCCTACTTTTCAGCAAAATATAGTTAAGGCGATTCATCTCCCACTTACTCCGCTTCGCTTCGTTGAAGTGGGAGTCTTCTCGCCTAATTAAGATAAAATCGCCCAAGCGGTACGGCAAGGCCACTCCGGCATACATCAGCTCGTCGCCGCCGTAAACGCCAAGTCCCTCGATTTCGTAGTCTTGATTCGGGTCAAGCCCTTTTAAGCGCAGGTATGACAGCGGCGCGTTCGCTTCGGCCAGAACGCGGAAGTAGGCGACGAGCGCTTCCGAGCGGTCGGCAGAGACGAACATCCACGCCGCCTCGTTGCCTTCAAACGGGCTTAGCAGCCGATAAAACGTGCCGAACTGGACGAGGCGGCGTACGTCCTTGTAAAACGCGACTTGTTGCTTAATCATTTGTTTTTCTGTTTCCGTCAATTTCGTGATATCGAGCTCATAGCCGAAGTTGCCTGACATCGCGACATGGCCGCGCGTCTTGAGGGACGTCACCCGCCCGACTTGATGGTTCGGCACGGCCGAGACGTGGGCACCCATTGCACTAATCGGATAGACGAGGCTCGTGCCGTATTGAATTTTCAGGCGCGAGACGGCATCGGTATTGTCGCTCGTCCATGTTTGCGGCATATAATACAGCATCCCCGGGTCAAACCGCCCCCCGCCTCCCGAACAGCTTTCAAACAAAATGTGCGGAAAGCGCGAGGTAATCTCGTCCATGACGCGGTACAGCCCAAGCATATAGCGGTGCGCCGTTTCGCGCTGGCGCTCGGGCGGCAGGGCGGCCGAACCGATTTCCGTCATATGGCGGTTCATGTCCCATTTCACATAAGTGATGGGGGCGCTCGCAAGCACGTTCGAGATCGTCTCGATGATATAGTCGCACACGTCTTGGCGGGAATAATCGAGCACAAGCTGGTTCCGTCCTTCAGAGCGCGGGCGGTTCGGCACATGGAGACACCAGTCGGGATGTTTCCGGTACAGCTCGCTGTTTGGCGACACCATTTCCGGTTCGATCCATAAGCCGAACTGGAGTCCAAGTTCGTTTACTTGTTTTGCCAGCCCGTCCAAGCCGTTCGGAAGCTTGCGCCGGTTGACGATCCAATCGCCGAGCGACCGGCGGTCGTCATCGCGCTCGCCAAACCAGCCGTCGTCAAGCACAACCAATTCGATGCCAAGCTCCGCTGCTGTTCTCGCGATGTTGACGATTTTTTCTTCGTTAAAATCAAAGTACGTCGCTTCCCAATTGTTGATTAAAATCGGACGTTCGCGGTCGCGGAACGCGCCGCGCGCCAATAGCCGGAGCGGAAAAGCTGCATCACGTAGCTTGCCTTGCCCGCCCGCAAATGAAACTGCTTCGTTTGTGGATTGTATAAAACCGACATTCTCTTCCCCCACTTTGTTTTTGTTTAAATTTTACTTAATTTTTACGAAAAAATCCATCAAAAAAAGCGCCTCGATTCAGGCGCTCATTCCTTCAACAGATCATTCACTCCGCTCGTCCCCCAACACCGCGCGCTGCAGTTCCTTGTCGAGTTCTTTCTCATACACGTCCCGCTCTTCCTCGGTCCACCCCAAATACCGCGCCATAAACGCGATAACCGCTTCTTTTTCCCGCCGGACGGCGTCAATGTCAAACAGCAGCGCGCCGGTGCGGCGGATGAAGTAGTCGACCGGTTTGGCCGCCATTTCTTCCTCAATGGCGTAGACGAGGCGGACGAACGTTTCGCGCGTTAAGCCGGACGAGCGGTCGTATTGCTGGCTTAACGCAAACAGCCGGTCGACATTTGTGCCGTACTGTTTTGCCAGCCGCGCCCCTTGTTCTTCTGTCAACCCATAGCGCGCCGCTTCTTTCGCTTTTTCGGCGATGAAGACCGGCAGCCGGTGCGAGCCGCCGACATCGCCCCCGGAAATTGGCAGCTGTTTCGTTTGGCACGGGCGGAACGTTTTTCCCTCTTCTTTTTCCAATTGTTTGGCGACAAGGTCAACGACCGTTTCTGCCATTTTCCGGTAGCCGGTCAGTTTGCCGCCAGCGATCGTAATGAGGCCGGACGGCGACGTCCAAATCTCGTCTTTGCGGGAAATTTCCGATGGGTCTTTCCCTTCTTCATAGATGAGCGGACGGACGCCGGCCCAACTTGATTCCACATCGGCCGCGGTGATGCCGACGGACGGGAACATGTAGTGAATCGCCTGCAATAAGTAATCACGGTCTTCTTCGGTCATGGCCGGATGAGCAGGATCATCGTCATAAAATGTATCGGTCGTGCCGACATACGTTTTCCCATCCCGCGGAATGGCAAACACCATCCGGCCGTCCGGGGTGTCAAAATAGACTGCCTGCTTGAGCGGAAAACGCTTTTGATCGATGACGATATGGACGCCTTTTGTCAGCCGAAGCCGCTTGCCGGTTTTCGATCCGTCTTTGTCGCGCAGCGCATCAACCCACGGTCCGGCGGCATTGACGACTTTTTTGGCGCGGATGTCATACACTCGTCCGCCGATCAGGTCGCGGCAGCGGGCGCCGATCGCGCGTCCGCGCTCGTCGTACAAAAACTGTTCGGCTTTTACGTAGTTGACGGCGTCGGCGCCAAGCTCGACCGCTTTTTTGACCACCTCGATCGTCAAGCGGGCATCGTCCGTCCGGTACTCGACGTAATAGCCGCCGCCAAGGAGGCCATCGCGCTTTAAGAGCGGCTCTTTTTCCAACGTCTGCCGGGCATCAAGCATCGTGCGCCGCTCGCTTTGCTTGACGCCGGCCAGCCGGTCATACAGCCAAAGGCCGATCGACGTGCTCCATTTTCCGAACGTCCCGCCGCGGTAAATGGGCAGCAGCATCCACTCCGGTGTGGTGACGTGCGGGCCGTTTTCATACACAATCGCCCGTTCGCGCCCGACTTCCGCGACAAGCTTCACCTCGAACTGCTTTAAGTAGCGCAGGCCGCCGTGGACGAGTTTGGTCGAGCGGCTCGACGTGCCTGCGGCGAAATCTTGCATCTCGACAAGCGCGACCGTCATGCCGCGCGAGATGGCATCCAAGGCGATGCCAGAGCCGGTGATCCCCCCGCCGATGACGAGAAGATCATATTGTTTTTCGCTCATCGCTTGAAGAACATCGCTCCGCTGTTTGCTTGAGAACACCATGTCAAACTCCTCCTTTGTAAAAAAGACAAAAAGAGACCATCGCAAACACGATAAGCTTTTCGCCTACCATGCATGCATGGTCTCTCCCTGTCTCCTGACTGATGATTAACTTGTTACCTTTATTGTAGCAGACTGCGGCCGATTTGACCAGCTCAACGCATTATCCATTGTAGTGGCGCCATAATGTTTCGTTTGACGTGGTCACCGCCGCCGCCCCAGCTGCAAGCGCCCGCTCGACATCGTCGACCGTGCGGATAAGTCCACCGGCATAAATCGGCTTCCCGGTCCGTTCTTTCACTTCGCGGATGATGTGCGGCATGGCGCCCGGGATGACTTCGATGCAGTCCGGATTCGTTTTCGCAATCATCTGATAGCTTTTCTCCAACGCATGAGAATCAAGCAAAAAGATGCGCTGCACGGCCAAGACTCGTTTTTGCCGCGCCTTCATAATGACGCCCGCTTTCGTGGAAATGAGGCCATGCGGGCGGAACTCTTGGCAAAGGTATTCCGCCGCATGTTCATCATGGCTCAGCCCTTGCACCAAGTCGACGTGAATGAGCAACTCCTTGCCATGCCGGCGGGCGTAATGAAAAACGCTTTTTAACTGGGCGATATGTACCTCAAGCAGCACTCCCATTTCGTAGCCGCTTGCCAAAAAAGCTTCGAACTGCTTCATCGTCTTTATGGCGGGAATGATGTGTTGTTTCGTCCCCATCCTCTTCCTTCTGCTCACCCTCTCAATTTGTCAACCTCGTCTAAGCATTCAAGCGACATCATCGTCCGCGGCTTGCATGTCGCAATTTTCACCCCGCGCTTGCGGAACTTCTCGACGACGTGATGAATCGCTTTTTTGCCTGCCGTCTCTTCGCCATGGGAATGTCCCATGTCTCTCACTCTCCTCCTATTCCGCTTTCGGAATGGCCAGTTCGACCGTCGTTCCTTGATCGATCTCGCTTTCCACTGTAATTTGCCCGCCGTATTTATCGATGATTTCCTTGGCGATGGAAAGCCCGAGCCCGGCGCCGCCTTGTTCGCGGCTGCGCGCCTTGTCGACGCGATAAAAGCGCAAAAAAACGTTTTTCAGCTCGTCTTTCGGAATGCCAATGCCATGGTCGCGGACGGCGACCGTCACAAATGGCCCTTCCTCTCGCAGAGAAATGGTGATTTTTTTCACCCGTTGAGAATATTTTACCCCATTGTCAAGCAAAATGAACAGCAATTGTTCAAAATGATGCTTGGCCATCGCCAGACGCGGCAGCGGCGTTTCCGGCTGATCAACAAGAAACTGAAAATCGGGATGCAAAACGCGGAAATTTTTCACGATTTGCCCGATGGCCGCAGCAGCGTCAATAGGAGCAATCTCTTTTGGAATCACGATCGCCTCAGCGCGCGACAAGTCAAGCAGTTCAAGGACGAGGCGTTTGAGCCGCTCCGCCTCTTTCATCGCCGCCTCAAGCGATTCTTCCAAAATCTCCGGGTTGTGCTTCCCCCACCGTTGCAGCAACGAAAGATGGCCTTGCAAAATGGCAAGCGGCGTGCGCAATTCATGGGACGCATCTTCGACGAATTGCCGCTGCATGGCAAAGGTGCACTCAATGTCATCCATCATGCTGTTGAACATTATCATCAGCTCGGCCATTTCATCGCGCGCCGGAGGCACATCAATCCGCTGTTTCAGCCCGTTGTTTTTGATGTCGGCCATCGTTTCCGCCAACGTTTTTAGCGGTTTGATGAACCGTTGCGCCATAAACCGCCCGGCGAAGGCGCTCGCCGCCATCGCACCAAAACCGATCACCGTCATAATAAGGAAAAGCATGTTCGTTACTTGTTGAAACTTCGTCAACCGGCGGGCGATTTCAATCGTTCCGCGCAAATGTCCGATATGAAGCGGCTTGCGCAGCAGCAAAAACCGTTCGTTGTTGACGAAATGCTCATCCATTTTCAACCGGTCCGGCATATCGCTTGGCGAGAGCGAGACGGCGGCGCCGTTTGACACCGAGACGACGACGTTTCCCTTCTCGTCGGTGACACGGATGAGCTGATAGCGCTCATTCAGTTTTTCCAGAAACGAACGGCGGCGGCGAACATCTTCCCATGATATATTACGTTTTTCCGCGTAATACGTTTCAATTTCCGCCACCGTTTGTTCCATTGTTTTTTCTTCTTCGTTCAGCAGCCATTGCTTGACAATGTGGTATTGCAAAAAGGTAAAGACAAAGTACGTAATAAAAATCGCTCCGGCAGACAATATGGTCAGCTTCCCTTTCAACGAGAGCTCGCGGGGGCGGAATCGCTTCATGGCCGCATCACATATCCGGCGCCGCGCACCGTTTGGATATACCGTTCCTTATCGTGTTCATCAAGCTTTTGCCGCAAATAGCGGACATAGACATCGACGACGTTCGTCTCCACCTCGGCGTCAAACCCCCACACTTTGTCAAGCAGCACATCGCGCGTCAAGACGACGTTGATGTTTTGCATAAAGGCGACGAGCAAATCGTACTCGCGTTTCGTCAGCTCGATAAACTCGTCCCCTTTTTTTACCGTGCGCGCCTGCGTGTCAACGACCAAATCTTTAAACGCCAACACTTGTCCGTCCGCTTCAGGATGAACGCGGCGGAACAAGGCGCGGATGCGGGCCAGCAGCTCCTCAATGGCAAACGGCTTGACAATATAGTCATCGGCCCCGTTGTCAAGCCCCATGACGCGGTCAAACACGCTGTCGCGTGCCGTGATCATGATGATCGGCGTCGATTTCGCCGCCCGGATGCGGCGGCATACTTCCATGCCGTTTAAACGGGGCAGCATGACATCGAGCAAAATCAAATCCCATGATTCCGATAGGGCGAGTTCAAGCCCTTCGCGCCCGTCGCCGCACACGTGCACGTCAAAGCCTTCATGCGTTAAATCCAGCTCCAAAAACCGGGCCAAGCCGGCTTCATCTTCAATTAATAAAATCCGTCCGTTCACGGCCTCCGTCCCCTTTCTTGCTTCTAGTTCTTGTCCTCAATCCGGCGCAAGGACCCGCCTTGCGCCGTTTCCACACCTTCATTTTACTACAGGCAAAGAAAAAGCCAATCGCCGACGGGCGATCAGCAGCCAAACGAAAGCGGGCGCCGGCCCGCAAGCTTCCCGCACATCCAAAGGCAGCCCTCACGAGTGGCGGTCCACAAACCAGTCGACAATCGCCTGAACAATTTCAAGCGCTTGGTACGTAAGAAGCGATACAGCCGTTCCAGAAAAAAACAACGTCACCAGCCAATGAATCCAATGCATCACGCCATCCCTCCTCGCGCTGCCGGTGGGCGGCAGCGGTATTTGTGCGCATGACCATGGATGGTGATGTCATTATATTCCAAACGGGTTAAAACCGCATGAGAAATCGCTAAAAAAAGCGGAAAGTGACTTTTTTTCCCGTCCGTACATACATTGACAATAAAGCGGATCGCCTCTATGGCTGCCGGCCGTCCAAGCGGCGGAAACGGCGGGCGGAGGAACCTTGCCACTTTGCGGAATGGAAAGAGAGGGAGTGCAATGAACGGACCGTTTCAACCGCCTGCAAACGGAGGCGGCGATCACCCGTTCCATCATTTGCGGAAACTCGTGAACCAATGGTTCGATGAACGACCATTGCAAAAACTGTTTGAAACGCTTGACGATTACTTCGCCCAAACATTTGCCGCGGCGTACATCCCGATCGAGGTGAAAGAAACGAAGCGCGACTATCAAATCATCGTCCGTCTGCCGGACATCAAGCGGGATCAAATTAGCCTGCAGTGGCATGAAGACGGGCTGCAACTTGTCATCGATCACCATGAAACGATCGAATCGTCCGACGACAGCGGCCATGTATACGAACGGCGCCAGCAGCGGCGGCGCGTGGCGAGGATGATTCCGTTTCCGTATCCGGTGGCCGAACATGAAGTGAAAGCTTCGTTCCAAAACGGTACACTCGTCATTCGCCTGCCGCAAAAACGGAAATACATCGATATCGATTAAAATCCAAAGAAGCGCCTTCCGTCCACCCAAGCCATTAAAAAGGCCGTTCCCCATGTCGGGAGCGGCTTTTTTCCCATCGGGCTTCTATTGTTTATGCGAAGGGCTTCCATACCGGTTGTTGTGTTCCGGCGTCGGATCTTTTTGGATGTCCCATTCCTTGGCGATTTCTTCACGATTGTGTGGATACTTATTTTTCCGTTCCCGGTTGTCGTTGCGGTTGGTCACCGTCTGTCACCTCCTTGCCGTCTGCCATTAGGTTGCGCATTTTTTCGGAACGTAACCGCGCCATACATACTTTCGGCGCTGCTAAGCTACGCTACTGTTAGGAGGTGCAAAACGAATGGCCAAACTGCCCGATTTCAAACAGTTGAACGACCGGCTGATCAATGAGCCGTCCGCTGAGCCGCGGCTTGTCATCAAAACGAATCTCGATCCAGACCGCGTGACGGAAGAAAACCCGTATGCGGAAGGCAAAACGAACGTCAGTCGAACGTTTGTCTCGTTTTTTGAAGGGGGCGGATCGTGATGGAACAAACGCTCGCCTATTTGCGGGAAATTTTGTCCAATTATTTGGACTACCATGATGAGACGCCAAAGCGCATTTACAAAAAGCTGATCAGCAAACCGTACCGGGGCGAGGGCGAGTTTGTCCGCGACTTGACGCAAGAAGAGAGCGCCTTTTTGGATCGCATTTTGCCCCATGAAATCCGCTACGCGATGGATGAGCGCGATTATGAGCGCGTCTACCAGCTGAATGAAGTGTACGAGCTGCTCATTTGACAGGGCAAAGCCGCTCCGCTGGGGGAGCGGCTTCGTTACTTTTTAAACGTGCTGAGCAGCCCTTTTAACATGCCGTTGACTTGATTGACGGCATTGATCATCTGCCCCATCGTGTTCATCATTTTGTTAATATCATACGTCCCGTCACTGTTTTTAAACTGGGCGAGAAAAGACGGGCGCGGCGGCGGCAGCAGCGGCCCTGGTTTCGGGTATGACATCGGGTGCGAAGGCGCGGCAGCGTGGAATGGCGAAGCATATGGCGAATGAATGGGCGCCGACGGAAGGTGGAATGGCCAGCCGTATGAGTAGGGCCAATGGCCGCCGAAGCTGTATGGTCCGTGGGCGGGCGGCGGCGAAATTTGTCGCGGATAACGGTGCATGTGTGTCCTCCCCCATCTTTGATCATCGATTCCCCCAGTGAAAACAGGGGATCAGCTGCCACTAATATATGTGTGTATACTGGGCCGCGTGCGCGCGGACATGTCACCTCTTGTCGGAAGTTTTAATTTTCGGAAATCACCTTTTCCTCCTATTTTCATGGTACGATGTAAAAAAGGGGAAGGGGGAAAAGCATCAATGAGCATCACGGAATTGAAACATAAGTTCATGGCGGTCAAACATTGCGAGCCGGCTGAGGCGAACGAACTGCTCGATTTCGCCCGTCGCCTTTATTTGCGCGGGGAAATTTCGCTTGCCCAATATCGCGACTTAATGCGCGAGCTGGAACAAGTTGGAGCCTGTCAGCCGGACGAAACGGAAGAATACGCTGGACTTTAGGTCTCGAGGGAGTTTTTCCCTTCTTTTTTTGCATACTTTCGGCCTGAAATCCCCATCGTAATAAGCAAGGGGGTGTTGGGCAATGGGCCGAGGCGTCCATTTCAACCATAAATTGAAAGGACATGACCACGAAAAACCGAAACATGGCGAGCCGGCGCCGCCGAAGCATACCGAGCGGGTCGAATATGAAATCAACACAGTCGCGACGGCTGAAGGCGGCCCTGTCTCGATCACAACAGGAAAAGATACGTAAAAGGAAAACGCTGTCCCCGCAGCCGAGGGGACAGCGTTTCTGCCGCCGGCTGTTTACACAAAATACAGTTTTGACGGCAACGGCCGCTCCGCGTTCGCTTTTTTCCCATCAAGCCGCCGTTCGACGCCGGCGATCCGCCCTTCAAGATGCGCGAGCTGCTCTTTGTTTTGGGCGTACCGCTCCTCAATGACATCCGCGATCACCCTTTCCATTTTCGCGTCCACCTGCTCGATGAGCGCGACGATTTCCTGAAGCTGCTTTTCAATCTCTTCTTTTTTCACTAGCCGTTTTTCCATTTCCTCTCCCCCATTTCTGGCGTGATGATATTCCATTCGCGTCCAAGGGGATCACTCCCTGCTGCAGCGACAAAAGTAGAACAGATTCGGCAAAGAAAGCGGGATGCGGCCGCCATTCGACAACAAGAGCAGGCGCAGCCGTGGGGAAGAAAAAAAGGCGCATCTTTTCCGAGCGTATGGTATAATAAAAACCATTCAAAGGAGATGAACGCGATGGCACTCAAATATCCAGGAGGAAAAGAATACCGCGGAAACGGACCGAGCGCGGTGCGACCGCCGGCGGCAGCCGGCTATGCCAACCGCGGCATGACGCTCGAAGACGACTTAAACGCGACGAATGAATATTATCGGGAGCACGGCATCGCCGTCATCCATAAAAAGCCGACTCCGGTGCAAATCGTCCGCGTCGATTATCCGAAACGGAGCGCCGCCGTCATCAAAGAGGCGTACTTCCGGCAGGCGTCGACGACCGACTACAACGGCATCTATCGCGGCAAATACATCGACTTTGAGGCAAAGGAGACGAGAAACAAAACGTCGTTTCCGCTGAAAAATTTCCACGCTCACCAAATCCGCCATATGGCGCAAGTCATGGCCCACGGCGGCATTTGCTTTGCGATTTTGCGTTTTTCCCTGCTCAATGAAACGTATTTGCTTGACGCCTCCCACTTAATTGCCCGCTGGAATGAGCAAGAAGCCGGGGGAAGAAAGTCGATCCCAAAACGGGAGATCGAACAATACGGGCATTATATCCCGCTTGGCTACCAGCCGAGAATTGATTATATTAGTGTAATAGAAAACGTGTACTTCACCGCTTAAGGTGAAAACTTGTAAGAAAGGCAGGATTTGCTTATGTCTGGTGAATATCGTTCTCGTGTGGAACGAAAGCAGGCAGCGAAACAGACGAAACAAAAGAAGGCGAAAAAGAAAAGAGGAAGGTCCTGGTTGAAAGCGATCGCCATTGCGATAGTGCTGATGATCGCCCTTGGCGCCATCGGGGGGGTGGCTGCGTTCGCCTACTTTGTCAAGGACGCCCCTCCGCTCGATGAGGCGAAAATTAAAGATCCGCTCTCGTCGACCGTGTACGATATGAGCGGAAAGAAAGTCGCCGAGCTGGGCGGTTACAAACGGACGTACATCTCATACAAGGACGTGCCGAAAGTGCTGGAAAATGCGGTATTGGCGACCGAAGACGCCCGCTTTTACGAGCATCACGGCATCGACATCGTCCGTCTAGCCGGCGCGGTCATCGCCAATATTCGCGAAGGGTTCGGCGCGGAAGGCGGCAGCACGATCACCCAGCAAGTCGTGAAAATGACGTTCCTCTCACCAAAGAAAACGTTGGAGCGGAAAGCGCAAGAAGCGTGGCTCGCCTTGCAGCTTGAGCAAAAGTATTCGAAGCATGAAATTTTGGAAATGTACTTGAACAAAATTTATTACTCAGACGGCATTTATGGCGTCGCCCGGGCGGCGGAATATTACTTCGGCAAAACGAACTTAAAAGAGCTGACGCTCCCCGAGGCAGCGCTCTTGGCCGGCATGCCGCAAAGCCCGAACCGGTACAACCCGTACGTTCATCCAGAGGCGGCGAAAAAACGGCGCGACACTGTCTTGTCGCTCATGGTGAAACATGGCTTTATCAGCGCGGAAGAAGCGGAAAAAGCGAAGCAGGTGCCGATCAAATCGATGCTCACCGAGCGGAAAAAGCCGCAAAATTCCGTGCCATACGACGCCTTCATTGACGAAGTGATCAAAGAAGTGACGGACAAAGCCAATGTCAACGTCTTTGAAGACGGGCTGAAAATTTACACGACGCTTGATCAAGAGGCGCAATCGTACGTTGAAAAGCTATTAAACTCCGATCAACGTTTTACCGCCAAAAAAGATTTGCAGTCGGGAATCGCCCTCGTCGACACGAAAACGGGCGCCATTCGCGCGTTAGGCGGGGGACGCCATCGCGACAACATCGAGTTCGGTTTCAACTACGCAATTCAGCCTGTCGGCCAGCCCGGTTCAACGATTAAGCCGATTTTGGACTACGGGCCGGCGATCGAATATTTAAAATGGTCAACCGCGCACATTCTTGTTGACGAGCCGTATACGTACTCCGACGGCACCCCGATCCGCAACGCCGGCGGGCGCTACGCCGGACCGGTGACGGTGCGCAATGCCCTCACATGGTCGCGCAACATCCCGGCGTTAAAAACGTTCCAAGCGGTCGGCAAGGAGCGGGCGAAAGAGTTTGCCAACCGGCTCGGCATGGGTTTTGACGAAGTATATGAGCCGTACGCAATCGGCGGCGTATCGCGCTACGTATCGCCGTTGCAGATGGCCGGCGCCTACGCCGCCTTCGGCAACAACGGCGTTTACACGAAGCCGTATGCGGTGACGAAAATCGTCTTCCCAGACGGCACGGAAATGGACTTAAAGCCAAAACCGAAGCGAGTCATGCATGATTACACCGCATACATGATTACCGACATGCTCAAATCGGTCATCCGCTCTGGCACTGGGCAGTCCGCCTATGTCCCAGGGTTGGAGCTCGCCGGCAAGACCGGAACGACAAACTACGGCAAAGACGGCGCGAAGTTTGGCCTCAAACGGGACGATGTGCCGGACAGCTGGATTGTCGGCTATACGCCAAACTACACGGCGGCCATTTGGGTCGGCTTCAGCAAAAAAAGCGAAACAGCTACATTAGGAGATCGGGAGCAGCGCATTCCGAAGCTCTTGCTGAAAGATCTGATGTCCCATCTCGACGATGGCAGCGGAGAGTTTCAGCGGCCGGACAGCGTCGTCAAACTGCCGATCAAAAAAGGCACGAATCCGCCGAAACTTGCCGGCAAATACACGCCTGAAAGCGACATTACGTATGAATTGTTCGTGCGCGGCACCGAACCGACAGAAGTCGCAAAAGATGAGCCGGAAGAGCTCCCGGCTGTCAAAGGGTTGGCCGCTTCGTACGACCAAGCTGCCAACATCATTTCCGTCTCTTGGTCGTATGATGAGAAAACCGACGACACGCTGTTTGAAGTGCGCATCAAAGACGAGCAAGGGCATACGGAAACGGTCACGACCAAAGATTTAAGCGTGACAGTGACGAACGTGGCGCCAGGGGCTTCGTACACAATCGCCGTCTATGCCAAGGAAGGCGAGCGGATGAGCAAGCCGGCGATCACGAGCATCCGCATCCCTGGCGGCGAGCAGCCGACGGCGCCGGGCAATGGAGCGAACGATGATGGCAACAACCACGGCGCCGGAAATGGCGGCACGAACGGGAATAACGGCGATGATCATGGGGGCAATGGAAACAATCAAAATAACAACAATGGCGGAAATAGCGGAAACAACGGCAATGGCAACGAAGATCGCGATAATGGCGGCGAAGAGGACAACGGCAGCGAAGACAACGGCCAAGGGGATGGCGGCGCAACAACGCCGACGACACCAACAACCCCAACGACGCCGACCAATCCACAATCAGGAAACGGCGGCAATGCTGGCATGAGAAATGGAAGCCGCCAGTGAGATCACCTACCTCAAAAAAGCGGATGGCCCGATAAGCCATCCGCTTTTTCATGGCAACTTGCCTAGAAATATGCCCGTCCGGGAAAAAGCGGGCGAGCCTATTCAGTCGGCACGCGCACGTTTGTTTTCCCTCTTTCGCATCCGCTTTTTTCCCTCGCGGCATAAATGAAGAAGCGGGCATACCGGGCATTGCGGCGCCTGCGCCTTGCAATGGTAGCGGCCGAAAAAAATCATCCGATGGTGGGTGATCGACCATTCTTCCTTTGGAATGGTTTTCATCAACGTTTGTTCCACTTCCAGAACTGACGCGTCCCAACGGCAAAAGCCGAGCCGCTTGCTGACCCGCTCGACATGCGTATCAACGGCGATGGCCGGCACGCCAAATGCCACGGAGACGACGACGTTGGCCGTCTTCCTTCCGACGCCCGGCAGCTTCATCAATTCATCACGGTCGCGCGGCACCTCACCGTTGTACTCCTCAATCAGCATCGCGCACAACTTTTGAATATTTTTCGCTTTGTTCCGGTATAATCCGATCGATCGGATGTCTTGCTCCAGCTCTTCAAGCGGCACCGCGATGTAATCGTGCGGCGTTCGGTATTTTTCAAACAAATGTTTCGTCACCTTATTGACGAGCGCATCGGTGCATTGCGCTGACAAAACGACCGCGATCAACAGTTCGAACGGATTGCGGTGCACAAGTTCGCAATGGGCATTGGGAAACATGTCCGCCATCACGTCCAAACAACAGCGGATTTGCTGCTTCGTCAGCATTCCTCTTCTCCTCCTTTCGCGATGTTTGGCCATCCATACGAGCATTTCGCGATTTTGGCCAAACAAAAACGAGAGACTGCGCTCTCGTTTACGAGTCAAGCCAGTTGAAAAACGGAATCGTCTGCTTAAATTCCCCTGTCGCCTGTTTCGCCGGGCGGGCGAGCGGTTTCGGCTTGCGGAATTTTTTGCCGTAATCGTGCGCCTGCTCGATCGTGCGGATGCCGTTCTTTTTCCACTCAAACAAAATGCGGTCGATGTAGCGAAAGTTCAGTTTTCCCGACAGCACCGCCTCGCGCAGCGCAGCTTTAATGATGGCCGGTTCATGGCCGTCTTGGTCGATCCACATCGCGAGCGTTTCGCACTCAAACGGGGAGAGCGGGCGGCCAAATTCTTGCTCAAAAACCGTATATAGGCTTTCCTCCTCCTGCTGGCCGCCGCGCTCATCCTTGGCCGCTTCTGCATACAAATGGTGAACCAGCTGCTCCCAAAGCGGTTCGAGCGTATACTTTTCGCTGCGGATGCCGCGTTCGTCCGTATGCTCCTCAATGGCCACCATCCCCTTTCGCAAAAGGCGGCGCATCATTTCCATGCACTCCGCCGCCGGGACCGTCATTCTCTCGGCCAGCTCCGCCGGCGTCGGAAAGGTGATCCCTTGCTCAAAAAACGACTGCATATGCAAAAGCAGCACGAGTTCCGCCTCGCTCAAGCCAAGCTGTTTATAATGGTTCAATAACAGCTTTGGAACGGCGACGCTTCCTTGCGCCAGCCATTCGGCCACCTTTTTCTTTTCCATGCCGATGCACCTCAACTATAGTATAACATGCCGGCGGCAAAAAAACCCCCTTTTTGCAGGGGGGTTACGGATACAAACGGTTGAGAAGGCGCGGGAATGGGATCGTTTCACGCACATGCTCGACGCCGCAAATCCAAGCGACCGTGCGCTCGAGGCCGAGCCCGAACCCAGAGTGCGGCACCGATCCGTATTTGCGCAAATCCAAATACCATTCATACGCCTCAAGCGGCAAATGGTGTTCCTCAAGGCGTTGCTTTAACAAGTTATAATCATGGATGCGCTCCGAGCCGCCGATAATTTCCCCGTACCCTTCCGGGGCAATGAGGTCGGCGCACAACACAACGTCCGGCCGCTTCGGATCCGGCTGCATATAAAACGGCTTTAATGACGTCGGGTAATGAGTGATAAAGACCGGCTTCTCGAAACTTTCCGCAATGGCCGTCTCATGCGGCGCGCCGAAGTCGTCGCCCCACTCGATGTCGGTGAACCCTTTGTCGTGCAAAAGCTTGATCGCTTCGTCATACGTCAGGCGCGGAAACGGCGGCGTGACCAACTCAAGTTTGGACACATCGCGCTCAAGCCGCCCAAGCTCGAGCCGGCAGCGGCTGAGCACCGACTGCACAAGATAGGAGACGTACTCTTCCTGCAGCCGCAAGTTGTCTTCAAACTCGTAAAACGCCATTTCCGGCTCGACCATCCAAAATTCGATCAAATGGCGGCGCGTTTTCGACTTTTCAGCGCGAAACGTCGGGCCGAATGAAAATACTTTGCCGAGCGCCATCGCCGCTGCCTCCATATACAGCTGGCCGCTTTGCGACAAATACGCGTCTTCATCGAAATATTTCGTGTGGAACAGCTCGGTCGTTCCTTCCGGCGCGCTGCCGGTCAAAATCGGCGCATCGACTTTGACGAACCCGCGGTCGTTGAAAAACTCGTACGTTGCCCGAATGACCTCGTTGCGGATTTTCATAATGGCATGCTGACGCCGCGACCGAAGCCATAAATGGCGATGGTCCATCAAAAATTCGACGCCGTGCTCCTTTGGCGTAATCGGGTAATCGACCGCTTCATCGATGACTTGCAAGTCCGTAACCGACAGTTCGTAGCCGAACGGCGAACGCTCGTCAATGCGCACTGTTCCGGTCACATACAGCGATGTTTCTTGCGTCAACGTTTTCGCGCGTTGGAATACTTCCTCTGAGACGTTCGCCTTTTCGACGACTCCTTGAATGAAGCCCGTCCCGTCGCGCAGCTGCAAAAAGGCGATTTTTCCACTCGAGCGCTTATTGGCCAGCCAGGCGCCGATCGTGACTTGCCGGCCGACATATTGGTTTACTTCCGCAATCGTCGTTCTCACGTACTTATTCCCTCCAATGATTGACACGTCCATCATTCGCTATTATACCGTTGCGCCAACACGGCAGCAACGGCCAGGGCGGGGCGGCGAAATGCGGCGCTTTGTACTGCACCGGCCGTTGCCGCCTGACAGCATATCTATATAGATGCAACGAAGAAGTTTAACATATCCTTGACGGAAAAGCGGTTTGTCCATTTTCGACTGTCGAAGGCAAGCCATAGGCTTGCCCCGTCACGCCAAGGCGTGACGGAAGACCGAACAACCACCTGCTTCACAGACCCATATATGGGTCTGTGAAGCGGCGTTGTTCGGTCGCCTGACAGTCGATAAAAGCTGCAAATGGTAAATCTTCAAATTGCATCTATATACCCTGCCCCGTGTGGATTTGGTTACGCGCGCGCTTCCATGAATCGGCGGATGCGTTCCACCGCCGTTTCCAGCGCCTCAAGCGAAGTCGCATACGACAGGCGGACATTGTCCGGCGCTCCAAACCCGGAGCCGGGCACGAGGGCGACTTTCGCCTCTTCGAGCAAGACGGCGACGAACTCGTCGACCGTGCGGCAGCCCGCCATCTCCGCCGCTTTGCGGGCGTTCGGGAACAAGTAAAACGCCCCTTGCGGCTTGACGCATGTAAACCCTGGAATTTGCACAAGCTTGTCGTAAATGATATGGAGCCGCTCTTCAAACGCCCGGCGCATTTCTTCCACCGGATCCTGCGGGCCGCTGTACGCGGCGATGGCCGCGTATTGGGCGATTGACGTCGGGTTGGATGTACTGTGGCTCGCCAAGTCGGTCATCGCTTTGATGATTTCTTTTGGACCTGCCGCATACCCGATGCGCCATCCCGTCATCGAATGCGACTTCGACACCCCGTTGATGATGACGGTCTGCGCTTTCAGCTCCGGCGCCAGCTCAGCGATCGAGACATGCTTCGCTCCGCCGTAAATCAGCTTTTCATAAATTTCGTCGGAGACGATCAAGAGGCCGTATTCTAAGCAAACGTCACCGAGCGCCTTCAGTTCTTCGGCCGTGTAAATCATGCCGGTCGGGTTGCTCGGCGAGTTGATGATGACCGCCTTCGTCCGCGGCGTGATCGCCTGCTTCAGCTGCTCTGGCGTAATTTTGAAATCGTGTTGTTCCAGCCCTTCCACATAAACGGGAACGCCGCCGGCGAGCTTCACTTGTTCCGGGTAGCTGACCCAATACGGCGTCGGGATGATGACCTCATCGCCCTCGTCGAGCAGCACTTGAAAGAGGGTGTAAAGGGCGTGCTTCGCCCCGACGCATACAATCACTTCCGCCGGCTCATACTCAAGCCCTTGGTCGCGGGCAAACTTTTTGATGATTTCCGCCTTCAGCGCCGGCAGCCCGCCCGAGGGCGTATATTTCGTATGCCCTTCGTTCATCGCTCTTACCGCTGCATCGAGAATGTGCCGCGGCGTATTGAAATCCGGCTCTCCGGCCCCGAGGCCGATCACGTCGTATCCAGCCGCTTTCAATTCTTTCGCTTTCGCCGTAATGGCCAATGTCGCCGATGGCGTCAGCGACGCCACCCGTTTTGCCAATTTCATCGCTTTTTCCCCCTCATATCCTCATCGTTGAAAACTGTACCTCTTCAAGAACGCGCCATCGGTGAAATGAAGGTAATAAAACGAATACCTTCCTTCCGAATCGATATATGTCAACTCCCAAAGAGGCACGCCTTTTTCCATGCCGAGCGTCGCGTCAATGATCTGCTGCGGGCGGCGGTCGCGCTCTAAAATGGCGCGCGCTTTTGCTTCGCTGATGCCGCTGTCCGCCCGCTTGACGACGACATTTCCTCCTTTTTCCGGCACCCAAACGACGACGTCCGTTTTTTCTTGCTTCGTCCGGCCGATGAATACAGTGTACGCTTCATCCCCATAATATGTATAGACTTTCTTGACGTCAATCAATCCGACTGCCTCCCTCGCCCGCGCAAGCGCGTGTTCCGCCATGGACCGTTTGGGCGCCATCGCCTCTCCATAAATCGACCATGCCTGCCAAATGAGGAAACCAAAAAAAAGGAGAGCCAACCATCCCCATTTTTTCATCGCGATCACGTCCGGTAAATCGTGAAGACGGCCTGCCGTTTGTCGTTTTCATCCAAAGCAAGGCCAAACATTAAATTGTTGCGCTTCAGCGTCCGGTTCAAGCAGTCGACAATTTTGTACAAATCGTCGGAATGCTGGACTTTGACGGTGGCGAGCACTTCAATTTTGCTTTCCATTTTCGTCGCTTCCTCCTGTGCGGCGCAAATTTTGTTACTTATACAGGCCGGCGGCTCCGGCAACAATACAAATACAGCAGATCTGCAGCCAGGCAGCGAAAGCCGCAGGCTGCCAGCATCGCAGTTGTGCTTCTTCCCTATTATAGCAGGTTTGTCCGACCATTTCATAACAAATTTGCCCGCCTACACCGCCAACGCAAATTTGCTTCCTTCCGCCCCCGCTCGATGCGGGGAATTTTTTTGCTGCCTGCCATCTTTAGATTGCACCGTTTCCCCTCTCTTTATGAGAAGGAAGCGACGACATGCCCTAAACGCCATTGGGCCGGCGGCCTTGCCAAAGCCAGGCGTCCGCCGCATCGAGCAGCTCCAAAAGTCCACCCTCATGCACAGGAAGCGGCGGCAGCGACGCGAGAAAGTCCGCTCGGTACGGGGCGTTCATCAACCGGCGGTCAAGGACGAACACCACTCCCTTGTCGCGCTCGGTGCGGATGAGACGGCCGACGCCTTGCTTCAATCGGAGGACGGCCTCGGGAAGCGACAGCTCATAAAACGGATCGCCTCCCCGTGCACGAATGCGTTCGCTTTTCGCTTCCATCACCGGATCGTCCGGAGGAGCAAACGGCAAACGCGCGATGATGAGCGCATCAAGCGCATCCCCCGGCAAATCGACCCCCTCCCAAAAACCGCTCGTCCCAAACAGCACAGCGCGCTCAAACTGCAAAAACGTCCGGATGAGCTTGGCCGGACTGCCGCTTTGCACCCCTTGAGCGATCAAGACAAATGGTTCGTCCGCCTCGTCGTTTTTTAACGCCTCGACGGTCATTTTCAACAATTCGTACGATGGAAACAGCACAAGCAGCCGCCGGCCGACGCGCCGGGCGACTGCTGTGATGGCCGCCGCTGCCGCCTCGGCATACGTCTCGACCGAAACAGCGGAAGCGAGCGGCATGTCCGCCGGCACAAAGAGCGCGGCCTGTTCCTCGTAGCGAAACGGCGCCGGAAACGAGCGGCACAGCGGATAAAACTCGTCCAACCCGAGGCGCCTCGTCATATACGCGAAACGCCCGCGAACCGTAAGCGTTGCGGAAGTCAAAATGACGCTCCGCTTTTTCATAAACAGCCGGTCCGCAAAAAAATCGGCGAGGTCGACCGGCTGGGAATAAAGGCGGACGGCGTTCGCCGCCCCTTTCTCATCCGCTTCGATCCAGCGGACGGCGCTGGGATCCGTTTCCGTCAACAGCCGGACAAGCGTTGCCAGCTGTCGCTCCAACGCCGCCAAATCCGCTGCCAGCGAAGCAGGCAGCGGAGAACCATCCGCGGCGGGCGCTGACACAAGCGGCATCGCGGCACCGCATAGCGCCGCTGCCGAGTCGCGCAGACGCCAGCATAACTCCGTCGCTGCCTGCCACGTCCGGCCGCCCTCGTCAGCCGGGGAAAAACGGCAGCGGCAACGGCCGGCCCGCGCCGGCTTTTTCGCAAGCGCATAGCGGCGCAGCAAACGGAACAGCTCGTCCCCTTCAAATTGCAGCTCTTCCAAACGCCGTTGGCAGCGGGCGATCGCGTCTTCCGCTTCACCGTGCTCCGCTTCCGGCCATTTTCCAAGCGTTTGCGCTATTTTGGCCGTCAGCAGACGAAAAGACACGTAGTCAATCCGTTCGCCAAACGAACGGGCGGCAGCGTCCTCGAGCCGATGGGCCTCATCGATGACAAGATGGCGAAACGGCGGCAAAAGCGGCGAAGAAGCTGTCAAATCATGAAGCAAAAACGCGTGGTTCGTAATGACAATATTCGCCCGCTCGGCGCGTTGTTTCGCTTGGGCGAAAAAATGATGCCTCCCGCCGTCTTCCCCCTCGCCAATGGCCAGCTCTGACAACAAAAGACGGGCGCCGGACGACACATTCAATTCGTCCAAATCGCCGCTGTCTGTCTCAAGCAGCCAGACGAGCAGCTGGCACTTCAACAGCGCCGCATCGTACGTATCGCACGGTTCAGACAAAAACGAAACGAACTTGTCGAGGGAAAGGTAGTTTTGCTTCCCTTTCAAGACGGCGACCCGAAGCGGAAACGGCACGACTTGCCGCAGCACGGGCAAATCGCGGCGGATGAGCTGCTCTTGCAGCTGAAGCGTATGCGTGCTTACCACGACCCGCTCCTGGCGCTCACCGGCAAAAAAGGCGGCGGGAATCAAGTAGGCGAGCGATTTGCCGAGCCCGGTTCCCGCCTCAATGAGCGCATGCTGGGACGTCGACAGCGCCTCATAGACAAGCCGCATCATCTCCCACTGCCCTTCACGTCGTTTGTAGCCAGGAAGCGGAAGGGGCGGCGCCTGTTCATAAAAAGCAGCGAACGAGGCGGAAAGGGAATGCCGTCTGCCGTCATCCGGCTTTGGCGCCGGTTTTTTCAGCGCAATGCCGCGGTATACCGCGACCGTGTCATCCACTGGCGCTTCTTTTCGTTTTTCCGCAATGACGGCGTCCAAGAGCGAATAAATGTCGCTTTTCAAATGGCGGGCGAGGCGGCGCAGCTGTTCAAGCGTCAACAAGGGCAGGCGGTGCAGCCGTCCGAGCAGGGCAATGAACAGTTTGGCGGTCACTTCCGCATCGCTGTCCGCCTGGTGCGGGCGATCATGGCGAAGGCCGAGCTGTTTCGCCAAATCGCCAAGCTTGTAGCTTTCCGCCGACGGCAGCACGATGCGCGCAAGTTCCACCGTATCGATCGTCGGACCGGCAAACGGCGGACGCCCGGCCCGCTCGAGCTCCGCCTGCAAAAACGGCAAATCAAAATCGACGTTATGGGCGACGAAATACGCCCCCTTCATCATGGCGGCAATCTCGCCCGCTTTATCGGCAAACAGCGGCGCCTCTTCAACGGTCTGCTCGTCAATATTGGTCAGCTGTTGGATAAATGGCGGGATCGGCTGTTCAGGGTTGAAAAAGCTGGCAAACCGCGCCACGATTGAGCGGCCTTCCACCACCGCCATGCCGAGCTGGATGATCCGGTCGCCCTTTTTCGGCCCGTTTCCGGTTGTCTCTAAATCAATAATGACAAAGCGCATTGCCATAAACGATCACCTCAAAACGAAAAGGGGCGGAAAGCCCCTTTTTGACCACATTATAAAATCGTATGTGCCGGCTCTTCGGCGATAAGCTGCGCGATCCGGTTGTGTTCGTCCATAATGGCGATTTTCGGACGATGCGCGGCGACTTTTTCTTCCGGAACGAGCGCATACGAAATTACGATGATGATATCCCCTTTTTGCACGAGGCGGGCGGCCGCGCCGTTTAGGCAAAAGACGCCGCTGCCGCGCTCCCCGGGGATGATATACGTTTCAAAGCGGGCTCCATTATTATTGTTGACCACCTGCACTTTTTCATTAGCCACCATGCCGACGGCGTCCAAAATATCTTCATCGATGGTAATGCTGCCGACGTAATCCAGGTTCGCTTCCGTCACACGGGCGCGATGAATTTTGGCGTTCATGAGCGTACGAAACATGGACGATCCCCCCTTTACTCCCCTCGCCTGTCCGCTGCAGGCAACTCGACCATGATGTTATCGATCAAGCGGGCGCCCGCAAACCGGACGGCAACCGCAATGAGCACCGTTCCGGCGAGCGCCGAAAGCGGCGTTAAATCGGGATATGAGCATACTTCAACATAATCGATTTCCGCATGCGTATGCGCCTCAATATGCTCCCGCACGAGGCGGCGGATGGCTTCCGCGTTCCGCTCCCCGCGGTCAACAGCCGCTGCTGCGGCCTTAAGCGCCTCGTAGAGCGCCGGCGCTTCCTTTCGCTCCTGCGGCGATAAATAAACGTTGCGCGAGCTTTTCGCCAGCCCGTCGGTCTCGCGCACCGTCGGCACCGGCACGAGCTCGATCGGAAAATTAAAGTCGCGGATTAAGCCGTCGACGACCGCCACCTGCTGGGCGTCTTTCATCCCAAAGTACGCGCGGTCGGGCATAACAATGTTGAACAGCTTAATGAGCACGGTCGCCACGCCGTCGAAATGACCGGGCCGCGACCGCCCACACAACACATCGGTGCGCGCCTTGACGACCGCTTGCACCGAGAGCGGCGCCGGATACATTTCGTCCGCCTCCGGGTGAAACAATACGTCCACGCCATGCTGGCCGGCGATGCGCCGGTCGCGCTCAAAATCGCGCGGGTAGCGGGCAAAATCTTCGTTCGGTCCAAACTGAAGCGGGTTGACAAAAATGCTGAGCACAACGATATCGTTCTCTTCGCGCGCCCGGTCGATGAGCGCGGCGTGCCCATCGTGCAAATAGCCCATCGTCGGGACGAACCCAATCGTTTTTCCTTCGCGGCGATATTGGCGCATCAACGCCTGCATTGTCGCAATGCGGTCGACAACGATCATCATTGCTTTCCTCCGTATAACGCCACCCATTCTTCTTCCTTCATGGTAAACGCGTGCGCCGGCTCTGGAAACTGTCGCAGTTTGACATCGGCGACATAGTTGGCCAATGCCTGGACGACGGCATCTTGAATGACGGCGTATTGTTTGACAAACTTCGGCACACGGTCAACACCGTAGCCGAGCACATCATGATACACGAGCACTTGGCCGTCCACCTCGGCCCCGGCGCCGATGCCGATGACAGGAATATGAAGCTCCCGGGCAATGGCGGCGCCAAGCTGCCTTGGCACGCATTCGAGCACCAAGGCGATCGCGCCCGCTTGTTCGCACTGTTTCGCATCATCCATAAGCTTTTTGGCGCTTTCCGCATCTTTGCCTTGCACTTTGTAGCCGCCGAGGACGCCGACCGACTGCGGTGTCAGCCCGAGGTGGGCGACGACCGGCACGCCGGCTTTCGTCAGCGCGGCGATGACGCCGGTAACTTCATCGGCTCCTTCCACTTTGACGGCGTTCGCCCCCGACTGCTGCATGATGCGCCGGGCGTTTTGCAACGCTTCCTCTTTCGACGCATGGTAGGACATAAACGGCATGTCCGTGACGACAAACGTGTTGGGCGCGCCCCGCCGCACCGCCTTCGTATGATGAATCATGTCCTCAACCGTCACCGGAATCGTCGAGTCATAGCCGAGCACGACCATGCCGAGCGAGTCGCCGACCAAAATCATGTCCACCCCGGCTTGCTCCGCGAGCTTGGCCGATGGAAAATCATAGGCGGTCACCATGACGATGGGCTCGCCTGTCTGTTTCATGCGAAAAAAATCCGTTTTCGTCTTCACATTGACTCCCTCCCCTTTTGTTGCAGAGGAGGTGACGCGACCGAAACAAAACGTCCTTCTTCCCCGCCTTGAGAAAGAAGGACGCCATAAACCGCCGTCGGTTTCGTTCACCCCTCTGTCCCAGTCCTTCGAGTAAGGATCAAGGCAGATCGTCTCAACCATTTATTCATGTTGCCAGCCTCGGTGCAGCTCTTTCTTGACAAAGATACTGCCCTTTCCTCGCCTTGTATTTTAACAAAATTGTCACAATTTTTCTAGTGGTAATTTACAACTGAATATCGGCTGAGTGAATATAATGGGTGTTTTGCTCCTCATCTTCGAGAATGAGCAGCCCGTCTTCGGTGATGCCGCGGGCGATGCCGCGAATCGTGCCGCCCAGCGTTCTTGCCGTCACCGGCTTGCCGATCGAAACCGCATACCCTTCCCAAAGAAGCTTGATGGAGCGGAAGCCGTGCGCCAAATATTGCTTATACAGCCGCTCGATGCGGAGCAAAATTTCTTGAATGAGCGGCGCACGCTTGATGCGTTCGCCTTTTTCAATGGCAAGCGACGTGGCGATGGCGCGAATGTCCTCGGGAAATTGTTCCGCTGTTTGATTGACGTTAATGCCGATGCCGACGATGACCGAGTGGACGCGGTCGGGATCGGCCTGCAGCTCGGTTAAAATGCCGACGCCTTTTTTGCCGTGAAGCAAAATGTCGTTCGGCCATTTAATATCCGGGACAAGCCCGGTCACTTCTTGAATGGCTTGGCTAATGGCCACCGCCACAAGCAGCGTCAATTGCGGCGCCCGCTGCGGGGGGATGGGCGGGCGCAAAATAAGGCTCATCCAAATGCCGGTTCCTTTCGGAGAAAACCATTTCCGATCGAGGCGCCCGCGGCCGGCTTTTTGCTCTTCCGCGACGACCAGCGTCCCCTCCGGCGCCCCTTCGTACGCCAGCTTGGCGGCGATGCGCTGCGTGGAATCGACTTCCTCGAAAAAATGGATCGTATGGCCGAGCGTTTCCGTTTTCAGGCCGAGCTGGATTTCATTCGCCGTCACCTTATCCGGCGTGCTTACGATCCGATAGCCAAGGCGGCGCACCGCTTCGAGTTCAAAGCCTTCTTTGCGCAGCTCCTCGATGTGTTTCCATACGGCCGCCCGCGAACAGCCGAGCCGTTCGCTGATTTTTTGTCCCGACAAAAACTCGCCGTTCGCTTCGGCAAACAGCTCTAACAGTTTTTTTCGCGTGTCCGATTGCGCTCCATGAGCCATGCGTAAATCCGCTCCTTCTCGTTCTCGACTTCTCCGTTGACGACCGCCCGCCATATGGCGTCCAGCGCCTCTTTCACCCACGGGCCGGCCGGTTTCCCGACCCACTCGATCACGTCTTTTCCGTTGACCGCCAGCTCCCCTTTCGTTTTGATCGGCAAGGAGGCAAAGCGGCGGCGCAGTTTCTCATGCCATGGCCCAGGCGGCGCGCCGGTGAAGGCGGCGCGCACCGCTTCAACCGATAGCGCTCGCTCGAGGCCGGCGGAAAACAGCTGTTCGTTCGTCCATGCTTCCGGCCGTGGAATGTCAGCCAACGTCGTCAAAATGGCGCCCGCTTCGTCGACCACTTTGTTCGGGAGCTTCCACGCGCGCAAAAACGGACGAATGTCTTTGACATCAAGCGCGCGGCAAAGAAGCGCCCAGCGCTCTTCGCGCTTTGTAAGCCACGGCCAGCGAAAGGCGGCGGCCGAGCGCAGCAGCTGCTCTTTTTCGGCCAGCCCAGGCAAATAAGCGAACAGCCCGGTATCGGCCAACAGCGGCAGCGCCCTGGCGGCAAACGGACCGCCGAGCAGCTTTTCCATCTCTATCGTCATCCGCTCGACTGAAATGTGGGCCAAAAGCGGAGCGTTTTGGACGATCGCCTGTTCCGTACCCGGCGCAAGCGCAAATCCGAGCTGGCTAACAAAGCGAACGGCCCGCATCATGCGAAGCGCATCTTCACGAAACCGCTTTTCCGCCTCTCCGACGGTGCGAATGATTCGCCGGCGAATCGCCTCTCGCCCTCCAAACGGATCAATGATAGTCCCATATTCGTCCATGGCGATGGCATTCATCGTAAAATCGCGCCGTTTTAAGTCTTCCTCAAGCGAGCGGACAAACGTCACCGACTCCGGACGGCGGTAGTCCTCATAGTCGCCGTCCGTGCGAAATGTTGTCACTTCATACGCTTTTCCTTTATGGACAACGACGACCGTGCCGTGTTTCGAGCCGACATCGATCGTCTTTGGAAAAATCGCCATAACGTCTTCCGGCAAGGCGCTTGTCGCAATATCCACATCGCCGATCGGGCGTCCAAGCAGCAAATCACGCACCGCTCCGCCGACGAAATAGGCGTCATAGCCATGCTGTTTCAGCTGTTGAATGATGCCGAGCGCCTCTTGAAACGGCGGTTTCATCATTTCACCTTCCTTGCGGCGAGCGAAATGTACAGCTGTTCATATTGCCCGACGATGTCGGACGAACGAAACTTTTGCTCGACCGTTTGCACGGCCTGGCGCGCCATCTCTTGATGAAGGCGGCGGTCGGTCAGCAGCATAAGCGTCCGCCGAGCCGCTTCTTCAACATCGCCAAGCGGGCATAAAAACCCGGTTTTCCCATCCTCAATCACTTCCGGAATCCCGCCGATGGCCGTGCCGATGCACGGAACGCCGCACGCCATCGCTTCAAGCAATACGAGCCCGAAGCTTTCTTTTTCCGACAAGAGCATCATCACATCGCTGATCGAGTACAGCTCTTCGAGTTTATCCTGTTTTCCTAAAAAGCGGACATCATCTTGCAGCCCAAGCTCTTTCACAAGCCGGCAGACGACGGTCATTTCTGGGCCGTCGCCGACAAGCAAGAGCTTGGCCGGCATATGGCGGCGGACGATGGCAAACGCCCGCACGACATCGGGCACGCGCTTCACTTTCCGAAAGTTGGAGACATGGATCACGACCTTTTCCTGTTCACTGATGCCGTATTCCCGCCGCAAATGGCCGGCCTCCCGACGGCGGTACACGCGTTCGTCGACAAAGTTGTACACCGTATAGATCGGTTTTTGCACATCGAGCAGCTCGTACGTCTGCCGCACGAGGGCGTCAGACACCGCGGTGACGATATCGGACTGCTCAATGCCGAACTTGATCATGTCAGACAGCGACGGATCATAACCCAAGACGGTAATATCGGTGCCGTGCAGCGTCGTGACGATCGGCAGCTCGCCGACCATTTGCCGCGCCAGCACGGCGCAAACGGCGTGCGGGACGGCGTAATGGGCATGAAGCACATCGAGCCGTTCGCGCTTGGCCACCGCCGCGATTTTGTTGGCAAGGGCCAAATCGTACGGCGGATACTGAAAGACCGAATACTGATTGACGTTCACTTCATGGTAATAAATGTTTCCATATACTTTGTTCAACCGAAACGGCATGCTCGAGGAAATAAAATGGATCTCATGCCCTTTTTCGGCCAGCAGCTTGCCGAGCTCGGTGGCAACGACCCCTGAGCCTCCGACTGTCGGATAACAAACAATCCCGATTTTCAGCTTCATCGCGCCCCCTCGAATAAATCAAAAAGATGAATTGGCGTTTTGGACAAAAACCCTTCGGCATAGGCGGCGCCAATTTGCTGGCCAAACCAACGCTCGCGGCTTTCCACCGTCTCGATGTAGCCGTTTGTCAGCGGCGTGTCCACCGAACCGGGCCGCTTTTCAAATTGGCTTTCATACGCGCGCAGGCTCGCCAGCTTGTCGCCGACCGTCTCGCTAATATCGATCAGAAAATGCGGCCGTTCAAACGCATTGATCATGTAATAATACATAGCGCGGACGCGGTGGGCGTCGCCAAGCTCCCCAGCGCCGTAGCGGCGGATGCCGGCAGAAAAGACCGCCTCCTCGACAAGGCGGGCGCATTGCCCATGGTCGGGATGACGGTCGACCCAATACGGAGCAAAGACGACGCGCGGGCGGTAGCGGCGGATGACCGACACGATGCGGCGAATCGCCTCTTCCCCGATCAAAAGGCCGCGGTCCGGCAGCCCGAGGTTGAGGCGAAGCGCCACGCCAAGCCGCCGGGCCGCCTCGGCCGCCTCTTTCTGCCGCTCGTCGACCGTGCCGTTGGACGACAGCTCCGCCTTCGTCAAATCGCAAATGATCACCCGAAAACCGCGGCGCGTGTATTTGGCGATCGTTCCGCCCATGCCGATTTCAACATCATCCGGATGGGCGCCAAACGCCAATAAATCACACGTTTCCGTCATCGCTGTCACCTTTCTGTTTTCGATTCCTCCCCGCCTTTTGTTCGGCCGCGCACAATGCTGCGCCATGCCAAATCGCCGCGCTCCAACGCACGGATGAGCAGCTCGGCCGTACCGATGTTCGTCGCCAACGGCACGGCATAGACGTCGCAAAGGCGCATCAACGCGCTGATGTCCGGCTCGTGCGGCTGGGCGGTCAGCGGGTCGCGGAAAAAAATGACGAGGTCCATTTCATTGCGGGCGATCATCGCCCCAATTTCTTGGTCGCCCCCGTACGGTCCGGACTGGAAGCGGTGGACGGCAAGGCCGGTCGCCTCCTGAATGCGCAGCCCGGTCGTGCCGGTGGCATACAGTTCATGGTTGGCCAACACGGGCGCATAGGCGGTCGCAAAGGCGACCATGTCCGCTTTTTTCTTGTCGTGGGCAATCAAGGCGATTTTCACGTTTCCCTCTCCCCCGTTTGCGCAAGCCGCGCTATTCTAAAATATGTTCAAGCCCATACACAAGCGTATGTAAATGCATGACCGTCTCGACGGCAAGCTTCACCCCGGACATAAATGAACTCCGATGAAACGAGTCATGGCGGATCGTCAACGTCTGACCGTCGCCGCCAAAAATGACTTCTTGATGGGCGACAAACCCCGGCAGGCGGACGCTGTGGATCGGAATGCCGTCGTACGCGGCTCCGCGCGCCCCTTCAAGCGTTTCTTTTTCGTCCGGATGACCTTGCTTTTTCGACGGACGGACCTCGGCGATGAGCTGCGCCGTTTTCAAGGCCGTTCCGGACGGAGCATCCAGCTTTTGGTCATGGTGCAGCTCGATAATTTCTACATCCGTGAAATATTTGGCCGCCATGCGGGCGAATTTCATCATCAGCACCGCGCCGATGGCAAAGTTGGGCGCGATGATGGCGCCGATGTTGTTCGCCTCAGCGAGTTCGGTCAGCCGCTCGATCTCTTCCGGCGTGAATCCCGTCGTGCCGACAACCGGACGAACGCCGTAACGCAGCGCCAGCTCCGCATGCCGCTTTCCAACTTCCGGCGTCGTCAAATCGATGAGCACATCCGGCTTCACCTCGACAAAGCAACGGGCGGCATCGGTGTAAATGGGGGCATTGACGCCGGCAAACCCTTCGATGTCAGCCAAATTTTGGCCATCATAGCGGCGGTCAATGACCGCAGCCAGCTCGAAATGATCTGTTTTTTGCACGAGCGCCACCGCCTCGCGGCCCATGCGGCCGCGCGGCCCCGCGATGACGATGCGAATCGTCATGATTCTTCCTCCTTCCGCGTCCAGCGGTCGCGGTCGCGGGTGCGAAACTTGTCCATCACCCGATCGTGCGCCGCCTGCAAATCAATGCCGAGCGAATTGGCAAAACAAATGAGCACAAACAGCAAATCGCCCAGCTCTTCTTCCACCGTTTTTTCTTGTTCGGTCGCTTTTTTCGGCTTTTCGCCGTAGTAGTGGTTCACTTCACGCGCCAGTTCGCCGAGCTCTTCGGTCAGCCGCGCCAGCATGGCGAGCGGGCTGAAATAGCCTTCCTTAAACTGGCTGATGTATTCGTCTACTTCACGCTGCATCTGTTTCATCGTTTTCTCCTGCATGGCCATCACCTCGCCTGTTTCCATGTTAACGAAAAGCAGCGCATTTGACAAATGTTTTCGCCTTGTGCCAAATCATCGCGCTTCCGGCCATCATTGCCTGGGCGGACAAGTTCCTCTATAATGAAGACGCCGACTATTTTTGCGGACGGAGGGACGATATGGTTTTCGGCTTAAAGATCAAAAACAGTTTGTTTATTTTGCTCGGCGCTGCCATTTTTGCCTTTGGGCTCGTCCATTTCAACATGCAAAACAACTTGGCGGAAGGCGGCTTCACCGGCATTACGCTTCTTCTTTATTTTTTGTTTGGTTTTGATCCGGCCATCACCAACCTGGCGCTCAATATTCCGCTCTTTTTAATCGGTTGGAGGTTGCTCGGCCGCCAGACGTTTCTTTATACTGTCATCGGCACGGTCGCGGTTTCCATTTTTTTATCGATCTTCCAACGCTACATGATCCATATGCCGCTCCGTCACGACATGACGCTGGCAGCGCTGTTTGCCGGCGTGTTTATCGGCGTCGGCCTCGGCATTATTTTCCGCTACGGCGGCACAACCGGCGGCGTCGACATTATCGCCCGCCTCGTCCATAAATACAAAGGCATCAGCATGGGCAAAACGATGTTTGCCTTTGATGCCGCCGTCATCACGTTGTCGCTTCTTCTTTACCTGTCATACCGCGAGGCGATGTATACGTTGGTCGCCGTCTTTATCGCCGCCCGGGTCATCGACTTTATGCAGGAAGGCGGCTATGCGGCAAAAGGGGCGACCATCATCTCAGAAAAAAGCGAAGAGATCGCCAACCGGATCTTGACAGAGATGGAGCGCGGCGTCACTGTGCTCAAAGGGCGCGGCTCGTATACGAAACGCGACCGTGACGTGCTGTATTGCGTCGTGGCCAAAAACGAATTGCCCCGCCTCAAAAGCGTCATTATGTCCGTCGATCCGCACGCCTTTGTCGCGGTCACCGATGTGCACGACGTGCTCGGCGAAGGGTTTACGCTCGATGAGCACAAGCGGCCGCTGGAGCAATAAGGACTGAGTCCCTGTCCTCAACATCTCGGGGCATGCCCGGCTTGCCAGGTGCCGCGCAGCCGTCAAAAGAAAAAAAGAGGGGGAAACCATTCCCCCTCTTGAAAGCAAGCCGGCTCCTATTCTTCCGGCTGCCGCGCCCGCTTCGCCTCTTTTTCTCCTCTGTACTTCCGCCAGCCGACATACGTCAACGTTAAGACGATCATTCCACCGGTCGAAATCATGACCCAAATGAGCGACGGGTCGGCTTCGTCCTTTTTCACCCCGTCAAACAACGCTTCTATATTGCGGCGCGCGGCAGCAAGCTGCTCGCGCTGCTCGCTTTGGCCAAGCCGCCAAAACGAAGCGCCTTGCAGCACTTTGAGGTCATGGTCGACCTTTTTCGCTTCTTCCGGAGGCACATCGATTTTCACGCTCGGCTCAATCAAGGCATAGCGATCCATAAACCGGCGAAGGGCAGCCGCATACGCCTTCCTCTCTCCGCGCTCCGCCGCCTGTTCCATCACGGCAAACGCCTCCATGACGGCGGGTTCCATCTCGGACCAGAGCGGTTGATAGGTGGAGTGAACAGCATCGACGACAAGGCGGAACTGTGTAAGAGCAGCGACCTTGTCCTCGTCTGGAATCGGCGCTGTCATGGCTTTGACGGCATGTTCGTGCGTGACAGTCACCGCCCGCAGCTCATCGGCCGTTTTCAACCGTTTTTTCGCCTCAAGGGCAAAAAATCGTTCAGAAAAATAGAGGAGCACCTCTTTTGCTTCGGCAAAACGCTCGTTTTTCCCTAATTGCAGCGCCTCGTCGGAAATATCGTCCAGCTGCTCCCAACCGCTTGGTCGTCCGGCCGCGCCAACGAGCGCTGGCCATAAAAAGATAAACGATAACAACATGGCCAGCCCGATTCGTTTCATCATCGTCCCTCCCTCATTCATTACTACAATGTATGAAGGAGTGGACAAGAGTAGACCAGGCAACTGCCAGAAAGCTACCGCCCAACGTTCCCCCTTGTGTTCAACGCTCTACTCTGATGCCTGCCGGGAAGACAGGCCGCTGCCCGGCAGAAGCGGCTGGCGCCGGAGGCGGACACCAAGCTGATACGCAACGGCAATCGATGCGATGCTCAACCAAAACGTAAAATAGCCGATTTCGCCGGCGTAGTCAGCCAGCACACTATAGCGCGGCATCATGCCAAAGACGTAGTCGATGACATCGTTATGCAGCGTCCACACGGCCGCCAGCATAAGGTGAAGGAAGCGAAATCGATAAAACCGGGCATACAGCATTCCTTCGACCGCCATCGCCCCGTGCGAAACGATGAGCATCCAGCCGGTCCAATCGAGCGTGCCGGTGACGCGCCAAACGAGCACATTCATGACGACCGCCCAAATTCCATACTTAACAAGCGTCACCAAAGCCAACGCTTCAAAAAGCGGCGCCGACCTGCCGAAAAGCCATGCCACAAGGACGACAAGAAAAAAAAGGCTCGCCGTCGGGCTGTCGGGAACAAACGGCAAAAAGACGGGCGGCGTATCGGCAAGTTGATAACGATACCAATAATATCCATAGATGGTGCCGGCCGCGTTGACGAACAAGAGCAGCCAAACAACCGGCCGGGAAGCCAGCAGCGCATAAATCCATGCCATCATCTGCACCTCGCCTCGGTTTCATGTTGGCACGAAAAAAGCTGACTAACGCGAGTCAGCTTTTTCGTGTCGAAACGATTATTCCGCTTTTAGTCCGGCGATGAATTCGGACAGTTTTTTCAACTCTTCATCCGTGCCTTTAAAAATGCCAGCCGGCATGCTGCCTTTCCCTTCTCTCGCAATTTTGGCGATTTCCTCCGGCTTCAGGCCGGTGCCGATGAGCGACGGGCCAGCGCCGCCGGACAAGTTTTGTCCGTGGCACGATGTACATGTGTTCGCTTGGGCGATTTTATAGCCTTCCGCGTTCGTATCAATTTCCACTTCCGCGCGAATTTTCCCTTG